>CAVQZL010000044.1:0-399091 GCA_963718265.1 uncultured Alphaproteobacteria bacterium | reverse complement strand
TTCCGCCCGGCCTCGTACTCGAGGGGCATCCGAACTCATCAAAATACCTTGCCCTGACTCGCACAGCGCGATGATCCCGAGGATGGCTTCACTCTCGACCAGAATCCGGAGTTGCGTCTTGTCGTCGAGTCGGGCGCTGGATGCCTGCACAGGTCGAGGTAGATCAGCATAGGCCCAATTGACCGCAGTCCGTCGGGCCCGGCAACCTAGGTCGTTCAGGGGTGAAGTACTTCAAGATACCCTTGGCTTCGACCAACGGCCTGACCGTGTCCAGATTGCCCCGGATGGCCGCATACATCAGGTAGGTTCAGCCGGATTCATCTCTTGCATTCACCGTCAATGCACGATGGAGTCGCCTCGCCGCCTCATCCTTCCAGCCCATGTCCAGTTGAAGGAGTTTTGTACCCTCGGCCTAGGAGAGTGGGTCAGCCGATGCACCATCGGGTCAGGCCAAAGGCACTCTGGTGGGAACCGCGTTTCGCTGCGCTCCACTGACCCACCCTACCAGGCTACTGTCTCAAGCGTTAACCGGGCCTGGCGCCGCGGAGTCGCTATGAGATCAGACATGGCGATTTGAATCAGATCGCGCTCCCTCGAACTTTGCTCCCCGCAGGTTTGCTCCGGTGACTCTGCGGTGCCCTCGAGACTTGTCGAGCCGTTGAGATTGTCCCGGCCGAAGTTCGCGTCATTGAGGTTCGCACCGGTAAAGTCGGCCTGTTTGAACTCTCCGCGGAGATCGGCCCCGGTGAGATCTGCGCCTGGAAAAGACGCCTGAAATGCGCTCGCCCAGTAGAGGTCGGCTGCCGCTCATGTTGGCACCGTCAAACTTGGCTCCGTAGCAAATGAACCCCCTTCCATGATGGTAAGCGGCCGAGCCGAGCGCCCGAGAGGTCGGCGTCTGCGAGGTCTGGCGCCGTGAAGGACCGATTCTGACAAATCTGAGCCGGTGAGAGACTGACCGCACAAATCATGCCGCCCAGTTTCAAGCCCCGCAGGTCTTTGCCCCTGTCAGCACACCGTCCCGTTCAAGAAGAACCCTGCCATTGTCCGTTGTGATTCGCATGGGCCGCGGATTCCCCAGTACGCCTGCGACCCGGCTCTCGCGTACGACCCCGCGAGACAAGCCGCAGAGACAACGCTGGGCACAACAGGGATATCATTCATTCAGACCCAGTCGGGCCAGCTCGCGCTCGATCCAAGCTGAGGTTCCAGAGATCGACCCCCATTTGCTCCACTCCAGCCGCAGCACGCGAGCCGCTGGCCCTTGGTGGTCGAAGATGGATGCTTGTGAACGGGCCCGCGGCTGACTGGCCAGGTGAAACCTCAGGTGAGGAGCCGAGGGGCTTCTCGACCGACCAGCAGAAAACCTCTCCTTGGGGACTGCCGACGGCCAGGGTTCGTCCATCAGGAGAGAAGGCCATCGCGCGGAGCGGTCCTGTCTTGGCTTCCTTGGTGGGGGGCCTGATCGACGGGCTCACCTCCCGGAGTGCGGCCGTGTCCAGCAGGGTCACGTTGCCGTCTCGGTCGCCGAATGGCCCAGCAGGCCGCCGTCACCGCGGAGTGCCCAGGGTCGTGAAAAGCCTCCTTCCTGCCGAACGCCTGCCTCGAGGTCGACGAGCCTGCCACAGGCGCCTCGAGCCCGAGGCGGCGTCCAAGAGCCCAGATCTTCAGCCGGAAGTCTCCAAGCATATAGATACGATCGCCCCTGGGCGCGACCTGGACCGAGTAGATCTGGGGACCCGAACGGACCGAACCGGCCGGGATTGCCGGCACGTGCCGGGCCGCCCGATCTTGCTGGCGCGGCCAGTCGCGACGGAGTTCGCGGTGAACCCGAGGGGCCCGCAATCGCCGGCACGGGCGGCTCCTCTCCTGCCGCCGCCAGTGGGGGCACGACCTGCTGCACGCGGTCGGGCCGATCCGCGTGCCAGAGCGCCACGTCTGTTCCAACCGCGCCAGGACCAAAAGCCTACCGTCGGCCGAGGCCGCGCTAATGGCTGGAAGGGGCCCATCGCGGCACCGGGCAGCGGAACGATCGCGGGCGAGTGCGACAAAAGCGATTCGGCCGGCCAGATGCGCAGGCCGCGAGCATCGTGACCGATCAGCCTGCCTTCAGCGTCGAAGACGATGTTCGCCGAAAACGGTCGCCTGTTATGCTCGCGATCAATGCTGCGCTGGGTAGGTTCGGCCTGGCCGCCCGTGGCCGACAAGGACGGTGTGCAGCGGTTTCCCCCGTCTCGATAGAACCAGACGCCGCCATTGTTGGTACTGATCGCGAGGGAGCCGTCGCCGCGGAACGCCAGCGACGTCGGTCGTCCTTCTAAGCCGCCGAGTTCGACCCTGGCCGCCGAGTCAGACACTTTCCAGACCGACGTCGAGGCCATGCTGCCGCTGACGGCCAGCGTCTGGCCGTCGGGCATGAATGCCAGGTCGGCAACCGGCTGAGCACTCGGCAAGACGCCGAGAAGTTTGTGCGAGACCGTGTCCCAGAGCTCCACGTTGGGACCGGCGGCGGTTGCCAGCAAGGTTCCCCGCGGATTGAAACGCATCAGCCGGGGGGTGCCTCGCGTAGGCGTCAGGCTCGTCAGGAACGTCTTGGGGTTCCAGTTCCCAGAGCTGCATAGTGCGCTCCGGCGGCCGTGGCCATCATGCTATCGGCCCCAAGGGCCAGGCTGACGATCTGCTCGGCCTGGGTGTCGATGGTGTCCAGGAGTTTGCCATTGTTGGCCGAGAAGAGAGAAACCACTGCATTCGGTTAACACTGTAGGCGAGCGCGAGCGTCTTGCCGTCGGGGCTGAACGCGGCCATGATGGGCCGGCGCGGGAGGTCGGACTCAGGTACATCGAGTTTTTTGATCGGCGCTTCGCGGCTGTTCACATCCCAAAGATTGACCTCGATCTCCGGGTTGCGGAAGGAATCTGCGCCGGCACGAGGCGAGGCGGTTCCATTTGCGAGCGGGCCGATGACCACTTCGATCGTCAAGAGTCGCTCGCTTTCGGCATTGGCGACCAGGCTGAGCACGAGTCGTCCGGGGCGTTCGAGATCAGGCAGGGGACGCGCCAGTGCGGATGTCAAAAAGCCGCACACCCTGACTTTCCGGCTTGATCGCGGCCAGGATGTGGCCGGCGAGCACGAGCCGGTTTCCAAATCGGTCCCACTGCGGCCGCCGCCCGCCGGGGCCGCGCTAGCCGTCCGCCCGGGTTGGAATTGGGGCCGACGCGAGCCGCTGATTCGCCCTGGGCGCCGGGCTCGGTCCGACCGCCGTTCTGGGACTGGGGCGTGGTGGGCGTCTCGCGGGTCGAGCCGGCGGTCGCGGCAGAGGCTCTCGTGCTGTCGCCGACTGACAGCGTTTCGAATCGCTGCCGGCTGTCAACCTTCCAGAGGCTCACCTCCTGATTGTCATCCGAGCGCGTGGCGAGGATCTTGCCTCCCAGGCCAAACTCGATCCCGCGGCAAGGCCCGGTGGGAAACTCGGGCCTCGGTTCGACGTCGCGCAAAGCCAGGAATTCCACGGCCTCGTCGCGAGCTCCTGCGGCGTCGGCTCCGGTCCGGGATCAAGCTCGACACCTTTCGCGAGGTCGGCCGCGGCCGCTTTTCTGAGCAGCTCAAGTCCGGTGGCGCAGGCGGTTGGGAAGATCGGAGGAGAGCACGCGCAAGGCATGCGCGGAGAGCTCCCGCCTGACCGCGGCCCGGGCTTTCTTGGCCTCGCCGTCCTTCTCGATGGCGGCAGCGGCGGCCTGCTTCAGTGCCTCGCTCACTCGGTCCTTCTCGGCGACAATTCGCACATAGGCAAAGGTCGCGATGGCCAGGATGGTCGCGCCGGCGACGGTCGTCACGGAGGTGATGCCCGGATGTCGGCGAGCGACCCTCCAGAGCCGGCCGACCGGGCTGATCCGCCGGGCCTTGACCGGTTCGTGATTGAGAAACCGCGCCAGGTCTTCGGCGAGCTCGGCGGCCGTCGATGTAGCGATCGGCCGGCCGCTTCGCCAGCGCCTTGAGCACGATCGTTTCCAGGTCGCGCAGGGACCCGCGGGTCGATCGTCCGTGGGGGATACCGGCCTCGCTGGCCGATCTGGTCGATCAGCTCGGCCGCGGATCGACCGTCGAACGGAGGCCGCAGCGTCAAGCAGCTCGTAGAGCGTCGCTCCCAGGCTGTAGACATCGGTCCGCCCGTCGATCGAGCCGGTTCGGGCCTGCTCGGGACTCATGTACCGCGGCGTGCCGAGCAGGCTGTCGTGGTGGGTCAACCCCGGGTCGGCCAGCCGGCGAGCCAGGCCGAAGTCGGTCACCCAGATGTTTCCCTTGCCGTCGATCAGCAGGTTCGACGGCTTGACATCGCGATGGATCACGCCCTGATGGTGGGCGTGCGCAGGCGCGCTCGGCCGACTGCAGACCGACCTCGGCGACCCAGCGGAAATAGGCCGATCCCCGCGGCGGATCGAACGGCGCCGGCTGCTCGTCGTCACGAGCGGTGCGGGCCGGATCGGACCAGCGCCGAGCTGAGCCGCTTCGCCTGGCCCGCAGCCCCGTCATCACCGCAGTTCGGCTCGATTCGATGCGGCCAGTCGCCGTCGACGACGCCGTCGAGTCGCCGGTCAAAGTGACGGATTCGGCCGGGCTGGCGTATTCCGCCATGACGCCGGGTCGCATCGACGCGCCCTGGCCGCGATCGGGCTGGCAGCTCGAGCACGGCCGCTCCAGCTGCCGTGCTGGGTCGGCTGTCACCGCCGCATCGCTGGATGTTGGCGAGGGCCGTGCGCCAGAGCAACCCTCTCGGAGACGCGAATCCAGAGCTGGCTGAGCCGGGAGCTGTTCTGAGACGACTTGACGCGGTGTTGCGCCGGGAGTCCCTGCGGTCGTTCCCAGGATCGGCCGACTCCGCGCCGCCGAGGCGGGCCGGCTCCGGCGGAGATGACGCACGACCCGATCCAGTCCGCTCCCTTCGATCCGCTGCATGGCGTAGTAGCACAGGCCGCCGACCTGGCCGACGTCGAAGACCGGCACGATGTGCGTATGGTGCAGCCCGGCCGCGGTGCGGGCTTCGTTCAGGAACCGCCGCCGGGCCGATGAGTCGGGCGCGGCGTGGATGCCCAGCACCTTGAGCGCCACCGGACGGTCCAGTCCCACGTGCACGGCCTCGTAGACCGTCCCCATGCCGCCGCGTCCCAGCTCGCGGACCACGCGATAGCCGGCGATCCGCCGGCCCGACTCGATGCCGGGCCCGGGGCCTCGATCCGTGGCCCGACCCGCGATAGCACGAAGCCGATCCCAGCAAGCCGTGGACGAGCTCGAGCCCCTCGAGGGCCGCCCGCACGTCGTCTTTCAAGTCGGGATAACGCGCGGCGAACTCCTCGATCTCGGGCGCGTGACCCTGCTCGGCCAGGCCAGGTAGGCCTCGATCGCCTCGCCCACGCGTTCGTCGTCGCTCGGCATGCGGCTGGGATCGGCTCATGGTGCTCGTCGTCAGTGCGCTGAACCATCGTTAAACCTCAACGGGCCGCCGGGCGGCCCTTCCAGCGAGCGTTTCAGGCGTTTCAACCCGCGTGCCCAGATGCCGCGGATCGACTTTCGGGACAGGCCGACCCGCTCGCCGATCGCCTCGAACGAGAGATTCTCGGCGGAGTAAAGCCAGAGGATATCGGCCTCGGCCACCGGCAGGGCGGCCAGGGCATCGGCGAGCAGAACGATCTGTTCGCGCCGGCTGACGGCCTGGCTGGGGCTGGTCTGCGAGAGTGACAGCATGTCGAGCAGCCGGCCGCCCTCCCTCGCCGGCCCGCGCCACCCGCCTCGGAGCCGCGCCCTCCAGCGGCAGTGCCGACGGCCCGGCTCGCTTGGCCCGGCTGTGATAGCGGCCCAGGTCGGCCAGCTTTTGCCCCACCAGCCGCCGCAGCCAGCCCACCAGGGCGGCCTCGTTCTGGCCCGTGAACTGGGGAAACTGCCGGACGACCTCGACCAGGACCTCTTGAACCACGTCCGACATCTCGACCCGCTCGCGCAACCGCGGACCCAGGCCGGTCCGGACCACCATTCGCAAATAGTTGCGATAAAGCGCACACAACTCGCCCAGCGCTTCGGTTTCACCCGCGCGCGCTTGACAGCAAATCGATCGGTCCGTCAGCCATCAGCATCGGCTCTTCTGTCTGAGACTCGCCTCACCGATGCCTCTGAAACTTGTCCGATCTGGCGGTTGTCCGTGTGCGCGCCCGGGAAACCGATTCCGCGGGCAAGGGCGATCCCTCGATCGCGCCGCCCGGTCAGAACCTGCCAATCCTGGAACGATGCTCTCTCTTATTTCAAGTAGGCGTCAGTCAAAGGCGGTCTGGACCCAGTTCTCCCCGAATTCAATCACCCAGAGCACTCGCAGGCCAGATTACGTGTTCCGGCTTTTCCTCTTCCTCTTGGTCTTCCTGTCATGATCTCTTCTAACCGCCCCAAGGGCAAGCCGGCTCGCTTCTTGACCTCGGGCTCTTTTGGACGGGCTGGAAGCCGGCAAGCGGCGACGAAACCCCTCGACGTCTTCGGTCGAGGGGCATGGGAGGGGCTAATTGCGGTCGGCTTGAGATCGGTAGGGCGTCAGTCCTTCGCTTTCCGCCGCCGGCCCAGCACATACCGGCGTAGACCAAGGCCACCCACCGTCGTCAGAACAAGGCGATGGTGCTCGGTTCGGGAACCGGAGCCTCGCCACCACCGCCACCATTGCCGTTGCCCGGGGTGAACGTGACAAGCCCTTGGGCAGAGGTCGTGCCGGAGTTTGAAGTGGAGGGGGCCAGCAAGAGCGAGCGGTCGGCAGCGAGAAATTGGCCGTTCCGGCTGCCCAACCCGACCATGCCGTTGGGCACGGGGTTGAACGACGCTTGAACCGTCGAGCTCGACATGCCATTGACCACGCCGTTGAGAAATCCGGTCAAGACCACTGGCGCGTCCTTGCTCACCGTCGTGTCATTATTATAGGACGCCGGCAGGAAGCTGATCTTGAAAGGCGTGTTGTCATAGCTGGTTGATGTGTTGGCCGCCAGGGGCGAGATCACGAAATTGCCCAGCCCCACATTCGTCTTCCCCGAGCTCATGTCAACCGAATTACTGTTGGAGAGGGGCACGTAGCTGATCACGTTGGTGCCCTTGACGCCGTTGGTCGGATCGATCTGGCCCGACGTACTGTACGAAAGCGGCGACGGCCGTGGCACCTGTCGCGGAGAAGGCGACGAGTCCCAGGGCGATGACCGCGGTTCGCAGCCCAGGCCACCCTTCAGTCTAGAGCATGGTTTCCTCCTGAAACGGATCGGGATTGTCGCATCACAATCCACTTGCATCGCACTGACTTCGTCTGGACTCGAGATGTGGCGTCCTCACCTGGACGGGCTCACTCCGGGCCATACCACCGGCCTCACCGGGCTGGACCAAGTCTTCTCGCGAGGTGGACGAACGACACCAAGACACAGGGATCACAGCCCCGGCCCGACCCCAAACGGGCTCGTGGCCAGACTCCTGGCACGACCGCGAAACCACGAACGAGGACGAGGGGGATTGATAGGTTGACTGGATGTCTGGCATCCTGCCTGCCCCGTCGAAACTCGGCCATGAGTTCCGTCGTCGCGAGTCTAGGGTGTGAACGAACGGCGGGAGATTACCCGATCGGCCGGTCTTGTAAATTCGACTTTAACGTTTTTCTCAAGTTTTCTTTAAATTTCGCGAGCCAACAGCCGACACGGTCGCACCTCATAGCATGCTAATTGGATCGACGTCGATGGCCAGTTCGATGCCCTGCGGCGGCGGTAGCCGGGCTGGCAAGTCACGCATCAGGCTCTGGAGCAACCCGGCCTTGGAGCACCTTGCCTGCAGATGGAATCGATACAGGCCGCGAATCTTGATGATGGGGCGAGGCGCCGGGCCCACACGCACACCCTGGCATCGGCCAAGTCGGCACCACAGCGCAGCCAGCTTTTGGAGGTACTCATGCGTAGCCGTCTCGTCAGCTCCCCGGGCGATCAGCCGCACGATCCGGCCGAAAGGGGGCACGCCAAATTTCTCTCGCTCCGGCAGCTCGCTGGCGGACGAAGCCGTCGTAGTCGTGCCTGACCGCGTGCACAACCGCCGGGTGATCCGGACAGTACGTTTGCACCAGCACGTGGCCGGGCCGGTCGCCGCGGCCGGTTCGACCTGCCACCTGCGCCACGAGCTGAAACGTTCGCTCGGCTGCGCGAAAGTCGGGCAGGTGCAAGGCCGTGTCGGCGTTGACCACCCCCACCAAGGTCACGTTGGGAAAGTCGAGCCCCTTGGCGATCATCTGCGTGCCCAGCAAAATCTGCACCTCGCCCGCCTTGAAGGCCGCCAGCACCTCCTCATGACTGCCCGGCTTCCGCATCGAGTCGGAATCCATCCGCCGCGAGACGTACTCGGGAAACGCCCCCGAACCTCTCGTTCGAGGCGCTCGGTGCCGATTCCGCCGTAATGCATGTGCGGCGCGGGGCACGCCGGACACGACGGTGGGCACGGCCGCTCGGCGTCGCAAGTGTGGCATATCAGGATATGCCTTCCTTTGTGGTAAGTGACCGCCACATCGCAGTCGCGGCACTTGACCACGTGCCCGCAGCTCGGGCAGAGGACGAACGTGTGATAGCCCCGCCGGTTGAGCAGCAGGATCACCTGCCCCTGTTTCCCGAGCGCGCCGGTGCATCGCCTGCCGAGCGGTTCGCTCCGCCCGCCCAGCGAAGCCCTTCTCGTGGCCGCAGGTCGATCACCTCGACGGCCGGCATCGGCCTGTCGTCGACCCGGCTTGGCATGCACCAGCCGTGTGTACTTTCCCAACTGGGCATTTCGCCAGCTTTCCAGCGACGGCGTGGCCGAGCCCAGGAGCACCGGCACGCTTTCGAGCTGCGCCCGCTTGACGGCCACGTCGCGGGCGTGATAGCGCGGCGCTGTCTCCTGCTTGAACGTGCTCTCGTGCTCTTCATCGATGACGATCAGCCCCAGTCGCCGCGTCGGCGCAAAGATCGCCGAGCGGGCGCCCACGACCACCTCCACCTCGCCCGCGCGCGATCCGCTGCCAGTGCCGATGCCGCTCGACGTCGCTCAAGTGGCTGTGCAGCACGGCCACCGACCAAACCGCCTCGGAACCGGCGGATCGTCTGCGGAGTGAGACTGATTTCGGGAACCAGCACGATCGCCTGGCGGCCCCTGGCCACGACCCGCTCGATCGCCTGATAAATAGACCTCGGTCTTGCCGCTGCCCGTCACTCCATGAATCAAGAACGGCGCAAAGGCGTCGGCCGCGAGGGCAGGGCCCAGACCGGCCATCGCCAGGTCTTGCTCGCCCGTCAAGACCAGCCGGGGACGATCGGCCCGGGCAGGCGATGCGTCGGCAGAGACGGTTCCGGCCGCCGAGGTCGTTATTGGCTCAAGAGAGTCTTTTCTCGAGTGTCGATCTCCGAGCCAAGGTGTCCTTGCCGATTGTCTGCCGGCGGCGAACGGAATGAACCAACCCCTGCCGCCGCAAGGCCAGCACCGGCGCAGACGCGCATCTGGCTCGCCGGCAGACGTCGGCGATCGAGAGCGGCTCGTCGGTCTGACAGAGAACCTCAAGCGCGGCGGCCTGCTTGGGCGAGAGCCGGGGCTTGAGCGACTGGTCCTGTCAGCCCCTGGCGAATCTCCGCCGGCACCACGAGAAACGTTCCCACCCGCGTACCGGCCTGGTTCCTGACCCCCGCCGGCACCGCCGATTCAAGCGCCTGTCCCCACGAGGGCCAGACATAGTATTCCGCCAGCCAGCAGCGTGACCTCGAGCATCTTGGCGTCGATCAAGGGGACCGGGTCGAGCACCTCGGCCACGTCTTTCAGCTTCCGGGGATCGAGCCCCTCGGGTGCAAGAGCACCCACGCTCACACAGTAGCCCGTCGCCTGTTTATTGCCCTTTCCCAGCGGCACGCGAACGCATGCCCCACCTGGATGATCCGGTCCAACCGCGGGGAACTCGATAGGTCAGCACCTGATCGATCGGCCGGTTGACCACCACCCCGGCAAATGGTCCCACGGCCGGCCGGCCGAAGTCCTGCGTGAGGCGAAAGCCGGCCCCGTCGGATGATTCACCGGCGCCCGTTTCATCAAACTGCCCACCACCGTTGGTCATGATTGACAAGGCTCAAGCCTCGGGCCCACCGTCCAGATCCGCCGCCCCGCTCACCCGGAACCTGCTGGCCCGTGGTCCGACCGTCGGCGTTGTCGATGTCAGTACACTCGATTTCTGCACGTTTGTCCACACGGTAGTGGCGGGCCATAAGACCGTGGCGGGAGGTACGGCGTCGTAATCGTTATAATCGGCGGCGTTGTGGAGCGAGGTCAAAAAGGTGTGCAGCCCGGTTAGCAAGGATAAACCACGATTCAGACGAGTGACATGAACTTTACCGCACTGTCGTTTTTCGATCTCGACCAGACCCGCAGCTTATAGCCATTCGTCATTCCTGTTGATTGTCATGTCCAATCCTCGAGTCTTAGACCGGGGACACGGCTAAATTCGCGCGTGTTATTCGTGACGAGCGTCAGTCCGCTCGCGAGTGCAATCGAGGCGATGAACAAATCGTTGGGGCCGATGAGCGTGCCTCGAGCGGCGAGATACGCACGGATCTCGCCATATTGGCCGGCTGCTTGGTCGTCAAAAGGCAAGGAAGTGAAGCGTTGTTGCAATTGGCTGATCAGGGCCAGGTTTGCGGCTTGTCTGTTCGGCGGGCCATGGTGGGCACCGTAGAACAGCTCAGCCAGCACGACCGAGTTCAACGCGATCTCGGCAGGGTCCACCCCGAGGAATCGTTGTACCAGTCGTGCGTTGCTTGGCGCAAGTAGGCGATCCAGGCGTTCGAGTCGAGCAGGTAGGTCACGGAAATTCATCCCGCACTTCGTACTCTCCCTGGTCGGGTCGCTCCAGATCTCCCTGCCATGCGCCGGCCGTTGATAAGACAAACTCTCGCCACTCTTCCTGCGTCATCGACGGTGGTGCCGGGTCGATCGTCACCTGCACTTCCCGGTCCGCGTCTTCCTTGCCGATCGGCACGGTGATGTGCAGAACACCATCCGGGCCAACGCGTGAATGAAGAACCATGCGATTCATCCTGATCCTCCCTTTGTCGAAATGGCCACGCGGGTGCAAGGGACCAGCCCCCCGCTGCACAACATTTTACGCCAGGAATGTGTGTTCTGCCCGTGTCATTTCCAGCACACACTATCCCTCGTGATGCGCTGGGCGGTTGATAGCGAGTTGAGATTAACGGCGAAATTTGCCACACTCGCTTTGTTTGAGGGGGCGGGTCATCGCGGCTCTGGAGATTGCGGTCATGCGGCTTGGGCTTTTTGGCGGTACGTTTGACCCGATTCATGTCGGGCACCTGATCCTGGCCGAGCAGTGCCGCGAGGCGTGTGGGCTGGACCGGGTCTGGTTCGTGGTTGCGGGCGAACCGCCGCATAAGCGGGGCGATCGGACGCCCCTGGCGCATCGGCTGGAGATGGTCAGGATCGCCATCGCCGGGAACTCGGCGTTCGAGTCGTCTGACCTCGAAGGCGGCCGGGGCCGCATTACAGCGTCGATACGCTGACGGCCATACCGGCGCAAGAGAGGCCTGGCGATGAGCTCTTCTTCCTGGTCGGGGCCGACAGTGTGGTCGATCTGCCGACTTGGCCGAGACCCGGCGGGGATCGCACGGCTGGCGACAATCGTGGTGGTCAACCGGCCGGGCATCGAGGAAATCGAGCCCGCCGCCTTGCCGGACTTCGGGCCGGAGGCGAAACCGCTTCAGCTCGTGACGATCCCACCCATCGGGATTGCCTCGAGCGACCTCCGCCGGCGAATCGAGATCGCCGGACAGATCGACATGACCGGCGCCAGTTTCGACGGCAGCTCAACGCCGACGCCCTGCGGGTCGAGGGCTCTCTGCTCATGGCGTCCGACGGGCAGAACAAGGCCAGCTTCAAAGACGTGGTTCTGTGCGGTGCGAAGATCACCGGACAGATCGACATGTGTGGCGCCAGTTTCGACGGCACGCTCAACGCCGACGCCCTGCAGGTCGGTGGCATCTCTGCTCATGCGATCCGAAGGCCAGAACAAGGCCAGCTTCAAGGACGTGGTTCTGCGCGGTGCGAAGATCACGGGACAGATTGCCATGATCGGCGCCAGTTTCGACGGCAGCGCTCAACGCCGACGCCCTACAGGTCGGTGGCCCTCTGCTCATGCGATCCGAAGGCCAGAACAAGGCCAGCTTCAAGGACGTGGTTCTGCGCGGTGCGAAGATCACGGAACAGATCTCCATGATCGGCGCCAGTTTGGACGGAACGCTGACGGCCGACTCCCTACAGGTTGATGGCTCTCTGCTCATGCGATCCGAAGGCCAAAACAAGGCCAGCTTCAAAGACGTGGTTCTGAACAGAGCGAAGATCACCGGACAGATCGATTTGGTCGGCGCCACTTTGGGCGGCAGGCTCTACGCCGAATCGCTTGAGGTAGGTAGCTATCTGTTCCTGCGCGACGCTAACTTCACCCAAGCAATTGTCATGCGCTTGGCGCATTTAGGCGGCGGCCTCGATCTACGCGGCGCCATTCTGGCCGATTTCGATCTGTCGGGCGCGTCGATAGCCGGGGCCCTGGTGCTCGGCGAGCCGGGCAAGCCCGCCGTCTGGACAGGAAGCAACGGCGAACCAAGTACCCTGAACCTGCGCAACGCATTTGCCGGCAATCTGATGGATGCCAAAAATGGCTGGCCCACCCAGGGGCAGCTCCATCTCGACGGGTTCAGCTTCAATCACCTCGGCGGATTTGCAGGGGACACCGGACCGGAGATGCGGCGGCGAGGAATGGAGTGGTGGGACGAGTGGGCGAGGCGCGATACCGACTACAGCCCCACTCCCTACGCGCAACTCGCCGCCGCATTGACGAGCCTTGGCGACCGCGACGCCGCCAACGAGATCCGTTACCGGGGCCGCGAGCGCGAACGCGAAGAGGCCCGGCGGCAAAACAATTTTTGGGGCTGGCTGTTCCGGACCGCACTCCACGACGTTGCCGGCTACGGGATTAGCACCTACACCTTCCGCGTTATTTGGTGGGTGCTCGGCTTCTCCCTTGCCGGCGCGGCGCTGCTCTGGTGGACCGTCCCGGCGGTGCACACGGAGCAAAGAGGGCTGCTTTGGTGCTTTGGCGCGAGTCTCGCGCGGCTATTGCCCGTGATCGAGATCAACAAGGAATTCACGGATTTTTTCATTGACCCCAAGCGTGAGCGCCTCGAATGGTGGCAGAATATCGCCTTCTCCGCGCTTGGCATAGTGGGTTGGCTATTGGGCGGCGTGCTGGCCGTCGCCGTCTCAGGCCTGACCCAAAACTCGCGGGAATGAGAAACTTATTAATACCAGGTCTCGCGGACGATGACTCATGATGTGAGGTCGCGGCCCCCGCCGTCATTGCGAGCCGCAGGCGAAGTAATCTAGAGTCGCGTGGCTGCCCCTGGATTGCTTCGGAGCGATGCTCCTCGCAAGGACGGCTTCGGTATCGATTCTCATTAAGAAGCCTTCGTATTATTTACGCCAGCTCCACCACGCGGCCCTCGTGCAGGGTGACGCGGCGGTCCATCCGGCGCGCGAGCTCCATGTTATGGGTCGCGATCAGCGCCGCAAGGCCGGTCGCCCGGACGATCGTGTCGAGCGCCTCGAATACATGGCTCGCGGTCTTCGGGTCGAGATTGCCGGTCGGCTCGTCGGCGAGCAATATGCCGGGGCCGTTGGCAACCGCGCGGGCGATCGCGACCCGTTGCTGCTCGCCACCAGACAATTCGGACGGCCGGTGTTCTCCGCGTTTGGATAGGCCGAGGTATTGCAGCAATTGCGAGGCGCGCTCCTTCGCCTCGTGGCGCGACAGGCCAGCGATCATCTGCGGGAGCATGACATTTTCAAGCGCCGAAAACTCCGGCAGCAGATGATGGAATTGATAGACGAAGCCGATTTCGCCGCGCCTAAGGGCGGTGCGTTGGTCATCGGCCATCCGCACGGTGGCTTCGCCGGCGATGAACACTTCCCCGGCGTCGGGCGGCTCGAGAAGGCCCGCGATATGGAGGAGCGTCGATTTGCCAGCGCCGGACGGAGCGACCAGCGCGACCGATTGCCCGGCCCATAGGCAAAAATCGGCGGCGCGCAAGATTTCGAGCGGAGCTCCTGCCTGCGCGTAGCGGCGTTCGATCTTATCAAGGCAGAGCGCCGGAGGGGACATGGCTATTCGTATCGCAGCGCTTCGACGGGATCGAGTTTTGCCGCGCGCCAGGACGGATAGAGCGTTGCCAGCAGGGACAAAACGAAAGTCATTGAAGCCACGGTGAGGACGTCGCCAGGATCGACCACCGAAGGGACGCGCGAGAGAAAGTAAATCTCCGCCGGAAACAGATTGGCATCGAAAAGCCATTTGAGAAGCTGGCGAACCCCCTCGACATTGCTCGCGACGGCGACGCCGAGAAGGCAGCCGGCAAGCGTTCCGGCGAGGCCGATCGAGGCGCCGGTGATGAGAAAGATCCGCATCACGCCACCTTGCGTAGCGCCCATGGTGCGCAGAATTCGCGATGTCGCGGCCCTTGTCCTTGACCAGCATGATCAGCCCCGACACGATGTTGAGCGCGGCGACGAGCACGATCAACGTCAAAATAATGAACATGACATTGCGCTCCACATTCAGCGCGTCGAAGAATGTCTTATTGCGCTCGCGCCAGTCGGTCATGATCATCGGCCGCATCATCGCCCGGCCAATTTTGTCCTTGACGGCGTCGAGCTCCTCGGGCCGGTCCACGAAAATTTCGACCACGCTTGCCTGATTGTCCTTATTGAAGAAACCCTGCGCCTCGGACAAGGCCATATAGACGAACAGATTGTCGAACTCCGCCATGCCGATCTGAAAGATCGCGGCGACCGGGTAGACCTTGCTGCGTGGGACAATGCCGAAAGGCGTCTGCGCGCCATTGGCGATCAGGATTTTCAGCTTGTCGCCGATGCGAAGCCCGAGGTTTTCGGCGAGCCTTTGGCCGATCGCGACGCCACCCGCTGTATCGAAACCGTCGAGAGTGCCGAGCTTAACATTGCGGGCAATGCCTGGGAGGCGCTTAATGTCGGCCTCCCTTATTCCCCGCACGAGGGCAAACGCCATAGTGCTGGTGGAAGCTGCCGCCGGGCTCTCGATCATCGGAATGACCAATTTGACGCCGGGCACCGCCGCCACTTCGTTCACCACTTCATCGTAATCGGTGAATTGCGTATCGGCGGCCTGCAGGAAAATATGACCGTTGATGCCAACGATCTTGTCGAGCAATTCCTTGTGAAAGCCATTCATCACCGACATGACGACGATTAGCGTGGCGACGCCCAGGGCAATTCCGAGAAACGAGAAAAAGGCGATGACCGAAACAAAGCTCGCCTTGCGCCGCGCGCGCAGATAGCGGAGCGCGATCATCCACTCGAAAGGCGCGAACGGTCCCCTCCCCTTCGAAGTTTCCATCATAAGCCCGCTAACCGCGCGATCGCCGCGCCGGGGCCAAGATTTTCGCGCGCCCCAGTCGCCCGGGTCTTGAGTTCCACCGTGCCCGCCGCCAAGCCCTTGGGGCCAACGATGATTTGATAAGGCAGTCCGATCAGATCGAGCTTGGCGAATTTGGCGCCGGGGCGCTCGTCGGTATCGTCATAGAGCACTTCCACAGCGGCTTTTTCGAGAGCGGCGTAAATCGCCGCGCAGGCTGCGTCCGCTGTGCCGTCGCCAACCTTGAGATTGGCCAATCCGACCTTGAAGGGCGCGACCGCTTCGGGCCAAATAATCCCATTTTCGTCGTGGCTCGCCTCGATTATGGCGCCGGCCAGGCGCGACACGCCGACGCCATAGGAACCGCCCTGGAACGGCCGCTCGACTCCGTCCGGGCCGGCGATCAAGGCCCGCATCGGCTTGGAATATTTGTCGCCGAAGTAAAACACCTGGCCGACCTCGATGCCGCGCGTTTGGATGCGTTTTTCCGCTGGTGTCTCGCGCTCGAACTTCGCGGGATCATGAACGTCTCCGGTTGCCGCGTAAAGCTTGGTCCAGGCGCGGACGATGGGCGAGAGGTCATCATCGTAATTGGTATCTTCGGGCGGGATCGGCAAATCCAAGACATCGGAGTGGCAAAATACGGCCAACTCGCCGGTTTCCGCCAAAATAATGAATTCATGGCTCAAGTCGCCGCCGATCGGCCCGGTCTCGGCGCGCATCGGGATCGCCTTCAATCCCATCCGGGAAAAAATCCGTAGATAGGCGACGAACATCTTGTTGTAAGAAAATCGCGCGGAAGTTTCATCGACATCGAACGAATAAGCATCCTTCATCAAGAATTCGCGGCCGCGCATGACGCCGAAGCGCGGCCTTTGCTCATCGCGGAATTTCCACTGGATGTGGTAAAGGATTTTCGGAAGTTCCCGGTAGGAATGGACATAGGCGCGAAAGATCCCGGTGATCATGTCTTCGTTGGTCGGGCCATAGAGGAGTTCGCGCTCATGGCGGTCCTTGATCCGCAGCATCTCCGGCCCATAGGCCTCGTAGCGTCCGGTTTCCCGCCATAAATCGGCGAGCTGGAGGGTCGGCATCAAGAGTTCGATCGCACCTGCCCTGTCCATTTCCTCGCGCACGATCTGGCCAACTTTTTGCAAGACACGGAGCCCGAGCGGCAGCCAAGCGTAAATTCCGGCTGCCTCCTGCCGGATCATGCCGGCACGCAACATCAGGCGGTGCGAGACGATCTCGGCCTCCTTTGGTGTCTCGCGGAGAATCGGCAGAAAATAATGGGACAGGCGCATGGTTGAAGAAACGCGATCGGAGGAGCGACGCGGCGGATCTTGGATTTTAATCCGCGCGAAACGCAAAGGCAAAGATGCGCCAAGAGTGTTACGCCAAACCGCCCGATTGCGCCAGTGCCGGTCCGCCGCACTTGTGTGGGCCGCAGTGCGCTCGCCTGGATGCGACCCCGGGCTGCATCGCGGTGAAATAGCTTACCCTCAGGCTTGCGAAACCCGGAGCTTCCGGCGCGGCGCGAAATTGCCCGCCCCGGCTGGAACATAATTGACGAGATCGTAGGCCCTGCCGAGCACTGCGCGAAGATGCGTTCCCGCGCGGGCGCAAATATCCGTCATGAGGTCTGGGCGGGCTTCCCCATGGGTCTTGTGGTGGCGCCTAATCGCAGCCAAGGCGCCAATTGCCTTGCGTTCGAGATCGTCGATAACGTCTTCAAAATTTCGCCGCACACAGCGGTTCAACGAGGCATAGACATCGGTCGCGGAGGCGCGGCCTGGCATGGCCGAAGCGGTGAAATAATCCTGGTAGCTCGCCGGTTGCCAATTCAATAAATCGCCTATCAATCCGGGCGTGCCAGGAAGCCCCTCGATTAATCGTATCATTTCGTTGAATTGATTGAGATAAGCGCCGGCGAGGCTCGATCCCGGATCCGCCTGAGCCGCGGCAAAAGGTGAATTATTGCTGGCTGGGCCATTGCCGTGCAATCCGCCTGCGAGGCGTGCCGGGTGGGCGTCCTGGGTCATCGCGGCTATCATCATGAGGGGCCTCGGTGTGTATACGTCACTCTAGACGCGAACCCATAATAATTTGCTGACGGAGATATTAGGTTGCGACGGGGATGCCGAAAATCGCCGACCTTTCGACGCGCAACCCAAGGCTGGTTCACACGGACACCATGAAACTTATGTGCGATCGCGGGCTTTCGGTTTTTTTGCCGGGCCGCCGGGGCAGGTTGCCAGCCAGGGCTTGCCAATAGCCGCAAAAAGGAGGCATAATAATTTGTGAACATATGAACATCCGCGTTTGCCGCAGATACAAAAGCCGCGCTGCATGCGGATGGAGGGGGAGGGGCCATGTCCAACGTCGCCGGCAAAGCTTACGGCATGAACGTCGTCACGCCGATGCGTCCCTGCCTGACTTGGCTCCAGCGGTTGATCTTTATGGCTTCACGCGCAGTTCCATCTACTTTGGGAGGGCTGCTTGGCCTGTCGATCATCCATTTTGCGCGATGGGTGCTCATCAAGCGCAACCAATGGCCGGACCTCGGCCAGGGCAAGCAGAAACTGCAAAACGATTACATGCTGTTTTGCAGCAATTTTAACGGCACATGGGATCAATATATCGACGCTTTCTCGGACGGGATTCCCAACGGTCTCGACTTTTTCTGGTATTCGAGCACGCGATACCCCCACTCAATCCCTATCACGCCGTTCAAGAACTATATCCGGGCGAATCAGATCGACACGGATTACTACTATAACGCGACGCCTGGTGCCGCGCAGCGCGACGTCAAGGCAGCGTTGCGAGTTCAGCTTGCCATTATGAGGCTCACCCAGCAACACAATTCCTCGACGCCCGAGGAGTTCCAAAGGGCTTATGTCGCCGAGCTGCGCAAGGTGCAGAATGACCTCGGCTACCAAGGATATGCGCCGGTCGCCAGCAACGACACGGCGAACGCCGACAAACACCGCAACGCATATGCCCAGGATCAGCCGGACGCCGCCATAGCGCTTCGCTGACCTTTTTGTCTCGCCAAGGAGCCGTGCATGCCAACATTTGATGGCGGACATTACTTCCTGACGGTTCTCGTTCCCGTCAAAACGGATCCGATTTCGGACGGGTCGGCGTCTACGTCGCCGGTCCACGCCTTGCGCAAAAGGCTCGCGCTATTGCCGACCGCTCAGCAGACGCCCAACTGCGGCGGTGGACAGAGTCCCTTCGCGCGGAACACCCGCAACCATTTCGCCCGCTTCGTCGTCATCGACGATGTCGCCTACAACGGGCGAGTGACGGAAAATTCAATTTGCCGGGTGATCCTGAATCCGCTCCGGAAATTTTTAAACCGGGTGATCCCGAATCCGCTCCGGAAATTATTAGAAATAAAAGAGAACATTCTCGCGGTCGCGCAAAAGCAAGATCATCTGACGTGCCCATTTTTGTTTTTCGCCGCGGAGTTCGACGCCGCAAGCAGCGCCGATGCGGAGCGCGATTCATACCTTGAGAGTTTGTGGCAAGAACAGAATTTGCGCGAGATATTTTCCTACTGTCATCGCTTCGATAGCGTGAATGACGCGGCATCCTTCGCGAAATATTTAGCGAGTTGCCAGCTCGAAACGACGATGCCGTTCAATGATTATTACGTCGAAAAACCCGATCACACTTTTATCGAAAATCCGGAAGACCTCTTAAAAATTCTCCCGGCGTGGCCTGCCGATAAAATTCTGATTCCGGCTGGGCTTGGCGCCATCTTGTTGCTTCTGGGTGTTGTCGTTTGGTTTTTGTTCTGCGGGGGGCTTATGCTGCTGCTCGTTGGTGCGGCGACGCTCGCTGCCGGGCTCGGGCTGGCTTACTGGACCATTTTGAAAGCGGGCGCGAAGCCGTTTCCACCGGGACCGGATCTCCCGACCGTTCTCAAGGCCCTTCATCTGCAGCGGACTTTCACCCGTTTCGCAATCGACAACCAGCTGCTGGCAGCAGGCCCGGCGTCGGCGCAGGAGCTCCACACCGCTTTCCAGTACTTCGTCGACGTAAATAAACCCAGTAACCTCGCCGATCCCACGCAACCGCCGGGCATCATCGGCATTAGAGGCTAACCATGGCCGTCAACCTCGATCTCGCCGATATTCAAGGCAATATTCTCGTCGCGTATGGGATACAGGGCTATTACAAAGGCCGCATAATGCTCTTCCATATTGACAGAGCAGATTCGGGGCGCAAATTCGTGAACGAGCTGTTGCCGATGATCACCACGGCACAGGCCTGCCCGCCCGGGATGATAGCAGACCCAAAAAAGCTTCCCGTCGCCATCAATATCGCCTTCACATGGTATGGCCTTCTAGCACTTGACGTTCCAATCCGAACGCTGCGCGGTATGCCGGACGAATTCATCGACGGCATGGTCAATCGCGCCCCCATGCTCGGCGACGATTTTCACGAAGGCTGGAAAGGCCAATGGGACGAAGTGTGGACCAAGAGCGGCGGCAGTTTGGGCCCAAATCCGGACCGGGTCCATATCCTTGTCACGCTCAACGCCCAAATGGATGTGGATGCCGGAAAGGCTGTCCCCGAGCTTGCGTCCGTAACCTCGCAGATCAATAACCTCGCCCAGAATAGTGGCGGCGTAACGCTCCTTACCGGACACAACCCCCCGGGACGCGGGGCGAGGCGGGATTATCAGGACTTGAGCCTCATTATTAAGCAGAAGGATGGCAAGTATGTGCCCATACCGAAGGAGCATTTTGGCTTCACCGACGGTATCGGCGATCCGGTTTTCGAGGGGCAATATTCCGTAGAAGATGAGCAGGCGAAGGTAAAAGGCAATGGCGCCCTCGACGGCGAGGGCAATTGGCGGCCGCTCGCGACCGGCGAATTCCTGCTCGGCTATCCCGACGAGGCGCAGGAGATCGCCGGCGCCGCCATGCCGCTCGATTTCAGCCGCAACGGCACTTTCATGGCCTATCGTAAGCTTCATCAGAACGTCGCTGCGTTCACTGCCTTCATGGATGAGAAAGTAGAACAGTTTCGCGCCGTCTCCGGCATCGAAAACGTCGACGCATGCGCGCGAAACCCTGATGGCGAAAATGGCGGGCCGCTGGTCAGATGGGGTGCCTATTTCGCTCGCGCCAACCTGGGAGGAGTGGGATGCGTTCAACAAAAAATATCCGAACGTCCACCATGCGACTGATCCAAACGGCTGGGCGGCCCGCAACGTCGCGCTTGCGAATTTCAGTTTTGGCGACGATCCCGACGGGCTAAAATGTCCGCTCACCGCGCATATGAGGCGAGTCAATACGCGCGACATGCTGGGCCCGACCGACGGGGACGGGACGGTTTTGACCAATCGCCGCCGGATTCTCCGGCGCGGACTGCTCTATGGCGATTCGCCGGATGGCGCTCACGACACGGACGAGCAAGGGGTCTTGATGCTGATCCGTCTGCGCGAGCCTGTTCCGGCAGTTCGAATTCGTGCAACAGCAATGGATCAACTATGGACTCGATGCGGGCGCGGGCAGCGACACCTGCCCGATCGTCGGAAATCATTCGAACGGCGCGCCGGGCGGCAAACATGGCCCCAAGGCGAAATTCGTGATCCCCGCCGATCCGGCCTCCGGGAAACCTCCTTTTATCGTCGAAGGCATCCCGCAATTCGTCGAGACTCGCGGCGGCGAGTATTTCTTCGTGCCGAGCATGACCGCCTTGCGGATGATCGGCATGGGGGTGGTCGACCCCACGTAAAGACGACGGGAAGGAATGAGCGATGCGAGCTGCCGAATTTCGTCACGGTTCTTTGCGTGCGCCTATGCATGATTCGCGACGGACTCGTCGCTTCTTATCAGATTCCGGCGGCGATCTTCAAAGCCAAGGGCGCAAACCTGAAGGAAAAGGCGAAGGCAGCGGCCCAGGACCCGCGCTTCTTTAGGCTCGGTTTCCAGCTGCTTCGCACGTTGGTGCCCAATCTCCGTATCCCGCTCCGTTTCTCGCGCAAATTATTCAACCCGGACGTCTATCCAAATAGCGGCGCGGCGCTCGTCACCCGCTACGACGATGTGATCGAAGTGCTCGATCGAAACGCCGATTTCGAGGTCGTTTACGAACCCAGGATGCGGAAGATCACGGGCGGGGACAATTTCTTTCTTGGGATGCAGGACACGGCGCTTTATGCGCGCGACGTCTCCAATATGCGTCTCGCGATGCGCCGCGACGATGTCGCCGCGACCGTCGAGCCACTGGCCCGGCATTTGGCCGATAGACTCGTCGCGCGAAAAGGCCGGCCGCATCGATGTACCGCCGGAACTTAGCCAGCTCGTGCCGACGGCGATCGTCACCGATTATTTCGGCGTCGCCCACGCCCCCGCCAGCGAGCTTGTCGAATGGGCGACGCTCATGTTCCGGTATCTTTTCACGGGCATCGCGGGTGATCCCAAGCTCGACAGCGACGCGCTCGCCGCTGCGGCCCTCTGCCGGTCCGCCATCGATGCGGCGATCGCCAAGCGCAAGGCCTCCGGCGAAACGAAGGACGACGTGCTCGGACGCTGCCTCGTCATGCAGGAGGCTGGGTTGCCCGGCATGGACGATCTCGGGATCCGCAACAATCTCATCGGGCTCGTGATCGGCGCGATCCCGACGATCTCCAGGGCAGCGGTGCAAGCGCTCGACCAGTTACTCGACCGGCCCGCGGCGTTTGCCGCGGCGGAACAGGCCGCACATGATGGCGATGACGCGGTGTTCGCCGCGCATGTCTTCGAGGCGCTCCGCTTCAATCCCATCAATCCATTTATCTTCCGGCGCGCCGCGCGCGACACCAAGATCGCGGCGGGACATTTTCGCGCCCGCAAAATCCCCAAGGACACCATGGTGCTGGCCGCAAATCTCTCTGCGATGTTCGATCCGCTGAAAATCGAGGCGCCGGAATCGTTTCGCGCGGACAGGCCTTGGGGCGAGTACATTCTGTGGGGATATGGGATGCACGGATGCTTCGGCGCCGCCATCAACCGCGCCGTGCTGCCGGCGATCCTGCGGCCTCTTTTCAGGAGGCCGGGCCTGCGCCGCGCGCCCGGCGCGGACGGCCAAATCGAAACGGAAGGAACCCAATTTCCCACGCATTTCGTGGTGGAATGGGAGGCAGCAAGTTCGCCGTGAATATCCCCGGTCAAGTCTCCACGAGCCGCTCCGCGAGCGCCCACAGCGATTTGCGGTAAGCGTCGAACGCAAACCGCTGTTGATAAATCCGGCGCGTGGGCGCCAGCTCGCGGCTTGTACCGGGAAGATGGCGGTCGGCATAGGCGCGGCGCAGAGCTGCCGCGAAACCGGCGGCGTCTTCCGCGATCGTTACGTTGGGAAGACTTGCTACATCGATGCCGAGGCCGCGAAAGGCGAGCGGCGCCGCAATCAGCGGTGCCCCGCAAGATAGCGCTTCAATGGTCTTAATCGAGATTCCGTGGCCGGCCGTGGCTGGCAGCAGAATGGCCGCGGCATTGCGATAAGCGTCACGGAGCTCTTCGGCCTCGACCCTTCCCCGGAAGAGCCCAGCGTGCGCCTTGAACAGACTGGGCGCACGCCGCCGAATTTCCTGGTCGATATTGCCAAGGATCCTGACCGGGATACAAGGCGCCAGCGGCAAAACCTCTTTCAAAAACCAGACAGTGCTGAGGAGATTGGCGGTATGAGCGCTAGCGACAACAATGGGATCACCGCCGCCATCCCCTGCTGGCACGGAGGTCACGGCCGGATAGAGCAGCGCGTGCCGCCCCAGTGGAACGAGCTTTCGGAAAGTGGCTGCCTCTTCGTCGTTGAGATGCACCAAAATGTCGGCCGCACGCATGGCGTTGAGTTCGATCGCGAGCATGTCCTCGTAGCGCGCCGCCGGCGGCAAGGCCCAGCCCGCGCGATTGCGCAGGACATATTGCCGGGCTTGAACATCGTGGGTGTCGAGAATGATTCTGCACCCGTGCCGGTCGCGCAAACGGATCGCCACGGACATGCAGAAGAAATGATTACAGTGGACGAGATCGATCCGTGGTACGGATGCGAGCAATTCCGGGAGCGGAACGAGCTTGGTTGCATCGACCAGAACCTCGGCGAAATTCCCATGCAACAATTGCCACGCCGCGCGCGGGAATCTCGGGCTCAGAATTACGTGCAAAGGGTTGCCTGTGAAAAGACGCAGGTCGGCTTCGAAATCTGGCGTCGCCGCAATATAAGATTTGTGCTGATTGGATCCCTCGGTTGCGCCCGGCGCGGTGGCGATCGCGAGAGTGATGACTTTCGCACCGAGGCTGCGATAGGCCCGCGCCTGGGAGACGAACACCTGGTGGCTGCCGCAGGAATGCCACGCCGGATGAACAATCGCTACCGTTCTGCCGTTCAGCGGCAAAACACGAGGCACGTCTAGTTCGGCGCCGTCAGGCATTGAGCCTTGTCCTTTGCAAGCGCGAAGCCGGCGGCATTTGTTTTTGCGTCTGCGCTCGTTCGTTCATTCCATCTTCGCGGCCATATCCGCCCAGCATAGCTACGGCTTGCCCTCGCCGCCTTCGTCAAGTTACAGGAAGAGGGAAGGGTCTCCACTCGCTTGGCCTGCTTTTCCACACGAACCAGCTACGCGTTCGATTCAAAACGCAATGCGGTACTGCCTCAATAAAAGTCGAATTCAAGAGCAAGATGCAAAATTCCTCGCCCACATCTAAAAGCTATGGCATGGCGATCATCGCCAACGACAAAATCATCAATTGGCTTCTGCCATTTCTCGAGAGCTATCTCGCGACCAATACGGCGACTCCTCTCTATATCATCCCTTACGATGACAATGTTGCTTTGACCCGCCGGGCCGCCGGAATTTACGGCGTCCATTTTGTCGAACCTGACAGCGCCGAACTGGATGCGTTGGCCAAGCGGCTTTACCCGATGTTTCCAGGGCATCGCCGGCGTCTGCGGAAATTCCTTGCCCTCGCGTTGCCCCTCGACGAAGTCATCTATCTTGATGTCGATATCATCCTGTTTCGCGATTTTTCCGAGATGTTTGGACGCCTCGAAGCTGGCAAGAGCGATTTCATCGTGGCCGCGCCGACGGCGGACTATGTCTACAATAAAAAACGCGAACACTATGAATTTCTTCGCGGCGTGATGCTCTTCAACGACGGCTTTTTCGTCGCCTCGAAGGAGATTCTTGGGTTGAAAGACTTCCATGCCGTGATCGACAAGGACGAAGCGATCTTTCATGCGGTGCGTCAGCGCGGCATGCTGTTTGCCCAGCCGGTAACCAATTTCGTCGCCCACCGGATGGGATTGAAGATCACACCTTTGCGCGACTGCATTCCTGGCGCATCCGGCGAGAGTTTCTACAAGGCCGATGGGGTGACCTTCGACGCCGAGGGACCACGTGACGTCTTTGGCGATAAAATCTATTTCGCCCATTGGGCTGGCGCGGTAAGTCTTCCTCGCGGCCGCGTGTTCGATGCGGCTTGGCGCCAATTCGCCGCTCAAGCCGTGGCACGGATGAAGATGTGATTTATCCGCGGCGGCGGCGAGGGCAGGCGCGATAGGGATTGTCCAATGCCACGCCTCCTGTTTTTCTATTTTTCGAAACGGATCGCGACTGCAACCCTATTTGTTGCAACGGGACTTTGCGTTCCGGTCGTCATGACCACGCTTTTTCAATATCTTCCGGCCGCCGCGATCCGTGGAGGATTGCTTGTGCCGGCCCTTTCCGGCATCGTGCCGACGGTGCTCTACATCGCCTTGCCGATGGCGGTAGGCGTGGCCGTCGCGCTCGAATTCGCGCGGATGTCGAGTGACGGCGTGATTGCGGCCCTTTATTCCATGCGCCTCTCAGTCTGGGCGATCTCCTTACCGGCCGCTTCGTTCGCCATTGCCGCGGCGGGGGTAGGCTATTGGACCTCGTCGTTTGTCGCGCCGGCCCATGCCGGCCAGATGCAAGACGTGATTTATGTGATTCGCAATTCGCTTAATCACCGGATGCTCGAGCCGGCGCAATTCTACACGTTCGACAATGGCGCGCGGACGCTCTATTTCCGCCGCTGGCGTTCCCCCGACTCCGTCTCAGGTATGTTCATCCATGACTATTCCGCTGAAAATAAGGAGGAGCAAATCATCACCGCCTCCGAGGCGGAATTTCGCCGTAACGAGAATGGTGTCGTATTGATTATGAGCGAAGGTTCGATCGAGACAATTCCAGCGGATGGCTCATCGATAAGGACAGCGCATTTCGACGAATATGCATTGCCGGTCAGCATGCAAGGCTCTGGCGGCCTGCCGCAACGCAATTGGCGAGGTGCTTTCGAACTGCCATTTCTCGAATTCTTCCGCGAGCGGCCGTCAAGCGGCGCCGACCCGCGTCAGATTTCCGAATGGACAAGCGAGGCCGTGAAACGCTGCGGCATACCTTTGCTCGCCCTGGTCCATGCGCTGCTCGCGATTGGGCTTGTCTTAAATGCCGCCTCCGCGAGAGGCGGCATCTCGGCGGCGGTAATAGCAACCGTGCTCGCGATCCCGGCAAGTCATGTCGCGATTCTCGTTTGCGCCGAAACGCTGGTCCGTCAGGATCCGCGTTTCGTTTGGTTCGTTGGCCTCGCAATTGCCGCGGAATTTGCCGCCGCGATCATTTTGATCCAGCGGCAAAACGCCAATTTTCCGCCGGCGAAGGAACAATCCGCGCAGGCGGTTTCCTGATACGGCAACAGGTAATTGCTCACGCCTGGTTTTTGACCGCGGTTTTGGGGAGGTGGTTTGAATATTTGACTGGAGAATCCGGAGCTGATTCAAGCTCTAGATGACTCGCGAAGGGCTTGATTCGCTCGACAGGGAAACATTGATCCGTCTGGTCCTGGCGCAGGCGGAGACGATAGCCGCACTGACCAAGCAGTGCGAGACGCTATTGGCGCGCGTCGCCGAACTTGAAGCGAAACTGGGGCTGCCGCCCAAGACGCCGGATAATTCGAGCACGCCGCCGAGCAATGGGCAAAAGCCTTCGGTGCCGGGCAAGGACAATGGCAGGCGCAAATCGCACGCCGGCGCGCATCGGCCTCTTCACCCGAGCCCGACATCAAAGCGCGATATTGCGGCGCACGCCTGCCAGCATTGCGGTGCCGATGTTTCGCAACAATCGCAGTTCGCCTGCGAAGCCTACGATCATATCGAAATTCCTCCGATCAAGCCCGACGTGACGCGGGTGACGCTTTATGGCGGGATCTGCCCATGTTGTGCCAGGAATTTCAAAGCGGCGGCACCGGCGGATATGCCCAAGGGCTCGCCGTTCGGGGAGAATTTGCACGCCCTCGTCATCTATTTGCGCTTCACGCAGGGGATCGCCTTCGAGCGATTGGTGACGCTGTTGTCCGATATTCTCGGGCTGGAGATCAGCGAGGGCGCGCTCGTCAACATGCTGGACGCCTCGCGCGGCGCCTTCGCCGCGCAACGCAGCGTAATCCGCGCCAGACTGCTTTCCGGGACCGCTCTGCAATCGGACGAAACCGGCCTGCGGGTTGGCAAAAGCAACTGGTGGCTGTGGGTGTTTCATCACGGCGACAGCGCCGTCTTTGTCGCCGAGCCTTCGCGGGCCAAGAAGGTGGTCGAGGATTTCCTCGGCGATTTTCGGCCTGACTACTGGGTGTCCGATCGCTATGGCGGCCAGTTGGGTTGGGCGAACAAGGAAAATCAAGTCTGCCTCGCCCATCTCATCCGCGACGTGCAATACGCCATCGACTGTGGAGACGATGTTTTCGCGCCCGATCTGCGTCATCTGTTGGGGCGGGCCTGTCGCATCGGGCAACGACGCGAGCGATTATCCGACGCCACGTTGAAAACTTATGCGCGCCGGCTCGAAGCGCGTCTCGACCAACTCATGGCGCGGACGCCGATACATGCCGCCGGCGTGAAACTGCAAAACATGATCAAGCGAACGCGCCGACATCTCTTCGTGTTCGTGACCAACCGCGAGCTGCCGGCGACCAACAACGGCTCCGAACGCGCCTTGCGCCCCTGCGCGGTGTTCCGCAAAATCACAAACGGCTTTCGTACGGTGTGGGACGCCAAACTCTACGCCGACATCCGCTCCGTCGTCGAAACCGCACGTCGCCGCGCAATCGGAGCCTTAGACGCCATCCGCCTCACGCTCGCCGGAAAACCGCTCGCGCTGGCGTGAGTAATTACGGCAACAGCGGTCACAAACTTGCGGCGAGTGCCGGTGCTGCCTCCGGCTTGCCGTCCATCGCCTCGCGATAGCGCGCAATGACGTCCCTCGCGGCACCGATACCCTGCACCTTACCGTCCTCGATCCAGATGACCCGGTCGCAAATCTCTCGCAGCGTTTTGAGATTGTGGGAGACGATAAGGATCGTGCCGTGATTCGCGAAATCCTGGATGTAAGCGTCGCACTTTGCGGAGAATGCCTCGTCGCCGACCGAGAGCGCTTCGTCCACGATCAATACATCCGCGTCAGCATGCGCGCAAACGGCAAAAGCTAGCCGCGCCGCCATGCCGCTCGAATAAATTTTTACCGGCTGATAGAAGAAATCGCCAATCCCGGCGAAGGCGGCGATATCGGGAAGCCTCGCCTCGACCTCGGCGCGCCGCATGCCAAGAATGGCGCCCCCAATCATTGCATTTTCCCGGCCGGTCAGCTCATGGTCGAAACCGGCACCGAGCGCAAGGATCGGCGCCACACGCCCCTTGACTTGCACACTGCCGAGCGTCGGCAAGGTGATGCCGCAGATGATCTGTAAGAGCGTCGTTTTGCCCGCGCCATTGCGGCCGACAATGCCGATCCTTTCGCCGCGGCGAACCTTGAAGCTGATGTCCCGCAGCACCCAATGCTGATGGTAAAACTGCTTCCAGTGCCCGAAGATCGCCTGTTTGAGCTGATCGTTGCGCCGCATATAGAGTTGGAACGCCTTGCCGACCCGGTCGCAGCTGATGACAACCTCAGATGACATCGACGAACACCGCCTTATATTGAATGAAGAAACGATAGGCGAAGAAGAAAACGAGGAGCGACGTGAAAACCGTCCCGCAATAGAGAAGTGGTCCGGGAAATCTGTTGAACAAGAGAAGGTCACGGACCATCTCGACGTAATTCCCGATCGGATTGAGATGCAAATAGATGCGCAGATTGGGCGGCACGTCGTTAATCGAATAAAAGATCGGCGTCGCGAACATGAAAACCGGCACGATCGAGATCATGAGATGCGCGACGTCGCGAGTAAATGATCCAAGCGCCATGAGAAACCAGCATATTCCAAGCAACAACAAAAAGAACGGCACGACGACCATTGGCAGCAGCAAAGCTGCCGGCGGCAGCCGCCACGTCAGCGTCAGCTCGAACACGAGGAGAACGCCTAAGCTTATCGCGGCATATACTGCGGCGCGGATGGTTGCCGTCCAGGCCAAGGTCTCGCTCGGAAAAATCGACTTTTTGATGACGCCCGCGTGCTCGTGCAAAAGCCCCGGCGCGCGGTAGGCGAGTTCGCTAAACAGATTGAAGACAATCAATCCGGTAAAGATTGACAAAGCGTAACTGCCGGTGCCGCCGCCCTTGGCCGAGGCCGGAACCCCGACCGCATGGGAAAAAATCACCGTATAAGCACCGAGCATGAGGAGAGGCCCGAAGATCGCCCACAGCCAGCCAAGAATCGTGCCGCGAAAACGGACCGCCAATTCGCGCCGTACCACCGCCCGTATCAACTCGCGATGGTGCCAGGCGTTGGCGAAGGGCGTCAGCAAATGCATCTCAGGTGTGGTCTCGAATGGCTACGCGGGCGGCGGGCGCCTGACGTAGACCAGTTTGAGCCGCTCCAGTCAACGCTCGCTCGCGGCTGGATGAACGCGAAGATTTCATTAATCAGGTGTTCGTTCACTGTGCTGGAGTAAGGCGGTTGGGGGAGCAACCGGCGGGGCGGCGTGCGAGTGCCGATATCGCCTCGAATTAATTCGCCGTTCAGCGCGCATTCATGGCATCTGCCGTACTCTTTTTGAGTTGGAAGACCTAGAGAAGGACTATTGACATGCTGAAATGTACATATCGTATCTATGCATTGAGTCTTGCGGGAGGCGCACTGCTCCTTTGCGGGGCGACCGTCGCCGCCGGCGCGATGACGCTTCCCAAGCCCAGCGCCGTCACGGAGCAGGCGACGGCCGCGATCGTCGCGGATGGCGCGGGTGCTGCCAAGGTCGAGCAAATTTGGTGGCGCGGCCACCGCTACGGCTGGCACCGCGGATATGGCTGGCACCGCCGTTGGGGCTGGCACCGCGGCTGGGGCTGGCGCGGCCGCCGGCGGTGTTACTGGCACCCTTATGCTTGCTAGTACGGGCGAGGCGTTCGCCAAAAGTCCGCAGCGCCAGGCAAGCGCTGCGGGTCACACCGAGCGGCGAGGCAGGATCAGAACGGTCCATTTAGGCCATTGGGCACTGCATGCGATTAAGATGTCTTGCCAAGCGATCATGCGTATTTGATGCGACGCGGGCACGACAGCGGTACATGAAAGTGGCCAAAGCCTTACGTTTCATCTTAAAATAATTACGCACAAGAGTGGTTCGACCCAGCCTTGCGGCTCATGGGTTCATGACAATTTTCACATTGACATCAGGGGCCGAACTGGGGAGAAGGAACCGGCGTTTTGTCCTCTGTTTCCAGGCAAACTGGATCCAATTTGCCTCTATTGTTTGCGATTGTAATTTCCAGCTGCACAAGCGCGGCCGATGACGTCGTGGAGAGTTCCATTATGAAGCAGCAATTCTGTAGGACTCTTGCCATTTGTTCTGGATTTGTGCTGCTATTTCTGTTGCCCGTTTCGGCGCCGGCGGAGCAGGTGCAGAGAAATCCGATCGTCATTCAGGCTACCAGCCAAGCCACAACGCTTCTGGCCTTCCGGGACATGACCCCGGTTCCCTGGCACAATTCGAGCAAAGTGATGCCTCGCCCCGGCCGCGCGCCTCAGCGGCATATTAGCCTGGGGCCAGATACCTTGACCCAGAGCAAGGTGCTTCCTCAGGTCGGCACCACCAGCCTGCTCAACTTTGACGGTATCACAGCCGCACAGGGCGGCGGTTTCGTGCCGCCCGATACGAATGCCTCCGTCGGTGCCACCCAAGTGGTCGAAACGGTCAATGTGGCCTATGCGGTATACAACAAGACTACGGGCGCTCAGATCATGGCCCCCACGAATATTCAGACGCTGTATGCGCCTCTTGGTGGGCAGTGCGCCACTGGCAACCTAAGTGACCCGGAGGCGACGTATGACAAGGCGGCTGGGCGCTGGCTCATCACCATGATCGCTTTCAACAACAGCATGTCGGTCAACAATTTATGCGTCGCTGTTTCGACATCCTCGGACGCAACCGGAACGTTCCACCTCTATTCGTTCGCATTCGGCGCAAACCTGCCCGACTATCCAAAGCTCGGAGTGTGGCCGGACGCCTATTACGTAACTACGAACAGCTTTCCCAATGGCGGTGCCTTTACCGGCGCCGAGACCTGCGCTCTCGACCGGACCAAGATGCTGGCGGGCAGTACAGCCACCATGATTTGCTTCCAGAGAGGAATTTCAGATGCCTCTTTGTTGCCCGCCGATCTGGATGGCGCCACGCCGCCGCCTGTCGGCTCGCAAAACTACCAGATGGAACTGGCCAGCTCCACGACCTTGAATCTGTTCAAGTTCCACGTGAACTTCGCTTTACCCAGCCACTCAACTTTTAGCGGACCTACGGTGCTCACCGTGCCCGCCTACACCGACGCCTGCGCAGCCACGGGCACTTGCGTTCCGGAGCCCTCGCCGGGCGAACAGCTTGACTCCCTTGGGGACCGGCTGATGTACCGCCTCGCCTATCGTAACCTCGGGGATCACGAAGCCTTGGTGGCAAATCACTCTATTAAAGCAACGGGAACCGGCAATGCGGCCTCCGCGGTGCGTTGGTATGAAGTCCGGAACCCAGGCACCGTCCCTGTTGTATTCCAGCAAGGAACGGTGGGCGGCGGTTCGAACACGATTGCGTTCTGGATGGGCAGCATCGCCATGGATAAGAACGGGGACATAGCGCTGGGTTTCAGCGCTTCGAGCAGCACGTTGAACCCTAGCATCGCGTATGTCGGGCGCATTCCCACCGATCCGGCCGGGTCGATGGAGTCTCCCAACGTCATCATTATTGGCACCGGCGTGCAGGCGGCCAACAGCTTCAACCGCTGGGGCGACTATAGCAGCATGGCCATAGACCCAAGTGACGATTGCACATTCTGGTACGCTCAGGAGTATTACAAGACCACGGCTGCTTTTAACTGGTCCACCCGGCTAGCTTCTTTCAAATTCCCAGGCTGCCACTAGAACTTCAAATCGGCAATTGACCCGGTCCGTGAGGAGCGGGTTTATTGTTGCCACACAACCAATCTCTGGCGTCATTCTGGACGGCTGGCGGTGATGATGTAGTTGACGTTCATGTCGTGCGAGAGCCGCCATTTGCCGGTCAGGGGATCATAGACGACGCCTGTCTCCTCCTCAATGCGCAGGCCAGCGCCGCGCAAGGCCCTGGCAAGTTCGCGCGGCACGACGAATTGATTCCAATTGTGGGTCCCCCGCGGCACCCAGCGCAGGACATATTCGGCGCCCACGATTGCCAAAGCGAAGCTCTTCAAGGTCCGGTTGAGTGTGGCGGCGGCAAACATGCCTCCCGGCCGCACCATCGCGGCGGCTTCAATGAGGAAGCGGCCAATATCGCGCACGTGCTCGACAACTTCCATCGCCAGGACAACATCGAAGACCGCGCCCCCGGCCGCAAGGTCCCCGGCCGTAAGGCAGCGGTAATCGATGGCAAGGTTTGTTTTCGCGGCATGATCCTTGGCGGCCTCGATGTTGCGCCGCGCCGGATCGATCGCGGTCATGCGGGCGCCAAGCCGCGCCAGGGGTTCCGAGAGGATGCCCGCGCCGCATCCTATATCGAGGATCGTCAGGCCCTGGAGCGGTTCCGGCGACCGCCAATCGCGCGGCTTTCCGCCGCGCGGAAAGTGCCTGCACAAAAGCTCGCGCAAATAGGCGACACGGACGGGATTGAACTTGTGCAGCGCGCGCATGGGGCCATCTGGATCCCACCATTGCGCGCCGAGCCGGTCGAAACGGTCAACCGCCTCGGGATCGATTGTCGCATCGCGGGGGAGCTTTTCCCGGCTTGGCACGGCCGAATTCCCATTGACTTGAGGCGCCGCCATTTGCATGTATGCGCGGCGGCGGCGCACTGGGGCCGTTGATTTCCCAACCGAAAATCCCGCACCGGGAGAAGTGTTTCCGATCCGATGGCCCGACTAGTAATGAAATTTGGCGGCACGTCGGTCGCGAACATAGAGCGCATTCGCAATATTGCAAGGCACATTGCGCGCGAGCGGGGCGAAGGCCATGACATTGCGGTTGTGGTCTCCGCCATGGCAGGCAAGACCAACGAACTTGTAGGCTGGTGCGAGGAGGCAGCAACGCTTTGCGACCGTCGCGAATACGACGCCGTTGTCGCCTCCGGCGAACAGGTAACCGCCGGTCTTCTCGCCATTGTTTTGCAAGAACAAGGAATTGCCGCGCGTTCGTGGCAAGGCTGGCAAATTCCGATTCTGACTTCGAACGAGCATGGCTCGGCCAGGATTGAACATATTGGGTCCGCGGCAATTCTCGATGGAATTGCCACCCGGGGGGAAGTGGCGGTAATTGCCGGTTTCCAGGGCCTTCACAAGGCGAGCGGCCGCATCGCGACGCTTGGGCGGGGCGGCTCCGACACAACGGCAGTGGCGGTCGCCGCGGCGATCGGGGCCGTCCGCTGCGACATCTATACCGACGTCGACGGAGTCTATACCACCGATCCTCGGATCGTGCCGAAAGCCAAGCGGCTCGATCGCATTGCCTTCGAGGAAATGCTGGAAATGGCCTCGCTCGGGGCCAAGGTGCTTCAGGTGCGCTCGGTCGAGCTTGCCATGGTGCACAAGGTCAAGACTTTCGTCAGGTCGTCGTTTGACGATCCGGACGGCTTGAATCAGGGCACGTTGATTTGCGGCGAGGAGGATATCGTGGAAAGCCAAGTGGTCACCGGCATCGCTTTCTCGCGGGACGAGGCGCAGATTACGTTGCGCCGCGTCGCTGACCGCCCAGGAATCGCCGCCGCGATATTCATGCCGCTCGCCGAATCCAATATCAACGTGGACATGATCGTTCAGGTAGCGTCCGAGGATTCGGGCGTTACCGATATCACGTTTACGGTTTCCGCCGCCGATTTCGCCCGGACCAAGACAATCTTATTTCAAGCGCAGCCGCGGATCGGCTTTTCCAGTCTGCAGGGCGCAAGCGATGTCGTGAAAATTTCGGCGATCGGCGTCGGCATGCGCAGCCACGCCGGCGTGGCCGCGCGCGCATTTAAGGCGCTGGCGGAAAAAGGCATCAATATTAGGGCGATCACGACCTCTGAAATCAAGTTTTCGGTTCTGATTGAAGCGGCTTATACGGAATTGGCGGTAAGAACGTTGCATACTCTCTATGGCTTGGACAAAGCTTGACCAAAAGCGGCGGTCTTTTTCTTGTCTCATGGATTTGGTTACTGTCGTGGTCCGGAGTTTGCTAGGTTGAGCCGGCCGTAGGCCGAAGCTGGGGAGCGGGGTCGCCTAGGCGAGTGTTTTCACCCGCGGTGGCGGCCAGTTCGCCCCGGCAAAATGGGTTCAATCGAAAGTATAGAGCTTTCTCATGCTTCCAGGAAACATCAATTAGCCCTCGACCATGATCCGCGATGAAGATCATGTAAAACTGAAAAGGTTGGAGCACGATTCGGAATCGCGGACCGTGCTCTCGCAACCGGTTCGGCCAAGACGTTTGCCCGTCCTGGATGAGGAGCCGGCCGCTATAATTTTAGAACTGGTGAAACCGTTGCCGGATGCGCTGGCTTGGCCGTTGGCCGGTGCGGCATCCGGGTGCGGATTGGAAAATACCCAAGGTCTGAACAGGATACCCCGATGTTTGGCACGCTTGGCGGCCCCCGTCTGCTACTGCGCCGCCTTCGCAAGGTCATGGCGGAGCCGGTCAGCCCGCAGGCCCGGCTCGACAAGATCGTCGTTCATATCGCCGCGAACATGGTCGCGGAAGTCTGCTCGGTCTATGTGCTGCGCGCCGATGGCAGGCTCGAGCTTTATGCAACGGAAGGCTTAAATCGGGAAGCCGTTCACCTGACCACGCTACGCACGGGCGAAGGTCTCGTCGGTCGGATTGCCGAAACCGCCGAGGCGCTCGCGCTTGCCGACGCGCAATCGCACCCGGCGTTCATGTACCGGCCGGAAACCGGCGAAGAAATCTATTCGTCTTTCCTCGGCGTGCCAATCTTGCGCGGGGGAAATACGCTCGGCGTGTTGGTCGTCCAGAACAAGGCACGCCGCACCTATCCAGAAGAGGAGATCGAGGCACTCGAGACTACGGCCATGCTGCTCGCCGAAATGATCGCTTCGGGCGAACTGCAGTCGCTGGCCCCGCCTGGCCGGGACATTGCGCCCCGCCGGCCGCTCGCCTTGAAGGGGACCCCGGTCGCCGACGGCGTCGGGCTTGGACGCGTTGTCCTGCATGAGCCGCGCGTCGTCGTCAAACAGCTCGTCGCCGAAGATGTCAAGGCGGAGATGGAGCGGCTCGAGACCGCAGTCAACGCGATGCGCGAATCGCTCGATCAGCTGATCGAAAGCGGCAACATGGGTCCCGGAGAACATCGCGATGTTCTTGAAACATTTCGGCTATTCGCACATGACCGCGGCTGGCTGCGCCGGCTGCGCGAGGCTGTGCTGACCGGGCTCACCGCCGAGGCCGCGGTCGAACGTGTCCAAAACGTCGCACGCGCCAAATTGCAACGCCAAACCGAGCCCTACATCCGCGAGCGACTGCATGATCTAGACGATCTCGCGAACCGCTTGCTGCGGCAGTTGACTGGTCAGGGTTTCGTCGGCGCGCACAGGGAATTGCCGCATAATTCAGTCATCGTCGCGCGTGCCATGGGGCCTGCCGCGCTGCTCGAATACGATCGCGCCAAGATTCGCGGCCTAGTCCTCGACGAGTCCGGCGCTCTGAGTCATGTCGCGATCGTTGCCCGCGCGCTCGGCATCGCGGCTGTCGGAGACATCGCCAATGTTGTCGATTTGGTTGAGCCCGGCGATGCAATAATCGTCGATGGCATCTCCGGCGATGTTCACCTGCGCCCGCCGGCCGATGTCGAACATTCCTATGCCGAAAAGGCGCGGCTGCGCGCGCGAAAACAGGCACAATATGCGAAATTACGCGACGTGCCGGCCGTGACCAAGGATGGCGTTGCAATCGATCTGCATATGAACGCTGGAATGCTGGTCGATCTCCAGCACGTCGCGGAGACCGGGGCTGTGTCGGTCGGGCTCTTCCGGACCGAGTTCCAGTTCATGCTGGCGTCGCGATTGCCGAGGATGAGCGAGCAGGAGGTTTTTTACCGGACCGCCCTCGAATGTGCGAATGGCAAGCAGATTACTTTCCGCACGCTCGATATCGGCTCCGACAAGGTATTGCCTTACATGACGAAGGTCGAGGAAGAGAACCCGGCGCTTGGATGGCGGGCCATCCGCATCGGGCTCGACCGGCCAGGCCTGTTGCGTTCGCAATTGCGCGGGTTGCTGCGGGCCGGCTCCGGACGCGAAATGCGCATCATGTTTCCGATGATCGCCACGCTTGAGGAATTCGAAAAAGCGAAATCTTTTGTCGAGGATGAACTCGTTCATCTGCGGCAGCATGACCGGGCGCCCCCCTCCGATCTCAAACTTGGCGTGATGATCGAGGTGCCCTCGCTACTATGGCAGCTCGACGAAATCTGCGCACGCGTCGATTTCCTTTCGGTCGGTTCGAACGATCTCCTGCAATATCTTTATGCCACCGACCGCGATAACAAGCGCGTCGCCACGCAATTCGATCCCCTGTCGGGGCCGGTCCTGCACGTCTTGAAGCTCATTGCCGACAAGGCCCGCGCGGCCGCAACGCCGTTGACCCTTTGCGGCGAGCTAGGCGGCAAGCCGCTCGAAGCCATGGTCTTGCTTGCCTTGGGCTACCGCGGCTTGTCGATGGCGGCCGCGTCGATTGGACCTGTCAAAGCCATGGTGCTCGCGACCGATCTTGGCGAGGCGGAAGATTTTGTCGCGACCCTGATGGAGGAGGCTCGGGGGGGCCATTCCTTGCGCGACAAATTGCGCAAATTCGCGAAAGCCCAAGGTATTCCAGTTTGAGGGCCGTTGCCCGCCCGCCTGAAGGGAAACGATCTGGGCAATTGGATGCGGCAAGCTCGAATTAACGAAACGCTTACCAGGATTTGTTAGCCTTGCGGCATGGTCATCTACAGGCGCGTGCGCGCGACACTCTATCCGTTGGCGCTATATTGCGTCTCCGCCGCAATCGGCGGCTATTTCGTCTGGCATGCGGTGAACGGCGAGCGCGGTCTTAAAACCAAGGATGAATACGAACATAAGATCGCGGAATTGCGGGGCGAGTTAGATGGCCTCAAATCGGAGCACGCCCTGTGGAACCACCGGATCGCATTGCTGACTGGCCGTGCGATCGACCGCGACCTCCTCGAGGAAGAAGCGCGCGCGCTGCTAGGCCGGGTGAACCGGACCGATCTTGTCGTATTCCTGCCGCGAACGCAAAACTAAACCGCGCAAGTGGGCCCAGGCTTGCCTTGAAAGCCTTGCGTCGGATGGCCGAGTCTCGCTCAAGTAGCTGATCCGGGAACTTACGGTGCATCGCGAGACTTTAAGCGATTGACGCTTTTGTCTCACGGAATGATCGATGCGCCACGAACGTTCGCTGGATGCCTTGAATTTCTTTCTGGCCGACGTTCGACAGGGGCTTGGACCCTATCTCGCGATTTATCTGTTGACGGAGCGGCACTGGGCGGAGGATCGGATCGGCTTCGTGATGACGATTGCCACCCTCTCGGGCCTTGTCGCGCAAACTCCGGCGGGCGCGCTGACTGACGTGAGCCATGCAAAACGGGGGATCATTATCGCAGCTGCCCTTATCGTGACCGGCGCTTCGATCCTCCTTCCTTTCACGTCGTCCTTTGTTTTCGTGGCCGGATCGCAAGCGGCGGCCGACGCGGCAGCAGCTTTTTTCGGGCCGGCGATCGCCGCGATCACTTTAGGAATCATGGGGCCGCGGGCGTTTACGCGTCGCATTGGCCGCAACGAGTCCTTCAATCATGCTGGCAACGCGGCTGCGGCGGCGATTGCTGGATTTAGCGCCTGGAAGTATGGGCCGATCATTGTCTTCTATCTTGTCGCCGTCATGGCGCTGTTATCGATCGTGAGCATCATGACGATTAAATCCGAAGCGATAGACTACGATCGCGCTCGTGGTCTTAAAGACGGTCCGTCCGCGTCGGGCGACAAACCCTCGGGCCTCAGCGTACTCATAAGCAGCAGAGGCCTTTTGATCTTCTGCCTTTGCTGTGTGATTTTCCATCTCGCCAACGCTGCCATGCTGCCCCTCGTTGGCCAAAAACTGGCTTTGCAGGACGAGAATCAGGGGACGGTTCTTATGTCGGGCTGTATCGTCGCGGCGCAAATCGTCATGGTGCCGATGGCCATGCTCGTCGGCCACAAGGCCGATATTTGGGGCCGAAAGCCTTTATTTCTTGCCGGATTGGCCATCCTGTCGCTGCGCGGTTTTCTCTACCCCTTGTCGGATGATCGCTTTTGGTTGTTCGCGGTCCAAAGTCTCGATGGCGTCGGCGCGGGGCTTTATGGGGCGCTTTTTCCTCTCATTGTCGCGGATTTGACGCGCGGCACCGGCCATTTCAATCTGGCACAAGGCGCCGTGATTACCGCGCAAGGCATTGGCGCGGCGCTTAGCACGTCTTTGGCGGGGCTCGTCGTCGTTCACGCGGGCTTTTCCGCCGCCTTTCTCGTTTTAGCTGGCATAGCGGCTTCAGGATTTCTGATTTATTTCTTCGGCATGCCGGAAACGCGAGGCCTCGATACGCTTGCGCCGCGTGAGATTGCGAAATGAGCGATAGCCCCATGAGCACTGCTTCACTCGGGGTGGACGCCACGATTGTTGTTTTCGTTTTGACTTATGCGGGCGTCGCGCTCGGCCGCGCGCCCGGATTGCGGATTGATCGCGCTGGCATAGCGCTCGTCGGCGCGAGCCTGATGATCGCTCTTGGGACCTTGAGCCTCGACGAAGCGCTAAAATCCATCGATCTCGATGCCATCGCGCTTCTTCTCGGCATGATGATCATCGTTAGCCAATTGCGTGTTTCAGGTTTTTTCGAACTCGCCGCTCGTTTTGCCCTGCGCCGCGCCCATTCCTCTCCCGTGCTTTTGGCAGCCATCGTAATCGTCACGGGGTTTTTCTCCGCCTTTCTCGTCAATGACGCGATTTGTCTTGTGATGGCGCCACTCGTCATCGATGTCACGCGTGTCTTGCGGCGTAATCCGGTGCCGTATCTTCTGGCGGTCGCGATGGCATCGAACGCGGGGAGTGCCGCAACGTTTACCGGCAACCCGCAAAACATGATCATCGGCGTGGCGTCCCACCTTCCCTACGCGGACTTCGTGGCCGAGCTCACTCCAGCCGCAGTGGTTGCCCTTGCGCTGACGGCGGCGCTCATTATCGTTTTTTATTATGCGGAATTTTCAACTGCTTTCAACGTGACCGTGAAAGATACGCCCCCGCGCCATCATTCAAAGCAACTCACCAAAGGGCTGCTCGTGACCGTGGGAGTGATCGCCGGCTTCTTCATGGGGCTTCCAATCGCCGAAGCGGCGCTCATTGGCGGCTCGTTTCTTCTTCTGTCGCGTGCCGTTAATCCACGCAAGCTTTACGCCGGGATCGATGGCGGCCTTTTGTTGATGTTCGCTGGACTGTTTATTGTCATTGCGGGCGTCGAGAAAGTGCTGGTGACACCAAATCTCATTGAGGCCGTTGCCAAGCAGTCCCATTTCGAGAACCCTTGGGTTTTATCTGGTGTGACAGCCCTCCTCTCAAACCTTGTCAGCAACGTCCCGGCAGTCTTGATATTGAAACCTTTTGTCTCGCATTTGCCGGATCCAGGCAAGGCGTGGCGGATTGTGGCAATGAGTTCTACATTTGCCGGAAATTTTACCTTGATAGGTTCGGTTGCCAATCTCATTGTTGCCGAGTGCGCAAAGCAAGCGGGAGTAACGATCTCTTTTCTCGCTCATTGGCGGATCGGCTTGCTTTTGACGCTAGCGAGTCTCTGGTTCGGCACGTGGTGGCTCGCGTGATATTACCCCTAGAGACGACCCTCCTTTTTAGTCCTCATTGCATTTAACTGTATGCAAGAGCAATGAAAGCTAAACAAATTTCGTTCCAAAATCCTGACGAACGGCAGAAAAACGACCGACGATTACCGTACCCTCCGACGTGCGGCGCTGGGCGCGGAAAGGGGTGCCGAGGCCGGGCTATTGGGGTGGCTGGCAGTGGACGCACGATGGTGAAACCGTGGCATCAATCCAGATACGGGCCGGGCAGGACCGCGCGATCCTGATCTACCGGTACCGCAACGGCGGCGCTGAGTGGAACGATGAGCACTATGCCGGGCGCATCGTGCGCACGCCATGCAACATCGGCGGTTGGCGCCCCTGGTTCATTTGCCCGGCGGGTCGGCTGCGGGCGGCGAGTGGCAATCCTCTACGGCGGCGGCATCTTCGCGTGCCGGCGCTGTTATCAACTCGCCTATCCCTGCTCGCGCTGGCGACCGCGCAACAAGGCGCGCGGACAGGCTTCGGGCGCGCCTGGGCTGGGAACCCGGCATTCTGAATGGAGGGGGGCGAGAAGCCGAAATGGATGCGCTGGCGCACATTCGAGCGCTGGCCGCAAAGCTTGACGGGTTGGTAGGGCGATCCATGTAGGCGGTGGCGCTGAAGTTCGTCCTGCTCGTAGGCGATTTTCGAGGCTGAGCGCGTAAGTCTTGGCTGGTTAGCCGCCGCCGATTGAGCGCCAATTCGGTCGGACGTCTCTTGGCATAGTTGTCAGAAGCCAGCCGGTGCCAGCTCGCGCGAGGATGCAGGTGGACGTGCGACAAGGCGAGGTGACAGGCTTCGGGCGCGTCTGGGCTGGGAGTCGGGCATCTTGAACGGCGAAGGCGGAAGCCGAAGTGGATGCACTGGGGACGTTCGAGCGGCTGGCCGCGAAGCATGACCAGTTAGTAGGGCGCTCCATGCAGGCGGCTGCGCTGAAGTTCGGCCTGCTCGTGAGCGATTTTCTAGAGTGAGGCAATGGTCTATCGGCAATGCTATGGGCCTATAGTTAGCCCTACGCTTGCTGCCACCTTCGCGCGCGTAGCGCGTGAGCCTAGCCGCAAACAAGCCTCATGGTGAGCCTCAAGACATTTTCCAGCGCATCTATTGACCGCGTACCCGCCAAAATTGTTGGTATAGATGTTGGTATCTCGCGTTTTCTTTTTTACCCTAAGTGGCTCGTATTTCGTCTGAAATTTGGCATCCTTTGGGTGATACCCGGCCCACCAAATTCATCGTCTATCGGCGTCCGGTAGCCTCTTCCCTATATCAATAATCGACGGTTTTACAGCATGATATGTCATGCAATGGCGTCGCGGGGCGCCCAAAACGAGTTGTGTCGGAGAAATCCTGAAAAACCAGGGCCGCCATGCTAAAAGCCGACCCTATCATGTCCTCGCTCGCCGAACCTCTTGCAGACGATCGGGCCCATCCCGGCTGCGCTTCGCTTGCGGGCGCCACAAGGCGCGAGCTCGCCTCGGCGCTTGCCGGGGCAGGCGTGCCGGAGCGCGAAATCCGCATGCGCGTGGCGCAACTTTGGCATTGGATTTACCACGCCGGCGCAAATTCCTTCGATGCGATGGGCAATGTCAGCAAGGTTTTGCGCGCCGCCTTGGCCGAGCGATTTACCCTTGCCCGCCCAAAAATCGTCGCCGAACAAATTTCCCGCGACGGCACGCGCAAATGGCTGCTGCGGCTCGACCCGTTGGACCCGCGCGATAAGGGCGCCGAGGTCGAATGCGTCTATATCCCGGAAAGCGATCGCGGCACGCTTTGCGTTTCGAGCCAGGTCGGCTGCACGCTAAGCTGCACGTTTTGTCATACCGGAACGCAAAGGCTTGTCCGCAATTTGACCGCGCGCGAGATCATTTGCCAAGTCTTGATCGCGCGGGAAAGGCTTGGGGATTTTCCGGGACTGACGCCGCCGGGTGACGGCCTCGTTCCGGGCGACGGTCTTCGCGCAGTGTCGAACATCGTGTTCATGGGCATGGGCGAGCCGCTCTATAATTTCGCCAATGTCCGCGACGCCGTGGCAGTGTTTGCGGATGGCGACGGCCTCGCGCTTTCAAAACGCCGGATCACGGTTTCGACGGCGGGTGTGGTATCGCGGATGGAAGAACTCGGCCGCGAGACCGGCGCAATGCTCGCGATTTCGCTTCACGCGGTGCGCGACGAGCTGCGCGACAAACTCGTGCCGCTCAACAAAAAATATCCGATCAAGGACCTCCTCGCCGCCTGCCGGACCTATCCCGGCGCCTCCAACGCGCGGCGCATCACCTTTGAATATGTGATGCTGAAGGACCTCAATGATTTGCCCGCCGACGCGCGCGAGCTAGTCCGGCTATTGAAGGGCATCCCGGCAAAAATCAATCTCATTCCGTTTAATCCCTGGCCCGGCGCGCCTTACGAATGTTCGGATTGGGGGCGCATCGAAAAATTTTCAGACATTGTGTTCAACGCCGGCTATGCGAGTCCGGTGCGCACCCCTCGCGGGCGCGATATACTGGCTGCTTGCGGGCAGTTGAAGAGCGAGACGGAAAAGCTGCGCGCAAGGGCAAGGCTCGCGGTGGAGGAGGATAAGGGGATTCCGGAATAGATATGTTCGTGGCGAGCCTATCTCATGCTGGCCCGTTGCAGAACTTCGCGTGAAATCTTCTACACCCAAGAGCGGACATTCCGCTCATTCTACGGACTTCCGGCCAGCTCGCAGAGGACGTTTTCGACAGAATTGGTCTCGTGCAGCCGTAGGACTTGAGCACAGCCATTTCCACATTTTTGGCAATTAGTGCAACGTTTCGGCCCGCGGCGCATTCACTCCCCAGCGCGCGGGTTTCCTCGTTTTGCTATGGGAGGATGATATGGGTCTTTTGGATGGAATACTGGGCGGAATCATCGGCGCCGAGGGATTGTCTCTCGTCAAGGACTACCTCGAGAAACATGGTGGCGTCCAAGGTGTCGTCGCGGAATTTGAGAAAACCGGCTTTGGCCAGCAGGCCAAGTCGTGGGTGTCCACCGGCCCCAATCTTCCGATCAACGCCGATCAGATCCAACAGGCTCTGGGTTCGGAAAAAGTGAAGGAAATGGCCGCCAAATTCGGCATTCCCATCGACAAGGTTTCCGATCTGCTGGCCAAACACCTACCCACTGCGATCGATAAAGCGACGCCGCACGGGAAGCTGCCGGCCTGACGCCGAGCGCCGGCCGCTCGATTTTGTTCATTGAATAAAGCGCGGTGTGTGTCCGTAAGGGGCGTTGCCGTCGAGAAGGTGATTGCGGGCGTCATCTCGCGAATGACGCCTATGGTTTCCACAGCACCATTAAACGCAAAAGGACCTCGTCAGAACCCGTATCGTGAAATAGGAGCGTGCGATGAGCATCTTTGGGACGATCATGTCAAAAATATTGGGCAAAACGCCCGCTTCCCCGGTCACTCCTACTGCCGCGAAGGCTACTGCGCCTTCTGTTCAGACCGGCGGGACAACAACTGCGGTACCGACCGCCCAAGGTTCAACCTCACCATCGACGCCGCCAGGACCATCGGTGGATGTTGTCGCGGTGCTAGACAAGTTGAACAATAACGCAACGCAGGAATTGGATTGGAAACACTCAATCGTCGATCTGATGAAGCTCCTGTCCCTCGACAGCAGTCTCGCCGCGCGTAAGGATCTCGCAAAGGAACTTCACTACGATGGCGATATGAACAACTCTGCCTCGATGAACATTTGGCTTCACAAACAAATCATGGTGAACCTTGCTGCGAATGGCGGCAAGCTACCGGATGAATTGAAACATTTGCTCTAATGATCCTAGCTATGGACAGTGTTCAAAGCGTAACCCAGCCACGCCGAGCGCTGCCAGCGCGCCCGAGATTAGCGCGTTCCAGCCTGCCAGCGACAGGCCAAGAATGCGAAGCGCGGGGGCATCGCAGCGTGCCACCTTGACGCTCTCCAATTGTTTCAAGAAATCCTCGGCCGAGGAAGCGTGCTCAAGCGGGCCGGTGCACGCACTTGGCCCCGGCCAAAATCCCCACTCCACCCCAGCGTGATAGGCGCCCAAAACCGCGCTCGCGGTGAAAATGAGGGCAAGCACCGCGAAGCCCGCGCGCAGCAAAGTTTTTGGACCACGCGTGGAAAATAAAAGCACGAGGCCGGCCACCGGAATGGCGGCATAATAAGGAATGCGCTCCTTGAGGCAGAGCTCGCAAGGTGCATAGCCAAAAGCCTCGAAGATGAAGGCTCCCGCGATTGAGGAGACCGCGATCGCCAGGATCGCCAGTGCAACGGCAAACGGAGTCTTGAAGCGCATCGCGGCGTTCATATTACGCGCGCGGCGATCCAAAAGCCGACGACGACTGCGAGCGCGAGGATCGCCAAAAACCAGCCGAAATATTTTTCGAGCAGGACGTTGAGCGGTTCGCCAAAACGCTTGAGAATCACCGCGATAATGAAAAAGCGCGCGCCGCGGGTAAGGAAAGACAAGAGAACGAACAGCGGCAAACTATAGGCCAGAAGCCCGCTCGTGATTGTCACGATTTTAAACGGAATCGGCGTCAACCCTTTGAAGAGAATAACCGCCCAGCCCCATTGTGCATAAAGCGCGCGCATTTGGTCGACGCGCGCGCCATAGCCGTAAAGATTGATCAGCCATTTCCCGACTGTCTCGAACAAGAGCGCGCCAATCGCATAGCCGAGCAGCGCGCCCGCGACCGATCCAACCGTGCAAATCAGCGCATAGACCCATGCGCGCTTGGGCCTTGCGAGGGACATCGGGATCAAGATCGTATCCGGCGGCAATGGGAAAAACGAGCTTTCCGCGAAGGCGATCAGGCCGAGTGCCCAGGGCGCGTGCGGGCTCTGGGCCAAGCTCAGGCTCCACCGATAAAGCGATTGGAACATGGTTGATCGTTTGCCAAGAAGGGCCGCGCCTCGAAAACAAACGCGGCGGAAGCGGGAAGACGCATCCATTGTTGAGATTCCGATGGAGCGCCGATCAAACTGGTAAGTCCATAACGGGCGGGGCGCAAGACCGGCGCATTTGCTGGGTCCATGCACTTGTAAGGCTGGATCATGGAGTCTGTGCTATGAGGGTTCTGGTGTCCGTTTGCCACCGCCCCGCAAATTGCCTTATGGAAACGCCGGCATGCGCCGCTGGATCGGAACGATAGTGTCGTTGAACCTCTGCGCCTCCGCGATTTCCGCCGACCCCGCCCTCCGGCGGACCGGCGCGCCATGGCCGGACACATTGCTCGCGCGCGTCGAGGCCCTTGCTCTAATCGAAACCCTGAACGCAAGGCTCCTTTGCGCTTCCTGCACCGCGACCGGCGTTCTCACCAAATGGTGCGCCGATCACAAACTGGCGAGTGAACCCGTGGTCCATGCAAGGCGGATCGCTGGTACGGAGAAGCCTGTCTCGCCAAAACAGCGGCAAAGACTTCAAGTCGGCCCCGAAGAGGCGGTCACCTACCGGCATGTCGAGCTGACCTGCGGCGGCCATGTCCTTGTCGAAGCGGACAATTGGTATGTGCCTAGCCGGGTCGGGCCGGAAATCAACCACGTGCTGACAACAACCGATACGCCTTTCGGCCGGGCGGTGCAGGAGTTGAAACCCGTCCGGGAGAATTTATCGGTCGAAATCCTTTGGAAACCACTACCCGACGGATGGGAACTTGCGCCGCCTCCTGCCGGCAGACCGGGGGCGGCATTGGCCATGCCCTGGCGGCTTTTCGAGCATCGCGCCGTCATTTATAATGGCAAGCATGAGCCCTTTTCGGAAGTCAGAGAAATTTTTACGCGCGAAGTTTTGGCCTTTGGTCCGCCGTGATGGGTCGTGGCATGGCTTCAATGGAGCCGGTTTCGCAGGCTCTTTCCAGCATTGCACGGCACGCGGCTGTGCCCCGTGCGTTGGCAGCATTGCGCGGCCTTGCGCAGGCGGCGGCAGACATTGTGTTCCCGCCGGCTTGCCTCAATTGCCGCCAATCCACCGGGGCCATGGGCTCGCTCTGCGCCGCCTGTTGGGCACAGGTTCGGTTTATCGAGCGTCCCTTTTGCGAGCGCCTGGGCACGCCCTTCGCCATGGATCTCGGCAGCGACGGGCTGCTATCGCCCGAGGCGGTCGCCAATCCTCCGGTGTTTGCCCGCGCCCGTGCGGTTGCCCATTTCGACGATGGGCCGGTGCGGCAATTGGTGCATCGGCTGAAATATGGCGACCGGATGGAACTCGCCAAACCGCTCGGGGCTTGGATGGCCCGCGCAGGCAACGAACTGCTCGTCGAGTCCGATCTCCTCGTGCCGGTCCCTTTGCATCGCCGCAAGCTTGCCGCGCGCCGGTTCAACCAAGCGCACGCCCTGGCGCAAGCGGTCTCCGCCCAATGCGGGGTCCCGGTTGATCCTTTCGCCCTCGCGCGGATCAAGCCGACGGCGTCGCAGGTGGGGCTTTCGCGTTCGCAGCGGGCGCTCAACATGCAAGGCGCGTTTTGCGTGGCCGAAGACATGGCCGCGAGAGTTGCGGGCCGCGCGATTGTCCTCATCGACGATGTCATGACCTCAGGCGCGACCGTCAATGCTGCGGCGCGCGTGCTCCTGCGCGCCGGCGCCAAACGCGTTGATGTTCTGGTTTTCGCGCGGGCGGTTTGAGGGATAGGCCGAGTCTGTCGGGGCGCCACACTGCGAGGGTGTCGCGTTGGCGAGCGAACGTAAACACTGCAGGCGGTCGAATTTCTTGCCGGACGCGTTGTCTTCGTGGGTCCTCACGACGCGCGCCTGCTTAAGAGCGTCGCGGCTGCTCATCTTCTCCGTTTCACGCCGCCCTAGTCTTGAGGTCCGGCGCCACCTTAAAACTCGCTTCGGTCTTTGCCTTGATTTCGTCGAGTGTGACGCCATCGGCAAGTTCGATCAATGTCATTTCGCCGCGTTCCTTATCGATCGCAAAAACCGCAAGATCCGTGATCACGAGGTCGATCACGGCCGTACCGGTCAGCGGCAAGGTGCATTTGTGCAGAAGTTTTGGTTTTCCCTTTGCGGTGTGTTCCATGACCACCACAACCCGCTTGACGCCGGCGACGAGGTCCATCGCGCCGCCCATGCCTTTCACCATCTTGCCGGGGATCATCCAATTGGCGAGGTCGCCGCGCTCGGTGACTTCCATCGCGCCGAGGATCGCGAGATCGATATGCCCGCCGCGAATCATCCCGAAACTATCGGCGGAGGAGAAATAGCTCGTCGTCGGGAGTTCGGTAATCGTCTGCTTGCCGGCGTTGATGAGGTCGGCGTCTTCCTCGCCCTCGAACGGAAACGGCCCCATGCCGAGCATGCCGTTTTCGCTCTGCAATTGCACATCCATTCCGGGCGGAATGAAATTCGCAACAAGCGTCGGAATGCCGATCCCGAGATTGACGTAAAATCCATCGCGCAATTCCTTGGCCGCGCGTGCCGCCATCTGATCCCTGGTCCAGGCCATTTGGTTCTCCTCAAGCGGCGGCGCGTGGGCGCGTGGTGCGCTGTTCGATGAGTTTGGCGGCGTTTGGCACATGCACGATGCGCTGAACGAAAATGCCCGGCGTATGGATCGCGTCGGGATCGAGTTCTCCTGCCGCCACGAGATGCTCGACTTGCGCCACCGTCACCTTCCCGGCGCTCGCCATCATCGGATTGAAATTGCGCGCCGTCTTGCGATAGATGAGATTGCCTTCGATGTCGCCCTTATAGGCGTGGACGAGCGAAACATCGGCGACGAGTTCGCGCTCCATGACATAGGTCGCGCCGTCGAAATCGCGCAGCTCTTTCCCATCGGCAATGATGGTTCCGACACCCGTTTTTGTGAAAAACGCCGGGATGCCCGCGCCGCCTGCCCGGATCCGCTCGGCAAGCGTGCCTTGCGGATTGAATTCGAGTTCGAGCTCACCGGAAAGATAAAGCCGCTCGAAAAGCTTGTTTTCGCCGACATAGGACGAGATCATTTTCTTGATTTGCCGGGTCTCGAGGAGGAGCCCTAGGCCCACGCCATCGACGCCCGCATTGTTCGAGATCACGGTCAAATCCTTGACCTTAGTGTCGCGAATGGCTTCGATCAGGAGCTGCGGGATGCCGCAAAGCCCAAATCCCCCGGACATGATGGTCATCCCGTCCTTGAGGATACCACCAGCCAGGGCCGAGCGTGCGTCCGGAAAAATCTTGTTCATGCGTGGTCCTCGGCTGCGGGCATTCGGCTTGCGGCCTATGTTTGATTGGCGCGTGTTGGCTGGAACTGGAAAATTCTATATGCGAAGCAATAATTTTGCCAAACGGCGCCAAGCTTATTTTTCCTCAGGCTACCAGGGAAAAGCAACTGCGTACACCGCTGTGGCGCAACCGATCAATCGTACCAAAATGTTTCACGTGAAACCTTTTGGTACGATTGGCGCAAAAACCTTACATGAATTCTGCTGCTCGCGACGCCGCCGGCACTGGACCGTCTCCAAATATAAAGGACAGCTGGCGAAGCCTACGCGGCCGCCGTCGCGGCGCCGACGAGTTTCCGCGCCTCGATCGCGCTGATCGGATGGCCAAAGGCATAGCCCTGCGCATATTCGCAGCCGAGCTGATAGAGTTCTATCGCGTCCGATTCCGTTTCGGCACCTTCGGCGACGACCGCCATCCCGAGATCGTGGGCGAGCGACACGATCGAACGCAGGATGACGGGCCTTGCCCCTATCCCATTCTGGCGCACGAACGACTGATCGATCTTGATTGTATCGAACGGAAATCTTTGCAAATAGGCGAGCGAAGAATAGCCGGTGCCGAAATCGTCGAGCGAGAGGCCGGCACCGAGGTCGCGGATGCGGGTCAGCATTTGCGCGGCATATTCGGGATTTTCCATGACCAGGCTTTCGGTCAATTCGAGTTTTAAGGTGCCGGGGCTGACATTGGCGTGGGTCAGCACCGCCCGGACGTCATGGAGGAGATCGTGGCGGAGCAATTGGCGCGACGAGACATTGACGCTGGCGAAAATCGGTGGATCGACATCGAGTGCGTGTTGCCAGGCGGAAAGTTCGCGCGCGGTGCGCTCCAACGCGAAAATCCCGAGATCGATAATTGTTCCAGTCTCCTCGGCGAGGGGAATGAATTCGGCGGGGCCAAGCCGCCCCAAACGCGGATGATCCCAGCGCAGCAATGCCTCGAAGCCCGCGACGGTGCGGTCATCGAGCCGGACGACCGGCTGGAACAGGACCTTGATTTCGCCGCGGTCGAGGGCGCGGCGCAAGTCCGCGGCGAGACCGAAACGATCCGGTCGCAGCGTGCGCATCGATGGCCTGAACACTTCGATGCGATCGCCGCCCATGCGCTTGCCATGCCGCATCGCGATTTCGGCATCCCTCAGTAGATCTTCGCGCTCAGGGTGCAATTGGGGATCGTACAGTGCGAGGCCGATCGAGGCGGTGAGCGGAATTTCCTTGCCGCCAACGGTCACCGGTGTCGACACGACGCGGCGAACCAGATTGGCGAATGCGCTGATCTCGGCGGTCTCGGATTCCGAAACGATCAGGATGGCAAATTGGTCACCGGAGAGCCTAGCCAGCGTATCCCGGGGTTTCAGGATACGGGCCAGCCGCCGCGCGAGGGTAAGCAGAATGGAATCAGCGGCGGAAAGCCCGGCGGCCTCGTTGATTTGCTTGAACCGGTCGATGTCGACGCTGATGATGGCGGGGCGGATGCGATTGTCCGATTGCGCGACCGTCAAGACCGCGCCGGCGCGGTCGAAGAAGAGCTCCCGGTTCGGCAAGCCGGTCAGATTGTCATGCACCGCGTCGTGCAGTAACCTTTCCCCGGCGATTTTTGCCTCGGTGATGTCCGCGAGGGTACCGACGATGCGGACCACCTCGCCGTCGGCGCCAACGACGGGGCGCGCTTTCAAGCGAAACCAGAAATAATCCGCGTCGTCGGCACGCAAGCGGAATTCTTGATTGATCCGGCCACGCCTCTGCTCGAGCATCGTATCGAGACAGGCGCGGAAACGATCCCTCTCAGTCGGATGCAAGATATCGAGCCAGGCCGCGGCCGGCCCTTCGAGCGCGCCGCGAGCAAGGCCTAATTGCACCTCTACCTCGGGACTGACATAGACGCGGTCGGCGGCCACATCCCAGTCGAAAATGATGTCCCCGCTGCCAGTCAAGGCGAGAGCCCTGCGCTCAGTGTCCGATAGGCCACCGGTCCCGAGCGCGCTGCCCGCAAAGGCGGTTTGCATAATCGTGAAACCGATGAGCATGACGATGAGGACGAGGCCGCCGACAAGGGCCGGCGAGACAAGATCGTTGGTCAATGTTCCGGTGACCGTGAAGGCCGCGCCGATGACCCAAATCAGGAGCAGCAGCCATGCCGGAATAAGCATGATGGCGCGGTCGTAGCCGTGCATCGCGAGATAGAGGACGAGGACGAACCCGGCGCCCGCGATCGTGGCAAGCGAGATGCGGGCGACCCCCGCCGCAACCGGCGCATCGTAGAGGGCAAGGCCGGCGAGAGCGGCGAGAAAAATCAACCATGCCGCCGCCACATGCGAAGCCCGTACGTGCCAGCGGTTGAGCTTCAAATAGGCGAATAGAAAAACCAGCAGCGTCGCCGAGAGGGTGGTTTCAACGCAGGCGCGCCAGACCCGGTCGGATTGCCCTTCGGTACCGAAGAGTTTGCTCCAGAAACCGAAGTCGATGCAGACATAGGCAAGCACCGTCCAGGCAAGCGCGGCGGCTGCTGGGAAGATCACCGCACCCCTCACAATGAAGACGATGGTGAGAAACAGCGCAAGCAGTCCCGCGACCCCGATGACGATGCCCTTATAGAGGGCAAGACTCGTCATTTTGTCTTTGTAGGCATCCGGTTCCCATAGATAGAGCTGGGGCACGTTCGGGGTCCGCAGCTCCGCGACATAAGTGACGGTCGTGCCCGGATCGAGGGTCAGGCGGAAAACATCGGCGTCCGCGCTTGCGTCGCGTTCGATCGGAAATCCCTGGCTTGCGGTAATCGCGGAAATGCGCGAGGCGCCGAGATCGGGCCAGATCACGCCGGAGCCGACCAGACGGAAATGCGGCGCGACGAGCAATCTTTCGATTTGTTCGCTGGTATCGTTGGTGAGCGCGAAGACGATCCAATCCGGGCGCGTCCCTTCGTCCCGCGCCCGCACCTCGATGCGGCGAACGATACCGTCGGAGCCGGGCGCGGTCGAGACCACAAGACGGTCGCCGTCGGAATGATAGGTCTCGAAAGCCTTGGTCAGGTCGATGGCTTGCGCGTCGATCGGCACGCGTATCGATTCGATTGCCCTTGCCGGGGAAAGCCCCGCCGCAAGCGCCAACAGCACCCAAAGGAAACGCCGATACCGTATCATGCCCGACAAAAAGCATCTCCACCGCCGGACGGGCGGGATCCACGAACCTCGCGGATCGCGCCCTAGTCGCGACAAGGATTGGTAAGGCCTATGGAGCCGCGCAGCAAGAGCCGGGCCGGGCCGGGCCCCGCCCTCATGCCGGGATACGCCAAAGGCGCCGCTTCGAAGCACGCGGCCGCCGCCGGAATCACCGGCGCTCTCCGGCAGCTCATCTCCACCCCGGTTCCATAACCCTGGCCATCTCCACCGGGGCGGAGAGCACTAATGCATCGCGATCGGGATCAAACTGCCCAGGCCGTCCTCCATGTTCCCGTTGATGTCATTGTCGCCGTAGCTAAATATACTGCCGCCGCCGAACGTGCCAACTCCATTAACATTCCCCGAGACCTTCGTATGCGCGACCCGAAGAATGGCATTCGGCCCCGCGGAGAGTCCGAAACTGACGTCGTCGCTGGCAATGGTATTGCGCACCGTGACGGCGGTGGCCGTCTGGCCGGGCTGCGAAAACACGATGATGCCGAATTTGCCGTTATTGGACGATTCGCTCTCAGCGACAGTGACATTGAGCGATGTCCCGGTCGACTCCACGCCATCCACCGTGATTCCAAATACGCCATTATTGTTCGCCGTGACTTTGTTGATCACCCCTGTGACGACCGCGGTTCCGCGGGAGTGGACCCGGACTTCGATATGGCCGTTATTGGAAGCAACGACATTCGATATCGAGAAGCTGCCCGATGTGGTGGGCGAGAGATTAATTCCGGCATTGGCGAAATCCCGGATGACGCAATTTTCGATGACGAGGCTTCCGCCCGTGAAGAGCCGGACGCCGCTTGAGCCGGCCCCGATGCCCCTGAGGGTCAGGCCGCGTAAATAAACGCTGTCGCTAGGGCCGGCACTGATCGCAATGGCATTCTCCACGGGAGAATCAATGGCCGCGATCCCGGTGCTGTCATTGATGATACTGACCGATTGGGTGATGGTTAGCGTGCCGTATTCGGCAGGATCGAGCACGTCGATCTCGCCGCCAGCGGCGGTCTGGGTGAGCGCAAATGCAAATGTCCGGCACGGCAAGTCGCGCGTACAAGTGCCACTGTCCGTACCATGTCCGGAAACCCAAGTCTCATTGACTTGCGCCTTCGCCGGCGCGGCCGAAAGGCCGAAGGCGAGAAGCGCAGCGAGGATAATCTGCAACGATGCGATTTTGGTCATAAAATACCTCGTGTTTGGCTGCTAGGCGCAACGCGGAATAGCGGTGCTCGAGCGCGTCAATGCTGGAGGATCACGGTGAGAATGCCCGTGTTGTCGCTCGTGTTGCCGTCGATGTCATTGTCGCCGTAGCTATTTATGATGCCGCCGCCAGCCAGGCTCACTCCAGTAGTGTTCCCCGTGATTACCGAATGCGCGACTCTAAAAATTGTATTTGTTTGCGCGACAAGTCCGCCACCGTTGTTGCTGGCAATGACATTGCGCAGCATGATGTTGGCGGGCGGCTTGCCGGCCGCCGAATTTGCCAAGACGCCGGAACCGGAGCTGTTATTGGAAACGTTACTATCGGCGATGGAAACATTAAGCGTCCCGGTCGTTCCCGCCCCATTCACGGCGATGCCGTTGGTATTAGTGCTCGCCGTGGTGTTGCTGAAGACGCCAGTGAGGGCCGCCGATCCGGTGGGTTGGACTATGATCCCGACATTGTTGTTGGAAGTAATCGTATTCGACACCGAGAAGCTGCTTGACGTGCTAGGCGAAATACTGATCCCCGAACCCACGAAATTGCGGAATACGCAGTTCTCAATGGCGAGATTTCCGCCCGATTTGAACACGACGCCGTTCGTTGCGCCCGTAACTCCCTCGATAATCAGGCCGCGCAAATGAATGCTATCTGTCGCCCCGGCCGTAATCGTGATGGCATCGCCTGAGCCAATCCCGATGGCCGCGACGCCAACGCCGTCGTTTATGATGCTGATCGACGAAGGGATTGTCACCTTGCCGAAGGCGCCCGGATCGAGCACGTCGATCTCTCCTGGGGGAGCAGTCTGGGTGAGCGCAAAAGCAAAAGTTTTGCAGGGTGCGGCGAGCGTGCAGGCGCCGCTGTCCGTGCCATGTCCAGAAACCCAAGTCCGCCCACTCAGCGCAATGGATGGCGTGGCGGTAAGACAGCAGGCAAACAGCGCCCCGGCGATGATTGGCAATGGTGAGACCTTGGTCATAAAATGCCCCGTGTTCTAATGTTGCACCGCAACGCGGGATTGCGTTGCCCGAGCAGTATACACGGGATGACAGCGTCGCGCGAGGCCCCTTTACCTTTACCGCGGCAAAAGGCGCCACGAGCAAAGGCTGCTCGTGGTACGTGGGGCGCTTTGTGGACCGTGGATTTCCAGCCGGGTTCAGCGGCCTGGGCATTGCTCGCCGATCAATTCAAATCTGGGATCCAAGAGGCAACCGCCGGGGCCGCTGGTTTCATGGGTTCCGAGGGCACCACCACCGGGTTCATGGAGTTTCGATCGTTGCTACCTTTAGCGTCGCGTTGTGGACCATGTCGCTTTCTGTTGAAACGCTTATGGTCGCGACATCTTTGTTTGATTGCATGGTCTTATCCAAAACGCCGGCATGTTTTTGGGATCATGTAGTAGGTTCGCGCTTTCTTCGCACCAAGGCTGGACTTTGATGTCTGCACCAAACGAACTTGGCCAAGCGGCAAGCCCTTATCTTTTGCAGCACGCAAAGAATCCCGTGCATTGGCGGATGTGGGGCGCGGCCGCACTCAAAGAAGCGCAGGCGCAAAACAAACCGATTTTGCTCTCGATCGGCTATGCCGCCTGCCATTGGTGCCATGTGATGGCGCACGAAAGTTTCGAAGACGAAGCGACCGCGGCTGTGATGAACGAGCTGTTCGTGAACATCAAGGTCGACCGCGAGGAGCGCCCCGATATCGATCATATTTATATGACGGCTTTGCACGCTTTCGGCGAACGCGGCGGCTGGCCGATGACCATGTTCTTGACGCCAAGCGGCGAACCCTTTTGGGGCGGCACCTATTTTCCCAAGGTTGCGCAATATGGCAGACCTTCGTTCGTAAGCGTATTGAAGACCGTTGGCGAAGCCTTCGGCGCCGATCCCGCGCGGATCGCGCAAAATACAAGCTTCATCCGCGAAGAGCTCTCGCAAAGGGCCGATTCCGGCGGCGGCGGCGCGGTAACTCTCGAGCAGCTGGATTTGCTCGCGCCGCAAATCGCCCGGCTCGTAGACCCTGTTCATGGCGGCCTCAGGGGAGCGCCGAAGTTTCCGAATACGCCGATTCTCGAACTTTTATGGCGCGCCGGTGCGCGGCTCACCAATGCGCCCTACCGCGATCTCGTCAAATTGACACTGACCAAAATGTCCGAAGGCGGCATTTACGATCATCTCGGCGGCGGTTATGCGCGCTATTCGACCGACGAGCGCTGGCTCGTGCCGCATTTTGAAAAAATGCTCTACGACAATGCGCAAATTCTCGAGCTCTTGGCGCTTTGCCATCATGAGTTTGGCGGCGAGCTTTTCCACGAGCGGGCCAAGGAAACCGTTGGCTGGCTCCAGCGCGAGATGACCAATGCCGAAGGCGCTTTTTGCGCCAGTCTCGATGCCGACAGCGAGGGAGTCGAAGGCAAATTTTATGTCTGGACGTATGCCGAGATCGAGGCCCTGCTAGGCCAAGAGGACGCGGCGTTTTTCGGCACATTTTACGACGCCTCGCCACGCGGCAATTGGGAAGACGAAGCGCATGGCGGGAGCGTGATCATCCTGAACCGCCTCGAAGCTAAGGCTCCGACGTTTGCGGAAGAGGCACGGCTTGCGGCATTGCGGCAACGCCTATTCGAGGCACGGGACAAGCGCATCCGCCCTGGTCTTGACGACAAAATTCTTGCCGATTGGAACGGCCTGATGATCGCCGCGCTCGTCAATGCCGCGACGCTTTTTGGCGAGCCAGAATGGATAGGTCTTGCCGCGCGGGCCTATGATTTTATCGCCACGACGCTGCAGTTTACCGATGCGCAGGGGAACCAACGCCTCGCACATGCCTGGCGCGCGGGCGTACTCGTGACGCCTGGTCTCGCGCTCGATCACGCCGCCATGATCCGCGCCGCGCTTGCCTTGCACGAAACACGCAACTGGGCGCCGGCCTCTGTATCCGCGCGCGATTATCTTGCCGACGCGATCGCTTGGGCGGAGGCGGTTGAGACCTATCATGCTGATTCCGGAAACGGGCTTCTCAACATGGCGGCCAAGGACGCAATCGATGTGATCTTGCGGCTCGCGCCAACCTCTGACGATGCGATTCCGAACGCGCATCCGGTGTATTTGTCCGCGCTGGTGCGGCTTGCCGGTCTCAGCGGCGAGGCGCGCTGGCTTGCGCGGGCGGATGTGCTCTTTGCGGCGCTCGGAGCAGCGGCGCGGCGCAACCTCGTTGGCCATGCGGGGATTTTGAACGCTCTCGATTTCCGGCTGCGCGCCAAGGGAGATCGTGACCGTGGGAGCGCGGCGGAGGGCGCTCTACGAGGCAGCGCTTGGCGTGCCGTTTTCAGCGGCCGCATCGTGGTGGATATCGACAAGCCGGACGGGATCCCGGAGGGGCATCCGGCGAAAGCGCAAGTCGCGCTGGCTGGCGACGCGGCCGCCTTTATTTGCTCGGGCGGCACATGTTCCCTGCCGGTGCGGGACAAACAGGCGTTGCTAGATGGCACCGGTCGTGGTTAGTTGTACAAGCGTCCGCCCGGACGCAGACCCGTTGCTCCGGACACCCGGGCCATAGGGTACCGTGGGATCAGACGCTAAACTCTGGCTCACTTTGATCGGGAATTGAGGCGTTCGCCAGGCGGCGGGGTTTCGGTCGTATGTTCGATTTTTTTAGCTATATAGTTGGATCTTTTGTCGATATTATTCGATATGTTTCACATGCTATTATTGTCGTGTTCCACAATGTTGTCCTTTTAGCCGTTATATGCGCATTTTTATATGGAATATTTAGACTTTGCCGGGCTGGCTGGCTGCGATTACGCTATTTTCGGAGCGGACGGCCACCAGGGCAGAGCGGGCCGGAGAATAAGCCGGAAGACGGCCCTTGATGACTTCCTCAATCTTGGCACTGGGTGCGCGTTAAGCGCATCGTTCGCTGGCTAGCTGGCTGGCCAGTCCGGGCGCATCATTCATTTTTCATAAGGGGCCAGCGAAGCACGCGAATCCGGGGACGCGGCGGCCTCGCCTCCGGGGCGCATTTTGTTCCGGCGCGGGGCCGGCCCGCGGCCCTTCGACGAGGCGCACGACCATGCCGCGCAGGGTGTGCACGTCTTGCTCAGTGAGTTGCATGCGATGAAATATATTGCGCAAGTTGCGCCGCATCACCGGCTGCTTGGCCTGCGGACGGAAGAAGCCGGCGCGTTCGAGTTCGCCTTCGAGATAAGCGAAAAAAGATAGAACCATTTCGCGCGGCGCGGCGGGCGAGCGCTGGACCATGGCGAACGGCGCCTTGGCGTCTGTTGCGGCGCGCATCCACTCGTACCCGGTTAAGAGCACCGCCTGCGCCAGATTGAGCGAGGCATAGGCGGGATTGACCGGAAAAGTGAGGATCGCATCGGCCAACGCCACTTCGTCGTTGGCAAGTCCGGTTCGCTCGGGCCCAAACAGCACGCCGTGTTTTTCGCCGGTTGCGATCTTGCGCGCGCATTCCGGCATTGCTTCGGCGGGCGTCGAAATTTGCTTGTGCTGGCCCCGCTCGCGGGCGGTGGCCGCCCAAACGAAATTGAGGTCGAGCATCGCGGCTTCGACCGTCTCAAACAGCTTCGCTGCCTCGAGCAGATGAACAGCGCCGGCAGCTGCCGCATAGGCGCCTTTTCGGTAAGCGCCGGAGCGCGGCCAGCCCTCACGGGGCGATACCAGACGAAGATCCGCCAATCCGAAATTGGCCATCGCCCGCGCGCACATGCCAATGTTAACAGCAAGTTGCGGGCGCACCAAAATCATTGCCGGGCCACCGCCTCGGCTTTCCTTAGTGTGATCCGTTCCGGCGCCCGTCATCAGCGTCATGCCTCCGCATTCTTGCCGCCAGAAATCGACGGCGCGCGGAGCGCTCCGGCTGGCCAAAAATTGAATTTGCGTTCCGCAGGCTATAGATTATAAGGGATAACTGTGGCGCGCGGCCTTCGGGTTCCGCGCCCTGATTTTTTGGCGACGCCTTTTCCCGGTCTATCGCGATCGCGGGCGGAACGGCGCAGGGATCGCGGGCATAAGGCACTTCCGCGACTTCGCGCGGCTTGGGCGCGAACCGGAGCAAGTTTTAGTGGACACCACAGCAAGGGACGGCGCACCCGAGAAATGATTAAACCTTTGGAATTCCTTCAAGAAGTCCGCGCCGAAGGCACCAAGGTGACGTGGCCCACGCGCCGCGAGACCCTCATCACGACGGGGCTTGTCCTTTTCATGGTCCTGCTCGCCAGCCTATTTTTCGTCACGGTGGATTGGGCGCTGCGCCTCATTGTCACCGGCATTCTGAGTATAGGCCATTAGCAGGCGTCCCAAAGGGAACGATTTGGCCGGCCTGTACGGGCTCAAAATTAATCGATTTGGGGTCGTGTTCCATTGAGTGAGTTTAATCGTTCTACCCGCGTGATCTAGGGTAGCCGCTTGCCAAGTCATGGCGTGGAGCGGGGTTTCAGGGAACGAGGTTTGAAGCTGTCGCGATGAGCATGCGCTGGTATATCGTTCACGCATATTCGAATTTCGAGAAAAAGGTCGCTGAATCCATCAAGGAGCAGGCGGCGCAGCGTGGTCTTTCGAACCAATTCGAGGAAATTCTTGTTCCGACCGAGCATATCGTTGAAATTCGCCGTGGCCGTAAGATCAATTCCGAACGCAAATTCTTTCCCGGCTATGTGCTGGTCAAATGCACGCTTTCCGACGACGTCTACCATTTGATTAAAAACACCCCCAAGGTCACCGGGTTTTTGGGCGCGGACAAGAAGCCGATGCCGATTTCAGATAGCGAGGCGGAACGCATCAAAGGGCAGGTCGCGGAAGGAGTCGAACGGCCCAAGGCGTCAATCTCGTTTGAAATCGGCGAGACGGTTCGCGTTGCCGACGGCCCTTTCGCTTCCTTCAACGGAACCGTCGAGGATGTCGACGAGGACCGTTCCAGGGTCAAGGTCGCCGTTTCGATCTTTGGCCGAGCGACGCCGGTAGAATTGGAATATGCGCAGGTCGAAAAGGTCTGAGCATTTGCCGCCCGGCAGCTTCGGGTTTTTATGCTCTCGCTTGGGCCAAGGCAAAAATTGGGATAAGGGATTTGGGATAAGGGGATTTGAGAAAGGCACCCCCGGGCGCGCTTCGCAACCGCGGGATGAGACGTGGGAGACCAGTCCGCCGCGCCAGGCGGCGGCAGCCAGGTTGCACCACGACCGCAACCGCCGGGCCCTAAAAGCCGGCATTGTATGGGAGTAATGACAGTGGCAAAGAAGATCACGGGTTACGTGAAGCTTCAAGTGCCGGCCGGGGCGGCCAATCCTTCGCCTCCGATCGGTCCCGCGCTCGGTCAGCGCGGCTTGAATATCATGGAATTTTGCAAGGCCTTCAACGCCAGAACGGCGCAGATGGAAAAAGGGACTCCGATCCCGGTCGTCATCACCGCCTTTCAGGACCGCTCCTTCACTTTCGAGATGAAGTTGCCGCCGGTTTCGTTTTTTTTAAAGAAAGCGTCGGGCATTCAGACGGGCGCGAAAACCGCCGGCCGCGGTTTTGCCGGCAAGATCACGAAGGCGCAGATAAAGGAGATCGCCGGAAAAAAACTGCCCGATCTCAATTGCGCCTCGGTCGAAGCGGCAATGCGAATGATCGAGGGCTCCGCCCGTTCCATGGGCCTTGAGATTGTGGAGTAGGTCGATGGCGCATGTTGGGAAACGCGTGCGCAAGGCGCGCGAGGGAATTGACCGGATCAAGCTCTATCCGGTCGAAGCAGCGGTCAAGCTCGTCACGGAACGCGCCAATGCGAAGTTCAACGAGACCGTTGAGATTGCAATGAATCTTGGGGTCGATCCCAAGCACGCCGACCAGATGGTCCGCGGCGTGGTCAATCTCCCGAACGGAACCGGGCGCAACCTGCGGGTGGCGGTATTCGCGCGCGGCGCCAAGGCCGACGAGGCAAATGCGGCGGGGGCGGACATCGTGGGCGCGGAGGATTTGGTTTCGACCGTCCAAGCCGGCACGATCGCCTTTGACCGTTGCATTGCCACGCCGGACATGATGCCTCTCGTCGGCAGGCTCGGCAAGGTTTTGGGTCCACGCGGCCTGATGCCCAATCCGAAGGTCGGCACCGTGACCATGGACATATCTGGCGCGGTCAAGGCCTCGAAAGGCGGCGCCGTGGAGTTTCGCGTCGAAAAGGCCGGGATCATTCAAGGCAGCGTCGGCAAAGCCTCCTTCGCGCCGGAAAAACTGATCGAAAACATCGTAGCATTCGTGGACGCGGTGGCCAAGGCCAAGCCTCAGGGCGCTAAGGGCACCTATATTCAACGTGTCGCGATTTCCTCGACCATGGGGCCTGGGGTTAAGGTCGATCCCGCGACGCTTAAGGTTTAAGTTGACCGCTCGCGGTTCCGCGAAATTTGCATTTCGGGCCTTGGCATAGGAGATCGTTCGGGTTAAATAGACGTCTCGGGGCGGACAGCGCCTCGCATTTCATGAGTTTTCCGCGATGGCGGGGTGCCGGTGAATTTCGCTTGCGGGAAAGGGTGCTTAGCGACGCGTTGAATGAGGCTGGAGGATAGGCGGTTGACGCCTGTCCTTTCTGGCCATGTCCTGTCTGGAACTGCCGGATAAAGGGCCGTCCCGCCGGGGCGAAGTCAAAGTAATTCGTTGAGCGCCGAGTAGGCTTTGCGGGCGCGGCCTGCAGAGACGGGGCAACACAAGATTTGGGACCGCGGGAAGACTTCGCGTTTTGCTTCCTTCGGATTTGGTCAATCCCTCTGTCCGGCGCGGACTGTCCGTTCCGGAGACAGGCAGGGCGTCGCCTCGATAGGGGCCCGCCGCGTTAATCTGGCGGCAGACGCAGCCCCTTGGCGGGAATTCTTCGAATTCCCGCCGCCATGCAAGGAGACACACTGTGGACAGAGCGGAAAAGAGCCAGTGCGTTAAATCCTTGACCGGCGTCTTTAAAACAACGTCGGTGGTGGTGGTCGCGCGTTATTCCGGCCTGAGTGTGGTCCAAATGCAAGCTCTACGCAAGCAGATGCGCGCGGCTGGAGCGAGAGTGCAGGTCGCCAAGAATCGCCTCGTCAAGATCGCACTCCAAGGTACGCCGGCCGCGCCGATTTCGGAGCTGATGCGGGGGCCGACCCTGATCGCCTATTCGGACGACCCGGTCGCGGCGCCGAAGGCCGCGGTGGCCTTTGCCAAGAATCACGACAAGCTCGTGATTCTAGGCGGCGCTATGGGGGCTGCTGGGCTCGACGCCGATGCCGTGCGCTCGCTCGCCGCGTTGCCATCCTTGGATGAACTGCGCGGCAAGCTCGTGGGCCTCATCCGAGCGCCGGCGGCGCGGCTTGCGCGGCTTACCGCCGCCCCGCCCGCCAAACTCGCGCGCGTTTTTTCAGCTTACGCCGGAAAAGACGCCAGCTGATATCTTTGTCTTATGCGCCTAACAAGCGTTTTGATCTGAATCGAAGGAAACAAAAATGGCCAATCTGGAAAAAATCGTAGAGGACTTGTCGGGCCTCACCGTGCTCGAAGCAGCCGAACTCGCTAAGCTGCTGGAAGAAAAATGGGGAGTGTCCGCGGCCGCGGCTGTCGCCGTCGCCGCTGGACCCGCGGCTGCAGCGACGGCGGCGCCGGTGGAAGAGCAGACCGAATTCACGGTGATTCTCGCGGCGGTCGGCGACAAGAAAATCGAAGTCATCAAAGAGGTGCGCGCGGTGACCGGACTTGGCTTGAAGGAAGCAAAGGATCTCGTCGAAGCGGCGCCCAAGCCGGTCAAGGAAGGCGTAACCAAGGAGGAGGCCGGAAAAATCAAGGCGGCACTCGAAAAAGCCGGCGCCAAGGTGGAGTTCAAGTGATCGCGGCATTGCCGATCCGGCAGTTTGGTGTTTGGCACGGCGGCGGTCCTGGCGAAGAATGAGGCCGTCGCGGCCCGCGGAAACATTGATTGCTTTAGGAAACGAAATAAGCGTGGCCGCTTAGCGAATTTTTTGGCGGCCTTGCGCCGCGAGGGTTTGGGGCTGCGAAAGCCCCCGAACCTTCAGCGCCCCGGCTGAATGCTGGCCGAGCGGATTTCCGCTCGAGAAAATGGTTTTTTACATGAGGTGCGATCAGCGACATGGCTCATAATATCTCGCAGACGTTCACCGGCCGCAAGCGTATCAGAAAATTTTTCGGGCATCTCCGTGAGGTCGCGGAAATGCCAAATTTGATCGAAGTTCAAAAGGCATCCTACGACCAGTTCCTGCTCATCGATGAGCCGCAAGGCGGGCGTCCGGACGAAGGGCTGCAAGCGGTTTTCAAATCGGTTTTCCCGATTTCGGATTTTTCCAACGCGGCGCTGCTCGAATTTGTCAAATATGAATTTGAGCCGCCGAAATACGACGTCGACGAATGCCGCCAGCGCGGCATGACTTACGCCGCGCCGCTCAAAGTAACCTTGCGCCTGATCGTATTCGATGTCGATCCCGACACCGCCGCAAAGTCGGTCAAGGACATCAAAGAGCAAGATGTCTATATGGGAGACATGCCCTTGATGACGGCGAACGGCACGTTCATCGTCAATGGAACCGAGCGGGTTATCGTTTCGCAAATGCACCGATCGCCGGGGGTGTTTTTCGATCACGACAAGGGCAAAAGCCATTCGTCCGGCAAACTCTTGTTCGCCGCCAGGATCATTCCTTATCGCGGCTCCTGGCTCGATATCGAATTCGATGCCAAGGACATCGTCCATGCCCGCATCGACCGGCGCCGGAAAATTCCGGCGACGTCGATACTTTACGCCCTCGGGATGGATGGCGAGGAGATTCTCTCGATCTTTTATAAGTCGATCACTTATGCGCGGGATGGGGACGGGTGGCGTCAGCCTTTCGAGCCCGACCGCATGAAAGGGATGAAGGCCGCCGTCGATCTTCTCGACGCCGACACCGGCGAGGTGGTTCTCGAAGCAGGCAAGAAACTTACCGTCCGCACCGCGCGTCTGCTTGCCGAGCGCGGGGTCAAATTCCTGCGCGCGCAGGATGAGGATCTGCACGGGCAATATATTTCCTCCGACCTTTACGACCCGGCGACGGGCGAAATCTTTGCCGAAGCCGGCGATGAGATCACCGCCAAATCCCTGGCGCTGCTGATCGAGGCCGGTTTCACTGAGTTGCCGGTGCTGGACATCGACCATGTCAATATCGGCCCCTACATTCGCAATACGCTCGCCGTCGACAAGAACCGCTCGCGCGAGGAATCGTTGTTCGACATTTACCGTGTCATGCGTCCCGGCGAACCGCCGACGCTTGAAACGGCGGAGGCGATGTTCCATTCGCTGTTTTTCGATCCCGAGCGCTACGATCTCTCGGCGGTCGGCCGGGTCAAGATGAACATGCGCATGGATCTCGACGCGGCGGATACGGTGCGCACGCTGCGCAAGGAAGATATCGTCGCGGTCATGCGGGCGCTGGTCGATTTGCGCGACGGGCGGGGCGAAATCGACGACATCGACCATCTTGGCAACCGCCGTGTCCGCTCGGTCGGCGAACTCATGGAGAATCAGTACCGGCTGGGCCTGTTGCGGATGGAGCGGGCGATCAAGGAGCGGATGTCGTCGGTCGACATCGATACGGTGATGCCGCAGGATCTGATCAATGCCAAGCCGGCCGCGGCGGCAGTGCGCGAGTTCTTCGGCTCGTCGCAATTGTCGCAGTTCATGGATCAGACCAATCCTTTGTCCGAGATTACTCATAAGCGGCGGCTATCGGCGCTGGGTCCCGGCGGTCTCACCCGCGAGCGGGCGGGTTTCGAGGTGCGCGACGTGCATCCGACGCATTACGGGCGCATATGCCCGATCGAAACGCCGGAAGGCCCGAATATCGGCCTCATCAATTCGCTCGCGACGTTCGCGCGGGTCAACAAATACGGCTTCATCGAAGCCCCCTACCGGCGAATCACGGATAGCCGGGTGACCGACGAGGTCGTTTATCTTTCGGCGATGGAGGAAGCCAAATACAACGTCGCGCAGGCGAATGCGCCGGTCGATGCAAAGCGGACGCTGACCGAGGATCTTGTCGTCTGCCGGCGCGCGGGCGATGTCGTCATGGTTCCGCGCGAGCGGGTCGATTTCATGGATGTTTCGCCAAAGCAGCTGGTGTCCGTCGCCGCCGCCCTAATTCCGTTCCTCGAGAACGACGATGCCAACCGGGCGCTCATGGGCTCCAACATGCAACGTCAGGCCGTGCCGCTCGTCAGATCGGACGCTCCGCTTGTCGGAACCGGCATGGAATCCGTCGTTGCACGGGATTCCGGCGCCGCCATCGCGGCGCGGCGGACGGGTTATGTCGACCAGGTCGATGCGACGCGCATCGTGGTCCGGGCAACCGAGGAAACCGACGCGGGCAAGCCCGGGGTCGATATCTACCGGATGATGAAGTTCCAGCGCTCGAACCAATCGACCTGCATCAATCAGAAGCCGCTAGTGCGGGTCGGCGACTTCGTGCGCAGCGGCGACATTATTGCCGACGGACCTTCGACCGATCTCGGCGATCTGGCGCTTGGCCGCAATGTGCTCGTCGCCTTCATGCCATGGAACGGCTATAATTTCGAGGACTCAATTCTTCTCAACGAGCGCATCGTCAAGGACGACGTTTATACTTCGATTCATATCGACGAATTCGAGGTGATGGCACGCGACACCAAGCTCGGTCCGGAGGAAATCACCCGCGATATTCCAAATGTCTCGGAAGAGGTTTTGAAGAATCTCGACGAGGCTGGAATCGTCTATATCGGCGCCGAGGTCCAGGCGGGCGATATTTTGGTCGGGAAGATCACTCCGAAGGGCGAGAGCCCGATGACCCCGGAAGAAAAGCTTTTGCGCGCGATCTTCGGCGAGAAGGCATCGGATGTCCGTGATACGTCGTTGCGGGTGCCGCCGGGGGTGCAGGGCACGATTGTCGAGGTACGCGTCTTCAACCGGCATGGCGTCGACAAGGACGAGCGCGCCCAAGCGATCGAACGCGAGGAAATCGAGCGTCTCGCGAAGGACCGAGACGATGAGCTGGCGATCCTCGACCGCAACGTCTATGCGCGCGTCATCGGCGTACTCGTGGACAACAAGGCAATCGCCGGGCCGAAGGGTTTCAAGCGGGATACCGTGCTTACCAGGGAGATCATCGAGGGCTATCCCCGCTCGCAATGGTGGGTTTTCGCGATCGAGAACGACCAGACGATGGCCGAGCTCGAAGCCATGCGCAGACAGTATGACGAGGCCAAGAAAGCGCTTGAAAGCCGCTTTCTCGACAAGGTCGAAAAGCTGCAGCGCGGCGATGAATTGCCGCCGGGCGTCATGAAAATGGTGAAGGTTTTCGTCGCGGTGAAGCGCAAGATTCAGCCCGGCGACAAGATGGCGGGACGGCATGGCAACAAGGGCGTCGTCTCTAAGATCGTGCCGCGGGAGGATATGCCCTTTCTCGCTGATGGGCAGCCGGTCGATATCGTCTTGAATCCGCTCGGCGTGCCCTCCCGCATGAATGTCGGACAGATCCTCGAAACCCATCTCGGCTGGGCCTGCGCCGGGCTTGGCAAGCAGATTGGCGATACGGTGAATGCCTATTTGCGGGACGGCAACACGAAGCCGTTGCGCGACAAGCTCATCGAAATTTACGAAGCCAAGAAGGAGATCATGGAACTCGACGACGAGGCCGTCGTCGAGCTCGGCGAAAATCTGCGCCGCGGCGTGCCCGTCGCGACTCCGGTTTTCGACGGCGCGCATGAAAAGGACATCGTCGAAATGCTGGAGCTGGCGGGGCTGGACAGCTCGGGCCAGGTCGTTCTCTACGACGGATGCACGGGCGAGGCTTTCGACCGCAAGGTGACCGTCGGCTATATCTATATGCTGAAGCTGCATCACCTCGTCGACGACAAGATCCACGCGCGTTCGATCGGCCCCTATAGCCTCGTCACCCAACAGCCACTGGGCGGCAAGGCGCAATTCGGCGGCCAGCGTTTTGGCGAGATGGAAGTTTGGGCGCTCGAGGCATATGGCGCGGCCTATACGCTACAGGAGATGCTGACCTTGAAATCCGATGACGTGGCAGGCCGAACCAAGGTTTACGAATCCATCGTGCGCGGCGACGATGCTTTCGAATCCGGAATTCCCGAAAGCTTCAACGTGCTTGTCAAAGAGATGCGGTCGCTTTGCCTTAATGTCGAACTTGCTCAGACAACGAAATTGAAGAACCAGACGCCGCCAGCCGAGGCGGCCGAATAGACGCAGACATTTAAGTCCGCCGGGCGGCAGGGGCCGCGTGGTGTCTTCGTTTGAATATTTCCGGCGGAGCCGTGCGGCGGTGCCGCAAAGGCTAAAGTATCGGGAGATGGCAATGAATCAAGAGGTCATAAATCTCTTCAGCCCGGCCGCACCGCCGCAGGCTTTTGATCAGATCCAGATTTCGATCGCGAGCCCGGAGAAGATTCTGTCCTGGTCTTTCGGCGAGATTAAAAAGCCGGAGACAATCAACTATCGCACCTTCAAACCCGAACGCGATGGACTTTTCTGCGCCCGGATCTTCGGTCCGATCAAGGACTACGAGTGCTTGTGCGGCAAATACAAGCGAATGAAATATAAGAACGTCATCTGCGAGAAGTGCGGCGTCGAGGTGACCTTGTCGCGGGTACGCCGCGAGCGTATGGGTCATATTTCGCTCGCCGCGCCGGTCGCCCATATCTGGTTTTTGAAATCCTTGCCTTCGCGCATCGGGCTTCTTCTGGATATGACGCTGAAGGATATCGAGCGTATCCTTTATTTCGAATCCTATATCGTCCTCGATCCTGGCCTGACACCACTCAAGAACCGCCAGCTTCTCAACGAAGATGAATACCTGCGCGCGCAGGATGAATATGGCCAGGATTGCTTCACCGCCCTCATTGGCGCCGAAGCAATTCGCGAAATTCTGCGGGGCATGGATCTTCCGACAATCGCCGAATCGCTCAAGGTCGAGATCGCGGAATCGACGACCGAGCTGAAACCGAAAAAGCTAGCGAAGAGGTTGAAGATCATCGAGGCCTTCATCCGTTCGGGCAACAAGCCCGAGTGGATGATCCTGACCGAAGTTCCGGTCCTTCCGCCCGATCTGCGGCCGCTCGTGCCGCTTGACGGCGGCCGCTTCGCGACCTCCGACCTCAACGACCTTTACCGGCGCGTCATCAACCGCAACAATCGCCTGAAACGGCTCATCGAATTGCGCGCGCCGGACATCATCGTGCGCAACGAAAAGCGGATGCTGCAGGAGGCCGTCGATGCTTTGTTCGACAATGGCCGCCGCGGCCGGGTCATCACCGGTGCCAACAAACGGCCGCTGAAGTCACTCGCCGACATGTTGAAGGGCAAACAAGGCCGTTTCCGGCAAAACCTGCTGGGCAAGCGGGTCGATTATTCCGGCCGCTCGGTCATCGTGGTTGGGCCCGACCTCAAATTGCACCAATGCGGCCTTCCGAAGAAGATGGCGCTCGAGCTCTTTAAGCCCTTCATCTATTCGCGTCTTGATGCGAAGGGTTTATCTGCGACCGTCAAACAGGCGAAAAAGCTGGTCGAAAAAGAGAAACCGGAAGTCTGGGATATTCTCGACGAAGTCATCCGCGAGCATCCGGTCATGCTGAACCGGGCGCCGACGCTGCACCGGCTCGGTATTCAGGCTTTTGAGCCGAAGTTGATCGAAGGCAAGGCCATCCAGTTGCATCCGCTTGTCTGCGCCGCATTCAACGCCGATTTCGACGGCGACCAGATGGCGGTGCATGTGCCGCTCTCGCTCGAGGCGCAACTCGAAGCGCGGGTGCTAATGATGTCGACCAACAATATTCTGCATCCTGCCAATGGCCAGCCGATCATCGTCCCATCGCAAGACATCGTGCTTGGTCTTTATTATGTTTCGTTAGCGCGCGAGGGCGATCCTGGCCAGGGGATGGCGTTCGCCAATATGGGCGAGATCGAACATGCCTTGCATGCCAAGGCGATCACCCTGCACACGAAGATTAAAGGACGGATATGGAGCTACGACGGCGAAGGCAAGCGTGTACCGAAGATTTTCGAAACCACGCCCGGCCGTATGATTCTTGGCCAATTGCTGCCGAACCATTCTAAAATTCCCTTCGATGTCGTGAACAAGCTCATGACCAAGAAGGAAATCTCGAACATGATCGACATCGTCTATCGCAACTGCGGTCAGAAGGAGACGGTCATCTTTTGCGACAGGATCATGGCGCTCGGGTTTCGCGAGGCGTTCAAGGCCGGCATATCCTTCGGCAAGGACGATATGGTCGTGCCGGAAACCAAGCCGCGGATTATCGCCGAGACAGGAGCGCTCGCGAAGGAATACGAGCAGCAGTACAATGACGGACTGATCACGCAAGGCGAAAAATACAACAAGGTCGTCGATGTCTGGATGAAATGTTCGGACAAGCTCGCCGAGGAGATGATGGCGCGCATCTCGACTGTGGGGAAGGATGGCAACGGCCGCGACAAGCCGATCAACTCGATCTACATGATGGCGCATTCCGGCGCGCGCGGTTCGCCGACGCAAATGAAGCAGCTCGCCGCGATGCGCGGGCTGATGGCGAAGCCATCGGGAGAGATTATCGAGAGCCCAATCATCTCGAACTTCAAGGAGGGGCTGACCGTCCTCGAATATTTCAACTCGACGCATGGCGCGCGAAAGGGCCTTGCCGACACGGCCTTGAAGACCGCGAATTTCAGGGTATCTGACTCGCCGTCTTGTCGATGTGGCGCAGGACTCGATTATTACCATGCTCGATTGCGGATCGCGGAACGGAATTCGGATGCGCGCGATCATCGACGCGGGCCAGATTGTCGCCTCGCTCGCGACGCGAATTCTTGGCCGCACCGCGGCTGAGGATTTGAAGGAGGCATCGGGCGAGGTCATCGTTGCCGCGGGCGAAATGGTTCAGGAATGGCATATCGACCGCATCAACGCGGCCGGGATCCAGGAAGTCAAGATTCGTTCGGTCTTGACCTGCGAAGCTAAGAACGGCGTTTGCGGCAAGTGCTACGGCCGCGATCTCGCGCGCGGGACGCCGGTCAATATAGGCGAGGCCGTCGGGGTCATCGCCGCGCAGTCGATCGGCGAGCCGGGCACGCAGCTCACGATGCGCACCTTCCACATCGGCGGCGCGGCGCAAATCGCCGATCAATCCTTCATCGAATCCAATTTCGATGAAGTCGTGAAGATTCGCAACCGCCATCTCGCCCGCAACAGCGAGGGCGACTTGATGGTCATGGCGCGCAATGTCGCAATCGTCGTCGAGGGACCGGACGGCGCCGAACGCGCGGTTCACAGGATCCAATATGGCGCCAGGCTCAAAGTCGACGATGGCGATAAGATCAAGCGCGGCCAGCGAATTGCCGAGTGGGATCCCTATACGCGGCCGATTTTGACCGAGATCGCGGGGGCTGTCGGTTTCGAGGATCTGGTCGAAGGTGCCTCGATGACCGAAACCATCGATGAGGCGACCGGCATTGCCAAGCGTCTCGTTATGGATTGGCGCCTCAATCAGCGCTCCGTGACGTTGAAGCCTGCCATTGTGATCAAATCCGCGGACGGCAAGATCGGCAAGCTGCTCCGCGGCGGCGATGCGCGTTATGTGCTCCCGGTGGATTCGATCATTGGGGTTGACCCAGGCGCGCCGGTCAAGGCGGGCGACATCGTTGCGCGTATCTCGATGGACTCGGCTAAGACCCGCGACATCACCGGCGGTCTGCCGCGCGTAGCCGAATTGTTCGAGGCGCGCCGGCCGAAGGATCACGCGATTATTGCCGAGGCCTCCGGCACCGTGCAATTCGGGCGCGACTATAAGAACAAGACGCGCATTTCAATCGTTCCAAATGAAGAAGGTGCGGAGCCCATCGAATATTTGATCCCAAAAGGCAAGCACATCCATCTCCAGGACGGCGACGTCGTCGAAAAGGGCGACTATATCGTCGATGGAAATCCGGCGCCGCATGACATTTTGGCGATCAAGGGCGTCGAGGAACTTGCAGCCTATCTCGTCAATGAGATTCAGGAGGTTTACCGGCTGCAAGGGGTCAGCATTAATGACAAGCATATCGAGGTGATTGTCCGGCAGATGCTGCAGAAGGTCGATATCGTCGAGCCCGGCGGCACCTCGTTCTTGCCTGGCGAGCAGGTCGATCAAGTCGAGCTCGATGAGGCTAACGCCGCGGCGATCGAGGCGGGAGAAAAGCCGGCCTCGGGAACTCCGGTTCTCCTCGGAATCACTAAGGCGTCGTTGCAGACGCGCTCGTTCATCTCGGCCGCCTCCTTCCAAGAGACGACCCGGGTGTTGACCGAGGCGGCCGTCAACGGCAAGGCCGATACCCTGGAAGGCTTGAAGGAAAATGTCATCGTCGGCCGGCTCATTCCAGCGGGCACGGGTGCCGCGATGGCCAAACTCCGGCGTGTCGCGAACAATCGGGACGAACTGATTATCGCCCAAAAAGCGGAAAGCGCGGCGGCAACCGTGACAACTCCCTTGCTCGCGCGGCCGGAGGTGCCGGCGGGCGAATAGGCCGCCGGTTCCGCCGCTCTTTTCGCCTCGGGATCGTGGATTTTGAGGTTGTATTGTATGATGCGGCAAAGGACGCTGAACACCCCAATCGCTGGTCCGATCCCGCCGGGCTGGCCGACAGCGCGGCAGGGATCAATATCGGGATCGATTTCGAAATGCAGTGCGAGATCTGCGAACACCTGACCGGAAGCCTCGGATTAGGCTGAAACCTGGTCAGGTTCGTGGATTTTGCGGCTCGCCGGTCGGATAGCCCCGTTCGTCTGTTCCGTAATAAAGACCGTCGGGGTCCTCCATCTGGTAAATGGAGCGGCCTTCGCGGAGTTGATCGCCCGAGTAGCTGTCCGGCGTGCCGGGCAGGAGGTAACGGGTGTTAGGAGGACTGCGCGTCGTCAACGTCTTGGCGGAAGTCGTTGCTGCTCCGCCGCAAAGGAGCGCGGATCCCAGGATTGCCACAGTAAGAGATTTCAACATTGCCAACCTCCCTAAAATTGGCGGTCGCCCCATTTTTCGAGGCGTTGTTGAAAACGGAATAGACCGGCGGAATAGTCAGGCTTGTCTTGGGAAAAGACCGCGTCGGCATTCAATTTTTTGTGATCAGCTCACACGAGGGTTTTCGATCCATGACCAGCGCCGCATCAAAAGATGGTCGAGGGAGAAAATTCCCGGCCCGCGTGCGATAACGACGAGAAAGCACGTCGCCCAGACGCCGTGGGTCGGCCAGGCATCGGGATAGACGAAAATCTCGATGACCGCGGTCATGCCGAGAAGCGCCAGCGCCGACAGGCGGCTAGCGAGCCCTATAATAAGCATGAGCGGAAAAAAGTGCTCGCTGAACGCCGCGATGTTCGCGGCCAGAGCGGGATCGATCCATGGAAGAGCATATTCGTCGCGAAACAACGCAATCGCATTGTCCGTCGCATGAAATCCTTCGACCTTTGTTTGCCCCGACATCCAGAACACGGCGGCCGGAAAAACCCGCGCCGCGAGCGAAATCAGGGATTGCGGAATTTTGTCCAAAACGGCGGCGGCGGAGCGTATCGCGCCAATCAACGCCGATGGGTTTTCCACCTGCGTCTCGAGGGATCGGATCATGGCAAGGGAACCTCAACGGGTTGATTGGTCATTTCGATCGCGAGCCCCGCGAATAGTGCCGCGAGATTGGCGGCCAGATCGAAGCTCGAGTTTGCGGCGAGCGCTGCCGCGGCCGCCTTTCCAAGCGGATTTCGAGCCGCGAGGTTTTGCAAAAAAACCTTGGCGCCCTCCGGCAGGCGGCGAACCTCGACACTGCAGCCGGGGCGCGAAACAAGCGCATCCTCGCTGCGCCAATCAGTGATCGGCGCAAGATCCAATTCGCCGGAGTTCATCGCCCAGATCGTGACGATAGGATAGTCCGACGCGACGATTTCAACCGAAGGGTGCAACGTGAAGCGCGAGGAGGCCAGAGTATCCAGGGCAACGCCGGCGAGCGAGGCGGGCGTCAGAGTGTTAGCGTCGGCGGCGTGGTACGCGCGCGTTCGCGCAGCTTCGAGGCGGGCGACATCGGCGAGATAAGGGACTGGCCGCGCCGGTGCGAAATCCGCCAAGAAAGCGGGAAACGCGTCGCCATAAAACATCATCAGGGGGGAGCGCGGCGGCTCAATGGCGGCGAACAATCTGGCGGCGCCTTTGAAGAAATCCTCGCCAACGATTTTGCGCGTTGCCGGATAGCGCGCTTCCAGTGCGCCGACGAGGCCCATCATGACATTGTTGCGATAGATCCCGAAACGCTCTTGCGGCGCATCCAGATCATGCGCCGTGATGTCCTGGGGAACAGCCAAATCAGGGTCGCGCAGCGCCCGGGCGAAATCCGGACGGAAATCCAACATGGCCTCGCGAGGCTCCTTCACGCCGCGGCCGGCGTGGCGCGGACAGAGCCTGCCCGGTCGAGGGGTTCTTGCGCGGCGATCACCTCGGCGCGCAACACCGGCCAATCTGGCACATCATTGTCCCACTCGACCAACGTTGGCAGCGGCCCCGTGCGGGCGATCACGCTTTCGAACAAGGCGAACACATCCTCGGCGACGGGTGATCCGTGCGCATCGATCAGCAACGGCGATCCCTGGCTGTCTATGGTTTCGAAATGGCCGGCAAGATGAATTTCCTCCACGAGATCGAGAGGAAAAGCTTCGAGATAGGCGTACGCGCTGGTTGCGTGATTGCGCGCCGAAACGAAAACGTTGTTGACGTCGAGAAGCAGTCCGCAGCCGGTCGCGCGCGCGATCGCCGCTAAAAACTCCGTCTCCGGGATCGTACTCTGTTTGAAGCGCAAATAAGCGGCGGGATTTTCGAGAAGCAGGCGGCGCTGAAGCGTGGTCTGTACTTCGTCGACATGGTCGATCACCAAGCTCAAATTTTCCTTCGTATAGGGGAGCGGAAGGAGATCGTTGAAAAAAATTCTGGCGTGCGAGGACCACGCCAGATGCTCGGAAAAACATTCCGGCTGATAACGGTCGCAAAGGCGTTTCAGCCGGGCAAGGTGCGCGCGATCGAGTGGCTCACTTGAACCGATGTTGAGCCCGACGCCGTGCAGGGATAAGGCGTAATGGTCCCGCAGAAATCCCAACTGCGCATGTGGTGTGCCCCCGGCGCCCATATAGTTTTCGGCATGAACCTCGAAAAAGCCGAGCGGTTGCGGCGCGGCGGCGATGGCGGCGAAATGCTCGGGCTTAAAGCTCGCACCGGCGCGCAAGGGAAGCAGTGAAACGCGCATCGATTTTTCTCCCTACCTCGCTTTTAAGCGCTTGTCCTGGCACCGCAAAAGGGGCGCGCGGATCCCGCGTGCCCCGGATGCTGATCAAGATTTGGCTGGCTTGAGGGACCCCATGCCGTTCGGGGTCTTCATCGTTTCGCACGTGCCCTTCGGGACATACTTCCAGATTTTGGCGTCGTAATCGACCTTCGATGTCCCGGCGCAGCTGGTGCCCGCTCCCGCCGCGCAATCGTTTTGCCCTTTCAGCGCCACGCCATAGCACTTTTCCTTGCCCGCCTTGGGACCGCCCATATCCTCGGCGGCAAGCGGCCCCGTGAGAAGCGCGAACGCGGCGGCGAGCGCGGCGGCGGTAAGCTCGGTTTTTGTGATCATGATTGGTTCCTTTGTTAAACGAAAGCCGGATATGGACGCGGGAAAACAGACGTCCCCTCCCCTGCCGACAGAAACGGCACACCGTTTCTACACCCTCTACTACGCGCTAGCGAGCGCGGGCGTTACGCATCGTGGCGGATATTTTCCATGACAAAAGCGTGATAACGAGACAGCGCGGAAGATGTAACGAGAGGCCGGCGGCGGCCGAATTCAGCTGATGGGATCGTTTTGCGCGGCGATGGACGAGAAAAGGAGTGGGCCCTGCTGATGCGAGCAGGCAATGCCGGCAACGCGGAGTCTTACCGGCGTCTCCTGCTGCAATTGACGCCGGTGCTTCGCGCCGTGGCGCGGCGGGGCCTTGCCGGGGCGGGCATGGCCGATACCGATGCCGAGGACGTTGTCCAGGAGACGTTGCTTGCCATTCATCTCAAGCGGCAAAGCTGGGACGAGGATGCGCCAATTGGTCCATGGCTGCGGGCCATCGCACGCCATAAAATGATCGATGCGATGCGCCGGCGCGGCCGCCGGATCGACCTTCCTCTCGACGATTTCTCCGAAGTCTTGGCCGGTGGCGAGTCCGACCCGGCCATGCTCGTAGGCGACATCGATCGTCATCTTGAGTGTCTACCAGCCGGACAACGCAATGCCGTGCGGGCCATTGCCGTCGATGGCGCGTCGATTAGCGAGGCGGCGGCGCGTCTTTCGATGACCAATGGAGCCGTCCGGGTAGCCCTGCATCGCGGATTGGCGGCGCTCGCCGCGAAATTCAATGGAGAGGGGACGTGAAAACCGGCGATCTCATCCGCGCCCTTGCCGCCGACAGTGGGGTCCGCGCAATGCCGCCGGGCCGGGCCTTGGCGCTTGGCTTGATTCCGGGCGTCGCGATTGCGCTGGGCCTCCATTTCGCGGTCCTCGGGCTCCGGCCGCACCTTTTGACCTTGCTCGGCGAACCCCGGCTTCTGTTCAAGCTTTGCCTCACCTTTTTGCTAGCTGTCCTTTCCGGCGCGTTGGTCGCACGCATTGCGAGGCCCGGCGCCGGTGTGCGCCGCGCCGCCCTTCTGCTGGCGATCGTGCCGGCCTTCCTGGCGGCCGCCAACCTCGCGGAACTCGTCGCCGTTCCGGCTGCACTTTGGGGTCAAAGACTTGTCGGCTCCAACGCGATGTTCTGTTTGGAAAGCATCCCGCTTCTTGCCGCGGCCCCGCTCGTTGCCGCTTTGCTGGCGTTGCGTCAAGGCGCGCCGGAGCATCCGGCCCTTGCCGGAGCGGCGGCTGGCCTCTTCGCCGGGGCGATCGGCGCGGCATGCTACGCCACGCATTGCCCGGACGATTTGCCGCTGTTTGTGACGGCCTGGTATAGTTTGGCGATTGGCTTCGTCGTTGCCATCGGTGCCGTGGCAGGGCGGCGGCTGTTGTGCTGGTGAGCAGGATCGCCAGCTGCTCAGGCCATGTGCTTAATGGCGCTCGCGGATGGGTTTTGCCGCAGCTCCTTGCGCAGAATCTTGCCGACGTTCGACTTCGGCAAATCGTCGCGGAACTCGACCAATCTCGGCACTTTGTAGCTGGCGAGCTCGCTTTTGCAGAAATCGCGCACCGCCTTGGCATCGAGGTTTGGATCGTCGCGCACCACAAACGCCTTGACTGCTTCCCCGCTGGCCGCGTCCGGCACACCGATCACGGCGCATTCCTTCACGCCAGCAAGCCCCGCCAGCACCTTCTCGACCTCATTGGGATAGACATTGAATCCGGAGACGAGAATCATATCCTTGCGCCGGTCCACAATGGTGAAATAGCCTTCGGCATCCATTGTCCCAATATCGCCGGTGTAGAGCCAGCCATCGCGCAAGCACATTTTCGGTTTCGCCGGGCTGCCGCCAGTAGCCGGCCATGACCTGCGGCCCGCGCGCAATAATCTCGCCGGGCTCGCCGATCGCAACCTCGTTTCCCTGGTCGTCGACACATTTCATTTCGGTCGAAGGAAGCGGCATGCCAATCGAGCCTGGCTTCTCGCGTCCCGCGGGATGAAGGGTAAGGACAGGCGAGGACTCGGTGAGGCCGTAGCCTTCGGCCACCTCGGTTCCCGTGATCTTCCGCCATCGCACGGCCACCGCCTCCTGCAAAGCCATCCCGCCGGCAATCGATACACGCAGGCTCTTCGGCGGATTCGCGCAAAACCATGGTTCGTTCAACAGGCCGTTGAACAAGGTGTTGACCCCGGTGATGAAGGTTACTGCCTCCTTCTCGAAGGCCTTGCGGAGATTGCTCAACGGCCTCGGGCTTGGAATCAAAATATTGTGCGCGCCGCGAACGAAAAAACCAAGCAAGTTCACCGTGAATGCGAAGATATGATAGAGCGGAAGCGCGGTGAGAACGTGATCGCTTTCCCGCATGTCTTCGCCCCGAAAAGCGACGAATTGCGCCACGTTCATGATCAAATTGCGATGCGTCAGCATGGCGCCCTTGCTCACGCCCGTCGTGCCGCCGGTGTATTGCAGACAGGCGATGGCGGAGGGTTCCATCTTGTTCGTGTAGCCCTTGACGTTGGCCCCGGCGCGAATGCTGGCTGCCCCCAACGCAAGCGCTTTTGAAAGGCTCGTGCGTCTGAAGCGCGGGTACGGCTCCAGTTTCTTGACGTATCTCTGCACAAAACCGATGAGCCGCCGCGATGCAAACGGGAAGAGGCTCGCGGCTTCGGTCAGAATGACATGCGGCACCGGGACCTGTTCCATGGCCGCTGCAAGCTTGCCCGCGATCATGTCGATCGCAACGATTGCAGCGGGCTCCGCGTCCGCGAAAACATGCGCCATCTCATGCGCCGTATAGAGTGGGTTGACATTGACGAGCACGCAGCCGGCTTTGAACATGCCGAATGCGACGACCGGATAGGCGAGCCCATTTGGAATCTGGATCGCGACCCTGGCTCCCGGCTCGAGGTGCAGCGTTTCGCGCAAATAGGCGGCGAAGGCGTCCGAATAGCGGTCGACTTCCGCAAAGCTCAGATCTTCCAGCCATGCCGTTCGGCATGATGGTGGTAAACGCCCGGGCCGCCGGCTTCCGCGCCGCTAAGTCCGCGCGCTATCTCGCCGAGCAAACGATATGGCGGCGTCTCGATCCGCGCCGGCACGCCGGGCGGGTAGGCGGTGAGCCACGGGAAGGGCAGCTTATCTTTTTCGTTGGCGACCGGCACCTTGTTGTCCATCGGCGGTTCCTAACTTTGTCCGGCGGCGTTATACAATGGGGTTTGAGCTTACCGCGAGTGGCATTGCCGTGGCATACCTTGTGATATAGTCGGCGTAAGTGTCCGCGTGGCTTGCAGCAGGAATTCTCCTAAATTCAGTTTCATAATGGAGCGAACCGCATTGGCTGAAACGAAGAAGATCAACTGGGTCCATGTTTCGACCCTCGTCGCAGTTGCCATTCTGGTCGGCACCGAAATGGTCGGCGCGTCTTGGGCGGCGGGATGGGCACTCGGCGGCCTCCTGCAGCTCGATCCCCTTGTCAGCCGCATCATCGAGATCGGATTTACTCTTTGCGGCTTCGTGCTGCTCTATTATTTCATGCGCATCGCGATTCGCCACGAACCCATTCGCTAGAAATCCTTCTGCCCACCTTCCTCGCTTTCAGCCAGTGACGCCTGTGCTGCCTTGAACGCAGGCTGCGCCACCCGTTTGGCCTTCCGATCCCAAGGAGCGTTGAATGAGACGCCTTTGACCGGAGATCGGTGGTGAAGGCCGCCGCAGCGATTCGCGCTCGCGGCAACGGATGCGCGCAAAGGCTTCGCCGCCGGTGCCATGAAGCTTGGCCCGGCGGTGCCGTTTTCGTTCGATGGTCTCAAGGCGATGGCGAAACGCATAGCGGCGAGCCTTACGTCGGTCCGGCGCGGCCTTCGCCCGATATCGTCTCCAAGATCAATTATGAGGCCTGGGGAAAAATCACGTTCGACATGGACCACGCGCTTTTCGCCGATGGTCCGGGCCGGTTTCCGGTGAGCTTTTTTCATCTCGGAATGTTCTTTCCAGAAAGCCGTCGAAATGAACGTCGTCGACGCAGGCAGCGCGCGGGAAATCATCTACGATCAGAGCTATTTCGAAATGCCTCCGGATTCGATTGCGAAGAGCCTGCCGCAAGGCGCGGGCTTTGCGGGGCTGCGCGTCCAGGAGTCGAGGGACGGCGTGCTCGATTGGCGCAAGAACGATTGGGTCGCCTTTCTCGGCGCCGCTTATTTTCGCGCGATCGGAGAGTTGCGCCAGTACGGGCTTTCGGCCCGCGCCGTCGCGATCGACGTCGCCGTTGCGGGCAAGCCGGAAGAGTTTCCCGATTTCACCAAATTCTATATCGACCGTGCCGCAACCGGCGACTCGCTGACCATCTACGCCTTGCTCGAAGGTCCATCGATCGTCGGCGCCTACCGCTTTGTGATGACGCGCAGCAAGGGCGTCATCATGGACATCGACCAGACGCTATTCCTGCGCGCCGACATCGCCCGGTTCGGCCTCGCGCCGCTGACGACGATGTACTGGTTTTCCGAAACCAAGAAGGAGACCGGGATCGACTGGCGCCCCGAGGTGCATGATTCCGATGGACTCGCCATGTGGACGGGGACGGGCGAACAGGTCTGGCGGCCCCTCAACAATCCGCCGCGCATCATCACGTCCTCGTTCGTCGACGAAAATCCGCGCGGCTTTGGGCTGTTGCAACGCGACCGCAATTTCGATCACTATCTAGACGGCGTCTATTACGACCGGCGCCCGAGCCTGTGGGTCGAGCCGTCAGGGCCATTGGGGCAAGGGCGCGATCGAACTCGTCGAAATCCCGACCGACGACGAAATTCACGACAATGTCGTCGCCATGTGGGTACCCGAGAAAACCGCGGCGGCGGGCTCCGAAGTTAGTCTCTCCTACCGCCTCTACTGGGAGGCGGACGAACCGTTTCCGACCGATCTCGCGCGCGTCGTCGCGACACGTCTCGGCAATGGCGGCCAGCCGGGCCTGCCGCGGCCCCAAGGGCGTGCGCAAATTCATGGTCGAATTCACAGGACCGCCGCTCGAGGATCTGCCCTTCGGCGTAAAGCCCGAGCCGGTGCTCTGGGCATCGCGGGGAGCCTTCTCCTATATCTTCACCGAAGCCGTACCGGACGATGTGCCGGGCCATTGGCGCGCCCAATTCGATCTGACCGTAACGGGCGACCGAACCCGTCGAAATGCGTCTATTTCTGCGCGCGGGCGAAAAAATTTTGAGCGAGACCTGGCTCTATCAGTATCACCCTTTTTAAGGGCGTCAGGTGCAAGGGCCGCGACCCAGCTGGGCTAGCTCGAAGCCCGCGTCCCTCAAATGATCGCCGGGCAGCTTTTTGCTGCGGCAGCGCCGGCGTCACTCACCTAACAAATGGAGCACGATTTCGCGCCGGTGCGGCGCGCGGCGATGCTCGAATAGATAAATGCCCTGCCAGGTCCCAAGGACAAGTCGTCCCGAGGCGACCGGAATTGTAAGCTGCGTCTGTGATAGCGCGGCCCTAATATGCGCTGGCATGTCATCCAAACCTTCGGTTTTGTGGACATAGCGCGTTGTGTCTTCGGGCGCGATTTCCTCGAAAAACTTTTCCAGATCCGTTCGGACATCGGGGTCCGCGTTCTCCTGAATGAGCAGCGAAGCCGAGGTGTGGCGGCAGAAAATCGTGAGCAAGCCGGTCGCGACAGATTGCACGCGAAGCCAGCCCGAGACCTCGGCACCGAACTCGACAAGACCCTTGCCATCGGTTTGAATGTGCAGGCTATGGAGTGCTTGGCGCATCGAAAAGGCCGCTGGCTGGAAGTGGTGGCGACGAGGCCGGCATTACCGCAGTTTGAAATCGCAATGGCTGGCATCTTGATGGCTTTACGTCAACGCGTGGGAAGCCGGTTGCCGCGCCAAGCTTGACGGCAAAAATGCTGCGCTGCCGCGAGACGAAAAAAATCCCGCTCCAGCCGCTACCTCTCCTTCACTTTCCCACTTTTGCGCGTAACATGACATGACCTTGGGATCGGTGGTGAACAGGCCGGGTTAAATTCATGGCCCGCGGCTCGTGATCGATCCTTTCGCCTGGGCCCCATCGCCCGTCCGCGGCGTATCGGCAAGTGACTTGCGAGGCGCGACAATGGCCTGGCCCTGCCCGTCCTGGCGGCAAAGTGGGAGGAGTGCGCAGATGAGCGGCAGAAGCGGTTTTGACAGGCCGGCTATTCCGCCAGGTGTCCCGGCCTATCTTCCGGCCGCAGCGCTCGCGGGAGTTCGCACGCGGCGGATCGTAGCCTTCGTTTTCGATCTGATTTTCGTCTCGATCCTATCCTGCGCGCTATGGATCGCGCTCGCCGTTTTGACCTTCGGGTTTTCGCTCTTCGTCCTGCCGCCGCTATTTCCGGCCGTGGCGTTTTTTTACAATGGGCTCACGATTTCGGGCTACCGGATGGCGACGCCGGGCATGCGGGCGATGGACCTCGAAATGCGGCTCACCGATGGCGCGAGGGTGCCTTTCCTCAACGCCGCTGTGCAGGCGGTCCTCTTTTATGTCAGCACGATGTTCCCGCCGGTATTTCTCGTCTCGCTCTTGAGCGCGAACAAAAGATGTCTGCACGATATGCTAGCCGGCGTCATCGTCACCCGGAGATTTTTGTGAGGGCGAGAATTTTCAGACGATGTTTTCAGAATGCGAGCTTCTGAAAACCAACAAAGGGGCCAGCGAAATTGACGCGAGAACCGCGCGACGCACCGCAGTTTTATCTGACCTCGCCGTCGGCGTGCCCTTATTTGCCCAGTCGCCAGGAGCGCAAGGTCTTCACCCATTTGATCGGCCGCCGCGCCGTGCTGCTGAATGACCAGCTCACCCAATCGGGATTCCGGCGCTCGCAGACCATCGCTTACCGCCCTGCCTGCGAAAATTGCCGCGCCTGCGTGTCGGTTCGTATCAAGGCCAATGAATTTCGCTGGTCGCGGAATTTCCGTCGGGTCATTGAAATCAATCGCGACCTTTCCGGAACCGTGGTTCGGCCCGAGCCCACCGCTGAACAATATGCTCTTTTCCGCCGCTATCTCGATGCGCGGCATGGCGACGGCGGCATGGCCGATATGACTGCCGTCGATTATTCGACGATGATCGAGGACAGCCATGTCGAAACCCGTCTCGTCGAATATCGCGCTTTCCCAGGGCGGTGCCGCGGCGGCGGGCGAGCGCCCGCTCGTTGCCGCCTGCCTGACCGATCTCCTCGCCGACGGTCTGTCGATGGTTTATTCGTTCTACGTACCCGGCGAGCAGAGCCGTTCGTTCGGCACCTATATGATCCTCGATCATATCGAACGCACGCGCCGTCTCGGCCTGCCGCATGTCTACCTCGGCTACTGGGTCGCAGGCTCAAGGAAAATGGCTTACAAGGCGCGATTCCTGCCGCAGGAGCGGCTCGGGATGAACGGCTGGGAACGGGTGGAGTAGAAGTGGACAATATCAAAGTGGTTTAAAGATACTCTGTGGGGAATCCGAAAAAATTCTACAATAGAACTCCACTGCATAACGATCCGTCATTCCAGCTATGAAATCACATACTACCCGCTTCTTCGCCGCGTCTTTGTTTCCTAAAAACTCATAAATATTCCTATAGTCTTCTGGTAGCAAAAAGTATCCTTGAGGCGAATCCAACTTCTCAAACAATTTAGTAATAATATCATATCCTCTCTGTTCATGTACTCGAAGTCGCGATGCCATTATCGTAGTTGTATAGGTATAGTGTTTTAATGTCTCCACTTTTCTTGCAATCCAATCCGTCAACCTTATACTACTTAAAACAGGATATCTATCGTCAAATTGTAGTTCGACGCCGCTAATGAATTCGCTCACAAGATCAGCTGTAAACTGTGTCCTTAGATAGCCATTAGACGTTAAATCACGCGAAGCGGACGCCACGTTACTCGCATGAGCAAGCAGTATGGTCGGGTTAAGTTCGCCTTGAGGTATAATAACATCGTAACCGAGGCCGCTAAAAATTTCCAAAAAAATTCGATCTACAGCGTGCTCATCGAAATAGCATTTTAGATTTCTACTAACTTTTTTCGCGACAGACTTTTTTGTTGCCGTTGATGATCAAAGTATCTTGAGTGGATCAAGAAATTCTGCTTTGAACGTATCCTCTAGGTCATATGTTGAGTACGCTATATCGTCTGCCACATCCATAATCGAGCATTCTATCGTTTTAAACTCTCGTTTATTAGGTATATCATCGCATACAGAAGCTATTACTTTTTCCAATACATGTTCCTCAGTGTCCGTCCAGAAACATATTGAATCGGATGAATCATTTGTGATTCAAGGATGGCGGCCTGATTCGAGGAGGGACCGCCGATGTGGACGAAGGAAAACCGCGTGCGCTACAATCGCGACAAGCTGCGTTATCCGAGTGATCTGATTGACGCTGAATGGTCGCTGATCGAACCGCTGATCCCGCCGGCCAAGGGTGGCGGCAACAAGCGCCGGGTGAACCTTCGCGAGATCGTCAACGGGATCATGTATGTGCTCTCGACGGGATGCCAATGGCGGGCGATTCCGAAAGACCTGCCGCCGAAGAGCACGGTGTTCGCCTATCTCGATTTATGGATCTATGACGGCACCCTGGATCGCATGCACCACGCGCTTTACGAAGCGTGTCGCGAGCAAGCCTGCCGCGACACCAGCCCTACCGCCGCGATCATCGACAGTCAGAGCGTGAAAAGCGCCGAAAAAGGGGGGCCTGCATCGATCCACCTGGGTTCGACGCCGGCAAGCTGATCAAGGGCAAGAAGCGGCACATTCTCGCCGACACCGAGGGATTGCTGCTGCATGCCATCGTGCATGCCGCCGACATTCAAGATCGCGACGGAGGCGTTCTTCTGCTGGCCACGCTGTTTGGCCTGTTTCCTTTCTTGAAGAAGCTGTTCGCCGACAGCGCTTATCAAGGGCCGATCTTTCACAAGGCCGTTGGCAAAATCCTGCCCCAACTCGACATCGAAATCGTCAAACGTTCCGATCGGGCCAAGGGTTTCGCCGTCCTACCAAAACGTTGGATCGTCGAACACACGATTGCTTGGCTCAATCGATGTCGCCGGCTCGCCAAGGATTGGGAAAATCTGAATGTCAAAGCGCTCGCTTTCTTGCGCTTTGCCTCAATCCGCCTCATGCTCAGAAAACTCTGTAATCCTTCCTGATGTTCTTGGACGGACTTCAAACTCGTATATACCCTTTAGTATACCCTCAGCGTCTCGATAACCTGGAATAATTCGGCCATATTTTACAATCGACGCCAACGAGCGATATGTAACATTTAAACCTAAACGTTGATCAACTCCATCGTCGCTAATTGGCGTCACGCAGTTATCACGTAGTTCCTTCTTTTCTATCCTCGTGAGATTCTAAATGTTTGAGCGTTGCATTCAAAACCTCCAACCGCTTGCATACGGTTGTCAAGCGCCTTTTCTCCATTGTGTCCAAATGGCGGGTGACCGAGGTCGTGAGCCAGGGCGGCAAATTCTATTAAATCGAGATCTATGGGATATTGTTTAAAGTACTCGTGACAAAAGTTTAGCTTAATCGCAATTGACTTTGCGATTTGTGCTACCTCCAACGAGTGTGTCAGTCTGCTTCGAAAAAAATCTGATTCAAACCCAGGGAAGACTTGCGTCTTGCCCTGGAGCCGTCGAAACGCGGCCGAATGTATTAAACGAGAAAAGTCCCGTCGAAATTCTGATCTATAGGGTTCCTCGCCCGTCGTGGTACGTGTCGCAACTGATTTTTCTCGCCGAAGATCATTTTTTTGGTACAGGCACATCCCTATATGGGCCTTTGTTAGCTTGACTGCGCTCGACCGGTGTCTCAGAAGTTTTAGCCTTGGTGGAAAGAGCTTGTGCTGTCGTCACTAACGTTGATCGCGCAGCTACCATGCGAGCCGCCCTAATTGTTGCACTCTCGCCCATGATTTCCTCCATTTTTTCACGACATTCACCAGACCACGAAAAACAGCAAAATGATAATTTTTTTGCTTATTGCAAACACGCAAATTGTGTCGATCAGACACTGGCGCCAAAATCATCTCACCCGAACCGGTTGTTCTTCGGAAATCCTTTAGGCGGCAGGCGCCCGGCCTCGGCGCGGTTGCCGATCCAATCGCGCAATTCGCGCGCGGCGACGCAAAAAGTCCGGCCTGCGGAATCTTGCCAGCTCAAACCCTCCTTGAGATAAAACACCTTCGCATCGCTGATCTCGCCATCCCGGTATCTTTGCAAGCGCACGCCTTTGCCACGCGGCATTTCAGGCAGCTGTGCGAGCGGAAAGATGAGAAGCTTGCGGTTTGCACCGATCGCCGCCACATGGTCGCCATCGGCGGGAACGATCAGCGCGGCGGTTGCAGGCTTTGCAACGGTAAGCAGCAGTTTGCCTTTGCGCGTGCCGCCAACCATTTCGTCCTGGCTCGCGACGAAGCCGCGGCCATCGCTTGCGGCGACCAGCATTTTCTGGCCCGCAGCATAGGGAAAGACGGCTTTGATCGTCTCGCTTTCGGCGATATCTGCCATCAGGCGGATTGGCTCGCCCTGGCCACGCCCGCCCGGCAATTTCGCTGCGTCGAGCGTGAAAATCCTACCATCACTTGCGAGAACGAGGATTTTCGATGTGGTTTCCGCGAAAAACGACACGGCCAATCCGTCGCCGCCTTTGAACTGCACGCTGGCGAGATCCGTGACATTGCCTTTCAGAGCCCGTATCCAGCCTTTTTCGGAAACCACGATCGTCACCGGTTCGCGCTCGATCATCGCGCCGGCAATATCGGCCTCGGCGATATCGGGGGCTTGTCCAAAACTCGTGCGGCGGCGGCCGATCTTTGTCTCGGGACCGTATTTCTTCTTGAGCTCGCGAATTTGCGCGGCGACCGTCTTCCATTGCTTGCCTTCATCGCCGAGCAATCCCTCGATCTCGCGCTTTTCCTTGGCAAGATCGTCACTTTCGCGGCGTAGCTGCATTTCCTCCAGCCGGCGCAAGCTGCGTAGCCTGGTGTCGAGAACATATGTCGCTTGCACGTCGGAGAGGCCGAAACTCGTCTGCAACTCCTGCTTTGGATCTTCTGCCTCGCGTATGATCCTGATCACAAGGTCGAGGTTCAAAAAGACGACGAGCATTCCGGCGACGAGTTCGAGCCGGCGGACGATCGCGGCCTGCCGGTGGCGGGCGCGGCGCAGAAGAACCTCGCGGCGATGGTCGAGCCATTGCCGCAAGGCCTCCTTGAAGGACACCACGCGGGGCACGACGCCATCGGCAAGCAGGTTCATGTTCATCGCAAACCGGCTCTCTAGCTCGGTGAGCTTGAAAAGCTGTTCCATCATCATTTCGGGATCGATCGTGCGGGCGCGCGGCTCGATCACGATGCGGACATCCTCGGCGGATTCATCGCGGACATCGGCGACAGCCGGCAGCTTCTTGCCGGCCAGAAGCTCGGCGATCTTTTCGATGAGCTTCGACTTTTGAACCATGTAGGGAATTTCGGTGACGACGGCGGCCCACGCACCGCGGCTTCCCTCCTCCTTCGACCAGCGCGCCCGCAGCCGGAACGAGCCCCGCCCGCTTTCGTAGGCCTCGGCGATCGCTCGTCGGGATTCGACGATGATTCCGCCGGTCGGAAAATCCGGCCCCGGCGCGAAGCCTAGCAATTGGGCCGTCGTGGCATTGTAGTGCGAAATGAGGTAAAGCGCCGCGTCGCAGAGTTCGGCGAGATTATGCGGCGGGATCGACGTTGCCATGCCAACCGCGATGCCCTGCGCGCCATTGGCAAGCAGGTTTGGGAGCGCGGCGGGCAGGACAATTGGCTCTTTCTGATCGCCCGAATAATTCTCGCGAAAATCGACAGAATCCTCGTCAATGCCCTCAAGCAAGAGCCTGGCGACATCGGTCATCCGAGCTTCGGTGTAGCGATAGGCGGCGGCGCCGTCCCCGTCGATATTGCCGAAATTGCCCTGGCCGTCGATCAGCGGATAGCGCGAGGAAAAATCCTGGGCGAGTCGCACAAGTGCGTCATAGATCGCCTGATCGCCATGCGGATGGAAAGAGCCCATCACGTCGCCGACGATTTTCGCGCATTTCTTGAAGGCGGCGCCCGGATCGAGACGCAAAATGTGCATGCCATAGAGGATGCGGCGGTGCACGGGTTTGAGCCCGTCGCGCGCGTCGGGCAACGCGCGCCCCATGATGGTCGAGAGCGCATAAGCGAGGTAGCGCTCTTCGAGCGCGTCGCGCAGATTGACCGATTCGGTGCGGTTGCCCGGCGCCGGCGGCGAGACATTTTTTCCCATGCGCGAAGGCCTAAACGACGCCCCGAAGTGAATCAAGTTCCGTTTTTGTTCTAGCAGATTTTATGCACGGATTTGCGTCTGCGGCCGTTGCTGGGCAAAATAAAGCAGCTGCATCAGCAAGCTGGCCCGGGTTCCGGCGGGGCATTGCCAAGAACAGTTTTCGAAGCGGGCAGTAGCCTGTTTCGATTGGGACATGCTGCGTCTTATCGAAAAGGATCAATTCCTTTTTGATCACACGATTCTTCGCGATCGGGACGCGCTCTAAGCGTCGCCAGCATATCCGCCGAGAGCAATATATTTTGCCCCTACGCGCCGCACCGCTTCCTTAACGAGCGGATCGAGCCCCTCGCCGCCCTCGCTCAAATGCTGGACGATTTTCTTCCGCATGCTCGGGTCCCAGAATTTGGCGAGATGATTGGCGATCCCTGCGACCGCTGCTTCATGCTGCTGGGGCGCGAAGAATTTTCCGATCTGATTTGCCATATAGACAAGTTTCTTTGGCGAATTGTCATGCGACATGATGCGCGGCTCGACCGATGATACGTTGATGGTGCGTGAAGACCTCGAAATCCTGGCCCCGCGCGACCGCGACGAGGGTGATCCCGCAGGCGTCGGCGAGGCGGACGCCTGCCGCCGTCGGGGCAGACACGGCAGCAATCAGCGGCGCCCCGAGCCGCGCCGCTTTTTGAATGAGCTCGATCGAAACCCGGCTCGTCAGGAGCACGAGACCATGGGCTGCCGGAATGGCGCTCCGCGCGAGTGCGCCAATCAGCTTATCGAGCGCATTATGGCGGCCAACGTCCTCCCGCACCGCGACGAGGCCGCGCGCCGGAGTCCAAAAGCCCGCGGCGTGAACGGCATGGGTTTGGCCGTTCAATTTTTGGCCAGACGACAGCGAAGCCATGGCCGCGACGATCGCCCCCGCGTCGAAACGGCTCGCGTTGGAGACGACGGGTGCGGGGCGCGCCGCTTCCTCGAGGCTTTCGATGCCGCAGAAGTCCGCAGCCAGTTGGCCCCGCCATACTGCGGCGGCGGGCGGCATAGGTTTTCGCACGGTCTTCCGGCAGCCAAACCCTCAGCTCGATGCCAAGCGGCGTCGGTACAATGTCGAGGCTGGCGATCTCGCTTGGCTGCTCGATCAGACCTTCGGTAAGCGCGAAACCAACCGCGAAATCTTCGAAATCGGCGGGCGTCGCCATCATCACGGCATGGGTCGTGCCGTTAAAGGTGAATGCGATCGCCGTTTCTTCCGGGACCGAGCGCGCCGAAACAGCCATCTCCCCGTGCCGCCACGCGTGGCAGGCAACGCTGAGCGACGGCGGCGGCTGTTCGTCGCCCATGAGGCCTCCGCTCATTCCGCGGCTTCGACGGTCTCGGCGATGCGGCGGCTTTGCTCGGCCTGTTCGCGATAGCGCTCCTGCCAGTCGGTCGGCCCATTCGAACGCGAAATTTGCACGGCCGTGACTTTGTATTCGGGACAATTAGTCGCCCAGTCGGAAAATTCTGTCGTCACGACATTGGCTTGCGTGGACGGGTGGTGGAACGTCGTGTAGACGACGCCCGGCGCCACACGTTCGGTGATAAGCGCCCGCAAGGTGGTTTCTCCGGCGCGGCTTGCAACTTTCACCCAATCGCCATCGCGGACGCCGCGTTGTTCGGCGTCGTGGGGATGGATTTCGAGACGGTCCTCTTCGTGCCAGGCGACATTCGCCGTGCGGCGCGTCTGCGCTCCGACATTATAGTGGCTGAGAATGCGCCCGGTTGTGAGCAGAAGCGGGAACCGCGCCCCGGTCCGCTCATCGGTTGCCACATATTCGGTGACGACGAATTTGCCCTTGCCCCGCGCGAACCCGCCGATGTGCATGATCGGCGTCCCCTCGGGAGCGGCTTCGTTGCACGGCCATTGGACGGAGCCCACTTCGTCGAGTTTGGCGAAGGACACTCCGGCAAAGGTCGGCGTCGTCGCCGCGATCTCGTCCATGATCTCGCTCGGATGCTTGTAATTCATGGGAAGGCCCATCGCATTCGAGAGCGCCATGGTAATTTCCCAATCGCCGAACCCGTTCTTGGGGCTCATCACCTTGCGGACGCGCCCGATTCGCCGCTCGGCATTGGTGAAGGTCCCATCTTTTTCAAGGAAGGTGCAGCCCGGTAAAAACACATGCGCGTAATTCGCCGTCTCGTTGAGGAAGAGATCCTGCACCACCACGCATTCCATGGCGGCGAGGCTTCTTGCAACATGCGTTGTGTCAGGATCGGATTGAAGAATATCCTCGCCCTGAACGTAAATCCCCAGGAAGGTGCCTTCGACGGCGGCGTCGAACATGTTTGGGATGCGTAACCCAGGCTCCTTTTCGAGCGGGACACCCCAAGCCTTTTCGTAGATCGCACGCACGGCATCGCCCGACACATGCCGGTAACCCGGCAGCTCATGCGGGAACGAGCCCATGTCGCACGCGCCCTGGACGTTGTTTTGGCCCCGCAACGGATTGACGCCCACGCCGCGGCGGCCAAGATTTCCCGTCGCGAGGGCGAGATTTGCGATTGCCAGCACCGTGGTCGAGCCCTGGCTGTGTTCGGTAACGCCGAGCCCGTAATAGATCGCGGCATTGCCGCCGGTGGCATAAAGCCGCGCGGCTTTGCGGATCATCTCGGCGGGAACGCCGGAGACTTTCGCAACCTCTTCTGGGCTATGGCGGGGCTCCGACACAAACGCCGCCCAATCCTGGAATTCATGCGGGTCGCACTGTTCGCGCACGAAAGCCTCGTTGACGAGCCCTTCGGTGACGATGACATGGGCAAGCGCGGTCAACACCGCGACATTTGTGCCGGGCTGCAACGGAAGATGATAGTCCGCCTCCACATGCGGCATCCGGACAAGGTCGATCCGGCGGGGATCGAGAATGATCAGCTTGGCGCCCTGGCGCAGTCTTTTTTTCATCCGGGAAGCGAACACCGGATGCGCATCGGTCGGGTTGGCGCCGATAATCAAGACCACGTCCGTCTCATCGACCGAATCGAAATCTTGGGTTCCTGCGGACGTGCCGAACGCGGTCCCTAGGCCATAGCCGGTCGGCGAATGGCAGACCCGTGCGCAGGTATCGACATTGTTGTTGCCAAAGCCGGCGCGAATGAGTTTCTGGACAAGGTAGGTCTCTTCGTTGGTGCAGCGTGACGATGTGATGCCGCCGATGGAGTGCTTGCCATGCGCCGCCTGAATGCGCTTGAATTCGGAGGCAGCATGACCGATCGCCTCATCCCAGGAGACTTCGCGCCAGGGGTCCGAGACCTTGGCTCGGATCATCGGATTTAAGATGCGGTCCCGGTGGGTGGCATAGCCCCAGGCGAAGCGGCCCTTGACGCAGGAATGGCCGTGGTTCGCCTTGCCGTCCTTGTAGGGAACCAGGCGGACAACTTCCTCGCCCCGCATTTCCGCCTTAAAACTGCAGCCGACCCCGCAATAGGCGCAGGTCGTCACCGCCGAATGTTCCGCCTGGCCGATGTCGATCACCGACTTTTCGATCAGCGTGGCGGTCGGGCAGGCCTGGACGCAGGCGCCGCAGGACACGCATTCGGATTCGAAGAAGGGCTCCATTTGCCCCGCCGAAACCCGGCTCCCGAATCCGCGCCCGTCGATCGTGAGGGCAAAGGTACCCTGGACTTCCTCGCAAGCACGAATGCAACGATTGCAGACGATGCATTTCGCGGGATCGTAGCTGAAATAAGGGTTCGACTCGTCCTTCTTGTCGTCGAGGTGGTTGGCGCCCGCGTAGCCATAGCGCACATCCCGCAGCCCGACGTTGCCCGCTTCCGTCTGCAATTCGCAATTGCCGTTGGCGGCGCAAGTCAGGCAATCGAGCGGATGGTCCGAGATATAAAGTTCCATCACGCCTTTGCGCAGGGCTTTCAGCCGCTCGGTCTGGGTGTGAACCACCATGCCCGGCGCGACCGGGGTGGTGCAAGAAGCGGGGGTTCCCGCGCGGCCTTGGATCTCGACCAGGCAGAGACGGCAGGAGCCGAACGCTTCAATGCTGTCGGTGGCGCAGAGTTTTGGGATTTTGGTCCCTGCTTCCATCGCCGCCCGCATGATGGACGTGCCTTCCGGAACACGTACTTCCATTCCGTCGATGGTGAGCGCGACCATCTTGTCCGACCGCGGCGCGGGGGTTCCGTAATCGATCTCGGTGATTAGCGACATGACCATCTTCCTCATTCAGCGGCGGCAAGAGCACGCGGCACGAAATCTTCCCTAAAGTGGCGAAGCGCGCTCATCACGGGGTATGGCACGAAGCCCCCGAGCGCGCAGAGTGAACCAAATTTCATCGTTTGGCAAAGGTCCTCGAGGAGCGCGATATTTTCCGCCGGCTTCACACCGGCGAGCAGGCGGTCCACGACCTCGACGCCGCGGGTTGCGCCAATCCGGCAAGGCGTGCATTTGCCGCAGCTTTCGATCGCGCAAAACTCCATCGCGAACCGCGCCATCCTCGCCATGTCGACGGTATCGTCGAAAACGACGAGGCCGCCATGGCCAATGAGTCCTTCGAGCGCCGTAAAAGCCTCGTAATCATAAGGCGTATCGAACAGTGCGCGCGGGAAATAGGCGCCCAGCGGCCCGCCGCACTGCACCGCCCGCACCGGCCGGCCGGACAATGTGCCGCCACCGATCGTGTCCACGATTTCCCCGAGCGTCAGCCCGAAACCGGTCTCGTAAAGCCCGCCGTAGCGGACGTTTCCGGCGATCTGGATGGGCATCGTTCCGCGCGAGCGCCCAAACCCGAAACCGGCATAAAAATCGGCGCCGCGATCGAGGACCGTCGGCACCGCGACGAGGGACAACACATTATTGACAACGGTTGGCCTCGCGAAGAGCCCCTTATGCGCCGGCAGGGGCGGCTTCGCGCGCACGATGCCGCGCTTGCCTTCCAGGCTTTCGAGAAGGGACGTTTCCTCGCCGCATATATAGGCGCCGGCGCCCATCCGCAGCTCAAGCTCGAAGGCGTGTCCCGAGCCTTGGATGTCAGGGCCGAGGTAGCCCGCCTCCCCTGCGATGCGCAGCGCCTCCGAAAAAGTCTTCCCGGCGTGGGGATATTCCGACCGGCAATAGACATAGCCTTTGGTTGCGCCAACGCCTATGCCGCAAATCGCCATGCCTTCGATCAGCGCGAATGGATCGCCCTCCATGATCATGCGGTCGGCGAACGTGCCGCTGTCGCCTTCGTCGGCGTTGCACACGACATATTTGCGGTCCGCAGCCGTGTCGGCGACGGTCTTCCATTTGATGCCGGTCGGGAAACCGGCGCCGCCGCGCCCGCGCAGCCCGGATTTCGTCACTTCGGCGACGATCGCGGCGGGTGCGATCTCGAGCGCGCGCGTGAGCCCCTTCCAGCCGTCATGCGCGGCGTAATCGGATAACGAGAGCGGATCAATGATGCCGCAGCGGGCGAAGGTGAGACGTGTCTGCCCGGCCAGAAACTTATGTTCCTCCGGCTTGCCGATCCGCAGCGGATGCGCGCCGCCGGTAACGAGTCCAGAGTCGAAGAGGGAAGCGACGCTCGCAACCGATACGGGGCCGTAGCCAATCCGCCCTTGCGCCGTCTCGACCTCGACCAAGGGCTCCAGAAAGAACATCCCGCGCGAGCCGGTGCGGACGATCTCGACCGGAAGGCCGCGCGCGCGCGCCTCGGCTGCAATCCGCGCCGCCACCTGGTTGGCGCCAACCGCCAGCGCGGCGGCGTCCTTGGGAAGGAAAATACGCGTCATGCCGCGCGCGCCTCTTCGAGTGCCTCGGTGATTTTGTCCAGGGTCAAGCGTCCAAGCGGCTCGCCATCGAGAAGAGCGGCAGGCGAGGTCGCGCAAAGACCAAGGCAATAGACAGGCTCGACCGTCAGTTCGCCGTCGCGGGTCGTGCCATGCCAGTCGGCGCCGAGTTTGGCCAGAATGGCAGCCGCTAAATCCTCGCTTCCCATGCTCTGACAGGCTTCGGCTCGGCAAAGCTGCAAAAGGTGCGGCGCGCAAGGTTCGCGGCGAAAATCGTGATAGAACGTGACGACGCCATGCACCTCTGCGCGGGTCAGATTAAGCGCGTCCGCAATGAGCGGCACGGCGGCGGCGCTCACACAGCCGAACTCTTCCTGCAAGCCATGCAGGATCGGCAGCATGGGGCCTTCACGCCCGGCATGTTCGGCTATGATCTCCTTGGCACGCTCGGCATTCCAGGCGGAGGCTTCAGGCATACTTTTGCCTTCCATTTTTGAGCTCTTATAAATATGAGCCTTTGGCACCCAAAGATCAATAAAATAGTCTTGTAAACTTATCGGGGATTTCAATCAATGGAAATACCGAACATCCGTCGATCGGGAATGCTTGTAAAGACGCTGTGCTGGAGATGGCGCGGCGAAATTAGATTGTTGTCTGCCGGCACGCATCAAGTGGATAAATTCAATCTCGCCCACAATACGGCATCAATTTCAACCGCGCAGGTCCAAGATCATCACACGAACATGCGTTATGTCCCTGCCGGTTGCAGCTCCGAGAGGAGTTGGGGCCCTTGCCGCTTTGCCGCCTGCTGTGTCACCATCCGATCCGAATAGCGGGAACCGGCCAAATCTTAAGCAACGCGGCAACCTTGTTGCCGCGGCTGCGGTGCGTGGCTGGCGCGGGCGCCGGTCGCGTCGGGAAAATGGGCCGGGAAAGAGACCCACGCCGACACTCGGTATAAGATAGCGGGGGGGGCGGCGACTTTATTTGCTGCACGACCTGAGATCGACGGCATCGCGTACACGAAAGAGTTGACGATCGCAGCACCGTTATTAGGCGAAACGCAATGACCAACGATGACGATGAGACCATGAAAATTGCGATCGCAATCGGAGTCGTCCTATTGATAATATGGGCGATAAGGATGGCAATTATCGCTTTCAAATAATACTGTTTTGCTGTGCAGCAGAATTTTTCTAAGGTAATTATCACGAGTATTATTGTATCGAAATTAGCTTGCTTAAGCTCTCTGTGGCTTAAAATTTTCCATAATCTTCCTAAGCGAAGCTTATGTAGCAATGTACTTGGTACATGGGGATTTCATCGTTTAGCGGTGGTCGCCAAGGCTGACGGCACAAAATTCTTTTACGTGCCTGAGGTATCCGGGAGTGCTTGTTGTCCGGCGTGCGCGGCGCCGCTCTCTGTCCTTGGAGTGGTGGAATGCAAGGCGATCGCGTAGTGTCTCAGTTTGATTGTGGCGGCGTCCTGGTCGCGGCAATTGCGGCGTTCACATGTTTTCGAAGCAATGCTGTAAGCCATGCGTGGTGACTGGCATTGATCCACATGATGATTACGCATGCTGTGGCAAACATCCTTCCGTAAAGCGGAAGGCCCGGCTTTAGAAGGGGCCATTGCCATAGCCAGAAAATCAAGGTCATGATTGGTGTACTGCCGCCGAATATTACGGCTGTAGAGGTATTAACGCCCATTTTTGACGCCATCTTTTTTTTGACGGCCTCGCCACGCACTTCCAGCCCGGTTGTATCGAATTTCCGCAAGTAGGCTTCCCAGCCCAATACAGCACGATCTCCGACGGTAAGTCGTGGCGCCAGATCGACGGCTATATAATGCGCTATTCGAAAGATATGCCCGTCATGACTCGTATAGAGCAGCCAAAACCAACTTGCGAGAAACGAAAGTGCGAGGAGAACGTCAGGATAACTTGATAATACCGCCAGAGCGGCCGCCATTGCGGTTACCGCATACGAAGTCAATTGATTATGCAGAGTCAATCGCGTCAAAACCTCTGCCCGGAGCTGCCGGTACTCCTCTAGGTCGACATCTAGCGGGCTTTTCATGCATCGTCCTTATAATCGCGGCGTTGCAAAGCTTACCGCTAAGCAATAAAAGATCCCCGCCACAAGGGGCGGGGTATTAAGGGACAGATTCAGAAAGCAGAAAGTACGCCGCAAGCGGCGGGGAATTCAACCCGGAAAATTATTAACCTATAACAATGCCAAGAGGACCGAAAGGCGAAAAACGCCCCGCCGACGTGAACGCCCGCGCCATCATGATCGCCAAGATCGCGACGGGCGAGATCAAACTGAGACACTACCGGCGATCGACCGCTCTTGCCAAAGCTCCTCCGAAGTGGCACTCTCAATGTCGGAACCGGTTCATAGGGTGGATACCGGTTTGACAAGGGAGGTAATAAATGAGCAAACCAGCATGGGTACTCGTAGGCGTCATTGCTCTGTTTACGGCGGGGCTTTTCGTAATGGCGATGGTCGGGCTACCAACGCAGCACGGCACACCGGGATCGGCATTCCCCCCCACCATAAACGGACAGTGACATTACGCCCCCGCCGCATGAGCATCGTGGAGGCCGATTGCGGGCTTGCGACGGTTTGAATTGCGCCCTGGCAAGCGTGAGTGAGTCCCTGGCGGGGACCGAATTGGCCCTCGCCGTCTCGCCATTGTGAGCATGTCACGGTTAAATCGAATGTGCGATGCGTGAGGAATGCCGCGCGGAAATCGCAGTGAAAAAACGCCCGTTGTCTCCATGACACTGTGCGGGCGATCGCGGCCTCAAAATAACTAAGAAATGTCGCCGGGCGCACAAGTCGGCCAATTGCGCTCGGCGGCAGTAAGTGTTTTTGGCTGTTCCGGCGCCCGAAGTCGCGTGCTGCGATCATCTTCACCCCACATCGTGACCGCAATATGTGACATTGGCGAGGGAGTCGCCCACGTATTTCGCGTAGCAGCTCCTCCATACTGGAGAGACGCGCAGGCGACTTCCGCGCGTAAGCATTCCTACGCCCCGGTCGAGCCGGACGGCGGACTTCGCTTCTGGTTGACGGCTTCGCGGGAAGACACAGGCGCGACGATCATCGCGCAGCCTCCAAAAGACGTGCGGCGGCGGCCCGCGCCTCCTCGGTGATTGTCGCGCCGGCCAGCATACGGGCGATTTCCTCGCGCCGCGCTTCCTTTTCGAGGATTGAGACCTGCGTCGCGACGCGGCGGCCTTGTCTGGCGGCAGATTTGGCGATGCGGAAATGACCTCCCGCGCGGGCCGCCACTTGCGGCGCATGGGTGACGGCGAGCACCTGCACGCGCGTTGCAAGCCGCGCAAGCCGTTGGCCCATGGCATCGGCCACCGCGCCGCCAGCCCCCGTATCGATTTCATCAAACACAAGCGTCGGGGCCGAGCCTTGCTCAGCAAGAACAACTTTCAAGGCCAGCATGAAACGGGCGAGCTCGCCGCCGGAGGCGATTTTCATCAAAGGGCCAGGCTTTTCCCCGGGATTGGTTTGCACCCAAAACTCGACTTGATCGTAGCCGTCCGGACCTTCCGGCTCAACATGGAATTCGGTTGTGAAACGGGCACCTTCAAGCTTAAGCGGCGCGAGTTCGGCGGTCACTTCGGAATCGAGCGCGATGGTGGCCTTCTTGCGCGCTTCCGACAACGCCCGCGCCGCCGACGCATAGGCGGATTCCGCAGCTGCAACCTCTCGCGCCAATTGTGTAAGCCGTGCCTCTCCGGCGTCGAGATCGGCAAGCTCGGCCGCGAATTTTTCGGCGCGCGAGGCTAGTGCATCGACAGGAACTGCATATTTGCGTCCCGCGGCGCGCAAAGCAAACAGCCTTTCTTCAACCTGCTCCAATTCGCGCGGATCGAAATGAGCGTCCCGCAGGGCCTGATCGAGAGCTTGCCCCGCCAGTTCGAGGGCACTCAAGGCGGCATCCAGCGCCTCGGCGGCAGGCGCGAGCAAATTAGGCGCTTGAGTTTGACGCCGCTGCAGTCTGCGGAGCGCGGCGGAGAGAGCAGGCATAGGCGAATGCTCGCCCGTCACCGTCGCGTGGACATCGCGCAATTCGGCCGCGACCTTTTCGGCCTGCATCATGATGGAGCGGCGCTCCGCGAGCGCGGCTTCTTCGCCAGGCTCGGCGGCAAGCCCGGTCAACTCGGCGAAGGCATGGCGCAAATATTCGGCCTCGGCACGCGCTTTTTCGACCCGCGCCTGTTCGGCCGCGCGCTCGGCCTTGAGACCGCGCAAGCGGGCGTGGTCGGTGCGCACTTCGGCGGCTTCACGGTGCAGGCTGCCGTAGGCATCGACAAGCTGGCGATGCGTGGCTGAATTGATGAGCGCGCGGTCGTCGTGCTGGCCATGAATTTCGACGAGTTCGCGGGCGATCGCCCGCAATGCCTGCGTGGTCATCGGCTGATCATTGACGAAAGCGCGGGTGCGGCCATCCGCCAATTGCAGGCGCCGCAAAATAAGGCTGCCGGTGCTCTCGATGCCTAGCGACCTCGCGGCGACCACCGCCTTGTGGTCCTCCGCAAGTGCGAAAGCCGCGCTGACTTGACCTTGCGCCGCGCCATGGCGGACCAAGCTGCCGTCGCCGCGGGCGCCGAGTGCCAGCGAAAACGCATCGAGGAGAATCGATTTGCCGGCGCCGGTCTCGCCGGTCAAAATGGTGAGGCCACGGTCGAATTCGAGATCCAGCTTATCGATCAGAACGATGTCGCGGATGGACAGTTGAACGAGCATGGGGTGGGGGCGCTCCCCGAGGCGCCGTCAGATGGCGCGGCCGGAAGTCTGGCGAAACCAGTCCCAGTTTATCAGCTCAACTGGTTTTCTTAAAGCCGGCTCCGGCACGCCCGACCGAGCTGTTCGGAGCGCACGTGGCGTCGTTCGCGCGGTACGATCACGAGGTGACCGGCGTTCCGCTGCCGGTCACCACTTCCCTTCACTGAGCTATTTCTTCTCGGCGGCGGCGTCTATTTCATTGCGACGCCATGCGGACGTGCCGGACCCGTTTTGAACGCTGTGTTGAAATCAAGATCGAAACGGGGATCAAGGGCGATGGAATCATGCGAGACCTTTATGACATGGACCTTATGATCGCCCTCGGAATGGACTTTGCCGAAGCCGTCCTCGTTCAAAAAATAATCGGTGACGACCAGGCGCCGCTCGTCGTCCGTTAGGTGAACAACGTGCGGCCCGGCGCCTTCGCCAAGGTCCACGACACCAATTTGTTTTAGGTTCGCCCGGTCGGTGGTATCAAGCAATGCGACCAGGCCAGCCTGAAACAGCCCGGCGAGAAATCGATCGCCGCTTCTGGGCAAGTCGATGATCTGAATCATTCCGCCGCGAACGGGCGTCTCTCTGTGCGGGACAATATCGTCGCAGTCGAACGCTTGCACAAACGTTCCGCGCCCAGGATTGATGAGGTACACGAAACCGTCAAACATACCTGCCGTGTAGCCTCGCCCTTGCGGGTCCCCAGGGATCAGCCTGACGTCCATCGTGCCCACACCGGTGCCTAGAGTGTCGGGAATGGTGATGGTGCGCAGGATCGTCCGGTTGGCGAGGTCCCAGACTTCGGACTGAGCCGCGCACCACCACGTCACCGGGGACGATGTTCAGCGTGCTCGATGGGAGGATAAAGTCGGACGTGACCAGCAGGTTCAGCTCCGGCCGCGCGTCTATGCCGTGCGGATTGAAGCCATCCGCCGGCGGACTGTTTGGCCACTCGTGCACCAGGTTCTGGGTGTGGTCAAATTCAGCAACCCGGCCGGGTGCACCACCCGAGGCTGATCCCATCTGCGTGACGAGAAAACCTCCGGTGCGCAGAGGCAGGAAATCATCGGTGATGCTCGACTGCGGCGCGCTGGTGGCTTTTAGGAACTTGGGATTGCGCGGACTGGAAACGTCGAAAAAGAAAATGCCGGGCTGCCCGCTCAGGAGGCTCAAAAGGCCGCCGCAGCCTAAGATATTCTTGTCAGCCGAGAGGTGGCAATGGTGAGGCTCGTTACCGATGTTGCTGGGCGGCGGAATTGGGACGGTCTTAATAACCTTGCCGTAGTTGTGTGAGTGCTCGTTGAAGTCAATCACCGCAAGGAAGTCAGGCGCCACGCGCGCTTGATCACCAGCCCAGACATAGAGCGTCTTTTCCGTCTTGAAGCACTGGCGTCCATCGCAGAATTCGTCCTCGTTGCCGGCCCGCCCTCCGCGCGGCACAAGCGACAACAGCGCGGCGAGCAGTAACGCGGCAATACCGACCAACCCCCAGCGTCTCATTTGATCCTCCCTTGGGCTTTGGATTTGTTGGCCCCACAGGGGCATGCCCGTCCATCGACGCGTATCATAGGCACGCATCGTTTCGCCGCACAAGAGACACTGTTTCCGAGGACTGGGGGAGATCGTTGTCTAGCCTAAGCCCATTTTGTGGAAGGCTTTGGATATCCAGGACCCCTCGTCTTCATGCGGCTGGAGCCCGCCTTCTTGGAGAAGTGCATAAGCATCCTTGTACCAAATCAACTCCGGGAAATTATGCCCCAATACCGCCGCCGCAGTCTGTGCCTCGCTTGGAATGCCTAGCGCGAGGTAAGCCTCGGTCAGCCGCAGAAGCGCTTCCTCGGCGTGCCGGGTCGTCTGATATTTGAACAGAACCTCGCGGAAGCGGTTGATCGCCGCCGCATAATTATGCTGATTGAGGTAATAGCGCCCGACAAGCATCTCCTTGCCGGCAAGCTGGTCGCGGGCGACTTGCAGCTTGTAGCGCGCATCCTCAACATATTCGGACTTCGGGAATTTCTCGGTGATCAGGGTGAATATTTCAACCGCCTTTACCGCCCGGTCCTGATCGCGGTTGATGTCCGGGATTTGATTGTAATAGGACATTCCCTCTAGATAATAGGCATAAGGGACATCTGGGGACGACGGGAATAATCCGATGAAGCGTTTCGCGGAGGCAATGGCGTCGTCGTAACTCGCGTTTTGATATTGGCTGAAAGTGGTCATCAAAATCGCTTTTCTTTGCCACTGCGAATAGGGATATTGCTTTTCGAGTTCGGCGAATTTTTTGGCGGCGCCGTCGTAATCCTTGGCTTGCAGCCGGGCGAGCCCTTGATTGTAGAGATCGTCCGCGGGCACATCGGGCACGATCTTTGTTTCGTATTTTTCGCCTTTGAATAGGTTGAGAGGATTGATCGAATCCAGCCACGACTGGGCCGATGCCGGCACGGGCATTGCCAACGCCGCCACCACCGCAACACGCATTGACCTTCCGCCCGTGGTTCCCCGCCAAGGTTGTTGTGTGTTTTTAAAAGCGGATTTCATGCGCTCTGCTCATTCATCGCACATCCATTAAGCTCGGCCGCGGCCATTCTATTGCAACCCGCGATGCCGCGCCAGCATCCCAGTGAAGGCTGCAAAAACAAGCGAAAATACGGCGAACCCCGCCACAAGGGCGGGGCGGCGATATTTGTGTCTAATATACAGTTGAAGGAGGCAAAGACGCGCCTCCTTCTGCCTATGCCGTTATTTGATTTGGATCAATGGACCTGCGGTATTGGGAAATGTTGCTGTGTTGAGGACCTGGATGCCGGCATTGTGTTCCCCGTTGAACGCGGTTGCGGTAGCCGGACAGCCTGCCTTTGCGGCGTCGGCCGCCGAATTGAACCAAAGCCCAAGGTGATACATCTGTATGGGATTGGTTGTTATGCCTGTTGTTGCCTCCGGGACGACGGCGGGCGGGTCAGGAAATTCATTAACCGTCGGAGCAACGCCGGGGGAAATAATGAAGGTCTCGCTACTGAAGCGGCCGGTGAAATTGCCGACTCCGGCGCCAGCCGCACCGGTGGTAATGTCGCCCACATACCAGGCGACGCCAAACGGCGCGGTAGGAACCTGAAGTATGAAAAAGTCGAAACCGGTGTTCGGCGGCAAACCAGTGACCACCACCTCGAGATTTTCGAAATCCCCAAAGGAATGATCCGTGACGGTGGCCTTGGCCTTGGGCAGGCAGGTGCTCGCGCCTTTCGATACGGTCATCGGGAACTGGATAGTCCCTCCCGCCTGTGCCTGAACGGAAGCGAGCGCTGCAACTGACGCAGCGATAGCAATATATGGTTTCATTTTGCTTTCCTTCCTCTTCAATTTTTCCCTACTGCTTTAGGCAAACCCGCAGAGTGAGTGATTGTTTGCGGCAACAACCACCCACGGGCGGGAGCTACCCTAGCCCTACGAAAAACGGTATACTATCACCCAATCAGGTTATTTTTAGCGATCCCGCAATGCGCTGGATTCAACGGGGGATGTCCGCTCGCCATGCATAGGACACGGCCAGATTCCGTCCGGCGAGCCGTTGCGCGCATCCGCCAATTGTCCTGCCTGGGGCTCGGGGGCGAGGCCGTCGTGCCCGAGGTGCTCCGGGAGCTCCATGGCCTGGCACCGTCCGGCTCCAACATTTTCGCGTGGGCTGGCGCGGGAGGCGAAATCCGCAACGTCTATACCGAGCATCCCGGGTGGATGCACATGGGGCCCTTGTACTTCGCGGAATTCTACGAGCGTCGTGAGCGAGAGGTTATCCTTACGTTCAGCGAATCGATGCGCCTTCGGGACGGACGGGCCGTCCGGCATGTCGATAGTTTTCTCAAGGTGGACCGTCGCGAATTTCTCCGCTCCGCCTTGTTCAATGAGGTCCTTCGCCAGGTGAACGATCATCAACGGCTTTTCTTTGCTGTGCGTGAAGGAGCCCGCGGGCTCGGCGGTATACTGCTGGGCCGTGGCCAGCATGACCCTCCTTTTACCAAGGACGAGGCAAAAAGACTGGAGCTGATCGCGCCCCATATTGCGCACGCCTTGGCGCCAAAGGCCAATCTTGATGTTGAACTCGCCGACACTGACGAAGAGGGCCTCATCGTTGCCGGTCTAGACGGAAAGATCCTTCACCTCACCCCGCAAGCCGAAAGGCTGCTTCTACTGTCCTGTTATCCGCAATTTTCTCCTGAAACGCGTCTGCATGACGCAGGCCGCTTTGTTCTGCCGCCGCCGGTCGTGCGCATATGTCAGAACCTCGTTAGGACGTTCAAGGACGGGCTCGCAGAAGATCTTTGGGAACGACTGGCGCCCCCGGTTTGGCATCACCGGAACGTCTGGGGCGGTTTCACCTTCCGGGCCTACTGGCTATCGGCGCCGGAGGCGGGCGGCGCGCCACCGCTTTTGGGCGTTACCGTGCACCGGCAAGAGCCGCTGCCGCTGCGGTTCTCACGCCGGATGGACGATCTGCCGTTGTCGGCAAGGGAGGGCGAGGCATGCCTGCTCCTGCTGGCAGGACATTCGCGTACCACTATTGCGGAAAAATTGGGTGTTAGCCAGCACACGGCGATTTCACATTGCCGGAATATCTATGCCAAGCTGGACGTTCGCAATCGAACCGAGCTCGCCGCCAAAGTCCTTTCCAAGTAGAACAGATCCATATGTAATGTTTCGCCGTCGTATTTTCCTTCGGTGGCGCCCTTGCCATGTCATGCGGCGGCATCGGAGTTTGCCGCGCCTTCCTGAGAGGGCTTCGATGACCTTCAACGCCGCCGTCAAGATGGAGCCGATGAAGCGCTCCTGCTCGAATGGCGACGCCGGCAAGCTCGCCGGCCAAGGCGCCGCAGTCGAACGCGCGCATATTTCCGTCCCTGCCGCAACACGGACGTCATTCCAACTGACCCCTGCCGGGCGCTGGGCGGGTTACGACGGAAGGCCCCAGAATGCAAAAATGATCCGAGCCAAAAGAAAGAGAGATGCGAACGCTAGCAAAGCAACAGCTAACGAGCGGGCCTGCTCGCTGGACCGGCCAGGGAAATTCCTTTTGAAGCCGTCCCAATACCGGCGCCACCTAGAGGAATTTGGCGGCGGCTGATGCAGAATTAATGGCGACATGACACGTTCTCCACTCCCTGCCGATTGGCAAAATCGAACCAATAGCTCCCGCTTGACCCAATGAAACCCGTCAGCGGGGGCGAGCCTCCTCACACCTTGCCGAGCCAGCCCACAACGGTATCTTCGAGCATCTCGAATGTCGTTGCATAACGTGCGACGAAAATAAAAGCAGCCGCCAACGCAATCCCAACCGCGAACATTGCCCCGCCTATCAACAAAATCCTGTCCATCTTCATTCCTCCTCGTCGTCGTGGTCACTTAACGTACCTTAGCCGGCCCAGCAGCGCAGTAATTTGCACGTCATCGCGGAAGTTCCATTGAAAACCTGTTTCAAAAAGTTTCGTCCATCATCTGGGGCGGAGATCGATAAATCAAAGGATCAGGGCTCGGTTTCTGATCTAGCCGCAAAGGCTATTCCGAAAATTGAAGGGCTAAAGTTGAATGTTATCGCAGGATTTCGTGCGCTCCAAATCCCTCCGCTGCGCATGGATTTTTCGCGGATCGATTTGACTTCATCGATGCGGGGTGCTTCGGCGGATCACTTTAAGCGGTAATTATAACCTTGACAAAGTATCTTAAGCTAGGCTTAAAAGACGGTGATAGACAGACGGCAAACTGGTCTCAGTCCCTTGAGCGCCCGTCTAATCTGGGGTTCTTGAAATCCAAAGTTTGAATATAGGTGCGCCGTCAAACTGTGTTATTTTCGTTGCTGGTTCCGAGTATATTAGGTAGAAAAATTTTTATCGTTAACCAGGAGCAATCATGCTTGATCGTATTGTCTCTTACGTGGACCCGATAACAACGGCCATCGTTGTAGGCCTAGTTGTTTATTGGGCGTGGCGCCGCTTTAAGGCGTGAGATACAAGCGGTACGAATGCGCCGGCAATACTGTGCCTTTTCGCCGGCTCCCTCGCAGGCAACTCAGAAGTCAAGAAACGTCTATTCTGCGCGGGGGAGGCCAATTGTCTACCCATTCCTCCGGCGAACGCTTTCGATTGCTTGTGAGCGGCCTGAATCTCCTTTCTGTTTTTCTCGTGTTTTTCGTCGGCCTTGCGCCGCAATTGTTTGAGGATCAGTGATACGAATTCAGCTAGCCTTGCAACCCGAGCGCCGCCTTCACCCGGCGCGAATAGCCATAAAGATCGTCGCGCAATTGCAACGTGCCCCATTCATCGACGAAGGCGGTGAAATATTCGAGATGGACAGGCAGGGGTTTTGGCAAATTGACATAGCGCTCCTTGCCGCCGATCAGGTTTTTTACCCGCTGCTCGCTCCAACCTTGGCCCAGCACCGTTTCGGCGAAACGGAACGGGTCGTCGACGCGCACGCAGCCATGGCTGAACGCCCGCTTTGCCGAGGCAAACAGCTTGCGCATGGGCGTATCGTGCATATAGACGGCAAAATCGTTCGGAAACACGAATTTGATCCGACCGAGCGCATTCCGCTCTCCGGGCGGCTGGCGCACGACAAGATGGCCAGCGCGTGAGGATACCTGGTAGCCGAGGCGGTAGAGATAATTGGGATCGGCCGCAAGGCGGGGGAGCATCTCCTTACGGATAATCGATTGCGGCACGTTCCAAGCGGGATTCACGATCAGAAATTTCATCGTGTTGGAAAATATCGGCGTCGGGGTCTCCTCCTTACCGACGACGACGCGGTTGCGCTCGATCACTTCTCCTTTGTCAATGACGACCGCCTCAAAATCAGGGATATTCACTTCGATACGGGTCTCGCCCATGTCGCGCGGCATCCACCGCCAGCGCTCCATATTGGCGAGGATTTCGGCTTCGAGACTCGAAGGGCCGCCGGAGAAGGCCGCGACGGTGCGCGCCGTCAAATTGCCCGAGGCCGGCAGTCCATTGGCTTTCTGGAAACCGGCGACCGCCGTCGCGACCTTCGTGTCGTAGATCGAAGTCTTCGACCGCGGCCGCGTCGTCGAGGCTCAACCGCGCGCGAAGCAGAGGAACGCGCGGATCGCGCATGCCGGGGCGGAGAACGGGACCCGGAGGAATTGCAGGGTCGCGCCCGGCCACGCCGTGCCCCCCGCGCAATTGAAGAAGTTTTTCGCGCAGCGCCTCATAGCCCCTCTGCGGCGGATTGAACCGACGCAATTCTTCGCCGGCGTCGCCCCCGGCGCTTGCGACACCCGCCAATATGACGGCGGGATCGGCCACTTCCGGTTCGACCCCGATCAAGCGCGAAATCATGCGCGGATCGACCCGGCTGCCGCTCGCCTGACGGCCATAGGCCACGACCGCATCGCTAAGAGCGAGATCGACGCTCGCGATTTCCTGATCGGTGGTAGGCGAAAAGATTTGCGGAAATCCGTTGACATCGAGCCCATCGTCGGCGGCGCGTTTCAACCGTTCGATCGCCGGGGTAACCGCGGCGTTGGCCGTGACGCCGCTAAACCAGAGCGGGGTAAAATCGCGCGAGGCGTAAAAGGCGGCAATCGCCTCGCGTTCCCTGCGCTGTGTGAGGGTAGGACCCGGCGAACTGGAACGCACCTCAAGCGCGGCTTTGAGTGCCGCGTTGACCGGAGGCAGAGCAGGCGCGGGGATTTGACTGGACTCCTCAGGGGTGCCGCCCGCATCCGGCGGCACTGGTTTGGCTTCGCTGGGAGCGGGCGCCACACCATCCCCAGGTTCGGTTTGAGTCTGCGGCGCTGGTTCCGACAAAGGCACGCCATGTGCGGGCGCCATAGCCATGAAATCGGGCTCGCTTTCTCCGGGCACACTGCCGGGTGGCGCGGCCCCCCCGAGTGGCGGGGCGAGGAGTGCGTCCTCGGCGGGTGCGGGCGAAACCGCAAGGCAAAGCAGCAGCGCCAGAGCACCCGAAATTCCCGTCCCCCGCCACGGCGCATGCATCGTCTTGCCTCTCAACTTTCCGGTTGCACCGCAGCTCGCGCGCCGCACTGCTCCCAACATAACGCGCCAGCCGGCCGGCGCGACGCATGAAATATAAATTTTTGCGGCTCGGCAAAGCCGCCACAGCATGCTTTTCCTGGATTACGCTCTCATGGCATGCGCAACGGGAGCGGGCTCCAAAACATGTTCCTTCAACAAATCATGTTGTTTCAGCTTGCGATAGAGGGTCGAGCGGCCGATCCCGAGCTTGCGTGCCACCGCCGACATCTGGCCTCGGTAATGGATGAGCGCGAATTTTATCGCTTCGGCTTCCAATCGATCAAGGTGGCGCGCATGGCCGTTTTTGTCGAGGAGCGAGCAGGACATTAGGATCGCGCACCTCGACGCGGACAAACTCTTTCGTGGAGTGCGCCTGCCGCGCGGGGACCGGCGCGGTGGGGATGCGAACATCGAAACCCTCGACCCTCGCCGCGATTTGCGGAAACTCGGCGACCGTCAGCTCGCCGCCGTCGGCGAGCGCAACGGCGCGAAAGACGGCGTTTTCCAATTGCCTCACATTGCCGGGCCAATCGTAGGCACCGAGCAAGGCGAGCGCCTCGGCGCCGATCCCGCCAATTGGCTTTCCTTCCGCGGCGGCGAATCGTGCGCAAAACCGGCGCGCGAGATTGGCGACATCGTCGCGCCGGCTACGCAGTGGTGGGACGGTAATTGGAAACACATTAATCCGGTAATATAGGTCGTCGCGGAAACCGCCGTGTTTTACCAGTTCGATTAAATTTCGATTGGCCGCGAAAATCAGGCGAACATCGGCTTTCACCGGGCGCTTCGCTCCGGCGAGATGGACCTCGCCGTCTTGGAGGATGCGTAAAAGCCTTCCTTGCGCCTCGATCGGCAACTCGCAGATCCGGTCGAAAAAAAGCGTGCCGCCCTGCGCCTCGGCGTATTTGCCAGCGGTTTTGCCCCCTTGGGGCTTGGAAATCGCTCCCCGTTCGCTACCAAACAGCGTCGATTCGATGTCGTCCGGCGGGGCGCCGCAATTGAAGGTCACGAACGCGCCTCTGCGCCGGCCCGAAGCTCCATGGATTGCGCGCGCGAAAGTTTCCTTGCCGGTGCCGGGCTCGCCTTCGAGAAGCACGGGGATGGCCAATTTCGATGCTCGCTCGCACTGTCGGACAGCGCGAGCCATTTCCGCGCTGTCGCCCGCGAGGTCCTTGAACGCCAAGGTCCCAAGGGCCTGCCCGGTCAAAAAGCTCAGTTCTTCCGCGAGACAGGCAGCGGCGAGCGCGTTCTTGATCGCGACTTGCAGCCGCTCCGGACCAACCGGCTTCACCACGAAATCATGAGCCCCCAGACGCATTGCCGGGATGGCCGATTCGACCGCTGCTGGGGAAATCTGCACGATAATTGGACGTTTTTCGCTTCGCTCCTGCAACTTCGAAAGCACCACCATGCCGTCTAAGTTTGGCGTGACAAGATCGAGAATAATAAGATCGACGGGCGCCGCGCCGGAGGTTTGCAGGCGGGCGAGCACCGCTACGCCGCTTTCGACAGTCTCGGCCCGGTAGCCAAATTGATGGACCAACGTTTCGAGGAGCCGCCGCTGCAGGGGATCGTCGCTGGCGATCAGGATTTTGGGGGACATGCGGCCTCGCTAATGGTCTGGGTCTGACGATTGGCGCCCAAGCGCTGGGGTAAGCCGGCTCACAAAATCAAAGGGCGAAAGCGCCCCGCCTGCTGCATCGTGCCCGATTACGGTAAATGCAACGTTAATGGAGGGGCTACGGCCCCGCCGGTACGATTCGGTAAAGCGCGGCAAAGGGGCACAGCTGGATTTGGCGAAACCCTTCATTTATCGCTCGATTTAACAGTGTCAGCTTAGCTGTTAATTGGATAGCCGTTCGACGGCCGCTGTCGTTCCGGCCTGGGTTTCTTCTATTGCACGAAGGGTGCCACACCGATTCATCCGACAAATTTTTAACACAAAAGCGCCGCAGAGAGCAGATGGCAAAGTCGGCGTGGAGCAATAATACCTTGCCTGCCGTGATGCTAAACCCCGGCGTCCGCCCCGGAGGGCAGGTCGATCCGGCGGGAATATCTGCATATCCGAGCCATGATTTGGCTTCGATTCACGTGGCCATATAGTCGAACGGCCGCCGTTGAGGGCCGGTATCGTTTTAGATCCACTGGATTATTGATTTCGCCCGGAAAGAGTTTCCGGAATTTCAAAGGCGAGGCTGCATGCGGCAAATAACCCGTTTCCTCGGTTTCGTTTTCGCGACCGGCGCGATCGTGTTCGTCATTGGGGCTTGCGCGGCGGGGCTTGTGGTTTGGAAATTCGAACGTGACCTGCCGGATTATACGACGCTCAAGGATTACGAGCCGCCGGTAATGACACGAGTCCACGCGAGCGACGGATCGCTGATCGCCGAATATGCCCGCGAGCGGCGCCTTTATCTTCCAGAGTCCGCCATCCCGGCCCTCGTCAAGGAGGCGTTTATCTCCGCCGAAGACAAGAATTTTTACACCCACACTGGCGTCGATCCGGAACGTATTCTTGGCGCCCTTATCGTGTTCCTTCAAGGCGACAAGCATATCCAAGGCGCCTCGACCATCACCCAGCAGGTTGCCAAGAATTTTCTTTTAACGAACGAGCGATCGTTCGAGCGCAAGATCCGTGAAATGCTTCTCTCGTTCCGGATCGAGGGCGCCTATTCCAAGGAGAAGATTCTCGAGCTCTATCTGAACGAAATCTATCTCGGGCTCGGGAATTACGGTGTCGCCGCCGCGGCGCTGAACTACTACGGCAAGTCCGTGCATGAGCTGACGATCGCGCAGGCCGCCTATCTCGCCGCGTTGCCGAAGGCGCCGAACAATTATCATCCTTTCTTGAAGCACGAACGGGCGATCGAGAGGCGCAATTGGGTCATCGACCGGATGGTCGAAAACGGCTATGTGTCGCGCCAGGACGGCGAGAAAGCCAAGGCCGAGGAGCTCGGCGTCAATCCCAGGGTCCTTTCGCCCAATGCGTTCGCCGCCGGCTTTTTTGCCGAGGAGGTTCGCCGCGAGCTCGGCGAGCGTTACGGCGAAAAGAAACTTTATGAAGGCGGCCTTTCGGTTCGCAGCACGCTCGATCCGAAAATGCAGTTGATGGCAAGGCGCGCTTTGGTCGACGGCCTAGTCCGCTACGACGAGGCGCATGGTTTCCGGGGTCCCATGCGCCACATCGACACCAGCCAGGATTGGGGTATTCCACTTGCCGAAATTTCGGCCTTGGGCGACGTCGCGCCGTGGCGGCTTGCCGTCGTACTCGATGCCGCCGATGGCGGCACGCGAATCGGCTTGCAACCCCGCCGCGCAAAATCCGGCGAGATCGAGCGCGAACGCGAATCCGGCACTCTCTCCACAGCTGCGGGGTTGCATTGGACACGTGGTGTGGGCTCCCGCGCGTCGCTGGGTCCGGGCGATGTGATCTATGTCGAGCCGATCGAGGGAAATTCCCGGCAGTACCGGCTGCGCCAAATCCCGGAAGTCAGCGGCGCGATCGTCGTCATGGACCCGTACACCGGCCGGGTGTTCGCCATGGTAGGCGGTTTCTCCTTCGACCAGTCCGAGTTCAACCGGGCGACGCAGGCGATGCGCCAGCCGGGTTCCTCGTTCAAACCTTTTGTTTATGCCACGGCCCTCGACAATGGCTATACGCCTTCCTCCATCGTTCTCGACGAGCCGATAGAAATTGATCAGGGACCGGGTCTTGGGGTGTGGCGTCCGGAGAACTTCGAGGGCAAGTCGAGCGGCCCCCACACCTTGCGCTTTGGAGTCGAACATTCGATCAATCAAATGACCGTGCGGCTCGCCCGCGACGTCGGCATGCCCCTCATCGCCGAATATGCCAAGCGCTTCGGTATCTACGACGATCTGCCGCCCTACCTCGCGAACTCGCTTGGCGCCGGCGAAACGACCTTGATACGCCTAACCACGGCCTATTCCATGCTCGCCAACGGCGGCAAGCGAATCAAGGAAACCTTGATCGACCGGATCCAGGACCGCTGGGGTCATACGATCTACCGGCACGACGAGCGAATCTGCGAGGGGTGCGACGCGCCGGCATGGCAGAATCAAGAAGAACCGAGACTCATCGACAAGCGGGAGCAAGTGCTCGATCCCCTCACCGCCTATCAGATCACCTCGATCATGGAAGGCGTCATCCAACGTGGCACCGGTGTAGCGATCAAGGAAGTCGGCAAGCATCTCGCCGGCAAAACCGGAACAACCAACGAAGCCAAGGATCTATGGTTCATCGGTTTTTCGCCTGATCTCGCGGTCGGCGTATTCATGGGGTACGATCAGCCGCGCTCGCTAGGGGATTCGGCGCAAGCCGCGCATTATACGGCGCCGATCTTCCGCGACTTCATGAAGATGGCGCTTGCCGGCAAACCCGATATTCCCTTCCGGGCGCCGCCTGGCATTAAGCTGATCTGGGTTAGCGCGAAAACGGGAATGCGGACGAGTGCGAGTTCCGAGGGCGCAATCCAAGAGGCGTTCAAGCCTGGCACGGCGCCGCCGGATTCCTATTCCGCTAGCGATGCGACGCCGCGGGCACAGGCCGTTAATCCCGACGCGGACCGGCTGGTCGGAACCGGGACTGGCGGGTTGTATTAGGCGGAGGCGCGGCCTGGGTCGCCTTGTTCCAATCCATTTCGCACCTCGATCTGTCCTGGCGCGGGTTTACCGCGGCCTGCGCATCGGCTATGGCAGGCGCCGGGAAAACTAATTCAGACAGGAGTTCGGCATGCCGCAGGCCGGTAACACGCTCACACTCGAGACCACGCAGGGGCAGGTCGTCATCGAAATGCGGCCCGATCTCGCGCCAGCCCATGTCGCGCACATCAAAAAGCTTGCTGGCGAAAAATTCTACGACGGCGTCGCCTTCCATCGCGTGATCGAGGGGTTCATGGCCCAGACCGGCTGCCCGCATGGGACCGGGACTGGCGGCTCGAAATATCCCAACCTCAAGGCCGAGTTCAATGCCGAGCCGCATACGCGCGGCACTTGCTCCATGGCCCGCGCGCAAAGTCCGGATTCGGCCAACTCGCAATTCTTCATCTGCTTTGGCGACGCGCGCTTTCTCGACAAGCAATATACTGTGTGGGGGAATGTCACGGCGGGGATGGAAAACGTCGATAAGATCAAACGCGGCGAACCGGTTCGCGATCCCGACAGGATCGTTTCCGCGACGGTCGCGTGACCTCATAAACGTATGATCGCGAAATTTGCGGCGCCTGGCGCGGTCTTGCCGGGCTGGCGGCGGCGGTCGAAATAATAGCCGGCTCGCGGGCGGCTACCTCATCATGCGCGTCGATCTCTTCGATTTCGATTTGCCTCCGGAACGCATAGCACTGCGCCCCGCAGAACCGCGCGACGCCGCGCGGCTCCTTATTGTCCGGCCACATGGTTCGCCGCGTTTCGAGGACCATGTCATCCTCGACCTCGCGGATCATCTTGCGCCCGGCGACGTGCTCGCCGTCAACGACACGCGGGTTATCCGCGCAGGGCTAAATGGAGTTCGCATGCGCGGCAAAACCTCGGCCCGGATCGCGGCAACCTTGACGAGACGCGAGGGCGAAGCGTTGTGGCGTGCATTCGTGCGGCCAGCAAAAAAGCTGAAGCAAGGCGAAGTCATTCGCTTCACCGCCGCGAACAGCATGGAGGCCGGCACGGAAAGTCTCGATGCCGAGGTCGTTTCGAAAGGCGGCGAAGGTGAGGTTTTGTTGAAGTTCGCTGTGTCCGCTGAGAAGCTTGACAAAGCGATAGAGCGCATAGGCCAAATGCCTCTGCCTCCTTACATTTCGAGCCGGCGGCCAACCGACGATAAGGACATGCAAGATTATCGGACGCTGTTCGCGCAAAGGCCCGGCGCAGTCGCGGCGCCAACGGCAAGCCTCCATTTCACGCCAAGGCTCGCCGCCGCCCTGGCCGCGCGGGGTGTACTTATACAAAGAATTACACTGCATGTGGGGGCGGGCACATTTTCGCCGGTCAAGGCGCAGGACACCCAGGACCACAAGATGCATGCCGAATGGGGCGAGGTTAGCCAAGCGGCGGCTGATGCCCTCAACCAGGCGCGCGCCTCAGGGGGGCGGATTATTGCCGCGGGAACAACGAGCTTGCGGATTTTCGAATTGGCGGCGAGGCCGGATGGACGGTTCCAGGCTTTTGCCGGCGAGACGTCGATATTCATCACGCCGGGCTATAAGTTCAAGGCGGCCGATGTGCTGTTGACCAATTTCCATCTGCCGCGCTCGACGTTGTTTATGCTTGCTGCCGCCTTTGCTGGGCTTGAAACGATACAAGCAGCCTACGCGCATGCGATCGCGAAAAACTATCGGTTCTATAGTTATGGCGACGCATGTTTGCTGTTTCCGGCGGAGAGCCGGGCGTGACAGGAATTTTCCGCTTCGAGATTTTGAGCCAGGACGGGGCCGCGCGCGTAGGGATCGTCACAACTCCCCGCGGAACAATCCGGACGCCGGCGTTCATGCCGGTCGGCACGGCAGCCACCGTCAAGGCGATGCATCCCGAAGCGGTAAAGGCGCTCGGCGCCGATATCGTGCTCGCCAACACCTATCATCTCATGCTGCGGCCGGGCGCGGAACGGATCGCGACGCTCGGCGGCCTGCATAAATTCATGAACTGGCCGTGGCCGATCCTGACCGATTCCGGCGGGTTCCAGGTCATGTCGCTCGCCAAACTCCGGAAGCTCGACGAAAATGGAGTGACCTTTCAATCCCACATTGACGGCGCGACGCATTTGTTGACTCCCGAGCGGGCAATGGAAATTCAGGATCTGCTCGGCTCGGATATCCAGATGCAGTTCGACGAATGCGTAAAACTTCCCTGCGCGGAAGCGGAGGCGCGCCGCGCCATGCTCTTGTCGCTGCGGTGGGCGGAGCGCTCCAAGGCAGCGTTCGTGGCGAAGCCGGGACGCGCGTTATTCGGCATCGTCCAGGGCGGCGCGGCCGAATCCTTGCGGAGCGAAAGCGCGAAAGCGCTTGGCGACATGGAATTTGATGGTTACGCGCTGGGCGGCCTTGCGGTCGGCGAACCGCAAGCGGTCATGCTTGCCATGATTGCATGCGTGCTGCCGTGGCTGCCTTGCGCAAAGCCTCGCTATCTCATGGGAGTTGGCACGCCGGACGATCTTATGGAGGCCGTGCGGCGAGGCATCGACATGTTCGATTGCGTGTTGCCGACGCGCGCCGGTCGCCATGGTCTTGCCTATACGAGGTCGGGGCGGCTCAATTTGCACAATGCGCAACATGCCGATGACCCGTCCCCGGCCGATCCGCTGTCGTCTTGTGCGGCGGCGCGAACCTATTCCCGCGCCTATTTGCATCACCTCGTCAAGGCGGGAGAAATTCTCGGCATGATGCTGCTGACCGAAATCAATCTCGCCTATTACCAGGATTTTATGGAGGACATCCGCCGCGCCATTGCGGCGGGCCGCTTCGACGATTTTTGCGACACGACGAGAACGGCGTGGCGAACTGGCGAGACAGGCAGCAAGCTTGAAGCGGAATGAACGTTGCGTTCTCGCCGAATTGGAAACGCCGGATCGATTCCGGCCCATCGCATCAACTTCTCCAACGGCGGGACAAGGCAATCGCGAGCACGGCGATCCAAACGGAAAAGGCGCTGACGAACGGGAAACGCGCGAAAATCGGCGGGGCGATCGTTTGCGGCAGACCGCCATCGAGCACGCCTTCGGTGCCGAGTGGCAATTCGGCCAAAACGCGGCCATAGGGATCGACAATCGCCGAAATCCCGGTGTTCGCGGCGCGGATCAAAGGCAATCCCTCTTCGATCGCGCGCAGCCGCGCTTGCGCGAAATGCTGGTAAGGGCCGGTGGTCGTCCCAAACCATCCGTCGTTCGTGACGTTGAGAAGCAATCCCGGACGTGGTGCCCCGGAGGGCACAACCTCGCCTGGAAAGATCGCCTCGTAGCAAATCAGCGGCGCCAAGGCGGGCAATCCAGGCACCACCAATAGCCGCAGTTTGGAGCCAGCCGCAAATCCGCCGGGAAGATGCACGAATTGACGCACGCCAAGACGGTCGAAGGCGGCCTGAAACGGCAAATATTCGCCGAAAGGCACAAGATGCACTTTGTCGTAGCTCTCGAGAATATGTCCACCGCTTGCAATGACTTGAATGGAGTTGAAGTACCGGGAGCGGCTGGACCCAGCCCACCACGCCTCGTCGTCCGCACGCGCGGCGCCGGTGACGAGAACTGTATTTTGCGGCAAAACCGCGCCAATTTCGGCGAGGGCTCCGGCATCTCGCGACAAGATGAAGGGGAATGCCGACTCCGGCCAGACGAGCACGGTGATATCGCCGAGGCCCGCATGATCCTTGTCCGTCCCGCGCGCGGATAAGGTCAGATAGTGCGTTAAAATCCAGGCCTTATTCTCCGGTCGGAATTTCGCGTCCTGGGCCAAATTGGGCTGCATGATGCGCAATTTTATGTCCGCGACCTGCCCCAGAGGCGGCCCCGCCAGACGCAGGACGCCAAATACACAAATCCCGCAGAAAGCAAGGAGGGCGGCGGCAATTGGCGGCGGCAACCGGCGCCTTGTCCCGAGCAGTGTGGATTTTTCGCCGAGAACCGCGAAAGCTGAAAAAATCAGGATGGCGATGACGGTTAGACCATAAAGGCCGACGAGCGAGGCCAGTTGCGCGGTCACGAGGTTGCCGCCAAGCGCCATGCCGAATGTGTTCCAGGGAAATCCGGTCAAGACATTCCCGCGCAGCCATTCCGTAAAACTCAATCCGGCGGCAAGGGCAAACAGACGGCCTGTGCCTGGCGACCACAAAAGCCGCGCAAGCACGAAACCGAGGCCTGGAAAAATCGCGAGCCCAGCGGGAAGCCCGGCGACCCCCAACGGCAAGGCCCAGGCGAATTCGTCTGCCTCGACGAGAAATGCCGCGCCGAGCCACCAGAGCCCCGCCAGGAAATACCCAAAGCCCCACCACCATCCGGCGCCAAAAGCGCGCCACGCCCAGACCGGCAAGCCTAAACGAAACCGCCGCCCGGTGAGCGCTTGGCGCGTCTCCGCACAACCGTCGATTAGCCAGACGGCAATTGTCATCGGGATCGCGAGCGCGGGAAAAAAGTTGAACGGCGCCATCGCAAGCGTGCCGGTGGCACCGGCAGCAAGCGCGATCAGGCGGCGCCGCCAGCCAGAGGCAAGAATAATTGAAGCGGCGATCGCTTGCATGGCGGGCTTTCTTGAACGCAATCACAATTTCCATAGAAAGGCACGAAGGACCATCGCGCATTTCCCGGCCGTCGGACCAAACCATGCGGGAAAACGCTTCCCAGCGAAGGGGTTCACCCGCCACCCTTCTCCGGCGGGTTGTCTTGTTTGGCAAGTTCGCTTGGCGGGGGGCTTGCCACGACTTGCCTTTGGGGCGGACGCGCACCGGCCACGCGGATCTTGACCCGCTTGACGCGGCGGGGGTCGGCGTCCACCACTTCGAATTCGATACCGTCCTCGACAATGATTTCGCCGCGTGCCGGAACATGCCCGGCAAGGGCTGTGACGAGCCCACCCAAGGTATCGATTTCCTCTGCGTCGCCGATCGCGGTGAGATCGGCGTCGATCGCGCGGCAAACCTCGCTAAGACCGGCGCGCGCGTCGGCGATGAAACTTCCATCCGCGGCGGCTTCGATCTTCGGGCTTTCGTCCGAATCATGTTCGTCCTCGATGTCCCCGACAATCATTTCTACGATGTCCTCGATCGACGCCAGACCTTCGGTGCCGCCATATTCGTCGATGACGAGCGCCATGTGGGTTCGCGTGGCTTGCATTTTGACCAAAAGATCGAGGGCCGGCATGGACGCGGGAACGAATAGAACCGGGCGCAAAATATTGGCCTGCGATAAAGACATATCTAGGACGCGGCGTGGCCAGCGGCAGCTTGTGGCAGATTCGCTTTCCGGCTCCGAAGGCGACGAATCCGCGCAATCCTTCCAATGCTGAGGAGCCGCGGGGGCGGCGAGATAGGCAACAAAATCGCGGATATGAGCCATGCCGCGCGGATCGTCGAGGGTTTCGCCGTGCACGGGCAGGCGGGAATGGCCCGCGGTGCGAAATATCTCAAGCACATCGGCGAGCTTGGTTTGCAACGACACGGCGACGATGTCGGCGCGGGGAACCATCACGTCGCCGACTTGCACTTCATGCAAGGCGAGGACGTTTTTTAACAGCGCGCGCTCTTGCGGGGAAATATCGTCCTCGATCGATGTGTCGGCGAGAGCATCCTCGATGTCATCGCGAATCGACGCTCCGCCGAGGCCGAACACGGCGCGCAACCGGTCGAACAGGCTTGGCTTCCCGCCGGACCCTGTTTTGCCTGCCTCGCTCGTATCGTCATGGTCAGTCATTGGCGCCGGCTGCTTCCTCGATCAACGATTCCTGATTGGGGCTGGTAATCCCGAGCCTGCCGAGAATCGTGCATTCGAGCGCTTCCATTTTCGCTGCTTCGGCCGCTCCCATATGGTCGTGGCCGATCAGATGCAAAAAGCCATGCACCAGAAGATGGGCGACGTGATCGCGCAACGGTTTTCTCGCATCCAATGCTTCCCTCGATGCGGTCTCGAATGCGATGACAATGTCGCCGAGGAGCGGGCTCTCGCGGAGATCGCCGCTGGTTGGAAAAGCAAGAACATTGGTCGGCTTATCGGTTCCACGCCATTCGCGGTTGAGGCCGCGGATAAAAGCGTCGCCGCAGAACAGAACGCTGATTTCCGCGTTCGCCGCCAGCGAGATGCCGGTTTCGCCGATCGCCGCGAGGATCGCGGCCTCGGCAAGTTGCGAAGGGGCATCGAGGACCGCCCAATCCGCAGCTTCGATCGCCACGTCGATTACGGGAGTCATGGCCGCCATCCCTCGCCCTTGGCCGGCCGCGCCGCCGCTTCATAGGCGCCGACGATCCGGCGCACGAGATCGTGGCGGACGACATCGCCCTCCCTGAAGACCACGTGGCCTATTCCCTCAAGCCCGGAGAGAAGTTCGATTGCCTCGCTCAGTCCGGACTTCTGGCCGGGCGGGAGATCGGTTTGCGATGGATCTCCCGTGACAATCATACGTGATCCTTCGCCGAGGCGCGTTAAAAACATTTTCATTTGCATCGACGTCGCATTTTGCGCCTCGTCGAGGAGAATGCAGGCGTTGCTCAAGGTCCGCCCGCGCATGAACGCGAGGGGAGCGACCTCGATCATCCCAATCTGCATGCCGCGTTCGAGCATCCTTGCATCCATGAAATCGGCGAGCGCGTCGTAGATAGGCCGCAAATAAGGATCGACCTTGTCGCGCATGTCTCCAGGCAGGAAGCCTAGCCTTTCGCCCGCTTCGAGCGCCGGCCGCGACAGGATCAGCCGTTCGACCGCGCCTTGTTCCAGCAAAAGAACCGCGAAGCCGACGGCAAGCCAGGTTTTGCCGGTGCCGGCGGGTCCCTCGGCGAACACCAGCTCGTGGCGCTTCATCGCGCGCAAATAAAGGTCTTGCGCCACATTGCGCGCGCGAACCGTACCGCGACGGCGGGTACCGATTTGTTCGAATACGGCGCGTCCGGCCTCGTCCTCCTTGGGGAAAAGAGTGCCTTGCAGGGCGCCCTCCTCGATGGCGCCATCGACATCACCGGGGCCGGCCGGCTGGCCAAGCTCGACCCGTGCATAGAGATTTTCCAAGACCAGCCGTGCAGTTTCGCACGCCGCCGCCGGGCCCTTGATGGTCACGTGATTACCGTTCGCATTGGCGACCACGCCGAGCCTGCGTTCGAGCTTGGCAAGGTTCTGGTCGTATTGTCCGAAGACGAGCGAGGCATGGCGATTGTCATCGAAGGCTAACGTTATCTCGGCAACGGCGTCCTCACTCGGAGTTGGCTTGAAATCTTGCCGCGTAAACGGTGCTGAAGGATCCGGTGATTTCAACGAGGCGCCTCGCGCGAAGCCTGGTCCGGCAAGAGCCGCCCGAAGAGCGAATTGGCACCCGCAGAGACGATCTCGGCACGCACGATTTCGCCTATATGATCGAGGCTCCCTTCGATATGAACCATCTGGAGATAGGGCGACTTGCCGACGATTTGGCCCGCGTGCCGACCGGGTTTTTCAATCAGCACGTCGAGCGTGCGTCCGGCCATTTTGGCATTAAAGGTCCGCCGCTGGTGGTCGAGAACGGTTTGGAGCCGCGCGAGCCGTTCCGACTTCACGGATTCGGGGATTTGATCTCGCAACTCGGCCGCGGGGGTGCCGGGGCGGGGCGAATATTTGAACGAAAATGCGTTCGCGAACTCGACCTTTTCGACCAAATCCAAGGTTGCCGCGAAATCTTCTTCGTTTTCGCCAGGAAAGCCAACGATGAAATCCGACGACAAGGCGATGTCCGGCCGCGCGGCCCGGATTTCCGCGACAAGTGCGAGGTAGTCGGCGCTTGTGTGCCGGCGGTTCATCGCGGCGAGGATTTTGCCGGAACCGGATTGAACCGGCAGATGCAGGAAGGGCATTAAGCAGACTTGATCGCGATGCGCTTCTATGAGGCTCGCGTCCATGTCGCCTGGGTGGCTCGTCGTGTAGCGGATGCGGGCGATGCCCGGCACTTCGGCAACGCGCGAGATGAGCCCGGCAAGCGAAGCGAAGGCGCCGTCCGGCGTCCGGCCGTGATAGGCATTGACGTTTTGGCCGATCAGGCTCACCTCGCGGACGCCCGCTGCGGCCAGCATTTCGACGTCCGCAATGATGCTTTCGACTGGTCGCGAGGCTTCCGCGCCGCGCGTGTACGGTACCACGCAGAACGTGCAGAATTTATCGCAGCCTTCTTGCACGGTCGCGAAAGCGCTGACGCCGCGCTTGCGAATTTGGTGCGGGCCAGGCGCGGCGAGGTGATCGAACTTGCTTTCGGCGGGGAAATCCGTGGCAAGGACCTCGGGTGAGTTAGCGGCGCGGCGCAAGAGCTCGGGCAAGCGGTGATAGCTTTGCGGCCCAACGACGATATCCACCGCTTTTTGGCGCCGGAATATCTCTTCTCCTTCGGCTTGCGCGACGCATCCCGCGACAATGATTTTGGTCTCCTGTCCGGCTGCGGCACGCGCGGCCTTAAGCGTGCGCAACTTGCCCAATTCGGAAAACACCTTCTCGGCAGCGCGCTCCCTGATGTGGCATGTATTCAAGATGATTAGGTCGGCTTCCATCTCAAGCGCGGTCTCGGCATAGCCTTCGGGCGCCAGAACATCAGCCATCCGCTGCGCGTCATAGACGTTCATCTGACAGCCGTAAGACTTCACGAATAGCCGGAGGGATTGCGGGCCTTGTCCGGTTTCGCCGGAAACGCCTGGGGCCGCATGCGATGGATCAAAACCCGACATTGTCACCCATGGTCCACGAGGAGTTAGCCTCTTACGCTTGCCACAGCATTCAGCTTGGCCAATAAAAATAAATTATAGTAGGTCGCGCCGCATAACGAGAGCCCCTGCCATTTCGGCGCCGGTGGTGCGGTAATAGGCCTTTCGTTCGCCTACCTCCGCGAAACCGAAATTCGCATAAAGGGCGCGGGCGGCGGTATTTTCGGCGCCGACTTCGAGAAACAACCGGGTGACCTGGATCGCGGCGAGCCCGGAAAGATGCGGCGCGAGAAGATTGGTGGCGATCCCGCGCCGGCGCCACTCCGGCGCGACGGCAAGCGTCAAAATTTCGGCCTCGCCAGCGGCGACGCGGGACAGGACAAAGCCCGCGAGATGCTCGTCCTTGGCTTCGATGGCGCCGTCCGCAAAGGTCCCGGACGCGGTAAAAAGCTGTTCAAAATCGGCTTCCTGCCAGGGGTAGGCAAAGCTCGCCGCATGGATCGCAGCGCATTCCGCGCTCCGCTCGGCGCCGATGTGGCGGATGCTAGGCGCGGCATGGGACGGCCAACTGATCATTGCGGTTCATGGCGCCGCCGGTTGCGGCTGTGCCGCCGCCGGCACCTTGGCGCCCGGCGGCGCCATGTAGAACGGTCGCGGCGGGGTCAGGGCGGGATCGGCGAGAAGGCCAATTCTAGCAACAAAAATGATATCTAATCCAGTGTTTTCGTGGCCAGTCCAGGTCTCAGTCCCGGCCGCTTGAGCCTCGTTTGCGAGCAGCGGCACGCCCGATCCGGCGAGCCGCAACGGGCCTGCGCCAAGCGTGCGCACGGCCTCGCGCGCCGGTGCGATCCGGGGCGCCAGGACCGCCCTTCCGTCCGGTCCGAAAGCGGCAAAGTAAACATTGCCCCGGCCCGCAGCGATCGCGGCCACGGCGAGGCCTGGCTTTTGCTCCATTATGAGGGGCGCGGCGAGAGCCGCTAGGGTCGAAACACCGGTGACTGGAATCTTGCAAGCGACCCCAATCGCGCGTGCCGCGGCGATCCCAGCGCGGAGCCCGGTGAAAGACCCAGGGCCTACCGTCACCGCCACCCGCCCGAGCGAGGCAAAGCCTCCGGCAACGCGAGCCATGACCCGATCGATCAACGGCAAAAGCGCTTCCGCATGGCCTCGTTCCATCGCAATCGTCTCGATCGCTTCTGGAGTATCCGCGCCATCGTCGAGGACACAGGCCGAAATCGCGGGAAGCGCCGTGTCAATCGCCAATATTTTCATCCGCGAATTCTCGAATCTCGTGCTGTCTTCGGCCAATACGACGCAACGGGCCAGGCGACGCCTTGGGAATTAGATTTGTTCGACCGCGCGCACATCTGGGACGTAATGCTTGAGCAAATTCTCGATCCCGTGCCGGAGCGTCGCAGACGACGAAGGACAGCCGGAACATGATCCCTTCAAGGCGAGATAGACGGTTCCATCGCGGAAACCGCGAAATTTGATATCGCCGCCATCGTTGGCCACTGCCGGACGGACATGCGTTTCGATCAGCTTCTTGATTGTTACGACAGTCTCGGAATCATCTTCCGCGAAGAACTCCTCGCCATCGCCTTGGGCGGCACCATCGAATTCGCCGGTTAGCAACGGTTCTCCCGAAACAAAATGCTCCATAATGGCGCCGAGGACCACGGGTTTGAGGTCCGGCCAGTCGCCACCGGATTTCGTGACCGAGATGAAGTCCGAACCAAAAAACACCCCCGAGACACCATCAATCGCAAACAGTGCCTGCGCGAGCGGCGATTGGCCGGCGTCTTCGGCGTCTCTAATGTCGAGCGTGCCTTGCGGCAAGACAGCACGGCCGGGCAGAAATTTCAAGGTTGCGGGATTGGGTGTGGCTTCGGTCTCAATGAACATGGACTTCTCCCAAACGTCCGGTTCAAGGCCGGAGCTGGAGTGAGGGATAGGAATTATTCTGGAATATGATGGAGAGACCGCCAATGGGCAAGCGACAAGGCTGCGGCGGGTGGAACGCGGCGGCGTCGATTGCCGCTAATCACGCGTTGGCACCGGATCGGCCAAGGCTCGATTCGACGGCGCGCGGAAGCGGCGCCTTCTCGCCGCCACCGGAAGTGGCATCGAGCATGCGGCGGGCAAACTTGAGCGCGGCTGGGATATCCGAGCGAAACCTCACCTGGGGCGGCCGGACGCCGTGTGTCATCAGGGCACGGCGCACCGGTTTGGTGATGCCCGTGGCATAGACCACCGCACCTTGGCGGACCGCTTTGCGGACGAATCCGTCGAAGGTTGCCGCGGCAGTCGAATCGAGGAGCGGGACTTGCGAGAAGTCGATAATGAATGCCTTTGGCTGCTCCGCGATTTCATCGAGCGTGGCTCCGACACTGGCGGCCGCGCCAAAGAAGAAAGCCCCGGAAATCCGGTAGATGAGAATTTCGGGATCAGTTGCAAGATCAAATTCATAAGGCGTTGCCGTGTTGCGATCCGGTTCATCTTCCGGCACGACCGGCCATCCACTTTCGACTTCCACCGATTGTGCCATTCGGTTGAGAAACAACAGTGTCCCGAGCCCAAAGCCAACCAGTATGCCTTCGGTAAGATCGCGGAAAATCGTCAACAGGAAAGTCGCAAGAAGTACCACTGCGTCGCCACGCGAGCTGCGCAACAAAACCGAGAAAGCGTGCTTTTCCGCCATGGTCCAGCAGACGACGGCCAGAACCCCGGCGAGCGCGGCGAGCGGAATGAATTTGGCGAGCGGCGCTGCGACCAACATGAACAAAAGCAAAAACACAGAATGCAGCATGCCCGCGACAGGGCCGCGAGCGCCGGCTCTGATATTCGTCGCGGTGCGCGCGATCGCCCCGGTCACGCAGATCCCGCCGAACAAGGCCGAGCCGATATTCGCAAACCCCTGCGCTACAAGCTCGCAGTTCGAGCGATGGCGTGCTCCAGTCATGCTGTCGGCGACCGTCGCCGACAATAGGCTCTCGATGCTCCCCAGCAATGCAAACGAGAGCGCGGCCGGAACGACGGCGAGGATCAATGCTGGGGACAGATGTGGCAAGCCCGGGGCTGGGAGACCTTGTGGGATGCCTCCAAAACGCGAGCCAATGGTTTCCACAGGCATATGCAAGAGAGCGCCGAGAACCGAAGCCAAGGCAACCGCGATCAACATGCCTGGCCAATGTGGCCGGACCCGGCGGCACACCGCAATGATCGCGATCGTCAAGAGGCCGATCACCGAGGCCGGAAGGCTGAAGCTTGGTAGCGCCTGGTGCAGTGCCGCAAGCTTGGGAAGTAGTGGGCCGGGTTCTGGCCCAGCCAGGGTTAGGCCAAGCAAATTCTTGATCTGACTGGAGAAAATGATGATTGCAATGCCTGCGGTGAAGCCGATGGTCACCGGGTAGGGAATAAATTTGATAAAGGTTCCAAGCCGCAAAAAACCTATGCTGGCCAAAACGACGCCGGAGAGAATGGTGGCGGCAAGGAGCCCGTCGACACCGTGCTGTTGGACGGTCGCCCAGACGAGGACGATATAGGCGCCTGCCGGTCCGCCGACCTGAAAGCGGCTGCCGCCCAACGCCGAAACGATGAAGCCGCCGACAATCGACGCGTAGAGCCCTCGGTCGGGTGTCACCCCCGAGGCGATCGCGATCGCCATCGACAAGGGCAGCGCTACAATAGCAACAGTTAAGCCGGCGAGAATGTCCGCCCGCAGGTCCGCTTTGCCGTAATTCTCGTGCAGGACGGTCCAGAGCTTGGGGATAAAAAGATCACGAAAACTGTGATTTAATGGGCGTGCAGCCATTCCAGAAGCCTCTTAACTTCAATACTGCATAATTCACATTCGGTTTCGTTGCGGCCCACTGGCGCCGCCGGGAGCCTCCCTTTTATTATTGTGCACCGCAACAGTAATTGTCAACCACGACGAGAAATATCATCGGCGGCAATTATCATGCAAAATCAAAGTTAAAGAATTGGTTGGAACCAGCCGCGCCAGGCAATCGTTTAGCCGAGGGCGTTTGTGGCCGATTGTTAATCGGAAGGGACTGCCGGCGCGGCGACGCGCTCAGGGTTGTGGAGGAAGCCATCCCCGGCTTCCGGGCGACGCGGCGCTTTATGTTCGCGATGGGGCGACGATCATGGCTCAGTTAGCTGAGGTGAGCGAACATCTCCTCGCCGCGGCGATAGCCGCTCCTTATCTTGAGCGCGACGAAGAACATGCGCTTGCGTTGCGATGGAAAAATGAGGCAGATGAGGCGGCCATGCATACGCTTGCGCGGGCGCATATGCGGCTCGTGATCGCGCTTGCGGTGCGTTTTCGCCATTATGGCTTGTCGCTTGCCGACCTGATCCAGGAAGGTCACGTCGGGCTCTTGGAGGCCGCCGCGCGGTTCGAACCGGACCGCGATGTGCGCTTTTCGACCTATGCGACGTGGTGGATCCGGGCCTCCATGCAAAATTATGTTTTGCATAATTGGTCGATTGTGCGCGGCGGAACAAGCTCGGCGCAGAAGGCGCTTTTTTTCAATCTCCGCCGGATGCGCGCGAAGCTGGCGCAAGGCGAAAGTTCGCGCAGCGGAACGGAAGTTTTCAACCAAATCGCCGAGATGCTCGGCGTGTCCCGCTCGGATGTTGAGGTCATGGACGCTCGTCTCTCGGGCCACGACGTGTCCTTGAATGCGCCGATCGGGGACGTTGAGTCCGCTGCCGCGGTGGAGCGAATGGCGATGCTCATCGACGATAGGCCGCGTCCAGACGAAGTCGTTGGTCTTGCCGTCGACACCGGTCGGCGCGTTGCTTGGCTGAACGAGGCCTTGTCCGCGCTTTCTGAGCGCGAACGGCGAATTCTCCGCGAGCGCCGCCTCGCGGATGAGACGGCGACGCTCGAAGCCCTCGGCGACCATCTTGGCATTTCGAAGGAAGAGTTCCGTCAGATTGAGAGCCGGGCGTTGGAAAAACTGCGCGAGGCGCTGACCAACCGCCACATGGAAAATGCCGCGGAAGCCATGCTCTGACCCATCGGCGGCCGGTTACGGGGCCGCCTGGACTGTGGCGCGATAAAGCCGCCCGATTTTTTCGACCAGGCGGCGGCCGAACTTGTTGATTTTGAGCGATTTCTTCTCGATCAACGGAATCCATGAATGCGGAAAAATACCAGTTTTCCCCAAAACTTTCGACCACTACCGCCAAATCGCGCCGAAAATCGACCACGCTGAGCAGAAGTAGCTTAAGTTGGGGCGGCGAATCAGAGATTGATGGAGGTCTCGCACCGGCTCCCCGGTCCTTCAGGAAAGTCCAATCCCCGCGGGTTTGGCGGCAATGCCGGACCCAATCGTGAGCCCGCTTCGATAAAGATTGCGGGGGCCGCTTGACGGGATGCGATGGTTGAGGTTCCGTCATGTCAAGCTCGTTTATATCATGCGAGCCGGAGGCAATGTCGCGCCGGCCGTGCGCTCGCGCTAGAATCAATGGAGGCAATGCGGATGACGAACAGCGGTAAAAAAGCCCCGCCCGGCAAGGGCGCGCCCGAACCGGGCAAGACTTCGAAAGCGGCCGAGGCGGAAAAGGCCAAGCCAGCGGCAAGTGCCTTCGCCAAGCCGTTGCAGCCATCGAAGGAACTCGCGGCAGTAGTCGGGCCGGATCCTTTGCCGCGGACCGAGGTCGTGAGCAAAATTTGGGAGTACATCAAGAAGCACAAGCTACAAAACGAAGCGAACAAGCGGGAAATTCTCGCTGATGAAAAGTTGGCCGCGGTGTTCGGCAAGAATAAAGTGACAATGTTCGAGATGAACAAGTTTCTCAGCCAGCATCTTAAGTAGAGAGGTTGCCCCGGATGATGGCGTGACGTGGAGGATCGAAAAAAGTTCGGTGATTGTGCTTGGAAACCCAGCGATATTCGAATTCGCGAGGGTTTCGGGGGCTCTATGTGCCTGCCCGGAAATGTTTGGCAGACGCGAAGGGGAAGTTCATGAACCGGCGCCAACGCCTTGGAACCATGCGAAGGGGATAGGCGCCCGAGGGGTGCGAGTTCTTTTACGCCAGTGAGAACGCTAGCTCGGGGGCATGCCGGCCGACCCAATGGTCGCCAAAAAGGGAGCATTGCATGGAGGCATCTGGTCGGCAGCCACGGTCCCGCATGGTGTAATTTGTTGTGCATGTACCAATCTGTCACCCGCGCCGGACACCAAACAATGGCCGCTGCGCTGGGCAGCCCGATCGGGGAAAGACCCCAGGCAACATTATGGGAAGAATGCACATGCTCAAGGAATTCAAAGAATTCGCCTTGAAGGGCAATGTGGTCGACCTCGCTGTAGCTGTGATCATTGGCGCGGCCTTTGGCAAGATCATCAACTCGCTCGTTGACGACGTCATTATGCCAATTATCGGCGCCATCACCGGCGGCATCGACTTTTCCAATCATTATCTCGGTCTTTCCAAGGCGGTCACTTCGCCCGTGTTCACCGAGGCGAAGAAACAGGGCGCTGTTCTAGGCTGGGGCAATTTCCTGACCGTAGCGGTGAACTTTCTCATCATCGCTTTCATTTTGTTCCTGGTAATTCGCGCACTGAGTATGCTGAAAAAGTCGGAACCGCCCGTGCCGCCGCCGCCGCCTTCGCGCTCAGAAGTCTTACTCGAAGAGATTAAGGACGTGCTTGTTACGAGAGGCACGGACTCACGCGCGGGCTCGCTTACTTCTCAGCGCGCCGAGACATTGCTTGGCGAAATTCGCGATTTGCTTGGCAAGCAATGATGTCGCTCGGAGAGGGGCGCTTCCGTGTCCCCGTCGGGCCCTGATGTTGAGTTAGCTTGGGAGCTTTGCCTTGAAATACCGCCAGCTAGGCGCCAGCGATCTGCGGGTTTCGATCATCTCGCTTGGCTCATGGCTAACGTATTCGGGTGGCATCGAAAAGCGCCAGGCGCTTGCCTGTGTCCACAAGGCGCTCGACCTTGGGATCAATTTCATCGATACCGCGAATATTTATGGCCGCGGCGCGGCGGAGATCGTGCTGGGCGAGGCGCTGCGCGGCATCGATCGCACGTCGTACATGGTGGCAACCAAGGTCTTTTTTCCGATGAGCGACACGGACAGTGGGCTATCCGGCTCGCAGATTGCCAAACAGCTCGATGCTTCGCTGAGGCGGCTTAACACAGACTATGTCGATCTTTATCAATGCCACCGCTACGATGAGGAAACCCCGCTTGACGAAACGATGGAGGCTTTGACCGCGGCCGTCCGTCAGGGCAAGACGCGCTATATTGGCTTTAGCGAATGGCCGCTCGACAAGATCGAGGCGGCGGCGAAAATTCCTGAAGTCGCCCGGTTCGCATCGAGTCAGCCGCAATATTCGATGCTCTGGCCCTTTCCACAGGAGAAGATTTTTCCGCGCTGCGCCGAGCTGGGCATTGGTCAGATCGTCTGGTCGCCCCTCGCCCAGGGCGTGCTGACCGGCAAATACAGGTCCGATGCGCCACCGCCGAAAGGGTCCAGGGCCGGTCATGCGTCGATGGGCCAAATGTTTCCGGAACGGTGGCTGCAACCTTCCGTATTGGAAGCCGTGCACCAGGTGAAGCTTATTGCCGAAAGAGAAGCGGGCCTGAGTTTATCCCAATTCGCTCTTGCCTGGATATTGCGTAGGCCTGAGGTGTCCTCGGCGATTGTCGGAGCCAGCCGTCCCGAACAGGTGACGGAGAATGCGGCTGCAGCCGATTGCGAGGCCGCGCCGGAGCTTTTCGCAAGGGCCGAGGAAATCCTGGCGCCGTTCCAGCGCTCCCCTTCGGTGATCTATTCGCACCTTCGAAAGCAATTTCCGGAGTCAGCCGTTCGGGCATTGCAGATGTTGGCGAAGGCACTTTTTCCTGAAAAGCTTGCAGGACATTGACGTCTGAAGACGGAAATACGAAGCCTATCCGCGTCTCCGTTCATTTGGCCAAGTTTTATGGCGCGTCGCGCGGCGCGGACTGGGTCTCGGACCCTGCGGCGGGAAGCCGACGCGACAGGCTGGTCAACGCGTCTTGGGAAAATTACGAAAGAACGGCAGGACGATATAATAGATGCCGACCACGTTCAGCACGGACTTGCTGAGGAAATCTGCCTCCGCGAGGCCCTCGATAATGGCAGCAAGCGCCGCAGCGCACCATAAGATTGTCAATGGAACCGTGAGCTTGCGGAGGCGCACTACCCGCATCGGGTGAATGAAGGGGACTGGCGCGAACATCCAGCACACGAAGACGATGATGACGAGCGTCGAAACGAGCGGCCCTGGCCGCAACACCAGAAGATACAATATGAGAACGTTCCAAATCGCCGGAAACCCGCGAAACCAGAAATCGTGGGTCTTGATCCGCCGGTCGGCGAAATAAAGCGCCGAAGCGGCGCAAACGACACAACAAACGAGGACCGCGAGCGGCGGCCAAAGCAGGCCGGAACGCCACAAGGCGGTGATCGGAACCACGACGTAGGTGAGGAAATCGACGACGAGGTCGAGAATAACGCCGTCGATATGAGGCGCCGTCTTCTCGACCTGGTACCGCCGCGCCAAGGCGCCGTCCGCGGCGTCGATCGCCAGCGCCACGCCAAGCCAAGCATACATTGCACTGAACTGCCCGGCGGTAGCAGCGAGCAACGCGGCGAACCCCGCGGCGGCCCCGCTGGCAGTGAAACAATGAACGAGATAGCCGGCGACACGAGGGGGCATGGGTACTTCGTAAAATCAAGGACGGCGCCGCCTCGGGATGTCCGGCGCCCGGCGATTTAGGTATGATGAAAAAATTGCCCGGTCAGCCGCGGCGAGCACCGGCGTGAACCCTCGGAGTTTGCTTGAGGAAAACGGCAGGCAAACCCCGCGTCATAGGGATACCGCCCTTTTCTTATCCAAGCCTTAAGGGTTTTCATGCGGCGTATCAATTGGGCACGTATCCCGGCGGGTAAAATAGGTGCGCGGTACGGGCCTATTGCGGGTTTTCCAGGCTAAAGGTTTCGGACGTCTCGTCGTAGGCGAAGAGTTCCCCGTAGCGGCCCCAGTTCACCACGCTCTTCAAGGTGCGCTCGGCATAGTCTTCCGACATGTAATCCTCGAGTTCCTCCAAAAAGCGGACTGCTCGGGCGGTATGGGCAGGCCGCTCGTCAAGCACAAGTTTTATCCGCGCGGCAAGCGGCAAATAGGTCAGAAGATGATCGCCGAAGAGCTTTTTGCGGACATCGACATCTGCCTCGGCGAAGCGGTGGCCGGCCGGCGTCAATTTGATGTCGCCTTCCTCGAGTTCGGCGAAACGCAGCAATTGCAAGGTTTCGGCCACCGGGAAAAGTTCGTCGACTTCCATCTGCAGGCTGTCGGCGAGTGCCGGAAGATCGGCGCGGCCCAAATAGGGCTCGGCGGCGATTTCCTCGATCATGCCGGCGAGCGTGTTGGTCGAAACGCGCGGCAGAGCCATGCCAACGCCGAGACCGGGGAACATCCCCTCGCGGCCTGGTGCTACCGGCTCCGGCCGCTTGGTCATGAGCGCGTAGATCTTGTCCACCAATTGGCGGAATTCGGGATCGAGCCGGTCGCGCGGATGATGCAGCCTGACCTGAATTTCAGCGGCGATCCGGCCGGGGTTGCTCGATAGCACGATGATGCGGTCGCACATCAGCACCGCTTCCTCGATATTGTGGGTGACCATGAGAATGCTTTTAATTGGCATGCGGCCCTCGACCCAGAGGTCGAGAAGGTCGGTGCGCAGGGTTTCCGCGGTGAGTACGTCGAGTGCCGAAAAAGGCTCGTCCATCAAGAGAATATTGGGGTGCACGACGAGCGCCCTCGCAAAACCGACCCGCTGGCGCATGCCTCCGGAAAGTTCTTTCGGGAAGGCGGACTCGAAACCGTCGAGCCCGATGAGGTCGATCGCTTTCAATGCGCGCCGGCGGGCTTCGTCCTTGGGGACCTGTTTTGCCCTGAAGTCCGAGTTCGACATTGGCGAGCACCGTCAGCCAAGGAAACAGCGCAAAACTCTGAAACACCATGGCGACGCCATCCACCGGACCGGTTACCTTCTGGCCAAGATAGCTCACCTCGCCGCCGGAGGGGAAAACGAGCCCCGAGACGATCCGCAGGAGCGAGGATTTGCCGCAGCCAGACCGGCCGAGCAGGCCGACGATTTCGCCTTCTTTCAGATCGACCGACACATCGTCGAGGACCGGGGGGCCAAGCTCGCCCGATCCGGTCTGGTAGCGCTGCGAGATGTTTCTCACCTCAAGCAAAGGCTTCTTGCTTGCAAACGAAGTCCGCGCATTGCTGTTTTGCATGTATCACCTCAATCAAGCCGCAATCGCCGCTCAGCGAGGCCGTAAAGCGGGCGCCAAAGAAGGCGGTTAAACATAGTGACGAAGATCGACATGACCGCGACGCCGAGCACGATCTTGGGATAATCGCCATCCGCGGTCGCCTTGGCGATGTAGGCGCCGATCCCATGCGCCGCCACCGTGTCGTTGCCCCATTTCACATATTCCGCGACGATCGCCGCGTTCCAGGACCCCCCCGAGGCGGTCAGCGCTCCCGTCACGTAATAGGGGAAAATAGCAGGCAAGATAACGCACTTCCACCAGTCCCAGCCGCGAATCCGGAAATTCGCGACCGCTTCCTTGAGATCATTTGGAAACGCCGAGGCTCCGGCAATGACGTTGAAGAGAATGTACCATTGCGTGCCGAACACAATCAGAAAGCTAAGCCAGATGTCGGGGTTTAGCGAAAACTTCAGAATAAGAACGACGGCGGCAGGGAAAATAACGTTCGCCGGAAACGCCGCCAGGAATTGTGCCAAGGGCTGCACTTTCTCGGCAAGCGCCGGCCGTAGACCGATCCAGATTCCGGCAGGCACCCAGACCACGGTCGCCAGTGCCATAAGCAGGACCACACGCACCATGGTGAATACGGTATAGAGCACGCTTTGCCAAAAATCGCTCCAGCTGAGTTCCTGACGCACATAATCGACTATGAGCCAGCCGGCCCAAATTGTTACGAGACCTACGCAAGCGACCCAAATAATGTCGATCACGCGGCTTAGCACGGGGCTTTGCGGCAACAGGGAGGAAGAGCGAACCGGAAGCTCCATTCGCAAAAGCGCCATGGCACGCAACAGTTGGGCTGGAGCGCGCATCGATGCCCGCATCCAATGGGTCCTTGCGAAGACATTCGCCACGAAGGACTTTTCCTGGATCTGCCCGGCCGAAAGCTCAACTCGAAATCGTGCCGCGAAAGCGACCAGCGGCCGGAACAGCAATTGGTCATAGGCAAGGATCACGGCCAGCATGGCAACGATAGCCGCGAACACCGCGTCGATGCGTTTTTCCTCGATGGCAAGTGCGAGATAGGAGCCGATGCCGGGCAGTTTGACGGTAGTATCGCCAACCGCAATCGCTTCCGATGCGACGACAAAAAACCAGCCTCCCGACATCGACATCATCATGTTCCAAATGAGTCCCGGCATTGCGAACGGCGTCTCGAGTTGCCAGAATCGCTGCCACCATGAAAGTCCGAAACCATTCGCAACTTCGCTCAGATCGTGCGGGACATTACGGAGCGATTGATAGAAGGAAAAGGCCATGTTCCAGGCCTGCGAGGTGAATATCGCGAAAATCGCCGCGCATTCGGCGCCTAGAATCGAGCCGGGAAAAAGTCCAAGGAAAAAGGTCACCGTGAAAGACAGAAAGCCGAGGATCGGCACGGACTGCAGGACGTCGAGCAATGGAATGAGGACCAGCGCGGCACGCCGGCTTTTGGCGGCAAGCGTCGCGTAGACGAATGTGAAGATGAGCGAGGCGGCGATCGCCGCGAACATGCGCAACGTCGTGCGCAAGGCATAATAAGGTAAGAGCTTATAGTCGAGCGAAACGACCGTCGATTCCGGCGCCGTCAGTGGCAAGGTCAACCCGTGCGAAACATGGGTAATCGCGATGAATACGGATAGAACGAGGGCAAACGCAAAAAGATCGTATTGGTTGGGAAGCGCCTTGCGGCCGAGCGAGGTGAAGGCGACGAAACGGGAGAGCATGGCGGCCTTTCACGGGAGTCTTGCGGGCGAGTCTGGCGGTGAGGGACGAGCGGAAACGCCGAACCTGTGCTGGAACCGGGTGGAAACCGCCGCAGCCTTTTACGCTCGCCAAGACAAATGAAAAATTGATGACAGCAAAAACAGCGGAGCGCGCCGTTCGCCGCCGATTCGAAGAGCCTTCGCGGACCAATCCCCGGGTTCCAAAAATTGCACCATGTTAACCAAAACGAACGCTTGGTTGCGGGAAGGCCGTTTTTTCGACTTTTTAACGACATATTACGGATTATGGAATAACTTGAACGTGTCTCATTCTGGTTCTAACGTCGATGCGGTATTTTCCTCGTTGCTTTTTCCGGCCCGGCTCGCTCTTTGCACTCGGACTCGCCTTGCTCGCCGGTGGCTGCGCGGGCGGCGTCACCGGGGATAGTCTCTTCCCGAGCCCATCGGATTACGAAGTTAGCGGTATCGACGTCTCCAAATATCAGGGTGATATCGATTGGAATAGTGTGCGGGCCTCAGGCGTTCGTTTCGCCTGGATCAAGGCGACCGAGGGCGGCGACCGCACCGACGACAAATTTGCCCAAAATTGGGCCTCGGCAAAAGCCGCGGGCGTGGCGCGCGGCGCTTATCATTTTGCCTATTGGTGCAGGCCCATGGGGGAGCAAGCGGCGTGGTTTACGGCGCATGTCCCAAATGATCCGGACGCCCTGCCGCCGGTGCTCGATGTCGAATGGAATGGGCAATCGAAGACCTGTCCCAAGCGCATCCCGCGCGACGTCGCCTTGGCCCAGATGAAAATCATGCTGGCCGCGATGGAAGCGGCCTATGGGAAAAAGCCGGTGATCTACACGTCGATCGATTTCCATCGCGACGTGATGCAAGGGGAATTTTCCGATTACCCAATCTGGGTCCGCAGCGTGAAATGCCATCCATCGCTCAAATATGCCAATCGCCGCTGGCATTTCTGGCAGCATACCGCCGAGGGCCATGTCCCCGGCATTCGCGGCTATGTCGATCGCAACGCCTTCAACGGTTCGATCAAGGATTGGCAGGCTTGGCTCGCCGACATCAAGGCGCCCGGCGCGCACGGCGCCTGAGCCCAGGGATGAAACGGCGCGCGCGGCAGGCGCCGTGCCGCGCCGGAAGGCGGCCTTAACCGCTTTTGTTGGAAATCTTTTTGCGGCCGAGATCGCGGAAATAAAATCCAAGAACGGCCGCCAAAATGATCCCGGAAATGATGTATACAATGATCCATTGACGTGACGCCTCTCCCACTGTCAGGCCGAGCTGGCCAGACATCACCATGTCCTTGGCGTCCCTTACCGTCACGAGGACCGCGTATTTCCCTGGCTTATCGAAATTGGCAGGAAGTGTGATGACTCCTCGCGGAAAATTCTTCGGCGGCTGATAGGCCAGCGTGACCGAATCGAGATTTCCGCTCGCTTCCGTTCCGGTACCGGTATCCCGCACGATGCGCACCTCCGCCGTCATGTCCCGGAGTTCTTTCGAAGCCGAGCTCAGCGTAATCACGGCAGGTCCGGGAGAGGGGATATCCTGGCACGAATCCTCCGTTGCGCCAGATTGATAGACGGACACTTGCATCTCGTGCATGCCGGCCATCAGCATGCAGCCCATGTTCATGTTCATATCCATGAAGCTGGTATCTTGTGCCTCCGCCCGCGCTCCCAGCAGCACGGTTCCCAAGACCAAGGTTGCCGCCAGCCGGCCAATTCCAATCATAGGTCTGTTTCCTCCGCAATTATTGATCCGCCGCTTGAGCCGCGTTGTAGTAAATAGCAAGTGCTTTGCCAATCGTGCGATTTACAATTGCTCGAACCGCGCGAGGACCTTTCCGGCGATCATCCGCGCAACTGGAATTGCCGATGTCGCCGCGGGCGAGGGCGCGTTGCACACATGAAGCATTCTGGCGGTTTCCGCGAAGAGAAAATCATGCACCAACCTGCCGTCGTGCAACACCGCCTGGGCGCGTATGCCGGCCGGCCCCGGCTGGAGATCGGCCGACGACAGGCTCGGGCAATATTTCCGGCATTGGGCGAGGTAGCCTTGCTTCCACAAGGAGTTACGCATTTCCCCGGCACCCGCCGCGAGATGGTTTCCGATGACTTTCCAAAACCCCGGAAACGCCATGTAGTCGAGGACATCACGGCGGTTAAAGGAAAATTTTCCGTACCCTTCCCGCGACCACCCGAGCACGGCGTTGGGGCCGACGATAATTCTTCCATCGATCGTTGGGGTTAGATGTATCCCTACAAAGGGAAGTTTTGGGTCTGGAATGGGATAGATCAGGCGGCTGATCAATCCCGCCTGCGATTTTGGCAAGGTATAAAATTCGCCGCGAAACGGCACGATCTGGTGATCGATTCTTATGCCAGCCAGCTTGGCGAGACGGTCGGACTGCAATCCTGCGCAAACGATCAACGCGCGCGCGATCCAGCTTTGCTCGGGCGTCGAAATCTCGACAGTGCGCGCGTCTTCGCGAATTGCAACCACTTCTGCGCCAAGCTGCAAACCGGCGCCTTGCGCCGTTACGATTTCGGCGAAGGCCGAAGCGACCATTTTGTAATCGACAATCCCCGTCGAAGGGACCAGGAGAGCGCCGACGCCGGTAATGTTGGGCTCAAGGCGCAGCAGTCCGGCGCGATCGATTCGTTCGGCCTCGATGCCGTTTTGCTTGGCGCGTTCGAACAAGGCATCCATGCGGATGCTTTCGAGTGCATTGGTGGCGACGAGCAGCTTGCCGCAAATTTCGAATTTTATGCCTTGTTCCGCGCAGAACGCCTTTGTCGCGGCGGCGCCCTCGCGGCAAAGACGGGCCTTCAGGCTTCCCGGTGCATAATAGATGCCGGCGTGGATCACACCGCTGTTGTGCCCGGTTTGGTGGCGGGCGACGGCGCTTTCTTTTTCCAGAATAAGGATCGAGGATTGAGGCCGTGCGCGCAAAATTTCGCGGGCCGCCGCCAAGCCGACGATCCCAGCCCCAATAATCGCAAAATCATAAATCATGCAGCGGCGCCGCTTATCGAAGCGGGTTTAGAGCGCCATAATTGCCAGGAGACCACATACGCCATTCTCAACCGCTCTTCTCCGAACCGGTTTTGGTGGCGGTCTCAAAAAGTTGACGGAATTTTGCAAGTTCGCCGGGATCGACGTCCGAGATCGCCCAATATCCGGTGCCGCCATCGCGCCAGACCTCGACGGAATAGCCATCAATGACAAATGCCCGAGGTGTCAGCGAGCCTTGCGCGGGCAGGGCCGTGAGGCTGATGACATGCTCGTTGTGCCGATAGATCAGGACAGGCACGGGCGCGCCAGCGATCACGTCCATCCTGCCGCCAGCAAGGGGAAAGCCTTGGGACCCTAAGTCGATCACTTTTGGGGCCAGCGCGAAACGCGACGCAAACCACGGCTTGACCGTGTGGCGATCGGACGATGCAACATCGGTAGGCTGGCCAGACAAAAGACCGCGTTTGTGATCGGCGATGAGCGTGCCAACAAGGTTGGTGTCCTCCATTGCCGGGCGCAGTGCAAGCCAGGTCGACGCGCTTCCGAGCCCCGCCGCCAGGACGGCCGTTGCAGCAATCGCCCGCCAAGCCGGAGCCGCTCGAGGCGCGATGGAGGGCGCGGCCATCCTCGCAACACGTTCACGCAGGGCTGGCGGCGCCACCGGTTTGACGAGTTCCCGTTGCATGACTTCGCGCAGGGCTTTCAGGCGGCTGTATTCGGCGGCAAGGAAAGCATTCGCGGCCAAATGATTTTCGAAATCGAGCATCCCAGCAGCATCGAGTTCGCCATCGAGCGCCGCGTGGGTGAGTAGAGTTTCGTTGCTCGTGCTCATTTTGCCTCTGATCTCCCCAAGGCAGACATGAGAAGACTGCGCGCGCGGGCGAGGCGCGACATCACCGTGCCCAAAGGCGCGCCGGTAATTTCGGCGATCTCGCGGTAGCTTAATCCATTGATGTCACGCAGCACCAAGGTCTCCTTGAAAGTCGGCGGCAAGGCGCCGATCGCCAGCTCGATCGCCGCGGCGTCCGCCTTGGCGATTAAAGCCTCCTCCGGCGTCGCTCCGTCCGTGAGTGTCAGGGTTTCGATGTCTTCAGTTATCAGCAGTGCTTTCGGCCTGTTGCGCGCGAGCCATGTGAAGGTAGCGTTCCGGGTGATCGCAAGAAGCCAGGCGCGGGCGCTGCCGCCGGCGTAGCGATCGAGACCTTGCAGCGCCCGCGAACAGGCTTCCTGGACTATATCCTCCGCGTCGGCGCTACTTCCGCTAAGCCAACGAGCGAGCGCGAAGGCTTCGTCGAGATGTGGCAGCACCACCGCCGCAAAATTTTCATGGGAGGGGTGCTTCGTCAACAAGCAAGCCCATTTCGAAGGTTCTGCCGTAACTGCTGCCGCAGACGCTCCAATGGGGCCGCTCCATCGATGCGACAGCTTGCCTGCCGCGGATCAGTATTGCAGGTTCTCAAAAGTAACTGCAGTCTGTTTGGATAAGATCATGCGAGACGGCGTAAGACATTGGCAATGTGCGAGTCGGTGCGCAAATTTATCATGGTTTGGTGCGTGCCGCCGGAGATATTACGCCGCCGGGACGTTTTCCTGGGAGCCTCGGACCGCCAGCGAGCAACACGGGATTTCGACGTTCCCATTGACTTCCGGTGCGGCATTGGAGGCTGTGTCACGGATATGTCCATTGCTTTTTGGAGAAGCGTGGGACGCTGCATCGCTATGTCCTTTGACCGCGGGCGCGACATCCGCAAAGGTGGCGCTAGGGAAAAGAAGAGTTGCTACAATGGAGACTTGGCGTAGAGCCACTTTATTCCCGCTCATTCGCAAATTTCTCGACGCCATTGCGATTTCGCCGCCGTGTATCCCTGCCGTTCTGCAGGGAACAGAATCGGTGCCACGAACCGCATCGGGCTTTTTGGCTGCCGTGATTGTCGCTTGGCGTGGAACGTGCTAGCCCAATCTCAATAAGGTCGGGGCTGGCTGACGCCCTTCAATTATGAAACAGTGCGATGGGCGGATCAAAGGACTGAGTCGCGTGCTCGCAGGACAACTCGCACTCATTGCCGCTGCTTTGTTTACAGGCGCCGCCGTCTACGTCAGCGTGGCGGAACAACCGGCCCGCCTTGCGCTTGACGACCGAGCCCTCCTCGCGGAATGGAAATTGGCTTATCAGCGCGGCTTTGCTATGCAAGCGCCCTTGGCTATCGTCGGCTTTCTCCTTGGTATCGTTGCCGCGCGTGCCAGCATGGATTGGCGTTGGGTCGTGGGGGCCTTCATGCTCCTTTCCAATTGGCCTTTCACGCTCATTGCCATCTTGCCAACGAACAAGCTTCTGATGGCAATCCAACCGCAAAATGCGGGCCCGAAAAGCCGCGAACTGATCCAAGCATGGGGCAGATTGCATGCGGTGCGGTGCGGGCTCGGCGCCACCGCGACCGTGCTTTTCTTTTGGGCCTCGCTACAGGCTTGGCTGGACGCTTTGCTATGATAGTCGGGGCGAGCCGTTGGGCCGCCGTGTCAGCAAATGCGGCGATCCGTCGCCTGCCACCGCGTCTATCGCGAGATTCGATGACGGATCTCTGCCGGCAGTTCGGCGTCTCTCGCAAAACCGGCTACAAGATTTTCGACCGCTATAAGGAACACGGGCTCGAAGCCTTGACCGACCGCTATCGGCGGCCCTTGCGCTACGCCAACCAGCTGCCGAGCCAAATCGAGAGCCTCACCGTCAGAACTCAACGCAATAAGCTACATTGGTGCGCGCGCAAGATCCGTAAACTCTCGGTGAGACGCCTTGCTGGCGATGTCAAGCTGCCGCTATGACGGCCTGCCCGAGATTGCCTATTCCTTGCATGACAAAGATATCCTCGTCACGGCCTACGGCCGCCTGTGCCTCTACCGCAAGAAGATTAACATCTCGACCGTGCTGGCCGGCCAAAGACTTGGAATCAAGGAAGTCGACGATGGCTTTTGGCTCGTCAGCTTCATGCACCTATGATATTGGTTGTTTCGGCTTGGAGCAAAGAACCCTGCAGCCCCTCGACAACCCCTTCGGCCCCAAGGTTGTCACCTATGTCTTAGGTACGTTTTGTTACCCATGTCTCAGGGGTGGACACCCGCAATGATGGCGTCCCGGAAGGGACTCGAACCCCCGACCTACGGTTTAGGAAACCGCCGCTCTATCCTGCTGAGCTACCGGGACATACAAGTAATTTGAATGACTTAGATAAAAACTGCCGCGAACTCAGGCACTCTCTCAGCACGCGATCCCGGCAAAACTCGAACTTTCGGCACCGGCTTTAGGAATGCTGCGGGCAATTTGAGTTACGGGGCCTTTTCAATTTCCTAGCAGAATGAGGCTGGTGTTTCTAGCCCGAAGCTCGATCTCCCCTGCGCGATCCTCAGGGCGGAATCCTAAATTGATAAGGATGCGTTAGCCATGATGGATTCCAAAGGCGTGGGAGGAACACGCCATGGCAAAAGGTTTTTTTGGATCATTGCCGGACCCGAAAAGACGCCTCGCCATTAAACCTCGCGATCATCCGGTATGCCGCCTTCAACATCCTCAAACCGAACAAAACCAAAGGCTCCCTGCGCCGGAAGCGGATCAGAGCCTGCGTCAACCCAATGCTCCGGGCCACCCTTTTCGCAGTTTAACGATTTAGGATTTCGTCCTGGTGCAGGAAAACGCTATCTCTTTATTGCGCGCCAATGGCGGCTTGGGGCAGGGTGATCTGAAATTTTGCACCCGGATTATCTTCATCGGCGCCGGTGACGAGCGTGAGGGCGCCGCCATGGCCATGCACGAGATCGGCCGCGATCACGAGGCCGAGGCCGGACCCGCCGGAACGGCTTGAGCTGAAGGCAGTAAAAAGCCGCGCCCGCGCGCTGTCCGGTACGCCGGGTCCGGTATCGGCGACCTCGATCACCGCCGTTTTGTCCTCGAGCCAGGACTTCGACCCGGATCCGCTTCGGCCGTCCAGGCTCCATTCTGGCATTTTCCAGCGCTTCGGCGCCATTGCGAAGAAGATTCATAAGGACGCGAAATATTTGCTCGCGATCAGCAGAGATCTCGAAATCGGCGGCGACCGCGTTGACGAACTCGATCCCGCCTCCTGCTTCGAGCCCAATCATCTCCATGACCTCGGCGACGAGGCCGTGCAACGGAAACCGCGTCAATTTTGGCGGATCATCGACGGCCCGGCCATAGGTCAGCGTCGCCTGACAGAAACGGATCGCGCGGTCGAGCGTGGCGACGAGCTTGGGCGCGAGCCGTTGGACGAGCGGATCGTCGGCATTCGCGAGGCGATCGGACAGGAGCTGCGCCGAGGTCAGCATATTGCGCATGTCGTGATTGATCTTGGCAACCGCGAGCCCGAGCGCAGCCAGATGTTTTTTCTCTTTCAACTCGCGGACCAAGACGTCCTGCATGATGGCGAGTTCCTCTTCGGCATAAGCAATCTCGTGATTGCCGCCGGAAGGAACGATGATGCGGCGGGAGGAACTCTCGGGATTGGCGCCGAATTCGATCAAACTGTCGGTAAGCCGCCGCACCGGGCGAAGCACCATGAAGTGAATCGCGACGGTTGCGAGGTTCGCGACGATCATCGACATGATAAGGGTAACCGCTAAAAGCCGGAGCGAATAGGCGCGCATGGCCTTGATCAGCGGCCCCTCGTCCATGGTGATCGCGATCCATTCGCCGCCCGCGGGCGCCTCGCTGACGATCGTGATGACACGCCCTGGCGGCGCCATTAGCGTGGCCACCGCGTCGGGGAAGGGCAGGAAAGCAAACTCTGCGAAAATCGTACACTTCGTCGACCCGGCGCGGCAGTTCGGAAGCGGCGAGGATTTGCTTCGTTCCATGCTTGTCGAGGACGATGATTCGCGCGCCGACGCTATCTAGCAATTGGCGCGACAATTCGGGAGGCACCATGGCCTGCGGCGCCGCGTCGAGCACGAGCGCGGCCGTATAGGCGGCGCTGAGGCGTTGCCGCAACCAATGGTCGCGATAGTTGGCAATGCCGGGGATGTAGATCATCGTTGCCGCGGCGATGACGAAAGCGGTGTTTAACAGAAGCACCCGCGTCGCCAGGCCGACGCGGATCGGCCGCCGCCTTTTCGCGAGCATTCCGCTTGCCGCGAGATCCTCGCGCGGAGGCATCACGAGATCGCTCATGGCAACCCCTATTCGAACCGGTGCCAGAGGCGCGGAACCGTTCCGCCCGCCCACGGCCCCTCCACCGCGCATCGCAAGCGCGGCCAATTGTTTGTTTTCTCACCCCATTTTATTTTGTTATTTTACACCCTTTTGTGATGATGCGCTACGTTAGGCTGCGGAAAACTTGCCGGGCCTTCCCGGCAAGGAACCCCGCCAACTCTCTAAATTTATGAGTTTGCTGTTCAATCGAACGGGTCAATTCGATCAGAAAATGCCCTAACGGGGCGTCGAGCCTGCGGTCCGGAAACGTCATTGCGGCCCGCCGCGCCGCATCGGCCAGCGCGGGGTAAGGAACGGTGAGAGCGGCGATATCGCTGACGGTCATGCCTTTCGATATTGCGAGCGTAAAGAGGTTGATCAATTCCTGCGCGCCCGGCCCGACGATACCGGCGCCGAGAAGGCCTCCGTCGCGGCTGGTGACAAGCTTGACGTGCCCATCGGCGCGATGCTCGATGCGGGCCCGTTCCGTTTCGGCAAACGGCCAGCGGAGCACGTGGATATGGCGATGGGCCGCTCGCGCTTGCGCTTCCGTCAGCCCCGCCGTAGCCATCGCGGGGGAAGTCAAAATAACCCGTGCGGCCACTTGCCGGTGCGTTCGCCCGCCCGGCAGTCCGAGAATGGCGCGCAGGACGAGATTGGCGTGCTGTTCGGCGTCGCTACCCTGCCGCCCGATTCGCGCAGCCGCGCCAATCGCGTGGATCCGCCGGTTGCTGGTGACAAGGGAAGCGCCGGTGGTGGCAATACCGTTTCCGTTGTAGCGCACCTTCGCCGCAGCAAGACAGAGTCCGTCGATGGCCGGCGAACGGCCGGCGGCGACCAGAATGTGCGAACCCACGACCCGTTTTTCATGCCCAGCGGCAGCAATGAAAACTCGAACGCCGTCGCTGCGCGGCTCGACCCGCGTGATCCGCACGTCCTCATGAATGACGACGCCGTCGCGCGCGAACGCGGCGCGCACCGGCGCGGTAAGTTCTTTGTCTTCAGAAACAAATAGTTCTTCCTCCGCAAGCACGATCGTCTCGCTTCCGAGTTGACGCATCGCTTGCGCGAGCGCGAGCCCGTCCGGATCGGCGCCGATGACAATGAGACGCTGGGGAGGATGTTCCAACGCGCAGAGCCCGGCACAGTTGATCGGCCGCACGAGATCGAGCCCCGGAATGGGCAGGATTTTCTCGATGGACCCGGTCGCGACAACGAAGCGTCGCGCCTTGATTTTCTCTCCGCCCGCCTCGCAGGTATCGGGGTGAGTGAAACGTCCCGGCGCACAAATGACCTTCACGTTCATGGCTTCGAGACGCGCTTGCCTATAGTTCGGCGCGATCGCCGCAAGCACGGCAGCGGCATGTTGACCCACCCGCGCAAAATCGATTTGCGGCTCTGGAAAATCGATGCCGAATGCGGAGGCGCCACGCGCCGAGGTGACGGCCCGGCTCGCCGCCAGCAAGGCGTGACGCGGAATGGCATCGGTTAGTCTCCGGCCACCAAGCACGCCTTTTTCGATAAGCACCACGGATCGGCCGCAAGCCGCCGCTCCAAGCGCCAGCGACAAACCGCCCGGTCCACCGCCGATGACACATAAATCAGGTGATGAATCCGCGCTCATGACGTTGCGCCCTTGCTTGCGTGCCGCCTGCCGGTCATGGGTTCATTCGCAAAAAACCGGTAAAAATTTTTCCGCAGGCGGCGATTTACCCCATTTCCGGGCAGGCTGCATGTTTTCGTACGGCGCGGCCCGCCACCGCGTGCGTGCGGGAGGTGCCGCCCGCATTCAACCGTGCTAAGGCTGTGGAAAATTGCCTGCGCCTTGGAGGCGAAAGATATGCACATTGCAATGATAGGTTCTGGCTACGTGGGGCTTGTGTCGGGAGCGTGTCTCGCGGATTTCGGCCATACGGTCGTTTGTGTCGACAACGACGACCAAAAAATCGAGGCCTTAAGGGCGGGGAAAATGCCGATTTTCGAGCCCGGCTTGCACGATATTGTCCTAAATAACATGCGGCAACGCCGGCTTTCCTTTTCCACCGCTCTTGCCGCGGCAGTCGCTTCATCGCAAGCGGTTTTCATCGCGGTTGGAACCCCGTCGCGGCGCGGTGACGGCCATGCCGATCTTTCCTTCGTTTACCAAGCTGCGCGGGCGATCGCCTCCGGGCTCGATGGGTTTACGGTGGTCGTGACAAAATCGACCGTTCCCGTCGGCACCGGCGATGAAGTCGAGAGGATTATTCGCGAGACCCGGCCGGACGCCGATTTCGCGGTTGTTTCCAATCCGGAGTTTCTGCGCGAAGGTGCGGCGATTGACGATTTCAAGAGGCCGGACCGTATCGTCATCGGCCTCGAGGACAAACGCGCGGAAACGGTCATGAAGGAAATCTACCGGCCGCTCTATCTAAACCAGGCCCCCTTCCTTTTTACCAGCCGCCGCACCTCGGAACTGACAAAATACGCGGCCAACGCGTTTCTAGCCACGAAAATAACCTTCATCAATGAGATCGCCGACCTTTGCGAGCGGGTTGGGGCCAATGTCCAGGATGTGGCGCGCGGAATCGGCCTCGACAAGCGCATCGGGTCCAAATTCTTGCATGCGGGCCCGGGCTATGGCGGTTCCTGCTTTCCGAAGGACACGCAGGCTCTGATTAAGACCGCCCAGGATCATGGCGCGCCGGTCCGTATCGTCGAAGAGGTTGCCGCAATCAATGACCAGCGCAAGCGCGCCATGGCCCGCAAGGTCTTGGCGGCCTGCGGCGGGACGGTGCGCGGCAAGACCATCGCGGTTTTGGGCCTCACATTCAAGCCGAATACCGACGACATGCGCTATTCCCCCGCGATTTCGATTATCACCGCGCTGCAAGATGCCGGAGCGCACGTCAACGCCTTCGATCCCGAGGGCATGGATCAGGCTCGCCAGGTCCTTGACGGCCTCACTTTTTTTTACGACCCCTATTCCTGCTGCGACAAGGCCGACGCCCTGGTCATTGTGACCGAATGGGATGCGTTCCGCGCGCTCGATCTCGAGCGCGTCAAATCGGCTCTCGCCGCGCCCGTCATGATCGATCTGCGCAACATTTACGATCCCGTGGACATGGCCCAGAGCGGTTTTGTCTATTCCAGCGTCGGGCGTGGCACCGCCCAGAGCGAAAAATTGCGCTCATAGACCAAGTTCGCTCAAGCCTGGATAGCCTAAAAGACGCGGTCCGGCGGGCCACAGGAATTTGCGCTCTTCGAAGGCGATCGCCACGTCGTTGATGCTTGCGTCCCGGCGGGACATCAGCCCGTCGCCGTCGAATTCCCATTGCTCGTTGCCATGCGCGCGAAACCATTGGCCGGAAGCATCGCGCCACTCATATTGGAAACGCACACTGATATGGTTTTCATGGAACGCCCAAAGCTCCTTGATAAGCCGATAATCAAGTTCGCTTGCCCATTTGCGCGTTAGGAATTCGACGATTGCCCCGCGCCCGGCAAAAAATTCCGCGCGGTTTCGCCAGCGGCTGTCCTCGGAATAGGCAAGTGAAACGCGGGCAGGGTCGCGGCTATTCCAGGCATCCTCCGCAAGCCGAACTTTTTCCACCGCGGTTTCGCGCGTGAAGGGCGGCACAGGCGGGCGGCTTGGCACGGCAAAGCTCCAACACTTAGCACGTGGGCGGACGGCCAGAAGTCTCAACCAAACGGACGGCGTCCAAGCAAGTTCGATGTCTGCCCCGGTTCCAGGCTGGGCGCGCGCTCAACCTGATCAAAAATATCAGTGAAAGGCAGGAAAATCCATTGACACGCCCTCCCGGCTATTGACAACCTAAATTTCTATAGACTTAGTATATAAATATGCCTCACGCGGAACAATCGTTCGCAGCACGTTCCGGGCTAGGCATTTTTAAAGGCAGGATAGGTTGCGCTCATGATGCCGAAGTTTGAGTTATTATTACCGGGTTCCACCGCGATCGCCGCGGTCGTCAAGGTATGGCAAGGCCGGCAATTCGCGAAAGCCTTGCCGAATTCGGGTGCCCGGTCATTCCGCGTCGGCGTGTGGGTTTTCTGCTTGAGCCTATCGATTGCCGCCGCTTCGCTTCCGGCAATGAGCAAGGAGGCGAAACTCCTCAATGTTTCCTATGATCCCACGCGGGAATTCTATACGGAAATCAACGATTTGTTCGCTGAGCGCTACAAGAGCCGCACGGGTGTGACCGTGACCTTCGAACAGTCGCACGCGGGGTCGAGCAAGCAAGCCCGTTCGGTCATCGACGGGCTAAAGGCCGATGTCGTCACTTTGGCCCTCGCTTGGGACATTATCGCGATCGAGCGAGCCGGGCTGATTAAGCCCGGCTGGCAGGAAAAACTGCCTTACAATTCCTCCCCTTATACGTCGACAGTTGGCTTTCTCGTGCGCAAGGGCAATCCGAAAAATATCAAGGATTGGACAGATTTGATCCGCCCGGACGTAGCGGTGATCGTGGCCAATCCGAAGACGAGCGGCGCCGGGCGCTGGGCGTTCCTGGCGCTCTGGGGCGCGGTGGCTGGTGCGAAGTCCCACGATCTCTCCACGCTCGAGGGATTGAAGGAATTGCAGGCGGCGGCGCGGACGGCGCAGGACTTCCCAGTCTATCAGAACGCCAAAGCCCGCGCGGCCATCGAGTCGTTCTATAACCACAATGTTCCGGTTCTCGATACCGGCGCCCGCGGCGCGACCGTAACCTTCGCGCAAAAGCAAGTTGGTGACGTCCTGTTGAATTGGGAGAACGAGCTGTGGCTGGCGCTCGACGAGTTCGGCAAGGACAAGTTCGAAATTGTCTATCCGCCGGGCAGCATTCTCGGCGAGCCGCCGGTCGCCGTCGTCGATGAAGTCGTTGACAAAAAAGGCACGCGGGACATCGCGGAAGCCTATTTGAGGTTTCTCTATACATCTGAAGCGCAGGAAACCATGGCACAGCTTCATTACAGGCCGCGCGATGTCGAGGCCTTGAAGAAATACAGCGCGGAATTGCCGCCTCTCCCGCTTTTCACCATCGATGAGACCTTTGGCGGCTGGGTGAAGGCGCATGAAGCGTTCTTCGCCGAGGGCGCGCTATTCGATCAGATCTACAGGCCGGCAAAATGAGCGGAAGCGCGGCCGCAGGTGGAATCCCTTCGGAATCATCGGCAGGCAAGCTGTTTCGCTCCACGCCGTATCCGTCCCGGCTTGTTCCGGGACTGCCGCTTACCCTCGGCTATACGCTTTTTTATCTGTCCGTCATGGTCCTTATTCCGCTCGCAGGGATGGTTTTCAAGACGGCTCACCTCGGCTGGAGTGACTTCTGGCAGACCGTCACCGATCCGCTTGTTGTCGCGTCCTTCAGGCTTACTTTCACCGCCTCGGCCATCGCGGCGGTTGTCAATGGCGTATTCGGACTGATCGTTGCTTGGGTGCTCGTCCGCGAGCCTTTCCCAGGCCGGCGGCTGTTCGACGCACTCATCGACTTTCCTTTCGCCTTGCCGACCGCGGTCGCTGGTTTGACGTTCAGTTCGCTTTTTCTGGCGGATGGTTGGATCGGCGGATTGGGCCGCCACGTCACGGGCTCTATCAACGAGGTGGCGTGTCTTGCCGGGTTTAGCGACGTTTTGTCCGCCGATGCCCTATCGTGGTTAAGTTTTCCCTATTCCAACACCAATACTGGAATCGTGCTTGTCCTGATATTCGTTGGACTGCCTTTCGTGGTGCGGACGGTCCAGCCGGTACTGCGCGATTGGGATACGGAAAATGAGCACGCCGCGTTGAGCCTGGGGGCCAACAGGTTGACGATTTTGCGGCGTATTATCTTCCCTGAAATCTTACCGGCCTGGCTCAGTGGATTGGCGTTGGCCTTCGCACGTGCGATCGGCGAATATGGTTCGGTGATTTTCATCGCCGGAAATATTCCTGGCAAGTCGCAGATCGCACCCTTGCAAATCGTCATCAAGCTCGATGACTTTCGCTATTCGCAAGCGACCGCGATTGGCGTGGTTTTGCTACTCTTCTCGCTAATCATATTGCTCGCAATTAATGGCCTCGAATGGTGGATCGGCCGTCGCGAACGGACGGCGTGAGGCAATCCGCGCGGGTCCACTTGGATCGATCGCATTTTTGAAACGAGGACAGGTTCATGGCGGAAGTGCTGGCGGTTCAAACTCGGACGACCGGAGCGTCCTGCAACCTGTCGCCACCTGGTCATCCGCTGATCCGTCGTGTCATGGTTGCGACGACGGTCATCTTTCTCACCCTTTTCATCGTGATTCCGGTACTGAACGTCTTCGCCCAGGCTCTTTCCAAAGGGGTTGATGCCTATGTCCGCGTATTGCATGTGGTCAGCCCGCCCGAGGGCGCGCGGTTAATCCCGGCCGAGCGGCGCAAACTCGCGGCAGAGCGCGGTCAGGTCGAGAAGACCTGGAGTTCGATCCGGCTGACCGCAGCCATCGCTGCGATCGTCGTTCCCCTCAACATCGTCTTCGGGCTTGCGGCCGCATGGTCGGTGACAAAATTCCGCTTCAAGGGCCGCTCCTTATTGATTGCGCTGATCGACCTGCCTTTTTCGGTGTCGCCGGTTATCGCGGGCTTGATTTTCGTTTTGCTGTTTGGCCGCGGCGGCGTGCTTGGCGGATGGGCTTCGAGATGGACTTGGCCCGACCCTTTCTCGCTTGCCTGGCGTGGATTCGCGCAAGATTGGTGGCCGCTCGTCTTCACCAGAACCTTCACGGGCATCATTTTTACGCCCTTGGCGATTGTGCTCGCGTCGATCTTTGTCACCTTTCCGTTTGTCGCGCGCGCATTGATTCCACTCATGGAAGCGCAGGGGTCAGGCGAAGAGGTGGCGGCACTCTCGCTTGGCGCCTCGGGCTGGCGCACGTTCCGGACGGTCACCTTGCCCAATATCAAATGGGCCTTACTCTATGGCGTAATCCTTTGCACTGCACGGGTTTTTGGCGAATTTGGCGCGGTCTCGGTGGTCTCGGGACATATTGACTTGAATGACACAATGCCGCTGCGGATCGAAAAATTGTGGAACGAATACAACAACCAGGCAGCGTTTAGCGTCGCGTCATTGCTGGCCTTCCTGGCATTCGTCACTCTGATCATCCAGACGATCGTTGAGCGCCAAACCGGCAAGAGTGAAGCACTCCGATAGAGGGAGAGAAGGAACGCTATGAGCATTGAAGTTTGCGGCGTCAACAAGACCTTCAATCGGTCCAAGGTGCTCGACAATGTTGACCTCAAAGTCGAGAGCGGCGAACTCATCGCACTGCTCGGGCCGAGCGGCTCCGGCAAGACAACGCTTTTGCGCGTGATCGCGGGGATCGAAGCTGCTGACCCCGGCAGCGGGCCAATCCTCTTCGACGGCTTCGACGTTTCCGCTCAGGAGGCCGGTAAACGGCGGATCGGCTTTGTATTTCAACACTACGCGTTGTTCAAGCACATGAGCGTTTTCGAGAATGTCGCCTTCGGGCTGCGCGCGAAGCCCTGGCGCCTACGGCCCAAGGAGACGGAAATCCGCGCCAAGGTCGGCGAGCTTTTGCAACTCGTTCAGCTGCAAAACTTCGCTCAGCGCTATCCGTCCCAGCTTTCCGGCGGGCAGCGCCAGCGCGTTGCCCTCGCCCGGGCGTTAGCGGTCGAACCTCGCGTCCTTTTGCTCGACGAGCCTTTTGGCGCCCTCGATGCGACTGTCCGCCGCGAGCTCCGCCGCTGGCTGCGCAAGCTGCATCACACGATCCACGTGACAACCATCCTTGTCACCCACGACCAGGAAGAGGCGCTTGAGGTGTCGGATAGAGTTGCGGTCATGAATGAAGGCCGAATTGAGCAATTCGACTCGCCGGAGGCAATCTACGACAACCCAGCCAATCCATTTGTCTTCAAATTTCTGGGTAGTTACAATCTTTTCCATGCCCGCAAGACAAATGCTGGAAATGCCATGACAGCCGGCCAGGCGAATGGCGGCGGCGTGACTTTCGTGCGCCCGCATGACATCGAAATAAGGCGTGAGAATATTGACGGCTCTGGCGTCGCCGCCAGAATCAATCATATCGCTTTCGCCGGTTCCTCGGTGAACGTCGAACTTGCGCACATCGACGAGGAAGCGGTCGTCGACGCGGCTCTGCCCGCGCACGTTTACAAGGACCTTGGGCTCAAACCAAATGACCGAGTATTCATAAGGCTGCGCAACACAAGGGTCTTCGACTAGGATTTCTCGCTCTGAGGCGAAGCTCCTCAATGTTTCCTATGATCCCACGGGGGAATTCTGTATGGAAATCGACGATTAGTTCGCGGAGCGCTACAAATCCCGCACGGGAGCAAGGAAAAGAAGAAATTTTCCCGGCCTGTCCGTGCCCGTGTGCGGGCGAAACTGTGAAGAAAGCGTTCCATGTTCGATTTCCTCCATTCGATCGAACCGCTCTATTCGGTCTCTGGTTTTATCGTCGGCGGCCTCGTCGGCTTCACGGGCGTCGGGGGCGGTTCGCTGATGACGCCTCTGCTGGTGCTCGTCTTCGGAATCGTACCGGCGACCGCGGTTGGGACCGACCTTCTCTACGCCGCCATCACGAAATGCAGCGGCACGCTCGTCCATAGTCTCAACGGCACCATCGACTGGCAAGTAACTCGGCGGCTTGCGTCCGGCAGCGTGCCCGCGACGATTGCGACCCTGGCGTGCGTCTCCTGGCTCGGCAAGTCGAACGGTCATGGGGCCAACGGCCTCATCACCTCGTTGCTGGGTCTCGCCGTGCTCCTCTCCGCCATCGCAATTTTGTTCCGCAACTCGCTGCGCGATCTCATCGCCAGATACACGGACTGCCTGAGTGACCGGCAGACGCGGCTCCTCACCATTCTGCTCGGCGCCTTCCTCGGCTTTCTTGTGTCGATTTCTTCAGTCGGCGCCGGCGCCATCGGCATGACGGTACTGCTTGCTCTCTATCCACGCCTGCCGACGGTGCGGCTTGTCGGATCCGATATTGCGCACGCCGTGCCGCTGACGTTCGTCGCGGGGCTCGGCTACTGGCTGATGGGTTCGGTCAATTGGAGCCTGCTCGCCTCGCTCCTAATCGGCTCCCTGCCAGGCATAGCGATCGGGAGCCATCTCGCCGCCAGGATTCCGGACCGGTTTCTCCGTCCCGTTCTCGCTGGCATCATGGCCATCGTCGGAGTCAAGCTTTCCATCTGACATACAATCAAGGGCTTCTCAGCGAACCTTATCGGGGACGACTTCCGCAGACCGGCTAAGCCATCGCCGCCCCGCCCAGGCTCTCTTTCAGTTTTCCTTTACTCAAAAACACCCGGCGCCCGAAATTCACCAACTTTTCACGCGGAAATAACACGTTCGGGTCAAGCGGTGGCGTGCCGAATTGGCTATCGTCAAGTCACGGAGTTCGATGCCTCCGCGACTTCCCGGTGGCGGTCCCGCGCGCGTCTGGCCCTAACCAGCTGGCACGGAACTTGATCCGGACCGGCCGCCCTTGTCCCCCCATGGGCGGCCGGATATTCCCCATCGCGCGCTTGCCTTGCTCTCGGGGAGGAGTGGATTTTATAAGGCGCGGATGCGCAAAAGAACGACGGCAATCAAGGATCCGGCAGCCAAAATCTTGGTCAGCGCCGCGGCGGCGCCCGGAACGAAGCCGAATACGCCACAAAAAAAAATCCCTGGCCGCGCCACGAAACCGCAACGCGCGCCGCCGCCGGATCCGGCAACGGTCGCCGAGAGTTTTCGCCGCTTCGAAGCCGCCAATCCGCACCCAAAAGGTGAACTCGCCTATGTGAACGCCTTCACCCTGCTCGTCGCGGTCGTGCTTTCAGCGCAAGCGACCGATGTTGGTGTCAACAAGGCCACGCGCGCATTGTTCGCCGTGGCCAGCAGCCCAGCCGAAATGGCGGCGCTCGGGGAGGAAAAGCTCCAGGAGATGATCAAGACGATTGGCCTTTACCGTACCAAGGCAAAAAATGTGGTCGCCTTGTCGCGGCGGCTCGTCAAGGATTTCGGCGGTGAGGTCCCGCGCAGCCGCGAGGCCCTCGAAACGCTCCCTGGAGTAGGCCGCAAGACCGCCCACGTGGTCATGAACATTGCATTCGGCGCGCCGGTGATCCCCGTCGATACGCATATTTTCCGGGTCTCCAATCGCATTCCCCTGGCAGTGGGCAAGACGCCGTTTGAGGTCGAGCGCGGACTTGAGCAAATCATTCCCTGTGCGTTCAAGCCCCATGCGCATCATTGGCTGATCCTGCATGGCAGATACGTCTGCAAGGCCCGCCGCCCAGAATGCGAGCGCTGCTTAATCTCCGATCTCTGCCGTTGGCCGGACAAGCGGGCCTGATTCACTTTGGGCGCATTCGTGCAGGCGCAAAAGTTCGTCAAGCGAGGCAAAGCCGCGACCTGCCGCCACCCCGCGACATATCGAAGCAGCTGATAAACCGAACGGGGGATTTAGGACGTTGCCCACGGTGGCGGCGATGATCAAGGGAATCGATGTCGTGCGCATGATCCGAAAGGGCAATGTGTCCTGCTTTAATGCGGGGCGACGGAAGAGAAATGCTTTGGGAACCGGCTTTCCGTCTTGCCGCTTTGATATAAATCAATGAGGCGCGGCAAAATATGTGGTGGTCTTATTCGTACAACAGCGCTTGAAACATTTCCTTCTCACATTAAATTCGCCGGAACAGTTGCCCTGAGCAAGGCTCCAAGTGGCGCGGTATAGGAGTGAGCTCCAAGCTAAGCCAGTAGAACGGAACCGAGTAGTAGAACAATATATCACAAACGAGGATACGATGATGATGGAGACGAGTGTGAAGCTATCGCAGGAAGAGACTTTAAAAGCCGAAATCGCGGAGAAGGAAACGATTACCGCAAAAAATAAGCGTCAGGCGGATATGCTGATGAAAATTTTGATGGCCACGCGCGTAGTCATTCCGGCGTATGTTATCTATGTAATCTATCTCTATTTGACTGTGCCACCCAGCAGTTACTTGTTAACTGGCCATTAAAGCCTGTACAATTACACGAAGTAATTCTGGATCATCGTCCGGCTCGCCGGACCCTACGGTGGGGAGCGCGTTGAAGCCGCAGCCGAGCGGGCCATCGAGATCGGCGCGCACCTACGGTCATATCCATCCTCGACAACAACCTCGATCAGAGTCCCACATAAAAGCTGACCACGGATGGAGTGCTGGTCCTGCACGCCAATATCCGTGGCCCGCGCTATTACATTAGGGGGAGCGATCTTGCTCGAACCCCCGACTCTCAACAAGCTTCATGCCCTTGGCCTTCACGGCGTGGCCAAGTCCTTCGGTGAAATCGCCCCTCGCCTGCGAAGCAGATGGTCTTTGTCATTATGAATGGCTCGGGCTGTTGCTCGATCGCAAAGCATCAAGGCGACAGGACAAGCGCCTTGCTGCGCGGCTGCGGGTCGCCAAATTGCGCTAGCAGGCCTGCGTCGAAAACGTCAATTGGCCGTCTGACCACGCGTCCCGCTCCTACATGAGGTCCTTATGCGTTTGGGCTTGCAAAATCCGTTGACATCTTGCGGCCAACTTTCTAGTGTGGTGGAATATGATATAGGCGATGGAGTTCGCCATAAATTGCCCTCGGGGCTGATGACTCCTGTATACGTCTTCGGACGGCAGGAGCAGTTTGCATGAGTAGTCCCTGGCGGCAGCCCAGGATAATCCTTGGACGCCGAGTTATGGCGCGAACAAGGGCGCATCGGCCGATGGGGAGCCTCCCCCATGACGGTCCCGGAAATCATTCTAGGCATTCATCTCGTTTTTATGGCGCTAGTTCTGGGTCTCATCATCCAGGGCAGCATCGTTCAATACGAGGAACGGCGGAGCCCCGCTTCCAGCGCCCCCCATTACTACGACCTTCCCAGAACCTCTGGAAGCGTTCGGCGTTGCGGCAGTTCTGGGGGACACCAGTTTTCGTGCCAAACTGCAGCAGAAGGGCGGATATCGCCGTATTTCTTGAGGGTGTGGAACTTGATCCCGACAAGCGGACTCGCGAGGTGCTACACTTGGCGTGTGCGGTATAGAAACGAGCTTCAAGCTAAGCTCGAAGAATTGAGTAGTTAAACAATATATCGTAAAGGAGAACACGATGACGATGGAGACGAGTACGAAGCTATCGCAAGAAGAGACTTTAAAAGCCGAACTCACGGAGAAGGAAATTATTGTGGCAAAAAATAAGCGTCAGGCGGATATGCTGATGAAAATTCTGATGGCCACGCGCGTCGTCATTCCGGCGTATGTGATCTATGTAATCTATCTCTACTGGACTACGCCCCCGAGCGCTTATTTGTTAACCGGCCATTAAAGTTCGGGGCAACCGCGCGAGGTACCCGTTTTAGGCCATGCGCTGAAACCAGCGATAGGGATCGGTTTGCCGACTGTGCGTCGCAATCCACGCCGACGCGACATTCCCGTTGAAGATTGTACCCACTGGTCAACGCGATTGGCAAATTTCCTCGCGGGAAAACCCTGCGGCCATTCGCGCAGGCCGATTCGCAATGCCTAAAGTGCAAGCGTTCGGCATAGCCGAACTTTTTTTCAGCGACCGCTATTTAAACGACAGATCTTTGCAGTTCTCGACCATCGACCACTTCGCGTAGGGAGGAGTTGTTATGGTGAAGACAATATCTTCATTTACGTTGTCCTGCTCGCCGCGCTGTCCGCTCCCGGTATCATACGCAAGCTCGAAACTGAACTGATTGGCTTCGGACCCACCGCTCGGGTTATTTATGTCAAGGGGAATGATAACAACACTATTGATGTCGAGCTTTTCGCCCGCCGGGATAGTGGTTCGCGGAATGCTCCCAAAGCCCATGGCCTGTGCGAATTTTGGATCTGGATACACAAAGCGGCGATTTCCGGTTCCTAGCGCGAGTACAGGCGGGGATTGGTTCACAAAAAGCCGCTCCGGCGCGAAACCGAAGTTGCCGCCATATTTTGTATTGTCCACGGATTCGATTTTGAAGACAGCAAAGCCTTTGTTTGCCCCTGCGGTTATAGGGCCAGCTGGCGACTCATAGCCTTTGCATATGCCGACCGGCCGATAAACTATATTGGTAGAATTGCTAGAACCTTGACCGCATCCAGATAGTACTAGAGGCCCTATGACAAGCATTATTGCTGACAGAAAACACATAGTAGACGTTTTCATAGCATTCTTTCCTTGACGACATTCTTCGGGAGACCGAGGTTTAATCTTTTTGGCAATGCTGTCCCCGTTTTGCCTCGTACAAAGCTCGTTCCAAAAGCCAGATTGCTCGACCGAATGCCATGATTTACCGATTTGAGTCCGTTCAAGAAGCACGTCTCTCATGGCATGAAAAGTGTTTTATGCTACGGACGGGCTGGTTTCGGCCGTCCATGTGAAGTCGTAAGATAACTACAAGATCAAGACGCTTCTCGGCGCGTGCGACCAATTGGTCAAGGTGAAGCGCGCGTTCAGCAAATCAGATATACCAAGAGTTTCGCTGATTTGGGATTGCAAGCGGGACACATACCATCCACACTCTCGACGACGCTGGCTACCACGCAGCCGCGGGACTTGCGACGCCAGACAAGGCGCCACTGGAAATGTGCGGAATTCATCAATATCCTGGAACAAAAATGACCGTTAACCTGGATTCCCTGCCGTGCCCAGCTCAACAGCCGTGATTGATGCTTGCATACCACGCTCATTGCGCCCTGCGGTACTGAGCTCGATTCAATCGATCCTTCCATGATATGCGCCCCATCTCAAAGCACTGAGGCTGCGTCTGGCAGAGATCACCCTGCCGCAGCGATCGCTTCCTCGTCCGGCGGCTCCTTGGGCAATAGCGCCAAACGGGCGATGAGCGCATGATCCTGCAAAATCGCCATGCGTTCCTTCGGCTTGAGCCAGGAAATCGCTTCATCGATGGTAACGGCGTCCGAGAGCTTCGCATCGGCAATCGCCCATTCCGCCGGAATATCGCCGTTCCGGCGTTTTGCACGGGGCGGCAAGCAAGCCACATGGAACGAGCGGAATTGCGGATCGGCATAAAGCGCGTGAAGCCCATTCAGGATTTTACCGTCGATCCCGGCGGGCTCATTTGCCAAGACATTGGCACGCGCGACGACGCCCGGCGTTATCTTTTCTTCGGGGGTCATCAAAAGACCGACACGGCGCAGGGCAACTCCGGCAATGAGCTGCCCAGTGCCCCACGACAAGAAGATCGCGAGGATGAGGCCGAGAATCGTCGGCGACATCCAGGCAACGAGTGAAGGCGAGATTGAGAGGCCGGCAACAAGGGACAAAATGCCCATCGCGACATGCGAGCGATGGCGCGCAACAATGGCGGCGAACGGGATCGAGCCATCGTCACGCCGTTGCGGGACCCAGCCGGTATCGAAGCCAAATACGAAATGCATGACGTGACCGGACTGGATCAGCATCATGATCGGAGCGAGCAGCGCCGACATGATGATTTCGAAGGCCGCCGACAAAATGAGTTTGATCGCGCCGCCCGCGCCACGCCGGGTCGCGCATTGGATCAAGGCAAGCGTCACACCGAACAATTTGGGCAACAGAAGAACCGTCATGGTAAGTTCGAAAAGTTCAAGCGATCTTTGCGGATCGAACCTTGGCCAAGTTGGGAACAAGGTGAACTCGCTCGTGAAATATTCCGGCCTTATGTAGCTTGCCTGGAGGACGAGCACGATACCGACGACGAGCTGCGCCATCCACAGCGGCGACGCGACATAGGCCATGATGCCGGTCACGAAATGCTGCCGCGACATCGGATGCAGGCCTTTTGCTGGCAGCACCCGCAAATGCTGGAGATTGCCCTGACACCAGCGCCGGTCGCGCGTCGCGACATCGATGAGCGTGGGGGGACACTCTTCGTAGCTGCCGCCAAGATTTGGCAGCATATAGACGGCATAACCGGCGCGCCTGATCAGTGCCGCCTCGACAAAATCATGGCTGAGGATATGGCCGCCGAACGGCGGACGCCCGCGCAAAACCGGCAAGCCGCAATGCGCGGCGAACGCGGCTGTGCGAATGATTGCATTATGGCCCCAGTAATTGCCGTCGCGTCCCATCGAGACCGCGACGCCGGCGCCGATTACCGGACCATAGACGCGCGCCGCGAATTGCTGGAGGCGTGCGAATAGTGTGTTGCGATTGACGATCAGCGGGAGTGTTTGGATAATGCCCGCGCCGGGGTCTGCTTCCATCGCCGCGGCGAGCGCGATAATGGTATTGCCGGCCATCAAACTGTCGGCGTCGAGCACCACCATTTGCTCGTAGTGGCCTCCCCAATGGGTAATAAAATCCTCGATATTGCCGGACTTTCGATTGAGGTTCCTCGGCCGGTGCCGGTAGTAAATGCGGCAGCCTGGACTAAGCTTCTTCCGCATCGCAAGGAAAGCTTGTTCCTCCGCAATAAAAATTTCCGGATCCGTCGTATCGGAAAGGAAAAACCATTCGAATGCGCGGCCGAGACCGCTTGCCTCGACCTCCTCGAGCATCGCCGCGACCGCGCCAAAGACGCGTGCCGGCGTCTCATTATAGATGGGCATGACGACCGCCGTGCGGTACTGCAAACTGACTGGCCGTAAGGGTGGTTTTGGCGCAAAGAACAAGAGAAAGATAAAGCCCGCGAGCGCACTCATGCAGGCGAGCGCGATCCAGGAAAAATTCGCAACGAAGAGAAAAAGGAGCGCCCATTCGAGGGGTGTCACGCCGCCGACCTTGACGACCTCGTACATTTCGAGGGCGCCGTAGACAGTCAAGCCGAGGCCCCCTCCGAACACAAGGAGGCGCGCGAGCCAGCAGCCGAAATCCGGATTGGAGGCGGCGTTCCTATGCCGCTCGGCCTGGCTGAACTCGGCAAGCTTTTGCGCCGGCATCGCGAGCGGCGCCTCGGGAGGCAGGCAGGCGAATGTGTCGGGCGCAAGCATCGTCTCTCCGGGGCGGAGCGGCGTCACCACTGGCTCTGTTACTTGTGCATTGGTTAGCGCGTCCATCGATAAAGCCAAGTTTCACTTATGGGTTTGCCATCCGCCTCGAGCATAAGGCGCAGTTCCGAAAAGGCTTCGTTCCCAGGATCAAGCTCGAACAAGATCCGGCAGGTTTTTTTGTCCCCCGAGGGAAATGTTCGAACCCCAGTTAACGATCCCGGCGAAGCGTTTAAATTCGGCTTCATGGCTTCGGCGTTTTGCGGAAGGCGCAAGTTTTCACCGGCGAATTCAACCATAAAACGGCGGCGTTTCGGCGACGAACCTCGACCCGAACGCGACTGCGTGGCGATGGCCAGCGGCGGCGGCTCCGGCGGATTCCAGCACCAGAACTGCCGGTACGCAAAAAAGCTTTCGCTTCCGGCGGCAAGCGGCTGTTTGGGTTTCCAATAGCCGATAATATTATCATTGGCTTCGGAATCGGACGGAATTTCGACAAGTTGGACGCCGCCCGCCGACCAATCGCCGATCGGTTCGATCCAGAGCGACGGGCGGGTTTCGAAGTGCTCGTCGTCGTCCTGGTAATGATCGAAATTGCGGTCGCGTTGCAGAAAACCGAACCCACGCGGATTTTCATCGACGAAAGTCGATATTTGCAGCGTGTCGCGATTCGCGACCGGCCGCCAAAGCCACTCCCCCTTGCCGGTCAACATTTGGAGACCGCCTACCTCGCTCACACTTGGACGCAGATCATCATTGCGGCGCTCATCAATAGGGCCAAAGAGATGAGTCGCGCTCATCGTGGCAAGGCCCAAATTATCGACCGCCGCTCTGGCGAAAAGATTACATTCCGTGTCGATGATCGTGGCGTCCCCGGGCCGCAGGGTGAAGCGATAAGCACCGGTCACACTTTCCGAACCGATCAACGCGTGTAGAACGAGCGCGCCTGCGGCGAGCGTCGGACGTTCGATCCAAACCGTGCGGAACGCGGGAAATTCCTCGCCGCGCGGATCAGCGGTTTTGATCGACAGGGCCCTTGCCATGGTACCCAGGGTTTGGCCCGGCGCGACGGCGCGAAAAAAACTTGCGCCCTGAAAAATGGCGAGCGCGGAAAGTTCGCCTTGGCCTTGCGCGAGGACACGGAAACCGGAAAATCCTATGTCGCCCATGCTTTTGGGAATGGCAAGATTGCCAAAATCAAACAGCGCCGGATCATAGAGGACCCGCCGAGCTTGCCCTTCCACGACAAGATTGATTTCCATCGGGGACGAAAAGATGAACCCGCGATGAAGCGGCTCGATCGCGAAGCCGGTATTGTCCGGCGCCCAGATCGCGGTCTCCGGGCGGCGCTGCCGGATGACCGCATATTGTTCGGAGCCCAGATCGTGAAACACGTCCGGAAGGTCGGCAGCAAGCGGGCTGAAGGGCTGTTTCGACAAGAGTCTGGCGGCGTCGGTGACCGTATTTGAATTGAACGGCGATGGTTCGCCCAAGGCGAACCCGCGGGGAGCCTCTTGCGCGGCGGAGGGTGGCACGACGTCAGACGGCGCGGCGGCGACGCCACCGCGGGCGGCGATCCCACCTGCCATCCCGCGAAGGGCGAGCTTTAAAACCTCCCGGCGATCGACCATGAATCCGGCTTGGCCGGCGCCCGATCGCGCCGCACTCTCAGAAAACGCTTTAGTTTTATCTCTATAGACGATAACCGGGCGAACGTAAGCTCCATTTTGGGTGTTTTTAAGCCACCGCGCCTTTCTAGTTTCGATGCGACCTGCACGTCCTGAATGCGAATAATGGCAAGGCTTGTTTTAACCCCGGAGCGGTCTGGAAAGGTTGCACGTGCCCGAACTTTCGATTTTGTGGCTTTACATGTTTCCCAAGCGGGATTCGCGCGAAACTCCTTCGCTCTAGGGAAGTAGGTTTCATGGACCCCATTCCTGTTCCAAGCCGCACGTGTTTGGCAATTGTTCTTGCCGCCGGCGAGAGCTCGCGGATGTGCTCGGCGCGGCCCAAGGTGCTGCATGAGCTCGCCGGCCGCTCCATGCTCGCCCATGTCTTGAACTCGCTCGTCGAAGCCGGCGCTCAGAAGACCGTCGTCGTGGCTGGTCCGAACCACGACGCGGTCATGGCGGAAGCGAAGACGATCATACCCGATGCCGGACTCGCGATCCAAAAAGACCGGCTTGGAACCGCGCATGCGGTGCTTGCCGCCCGCGAGGCGATCGCTACGGGCTATGATGATCTTCTCGTCGTCTTCGCGGATACGCCGCTGGTTCGTCCGGAGACCTACGCGGCCATGCGCAAGGCACTTGCGAGCGGCCAAAACGCAATCGCCGCCTTGGGATTCGAAGCAAGACATCCTGCGGGCTACGGAAGGTTCCTTTTGGAGGACGGCACCCTTAAAGGCATTCGCGAGGACCGCGACACGAGCGCAGCGGAGCGCGAAATCAAACTTTGCAATGCTGGTCTGATGGCACTCGACGGGCGCCGCGCCTTGCCGCTTCTCGATGCCATCGGCAATGCCAACAGCCAGCAGGAATATTACCTGACCGAAATCGTCGCCGTCGCCAGATCGCGCGGTTTTGCGGTCGCCGCCGTGATCGCCAGCGAGGATGAGGTGCTGGGCGTCAACGACCGGGCGCAGCTCGCCGCCGCCGAGGCCACCTTGCAAGCGCGGCTTCGCGCGAAGGCGATGCGGGAGGGCGCGACCTTGATCGAGCCTTCGAGCGTGACCCTAGCCTTCGACACGCGGCTTGGCCGCGACGCTGTCGTCGAGCCGCATGTGGTCTTCGGTCCAGGCGTCAATGTCGGCGAAGGCAGCCGCATCCGCTCGTTTTCCTATTTGGAGGGCGCGACGACCGGGCAGAACGCAACAATCGGCCCCTTCGCCAGGCTGCGCCCCGGCACAAAGCTCGCCCAGGATGCGCATATCGGCAATTTCGTCGAGGTGAAAGCTTCGGACGTCGGCGCGGGCGCCAAGATTAACCATTTGAGCTACATTGGAGATGCGAGCATCGGCGCCAAGACGAATATCGGCGCGGGGACGATTACCTGCAATTATGACGGCTTTGGCAAATATCGCACGGAGGTTGGCACGCATGTATTCATCGGGTCGAATAGCGCCTTGGTGGCGCCGGTCAAGATCGGTGATGGCGCCTATGTCGGATCGGGGTCCGTAGTCACCCAAGACGTCGCCCAAGATGCGCTGGCGCTGGCGCGCGGACGTCAGGTCGAAAAACCTGGCTGGGCCAAGGCTTTCCGAGAGAAGCACCGGAAATGAGGGCGGTTCCTGTGATCCCAGGCGCTTGGAAATCCGCTGGCTGGCGTCCGCCGCTTCCGATGCCGGTCCGGGATGAGCCGGTGACGGCGAACGTGCGATCCAACGGCAAGACGAAAGACGGTTTTTAATGTGCGGAATCGTTGCGATGCTCGGCCGTGGCCCGGTCGCTGGCTCCCTTCTCGATGCGCTGAAGCGCCTCGAATACCGCGGCTACGATTCCGCCGGCATCGCGACGTTGGAAGCGGGCCGGCTGACCCGGACGCGGGCGAGCGGCAAGCTCAATAATCTGGAGCTTCGTCTCGCCGCCGAACCTCTTTCGGGCAGGATAGGCATCGGCCACACTCGTTGGGCAACCCATGGAAGGCCAAGCGAAAATAACGCGCATCCGCATGTCAGCGGCAATGTCGGCGTCGTGCACAATGGCATTATCGAGAATTTCCGGGAGTTGCGCGGCGAACTGCAGGCAAAGGGCCATGAATTTTCGACCGAGACAAATTCCGAGGTCATCACCCATCTCGTGAGCGAGGCCATGCGCAACGGATTGGCGCCGGCCGAGGCCGTGGCTTCGAGTCTGCCGCGCCTCAGGGGGGCTTTCGCGCTCGCCCTGATCTTCGATGGCGAGGAGGATCTTTTGATCGGTGCCAGCAATGGCGCGCCGCTTGCGGTAGGATTTGGCGAAGGCGACCATGCGGGCGAAATGTTTCTTGGCTCCGATGCACTTGCCTTGGTGCCCTTCACCGGCACGATCGCCTATCTGGAGGACGGCGACTCCGTCGTCCTGACGCGCGCGTCCGCGCGGTTTTACGATGCCGAAGGCAAATTGGTCGAGCGACGAAGGGTCAAGTCGGCAGCTTCGGCCTCGCTGATCGGCAAGGGCAATTACCGCCATTTCATGGCGAAGGAAATCCACGAACAACCGGAGGTCGTCGCCCGCACGCTTGGGCATTACCTCGACATGCCGGCGGGTCGCGTGGCGCTGCCCTTCGCGCTGCCCGTCGATATTGTTGCGCTCCAGCGCCTGACGATTTGCGGTTGCGGCACGGCCTATTTCGCGGGGCTCACTGCCAAATATTGGTTCGAGCGATTTGCCCGGCTTCCCGTCGATGTCGAAATCGCCTCCGAGTTTCGCTATCGCGACCCACCGCTCCCGCCGGGAGGGTTGACCATCCTTGTCTCGCAATCAGGGGAGACGGCCGATACCTTGGCGTGTCTGCGCGCCGCCAGGGCGAAGGGACAGAAGATCGTGGCGGTGGTCAATGAAGCGATCTCGACGATCGCACGCACAAGCGACATTGTTGCGCCGACCCTCGCAGGCCCCGAAATTGGCGTTGCTTCGACGAAAGCCTTCACCTGTCAGCTCGCGGTGCTCGCCTGCCTCGCGCTGGCGTTCGGCAGGGCGCGCAACACTATCGACGAGAAGGACGAGGCGCGGCTCGTTGCCGAACTCATGGCGGTTCCGGGGCTCATCGCGCAAGCGCTTAAATGCGAAAGCGCTGTCGAGACCTTGGCGCGGGAAATCGCCAAGGTCCGCGACGTCCTTTATCTCGGCCGCGGCACGTCTTATCCCTTGGCGCTCGAAGGGGCGCTGAAACTCAAGGAAATATCCTATATTCATGCCGAGGGCTATGCGGCGGGGGAGCTGAAACATGGGCCGATCGCGCTCGTCGATCAGGACATGCCGGTGATTGTCATCGCTCCCAATGACCCGGTGCTCGAAAAAACCCTCTCGAATATGCAGGAAGCCGCCGCTCGCGGCGGCAGGCTGATCCTGATCGGCGATGCCCGTCTCGCCCGCGATTTTGGCTCCGAGGCGGCCGCCACCGTCGTGATGCAGGATGTCGCGCCGGAGTTCGCGGCGATGGTCTATGCGGTCCCGGTCCAGTTGATCGCCTATCATACCGCCGTCGCAATGGGGAAGGACGCCGACCAGCCGCGCAATCTCGCCAAAAGCGTCACGGTAGAATAGGCCGCACTGCGCTTGCCAAAGACAGGCGCAGCGGAACCGCGGTCGCTATCGAATCGAAGTCACCCGACAAGCCGTGCCGTCACCATGCAATAAAGCATCGGCAGCGACAGGACGAAATTGGCGCGCGAGGTCAGCATCGCGAGCCGCGCGGCCTGCGCCTTGGCCTCGTCGCCGGCGGGTACGAGGCCAAGCACTTTCTTCTGGTTTGGCCAGATCACGAACCAAACATTGAAGGCCATGACGAGGCCGAGGATGCCTCCGGTGATAATGGTTAGGTTGTGGACCGCGCTGCTCGTCGAAAATACAATGAGGCCGGTCACCACCGTGGCGAGCGCCGACCATCGGAACCAAAATAGGGCTTCGGGTGCGATATACTTGCCAATACCGGGTTTAAGTTCCGGCGGGATATTCGGCATGATGGGGATTTGCACCAAGTTGAAATAATACAGAAGACCGATCCACGTGATGCCTGAGACCACGTGCAGGAACGTGAAGAACGCCCCGAAATAGCCGTCTCCCAAACTCGTGACATGATAAAGGAGGAGAAGCAGGAACGTCAGACCGCCGCCCAGCGCCAGCGCATTGTAGGGTTTCTCGAGTATGTTGGAAATTTTTTCGAGGATGTTGGAAACGGTTGCGTCGATGTCGGCCATGACAAGCTCCTCCCAAGGGAAACAACGGTTGCGCCGCGACGGCGGCGCGAATCGAAAGCCCGTGTCCAAAAGTAAAGCCTTTGCCCTCCATTTACCAGGACCGCAATAAACTCGACGGTGGATAGGGGATTGGCCCAAGGCTCCTGGTGCCCGGCCTCTCGCTCCCGGAACCACCGGTCGGCATGCGCGCAACAACAAACGAGAAAAGGGAATACGTAAACATTCTGCCAAATTTGAAGTATTACGTTAAGAAATTATTATAACATTCAGAATATTCACATCGTTACTAAAACGCTTCAAGAATGTTACGAGATACAATTATTAATTGGGCCGTCCATGTTCTCGTTACTTTATGAAAATCGCCAGTGTGTACTATCATGGGCGCGCGGTTTTTCTCGCCGGCGTGCAGTTGCAGCGGTGCTCCGCGCGATCGCGACCGGATATCGCCGGTGGGCGGCGATTGGCATCTCCGCGCGCTTCATGCGCGATCAGTCTGGTTCCTACGCGGTTTTGTTTGAACTCCTGGCGCCGGTTTTCATAGGCGCCCTCGCTCTCGGCAGCGAAACCGGCCTATGGTACTCAACCCAAGAAAAGATGCAGGGTGCGGCCAATTCCAGCGCGATCAGCGCCGCGGTCGGCTTGAACGCCGGCAATACGAACTATGCGCTCCAGGCCGATGCGACAGCGGCGACCTACGGCTATGTAGCCGGCTCGAACGGCACGACCATTAGTGTAAACAAACCGCCTCTAACGGGTCCTAATGTTGCAACCCAAGGGGCCATCGAAGTCATCATTAAACAACCCCAAACACCTTTGTTCTCGGGCCTTTTTCTCAAGTCCCCCGTGGTTGTCCAAGGACGCGCCGTCGCCGGCCCCGCCAAAGAGGTAACTTGCGTTCTTGCTCTGAGCCAAACCCCCCTTGTCTCGCTTGTAACGGGCATCGCCGCCGCGGCCTTTGCTAACGTTTTGGCCGATCAATGCACCGTTGCCGACAACTCGCCCGGTCTGGTGGCTCTGACCGTGGCTCTCTTTTCCTCAATTACGGCGCAAAAGGTCAAAGTGGTCGGGGGCTTTCTTGGTCTCCTTGGAACGGTCACACCCGCGCCTGTCAATGCCGCAAAAACACCCGACCCTTTTGACGGTACAACCATTCCCGATGTTTCCGGTATGTCCTGTGACCCGAATAGCGGCAAGCCGATAACCGGCACGGTTACCCTGTCTCCTGGCCGCTACTGTCACGGCCTGACCGTAAGCGGGACCGGAAACGTTAGCCTTAGTCCCGGCACCTACTACATCGATGCCGGACCAATTGTCCCGGGAATCGTCGGGCCACCCGGCCTTTCGGTTGTGCTCGGAGGCACCCTGACTGGCACAGGGGTCACGATCGTGCTGACGTCAAGCGACGCACTCGTCAATTTGCCGGGTCTGAGCCTCCTTGGTACCGTGAATTTGACCGCGCCGTCATCGGGGCCATATGCCGATCTGGTCGTTTATGACGACCGCCCCGCGTTGCTCGGCATAGTGCCCGGCCTCGGTCTAGCATTTACCTTAAGCCCAACAACTAATTTAATCGGCACGATCTACGCGCCGCATTCGGTGGTGACTTACGCGGTCAACGGGGGGACGACGCACACCGGACAATGCACGCGCCTTATCGCCGATACGCTCATATTCGCCGCCGGCGGATCGAGCTTCTCGAAATGCGCCGTGACCCTCGGCCCGTCATCCGGGGCGCCAGCCTCGCTTTTGGAGTGACCGGCATGTTGAGACACGCAGCCATGTCGGATGTTTTGCCGAGAGTGCTCGGCGCTTTTTTCGGCCGGACGCGGCGGGCCATAGCCGGCGTAGCCGCAATCGAATTGTCGCTGGTATCGCCGCTCCTCATTACGGGGGTCTTGGGTGCCGGCGAACTGGGCATCACTATCTACCGGGAAACGCAGGTAAGCTTTGCCGCACAGGCCGGTGTCAATTATGCCATCGCGCATGGGTTCGATGCGACTGCCGTGTCGAACGCCATCGTCAATTCGACCAATTATTCGGCCATCTCTGCCACCCCCGCGCCGTCGAAATTTTGCGGCTGCGCAACGGCGACTGGGGTGGCGACCGCTTCTTGCGGGTCGAACTGTTCGAGCGGTTTCAAAGCGGGCACTTATGTCCAAGCCAATTCAAGGGCGCAATTTTCCCCGATTATTCCCAATCCATGGCAAAAAAGCACCGTGACGCTCACGGCGCAAGCAATTGTGAGAATCCAATGAGAAGGAAGACACTTTTCAAAGACCAACGGGGTGTTTCCGCCGTTGAATTTGCGCTGACCCTGCCTGTATTTCTTTTGATGTTTTTTGGAGTTTGGCAAATCAGTTTCGGGTTGTGGGCGCAATTTGCCTTGCAGCACGGAGCCCAAATGGCGGCACCGCTGTATGACCATCACTCCAACAGTCTGCAGCACGGCCACCGTCAAAAGTTACGCGGCCAGTCAATCCTATGGCCTCAACCCTTCGCCATCGACGTTTACTTTAAGCTATCCAACTTGCGGCAATCAGGTGGCTGCCGATTACAATATTTCCTCACTATTAGCGCAAATTGGTGTTCCTTCTTTGACCTTGCACGCTCAAGCTTGTTACGCCATCCAGGCCTAGCTAAACCAAGTTTTACTTAGTTATACGTTGGCCACGGCGCGGAACTTTATTGTTGCATGGGCGCGTGCCGCCCATGATGGGCGAAATCGCGGACCGCGCCCACAAGGGTGCGAACCGAATACCGGCACACAACAATAGAGATTTTGCTTTTTCTATACCAGGGCTGCAACGAACAGGCCGGGGGCATAAGAAAAAAGCTCCTGTTGCCCGGCTTTCCCCTTTAGAACCAAAGGGAACGCGCGCGATAACAAACTTGGAAAATATTCCGTCAAATAGCACGTGTTATCTAAGTGAATAATTATATTAGTACGTGTATTCATGTATTTCATATGTATATCTCAAATACGTCGATATTTTTGAAGGAATAAAACCAATTATGCGCTCTTTCATTTATAAAAGTTGCCATATTTTGCTCACTAGGCTGCGCAGCCTGAATCGCCGAGTCGCCCACCTTCGCCCCGGTTCCGGTTCCGCGCCAGTGCCAAGCGCACGCGGATTTTCCGGCGACCGGCGCGGCATAGTGGCGGTGATTGTTGCGCTCGCCATGCCAGTGCTTGTCGGATCGATGGGCCTCGCGGCCGAGGCTTCCTATTGGTACGTGCATCAGCGCGGCATGCAGAATGCGGCGGACGCCGCTGCGATCGCGGCGGCCACCAATGGCACCAGCTCTGGCTATGCGGCCGAGGCTCAGGCGGTCGCCGCGCGGTTCGGTTTTACGAATGGCTCGGGCAACATCAAGGTCACGGCGACCAATCCTAATACCGCTGCCGGCTGCACCTCTGGCTGCTACGTGGTCGTTGTTTCGGACAAGGTCCCGCTGTTCCTGTCCAAGGTAATTACCGGGTCCACGGGCACGACCGCTCTCGCCGCGACCTCCATCGCTCACAGCGGACCGGCCTACCCCTATTGTATCTTGGCACTCAACGGCAACGTCGCTACCGACATTCTCTCCAACGGTGGGCCGAAGGCCAATCTGAACGGCTGCAATCTCATGTCGGACAGCAACGCTACCTGCAACGGGCACAATCTGAATGCCGGCTACGGGGATGCGCACGGGACCAACAATGGCTGTGGCAACATCCAAAGGTCCAACGTGCCGACGGTCGCCGATCCCTATTCATACCTAGCCTCCAACATTCCCGCGGACACCTGCGGCGGTAACTATCCGCAGGAGCCGGTAAAGAAAAAAGACCCAGCGCTACCAGCTTCCAATCAGTGGAACGGCTCCTACACTCTCAGCGGCAACAAGATCGTTTGCGGCGACCAGCAATTGACCGGCAATGTAACAATCAATGCCACGACCAACGCGGTTCTGGTGATCGAAAACGGCCGTCTCGATACCAATGGCTTTACGTTACAATCCGGGCCCAATTCCGGCCTGACAATCGTGTTCACCGGCGATGCCAACAATGGGACCTACCAGCACTACCCGAGCGGTGGCGGCACTTTGGACATCGCCGCCCCAACCACCGGCACGTGGAAAGGCATGGTGATCTACCAGGACCCGAATCTGAACGACACCTCGAACAATCTGGACGTAACCGCGGCCGGCAATACACCAACCTGGGACCTCACCGGCATGGTTTATCTCCCCCATTCCAACGTCACGTTCAGCGGCGCGGTCAATAAGTCAAGCAACGGATTATCTTGTTTTGGCCTGACCGTAGGCGACATTACGATCAACGGCACCGCCGACATATTATCCAACACGCAGTGTGCCGCCGCCGGGGTTACCCTCCCAACAAACACGATTGGTCGCGGCTATTTGGTCAACTAGTGCCGTCGCGGGAAAGACCAATGATACATACGAGGATTACGGCATCCGCTTCCAAAAGGCTTCGCCAGTTCGGCGCCGCGGCGCGGGGCGTCGCGGGGGTCGAACTCGCGTTAACCGCCCCGTTTCTTGCCCTTGGGCTCGTGAACGCGGTCGACGTCGGTTATTACGCGTACCAGCGGATGGAAGTGGAGAACGCGGCGGAAATGGGAGCCCAGGCGGCCTGGAACACCTGCAACGATACTTCACAAAACTATAAGGGAACCAGCAATTTGCCGGCAACCGTGAATTGTCCGGTGCTGAATGCCACGATCACAACGGCGATCCAGAGCACCTCGCTCGGAACTGCTGTCACCCTGGCCTCCGGCTACCCGGCCGAGGCGTACTACTGTGTCGACTCCTCGAATACCCTGCAATACCAGGGCAGCGTGTCCAGCTTCCCCGCGACCTGCGCCTCCGGTGCCACGCCCGGCGACTACCTCCAAGTCGGCGTGACCTACCCATATAAACCACTGTTCTCTGGCTCGATCAGCGTGATGAGCGCCTCGGGCATAACTTCGATCACCAAGACGACCTGGATGCGGATGGAGTGAGCCATGACTGCCGTACGGATGCCTGGGCTAGTTTCATGCGTTCGCGGGGCGACGGCGGTGGAATTCGCCATGGTGCTGGCGCCGTTCGTCCTGTTCCTGCTTGGTATCATTTCCGCCGCTGTCGCGGTCTACGCGGAATTGAGCCTGCAGTACGCGGTGGAAGCGGCGGCGCGTTGCTATTCTGCGGATACCGGCCAGTATAGCACTGCCACCCAGTGCACCAGCGCCACGTCGACACAGAGCTATGCTAAAACTGTCTATCTTGGCACGGGTAGTCCAACATTCACAGCCTCTACCGCCGCGTGCGGCCATCAAGTCAGTGCAACGCTCAATGTTGTGCTCAACGCTGGCATCAAGCAATGGACTGTTCCGTTGAGTGCAACGGCATGTTTTCCTTAGTGCAGTGTCCGAACAATTCGAATCGAGGGGAGATTTTGGAATCGATTGAATTTCTGATTTATTATTCCCGCCATGGTCCGGCGGCAGAATTGTTTCTAGCCGCTCCGCTATAACCGCCCTTTGCACTTTGCAAGGCCAACTCCCATATAGGTGGGCGCGGAAATCGTTCACCGCGATGTTGATTGCAGGATAATAATCCCATGGCACTTCGCCACAAAAGTTTGGTTTTTGCCCTCGCCGCGACGCTCGCACTGGGCTTTGCCAGCGATACCTCCGCGCGTGTTGGCGGCGGCTTTTCGTTTGGCAGCCGTGGCGCGCGCACGTTTAGCGCGCCTTCGGCCACCCCAACTGCGCCGCGTGGTGCCGCGCCATTCCAGCGCTCGATGACCTCTCCCAACGCAAATATATTGGGCCGCCCGTCGCCCTATGCCTCGGGCAGCTTCTTTTCTGGTGGGTTCGGCCGGGGCCTGCTCGGCGGCTTCATTGGGGCCGGGCTGTTTGGCCTGTTGTTCGGACATGGGCTCTTTGGCGGCCTTGGCGGCGGCATGTCGATCCTGGGCCTGCTCCTTCAGCTTGGCCTTTTGTACTTGTTGTTCAAATTCGTCATGGGTTTTTTCCGCGGCCGGCGTCCAGCCTTCCAGGGTGCAGGCCCCTATCCCGGCTCTACTCAAGGCCTGGGGCTAAGCGGAGCGCAGGGCGCGGGCGCCGCCGGGGGTGGCGCACCCTATGCGGCCAAGCTCGAAATCACTCCGGCCGATTTCAGTATGTTCGAGCAGCGCCTCGCCGCGATCCAAGCCGCTTTTGGCGCTGAGGATTTAGATCGTATGCGCGCCTTGGCGACGCCGGAAATGGCATCTTACTTTGCCGAAGAACTTGCCGGCAATGCCAAGCAAGGCGTGGTCAACAGGGTCTCGGACGTGACGTTTTTACAGGGCGATCTCTCCGAGGCCTGGCGCGAGCAGCAAGGCGAATATGCGACGGTCGCAATGCGATTTTCCTTGATCGACACAATGGCCGATCGCGTCTCGGGCAGGCTCGTCTCCGGCGATCCCACCACGCCGCAGCAGGCAACCGAGGTCTGGACCTTTGCGCGGCGCGTTGGCGGCACCGCGGGCGACTGGAAGCTGTCGGCGATCCAACAAACCTGACGGCCGCGGCCGCGTGATAGACGATTTCTTCATCCCGCACTGTGGCGCTCCTTGAACCCTTGGCGAGCTTCGCCCGCAGCCGCAGCCGCAGCAGCAGACGATGCCCCCGGTGGCGTGCTAGAAAGGGATCAGAAGCGGCCGGGCTTCGTCCGCTGGCTTCCTTGTCTCCGGCCGGTGCTTGAGAAGAAATATGCTTCGCTTGCTCCGCTCGCTCACCCCCAATCAGCGCGGCGCGGTCATTGCGAGCTACCTTGGCTGGACGCTCGACGCTTTCGATTTCTTCATCCTTGTCTTCGTCCTCAAGGATGTCGCGCATGAATTCCGCACCAGCGTGGAGACGGTCACCTACGCCATTTTCCTGACCCTGGCGGCAAGGCCGGTTGGGGCGCTGCTGTTTGGCCTCGCCGCCGACCGCTACGGCCGCCGGGTGACGCTGATGATCAATATTCTGCTTTTTTCGATGCTCGAATTTGCGTCCGGCTTGGCTCCGAGCCTCGCCATATTTCTGATCCTGCGGCTGGCTTTCGGCGTCGCCATGGGCGGCGAATGGGGCGTCGGCGCGGCGCTCACGATGGAAACGATCCCTCCCGCAACGCGGGGCGTCGTCTCGGGGATACTCCAGACCGGCTATCCGAGCGGCTATCTTCTCGCCGCGATCACCTATTTTGTGCTTTATGGACTGCTCGGCTGGCGCGGCATGTTCATGCTCGGCGTCCTGCCGGCGCTGCTCGTTTTGTATATTCGCGGCAAGGTCGAGGAATCGCCGGTCTTTTTGGCGCGGACAGCCCAGCGCCCCGCCACCGGCTTTGGTCCTATGGCGCGCATTATGAGTTTACGGGCGCACGCCGGGCGTTTTCTCTACGCCGTGCTGCTGATGACCGCGTTCAACTTTTTGAGCCATGGCACCCAAGACCTCTACCCAACATTCCTGCAACTCCAGCATCAGTTCTCGCAGCACACCGTCGGCATCATCGCCATCGTCTATAATATTGGCGCGATCCTTGGCGGACTCTTGTTTGGCACGCTCTCTCAGCGGATCGGGCGGCGCCGGGCAATTCTTATCGCGGCGCTTTTGACCCTTCCAGTCATTCCGGTTTGGGCTTATGGCGCGGGCCCCATCACGCTGGCGGTTGGCGCCTTCCTCATGCAGTTCGCCGTTCAGGGAGCCTGGGGCGTTGTCCCGGCGCATCTCAACGAACTTTCCCCGGAAGGCATGCGCGGGACGTTTCCGGGCTTTGCCTATCAGCTTGGCAATTTGCTGGCCTCGGCGAACGCCACCCTGCAAGCGGGCATTGCGGAAGCCAATGGCGGAAACTATGCTTTCGCGCTCGCGACGGTCGCCGCGATTGTCGCCGTGACCCTTGCGGTCCTCGCCCATTTCGGGATCGAAGCGCATGGCGTTAAATTCGCCGGCACAGAGGTCATCCACACGACGGCTCAATCCGGCCATGACGCGTGAAACAAGGATCGTCCTGGTGACGATCGGCGGCTATGTCCAAGGCGTCGGTTACCGCGCCTGGATGGAAAGGCAAGCTCGCGCGGCCGGCGTTAGGGGCTGGGTGCGGAACCGCATGAACGGCGATGTCGAAGCCCTCCTCGCCGGTCCGCCAAACGCCGTCGAGGCGCTCTGCGCGGCCTGCTGGCGTGGTCCTGTGCAGGCGCGCGTAGACAAAGTGGAGGCCGTGGATGCGGACCCTGCGGCGCTCGGGCCCGTCGCAGGCTTTCACCAGATCGCCACGCGTTAGGGGAGATCGGCAATAAGAGACTTTTCGGAAACGGCCGAACTGAACGACCTCAACCCTTCAACCTGTCAGTCATCGTTATCCAATTCAAAGTCACGCTTTCGCTGTTCCTTCATTTGCTCCGCCGAGCGTTGCTTGGAGGCAATTCGCTGGTCGAGTTTGCGAATGTATTCTGCGGCAAAACCTTTCACACGGGGCCTGGGATCGTCGAGCCACGAGGCTATTTCCTCCTTCTTTCTACGAAAGGCTTCCACAAATCCAAACTCCCCGCCGACGACTCCGGTATTTTGAAGGGAGATATCGACTTGGAGGAGTTCTTGGGTCTTCCTCCGACAAACGATTGACTAGTGCCTTCAACACCGGGTGCGTCGTCGCTTCGCCCTTGTAATTCTGAAGTATCCCAAGAACGAACTCGACATCCTCGTCCGACCCGTTCGCAGCCATGTCAGTCAGCTTTTGTGCAAACGGCTCGGGAAATGCCGGAAATGCGGTGCTCAAGAGCCGCCCGCCATCGAACCAAAATAGCGGGTCTCCGGCACGAAACAAGCTACGGACCGTTTCTATCGCCAATTCAACGTCCAAGGCGAGCGGTTGCTCCAGCCCATGGAATTGGTACGGAAACGCTTCGTAACTTTCCTCTCTTTCTTTGCGCTTTTCGGCCAGGCGGCGACCTAAAAATTCCCAAACGGCTTTCAGATGCGTTCCAGCGATGTAAACGAGAATTTCTTTCAGCCTGGTGGTCGATCCTGGTAAGTGACAACAGGCTATCCAGCACCAAATTGGCCTGATCGGCCGACAGTGCCTGGAAAAACGTCTTGGCCACCGGCAAATACAACGCTCCATGCACCCAGCGCGCATCCTTTCGACAGGTGAGGTATTTGATGGCCGGGACAAACACCTCTTCGACGAGGGTGTGCTCTTGCGATTCTTGTCTTTCGATCGCGAGAACCAGGCACTCCATAACGGCAATATCGTCACTCGCCGCAATCGCCCTCTTCAGCACCTCCTTGATCGAATTGATGGCAACCGTGCTGGTTTTCCGAAAGTGCCGGGCAATTGCGACCAAATGCTTTCCATCCGCCAGGTAGTGCGTCAGGACCGCTCGATATTCCCCTTCTGAACCGCTGTCATTCAACCCGTTAAGAAATGCGGGCAAGAAATACAGAATGTTGTCGTCGGCACGCGCTAGAAATCGCGTAGCAACAACCGGCTTGGCCTTAGCCAATCGGTAAAGGAATTCGCCGAACACGGGGAATGTCGCTAAGTCATTCGATTGGGTAGATGCACAGCGTTCAATCACCCGATACCATTCATCCTCGGTTGCTTCGGAAAGCGCGTCGATATATTCCCCTGCATGTTCATGCCGGAATTTGTCGGCCTCCACAAAATCAAATTCTTCGTCTTCCCAATGGTGCTGAAAAACGGACTCGAAGCCGACCAGCGTCTTGTACCGGACGAATTGCTGGTCAGCGTTCACTTTGTCTCTGAATGTTTCGATTGACCCCATGAGATTTTTGGCAACCGAACGACACCCGAACCGGTCCTTGTCATCTTCTTCAATCTCGCGACTACGGTGGTAGTCATAAAGAAATTCATGTTCGAGATGTGCGAGCAACTCATAGGATTGTTCCATGGCGCGTTGGGTCAAGAAGTCCACGATACGTCTGTTATCCACGAAGGTCAGTTTGCGTAATTCGTTTGAGCACTCCGCTTGCGGAGGAACGCGCGTTGCTTCCTGCAGAGCAGATATCACCTCTCTCTTTTGAGTTTCCGAGGTTGATTGTCCGAACAGATCAAACAGACCGGACATTGCCTTCTCACGGATGGTCTTAATCTCCTCAGATACCGGCAATGCCCCCCTGCTCAACGTAACGGAATCCGCCGTCCACGATGTGCCGGTGAGGTCGGAATTTAGAACTTCGCTCCAAACCGTAATCAGGAGCGGGCGGAGCGTCACACGACCATTCGCTTCCAGGCGTTCAATGATGTCGACAAGCATCGATTGAACTTGTGGTCCCACCTGACGCCAAACTTCTAGATCATAATGGGAAAGATGTTTGATGGTATCGAGAATGTGCTTCCGAACGTCACGATCAGGCTCGTCTCGATAGATTTCGCACAGAGCAGAAAAGGTACGTCCAATATCTAGGTATCGGAGGGTATCAAAGATATCGACAATAATGTTGGTAACGTTCGCCGCCGTCTTCCCTTCGACATCCCCGAAAGGCGTCTTGATTGGCTCGACCGCCGTGGCCCGCGCCGCTTTTACCGCCTCAACCAGCGGATCACGCAAGTCGCCATAAATTGCGCGGATGTCGTCGTAATTCGGCAGCACATACTCTTTGAGAGATGAAAGCAATTCATACCGCTCGTTGTTGCTCTTTGCCGCCTCAAGGGACCGGATCGCATCGCGATCAAAAAGCTCTTTGCCTTGCTGCAATCGTTCATAGTCGTGCTGGACGCGCTGAAATTCGTAGCCGGCAGGCAAAAGATATTTGTCCATGATTTGATTGAAGCGATTTGAAATCGTATCCATCGCCTTGGTGCCGAAGCCATCCCTGGGTTTCTCTTTGTAAATAATGTCGTGTGCGGTCTCCGACCATGCGTGATTCAGAATGGTTTGAATCTGAATCTCGCAGCGCATGCCCTTGAATTTTGCGTACTCTGGTAGCTTCGCTCGCTCCTCTTTCATCTGTACTGTATAGTGAATGGCGCGATAGCGAACACCTTCATTCTCTTTGGTTGGGTGATGGATTTTCGTTGCATCACGATCAATCTCAAAATTTTCGGGTATCAGACGCGAATTGAGGAACCGATCAACATCTGTGTTCGTATAAAAAATCAGACGAGCGCCGGCGAGGTCTTTGACTTCCGTCTCTACGGACTCCGATTCAAGAAGGCCCCGTTCCTGTAGCTTAGGCTTGAAGCTCGCGACAGATTTCGCGCGACACTGGACCGATTGCGGCAGAGGAATGCCATTCGTATGACCAATTGCCTTCTCTAAAATGAATTTTACTGTCTCGGCAAACTCAGCGTAGACAGACCCGTAACTTTTCTCGTAGTCATCAAACCTCATCTGAGAACTCCTAGGCGAAGGCCGCGCAGGGAAATCATTCTTATCCTCGCTTCTTACCTTGCCGCGCCTTGCGTGTGTGCGTTTGCCCAAATGTTAATCGTACCAAAATGTTTCACGTGAAACATTTTGGTACGATTGCGCAAAAACGAGCGTAGGGCGCAACAGCCCGCCGTGATCACCTATTCCAACGGCGACGCATCGGCACCCTCGCCCGGCTCCGGCTCATCGCTCGTATCTTGATTTTGTCCGTCTTTCGCGGGTGCGGCGAGCGGCAGCGCGCGGCCCCAGCCGCGCTTCGGCGCGGGCGACCAGGGACGGTCTTCGTCCGCCGCGCGGGCAGCAACCATTTGCACGGCCCCGTCCTTGGCAAAAGCTAGCGTGAGCGCGCCGGTCGTTTTCAGCTTTTCGCGGTCGATCACGATAGAAGCCGCGCAGCCCATGGGGGCGAAACGCGGGGTGACGATAATATCCGCGCGGGTGCAATCCTCGGCGAACGCTTGCGTGTCGAAATCAAGGGCAAGCGTGCGTCCGGAGGCAAGAGTGCCGACACAACCGAGCTTGTCGCAATTTGCCTTGGTCAATGCCTCGGAGGCCGGGCGTGCGTCGGCGTCGGCGCGCAGCCATTGCTCGGCCGAAAACGCATTTTTCCCGCGGCCGATCACCGCGAGCCTTCCATTCGCCGCGCGGAACGCCACGGCGTCGCCCGCGGGCGCCACCGCGATGTCGAAGGAAGGCCCCTCCGCCGCGCCAAGGAGGCCGAGCGCGGCAAGCGGGAGCGCCGTCGCGCGCAAAATCGCGGTCCGCCATAGCACGGAAGAGAGCACCGCGAGGCTGAGAAAAACAATCGCCCAGGGCGCGAAAGCGGGCAGGTGGATCGTCGATCCGGGCCAGCTTCCGATCCCGCGCGCGGCCCACATGACGCCGTCGATGCCAAGGCCCACATACCGCCAAACGAACGCATCGAGGCCGAGCGGATAAAGCAAAGTGCCGAGGAGCGCGCCCGGCACCGCGAAAATCTCGATGATCATTAGGGTCAGCGGATTGCCGATCAGCACATAGGGACTGAGCTCGTGGAAATTATAGGCCATGAACGAAGCCGTGGCCGAAGTCGCGCAAAAGGTCGCGAACAACAGTCCCAAAGGCCCCCGCCGCAGCAGCGGTCTTAAGGTTTCGAGCGCCATGCGCTTGCGCTCGCCTTCGACCGGGCGGGATGCCTTACCTGGCTCGTCACGGCTCCAGGCGGCCATGCGTGCTTCATAGACGGCAACGAGTGCCGCCACCGCCGCGAACGACAGTTGGAAGCTCGCGCCCATGATCGCTTCTGGCTGAATCAAAATGACAAGCGCCGCGGCAATCGCGAGATTGCGCATAGTCAACGCCTGCCGGTCGAGCAGAACCGAAGCCAGCATGATCAGGGTCATGAACAAAGCGCGTTCGGTGCCGACCCGCGAGCCGGTCGCGATATCGTAAAAAAGCGCGCCCGCGATTGCGAAGAGAGCGGCCCATTTCTTAATCGGATAGGAAAGCGCGAGCGTTTGGCTCAACGCCAAGAGACGGCGCAGGCCGACGAAAAAGATCGCCGCGACAAGCGTCATCTGGATACCGGAGATCGTAATGATGTGAAAGATTCCGGCCTCGCGGATGACCTCCTTGGCTTCATCGGACAAGAGGTCGCGCTTGCCGGTCACCATCGCCGCGGCGATCGCCCCCGAATCGCCGACCACGATTGTGTCGATGCGGCGCGCCAGGGCATTGCGGCCGCGATCGATCGCCATCATGGCCGAGGTTGCGAGCCCCGGATTCTCGGGAGACGGCACGATTTCGACGCGTCCCAACACATTGCCGACCGCGCCGAGCCGCGCGAACCAGGCGTCGCGGGCGAAGTCATAGCCGCCCGGAAGGCTCGCGCGGGCGGGGGGGAGCAGCCTGGCCTTGAGGCTCACATAGGTGCCGGCCTCGAAAGGCGGCGTCCGGCGCAGGGACAAACGAACCCGGTACGGTGTCTGTTCCGGCGCAAGCCCCTCGGCGGAATGAACCCGCAAAAGAAAGCGCGCACCAGTGCGGCGAAAGTTCATCTCCTCGATAAAGCCTTGCAGCGTAACGATCCTTATCTTGTCGATGACCGGCGCCGCGACCCGCGCGGTCCGCAAAGCCGCCGACAGTTCGCCCGCGAAGACCGCGCAAAAACCGCAAAGGACGTAAAACGCGAGCCGGTGTCCGCGCGCGAGATAAGCGAGGACGCCGAGCGCCACCGCCGCGGGCGGGATCATCCAAAGCGAAGGTTCGCGGTCGGCGTAAAGATAGAGCACGACCCCCGTGCCGGCCGCGACCGGCAGCCAAAGGAACGGCCGCCGGAGCGCCACCTCCGTTTCGAATGCCCGCCCGAACAACTCCCAGACGGGGACAAACTTGAAGGCAAACCCGCCAGCTTTGGCCAAGCGGCCACTGGCGATTGCTGTTTCCGATGTTGCCGCCATGAACGCATGATAAAATGTTTTTATTATTTATGGAATTAGAAAAGTATTTAATCATCACTCATTGTCTCTGGTATCCGCTCCGCCGCAGAGCACCGGCGATGCGTGTTTTGCTGTCGATCGTTTGCGAACGTGTGATCGCTAGGTATGATCCAAATCCGATTGTTGCTGACGCCCTAATGTGGACAAGCAATCCATGGACTCGGAACTCATTGATCGAATTTACGAAAGTTCCTTCTGATAAAAGACGCTGGGGCGGAGCTGCGCTATCTGCCGCCCTACAGCCCCGACATGAACCTGATCGAAAAAGCCCATTCCAAGCTGAAAGCTCATCTGCGGCAAATCGCCGAACGAACCGTCGCAAGCTTGCTGCGCGCGCCTGAAATCTGCGCAGACATTTTCAAACCCGCCAAGTGCGAAAACTACTCTGCCGCCTTCGGCTATGATACAGGTTGATCGAAAGTCCGCTCTAAGAAACCGCTTCTTGTGCTCTCGCTTCGCGGGTCCATTTCACAAAAGCCCCGCCCTCATCGTTCGAAACAGCCATCCTCGTCCCACGCTCGGGCCGCCACCAACCGCGATCTGAGCGGCTGCCGTGACAAATCCGGGAATGCAAAAAATTTATCTGGGGTACGAGGCCAGGACCGCGAGATTTAGGTAATGGTGGACGAACCCCAGAAGCCCGTGAAAGCTAAAGCTTCCAAAACCGGCCGCAATTATAAGTAGAACTACATGGACCATCGATCGCGAATCTATTTTTATAAAGCTATAAATGGAGGCCGCGAAAAACACAACGCCAAAACCCAAAGGGATCGTTGAATAGGCCAACGCGTCCTCTTTGGAAATAGGTATAACTTTCCAAGGATCGACGAGGAAGAGGAAAAAAATATGGCACAAAAAGCTAACGACAGTAAGCGCGGAACTTATGACGAGCGCTCTCTGGGGAGTGTGCTGAACGAGGAGAAATTTGCTGCCGTTTCCCGGCTTTGCCATCGGATTTTCCCCGGCTTTAACGAGGCCAGCGGGCCTCGCGCCCAATTGATAGACCCTTTATAAAGCCTTGAGTGTTGGATAGGAAAGAGGGCTGTAGCTGGAATCCGGGTATTGCCCGTGTAGTCCCAAATCGAGCTCCCGCGCTTTAGCTGGTGCCTGCCGTGGCACCAGCTAAAGGGCGGGATGCGGTGGGCCATGACTGGCACGCGCCCATCGGCCCCCCAATCGTCACATTGGACCTTCGCTATTCCCAGCTGCCTGGACTGGGTTCTAGGGAGCGCCGGATTCTATATTGTCTTGCCGGGACAGGACGCCTCGTCGTGATCTCCCTTGATTGTCGCTTCGATCTTATCGGCCGCGCCCGAGCCCAAAGCCGCCGGACGGGATTTGGGGCGCCACGCCAAAATGCGAGCCACCGGACGTTCGATCGTCTTCCTTGCCGTTGCGATGGGGCGCCGCCTTGCAGGGACAACCGGCGCGCAGTTTTCCGCTTCAATCGAAGCCAAAGCGAAAAGTTCGGATAAACGGCCGCACCCCGCGTATGCCGCGAGCTCGGCAAGTTCATCGGCCATATGCTTTACATATACCGTGATATATTGGGTATTCGGGTCCAACTTCATAGCTTTTGACGTCTCCCCGTCGTTTTTCGAGTAACTACCTATATTTACCTTCTTTACTCGACGATGCAGGCTCGTAGAACCCAATGCGCTAATTATGTGAATTTCATTATCGTCACGAGTTAATTATCGTATGACCGCGGGCATCCGGCCGCATGTCCCAAATTGTATATGACATATCGCGTTTGGTAGATGATAAAGTCACCGGCCTCAACATAGCGAGATTGCGCGATCATGCCTCAACTGGATGCATCCCGGCTCTCCTCCCTCATCGATCTCGCTTACGAGGCTGCGGTGCGGCCCGAACTCTGGCGCGGCCTGCTGGCGCAAATCGCGGACGTTGCTGGCGCCCCGGGGGCGCTATTGCTCGGGACGCCGACCTCAGGGTCCATACCTATCGGTTCGGAATCGATGGACGAAACCGTGGAGGTTGGCGTGCGCACCGGCTGGCTGATGGAAAAATGCTTGCCCTTGGCACGTGCGCTGAGCGAATTCGACCAAGGCCATGACATCGTGATGGAGCGGATGGTCTTTTCGCCCTGGGAAATCGATCATCATCGCTTCACTGTCGAATACACGATTCCTCTTAAAATCAACGTCGGCGCCGCGATTAGACTTGCCGGCCAGGGCCGAAATAGCCTTGTTTTGGACCTGCCCGGCGACCTAGGGTCGGAGCCCCTCTCTGACCATAAGGCCGCAACCATGCTCGCCCTGCTGCCTCACCTCCGCCGGGCCGGACAATTGACCGTGCGAGTCATGACCAGCTACCAGGACGGGTTGCTCGACGCGCTCGCCGCGTTCGAGTGCGGCGCCCTCCTTCTTGATAGGAGAGGGCGGGTCGTGCGCATGAACGCCAAGGCCGAGGCTATGATGGGCGGCGGAATTGCCGTGCGTGGCGGAACCTTGACGGCCACAGGCCGGGAGTGTGATGGGGCTCTTCAAAATTTGATTGGCTCGGTGATTGCGCGAGGCCCGCTGCGTGAAGCCGAGCCGGTTGGTGGGGTCGCCCTAGCCCGGCCAGGCGCGGCGCCCCTTCTTGTCCACGGTGCGCCAGTGGCAAGATCGGCGGCCGATCTGTTCCAGCAAGCGCGCGCCATCTTGACGATCGACGACCCGGACGCGCGGCAAGCCCCGCACGCGCAGATACTGCGTCAGGTTTTTGGCCTCACCGGAGCGGAGGCGGCGATCGCAATAGCCCTCGCCAACGGCAGCGATATCGAGGAAATTGCCCGGATGCGCGGGGTGAGCGTCGGCACACTCCGCAATCAGGTCAAAACCGTCTTCGCGAAGACAGATACCAGCCGTCAGGCCGAACTAGTCGCCAAGCTGATGCGCTATGCCAAGGCTGCCTGATCAACGGGCGAAACCTTTCATCCGCGGGTCATTGCTTCCCCGCTGCGGCGGCGTCGGTGGCGAGCTGCATCTTGACGATTTTGTCGGGGTCGGTCACCGCGCCATTGTCTTCCTTACTGCCCTTCTTGATCTTATCGACGACGTCCATGCCTGAAATCACCTGGCCGACAACGGTGTATTTGTTGTTCAGGAACCCCGCATCGGCAAAGCAGATAAAGAACTGCGAATTGGCGGAATCCGGATCTTGCGAGCGCGCCATGCCGACTGTGCCGCGCACAAATGGCTCGGCTGAAAATTCCGCGCGAATATCAGGCAGATCGGATTTGCCTGCGCCGGTGCCGGTCGGGTCGCCGGTCTGCGCCATAAACCCGTCGATAACCCGATGGAAGACGATGCCATCGTAGAAGCCGCGTTTCGTTAAGGCCTCGACTTGGGCCACGTGCTTCGGCGCGAGATCTGGCCGCAGCAGAATCGTGATACGCCCGTCCTTGGTATCGAGATAGAGCGTGTGCTGGAGGTCTTGGGCCGGCGCGGCATTGAGCGCGTTCGAAACCGTGGCGAGCGCTAGGCAAAGACCAAAAATCATGCGGTGAAACGTCATACGAGTTCCTTCCTCCTCTGGAAACTGACGGCGGCTTTTTCTGGCGCCTGCCGTTTGGGTGCGAGCGCGAGTGCGACCGCCTCGGGCGTGAATATCGGCGCGTTGCCGCCGAGCCAGGCGGTCTGCCAAATCAATGTCGTGCTAATATGTCGAACCGCGGGCGAAGCACCAAAAAACACCGTTTTGATCTCCAGCACTAAAGTCCGTGCCGTCGAGAAGGCCGCGCGGCATCAGATTGGCTCCGGCGGCACTCGCGAACCATTAGCCGCAATTGCCTTTTTGACGTGAGAACACATGCGCAAAACGCAATGTCAATAGAGCCATTCGCCCTCGCCCGCGCGCCGTCTACAATCCGCAACGCATCTCAGAAACGGCGAACTGGCCCACCAGTATCCTCGCCTCTTGAAGAGCATGCCGCAAGCTCACGCCGGCGGCCGCCGCTGGGCGAGCGCAAGTGCGACCGCCTCGGGCACGAATGCCGACACGTCGCCGCCGAACCCGGCAATCTGGCGCACCAACGTCGCGCTGATGTGACGAACCGCCGGCGAAGCCGCGAGAAACACCGTTTTGATCTCGGGCGCCATGGCCGCGTTCATCGCCGCCATCCGCATCTCGGCGTCAAGATCCGTGCCGTCGCGAAGCCCGCGAAGCATTAGACTAGCCCCGGCGGCACGAGCGGCCTCGACCGCAAGACCGGAAAAGGTGCGCACCGAAAGTTTGCACGCCTGGGCGTTGACAAGACCGGCGCAAACATTTTCGATTAGGCTCGCGCGCTCCCCGGCGACAAGCAGGGGAGTCTTGCCGGGATGCACGCCGATCGCGACGACGAGCTCGTCGCACAAAACACCGGCGCTTTCGATGACATCGACATGGCCGTTGGTCAAGGGATCGAAGGAACCGGCATAGAGGGCGACGCGGATCATGGTCTATCCCTAAAGCGCGCGATCTGGCGGCGCGGATTCAATTCACGCCGAGCTTTTTTTGCAAGGAGGAGGAGGAGGTCGTGTATTGGAACGTCAGCCTCTTGCCGGGATAGACGTAGTGATAGATTTTTTGCGCCGCCAGCGCGCCTTCGTGAAAACCGCACAAAATAAGTTTAAGCTTGCCCGGATAATGATTGATGTCGCCGATCGCGAAAATGCCGGGGACATTGGTCTCGAAGGTTCCTGCATCGACCGGAACAAGGTTCTCGTGCAGGTTCAAACCCCAATTGGCAACCGGACCGAGTTTCATTGTAAGTCCGAAAAATGGGATGAGCCTTTGGCAGGGGATTTCGTGCGATCCGCCGCCCGCATCCTTGAGGGTCACGCCGGAGAGCTCGCCTTCTTTGCCGGCAAGTGAGGCGATCTGGCCAAGCCGCAAGTCTATCCGCCCGGCGGAGACAAGCTCCCGCATGGCCTTGACGGAATGCGGCGCGGCGCGAAAATCGTCGCGGCGGTGAATCAAGGTTAAATGCTTCGCAACTGGCTGAAGGGCGAGGGTCCAATCGAGCGCCGAATCGCCGCCGCCGGCGATCACCACATGTTTGCCGCGAAAATCCTCTATTTTGCGCACCGCGTAAAAGACCGACGTGCCCTCATAGTCCTCGATCCCGGCAATCGGCGGCTTCTTTGGCTGGAACGAACCGCCGCCGGCCGCCACGATGACCGCCGTGCACTCAAAACTTTGCCCGCCACTCGTGCGGATGCGGAACATTGGCTTCTCGGCGTTCCCCAAAACCTCCAGCGACTCAACCATCTCGCCAAAATGGAAGGTCGGGTGAAACGGCTCGATTTGCTGCAGCAAGGCATCGACGAGCCCCTGCCCGGACACTTTTGTAAAGCCAGGAATGTCGTAGATAGGCTTTTCTGGATAAAGCTCGGCGCATTGGCCGCCGGGCTTCGGCAGAATGTCAATGAGATGCGCCCCGATGTCGAGCAGGCCAAGCTCAAACACGGCGAACAGGCCGGCCGGCCCAGCACCAACAATGACCACGCCGGTTTTTATGCTTTCATTCATTCCTTGCTCCGAAATCATCTCGAAAAAAAACGGTCTCGTGGCGCCGCTCGCGCAGGTTCGCACCGTGCTATTACCAGCCGGGAGCCGCATCGGCTTGCGCAATACCGCGCTGCGGCGAGAACGCTCCTAGCCCTGCCGGTCCGGGGTGGTGACGACGAGCCCGTCGAGCTCCGGCGTGACCTTGATCTGACAAGAGAGCCGCGAGTTGGGCTGAACCTTATAAGCAAAATCCAGCATATCTTCTTCCTGGTCGGACGCCTTGCCGGTGAGGCTCACCCATTTTTCGCCGACATAGACATGGCAAGTCGCGCAGGCACAGCCGCCGCCGCATTCGGCGGTGATCTCGGGGATCGCGTGGCGGATGGCATTTTCCATGACCGTGGCACCTTCTTGCGCCTCGATAGTCCGGGCTTCGCCAAGGGAGTCGATATAGGTAATTTTGATCATGGATCCTGCATATTCGTTCGCCGCGCGACAAACGAAGGCTCTTGTTCGTGGGGGGAGGCCTAAGTCTATAATTATGGGCGATTATATAATCAAGTGCTTGCACAAGGAGCTGAGACGCCCAAAAGAATCTTCGGCACGAGGGGTGTTGTGCGAGCAAGAGCCATAGATTTGGGCCGGGATTGCCCGACCCATTTCGAGGCCCAGCGACAGGAAACGGGCAAGCCCGTCCCGCCGGTGTTTAGGGTCCGGGGCGAAGGGTCAGCTCCGCGACGCCGGCGGCAAGAGCGAGGCCGGTTTGCGCTTGAATCGACAAGGGCTGCAGCGTGAACGAGCGGCCAGACCCGCCGACGAGCGCGTTCGCGCCAAATCCGGCCCCGATGGTCGCCGACGCATCGACGCCGGCATAGTCACCGGCGAGCGCCCCGTGCTCGGGACCTACGGATGGGGCAAAAACATCCCAGGCCAACACGCCCTGATCAGTTGCACCGATGTCGAGGCCGAATTTGCGAATCGTGCCGTAATATGGCTCGCTCTGTCCGCTAGCCGAGGTGAAAACGCAATTCATGTCCTTGCTCGACGTGATGATGAGACCGAGGCCTCCAGAGACCTCGCAGCGCAATGCGCCGACATTCACGCCCTGCTGCGCAACCGCGGATTGTGCGCTCGTGATCAAAACGGCGGCAGACGCCGCGCAGAAGATGGCACGAATGTTCATCGGTTTTCCCTTTCATTCCGGGCTGAGGGGCATTGGGCCAACGAGCCCGGCCGCCTAAACCACCAAATGGACTGGGATGCGCGATGTCAAGTGCGGCGTTTTTTTGAAACGGCCGGAGAATCGACAAAAAATTTCTATTCTAGCCTTTCAAACCTCGGAGGATTGGCGCACATCAAAACCACGAATTTTTTCGTCTCGCGTTTTCGGACAGTTTCATGACGGCGCGGGCCTCGTTAGAGCAGTACGCCGCCATCGCGTGGTGCAGCCGGAGTAGAGCGATAATGGTAACGGTCTCATACATGCAATGGCCCAGCCGGTGCGCGATTGCGGTTCTTGCTTTGAGTGCACTCCCTCTTTGCGCGTTCGCCGCCGACGCGGCGAAAGGCGAGATCATTGTGAAGCGTTGGTGCGCCGCCTGCCATCTGGTCTCGCCCGATCAGACGCAAGCCAACTCCGATGCGCCGAGTTTTGCCTCGGTTGCGCACAAAATAAAGTCCTCGAAGGTTCTCACGGCCTTTCTCTCGGATCCGCATCCCAAAATGCCAGACATGAACCTAACGCGCAGCGAGATCGCGGACATCGTTGCCTATATCGGGACGCTCGACCGGTGAGGCAAGATGATGCCGGTTTGGGGCCAACGCGGGTTAAATTTTAACCGGCCCGCGGCTCACCTTGGCTTTGACTTCTCAGAAAAAGCCGCTTTTGCGCTTGCGCTATAATTGTGCAAGCCTTCGACCACAAGACCTTTGCCGCGCTCTGTGGGCAATTCGATGCCGGACACAAGATTTTGGGTCGAGATGACCTGGACCGATTTTCAGGCTCGCGACATGGCGCGCGCCATTGCCGTCCTGCCGGTGGCCGCGACCGAGCAGCATGGCCCGCATCTGCCGCTTGGCACCGATACATTTATTATGGAAGGCACCATCGCAAAAGTCGTGGAGCGCCTGCCGGACGAACTTCCCGTCTTGTTTCTGCCGGTACAAAATTGCGGGCTATCAATCGAGCACACGGGTTTTCCCGGCACGCTCAGCATCCCGGCCGAAATCCTCATAGCAGCCTGGACAAAACTTGGCGAATGCGTGCATCGTACCGGCTGCCGCAAGCTGGTTCTTTTGAACGCGCATGGTGGCAATTCAGCGATCCTCGACATTATCGCGCACGATCTTCGAGCGAAGCTTGGCATGCTCGTCGTCCTGGCGTCCTGGCATCGCTTTGGCGCGCCCGACGGCCTCTTTTCCCCGCAGGAGCAAGCGCATGGCATTCATGCGGGAGACATCGAGACATCGCTGATGCTAAATTATAAGCGGGACCTCGTGCGCGGCGAAGCGGCGGCGGATTTCGTCTCCAAAAGTGCCGCGATGGAAAGCGAGTTCACTTGGCTGGGCGTTGGCCGTCCCACTGGCTTTGGCTGGATGAGCCAGGATCTTTCCGCCTCCGGCGCGATGGGCAATGCGGCGGCCGCCACGGTGCGAAAAGGCGAAGCCTGCGCGAACCACGCCGCCACGGCCTTCACCGAATTGCTGCGGGACATTGATCGCTTCGATCTTACAAGATTGAAGGCGGGGCCGCTGTCATGAATGCGGCGCTTAGTCGGCGCGCCACGGAAAGGTCCAGGTCTCGGTGAGCGCCCGGGTGCCAGTCCGCAAAAAGGCGCGCAAATCGGCAGATTGGCCGGGATCGAGCTGCACGTCAATGACCGCGCGAAACCCTTTGGTATGGGCATTCGGCACAATGAAGGAGCGCGTGATTTTCCCCTGACTCGCCGAGGGAACGACTTCGACCAATTGCGGATCGGCGGCGTAATAGGCGAGGTCGCCGTCGGTGAAATCGATAATGAATCGGCGCGAACCAGGCACCGGCGGATCGCTCGAGCCAAGTGCCGAGGCCGCCGTCTGATAAGTGTTCAGGACGCGCCCATTTGGCGAAAGCTGGGCCGCATCGAGACTGGCGGCGATGCGGTAGGCGTAGCTGAACGGTTTTCCGGGTTCCGGCGCATTAGCGGGCACGAACGAGGCGACGATATTGTCATTGGTCTCGTGTCCGGTCGGAAGTTCCACGAGCTCGACCCGGCCTTCGCCCCAGTTCTCCCGCGGCTCTACGAAATAGCCTGGCCGCATCTCATAGGCGAGATCGAGATCTTGATAATGGTCAAAATCGCGGTCCCGTTGCAACAGGCCAAAGCCGCGGAGGTCACGGTCGAGAAAGGCGGAGACCGCCGGCTCTGCCGGGTTGCGCAAGGGACGCCAGATCCATTCGCCGGTTCCCGAATGAATCAGGAGTCCATCCGAATCATGCAATTCGGGGCGAAAGTCGTCGTTGAAACGATGATCAACCTCGCCGATGAAGAACATCGAGGTTAATGGCGCCAGCCCAAACTTGACATTCGGCTTACGCGGGAAAAGCACCGCCGAGATTTCGATCGCGGTCTCGATTCCAGGATAGAGATCGAATCGGTAGGCGCCGGTCGTCGAAGGGCTGTCGAGCAAAGCGTAGACCGTTGCCTGACCGGCGCCTGGCTCGGGCGTCTCGATCCAAAATTCGCGAAAAAAAGGAAATTCCTCGTTGCCCGTGCCTGCCTCAACCGCGAGCGCGCGCGCCGACATGCCGTAACGCTGGCCACGGCCGAGAAAGCGAAAGTAACTCACGCCGAGAAAGGCGATAACTTCATCGAAGATGGCCGGGCTATTCAAGGGATAATGCAGACGAAATCCGGCAAAGCCGAGATTAACCGGCAAGGGCTTGTCGATCTTGGTACGGCCGTAGTCGAAAAGATTGGAAGAATAGGGAATGGGCGCCGGAATGCCGTCGCGAATCGTGTTGACGGTTACCGGACGCCGGTAGAGATGTCCCAGGTGGAATAATTGCAGCCGGAACTGGCTCTGATTGCCGCTAAGAAACGCCTTGTCCGGGCGAAACCTGATGTCGCGCCAGGCATCGAAGTCGAGTTTGTTCAGCGCTTCGGGAAGCGCCGGCGCGGCGGCATCGAAAGCCGCCGTGGCCAGGTCGCGGGCACGGCGCACGACATCGTCGAAATCGAATTTCGGCGGTGTCTGCGGCTTACCAGGCTGGGCCGGCGCGGACCTAAAAGTTAACGGCAGAGCGCCCGAAAGAACGAGATATTTGACGAGAGTGCGGCGATTAAAATAGGTCATGGGCTTAGGTGTATTTAAGGACCGGATTGAGCTTTCAGAGGGCATGGCGGGACATTACAGCGCGCTCTTTATCGCTCGGCCGCAAGTTTGACGAGCCAGTCCTGTCAAGAATGCGAATCAGCGGCTTCGCCGGCGCGAGCGATCCACGGGCTTTGATCCCGGGATGCGTCCTTGCCAGGGTCGAGCCCGCCGCGCCGAACGCGCAGTGAGATAGCGGGCGAAATCGGACCACGACCGATGGATTAGATCTAGGCTTTTGCACTTTAGGACAAGGAGGAGCGTGTACCGTCAATTTGGCGGGGGAGCGTGATTTACGGGGTACTTATTTTTTTGGCCAGCGGCAAGCAGAAGGCTTCGCTTTTTCCCGAATCCGGAAAAGAATTAGGCGTCCAATCATTTTGCTTGTCAAAGCCTTCAAATCGACCTATTTATGCACTCCCCCTCGAAGAAACTAACATATTTTAGCGCTGCTCACGCGCGTCGCTACACAGCGTTAGCACCAGTCATTGCAAGACCTGGGTGCGCCGATCCCCCCCTTTTTCGCGCCGCAGATCCGCGCCGCCCTTCCAAGGACTTCATCCTAATGCAGGAAATCAAACTGCAGGACTTGAAGCTCAAGTCGCCGACCGAACTGCTCGCCTTCGCGGAGAAACATGAAGTCGAGAACGCTTCGATCATGCGTAAGCAAGAGCTGATGTTTGCAATCCTCAAGCAATTGGCAAGCCGCGACATCGAGATCGTCGGCGAAGGCGTCATCGAGGTCTTGCAGGACGGCTTCGGCTTCTTGCGATCTTCCGACGCCAATTATCTCGCTGGCCCCGATGATATTTATGTATCGCCGTCCCAAATTCGCCGGTTCGGCTTGCGCACGGGCGATACCGTGGAAGGCATGATCCGCGGCCCCAAGGATGGCGAGCGGTATTTCGCGCTGCTCAAGGTCAATACGATCAATTTCGAGGACCCGGAAAAAATCCGGCACAAGGTTCATTTCGACAACCTGACCCCGCTTTACCCCGACCAGCGGCTGAAACTCGAGGTTGAGGGATCCACCAAGAAGGATTTGTCGGCGCGTGTCATCGATGTCGTGGCGCCGATCGGCAAGGGCCAGCGCGCCTTGATCGTGTCGCCGCCGCGCACCGGTAAAACGGTGCTTTTGCAAAATATCGCGCAATCGGTCACCGCGAATCACCCGGAATGCTATCTGATCGTGCTGTTGATCGACGAGCGGCCGGAAGAAGTCACCGACATGCAACGATCGGTGAGCGGCGAGGTGGTATCCTCGACCTTCGACGAACCCGCGGTGCGGCATGTCCAAGTCGCCGAAATGGTCATCGAGAAGGCCAAGCGTCTCGTCGAACATGGCCGCGACGTGGTGATTCTCCTCGATTCGATTACGAGACTTGGCCGCGCCTATAACACGGTTGTGCCGTCGTCGGGCAAGGTACTGACCGGCGGCGTCGACGCCAACGCCCTGCAGCGCCCCAAGCGATTCTTTGGTGCCGCGCGCAATATCGAGGAGGGCGGCTCGCTGACGATCATCGCGACCGCGCTGATCGATACTGGCTCGCGCATGGACGAAGTGATCTTTGAGGAATTCAAGGGCACTGGCAATTCGGAAATCATTCTCGACCGCAAGGTCGCCGACAAACGGACTTACCCGGCGATCGATATCACTCGCTCCGGCACCCGCAAGGAAGAGTTGCTGGTGTCGCCAGATATCTTGAAGAAAATGTATGTATTGCGGCGCATTCTCAGTCCGATGGGCACAATCGATGCGATCGAATTCTTGCTCGGCAAATTGCGAGAAACGCCGAAGGGCAACGCATCCTTCTTCGAATCCATGAACACTTGATCAGACCCCGCCGCACGCCAAGGAATTCGTGTTCGCGAGCGTTCCAGCAAGAGTTTTGTCGTGCAAGCGGCGTTCCCAATTCACGGCCTGCCGGACCATCTCTTCGAGATCGTCATAGATGGGTGATCTTGACGCGCTCGACCCCCGCTACAAACGTCGAGGGGTCGCGGGGACGGCAGTCCGCGACGTGGTCTTCGAAATCGACGGCAGAGACGCGTTTGAAGGCATCCACCACCTGTCGGATCAAAAATTTTCTTGCCGCAATCGAAGTTTAGGATCAGGTTTACTCCGTCGTCACGAAGATGGTTCAAGGCAAACACCGCGCATCAGCTAAATCGCTGACTTCACTGAATTAGACCATATTTTCTTGTATAATATTCATACCAATGACTTGCGTATTTGGGAGAGATCAGTCTCCTCAGCTTGATAAACTGCCATAGGGCTTCAAAGTGATTTTTGAAATCATCGATGCTAAGAGTTCGTCCAAGAACATCAGGAAGGATTACAGAGTTTTCTGAGCATGAGGCGGATTGAGGCAAAGCGCAAGAAAGCGAGCGCTTTGACATTCAGATTTTCCCAATCCTTGGCGAGCCGGCGACATCGATTGAGCCAAGCAATCGTGCGTTCGACGATCCAACGTTTTGGTAGGACGGCGAAACCCTTGGCCCGATCGGAACGTTTGACGATTTCGATGTCGAGTTGGGGCAGGATTTTGCCAACGGCCTTGTGAAAGATCGGCCCTTGATAAGCGCTGTCGGCGAACAGCTTCTTCAAGAAAGGAAACAGGCCAAACAGCGTGGCCAGCAGAAGAACGCCTCCGTCGCGATCTTGAATGTCGGCGGCATGCACGATGGCATGCAGCAGCAATCCCTCGGTGTCGGCGAGAATGTGCCGCTTCTTGCCCTTGATCAGCTTGCCGGCGTCGAACCCAGGTGGATCGATGCAGGCCCCCCTTTTTCGGCGCTTTTCACGCTCTGACTGTCGATGATCGCGGCGGTAGGGCTGGTGTCGCGGCAGGCTTGCTCGCGACACGCTTCGTAAAGCGCGTGGTGCATGCGATCCAGGGTGCCGTCATAGATCCATAAATCGAGATAGGCGAACACCGTGCTCTTCGGCGGCAGGTCTTTCGGAATTGCCCGCCATTGGCATCCCGTCGAGAGCACATACATGATCCCGTTGACGATCTCGCGAAGGTTCACCCGGCGCTTGTTGCCGCCACCCTTGGCCGGCGGGATCAGCGGTTCGATCAGCGACCATTCAGCGTCAATCAGATCACTCGGATAACGCAGCTTGTCGCGATTGTAGCGCACGCGGTTTTCCTTCGTCCACATCGGCGGTCCCTCCTCGAATTAGGCCGCCATCCTTGAATCACAAATGATTCATCCGATTCAATATGTTTCTAGACGGACACTAAGACCGGCATCCAGCCCCTCTCCAATAACTCCTTTCTCAATAATTTTGCATATATAGTTGTATCTGCTAATTAACAATTCTATGTGATCCAAGCTCATAGCTTCCTTGAGTAGCGGAAATTCTTTAGACTTACCAATTTTATCAAGCTTGCACCTTACATCCTCTAAAATGCACTTTAACATAGCCTCGTTAACGGTACCTTGTAAGCGATCCTTTAACTCGTCAAGAACAGCTCGGACTTCCTCCATAAGGATAAACCGTTTTGTTGAGTGCATTTCCGGACCGATCAACGGCAAATAAACTTCATATTCCGAACGGTGTTTTTCTTGAGCAATCAAGTTTGCAGTACTTATTACTTGGAAGGCAGCGAATGCAACAAACATTAACGTAATCCAGGCAATGAGAGCCTGTAACCACATAGCAATCTGCAAGAATGCGTTGAAATCCATCTCATGACTTTTGAGGCTGCCGTATTTTTCATATGTTTCGTATGCTATGAGAATTTGCAATATTAGAACAAGCACAATTGCTACACCTGTCATAATAGATTGCTTCGATGGAACTTTCATAATTCTCTCCCTCCATGGATTGCCGAGGTCCATTTACAGAAAATCTGGTCCAGACGAGGTGAAGATTCAAACGGTTGACTGATCACCTCTCGAAATTCTTTTGATAGAACTTCCAAGCCGAACGAACGATAGTGTCGATGTCAGAATCTTGAGTGACAAACTCCAACAATTCCCTTGCGCGGTTGGGGTTGGCAAGCAAGATTGGGGGATCGCCTGCGCGTCGTCCCACCATTTTGACCGGTGCTTTCTTGCCGGTAATGCGCTCTACCGCAGCCAGGATTTCCTTGACCGATGTACCTCTTCCCGAGCCAAGGTTGAGCGAGCAACTCTCTCCGCCGGCGCGCAGGTAATCCAAGGCTGCGATATGGCCGCGCGCCAGATCGGCTACGTGGACGTAGTCGCGTAAGCAGGTACCGTCGGGCGTATCATAGTCACCGCCATAAAGTTCAAGATAAGGGATTTCACCGGCTGCCGCCATTAGCGCGCGTGGAATTAGATGTGTTTCGGGGCTGTGTTCTTCACCGATTTCGCAGTCCAAGTCGGCCCCACAAGCGTTGAAATACCGCAAGGCAACATAACGAAGATTGTAGGCCGTACCATAATCATGAAGCGCTTGTTCCATGATAAGCTTAGTCCATCCATACGGATTCGTTGGTCTTTGAAGCGTTTTTTCATCAATTAGAGTTGAGCCCGCATTACCATAAGTAGCAGCGGTGCTTGAGAATACTATTAAATTGATGCCTGTTCGCCGCATCGCATCCAAAAGAGATAAAGTACCAACTATATTATTTTCGTAGTATTTTGCAGGTTCGCAGACGGACTCGCCGACGTACGTATAAGCGGCGAAATGTATAATTGCGTCGGGACTATATTCCTGGATAACCTCAAGCAACTTCGATGGATTTTTAAGATCCCCTTCGATCAATGGTCCCCATTTGACTGCGTGGGCATGGCCGTAGACGAGGTTGTCATAGACAACCGGTAGCATCCCCTTGGCCGCCAACAGCTTGCAGACATGGCTACCGATATAGCCAGCGCCTCCTGTCACCAAAATCGTCCGCGCCCCGTCCGAAGGGAAAATTGAGGCGTCCGATTGCATTCGAACCTCCAAAGCTGACACCTATATTCTCATGAAATCACTGCGGCCTTAGTATCAATCATTTCAAAGCGTCCTGATTGCGCACAATCCGCTAATGCTTACGAAAATCAGCGACTGCCTCATCGTAAATCCTCAAGTATTCTGCATTCATCTTCGCATCGGAAAAACCCGCACGTTCAGCCTTCGCGGCCAATTTAATTCGTTGTTCATCCGTATATACTGGAATCGTATTAAGGGCTTCCATAACGCTATTGATTAAATTATCGTCAGGTGTCCATGGCGGACCTCTCTCCCCAAAGCCTCGGCACGCAGCACCTTCATCAAATATTCTGGGCAATGGAATTACCCAACACTCCGTTTTCTCGAATCCAAGCTTTTCGTTTAGGTTTCTCAAAAATCTAGTTGATTGTGTCGTGACCACGGGAACACCGCTAGAAAGCGCTTCCAAAACCACCATTGGCTGGACTTCGCTAAGGGAAGGTAGGAACAAGATATCAAAGTTCCTCATGGGCCGGTTCGGTAACCGCGGCCCTTGATCCGGGAAGAACCAAACCAAATCCCTATTCTTCCGTCTGAGGGCCTCGGCCGTTCGTCTGTAGTCTTTGCACTCCCTAACACCGTGCCAATATGGGAATTGGATCAAGAGACATGAATTTCTAAGGCTGTCTTCATTCGTGCTCTTTTCCACAAGTTCCTGAATAATTTGCAATCCCTTTTTGTTTTCCAGACGACCAACAAATCCAATTATTTTTCTTTCCAAGGGGATTTGTCGAATATCAAACATCTTCGTGATATCCCTTTTAAATGTATTTCTCTCTGATAGATCAGACGGGTAATACAGAGACTTACGTGCGCCATTAGACACAACTCTTAATTTTATATCAGGCCGCAGATCTGGGACATTTTTTTTCAAATCTTCAATCAAAAACTCACAAGGTACGATTACCGTGCTTGCGTAAAGGAGGCATTCTTTGATGTTCTTTCTATTTGAGATTCTGGCGAATGCTTCATGACTCCCTTCAGATTCGTAATGGCTAAAATGACAATGCAAATGTATGACTACAGGGCGTTCATTACCAAATGAGCGGATAAATCGCATATCTGCAAGATGATCTTGGTTATGTGATATTATTAAATCTGGAGTTACATCCATCGTGATATATCTATCTCCAAAAGAATTCTTCAAAAAGTTGATATCCTTGAATTTCTGAAAGCTCATATACAAAGTAATACTGTGCAAATCGCGCGCTATTCGGCCGTTGTGCAAGTACATACCGCATTGTGACCTCCTCATACCAAACACGGTCCTTTCACCCATCGCCGAAACGCCTACTTTGAACCGTCACCTTACTTTAAGCTGTCAGATTCTTCAATAGGACCGACGATGTCCGTGGGCTTCGCGACAAACTCCGGGTCCTTCGACTATTTGAATGTCCAGATACGGTGCGGCGCGAGTTGTGGGGAAGATCTAGACAAATAGCTAAGTTTACGGTACGATATCCGAATGGTTGACTCTACATCCTCACCCAATGGCAGCCTCGAAAGCGCTACGGACCCCATGGCGTAATTGCTCACGCCTGGTTTTTGACCGCGGTTTTGGGGAGGTGGTTTGAATATTTGACTGGAGAATCCGGAGCTGATTTAAGCTCTAGATGACTCGCGAAGGGCTTGATTCGCTCGACAGGGAAACATTGATCCGTCTGGTCCTGGCGCAGGCGGAGACGATAGCCGCACTGACCAAGCAGTGCGAGACGCTATTGGCGCGCGTCGCCGAACTTGAAGCGAAACTGGGGCTGCCGCCCAAGACGCCGGATAATTCGAGCACGCCGCCGAGCAATGGGCAAAAGCCTTCGGTGCCGGGCAAGGACAATGGCAGGCGCAAATCGCACGCCGGCGCGCATCGGCCTCTTCACCCGAGCCCGACATCAAAGCGCGATATTGCGGCGCACGCCTGCCAGCATTGCGGTGCCGATGTTTCGCAACAATCGCAGTTCGCCTGCGAAGCCTACGATCATATCGAAATTCCTCCGATCAAGCCCGACGTGACGCGGGTGACGCTTTATGGCGGGATCTGCCCATGTTGTGCCAGGAATTTCAAAGCGGCGGCACCGGCGGATATGCCCAAGGGCTCGCCGTTCGGGGAGAATCTGCACGCCCTCGTCATCTATTTGCGCTTCACGCAGGGGATCGCCTTCGAGCGATTGGTGACGCTGTTGTCCGATATTCTCGGGCTGGAGATCAGCGAGGGCGCGCTCGTCAACATGCTGGACGCCTCGCGCGGCGCCTTCGCCGCGCAACGCAGCGTAATCCGCGCCAGACTGCTTTCCGGGACCGCTCTGCAATCGGACGAAACCGGCCTGCGGGTTGGCAAAAGCAACTGGTGGCTGTGGGTGTTTCATCACGGCGACAGCGCCGTCTTTGTCGCCGAGCCTTCGCGGGCCAAGAAGGTGGTCGAGGATTTCCTCGGCGATTTTCGGCCTGACTACTGGGTGTCCGATCGCTATGGCGGCCAGTTGGGTTGGGCGAACAAGGAAAATCAAGTCTGCCTCGCCCATCTCATCCGCGACGTGCAATACGCCATCGACTGTGGAGACGATGTTTTCGCGCCCGATCTGCGTCATCTGTTGGGGCGGGCCTGTCGCATCGGGCAACGACGCGAGCGATTATCCGACGCCACGTTGAAAACTTATGCGCGCCGGCTCGAAGCGCGTCTCGACCAACTCATGGCGCGGACGCCGATACATGCCGCCGGCGTGAAACTGCAAAACATGATCAAGCGAACGCGCCGACATCTCTTCGTGTTCGTGACCAACCGCGAGCTGCCGGCGACCAACAACGGCTCCGAACGCGCCTTGCGCCCCTGCGCGGTGTTCCGCAAAATCACAAACGGCTTTCGTACGGTGTGGGACGCCAAACTCTACGCCGACATCCGCTCCGTCGTCGAAACCGCACGTCGCCGCGCAATCGGAGCCTTAGACGCCATCCGCCTCACGCTCGCCGGAAAACCGCTCGCGCTGGCGTGAGTAATTACCGAAAACGTCCTTCAATGCACCGTTTATTGCACCTCGCAGGAATACTTCGCGCCTATCAATGAGGTCTACGTCAAATATTTCCCGACGAACTGGCCGGCGCGCATGTTTCTCTGCGTGCAACCATGGGCTGGGCGTTTTGACGTCGAAATGACCTGCGTTGCCGCGGTTTAGGGGGCATCCATGTTTTCAGTGATCTTCGAAGTGCTGCCTCGTCAGGAAAATTGGGGCGACTATCTCGACAACGCCAAGATGCGGAGGAGATGCGGCCGATGACAAGCGTTCCTATCCAAGGTGAGGCCGAGGCGCCATCGAAGTTCTGGGTGCTGCTGACGGCGTCGCTTGTTTCATCGCTGATCATGCTCGACTCGAATGTCGTGGCCGTCTCTCTCCCGGCGATCGGCCGATCGCTTGGGGCTTCATTCACCGACGTGCAGTGGGTGATCAGCGCCTACTTCCTCACCTACGCCTCGCTGCTGCTGGCGTCCGGCGGATACGCAGACCTGCGTGGCGGCAAGAAATCTATGCTCATCGGCTTGGCCATTTTTGCCGTTGCATCCGCCGCCTGCGGCTTGGCGACGAACTCACTGTTACTGAATTTGGCTCGCGCTACGCAAGGTGTGGGCGGGGCTTTCCTTGTCACCGCATCCCTTGCCATCCTGACGAACGCGTTCACCGACGCCGAACGCAATCAGGCCTTCGCGTTCTGGGGCGCGAGCTCTCGGAATCGCCCTCGCCGTTGGCCCCATCATCGGAGGCGCAATCACGAATTTCGTGGGGTGGCGCTGGGTGTTCCTGGTGAACGTCCCGGCATCGGCCATCCTGGTCCTCGCGACTTTAAAGTTCATCGGCGAATCCCGAGATCCGAACGCCAAGCGGCTCGACATTGCCGGCACCGTCACCTTTAGCGCCGGCTTGGCGCTGCTCATATGGGCGCTCATCGACGGCAACGATGCGGGCTGGTCGAGCCGGTCGATCATCCTCCGCCTTGCCGCCGCCTTTGTGTTCCTGGCCGCCTTCGTGACAGTGGAACTCCGCCAAGACCGACCGATGGTCGAGTTCGGACTGTTTCGCCGGCGGACGTTCCTCGGCGCTGTCCTGGCGATGATTGGATACGGCGCCAGCGCGCAGGTGATGGTCTTCTTCCTGCCCTTGTATCTCGAGAATGCCTACGGCTTCGAACCGCTATCGGCCGGAATTGCGATGATCCCCTTCGCCCTGCCGATGGTGCTTGCACCACGGATCACGCGCCGGCTGGCGACCCGTTTCTCCGGCCGGTGTTTGCTTGCGGCGGGACTAGCTATCACCGTTGTGGGCAATGCCGCGTTCTGGCTGGTTGGCCGATCTCACCTAGCTTATGGGGTGTTCCTCGTCGCCATGGTGATCGCGGGCTGTGGTGCTGGGCTCCTCAACGGGCAGACTGTGAAGGTCCTGCAGGGCGCGGTGCCCGAGGATCGTGCCGGGATGGCTTCCGGCCTCGCCAGCACGACGCGCTTCATCGGCATCCTTGTCAGTGTCGCGGCGCTGGGTGCCATCCTCTCGGACGTCGCCCGGGAGCGGTTCGTCGCGGGCGCTGCGAGAACGGGCTTGGCGATGGACGCTGTCCGGGAGGAAGCGGCACACGTGACGTCCGGTGATCTAGCCGGACTGCTTGCGGCAGCGCCCGCGGGGGCACGCGAGGCACTACGTTCAGCCGCTCTTACGGCATACGGGGCAGGCTTCGCGTCAGCAGCGATAGTCGCCGCTGGTATCGCGTTCATCGCTTGCCTGCTTGCCTATGGCTTGATCAGCAGCCAGGAGACCGCCCCGGTTCCTCAGCCTCTGCACGCGAAAATGCCGTGCAAGGTAATCGATTGCCGTGACCCTCTTTGATCCGCCGAGCGCCGACCCGGAACGCGCCGGGCGGAAGAACGTCGCCTCCCGAATTTCGAAAGGATGATGCCAATGACAAGCCGAACACCGAATGCAACGCCACTTGTAACGAATACTCTGCCCCGATCGGATTGCTCAGCCCATCTTCGAGAGCGGCCAGCAAATCACGGGCGCCTTGGTGGTACAGGACCGGATCATTGGCATAAGCCATTGAGCTAGGCCGCATGAGCGCGATTGATCGCGTGAAACCAAGGTCTTCCACCCTAACAGCTGGGATTGGGCCAGCGGGCTGATCAAGGCTGGCGACGATCCCAAATGGACGCACGCATCCCAAAGTTTTCGCCAGCATTTGGCCGCCGATCCCATCCACGGCTAAATGCACTCCTTTACCGTCTACGACCTGGCGGGCCTGGTCCACCCAGTCTTGTTCCGTATGCAACAACACCAGGTCAGCCCCCGCGTTGCGAGTCGTGACGCCGGAACCAACGATTTTCACCCGCCCAGCACCTTCGAAGTCAAGCACAGCCGGCATGTCTGCCAAAAGATAGCCGCCTTCACTTTTTCCTCGCCAAGCCCCTTCCGCCGCGCTTGCGCGGCGGTGCGCCCGCGCCGCCGAAGGCGGCGCATAAGGCGCACGAATACAGGCCGCGCTATAACCACCAGCCAGGTGGAGGCGCTGAGCTCGATGGCTAAATAAATAACTGGATCAATGTCTATAGTCGATGGCTTTTGCATGTGAGGAGGCACCGCTGCTTCTGATTCGGACCGCCTCATAGTGCAAGCTGTCCGCCTTCATAGCATCTGGAACCAAATTTCCAATGGCTTGCCACGGGCATGCTCCGGCAGAACGGACGCGATCGCCGCGCGGAAGTTTTTTAAAAGCGTCTTCGGCGTGCGGATCGCTTTTGGAATTGCGGCCTGACCGAAAGCCACGCGGGCCTTTGCTGACGCTCCCCGCAACTCTTTCGCTGTAAAGTCTTTGCGCGTAGTACCGATTGCCGCCATCGCCGCCTCCTTTGGCCGATGGCAGTGCATGCATGGCAGGGCTTCCATCGCTCGCTATGTCTCGAAATCGAGCCCAATATCGAGTGCGGGCGCGCTGTGGGTCAGCCAGCCGGTCGAGATGAGATCAACGCCGGTCGCAGCAATCGCCGGTGCCGACTCTAGCGTGACCCGCCCCGAGGCCTCGGTGATCGCGCGGCCATCGACTATTGCAACCGCGTTGGCGAGACTATCCAAGTTCATATTGTCGAGAAGCACGGCATCGGCGCCTTCACCGAGTGCCTCCTTGAGCTGGTCCAGATTATCAATTTCGACCTCGATTTTGACGAGATGACCGGCTTGCGCGCGGGCGCGCCGCAACGCTTGCGCGATACCCCCCGCGATGGCGATATGATTGTCCTTGATGAGGATGGCGTCGTCGAGACCGAAGCGATGATTGGCGCCACCGCCCGCGCGGACCGCGTATTTTTCGAGCGCGCGGAACCCCGGCGTTGTCTTACGCGTGCATACAATCCTGGCCTTTGTGCCGTGCACCGCCGCGACGATTAAAGCCGTCGCGCTCGCAATTCCGCTGAGATGCCCAAGAAAATTGAGCGCGGTCCGCTCGGCCATAAGAATCCCACGCGCGGGTCCGCTAACCCTGGCGATGACGGCGCCCGGCTCGACCATCGCGCCGTCCTCCAATTCAATGTGGACTGCAATATTCGGATCGATGAGCTCGAACGCGAGTTTTGCCAAATCTAGCCCGGCGACAACGCCCCGTTCGCGGGCAACCAGCGCGGATCGCGCCGCGAGCCCAGCCGGAACGATCGCGTCCGTGGTGAGATCCCCCGCGCGGCCAAGATCTTCGAGAAGCGCGGCACGAACCAAGGGCTCGATCATAATCCGCGCGAGGGGCGCAAGTGTCATCGCCGCGGCTTTCGTTTCAGGCGACGGTTTCGGGGACAATTTCGCGCGCCTCGGCAATTGCTTCATCGAGGCGCAGCGTACTTCTTTGCGCATGCGCGGCGCGGCTTGGAAAATCGGTTCGCGCATGGGCACCCAGGCTTTCCCGCCGGCGCAAGGCCGCAATCACGATCATCAGGGCGACGCAGGCGGGATCGCTCGCCGCCCCGCGCACCAGCGCGAGCGGCAGCAGCTCTGCCGCCGCCGCCGCCAACCCATCGCCGTCGCGGAGAACGCCCGCCGCGCGAGAGATAATTTTACGCACACGAGACGGATCGATAGCGCCGGGCGCGCTTGCTTCGGCGCGCTGCATCCCCCGGCGGTGAAGCGTGGTTCCAGCGATGCTCTCGGCGACAAGACGGCCGCAGACCGCCGCTTCGAGCAGGGAATTGCTGGCGAGCCGGTTGGCGCCGTGAAGGCCCGTGCACGCGGCCTCGCCGCAAGCCCACAGACCCTCGACCGTTGTGTGCCCGCCAAGATCGACCGCGATTCCGCCCATGTGATAATGCGCCGCCGGGCGGATCGGAATAGGTTCCGTGACAGGATCGATTCCGGCGGCCTGGCAAAAGCCGGAGATTGCCGGAAAGCGGCGCGGAAAATCGAGGTCCGGCACGTCCCGCGCATCGAGAAAAACCCGATGCCCTTTCGCCATGTGCTGCCAGATTGCGCGTGCAACAACATCGCGCGGTGCAAGCTCGGCGCCGGACATGCCGGCCATGAAGCGATGGCCAGTCTCGTCGATGAGGATCGCCCCTTCGCCGCGCACGGTCTCGCTGATGAGTTTTAGAGGAAAGGACGCGCTGTCCAATGCGGTCGGATGGAATTGGATAAATTCGAGATCGGCCATCGCCGCGCCCGCCTTCGCGGCCAGCGCCAGTCCCCCACCCCACGATCCGGCCGGATTGGTGCCATATTGGAACAGGCCGCCAATGCCGCCGGTCGCAATGACGGCGCGCTTCGTGGCGAAAACAGCGGGGTCGCGGATGCCTTCAGCGACAACTCCCTTTATGGCGTTATCCTCGACTAGGAGCCGCCGCGCTGCGAGACCTTCGATGACGGTGATGGAAGGTGTTTCGCGGGCGAGACGGATCAACGGCCGCATGATTTCGCGTCCGCTGGAATCGCCACCGGCATGAACGATCCGGCGGCGCGAATGCGCGGCTTCGAGGCCAAGAGCGAGTTTGCCCTCGCCGTTGCGATCGAATGGCACGCCGCGCCGGATCAATTCGCCAATCGCGGCCGGCGCGGCTTTGAGGATCGCGCGCGCGACGAACTCATCGCAAATTCCGTCGCCGGCTTTGAGCGTATCGGCGAGATGCAGCGACAAATCGTCGTCTGGCCCAAGGCTCGCGGCGATCCCGCCTTGGGCGAGGACGCTCGATGATTCAAATCCGAGTGGTGCCTTGCTGAGGAGTATTACCGGCAGGGGCGCCAAGGAAAGAGCGGCGGTCAGGCCAGCGAGCCCGCCGCCAATAATGACGCATCCCCCTGAAGCGTCGATAACATCCATCAATGCACTGCCAGCATGCGTTCGACGGCCCGGCGCGCAGGACCGGCGATCTCGGGACGGATATGCACTTCGTGCTGCATCGTCTCCAGCGCTCGCCTGATATTGCGAAGCGTGATCTTTTTCATATGCGGACAGAGATTGCACGGCCGGATGAATTCGAGCTCGGGATATTGGATCGCGACATTGTCGCTCATCGAGCATTCCGTCAGAAGGACGACCCGGGCGGGGCGGTTCCGGTTCACATAGGACGACATGGCGGCTGTCGAGCCGGAAAAATCGGCTTCCGCCACAACCTCGGGCGGGCATTCCGGATGCGCCAAGATGGTCACGCCCGGATAATCCTCGCGCAACTGGCGTACTTCCGCGGCATTGAAACGCTCATGCACCTCGCAATGGCCCGACCAGGCGACGACTTTTACTTTTGTCTCGGCCGCGACATTGCGCGCCAGGAATTCGTCGGGCAGCATGATGACACGCTCGACGCCAAGAGATTCGATCACGGCCCGCGCGTTGCCAGACGTGCAGCAAATGTCCGACAAGGCCTTCACGGCCGCCGACGTGTTTACATAGGTGACGATTGGGACGCCAGGATAGGTTTGCCGCAATAGAAGCACATCCTCGGGCCGTATCAACTCGGCAAGCGAACAGCCGGCTCCAAGGTCCGGGATGAGAACGGTTTTCTCCGGATTGAGCAATTTCGCGGTCTCGGCCATGAAATGAACACCGGCCAAGACAATGATATCGGCCTCGGCCGTCATCGCTTCCCGCGCGAGAGCGAGACTGTCCCCAACAAAATCGGCGACGCAGTGAAAAATCTCCGGCGTCTGGTAATTATGTGCAAGCACCACTGCGTTGCGGGCCCGCTTTAGCGTCATGATGGCGTCGATGTCTTGCGCATGGACCGGCCACTCGATCGCCGGGATCGCATGGCGCACCTTTGCATAGAGTTTCTCCGCGCCGGGATTTTTCGCGCGGACAGTTTCCCGGTACGGGTGCGCCATTGTCTTATACTCCAAACGAGCATTACTAGAACACATACTTATCTTGAGTATAAGATTTGTCAAGCCCTCGAAACCGGCAATTTGGTTCCGGCAACAGCTCGCTGCGCAAAGACCTCGCGGCGGAACCGCAACAGTTTTGCCGGACGCCCGCCGGTATCTTGCGTGGTTTCCCCGGTTTCCTCGACGAGTTCCTGCTGTTCGATCAAGCGGCGGAAGTTTTGCTTGTGGACGAGCCTTCCCGCCAGGGCCTCGACGCAGCGTTGCAATTGCAGGAACGTAAAGGTTTCCGGCATCAATTCGAACACCACGGGATGATATTTAATTTTAGCCCGGAGCCTAGCTATTCCGGTGGCGAGAATCCGGCGGTGATCGAGAATCATGGGCTGGCCCGTAACCGGCAACGCGTCGGGCGCGATGTCCTGGCGCAGGGTCCCCGGCGAACTTCCGCGGTGCGCTTCCGGGATGAGGCCCGCCTCGTAGAGCAATTCGTAGCGCTGCAGGACAAGCTCTTCGTTCCAGGCGCGGCCGCCGCGGCCGAAAGCGATCGCGAGTCGCTGGCGGCGGTCTTGCCGAAGGCGCGGATTTTGGGGCGCGCCAGCCCAGGCCTCGAGCTTAGGCAAAAGCACGGTTTCGATCATCACGGGGGCGCCGGCGCGATGGTCTTCCCAAGGGAAGTAGTAATACCAGCTGCGCCAGCTCGCCTCATGCTCGCCCGAGGCGGGCTGCTCGCGGGTGAGGCCGAGATAGCTGATCGAGATAACATGTTGTCCGCCACCGCCGCGATCCCGGTCGGCGAAAGTGTAGAGCTGTTCGACATAGCCGGGCGGCAGTCCGGTTTGCCGCTCAACCCAGGCGCGCAGCCCCGCCTGCAGCGAACGATGGGCAAGTTCGAACGGACCTGATGGCAGCGCGGAGCGATCCTGGATGGTCAAGACGCGCGGATCACCGGCAGTCACGGCGACAAGCACCGCGATAAGATCGGCTGCGATCGCGTTCTTGGCGGCAACCGGCGCGGCCGGTGTGCTTGCCTCGGCAAGGCCAGCTTCGCGAAATGTGCTCATTAGCCGGCGCCGTCAGGTTTCATGGAAACCCATCTGCTCAAGAAGAGTATCGTAAAGATACCGCGATTTGGTTGAGGAGGGAATCCTTATTGGTACTGTATCCTCTTGTTTCAGCGTAATTTTGAAATGCGGAAGCAAGCGTGTCACTTTGCGGGCCGGCTCATCCCAAATCCAGTTCGAATGCCGCGATCTCGTGCCGCGGCCAACGCCAGGGCGCGATGTAGATGGCGTCGCCGCGCCAGGTCAACGGCGCCGCCCAAGGATTCGAAGCGAGCCAGGTTTTCGCCGCGCGGGAGATGCGGCGGCGCTTTACGAAATCGATCGCGGTCCTGGCCTCATCGAGATTTGGCCTAACCTTCACTTCGACGAAAGCGATCGTGTCGCCGCGCCGCGCCACGATATCTATCTCGCCTTCACGGACGCAATAGCGATAAGCCAGAATCCGATAGCTCTTTAGGCGCAAGATCACGACAGCAGCACGTTCGGCCAAAATACCTAGGCCATGCGCCTTTTTGCGGTCGCGCGGGCCCCTCGCCTTCATCGCTGGCGCGCCGAAAGTTCGATCGCCCGGGCATAGACCTTACGGCGCGGCTGGCCCGTCTCCGCCGAAACCACGGCCGTGGCGTCCTTGACCGAAAGGGCTTCCAACGCCTTCCCGAGCCTAGCATCGAGGTCTGGTAGATCCAGTGGCTTCTCTCCTGGCGGCCCCACGATGACGACGATCTCGCCTTTGGGTGGCGGCTCGGCGGAAGCAACCGAGGCTAGTTCAGGCAAAAGCCCGCGACGAACGGTCTCGAAATATTTGGTGAGTTCGCGGGCGATCGCCGCATCGCGCGGTCCCAGTACGGCGGTCAAATCGTTCAATGTCTCCGCGACGCGGCGTGGCGACTCGAAAAATACCAGCGTCCCAGGAATCGCCGAAAGCTCGGCGATGCGGGCGCGCCGCGCCGCGCTTTTCGGCGGCAAAAATCCTTCAAAAAAGAATCTGTCCGTCGGCAGTCCAGCAACCACCAAAGCAGCGAGCACGGCGGACGCGCCGGGCACCGAAATCACTTCGATATTTTGCGCGAGCGCATCGCTGACAAGTTTGAAACCAGGATCGGAAATCAACGGCGTTCCGGCATCCGAGACCAAAGCCAGCGCCGCTCCCCCAGCCAACCGGGCAAGGAGGTGCGGCCGCATGACCGCGGCGTTATGCTCGTGATAGGCGACGAGCGGGGTCGCTATTCCATAATGCGCGAGCAATTTCTTGGTGACCCGCGTGTCCTCGGCGACGATCGCGTCGGCGGCGGCGAGCGTCGCCAGCGCCCGGAATGAGATATCGCCGAGATTGCCGATCGGCGTAGCGACCACGTGGAGGCCGGGCCGGAGGCCGGCCGGATCGGTTCCGCCTCGGCCCTGAGGCCGAAGGCGGTAAATGCGCCTGGGGCCCTCTCGCCCTCGGAGGTATTTGCGCGTGCAGTCTTGCCGCGCGGGCCAGCCGCGCCTTGAAGAAGCGCCCGGGTATCGAAGCCGTCCGCATTGCCTGCTTTCATGGTGTCCAGCCCGCCGGCGAATAACCGGCCATCTTGACCGAATTGGTCGTTCTATAAAACACCCATCTGTTCTATTTATAGAACGATAGCACTTTTTTCGCAAGCCAGCGTCGTGTCAAATGCCGTTTCTATTGCCGCCGGCCTAATTTTATGACTGAAAAGAAAAGAGATTGCCATGCTATCTGAATTCCCAGCCCATGGGCGCCCGGTCGAAGCATTTCAAACTACGCGAATTGGAGCGTCGCCCGCATGACCTATCTTCCACCCAAGAAAGCCGGGCGGGCGGCTCTATGGCCCCTCCGCAATTGCCGGCCCGGTGCCATCCGGGCAATGTGGCTATTTGGGCTTTGCTTGCCGCTCGCGGCCTGTGGCTCGAGCGGGATGCTCGGGCGTGGAGGGACCGTCGCGCCGGCGTTGCAGGCGCCGCCGCCGTACCAGGGCGAGCAAATCGGCTCCGGCCCGGCGCGCGTGGCGCTAATCGTGCCTATGACTCAGGCGTCGGGACCAAGCATGGTCGGCACCTCGCTCCGCAATGCCGCCGAACTGGCTTGGGCGGAGGCCGGCAACAACGATATTACTTTGCTTGTCAAGGACGATCGTTCGACCCCCGAGGGCGCGCGTGAGGCGGCGCAGCAGGCCGTGTCGGAAGGGGCAGAGCTTATCATCGGACCACTGTTTGCGTCGAGTGTGCGCGAAGTGGGCCCTGTGGCGCGCGCCGCCGGAAAACCGGTTATCGCGTTTTCGACCGATACGTCGACCGCCGGCCCGGAGCTTTTTCTGCTTTCTTTCCTGATCGAGAGTTACGTCGACCGGATTGTCGATTTCGCCGCCTCCAAGGGCGAAAAGTCAATTGCCGCCCTCATTCCGGACAACGATTACGGACGCGTGGCGGAAAGCGAATTCCAGCAGGCCGCCGCGCGCGACAACATAAGAGTGATGACGATAGAACATTACCAGCCACAAACCATGGCGTCGGCTGTGCAAAAAATCGCCGCGCTTCATGATCAAATCGATTCGCTTTTCATTCCCGAGCGGGCCGATGCGATGCAGGCGATGTCACGGGCGCTGACCGCGGCCGGACTCAACGGAAAACATGTGCAGATCCTCGGCACCGGTCTTTGGAACGACGCGCGCGTCCTGAACCTTGCGGCGTTGCAAGGAGCATGGTTCGCGGCGCCAGAAAACGGCGGTTTCAATGCCTTCGCGGCGCGCTACCGCGCCAAATATCACGCCGATCCAACCCGGATCGCGACCCTTGCCTACGATGCCGTGTCGCTTGCAGCGGCACTTGCTCATACCCAAGGCTCGCAGCGTTATTCGCCAAACGTCCTCACCAACAAGTCCGGGTTCAACGGCGCCGATGGGGTGTTTCGCTTCCGCTCCGATGGAACCAACGAGCGCGGTTTGTCGGTCCTGCAAATCGAAAATGGCGTCGCGGTGCCACTTAGCCCGGCGCCGCATTCGTTCTCGGGGACCGCTTCGGCGACTTGATTAATTTGGCAAACCGTTGGGCGCGTTGAGAACGCGAAGTGGTTGACAAGCGATTAAGTGGTATCATGTGGGAGCACGGACCGGAGGGATTTTCGCGGCATGGGCCATGAGGCGCGGCGCGGGCTATCCGGCATGCCGCAAATTTCGCCGCGCCGCGTCTTGTTTTTTGCCCAGCTAGATTTTCATTCCTAGCTCGGTGGAATTGTGTGCTGACGCTGTAATTTGGGCAAGCAGTCCATGGACCCGGAAACTCATTGACCGGATTTACGAATGTTCCTTCGTTCCGGAGCTGTGGCCGGGCGTCCTTGACCAGCTTGCACGAATAGCGGAGGCGCGTGGCGGCGCCCTATTCACCGCTAATACAAAGGTCTTGAAATGGGCCAGCTCGGATAGCTTACGTGACGGAATGGAAATTTATGTTCGCGATGGATTGCTGATGCGGGGATATCGGCGAGAAAGGGTATTTGGCGCCCGTCACGCTGGGTTTCTCGTGGACAATGACATTACCACGGATCAGGAACACGAGAACGACCCAGTTGTTCGTGATTTTTTGCGCCCGCAAGGCTTAGGGTGGGCTACCGGCACGGCGGTTTCGCTTCCAACCGGTGATATGTTTATCATCACGTTGGAGCGAGAATATGCACGCGGACCTGTGGAACGCGAGGTAGTCGAGAAACTCGATGCGCTGCGCCCCCATCTCGCCCGCAGCGCGTTGATGTCGGCGCGCTTGCAGCTGGAGCGGGCGCGCGTTGCCAGCGAAACGCTTGCCGCTCTCGGCCTTCCCTCGCTGGTGCTCAATGAGCAAGGCAAGGTACTCGCCGCCAATTCTTTAATCGATGCACTCACTGGCTATGTTCACTGGCGGGCGCAGGATCGCGTATCGCTGAAAGACAGAAGCGCCGATAGTCTGTTGCGGGACGCGATCGCGGCCATTGATGCGGCGGGCGGTCCCAGCGTGCGCTCTTTCCCGGTCCGCGACACCGGTGCTGAGGCGATGATGGTCGCGCATGTTTTTCCCTTCCGCCTGTCTGTGCGGGATATCTTCGTGCGCTGTGCTGCCGCGCTCGTCCTAACTCCCGTGACCCTGCCGCAAGCGCCGCCGGTCGAGCTGGTGCAGTCCTTGTTTGATCTGACGCCCGCCGAGGCCCGCGTCGCCCGCAGCCTCGCAGCCGGAGAAACAGTTGACGCCATCGCCTCTGCGCGGGAAGTCTCGCAAAATACCGTCCGCGACCAAGTTCGCGGCATCTTGGAAAAAACCGGCTGCCATCGTCAAGTCGACATCGTCGCGCTCCTCAACGCAATTTCCCCGGCGCGGCTAACACACCCGGCCTAACGCGGCGCAATTCAGACACTCGTAAAAATCTCCCCCGCACCATCAATCTTGATGGTGCGGGGGAACCGCTTTCATCGCATCCTTCAATTCTCGAAGCCGGACTGAAACCGCCCCGCTGAATGGCGGCGCGGAGGACGCGGCTTCGTGCCAATCAACGCGGGCGGTGCGGGTTTGGGCTCGGAGGGGGCCAACTGCGCAGCATAATCCAGAGGAGATAATCATGCGTCAAGGAATTCTAGCATTCCCATTTGCCGTAACCTATAGCTTTGCGGTCTTGACCGCGCCCGGCGCCCATGCAGCCATTCTCTCATTCGGTAACCCGACTGCATTTTATGGTGGCACGAATTGTGCCGACGTGAACGGTGCGAGCCTCACGCCGGGTACGCCGGTCGATGCCCGGCCCTGCAACGGCGCGCAAAACGAGCAATTCCAATGGAATAGTGATAACACGATCTATGCCCTTGGAGCCCAGCGGTGCCTGGACATGTTTGGCGGCGTAATAGCTGCCGGGACCAAGGTTGACTCGTATACTTGCACCGGCCACGACAATCAGCATTGGTGGTACTATAATGGCCAGATCAAACCTTTGGTTAGCGACACCTTGTGCCTGGACGCCGGCAGCGGTGCCAGCGGCACGCAGCTAATCCTAAGTGTCCGTCCCGAAACATATTGAATCGGATGAATCATTTGTGATTCAAGGATGGCGGCCTGATTCGAGGAGGGACCGCCGATGTGGACGAAGGAAAACCGCGTGCGCTACAATCGCGACAAGCTGCGTTATCCGAGTGATCTGATTGACGCTGAATGGTCGCTGATCGAACCGCTGATCCCGCCGGCCAAGGGTGGCGGCAACAAGCGCCGGGTGAACCTTCGCGAGATCGTCAACGGGATCATGTATGTGCTCTCGACGGGATGCCAATGGCGGGCGATTCCGAAAGACCTGCCGCCGAAGAGCACGGTGTTCGCCTATCTCGATTTATGGATCTATGACGGCACCCTGGATCGCATGCACCACGCGCTTTACGAAGCGTGTCGCGAGCAAGCCTGCCGCGACACCAGCCCTACCGCCGCGATCATCGACAGTCAGAGCGTGAAAAGCGCCGAAAAAGGGGGGCCTGCATCGATCCACCTGGGTTCGACGCCGGCAAGCTGATCAAGGGCAAGAAGCGGCACATTCTCGCCGACACCGAGGGATTGCTGCTGCATGCCATCGTGCATGCCGCCGACATTCAAGATCGCGACGGAGGCGTTCTTCTGCTGGCCACGCTGTTTGGCCTGTTTCCTTTCTTGAAGAAGCTGTTCGCCGACAGCGCTTATCAAGGGCCGATCTTTCACAAGGCCGTTGGCAAAATCCTGCCCCAACTCGACATCGAAATCGTCAAACGTTCCGATCGGGCCAAGGGTTTCGCCGTCCTACCAAAACGTTGGATCGTCGAACGCACGATTGCTTGGCTCAATCGATGTCGCCGGCTCGCCAAGGATTGGGAAAATCTGAATGTCAAAGCGCTCGCTTTCTTGCGCTTTGCCTCAATCCGCCTCATGCTCAGAAAACTCTGTAATCCTTCCTGATGTTCTTGGACGGACTCTCAAGTGTTTGTAATAATGGATCTGCGAACCAGAAATGGCAGATCAAGTGAAATAGTGTATGGTCTGGCGGCAAGGCAGGCCGACCCCTAATCAGCGCCGATGACGGCGTCGTTGCCCTCAAGGTGTACAACAGCGGCCCCACGGGATTCCGGTGGGGCCGCTGTCCATGCCATCTTTTCCGGTGGAGACGGCAAAAGGATCGACAAATAGCGGCTCTGCTCCACGTCAAAATCCACGAAATCCTGTTGGAGGCTTGGGAATTTAAGACCGAAGGCGGGAGCCTAGCTTCTTGTCAAAGTGGCTGGTAAGGAGTTCGCCAATGTCGTATTCTCGGCCATGGTGGGGCAAGTAAGCGCGGATAAAGGGGGTGGACGGGCTGCGGGGCGGATCCTTACCAGGGGTGCTGCCAATGCAGGGGCTAAGCACGCCTTGGTTGCGAACAGTTTCGCCGGCCTAGAGATGCAAACATGAATCACGTTGCAGTTGAAGACTTCGCAAAATATTTGGCCAACAAAAATTATTTGCCTTCGGACCTTAAACTTGAGCCCGCATCGTCCAGCGCGTCCAACGCGGAACATTCGCTTCGCAAACTATGGGAAGCGACCGAGCTCACCGCAAATGGATTTGCCGATGAAGTCGCCCAATTTTATGGCTTGAAGCGGCTTACCTTGCCGCAGCTCGTTGCCGCGCCTTCCTTGAGCGGACGCTTTTCGCCACGCTTCTTGCGCGACACCGCGGTCTTTCCCTTCGAAATGCCAAAGGGCCATTATAAACTTGCCGTCGCCGACCCGAGCGATGCCGCCGCTGTCCGAGCCGCCGAAATCGTCCTTGGCGCACCAGTTTTGATCGAGATCGCCTCGTTCGAGGATATTGCGACCGTTCTTGGCGAGCAGCTTGGCAGCGAGGAAACCGCTTCCGGGGACAATGAGGGCCTTGGCGCTCGCGCCGAGGACGACATTGAAAGTCTCCGCGATCTGGCGAGCGGCGCCCCGGTGGTGCGCGCAGTCAATGACTTGCTCGAAAAAGCCCTGGAGCTGCGCGCCAGCGATATTCACATCGAGCCGTTCCGGAACGGCCTCGTGGTGCGCATGCGGGTCGATGGTTTGCTGCGCGCCGTGGCGGCGCCCGCCAATGCCTTGCCGCAAGCCCTGATCTCCCGGATCAAGATTCTGGCTGGCCTCAACATCGCTGAACGGCGCCTACCGCAAGATGGCGCCGCAAGGCAGAAGGTCTCACGCTCGGAAATCGATATTCGCGTCGCCACGATGCCATCCCAACACGGCGAATCGGCCGTCATCCGCCTGTTGCCGCGCGATCGCGGTTTGCTCGAAGTCGCGAAACTCGGCTTGTCGATCGCCGACGAGAAAATCGTGCGCCGGCTGCTGGCGCTCCCGCATGGCTTGATCGTCGTGACGGGGCCGACCGGCAGCGGCAAGACGACGACCCTTGCGACCATGCTTTCGATCCTCAATGATCCATCACGCAAAATACTCACGATCGAGGATCCTGTCGAATATGAGATTCAAGGCGTAAATCAGTCGCAGGTGAAACCCGCAATCGGGCTTACTTTCGCCACCGCGATGCGTGCTTTCGTCCGGCAGGATCCAGATGTCATCATGGTGGGCGAGGTGCGCGATGCCGAGACCGCGAATATCGCCGTGCATGCCGCGCTCACCGGCCATCTCGTGCTGACTACGCTTCACACGGAGAATGCCGCGGCGGCGGTTCCGCGTTTGCTCGATCTTGGCGTCGAGGGTTTCTTGCTCAAATCGACTTTGCGGGCGGTGATCGCGCAACGTCTGGTTCGCATCCTGTGCGACCGGTGCAGGCGTAAACACATTCTCACGGCCGAGGATCTTGCCGCCGATCCCCGCCTTGACGCCCTTGGCCTGCGGTCCGGCGATTGCGTTTACGAACCGGCCGGTTGCGAGCGCTGCGGCGGCGCTGGCTATCGCGGCAGGAACGGGGTATTCGAGGCGCTTGAATTGAAGGACGAGGTCTACAACCTTGTCGGGCCGAACGCCGATGCGCGCGCGATCGATCTCGCCGCGCGACGCTCTGGCATGACGACCATGGTCGAGGACGCTGTCGCGAAATGCCTCGCCGGCGTCACCTCCGCCGCCGAAGTTCTTCGCGTCACGACCGTGCGGTAAGCCATGACGAGTTTCCGCTACCGGGCCCTGACCCCTAACGGTGAAGTGGTGAGCGGGTCGATCGCGGCTTCCACGGCCGCGGAGGTCGCCGAGCGCGTCGAATATCTCGGCCTCATTCCCATCGAAACTGTCCGCGACGATGGCGGGAAGCGCGGGGGCTCGCGCTGGGACTTCAATTTCTTTTCGCGTCCGCGTCCCGAGGACGTGACCGTTTTCACCGGCGATCTTGCGCTTCTTTTGCAGACTGGCGCCCGCATCAACGATGCCCTCGAATTATTATCGGACAACTCGGACATCGGCCGGTTGCGGCCAGTGGTTACCAAGATCACCGCCGCCATTCTCGCGGGTGAAAGTTTTGCCGATGCGCTAGCCCGCCATCCAGCTTTATTTTCGCCAATGTATGTCGTGCTCGCGCGAGTGGGCGAGGCCTCCGGCACGCTTGTCACTATTCTGGAGGCGCTCGGTGCCGAGCGGGTCCGGGCCGAGGCGCTGCGCCGGCGCTTCGGCGACGCCTTGCGCTATCCCGCCTTTGTCTTGGCCGCGGCAAGCGCCGTGCTGGTCTTTTTCCTCACTTTCGTGCTGCCGCAATTTGGCGCAGTGCTGCGCGACTTCAATGCCAAACTCGACCCCATCGTGCTCAGCTTCCTTACGCTTTCGGATTTCCTGCGGGCGCACACCGAGGCGCTCGCGGCGGCGCTCACCGCCATCATCGGCGGCGGCTGGTTTTTGTTGCGCCGTCCTAAGGTGCGCGGCAAGATCATGGAAGCGCTCGCGCATTTGCCTTTCATCAACAGGGTTTTGGATTTTCATCGAACCTCTATCTTCTGCCGCAACCTCGGTGTCCTTCTCGCGAGCGGTGTCCCGCTGACCGCGACGCTGCGTATCCTTGCCGATTTGATGGCAACGACCGGACGCTCCGCCGCCTGGAACAAGACCGTCGATCTCGTCCGCCACGGCGGCAAGCTTTCCGACGCGCTCGCCAAGACAGGGGTAATTCCGCCGATGGCCATTCGAACCTTGCGGCTCGGCGAAGAGTCGGGTCAGCTGCCCGTACTCGCGCAGCGCATCGCGGAGTTTTACGAAGCTAAGCTGCAACGCAGCCTCGATCGGCTGGTCGGGATCGTCGGCCCCATGGCGATCGTCACCATCAGCATTATTGTGGGCGGCCTGATCGTTTCGGTCATGACCGCGCTTATGTCAGTCAGCCAAGTCGTCGGATGAATAAGGATCGATCGCGATGAATATTTGCAAGATGTGGCCACGGGCTATCCGTCGGCCGGCTAGAAGCTTGGAGCGCGGTTCGCGCGAGGCTCAAAATGTCCGCGCCTCCAGAACTGGGCGCGAAGACGGTTTTACTTTGATCGAGATCCTGGTCGTGATTACGATCATTGGCCTGCTCATGAGCCTTGTCGGCCCGCGGGTCCTCAATTACCTCAGCGAGTCCAAGGTGAAGGCCGCGACTATCCAGGTCCAGAGCTTCGGAAGTTCGCTCGATCTTTACTATCTTGATCTCGGGCGCTACCCTACGACCTCCGAAGGCCTTGCCGCCTTGGTGAAACGACCGGCGGGCGAAACCGCATGGAACGGCCCTTATTTGAAGGGTGGCTACGTTCCCAACGATCCCTGGGGGCATCCTTATATTTACCGTTCACCCAGCGACCATGGCCCCTATGAAATCGTCTCGCTTGGATCCTCCGGCAAGGAAGGCGGGATCGGCACGGCGGTCGCCATCAAGAGCTGGGAGCGGCGATGACGCGGCATTCCGGCGAGAGCGGTTTCACCTTGCTCGAGATGATTTGCGTCCTCGCCATTTTCGCGATGCTCGCGGCCATTGCCTTGCCGGCGTTTCCGCGTGGAACCTCGCGGTCAATGCTCGAAGCCTATGCAATAGAGACGGCGGGCTTGCTCAAGGCCGATCGCAACGCCGCCGTCCGGCGCGGCGCCGCAGTCGCCACCGGCCTTAGCTCAACATCCCGGACGGTCCGTTCGGGTGCGACCGGGCGGTTGCTCCAATTGCCCAAGGATGTCGGGTTTAATGCAATCCTTGCGGCGCAATGCGGGCAGCAAGCCGCGGGGGCAAACATCCAGTTCCTTCCATCTGGAATGTCCTGCGGCGGCACGATCTACCTCTCGCGGCTTGGGACAACCCTCGAAGTCCGCGTCACTTGGCTGACGGGAGGGGTCGAAATTGTTCCAAGCAATGTCAATTGAACGCCAAAGCGACGGCCAATCCTCCCGCGCGGGGTTCACCCTCATCGAGGCTCTGGTTGCGCTCGCTGTCACAGCCGTCTCCTTGGCTGCCATCGGATTGCTCATGGCGGGAAATATTCGCGGTGCAGGAAGGATCGAGCAACATCTCGGGCTCGTCGAAACCCTGCGGGCGGTCGAGACCGGCCTTCCCGATCGCACGAGTCTTTCTGCCGGAACTCTCTCTGGGGAAATGCACGACCAAACTTGGTCCGTCGATATTGCGCCTTTTCTTGGCGATTTCGTTAACCCGCGCGCGGCCCGTTTCTGGATACCCCAATCCATTGTTATCACGGTGCAATCGCCGTCCGGAGTGGCGCTTCAGCTCGATACCGTCCGGCTTGCGAGAAGGACCGGCACGCAATGACAGGCTGGCGCAACTGCGTCCCCCGCCTGGCGGCCGGCGAGAGCGGGTTCACTCTTCTCGAAGCTCTTATCGCGGTCGCCCTGATGAGCGTGCTCCTCTCGACGCTTGGCACGGTCACGGCGCAATGGATGCCCGGCTGGAAGGCGGGCTTCGACCGCGTGCAGAGGGCCGATCTGCTTGGCCTCGGCCTCGACCGGATCGTCGCCGATCTTTCGGCGGCGGAATTCGTGTCGCAAGGCGGTGAGAACGCGCCTCTTCTTTTCAGTGGCACGTCATCGTCGGTGACTTTCGTGCGGTCCGCAATTGGCCCAAACGCATCGGCCGGACTCGAAATTGTACGGCTTAGCGAAACCGACAATGAAAGAGGCCGCGTCTTCGTCCGCGACCGGGTTCCGTTTGTGCCGCTCGCGGCCAAGGATACGGACACCGGCGAACTTGAGTTCACCAATCCGATCGTGCTGGTGCGCCCGCCATTTCACGTTTCCTTTGCTTTCGCCGGCCGCGACCGCATCTGGCAAGATACTTGGAATGATGCCGCGCAATTGCCAAACGCGGTCCGGGTGACGGTTCGCAATGCCATGACAGATCAGATTTTGCCCGTTTCGACTGCGGCCTTGCTAAATGTGAACGCACCCGCCAAATGCGTGTCGAGCACGGGAGGCGCTTGCGGCGACCAAAATGGTGCAGCTGCGGTACCAACTGGACCCACAGCGCCCCAGCCCGCGGCGTCCCAGCCGGGGTCGGGACCTCAGCTCCCGTAGGCCGCTCCGCTCCAAGGAGCCCTTGGGCTCAACGCGTGCAAGATTCTTGGCCGGCCTTTCCACGGGGAAGCCGGCTCATGGCAAGACTATACGGCAAAGTTAGACAGAGCCTTTATGCCTCGACAGGAACCCAAGACTGCTCTCGCCGGGGACGGCTTTATTATCGTCGCGGTACTCTGGATTCTTGCTGCTCTGGCGGCGCTCGCATCCGTCTACGCGGTCTATGCCGCCAACACGGCAATGGCCGTGCGGGTATACGACTCCCGGCTTCAGACCGAAGCTCTCATTGCTGCGGCGCTCGAACTCACCGCCTACCAATTGGTCGGGTACGATGACGCGTCACGCCCAACCTCGGGCGCTTTTGACTTCCCGCTGCGAAAATCCCACGTTAACGTAACATTTCGCTCTGAGGGGGCGCGAATCGACCTCAACCTCGCACCTAAGGCATTGCTTTTCGGCTTGTGCGTAGTAGTCGGTGCAAGACCGAGCGACGCGGATACATATGCGGATAACATCATTGCCTGGCGGACAAAACCAGGGCCGGGTAATCAAAACACGGAAGTCGAGGCATATAAATCGGCGGGCTTAAAATACGGGCCGCGGCAGGCGCCTTTTCAAAATACCGCCGAATTGCGGCTTGTGCGGGGATTACCGGAGGCGCTCGTTGACAGCGTTCTTCCCTTCGTGACGATTTTTAACGGCCGGGCAGAAATCGATGTCAACGAGGCCGCGCCCGAGGTGGTCGCTGCCTTGCCCCGTATGACCCCGGACCTGGTCGGAGAAATTCTCAAACGGCGCGATCCTCAAAATCCGCAAGCGGTTTTGAGGCTGCTCGGCGCGGCGGCTTCCAGTGTCGCGGTTGGCGGGCGCAAGGCAACACGGGCCGCCGTTCAGATCACCCTTGACACCGGCCGCAAGGTGAACGCCGATGCCGTCCTCCTTATTCTGGGGGTCAACGGCCCTGAACCCTATCGAATCTTGGCCTGGCATGACGATTTTGACGGCCCCGTCTGAGTTTGGACTGGAAACAGAGATCGAATGTACTCCTATCGCGAAATTGTCGAAGCGTCGTCCCGCTGGATCGACCGTGTCGCGGCGACGATCGCCGAGGGCCGCGAAATATTGCGCACAAAACGTCTCTACCAACTCGTCGAGCAGCCGGACGGCGCTTTCGTGCTGCAAGGGGGCTCACAAAGCGAAGCGTTGGACCCATCCTTGGCGATTATTCACATTGTCGGCGGATATGTCGATGCCTCCGTTTCGGCCAAGCTAGCGGAAATATTGCGCGGCGCCCAAGTTGAACTCGTGCTGCAACCTCATCGCTTCATGTTCAGGCTGCTCGAATTGCCGCGCCGTGCCTCGGCCTTTCTCGAAGGAATTATCCGCGAACAGATTGATCGGCTCACGCCATGGAGTGCCGCCGACGCGGCGTTCGGCTGGTATCCTTCGACCGAAACCGCCAACGACCGGATGTCCGTCACAATCGCCGCGACGGCGCGGAGGCTGATCGCGCCGTTCACAAGCGCGATCGCTGGTCTTGGCGCCAGCACGATCGTTGTATCGGCGGCGTTGCAACAACCCCAGCCCGAAGTCGCGGCCATCAAAATATACGAACAGAAGTCCGGACAGGCGGCCGACCAGCGTCGCATCCGGCGTTTTCTGGTCTTGCTGCTCGTTGGCGCCGGCGCCCTTGGCGCGCTGTCCGCCAGCGCGAGTGCCGTTATCGGCGGCATGATCGAGTTACAACGGGACGATTTGACGCGCCGCATCGCAGAGCGCCGCGCCGCGATCCAGCCGGGTCTCGACGCGACGAGCGAGGCGGCGCTCGATTTGCAACGCCACAAGCATGAAACACCGTCCAGCGTCCTTGTCATCGAAGCCTTATCGCGGCTGCTGCCGGACGATACTTACCTTACCGAGCTCAGAATCCTTGGCGACAAGATGCAGATCGTCGGTGTGACACGAGATGCCCCATCCTTGATCCGCCTCATCGAACAAACCAAGCATTTTAGCCACGCGACCTTTTTTGCCCCGACAACGCGATCGCCATCGGAGTCGGGGGAGCGTTTCTCCATCGAGGCTCACATCGAGCCGGTTTACACCCCAGGTCTATGATCAGCCTCACGCTCCGTGACCATTCGGTCCAAAAACTTTTTACCCGTGCGCGCGCCGTGCCGCTTTTGGGTTATGCCGCGCTCGTCATGGGTTTGGCTGTTATTACCTGGCTCGCGCTGGCAGGTCTGGCCAGTGATTACGCGGATTACACGGCCGCCGCGAATTTGCTTGACCGGCTCGAAGGCCGCAAGCCTTCGGTTGGCCCGTCCGGCCTCGCATTGGGCCCAACCGGCTCGCCGTTTCTGGAAGGGCCGACCGTGGAAGTTGCTGGTGCAGCGCTGCAACAGCGGGTCGTTGCAGCGGTCAAGGAAGCCGGCGGGAATGTTCTGTCCTCCCAGGTCGATTTACAAGGATCGCAAGCCAAACAAGGCTACGTTAGCCTCTCGACAAGCTGCGAAGTCGGCCAGGATTCCTTGCAGCACTTGCTGTATGATCTCGAATCGGGAATGCCGTTTTTGTTTATTGACCAACTCGTGATACAATTGCCGCAAACGAGTAGCGGAGGTAGCATTGAAACAGAGGCCGCGCGGATGCGTGTGCAAATTGATATTTCAGGGCGATGGCAGGTGACCAAATGATAAGGCTTTGCGCTTGCGCGATTGTGGCAATGGGCGCTTTTTCCGGGACCGAAGCCTTCGGCCAGGAATCTGACGTGACCCTGCCAGATAAGGCTGCGGGTGAGACGAGTCCAAATGCGGCGCAGTCCTCCCCCGCCGCCATCAAGGATTTGGGCGCGGCGAGCGGCAATCCATTGTGGGCGATTCCGGTCAGCGCGCTCGACGCCACCCGGGAACGGCCAGTTTTTTCGCCGTCCCGGCGGCCGCCCATGGCGCCGGTCGTGGCCCAGCGGGTCGTTGCGCCCCCGCCACCGCCCAAGCCAGCCGAACCCGAGCATCCGCTCCTGACGCTCGTCGGAACGGCGATTGGGAAGCCCAAAAATGTTGCAGTGGTGCTCGATCGCACCACAAAAACTCTTATTCGTCTCCATGTCGGGGAAGCAGTCTCCGGGTGGGTTTTGCGCGCGGTCGATTTGCGGACAATGACCGTCGAGAAAGATAGCCAGACCGTGACCCTGGCCCTACCGGCTCCCGGCGCGGTGCCGGCGAATCCGCTGCCCGTTTCGGAAGCTTCCGGGGCCGCCCGCGAGTTTTGAGCCGTGGTTAAAGCAGGAAAAGTGCACGCTTGCCCCTGAGGTGGCGCGGTCGCCGCCGATTTGCATTTGCCCACCCTCCATGGTAGCGACAGCCTAGCGTTTGTTTAGGCGCCGCATTTTCGCGTTACGTATTTTCATCTTCTATATTTGCCAGAATTGACGCCGCAGACGCCAACCTCAAGAAACGCTTCAAGTAAGGAGAACTGTTCATGTTGAAACAACTACTGACGGCGGGCGCGATGGGGTGCCTGTGCTCGGCAACCGCTCTGGCCGCGCCTGCGCCGTTGATTACCGTTCCGGGCAGCTGTTCGACTGCGGGCCTCTCCCCAGCAGATTACGCAGTATTCAAGGCCAAGCTCGTAACCGCCGTTCAAGCTGTTGGCAACGGTGGCTTCGGTTTCAATATGTGGGCGACCATTGTCGCCAAGGACGGAACGGTTTGCGCCGTCGCATTCTCGGGTACCTTCCCAACTCATCAATGGCTGGCAAGCCGGGTGATTTCCGCGCAAAAGGCCACTACGGCGAACAGCCTGAGCTTGGGAGCGGTTTCCGGCGCCAGCACCAAAGGCAAATTTGCATTGGCAACGGCCAGCCTCTATTCCGCGGTGCAGCCAGGGGGCAGCCTCTACGGCTTAGCGGATAGCAATCCTGTCGCCGCCGCGGGAGCTTATGGGGACAGAATTGACCTCTCCACCGGCGCTTTTATAGGCCCTGCCAACGTCGCAAACTATGGCACGCTCGCCGATCCGATGGTGGGTCAGGTCATCGGTGGCATAAATGTCTTCGGCGGCGGGCTCGCTATGTTTGACAGTACCAAGAAAGTGGGCGGCGTCGGCGTCAGTGGCGACACGTCCTGCACCGATCACATGGTCGCTTGGCAGCTTCGCCATGGTTTGAACCTCGACCTTCTAGCCACGGCGGGCATCAGCGGGGCGGCGGGCGCTTTCTCGGCCGACGTTAGCCATCCCGACAATATCATTTGGGACATCACGCCCAATCCCAGTGGAGGCACGGGCATAAGCGCAACCGGTTTCGGCCACCCGACGTGCTTTAACAACCCAGGGATCGACCCAATAACGCACAGCCCCACGACTCTTCCACAGGTGCAATAATACTTGGAGGGACGTGTGCCACATTGCGGGGCGGCCAGAAATGGGAAGCGGCATAATTGCCGCTTTCCTATTCTAATGAAAGTACCGCCGGCGGATTGCGCTTTATTACCTGCGGCGTCGGCGCATGACCCCAAAAACGAGTCGGCTTTTTAGATAAGTTTTTCGCTTATCGCATCCAACCGGTCGGTCCGGCGTCCGAACGAAGTGACCTCGTTCGAGGCCCCAGCCGAAAGCCGCCGGTTTATCCTTGCAAGCTGGCTCCCCGCGCGTCACGTGCGGACTGACCGCAACGAGGGAGACCCGCGGCGCTCAAGGAACCGGAGATTTCGTGACCAAAGCAATCGTGGGCATCATCGGCGGATCGGGCGTCTATGACCTGCCGGGGCTCGAAGACATCCGCGAGGAATGGGTTCCGACGCCGTGGGGCAATCCTTCGGACCAGCTTCGTTTCGGCCGGATCGGAAAAACCGAAGCCGTCTTCCTGCCCCGCCACGGGCGCGGCCACACATTCTCGCCCTCGGGCATTAATTATCGCGCCAATATCGACGCGCTGAAGCGTGCCGGCGTGACCGACATCGTTTCAGTTTCCGCCTGCGGCTCGTTCAAGCCAGAGCTTTATCCGCGGCTTTTCGTGCTCGTCGATCAGTTCGTGGATAGAACATTCGCGCGGGCTAACTCGTTTTTCGGCAATGGCTGCGTCGCCCATGTTTCGATGGCGCATCCTGTGGCACCTTTGCTGCGCGAAAAAATCGCGGCGGCGGCGGCGGCTGACAACATCGCTTGCGTCAACGGCGGGACGTACGTCTGCATTGAAGGCCCGCAATTTTCCTCGCTCGCCGAATCTTTAACGTATAAGGCCGCTGGCTGCGACGTCATCGGCATGACCGCAATGCCCGAAGCCAAACTCGCCCGCGAGGCCGAGATTTCCTACGCTACGATCGCCATGGTCACCGATTTCGATTGCTGGCACCCCAAGCACGACAATGTCGATGTCGCTGCCGTTATCAGAGTGGTGCAAGCCAATGCCGGCAGCGCGTCGAAACTTCTGGCGCGGCTGTTGCGGGACTTTCCGGCGGAACACGAGCCTTGTCCGGCCGGTTCCGACCGGGCGCTAGATCATGCCTTGCTAACTCCAGCCGCGTCTCGCGACAAAGATCTGATGAAGAAGCTGGACGCGATCATGCAGCGAGTCAATTCATGACCCTCGACCTCAAGGACACGATTCGCACGATCCCGGATTACCCGAAACCAGGCATCCTGTTCCGGGACATCACGACGCTGCTCGGCGATGCCCGCGCATTTCGCCGCGCGATCGACGAACTGGTGCAGCCCTGGGCCGGAACCAAGATCGACAAGGTCGCGGGCATCGAAGCGCGTGGGTTTATCCTCGGCGGCGCGGTCGCGCATCAGCTCTCGGCGGGCTTCGTGCCGATCCGCAAAAAAGGCAAGCTGCCACACACGACGGTGTCGATAGCCTATTCGCTCGAATATGGGCTCGACGAGATGGAAATGCACGAGGACGCCGTGGTGCCCGGCGAAAGGGTGATCCTCGTCGATGATCTCATCGCGACCGGCGGTACGGCGGCAGGCGCGGCTGGGCTTTTGAAAAAAATCGGCGTCGATGTGGTGGCGGCCTGTTTCGTGATCGACCTGCCGGATCTAGGCGGCGCCAAAAAAATCAAGGCCCTCGGCGTGCCGGTCCGGACGCTGATGTCGTTTGAGGGACATTAGCGCGGCGGGGGGTTGCGATTTGGCACCGCGTTTTTGTCGGGCGGCAGGCTTTGATCCGATTTCGGACACATTCCAGTGTCTTTAGAGCTGAACTATCGAACCATGGAACAGCGCCCCAATGCGGTTCCTCTTGCAACCAAAGCGAGCCGGTTACCATTAAGAGCGCATGAGCGCTCCATCAAATTGGCCCCGCAACCGGCTTTTGCTCGCCCTGCCATCCTCAAATCTCAAGCAGCTTTTGCCGGAGCTTGAACGCATTGCCTGCCACCGCGAGCAGGTCCTAATGGACGCCGATAGTTCGCTCGACCATGTCTTCTTCCCCGACAGCGGTGTCGTGTCGGTGGTAGCAGTTTATGCGGACGGCAGTATTATTGAGATGGCAACGATCGGCAGGGAGGGTTGCACGGGTGTGCAAGCCATCTTCGGCGCCAAGACGTCCTCCGTCCGGCTTCTCGTCCAGATCCCGGGGGGCGCAGCAAAGATGTCGCGCGCGGCGTTCACACGGGCCATGGAGTTGATGCCGTCCTTCCAAAGTCTCATGTACGCTTACGTCCAAGCCTTTCTCGAGCAGGTCCTGGTGTCGGTAGCGTGCAACGGTGCGCACAGCCTCAAGCAACGGCTTGCGCGTTGGCTGCTCATGATGCGCGACCGCGGTGACGATGACGTACTGCAGATCACTCAGAACCTGCTCGCCGAAATGCTGGGTGTCCAGAGGCCAACCATCACGAATGCTGCCCGGGAGTTGGAACGTGCCGGCTTGATTGCGCGCGGACGGCGGCAAGTCACGATCCTTGATCGGCAGGGACTCGTGGGGGCATCTTGTGAGTGTTATCAGTTGGTCCGGGCGCGCGTCGCTTTTCACCTTCCCAAAACATTCCCACCGGATCGGTAATGTACATTACCGACAACACCCCCTCAACGAGGTAACAATCAAGACTGGTGGGAGGCCGACGTAAGCTCTTTCGTAAGATCGTATTCTTGCTGTCGAGGATGGGTCCCGCCATCAAAAGGTGTGCAGGAGCCGTTGCCATGCGCGATGTCGACTCGCTGGATCTCATGGAGACGATCCGCGAAGGCGTCCTTGTGCTTGAGCCCGATCTGACCGTCCGTTTTGCGAACCGCTCCTTCTGCCAAATGTTCGCAGTCGCGCTAGAGCATACAGTAGGGCGGAAACTTTATGACATCGGCAACGGACAATGGGACATTCCCGAGCTACGCACCTCGATCGAGACCGTCATTTCTGACCGAAAAACCATCGAGGCGTTTGAAGTCGAGCATGTCTTCCCGTCAATCGGCCGGCGCATAATGGTGCTCAACGCGCGCACGGTTTACCGGCCTGGCAACAAGATACAGCAGATCCTCCTGGCGATCGACGACGTCACCGAGCGCGTGAGGCTAGAGCGCGAGCACGCTGCCGCGCACGAGCGTATCGGCATGCTGCTGCAAGAGCTGACACACCGGGTCAAGAACAGCCTGCAGCTTATCGCTTCAATCGTCATGACTGAAGCGCGGAGCGTCTCAAGCGCCGATGGCAAAGCGGCGCTTGAGAGGGTCTCGCATCGCATCGCAGCCCTCGGGCAGTTCTATTCAAAGTTAACCGAAGCCGACACCGTTGGGGCTGTCGATGCGGCAACGTATCTGAATGAGTTATGCCGCAACCTGATCGCATCAGTATATCAGGACGGTGACACGTTCATCATGCTCAAGACCGACATCGAGAGCGAGCTCCTGCCGACCGATCGGGCAATTTCGATCGGGCTCATTGTGAACGAGCTCGTCACGAATGCCGTCAAGTATGGTTTTCCGGGCGAAGCACGGGGCACGGTCACAGTGACGCTAAAACGGGTGCTGGGGGAGCTTCACCTAACGATCGCCGATGACGGCCAAGGGTTCGATCTTCGACGGGCCGATTCCGGGCTCGGCGGCCGCCTGGTTCACGCCTTCGCCCAACAGCTCGGCGGCCAGGTCGAGCGCAAGAGCGACAGCCAGGGTACTTCCGTGCATCTAACCTTACCGTCGTGTGAAGGCTCGTAGGGATCTGAGTGGCCGAGGGATATGAGCCCGGTGTGGTCTCTGCGCTACCGTCTGCTTATGGCGCAAGGCAGATAAACCAAATTGATCCCAACTCTCGGAATCGTGCGGGAAAGACGCTATAAAAATAGAGGTGCAACAGGCTTGGCCGCACCCCAGGGTTTTCACGCGCGCGCCGTTAGCGGATCACGACAATTTTGGTGCCTACCTTGACCCGATCGGAAAGATCGACGACATCCTGGTTGGTCATCCGGATGCAGCCAGGCGACACGGCGGCGCCGATGGTGGCCGGCTCGTTCGAGCCATGAATGCGATAGAGGCTGGAGCCGAGATAAATCGCGCGGGCGCCGAGCGGATTGTCCATCCCGCCAGCCATATGGCGTGGCAGGTCGGGGCGGCGCTTAAGCTTATCTGCTTCGCAAGGCCGTGTGAATCCCCCTTCACTATCGAGTCAATCAGCCGGAAACCGTATCATCTGAACGGCTATCATCTGCCCCTCATAATGCCTGATGAAACCGCACCGGCTGGCCCTGGCCCGCCGTCATAAACTCGCCCTCCCACACGACCTTTCGGCCGCGAACGACAGTCCCTACCGGCCAGCCTTGCACTTCCATGCCATCGTAGGGTGTCCAGCCGCATCGCGAGGCGATCCAGCCATTGTTGATGGTCTCCCGCCGCTTCATATCGACGATGGTGAAGTCGGCATCATAACCAGCCGCGATCCGGCCCTTGCCCGCAATCCCAAACAGACGCGCCGGACCGGCGCTCGTCATATCGACGAAATGCTGGAGCGTGAGCCGCCCCTTGTTCACATGATCGAGCATGACCGGCACAAGGGTTTGCACGCCCGTCATGCCGGACGGGCTTTGCGGATAGGGCCTTGCCTTTTCTTCCAAGGTATGCGGTGCGTGATCGGAGCCGAGAATATCGGCGATGCCTTGCGCTACGCCAAACCACAGCCGCTCGCGATGGCGTGCATCGCGCACCGGCGGATTCATCTGCAATTTCGTGCCTAGCCGCGCATAGTCCCGCGCGTCAAGAGTCAAATGATGCGGCGTTACCTCGACGCTCGCAATATCTTTGTAAGCGGCCAATAAATCCATTTCCTCGCCGCAGGACACATGCAGCACATGGATCAAAGCGCGCTTTTCCCGCGCGATCCGCAACAGGCGTTCCGTCGAACGCAACGCCACGGTTTCGTCGCGCCAGACGGGATGTGAAGAGGGGTCGTTTGGCACTCGCAAATCCCTGCGCTCAATGAGGCGAAACTCATCCTCGCTATGGAAAGCGGCCCGCCGCCGCGTCTGGCCAAGGATAGCGGCAATGCCTTCATCGTCCGCGACGAGGAGCGAACCTGTCGATGACCCCATAAACACCTTGATTCCAGCGGCGCCCGGCAGACGTTCGAGTTCTGGAATATCGCGCCAATTGTCCGCCGTGCCGCCGACCCAAAACGCGTAATCGCAATGCATGCGGCCGTTTGCCCGCGCCATTTTATCGGCCAGTGCCGCGGCGCTCGTGGTCGCGGGATCGGTGTTGGGCATTTCGAAAACCGCGGTCACGCCGCCGAGCGCAGCTGCGCGGGAGCCGGTCTCAAGATCTTCCTTGTGCGTCGCGCCCGGCTCGCGAAAATGTACTTGGGTGTCGATCACTCCCGGCAAAATATGGAGACCGGTGGCGTCGATGGTCTCTCCGGCACTGGCCCGCGAGAGATCGCCGGTTTCAGCGATTTTCCCGGCTTTGATTCCAATGTCGGCCGTGCTCGCGCCGGCACGGTTGACCACAATGCCGCCTTTCAAAATCATATCGAAATTTTGGGGCACCGGCGCATCCACTTGTACGCGAAAGCAACTTGCGTCTCGTCGTTGGCGGATTATCTACAAAGAGGGAGAACGAAAGTCGAGGGTTTGAATGAACGAGTCGAGTATGTCTCCTGGACGATCGCGGCGTCATCGAAGTGGCGGGCGCCGACGCCGCGGGTTTTCTGCAAAGGCTCATCACCAATAGCGTGCTGAATATTCCCAAGGGAGAAGGCCGCTATGCCGGGTTTTTGACGCCGCAAGGCAAATTGCTGTTCGATTTCTTCGTCGTTCCGCTGCCGGAGAAAATTGGCGCGAGCTATTTGATCGATTGCGCCAGCGAGCAGACCGCCGATCTCGTCAAGCGGCTGAATTTGCATAAGATGCGAGCCAAAATCGCCATCGAGGATCAATCAGAAAAATTTGCCGTCGCAGCGATTTTTGGCGGCGAGGTGGCGTCGGGGGTTGATGGCGTTGTTTATCGCGACACGCGGACCCCCGGCATGGGCCTGCGCATCATCGCGCGGCGCAGCGATGCCTTGGCACGCTTCCAACAGCTGGCCGAGCGTCGCACTATGAGGCGCACCGCATCGTGCAAGGCGTGCCGAAAGGCGGCGTCGATTTCGCCTATGGCGACGCCTTCGTGCATGATGTCAACCTCGATCTTCTGAACGGCGTCGATTTCAAGAAAGGCTGCTATGTCGGCCAGGAAGTTGTCGCCCGCGTTCATTACCGCAATTCGGCGAGAAAGCGTATCGTGAAAATCCGTTTCGATGGCCCGGCTCCGGCGCAAGGCACGCAAATAACGGCGGGTGAAACGTACATCGGTCAGGTCGGCTCGACCAACGGCGGCGAGGGGCTCGCGATGGTGCGGCTCGAACGGCTGGAAGACGCGCGGGCCGCCGGTGTTGCCATGAAGGCCGGCGATGTGTCAGTCGCTGTAACCTTGCCAGGCTGAGGGGGCATTCATGCGGGAACACCCAGCTTTGGAGTTGGCGCTGTCACGGCTCGACGGCAAGCCGCGCTGCCCATGGCCCGGCGGCGACCCTCTCTACCTGTCCTATCACGACGAGGAATGGGGCGTGCCGGAGCGCGACGACCGGGCACTCTATGAAAAGCTCGTGCTCGACGGATTCCAGGCCGGGCTTTCCTGGATCACGATCTTGCGCAAGCGCGAAGCATTCCGTGCCGCGTTCGATCGTTTCGATCCGGAAAAGATCGCGCGCTACGATCGCGCGAAGATCGATGCCTTGATGCAAGATTCTCGGCATCATTCGTAACCGCGCGAAAATCGAAGGCGCTGTTGCCTCCGCCCGTGCGTGGCTAAAAATTCAAGAGGACGAAGGCTTTTCAAATTATCTTTGGGGCTTTTTCGACGGACGGACGATCAAGAACCATTATCGCAACGTGACCGAAATCCCGGCGCAAACCCCGCTCTCGATGAAGATCGCCAAGGATTTAAAAGGAAAGGGATTTAAGTTCTGTGGCCCGACTGTCGTCTACGCCTTTTGTCAGGCGACCGGCATGGTCAACGATCACCTTGTGAGCTGCTGGCGCCACGCCGAATGCGCGTCGCGATGAGCGAAGCCCGGGCGTGGGTCCGCTTGCCATCCGGCAAACGGCTCGATCTCTTGAACCCTACGCCCTTTGATTGGGAAGATCGGGACCTGGCGTTGGGCCTTGCCCGGACCTACCGTTGGGGCGGCCACTCGGCGTGGCCATTGCCACTGCCGGTGGCGCAGCACTCGCTTCTGGTTCTGGCCTTGCACCGGCGCCGCGCCGAAGGCGCCTCGAATGCCCGGGTGGAGCTGCGCGAATTGCTCCATGACGCCGAAGAAGGTTTACTCGGTTTCGATTGCATTTCGCCCGCAAAGCCGCTGCTTGGCGAGGCCTTCCGGACCCTGACCGCGCGGTTGGAAAACGCCGTCGCCATCCGCTACGGTTTGCCGCCCTGGACGTCCGCGGAGCGAGCGGCCCATAAGCGGGCGGACCGCGTGGCCGCCGCCTCCGAGGCGGTCCATGTCGTAGGCTGGACGCAGGACGAAGTGCGCAATATCTTGCGAATTCCTTACACCGCGCTTGCAGACGACCCCTTGCGCGATGTCTATGGCGGCAAGGCATGGGAACCCTGGGCGCCAAAACTCGCCGCCGAGCGTTTTCTGGCTGAACTTGAACGTCTGATGTCGGCGAGGAAGACCGCTTGAGCTAAAAATTGCGTGATTTACGCGGCGGATTCGGCAAGACAAGCCCACCGGAGTTCCCGCCGATCCCAATCCGGGCTATGGAAGGACGCAATTCGCGCAAGATCCAAAGGCCAGGTTCGATGCCCCGCATCCACGTTTGCCCGCTTTCAAAGCTGCCGGAGACGGTCCGAGCGACGGGCGCGCGAAGCCTCGTCACCTTGATCAACGAGGGAACGCCGGTCAGGCGCCCCTCCGGGATCGCCGCTGAGAATCATCTTGTCGTTGTCCTTTCCGACATTGTCGTGGAACTCGAAGGCCATACGCTTGCAAACGAATCGCACGTCGAAAAGCTCCTCGCCTTCGTTTGGCGATGGGACCAGACGGGTCCTTTGTTGATCCATTGCTGGGCAGGTGTGAGCCGCTCGCCGGCGGCGGCGTTTATCGCGGCCTGCGCCTTGCGCCCGCATCGCCATGAGACCGAGATCGCGCAAGCAATTCGTGTGAATTCGCCTACCGCGACGCCGAATGCCCGGCTCGTTGCCATCGCCGACGCCATGCTTGGGCGCAACGGGCAGATGGTTGCCGCCGTCGAAAAAATCGGCCGGGGGTCAACTTATTTCGAAGGCGCACCTTTTGCTCTGGAGTTGCCTTGAATCGCAACGGCGGTTAGAGCATTTCGTGCGAAGCCGAGGCCGGTTCGCGTCAGGATAAAGCGTGAAACCGATTAAAGAGACGCCCGTGCCCATCACCAACACAGATATCGCCGCCATGTCTTTCGAGGATGCGCTCAAGGAACTCGAACAGATCGTGGACAAGCTCGAAAAGGGCACTGTCGGGCTTGAGGAGTCGATTGCAGTCTACGCGCGCGGCGAGGCTTTGAAGACACATTGCAACGATTTGCTTCGTAATGCCGAACAGAGAATCGAAAAGATCAGTTTGGGCGCGGATGGTCGCCCGAGCGGGACCGAACCGCTCGACGTGGAATGAATTCGGGGTTGCTCTTTGTACCGATCCAGCATCAAAGGCAATGCTGCCGCCGCTTCCATCCCGAACCGAAATTGCCGCCAGCATCGGTCGCTTTTTATCGGCCCCCGATACAGCGGTGAGTGCGCTCATCGGCCGCCGCGGTTCCCAGGAATTCCGGCGAAAGTTTAGGGGCCGTAGTGGCTCAAATACCATTTTCTTCTCAATTCGCCTGGCAGCTTGCCGCCGTTAGCTGCAAGTATCACCATGATTTGGTTGTGAAGCCAGATATTCATCGAGTCGGAATTAGTGCTATCGCCATCGTAGTGAAGCTCCTTTGCGAGTTCCTTACGCGCAAGGAGACTGCTGTCTACGGACAAGAGCTTCATCAGATCGACGATGGAGTGTCGCCAATCGAGATTCCCGGTTTTTTTGTCGCGCAAGGCATCGAGCACCGCGGCGACATCCACTGATGGCCCCGGCGGCGGCGGCGATGAAGTCGGAGCGGGGGCGGTTGGCGCCGCGTTCGTCGCCCCGCTAGCATGAGCAGAGGGCGCAGCCGGAGCAACAGCGGCGGGCGAGGCTGGCGCGTTGCCCAATACTTTAGACATGATCGTCCCTAAGATGCTCATCGCACGCTCCTATATTTCACGTCGAATAAGGGGGGAGTCCGCCTTCTCTGTCGCGTCCACGCCCAGCGGCCCGAGCAGCGCATGTGACTTGTGTGGCCAATCACCCAGCCTTCCGGCCGCCGAAAAATACTCTTCTGCATTCGTTAATGCGCAGCTCTCCCTTGAGTTCCAGCCGAACGGCCCCTCGGGCTGCCTTGTGGCGTACTTGGAGCCCTAAAAAATTTGGTCGACGTAGCTAAAGTTTTGTATCCTATCATATGTGGACGGCCCCGATGGCAAGTGCTTTTTCTGGCGCTCCGAACGGTTCGACGGCTCGTGGTCATATGTCCGGACTGATTGCGCGGAGCAATCCAACCGAGGTTTGATCGCATGGGTGAGTATGCCGTTGCCGCGCCGCCGCTTGTCTCGCTGCTCGCGCCACCGGGAAAGCCTTTCCCGGTCCGGCGCATTTTTTGTGTCGCCCTGAATTACAAGGACCACGTCAAGGAAATGGGCGGAAATCCCGAGACCGATCCGCCGTTTTTCTTCATGAAGCCGGCCGGGGCCATCGTCCAGAATGGTGGAACAATGCCTTATCCGCCAGCGACGAAGGATCTTCAACATGAAGTCGAGCTTGTCGTGGCGATGAACATGGGCGGGCGGAATGTTCCACCCGAGGCAGCCAATGAGTTGGTTTTCGGCTATGCGGTGGGTCTCGATATGACGAAGCGCGACGTCCAAACCGAATTGAAGAAGAAGGGCCGGCCATGGGAAATGGCCAAGGCGTTCGACTTCTCCGCGCCCTGTTCCGCCATAGCGTTAAAAACCAGCACTGGCGCGATCGCCAAAGGCAAGATCGAATGCAGGGTGAACGGGCAATTGCGGCAAAGCAGCGATCTCGGCATCATGATTTGGGGAGTTCCCCAAATCATCCATTATCTTTCGCGGCAAATCGAAATCGCACCGGGCGATCTCATCTTCACCGGTACGCCGGCGGGCGTAGGACCCGTCGTCAAAGGCGACAAGATCGAAGCAACGATCGCGGGATTGGCGCCGCTGTCGATCGAGATTGGCTGAGTCCATCCTTCTTGGATCGTACTCTATTCGATATTGCTTCCCACACGCGTCTTCGCGTTAGACTGCGGCTTGGCGTCGAGTTCTTGGATCTGTTTCCAGGTATTCGACTGTGCAATCATCCGCCGGATCGCGGCGACATTGGCCGCCGCATCTCTGCCATCGAGATCGCGCCGCGACATTTCCTCGGCGCTCGCGAATTTACCTTCGAGGGCAAGGACGAGGGCGAGATTCTGGCGCACCGGCCTGTCGGCATCGTGCTGTGCCGCCGCTTCTTGCAGCGTTTTTTCGGCTTGCGGCAATTTTTTTGAAAGCGCGTAGGAAAGTCCGAGATTCGACAATACGTGTGGTTGATCCGGTACGATTTTGAGCGCTGCCGTGTAGTAGGCTTGCGCTCGCTCATGATCGCCGAGTTGATCGGCGACCGAGCCTTGCGCGGAAAGCACGGACCAATCCGGCCGTTCGGGAGTATGGGCATTGGCCAATACCTCGGCCGCCTCGCGCGACCGCCCCGCATCGGCCAAGGCCTTGCCATATGCGCCGAGCACCTCCACGTCGCGGGGAAATTTGATCGCGAGCCGTTGCAACACCGCCACGGCCTGGGCATTTTCGGTCATGCCGCGTAGGACCCGCGCGTAATTTAGCGCTGTCGCCTTATCGTCCGGGTTGCGGTCGTATTGGCGCCCCAATTCCGCTGCGCTCTGCCGGATATCCGGCTCGGGTGCGCCGCCGGTCGAACCAGCGAAGTCTTGCAGGCTGCTGGAGCAGCCACCGAGACAAAGCGCGGCGGCCAAAAACGTTCCCCGCATGGAGGCCGTACGCTGCCGCAGACGCCTTTCCCGAGCGAGAATTGCGATGTTTTGTCCATTCGATTTCATGAGGTCTGCCATGCTTTTGTGCCGCGCCTTGATTCGCCCCGGGTTTGCGTATCGTCGGCTATTAACCCTGAGCATGGCTTACGTCGCTTGCCTCAAGGCGCAGAATTTTTTCGAACTGCCGCTGGCTTGGCGAGAATCGCGCCAGTTTTTACCGCGCGGATCCAAGCATGCGGTGGAATAGCCCTGGAAAATCGAAACCACGCTCTTGCCGCGCAGAGGGCTGGCTATTCTTCGATGGTGGAAACCGGATCCGTCTTGGCTAAAAAGGAAAAGCCGGGCCATCAGCCATCATTGCTCGCCTTGCGTGGCTGCCGGGACGAGCGCTTTGGCCGCGGTTATGACATGGGCCTGGTGAGCCATGGGTGGCATGGGCCGACGTTCGCCCCCCGCTTTTTGGCTCGCCGCCCAAGTCTTGCGATCAAGTTGAAACCGGTCGCAAGGATGCAGGCCGCCACGCGCGGGCAGGAAGTCGAGGCCGGTATCCACGAAGGCAAAGCCGGACTTTTCGAGGACACCCCGGGAGGCAGTGTTATTGGCGCGCGAGTTGGCGAGAATCCGGTTCGCCCCGGTGAGGCTGAAAACCGTGCCAACGAGTGCCTTGACGGCTTCGCTGGCGAACCCTTTACCCCAAACATGCGGCGCGAGAACGTAGCCGAACTCGATGTCCTTTCCCGCGGCCAGCGTCGCGCTAATGAGGCCTATCGTTTGGCGCCCGCCGCCCTTTTGGGTAATCGCCAGGACGAGGGCGGTTGCATTGGCGTTGCCGGTGCGTGCCTCCATAATGAAACGCTCCGCTTCGCCTGCCGGGTAGGGATGCGGAATTGATGCGGTCATTCGCGCGACTTGCGCCAGGCTCACGAAACTCGTGATCGCCGGTGCGTCGCAGGCGCGCGGCCAGCGCAGCCAAAGCCGCTTGGTTTCGATGCGGAAGATGTCGTCGGCAGTCAACTCCGGGAACATGCGGGCTCCGGCCGCCTCGCGAGGTCTCGCACCACCATCAACTAGCGGCGGCCCCAAATGGCTTTGAAACCCTATGGAAAGCAATTTCGGTGCCCTTTAGCCGGTCTTCCCATCCCCGGTCCAGCAAAATTCGTTATTTGATTGCAAGGGTTACGGGCGCGGCCGCCGCGCATTTCATTAGAGCGTTAATAAGGTCCCGCACGGAATAAGGCTTTTGAAGAATATCGGTTGCAGTGCGAAAAGCAGGCTGACCCTGACTGACGTCGCTGCCAGTCGCAATCACCACGGCTACTCCACGCTCCGACAGTATTTGTACGAGGGGGCTGGCATCTCCATCCTCCAAAAATAAATCGACCAGCGCCACGTCGAAAGGGAAGCCTTCGTCGAGAGCAATTTTCGCCGCGGCTACTGAATTCGCTATTCTAACAACGGCAGCACCGGCATCCAGGAGGTCGGACTCGGCGCCCATCGCAATCAGCGCGTCGTCCTCGATGATGATCGCCGACTTTCCCTTGAGCGGTAAATCCCCGGAGTATTGCATGGGCGTACCCTATTGCATTAGAGCGGTATCCGAGCGGACTGAATCGATAAGGGGGATTCCCGAATCGGGTAATTTCTGATTCATGATTCCCGCCGCAGGAAGGAGGCGGCGGGGATGGCGCTGTCCAATGATCTTCGCAAGCGGGTGGTAGAAGCAGTCGTTGAAGACGGCTTATCGCGCAACGCCGCAGCCAAGCACTTTAAGGTGAGCATCGCAAGCGCGGTGCGCTGGGTTAAGCGCTATGAGACCACGGGGAAGATTTCGCCTTCGCCTGCGGGTGGCGATCACCGCTCCGGCCGCGTTGAGGCGCAGCGCGATTATCTGCTGGGTTTGATCCGCCGCGCGCCGGACATCACGCTCATCGAGATCCAGGAGCGCCTGATCCAAAATTGCGGCGAGCGATTTTCGGTTTCCGTGCTGTGGCGCTTCTTCGATCGTCACAAGATCACATTTAAAAAAAGACCGCCCATGCGAAAGAGCAGCAACGCCCGGACGTGCTGAACCAGCGCCAGGAGTGGTTTGCCTCCCAACTCGATCTCGATCCCGCAAAGCTCGTGTTCATCGATGAGACCGGCGCTTCCACCAATCTAGCGCGCAAAGGAGGACGCTGCCTTCGCGGGCGGCGGCTGCGCGTTCCCATCCCGCACGGCCATTACAAGACGGTGACGCTCGTTGCTGGCATCCGCCTTCGCGGGCTCACGGCACCGAAGGTTTACGACCGGCCGCTCAACGCCGCCTTGTTCGAGGAATGGGTGGAAAAATGCCTCGCTCCCACCCTCGCGGAAGGCGAAGTCGTCGTCATGGACAATCTCTCGAGTCACAAGGGACCGCGGGTCGAAGAGCTCATAAAGGCCGCCGGGGCCGACTTGCGCTATCTGCCGCCCTACAGCCCGGACATGAACCCGATCGAAAAAGCCTACTCCAAGCTAAAAGCCTACTTACGAAAAATCGCCGAGCGAACCGTCACAGGACTGATGCGCGCACTTGAGGCTTGCGCCGGCATCTTCAAGCCTGCCGAATGTGAAAATTACTTCGCCGCCTGCGGCTATGATACAGGTTGATCGGAGTTTGCTCTAGCGTGCCTTGGTATTTGTCTAAACATGCAACTTCACCCCCCGCCTGTCTGTTCGATACCCGACACAATTGCGCCACAATTCAAAAAATTTGAGTTACGGCAACGCGGCGCTCAGTTGGTCATGGATAATGCCGTAGCACTCGCACGCCACGCCTTTGAGCCCCTCGTGGTCGATGATAACGATCCGGCCCCCGCGATGCTGAATGAAACCCGCCTGTTCAAGCTTGCGAGCCACCAGAGTAACCGTCGTTCGCCGAACCGCGAGCATTTGCGAAAGAAATTCCTGGGTCAGCGGAAGGACATCAGTATCGATCCGATCCCGAGTCTGGAGCAGCCAACGGGCTAATCGGGATTCCGCGGGGTGGAGAGCGTTGCACGCCGCCGTCTGCTGAACCTGCGCCAAAAGCTCTTCGCTATAGCTTGCCATCAGTTTCCTGATGCCCACGCTTTTCTGAATGGCCGCCTGAAAATGCAGACTGGAAATGCGTGAAGCCACCAGGGGTGCCTGGACGACCGCCCTCGTAAACCCCCGTCGGGCGCCGAACCCCGACATGGCTCCAACCACGCCTTCGCTTCCGACCGTGGCGGTCTCGATCCCTTGCCCATCCGACATCACAGCCAGAAGTGAAACCATTCCCTGATGCGGAAAATAAATGTGCTCAACCGGTTCGCCCGGCTCATGCAAAAGCGATCCCAATTCGAGCGACACCTCCCTCATGTGGGGAGCCAAAAGCGAATGATCTTCTGACGTGAGCGCCGAGAGCAGACGGTTCCGTCTCTGCCTTGGCCAGAGTGTTCCGACGCCATAGCCATGTTCCCTGCCCAACCGGTAGGCCAATGACCGCAGGGATGACAAGGCTGGCGCGCCGACAAGCGCCTCCACGGAAATCGCTCGTACTCATATAGCATAGAAAAGGCGGCGTCTGTTAGATACCGAAATAGAGAGAGAAACTTTTCTGACGGCGGTAGTCAAGCATGATAGAGGTTCTGGGATCCACGAGCGTAACCTGCAGAATTGCCGCGGGTTTACGCTACGATCGAACGTGGCCGCGGCTTTAGAAATCCGAATACTTAATAGTCTGGCCGCGTTACCTTGATCGAAGCGCGCTCCATCGAATATTGGCTCCGCCCATAACCGAGATTCTTTTTCACGATCGGAAGAATGCCCGCCACGATTCTTTGGACGCCAAATACATTGGGGTGCTCCCCATCGCTCAGCATCAGCCTCGGATTGCCAAAGACCCCGCTTAGAAAGAAAGGATAAAGAGAGATCTTATGCCTGGTTGCGAGCGTCGGATAGATTGCATCGAACGCGGCCGTGTACGCTGGCCCGAATTTGGGGAGCGATAGCATTCCGGCGAGGATCACGCGAGCGCCTTCCGCCTTACAAAGGCGTATGATTTGATCGAGATTACCAAAGACAGTTTGCGGATCGGTCTTATTTAGCATGTCGTTGCCGCCAAGTTCGACAATGACGAGATCTGGCCCAATTTGGAATGCCGATGAGAGTCGCTGCAGAGCATCGGCCGTCGTATCACCCGCCTCGGAGCCATTGAAGACAATCACGTCGCCGTAGCCATTGGAGTGCAGGCGTCTCGCAAGAACATTGGGAAAGGCGGCGCCGTCCGGCAGATGGAAGCCTGAGCTGAGGCTATCGCCGAACACCAGCAGGCGTAACGGCTGGGCCTCGACCAACCCCGGCAAAAAACAAAACACAAGAACGGCGGCAATGAACCGCGCGCCGCGGCGGAGTGTGCCCAAAAAAAACGTGATGCTCGGCATATTTGTAGACTCCATTTTGCGTGGAGAAATTGCTTTGCATCGAGAAATTGCCGTGGCTTTGGATTCGTTCCGCGGCTTGACGCCGGAAGGCTTCGGCTGTCAAAATCAATTGCCGGCCCGAACACGATGAACCTTAGCGAGGCCGTCAATCGCCATCGATCAGTCCGACAAACACCACGCCGGAAGCTATTCCGACCAGTTCACAAATTCCTCCGAGGATACTACTGGGGGCAAGGATGGCGAGTCCAAGATAGAGAGCTGCAGCACAAATCACGCCGCTGCCTATGGCCCAGCTAGACATTTTTTCCTCCCGCGCCTTCGCTCCGGGGCCCTGTCAAAACTCCTTTGGGTTTTTGGGCCTGGCGCTTTTACGTGCTCACTACGCTTTGTTTAAGAGAAGCCTTGAGCGTTACACGGCAAGCATCCTCGCAGCCATGTAAGGTTCGAGCGTTTTTATGTAAGCAAAAACCGCCGCGCTTGTCTGTTGGAGACACGACAATTCGATCGAATTATTTTGCGATGCTTAGATTTCGAGGCGGGGCTGAAAGGCGCGAAGCTCAGAAAAACCCCGCTCCCAAATCGATAAGAACACTCCAACCTTATTCCGCGGCCTTTGCTTGCGGCCTTGGCAGTACCGAAACGTACGAGCGTCCACCGGCTTTACTCAGGAAAGCGACTTGTCCTTCGATCAACGCATATAACGTGTGATCCGTTCCAATTCCGACATTCGCTCCCGGATGCCATTTGGTGCCGCGCTGGCGCACGATGATGTTGCCCCCGGCGACCGCCTCGCCGCCGAATTTCTTCACGCCCAGGCGACGGCCTTTCGAATCGCGGCCGTTGCGGGACGAGCCGCCTGCTTTCTTATGTGCCACCGACCGGGCTCCAAATATTTAGGCACAAAATGTGCCAGTTGATGCTTCTGTGCAATCAAGATTGATTTTAACGCACATCCCTAATGGACGAACGCGGGACTATTCCAAAGGGGCGCTCTCAGGGGACAATTCGACGCCCCCAGTCGAAAATCCGGTGATCCGCACAAGGGTTAAATCCTGGCGATGCCCCCGTTTACGCTTGGAGTTCTGCCGCCGCCGCTTTTTGAATGCAATTGCCTTCGGTCCGCGCGTCTGCTCGACAATCTCGCCGCCGACACTGGCGCCATCGATATAGGGGGTTCCTACCGCTGGACTGCCGTCTTGCGCGAGCATGAGAACGGAGTCGAACGTCACGCTATCGCCGGGGTTGCCGGCGAGTGTCATGACTGTGATCGTATCGCCCGCAGCGACGCTATATTGCTTGCCGCCGGATTTGATGACCGCGAACAACTTACTTCCCTCGTGTTCCATTGAAGACACCGGCCGGCCAAGCTCCATAGTTGACGGCTGGCAAACTTCGTAACCGCTTCAACGGCGGCCTATCCAGAGGCGGCATATCCTCAGATATATGATTGATAAATAAGGTATCGTTTGCCCATTCCCGCTGCGCAACAGCACCCCTTGCATTGCAAGGCTGCGTTCGTCGCAATACAACAGCCAGCCGTAAAGACGAGCGGACGCCTCGCTATTTGGTCCGGGCGTCCTCTACAAAGCCTGGGGCCGGTTGTCAACCATCGGCGGGCCGCCAAGGGCAACGCAAGTCAAAAATCACCAAGGCGATTAAGACCAGCCAGCCGGCCTTGCGCGCCGTAACGCAAAGTTCATTTGCTTACGCGGCCGGGCCAAGCCAGCGCAGCCGGTCGAGGGCTCCCTGGAGAATGAATGCGGCAGCCATCTTATCGACGGCGCGCGCGCGCTTGGCACGCGAGACATCCTGCGCGATCAGCAAGCGGGTGACGGCCATTGTCGAAAGCCTTTCGTCCCAAAACACGCAAGGGCGCGCCGAAAGCGGCCCAAAATTGCGCACGAAGGCGCGGGCCGCCTGCACGCGGGGACCTTCCGAACCATCCATGTTCAGCGGCAAGCCGACGACGAGCGCCGCGGCATCGAATTCTTGCATGAGTGCGACGAGCCGCGCCGCGTCCTTTGCGAATTTCGTGCGCTTAATCGTTTCCAGCGGCGTCGCGATCCGCCGCTCGACGTCGGAAAGCGCGAGGCCGATGGTCTTGCTGCCGAGATCGGCGCCGATGAGCCGCTGACCGGCGCCAATGCAATGCGCCAAACCATCGAGTTCCAAAACTTCCGTCGCCATCGAGCGCCTTTCAAAACATATCGTTACGTTCATATTGGTGTATATCTATGTGCGCATGCCCGTGCTTCTCACCTCTCGCTTTGGCCCGCGCAAATGGAGACCTCATGAACCTGATTTGGCTCGGCCACTCGGCTTTCCGCATCGAACTTGGCCCGGCGGTCATCCTGATCGACCCGTTTCTCACCGGCAACCCGAAATTCACCGGCGACGCCGCAATGGCCGCGGCCGGGGCGACCCACATTGTGCTAACCCACGGCCATGACGACCATATCGGCGACGCCGCCCAGATCGCCAAAAGGACCGGCGCGCAAATTATTTCGAACTTCGAAGTCTGCATGTATCTCAATGCGCAAGGCGCCGAAAATATCAACCCCGGCAACACCGGGGGAACTATCGATTGCGGCACGTTCAGCGTGAGCCTCACCCAGGCGTTGCACTCGTCGGGTACCGTCGTCAATGGCCAGCCCATCTATCTCGGCAATCCGAACGGCATCGTTATCAAGGCAAAGGATGCGCCTTGCCTTTATCACATGGGCGATACGGACGTGTTCTCCGATATGGGTTTGATCGCGGAAATTCATGCGCCGAAGATCGGTCTTGTGCCGGTCGGCGATCGTTTCACCATGAGCGGACGCACGGCGGCGCTCGCTGTCACGCGTTTTTTCAAATTCGAGACTGTTGTCCCCTGCCACTACGGGACCTTCGATCTTCTCGATCCTGACGCCAGCCAATTCGTCGCGGCGATGCAAGGCCATCCTGCAAGAGTTGTCGTACCCCGCGCAGGCGAGGTCTTGGCGTTTTGATTACCGCGCTGAACGTTTGGCGCGGACGGGCGGAAACGAAAAATGCGAGAAAATAAGCGCATGATTCCTAAAGCTTGCGGACTTATTGGGTAGGATCGAGCGAACCTACGATATGCGAGCAACGCCATGGGCAATTTTTCCGGAACCGGGGCCGATTGGTTGCCCGGCTCAGGATCGGCGAATTTCAACCGGCAGGCACCAAGCGAGCCAAACGTCAAAGCTGCGAACACGGGCGTTCCAGGCCCCGCCATTCCGCAAGAGACCAGGACGCTATTCGACCGGGCGGACGAACTATTGCAGCACGGGACGCGCTCCGAAGATACGCAGGCGCTGATCGAAGCCATCGACATTTATCGCCGCGGCCTCGTTCTCCTGCCGCGCGCGGAGTGCCCGCGCCAACGGGCTTTGGCGCACACGAATTTAGCCATCGCGCTCGAAACGCTTGGCTCGCGCGAGAATGGGACGAGGCGGCTCGAAGAAGTCGTCGCAGCCTATCGCGAAGCCTTGAAGGAGTATGCAAGCGCACGCGCGCCGCTCGATTGCGCCGCGATCCTGATGAATCTCGGCAATGCGCTCGCAAGGCTCGGCGAGCGGGAGAGCGCAACCACGCGCCTCGAAGAGGCCGTTGCCGCCTTTCACAAAGCGATGGAGGAATATACAAGCGATCGCGCGCCCCTCGATTGGGCCGCCGCCCAGATGAATCTCGGCAATACGCTGAGAGTGCTCGGCGAGCGGGAGGCCAGGACGGTGCGACTCGAGGGTGCCGTCGAAGCCTATCGCGAAGCCTTGAAAGAATTTACCCGCGAGCGCGTGCCGCTCGATTGGGCGACGACCCAGATCAGTCTCGGCGCCGCGCTAGAGACGCTTGGCGAGCGGGAGGGCGGAACGGCGCGGCTCGAAGCGGCAGTCGAAGCCTATCGCGAAGCCTTGCAGGAATTGACCCGCGTGCGTGCGCCGCTTGAATGGGCTACGACCCAAAACAATCTCGGTACCGCGCTCAAGGTGCTCGGCACGCGGGAGGGCGGAACGGCGCGGCTCGCGGAAGCCATTGAAGCCCACGGCGAAGCCACGCAGGAATTGACCCGCGAACGCATGCCCCTCCATTGGGCTGTCACCCAGTACAATCTCGCCGTCGTTTACAGTACCTTGTTTGAAAAGGACAGCGAGCCGCGTCATCTCGACGATGCGATGGAGGCCATTGATGGAGCAATGGAAGAATTCCGCTCCGCCAAGAAATCGCAATTAATCGAGATGGCCGAGGCGTTGCGCAAAAAAATCCTCGCGGCGAGAGGCGAGCAATAGCGGCATCGCGTGCCTATACGTCATAAGTAAGCGCACATTTTTCTTCAATCGGTCATTTTTGCCTCGGCGGGTAGGGTTGCTCGGATCGTCGCGGTCAAGCTCGTGGCAGCATCTCCCAATTTTTCTGGGTCCCAGATGACAGTAAGATGGTGGTTGGTATCAAAATGAACCTTTTGCTCGCTCGGCTGGTCGAGTTGGTTCCATTCTTGTTTGCGGCAAGTGTAGATTACCGGGCGGCCCAAACCTTCGGCGAATCCCGCCTCCCAATAGGCGCCATTGTTGCCATGGGTGAGGTCGGCAATCACGAAACGTGCGGTCCGTAATGCCACGCGAAGCTGGTCATCGATCAAGCCGGCAGGCTGGCCATCGGTCAGAAGACGTAACTTAAACTCTGCGGCTTCGACCGCCGGTTTGAAACAGTTTTTAACAACGTGATCCATATCGCTATCGAATTTCATCGCCATAAAAGCCGTGCGGCTTTTGACCTGGGCGTGCTTAAGAGCTTCGTAGCGTTCCCAGCCTGCAATTTTGAGCCGAAGGAGTTGGCCAGATGGGTCACGCGTTTCCACAAGGCGCTTCACCTCATCTTGGTCTAGCAGCCATCCCAACGTGCCATTTGGACTAGTCGGCGTGATCCCAGCGCCAATCCAAGCAGAAACTTCTGAGCCCCGAATTTCAGCGGATTCAGCATGCGAAGGCTGATGAGAGCCGATCCAGAGGATTAGATTATCGGCCTGTTCCGCCGGGCTTGGGAGTGGATCGTCAAGGCGGAAATTTGGCAGTTCCTCCTGGTAAATCGCGATCGGAGTGCAGTCTGGCCGTTGCCTGCGGCGCAGACGATGGCTTAAAACGGCGCGCCTGTGCAATGTCAGGTAACGATCATTGAACCCGTTCGCTAGTGTGCCGCAAAGCACAAATTTGCCCCATCGAAGGCAATCATATTCATTTGCCATATGCAAGGCCATGCTCATCGCCCGCGTAGTACAAGGCGTGCCTCTGCAAACCGGACAACTCATCGTTTCATTCATGGGGCCTCACGTTGGCATCAATGATAGCACATGGCGCGCGGCTTCGGGGGATTTGCAAAAATCAAGGAAATACCCTCGATCCCTTGAATGTCATTCATTGCACCGCGAGAAAAATCCCAAATCCCCTCACAAGATGCTGGCCCTCACCGCCGCCGCTCTGGCCGCTAGCGACGGCATGGCCTGCCGCGAGGTTTTGGCAAGACCATGCTCGGTCTTGTGCCAATGATAGGGCCGCAGAATAAGATCGTAGATCGCCATCCAGGCGGCAGCGGCAGTCAGCAGATAATAGGGAAAGAGCAATGGCAAATAGGGCCAAAGAGCGAGCAATTTACGCCGCTGCATGCCAAGCAGCGAGAGCCATAGGATCGACGCAGTTCCAAACAGCACTGCCGATATCCAAAGCACCGTCTCGATAAGTTCAACAGCGGAGGCGGGCGCCGGCAGGCCGGCCCGTAAATCATGGACAATGAGCGCGGTGAAAAATGGCCAGAGCGGAGGCGCGATCACCAGACTGGTCATTGTCAGGGCGATCGCCAAACTGTTTACGGCGCCAACCTCCTTGGCGACGCGGCGGGGATCGCGGGTGAGCGTGATGAAGGTCTGCATCCAGCCCTTGGACCAGCGCCGCCGCTGCCGCAGCCACGTAGCAATCCGCGCCGGCGCCTCTTCCTGCGTGCTCGAGGGCAAAACGCCGATGCCATAGCCGAGACGCGCGAGGCGAAGACCGAGGTCGGCATCCTCGGTCACGTTCCAGGCATCCCAGCCGCAAACTTCGCGTAAGACTTCGGTGCGGAAATGGTTGGACGAGCCGCCGAGAGGCAGCGGCAGGCCAAGCCCGGCGAGGCCAGGGTTCAACACATCGAACAAAACCGCATATTCGATCGCAAACAACCGGGTCAGCCACGAATCCTCGATATTGTCGATCGCGAGCCGGGCTTGCAGGCACGCAAGCTCGCGCGGGGCGCGCAAAAAACGTTCCGCCGCCTCGCGCAATTGGCCCGGAGCAGGCGCATCCTCGGCATCGAATACGACAAGGAGGTCGCCGCGCACCAGCGGCAATGCGACGTTGAGCGCGCGGGGTTTGGTCCTTGGCCAGCCATCTGGAGCGACGACGATCTCGTAGGTGGCAGGCAGACCCAAAGCCTCGATCGCCCGCCGCGTTGCGTGATCGTCGTGCTCAATCACGAGCTTGATGTCGAGCTTGCCACGCGGGTAATCCGGTATTATGGCGCAGCTGCCACAAGCGGATTAACCGCCGCGCGCCTATCTTTCCCGCATGGCAGAAATCCGAACAGTCACGACGCTACGCTCCAAGCGAGCGGAAATCATAGCCTCGATCGCGAACTATGAAAAGCGGCTGGCGCAAGCCCGCGCCGATCTTGCACACATAACGGCAGCGATCACGATCTTTGAAGCCTCTGGCGATGTCGAAGAAATTCCGCCCTACGTTGATATCCATCGATGCTTCAAGCGTGGCGAGGCCATCAACCTTTGTAAGGAAGCGCTCGCCAGTGGCCCATTGAATACCCGGCAGCTTGCCTTAAGGGTCATGGCCGCGAAAGGGCTCGATACCGGCGACAAGGTGCTCGCCAAGGCCGTGGCGGCGCGCCTTATCCATGCGCTTCGCCAGCAATGCCGACGAGGGCTTATTGACGGTACAGAGAAGCATTTGGGCGCGCGGGTTTGGGCGTTGCCGCACATTAATTCAAGATTTAAAACGGTGACAGAATAATTCAAAAATTGTAATTAAGCTATCCAATCCAAATTTATCATTTTCATGAATATCACATACATAATCCTCAAGAGGCCTATCAATTTGAAGGCCTATGTCTGTAATATAGCTCTCTAAAGTCTCACTTCTACAAGATGACAAAACATCCAAAAGTCTAAGGTAAAAGTCGTGTTTGACTTCCATCTATCTGTATTTCTAATATCGCAGCCGCGCACGCAAGAGAATATATCTCATTTGATCTTGCTTCGGCAATCGTTCTTACGTCAGTTGGGTTGGCAACTCTAAATGGCTCAAACGTTGCTATAGACATGCACTGAAGAGCAGCAATTTTAGGCTCTTGCGTATAGTGCCCTTCTTCAATACGCCATTTTTTGTAACAAGTATTAAGAATGAAATATCCTTTTGTAGCTAGCTGTATGCGCGGCCGTCGCAATACTATGGTGCCATCGCTAAAAACAGTATCAAGCAGATCGATAGCGATTTCTTGTAAAAATTCCGCGCGCTCTTGCATGCGGGCGATATCAAACTGACCGGCCCCCAAAATACCACTCCGCATAAAGAATTGTTGATTTTTTGTTATTTATATTAAAATCGTTTCGATGAGATTGACGTTAGCCCTGCTATAATATTTTCTTTCACATTATCGTATCTCTCTCTGAACTTCTTCACTGTTGCTGGTTCGCAGTTATTATCTTCTTTACGTGTCGCGAGAAACCGCACAGCTGGGCCATCAATTTTATTTTTTTTGATTGGTAGCTCAAGGTCGTCGATGATTGGCATAGCGTCCTCCCTCTCCAAGGGTTGAAAAAGTTTAACAGAATCATGGCAAAACACAAAACGGGCTGGACAATACTCGGAGTTTATTTTTTTGAGGCTTAGCAATTTGAATCACTTATGGGAAATTTGATAACGAATCAGCCTCTTAGGTTCACAAAAAAAATTACTTGTCAAGTGATTCGGGCTGGTTCCGAGCTTTAAAGAAAATCACGCCACCTTGCCACGTTGCCAATATCCGCAGAAATCCACAGACGGCCCGCGACGCATCGCCAAGCCTGAAATCAGGTGGACCTGATCGCCATTGCTGACGCGGCGATGATCTTCACGCCATGAAGCCTCTTGTGCATAACGAAGCAAATAAGGGCCGGCGATATGATGATGGTGGCCCTGTTCGGCGCGACGCATCCGGCTGAAAAATTCCTCTGCCCAATTCGTGCACGCACCGTCTAAGCTGTAAGCTTCCTCGTGATTAACGCGCCGCATTTCGTATTGGGCGTGCAACGCATCCCATGAGCTGCCTTCGTCCGCGTTGATGATGGTTCCCTTGGCGATGCGCGAGCGGATGAATGAAAGCGCTTGCCCCTCGGTACGGAACACGGCTGGGAGCGAGCGGCCATTGCGTTCGCGGAGAATGACGACGGCCTTGCGCTTGCCGTTTTGATTGCGGGCTAGGCGGCGATCGCGGCGGTTTTCGCGATGGTTCGCGGGCTTCACGTAACCGCCGAAATATCCGCCGTCGATTTCCGCGATCTTGCCCTCGCCGCCAAGTTTGCGGCCCTTCATTTCCTCGGCCACGGCCTCGCGGAGCTTGTGGAGCAACACAAACGCCGCCTTATAGGACAAGCCAAGGTCGCGTGAGATTGCCAAGGCGCTCTTGCCCTTGACCTCATTGCAGAAGATCGCGATGGCTGCGAGATAGCCGCGCAATGGGAGCTTGTGGAACGCAAAGAGCGTCCCGCTTGTGATTGTGAAATCCTCCCGGCAGGCGCGGCAACGGAACCGGAGCAAGCCAGACGGGCGGCGGCACTCATAGGCGTCTAAGCCGCCGCAATGCGGGCAAACCGGCGCGCCGTCTGTCTCTGGCCAGCGCACCTTCCGAAACATCGCCTCGGCTTCCGTATCCGTCATGCGGAATACCTGAGCGAGGCTCAGGGTCTTGGCAGGACGGGAAAGGAGGAAATGCTGTGACATCACATATGACCTTGTAGGGTCATTTGTGACATCTTAAACGGATCTTGTCAACGACAAAAATGTCAGATATGATCTTTTTTTGTCGAAAGCGACCTTTTTATGGGACTAGCAAAGTCAGAGCACGAACTTGCCGAGCGTGCTTCGCGCTTTCTCAAGGCGGAATTGAAACGCGCGGGCGTGACCTACGAGGAATTGGCCGAGCGGCTCAAAAAGCACGGCCTGGATGAAACCAGGGACTCTGTGGCTGCCAAGCTAAAACGGGGGACTTTCGCTGCGACGTTCATGCTTGCCTGTCTGGCGGCCCTGGAGCTTGATGGTATAAGGTTGGAGGATATTTAGATCCTTGCGGCTCCGTAAACAATTCTTCCTTGGGCGATGGTCTCCTGCTTTGTGAAGTGAATACTAAAGACTGGCAGGCGCTCTGTTTCATATTGGCTGGAATCTAAGCTAAATAGAATATTGAGCTGCCGAAGATCAAAGGCGCCTCCCCCACCTTCGTCAAAAGCGGTTAGCAATTTCAGCGCTAACTGGCTGGGTATGCGCTGTTCCAGAACGAACAACATTTCGGTGAAACTCGGTACGCCTTTTGTTCTCTGTCCTCGATCCACGAGTACTGCCGGTGGAAGCGGTTCATGGGTGTCTTGAATGTCGAAAGTTATTGTGCCGGTGATGCCAAACAAAGAGATTGCCTCTCCTGTGCCATTATAGGCCAAAATTCCAAGCTCTACGACGTAATCTTCCTTTAATTTATTGAAACTTGCCAGGATTTGGCCAACGTAGAGCCCGCGTTTAATAGAAACTGCAGGTTGCTCGACCGTCGCAGCGGGCGGCCTTGGTTTGTCAATATCTTCTTTAATCGACGGATTCGCAGGTTGCCGCCATTTCGAGATTGAAAGAAATATGAGAGCTGCCGAACCCAAGAAAACACTGCAGCAAACTAGAGCAACAATGAAAATTGCAGCCCATCCTTGGGCCGCAACCGCTTGCCATTGAGCTGCAATCCAGCTCATGACACCGGTTCCCACCGCAAGGGAACATAATGACCACCATGTTTCGACTTTAGCCGCCAGCCTATGAATGGCCCCGAAAAAATTTGACATAAATTCCGTTTTGCCCCCGAGATCGCCAAAGTGCAACGGGGGATCAAACATCTATGTGCGTATTGCGCTTCCCAGCTCACTCACTGACTCCTTTCGGAATCAGATGGGCGGGGCTCGCTAAACCGCTTGTGGCAGCTGCGCCATAATACCGGGGTAATCCAGCGCGGCAAGCGCGGCGGCGAGCTGCGGCACGACCCGTGCCTCCCGGTTCAGCGCGACGACGATCGAATAGACCGGCAGCCGGCGATCCTCGACACGCGCGCGAAACGGCTGTTGGCCGCAAGCGATGCTCGCTGCGCCGGCGAACAGACGAAGCCAGATCGAGGCCAGGAAGAGACAGGTCATCGACAATGTAACAAAGGCGAGGGTCGCCGCCGGCGCCAGGCTGAAGCCAAAGGCGGCAGCCGCGCTGGCCGTAATGGCAAAGGCGCATTGCGCCGGGCTTGCGCCGGATTTTGCGGAAAGGCTCGGATCGAGGTTGGCGAGACCGAGGCTTGCCTCACGCAAAATCGACGCGGACGCGGCCCCGCATACCAAGCTGGACAAATGCGATGGTGTCGTAATCGCAAGGCGGGTGCCCAAGCGCTCGCCGCCGCGTGTCCTTGCCAAGAGTTGGGCGAGCAATTGGCCGCGCGGTGCGGCGAGCCAACCTGGCCCTGCGGCGCCCTCGAGCGGCGCGAGGCCCGCATGGATCGCATGCGGATAGCGCGCGCCAGAACCTAAGGTGATCTCGCCATCGATAAAGGCCGCGCCAAGGCGATGGGCCAGACAACGATAAAAAAAACTCTCCCCAGTTGTTCCATTCGCAAGTAGAGCGGCCTCCGGCGCGACGGCTTGCCTACGTGCCTCCACTGCTGCACCGAGCAAAACCGCCGGGCTCACACCGTAGTAGGTGAGAAATGCGAATCCGGCCGGCAAAGGGGCGGGACGCCATTTTGCGGCTGCACCCGGATGCGGGCGAACCGATACTTTCGGCAGCAAGCCGGTCAGGGGCTGGGCGGCTGCAATTCCGCTAGGCCGGGGCAAATCCGTCTGTCCAATGGTCACAAACCGAACAAGCAAGGCTTAGCAAATCTGTGTATATTTATCTATCGATATTTATCAACAATAACATACGAAATTATGTTCCCGGCGCGGGCCTTACCTCGTTTGGCACAGCTACTGTCGAGCCGCCGCTAGCAGGAGCGCGTCCTTATCGAACAAGCCGGCGAGTTTTTCGGGGCATGCCCTAGTCATCGATTCCATAAAACCAGTCACAACCAAGCGAACGCTCCCGTCATTGCGAGCCGCAGGCGAAGCAATCCAAAAATCGCGGGGCGCCCCCTGGATCGCTTCGTCGGCTTCGCCTCCTCGCGATGACGGCTGCCCATATGATTCGAAACAAGGAAACGCTGAACTAGTGACGCAGCAGACGAGGCGCGTGCGCGGGTTTCCTTTGGTGTTTCGCGTTGGGAACGGAAAAAGAAAGCAGGCTGCACACATAGCCGATTTGGAGAGCTACGTTCAGCAAAGCGAATTCAAGAAGCGTTCGCAGTAGGCCGTTTTCGAGGGCGGCGGACTTAACGACAACCGCGACAAAGATGAATGCGCACGCCGGGAGGAGAACCAAAATTTTGAAAAACCGCCCGAGTACCGCCCCCAGCAGGACGCTCAGGATGATTAAATTGGCCACGAAATTTCTCCTTGGTGACGCGGCTAACTGTACCGTAGCAATAATTAATTGTCGATATTCATCATACATCCGGAAAGCAATTCCGCAAGCCCTATTTTTTGGTATTGATGCAAAGCTCAAGGAGTCCGAACTAACTCTCTTTCGTTTTGCTAGAGTAGCTTTGCGACGTAAACAATTCGCAACGCAATCCGGTGCAATGCGACCGAATGCGCGTTATTTGCGCCGGAACGTGAGATAAGTAGACCTTCGCCCGTCGCGGAGCGCTTTCGCTTCGTATCTCGTGCCTGCCCAACCGTCCCAGGGCGTTTGCCAATCCCTTGGGCCCGCCGGCGCCCAGACAAAATCGGGCGAGCGCAAGACCCTTGCCAAGCTCCAGCCCGCATTGGCGTCGATGTCGGTTGCGAAGCGAAGCTCCGCGCCAGAACGCATCGTGCGCGCGAGCGCCGCCAGCGTTTCGTCCGACAAGAACCGGCGCTTGTGGTGGCGCCGCTTTGGCCATGGGTCAGGATACAGCAAATAGGCTCCGTCCAAGGCCGCCGTTCGGCAGCGCTTCGATCACCGCCCGTGCGTCGCCGTTGTAAAGGCGCACATTGCGCAATCGGCCCATTTCTATGAGTGCCAAGGTCTTGGCGATGCCGTTTAAAAAACCTTCGCAGCCGATATAGCCAATTTCGGGATGGGCATGTGCCTGCGTGGCGAGATGCTCGCCGCCGCCAAAGCCAATTTCGAGCCAAAGCGCGGCGGGCTTTGAGGCAAATAGGCACGCGGGATCAGGAATGGGCCGTGAGGGGTCGAAGCTGAGAGACGGCAAAACGGTGCTCAGAAGCGCGGCATGATGAGCGCGCAGCTTTTTGCCCCGGCGCCGGCCATGCAAGCCTGGCGAAATCGGCTGGGTTTCTTGCGCATTTGCAGCGCCGGGCCGCCGCGATGGCGGCTTTCCGGTTTGTCCAGGATTCATGTCCTGCCTGCCGCCGCGCAAGCTTAGCAAATCAAGCGAGATGCGCTTTCAGGGTCTCCGCCAAATCGGTCTTTTCCCAGGAAAAACCGCCCTCCGCGTCGGGGACGCGGCCAAAATGGCCGTAGGCGGCGGTGCGTGCGTAAATCGGCTGGTTAAGCTTAAGATGCTCCCTGATTCCGCGCGGGGAAAGGCGCATGACCTCGAAGAGAGTTGCCTCGAGCTTTTGTTCCGCGACTTTGCCCGTGCCATGGGTATCGACATAGATCGACAGCGGCTCGGCGACGCCGATCGCGTAGGAAAGCTGGAGCGTGCAGCGATCGGCGAGCCCGGCGGCGACCACGTTCTTGGCAAGGTAGCGCGCGGCATAGGCAGCCGAGCGATCGACCTTCGTCGGATCCTTGCCCGAAAACGCCCCGCCGCCGTGCGGCGCCGCCCCGCCATAGGTATCAACGATGATTTTGCGGCCCGTCAGGCCGCAATCGCCGTCGGGACCGCCGATCACGAATTTGCCGGTCGGGTTGACGTGCCAAACCGTGTCCGGCGTGATCCAGGCGTCCGGCAAGGTTTTCCTTATGTGGGGTTCGACGATATCGCGCACGTCCTGCGAGCTCAAATCTTCGTCCAGATGCTGCGTCGAAAGCACGATTTGCGTTACGCCGATGGGCTTGCCATGCACATATTTGACCGTGAGCTGGCTTTTCGCGTCCGGGCCGAGCTTGGCGGCGGAGCCTGTGCCCGCTTTGCGTTCGCAAGCGAGCACCTCGAGAATTTTATGGGCGTAATAAATTGGCGCCGGCATGAGTTCGGGCGTTTCGCGGCAGGCATAGCCGAACATGATCCCCTGGTCGCCCGCTCCCTCGTCCTTATTGCCTACGGCGTCGACGCCTTGCGCGATGTCGGCGGACTGGGCATGGAGAAGGATTTCGACGTTGGCGTTTCGCCAATGGAAACCGTCCTGCTCATAGCCGATGTTCTTGATCGCGCCGCGCGCCGCGGCCTCGATCACATCCTGGCTAATCGCCGCGCCGCGCACTTCGCCCGCTATAATGACACGGTTGGTCGTCGCCAAGGTCTCGCAGGCAACCCGTGTCCGATAAGGGTCCAAACCGGCCTTCGCGCCTTCGCGGAAGAAAAGGTCGACAATCTCGTCTGATATCCTGTCGCACACCTTGTCCGGATGGCCTTCAGCCACGGATTCACTCGTAAACAAATAATCTTCGCGAGCCATGAGCTCATCTCCGCTAGAAACGATTTTCGCGATAAGGCTTTTGGTAAGCCGTTCGGTTTGTCAAGCCATTTGCGCCAACATGTTCGTCAAAGCGAACACGTTCCACTTACCTTGTCGTGTCTTCATCGGGGTCCGGGGGTTCGCGCGGATCAGGGCCTCGCTCTTCGCCGGCGAGCGAGGTCACGAGATCGACAATCCGCTTGCGGATTTTTGGATCGTGAATCCGGGCAAAGGCCATGTTCAAATGCAGGCCCTCGGCGGTCGCCAAAAAGTCCGCGACATAGGGAGTGTTTGAATCTTCCGCGACGCCCATCTGCCCCGGTTCGGGATTGGCAATCGCTTGAAAGGAAGGCGCTCCTTCGAAAAAAAAGGCCGGTGGAACGTCGAGCGTGCGCGAAATCTGCTGAAGTCTGCTCGCCCCGATCCTATTCGTGCCTTTCTCGTATTTCTGAACCTGTTGAAATGTCAGACCCAAGGCTTCTCCTAATTTTTCCTGGGTCAAGCCGAGCATGACGCGGCGCATGCGAACGCGGCTGCCAACGTGCCGATCGATCGGGTTGGGTACTTTTTTCACGAAGGCTGTTCCAACCGCCACGCTTCCGCCGTAGCCGCCGGAAGCCGGTATGCCGGAACGATTCGGTAGCGTCATGGCTCCTTATATCGCAAAAGCGGCCCGGCGACTATCGGCGGTTCTGATTTTGCCTGCAGGACACGATATGTCCGGTTTAGGCAGCGCACGATCTGTCCGGTATTTTCGAGCCCTGGAGGGTTTGGGATGCCCCGGCAGGAAACCCTCAGGGTGTGCGGCGAAAATTCTGCTTTGGCGCAAGCAAATACTTGCCGGCGGCGCGAGAACAGAGCCGCGAAATGGAGACCCTAAATGTTCGAAGTGTCGGCCCATGGGGTTCGCTTGGCTTTTATCGACGAGCGGCCGGCGCCGGGCGATCGCGGCGAGCCGATCCTTCTCATTCATGGGTTCGCCTCGACCCATGCGGTAAATTGGGTTTTTCCGCAATGGGTAAAAACCTTAACAGCGGCGGGGCGGCGCGTCGTTGCGTTCGATAACCGGGGGCACGGCCGCAGCCAAAAATTCCATGACCCCGCCGCCTATGCCATGCACAAGATGGTGGGGGACGCTCGCGCGCTTCTCGATCATCTCGGCATCGAGACCGCCGATGTCATGGGCTATTCGATGGGCGCGCGGATCGCCGCCTTTTTTGCCAAGGAACACGTAGGCCGCGTGCGCTCGTTGATCCTCGGCGGTCTCGGCCATCATCTTGTCGATCGCGCCGGGCTTCCGCTTGCCCTTGTCGAGGCGATGGAGGCGCCCTCGCTCGCCAGCCTCACCGACCCGACGCAGCGGATGTTCCGCGCTTTCGCCGAGGCGACCAAGAGCGATCTCAAGGCGCTCGCCGCCTGCGCGCGGGGCGCCCGCCAAGTTCTGAGCGAGACCGAAGCAGGAGAAATCGATGTCCCTGTATTGGTCGCAGCCGGAACCAAGGATGACGTTGCGGGCGACCCGCATGAACTCGCCGCTTTGTTCAGGCGGGCGCGCGCGGTGGATATACCTGGCCGCGACCACAATCGCGCAGTAGGAGATACAGTCTATAAAGTTAGCGTATTAGAATTTCTTGAACGGCGCCCTTGAGAGCTGTCACTCCGGCTGATTATATTTCCGTGATGGCGTATCAAACTTGGCTCGCGCAAGTTTTTCCGCCGTGCTAATGGCGGCGATAGTGGGGTTAAGGGTAACCTCCGCCGGAACGGTGAAATTTGCCTGGAGGCGATTCATGATTTCCGTCAAGGGAATGGCAAAGGTCGTCACGCTTGACCGCTCCGATCCGGTGTTCGCGCGGGTGCGCGCCGAGGCGGAGGACGCTGTTCGCAGCGAGCCGGACATCGCCGGCTTCATGTTTTCGGCGATCCTCAATCAGAGATTCACTGGAAGCGGCGATCGTTCACAGGTTGGGTGCGCGGCTCGCTCATCAGGCCTTACCAGGCGATCTCATCGAGCAGGCTTATTTTGAGGCCATCACGGGCGATCCTTCGATCCCCGAGGCCTTCCGCGCCGATATTGCCGCTGTGGTCGACCGCGATCCGGCCTGCACGCGGCTGATCGAGCCGGTGCTGTATTTCAAGGGGTTTCATGCGATCGAGACACATCGGCTGGCGCATGCGCTCTGGAACGCCGGCAGGCACGATTTCGCGCTTTATCTCCAGAGCCGTTCGTCTGAAGTCTTTCAAACCGACATTCATCCCGCGGCACGGATTGGCAAAGGCATTTTTCTCGATCACGCGACCGGCCTTGTCGTCGGCGCGACAGCGGTGATTGGGGACAATGTCTCGATGCTGCAGGATGTGACCTTGGGCGGCACCGGCAAGGAGCGCGGCGACCGCCACCCGAAGGTCATGCCGGGTGTGCTGATAGGTGCCGGCGCCAAAATTCTCGGCAATATCGAGATCGGCCGGTGTTCACGCGTTGCCGCCGGTTCAGTCGTGCTGCACTCGGTTCCAGACCACAAAACGGTGGCGGGCGTTCCGGCAAAAATTGTCGGCGGCGCGGGATGTGCCGAACCTTCGCGCATCATGGATCAGATTCTTGCTCCGGCGGCAGCCCCCGAATAGTCTAATTTGAAATATGCCCAGGTTGCCCTTCGTGGGCTTTTCTGGCAGAGGTTCGGCCCTGCCGGACGGTGAGCGGCTCTCAAATTGGTGAGAGCTCGGTGCCGTGGGAGCCCGTCGTGGAAAAAGCGGAATTGCGGAAATTGCAGGAATTCCTGCGTAAATCCCTCGACAACCAGGAAATCAGGGTTGCCCCCAGCAAGCGGAATCCGGACGATGCGGACGTCCAGCTAAGCGAACGCCGGATCGGCGCGATCATCGTCGATGACGAGGATGGCGACAGGTCATTCTCCTTCGAGATGAAGATTCCCGTCGAGCGGCCGATATTACAGGACTATTTGCGGCGGCTTTTCGAGACCACCAAATTGACGGTTGTTTCGCGCGGTAAAAAAGGCGATTCGGTTGACTTGAACAATGGCGGCGATTTTCTCGGCGTGATCTCGCCGGACGATCCCAAGGCGAAGAGTTTCACTTTGCAGATGGCGATCCTTGATTTCGATCTCGACGAATATTAGGGGCGGCAATGCCCATTTACGCGCTCGATGGCGTTTCGCCTATTCTCCCAAGCAATGGCCGGTTCTGGATCGCGCCCGACGCGCAAATCATCGGCAAGGTGCATCTCGAAGCCGATGTGTCTATCTGGTTTGGCGCCGTCCTGCGGGGTGACATTGAAGAGATATTCGTTGGCGCCCGCACAAATGTGCAAGATGGATCGCTGCTGCACAGCGACCCGGGCTTTCCTTTGAGCATTGGTCAAGATTGCACCATCGGTCATCACGCGATCCTGCATGGCTGCACGATCGGCGAAAACAGCCTTATCGGGATGGGCGCGACGCTTTTGAACGGCGCCAAAATTGGCCGCAATAGTCTCGTCGGCGCTAATGCCTTGGTGACTGAAGGCAAGGAGTTTCCGGATAACAGTTTGATCGTCGGCACGCCGGCACGCCTCGTGCGCACGCTCGATGAAGCGTCGGCCCGGGACCTGCGGGAAAGCGCCGCGCAATATGCCGCCAACGGGCGCCGTTTCGCCAAGGGCCTGGTGGCGATTGGCTGAGCGGAAGTCGCCTGGTCTTAGATCGTATCTATCCACCTTTTGGAACATGACCGAAATCTGGTTTTATCATCTGCAGCGTCAGCCGCTCGAAAGTGTGCTTCCAAACCTCATCGAGAAATCGCTGGGGAGAGGCTGGCGCGTCGCCGTGCAGGCCAGGAGTGAAGAGCGGCTTGACGCGCTCGATTCCTGGCTTTGGACTTATTCGGAAGAAAGTTTTCTTGCGCACGGGCGTGCCCGCGACGGCGATAGCGAACTCCAGCCAGTGTATCTGACGACCGGCCCCGAAAATCCCAATGGCGCGGCGTTCCGGTTGTTTATCGAGGGGGCGGAAATGGCGTCGGCGCTCGCGGGAGACGGCGCGGCCTATGCCCGCGCGGTTGCCCTCTTCGACGGCAACAATGAGCATGAACTCGCGGCTGCCCGGGCCCAATGGAAAGAGTTGAAAGAGCAAAGCTTCGCGATGACCTATTGGCAGCAGGGCGCAAACGGGCGTTGGGAAAAGAAATTGTCCAGCGGTGCCTGAAAATTTGACCGGTCGTGGCCCTTGATCGTACCAAATTGCTGCACGTGAAACAGTTTGGTTCTCTCATTGCGGCACCTTCGGCAAGCGGCGTTTGGTGCTGCTTGGATGCCCTTGCGTATCCGTCGCCATTGATGCGGCGGCGGCCTCACGGATGGTGGCATTCGGTTCGCAAGCCGCGAAGGAATGAAAGCTTATCTGGCGATCCCCTTCGATCGCTTATGGCAAGTCACCGCCGTTGAACATCGCCTCGTCAAGGCCAACCCTCCCTGAACCATTGGCCGCATCGAACGCCTGAACTGCATTATCAAAAAAGCACAGTGCAGCGCTTTTGCGACCGGCCACACCGTTTCATCTGCGAATACATTTGCGTATCATGGACAAAACAACCAGCGCGATCTAACCATCACCCATTCCGCCGAAACGCGGACTTCAACCGATGGACCGTCCGGCAAAATGGGTTTTCCACACTTTGGGAATGGGGGCATGAACGGCGAAACTGGTTTTAATGTTTCGCCCGGCGCCGCGCTCGTGACCGGCGCGGCAAGGGGCATCGGGCGAAAGATCGCCGAACGCCTCGCGCTGGCCCGCTATTCCGTCGTGCTGCATAGCAATTTGACCTCGCGCGCAAATGCCGAGGCAGCGGCGGCGAGCATCGTAGAGCGAGGCGGCAAGGCAAGCGTGGTGGCTGCCGATCTCCGCGAGCCCACCAGCCTCGCCCGGCTCGCCGCGAATGCCGCGGCGATCTTCGGGCCGCTCACCCTGCTCGTCAACAATGCCGCGATCTTCGAGGAGGACGAAGCGGCCTCCTTCGATCTCGAAGGCTGGGAAAAGCATTTTTCGGTGAATTTAAGGGCGCCTCTCGTCCTTTCGCGCGATTTCGCCGGGCAATTGCCAACTGCGACAGAAGGCGCGATCGTCAACATCATCGATCAGCGGGTGTTGCGTCCGACGCCGCAGTTTTTCACCTATAGTTTGAGCAAATCGGCGCTTTGGGCCGCGACCCGGACAATGGCCCAAGCCTTCGCGCCGAAAGGCATCAGAGTTAACGCGGTCGGACCGGGCCCCGTATCGCCGAACGCCACCCAGGGCGAAGCCGGCTTCGCACGCGAGGTGCGGGGCCTGCCGCTGGCTCGCGCGACCACGCCCGAAGATATCGCCGGCGCAGTTCTTTATCTCGCTACCGCGCGCAACGTGACCGGACAGCTGATTGCGGTCGATGCCGGCCAGCATCTCGCCTGGCAAACGGCCGACATCGTGATCTAAAACTAAGGACGTGACGCGGGGTGCAGGGGTGCCCATAGGCGTAGTTCGAGTGAGGGGAAGCGCGCCTCTGATGTTCCTTGAGCTGCTTTCTGATTCAGTAGAAGCAGAAAGCAGCTCAATGTTTTTGTTTTATCGCATTTTCTTAGCGCGAACCGGTGTCCACTTCGCTCGAAAATGCTCTGGCAAACGCGAGCGGCCTTGCGACCAAAAACTACCTGGCGGCTTCGAGCGCCTGGCGGACGGATATTTTATGCGTCTTATGGGTGATCAGTACGACCAGCATCGCAACGCCTGGCCCAATTTTTGCGCCGAAGCGGCGCTACATGATGCTTGCAGCGAAATTTCGCGCTCCGCCATGCAGGTAGCGATTTGCCGCCGCCACGCCTGAGCCGCCGGTCTGCGCTGGCTTTGGCTAAATTTTCCTCTTGCAATCGACGCTTTGACCATCCATATACCATCTAGCTAGATGGTATATGGAGATTTGTTTTGGCGGCAAATGTGCATCGGCTGCGGGACAAGCCGGGCGAGACCGAAAAAATCACAATCAACGTCGGCTATGTCGACCTTGGACGTATCGATTTGCTGGTTAACGAAGGGTTTTACTCCAATCGCACCGACTTGATCAGGACCGCAATCCGCAACCAGCTCGCCGCCCATGCGGATGCCGTGAAAAATTCGATCACGCGGCAGACCCTCGAACTTGGATCGCGATTCTATAGCCGCGCGGATTTGGAGGCGGTGAAAACCGCTGGCAGGCAAGCTCAGCATTCAGGTCGTCGGGCTTGCGACAATCGCCAGCGACGTCACGCCCGAACTCGCACTATCGGCAATCGAGTCAATCACTGTCCTTGGCGCGCTGCAGGCAAGCAAACCAGTCAAGGCGGCGCTCGAAGGCACGGATTCGGTGAGCGAAGGGATGATGCGTTTTTCACCAAGGATACAGCCGATGAAAACCATTTTCAGCACGGCCATGCGCAACGCTGCGAAGCTGACGCAGAACCGGCATGTGGTCGAGGCAACGCAAGTGATCCGCCGCGCCCTGGAGGGACGAAATACCGCCCACACAGCGGACCAACAACCGGCCAGCAATCTTCGGCTGATTGAGCCGAAAGCTGCCGTGGGTACGGCGCAAAGCGAGCCGCCATTCGCCGGAATTGCGAGCGCTGACTGGCAGGAATTCCTCCCAAACCAAAGGCTTGCCCGCGCGACACAGCCATTGAGCGAAGTGTTGGCGCTGTTGCGTCAATCCAATCGTCAGGAGCTTGCCCCTGGAGCGATGCCTCTCTTGGACATTCCGAGCGCGCCGTCGCTGCCAAAAGGAGCAGTTTTTTTGACGCGCACCTTTAGCTGTCCAGCAGGTTCGCGAGACTATAAGGTCTACGTCCCGGGCCATGCTCGCGGCCGCAAGCGTCCTTTAATCGTGATGCTCCACGGATGCACCCAAAACCCCAGCGATTTTGCGTTGGGCACGGGGATGAATCTCCTGGCGGAAGAACATGGTTTTGTCGTCGTCTATCCAAGCCAGCAAGCGGCGGCCAATCGCTCCGGATGCTGGAACTGGTTTGATCCCAAGGACCAAAAGCGCGGCGCGGGAGAACCCTGCATCATCGCTGGGATTACCCGTGCCCTCATGGCCGAATTCGATATCGACCCCAGCCAGGTCTTTGTGGCGGGTCTCTCGGCCGGCGGTGCCATGGCGTTGATCTTGAGTGCCGCCTATCCCGAACTCTATGCTGCGGCAGGGGTTCACTCGGGCCTTGCTTGCGGGTCCGCCACTGATCTTGCTTCCGCGTTCGCCGCGATGAGCGGCAAGCCGATCCCCGCGGCAATGGCGCAAAGGAAGACTTGTTCAAAGGGGCGGGGCGTACGCACCATTATTTTCCATGGCGAGTCCGACCGGACAGTGCATCCGTCGAACGCTGAATTGATCGTCGCGGAAGCCCGCGCAGGTTTCCCCGGCGCCGCACAGGAGACGCACCACGGCCGCTCGGCCGGAGGGCGCGCCTATACCCGCACCTTGATCAGCGACGCGGGCGGTCTCCATGTGGAACACTGGGCAATCGAGGGATTGGGGCACGGCTGGTCTGGAGGCAGGCCGGAGGGCTCGTACACTGATCCAGACGGACCCGACGCGTCGCGCGAAATGCTGCGATTCTTTCTGAGCGCCCCGGCCATCTCGGGTCTATCATAAACTTGTCCACCACCACCCAATCCATGCGGCCAGCGCCACCAGGGTCAATCCTGGGATCACACGCAAAGCATATCCACGGCTGCCGACACTCAAGCATAAGACGGCCTTGGTGATCGTGTTCGTTGAAAACGCTACCAAAATTGGTATCACCGCGTCCGTTGCTGCGAACTTTCCCGCGTTTACGAGCGTGGCAGCCGAAATCGCTGCCGGATCAACGCTTGCCAACCCTGCAACCGCTGCGGTCGCCGAAACGCCGCTTCCGCCAAACCATTCGTTCATGGCTTGGGAGGCGAGAAGGATTACGGAAAGCAAGGCGGCAAAGGCAAATGCCGTCCATATGCTGAAGGCTTGGCCGCGCTCCTCCATGGTGCCTGATTTCTGGCGCAAGGCAAAAAAAGAGAAGACAATGCCATAGACAATCGCGGCGGCGCCACTCAAGGCGAGCGGAATAGCGACGGCGTACAGGACTTCAATATTCGTCGCCGCCAATACCGCGGCGAGCTGAACGATGGTCCCTACGGAGGAAAAAACCGCGCCCGCCGAGGCAGGCCAGAACAGATCGGGTTCGTCAACGGTTCGCCTCCCCATTGCCGCAACTGTTGCCGTGCCGGAAACGAAGCCGGACGCAAGTCCGGCCACGGAAAGCCCGTAACGCGGTCCGGCCAGCCGGACCGCGATGTGGCCGAGGGCGCCGATTGCCATCACAAGTATGACGATGGTCCAGATCGCGCGGGGATTGAGAGCAGCAAACGGCCCAATCTGTTGGTCCGGAAGGAGCGGCAGCACGATCAAGGTCGCGGCCGCGAAGATTAGGGCGTCTCTGATCTCATCGTCGCTGAGCACGCTGCGCACAAAGCGGTGGAGGGCGGCGCGTGCGTTAAGCATGATCGCAATGGCAACCGCGACGCCCGCGGCATGCTCAGGCCGGGTTACTGCAAGTCCGCCGAGCAACGCCGCTGATACGAGCGCGATTTCCGTGGTGAGACCCGGATCGCCGTTGGGCCCGCGCCGATAGGCGAGCGCAGTTAGGCCAAATATTCCCGCCGCGACGACCGCAAGTAGAGTCGCGCCGCCAGCGATGACGCTCACCGCTCCAGTGAGCGATGCGAGGGCGAAGGTGCGCAATCCAGCAGCAGAGCGCCGCGGCCCGGTCCCTTTGTGGCGCTCCCGTTCCACGCCAATCAAAAGGCCAATCCCAAGAGCGGTGAGGAGGCTCCAAACCAAAGCATCAGGCTTGAGCATCTGAACCAAATTGCGAACGGACCCGAATCAACGGCCAACAAACCGGACAATGGCAAATACGGCAGCGATCGCGAGAGTTCCGGCAACCGCTTTTTACATCGCGCTGCGGGGCGGCGGTCAAGGCCGGAAGCGCGCGAGGCGTGTCCCCCGGCGCCTCAACGTGAAGCTCGGCCCTCGCGAGATGATAGAAAATCATGCTTCCGTGATCAGCCGAGTTCTAAAGCGGGTCTAATACCAACCGCCTTAAGACTTGACCTGTGCCCATTGGCAGGATGTGATCGAGGCGATGGCTGCGTTATCGCCAGGTAAAGAAATGCCAGGCCTCGCAGCATTTGTCGACGATGTGGCCGTAGTCGTTGTAGACGGTGACTGCGAGCTTGTTCTTTCGCAGCTACTCCCAGATGCTCTAGCGGGCAGGCACTCTCGCGCCATTGCTTCATGCGCCCGGACCGGCTAGTTTCGCTAAAGCTGGAGGTGCTGTCATGAAATCGCTCGTAAATCCTTCTTTTGCCTTGATTGACTCTTCCCGCACGGCGAAGATGTTGCTCCGCCTGCGCGCTTTTGCCGTTCTCGCCCTCCTGGGCGTAAGCGTTTCAGGCTGCGGCTACAACACGATCCCCACGCTCGAGGAGCAAGCCAAGGCCAAATGGGCCGACGTGCAGAACCAATATCAGCGGCGGGCCGATCTCATTCCCAATTTGGTTGCCACCGTGCAAGGCTATGCCAAGCAGGAAAAGGATGTGCTCACCGCCGTCGTCGAGGCGCGGGCCAAGGCAACTTCCGTCAAGATCGACGCCTCGCAATTGACCGATCCCGAGAAGGTCAAGCAATTCCAGGAGGCCCAGACGCAATTGTCCGGCGCGCTTGGCCGTCTCCTCGCGGTCAGCGAAAATTACCCCGATTTGAAATCCAATCAAAATTTCCTTGCCTTGCAGTCGCAGCTCGAAGGCACGGAGAACCGCATTTCTGTCGCGCGGCGCGATTATATCGACGCGGTCCGGGGCTATAATCTCAGCCTCAAGACGTTCCCGAGTCTCATTTGGGCATCGACGTTTTTTCGCGGCAACAAGCCGATGGCCGAGTTCGCCGCCAATGAGGCCGCGCAGACGCCGCCGCAAGTGAAATTTTGACGGCGGGTGTTGTATCCAAGCGGGCGACAGGAATGACACCGTTGGCTAGCGCCCGGCAAAACTCTTCCGCGTCCCCGCTTTATCTCGCCGCGGCTCTGCTCGCGGCCTTCGCCTTCGTCAATTTGGCGTTGGCCTATACGTTTCCGCCGCTGACCGGCCGTGTCGTCGATTCCGCCAATATCATTCCACCGGCGGTCACCGCCAGGATCACCGGAAAACTCGCCTCACTCGAAGCCAAATCCGGCATTCAGCTCGTGGTGGCAACCGTCAATTCGCTCGAAGGCGACGACGTCGAGCCTTACGCCAATGCGCTGTTTCGCGCCTGGAAGCTCGGCGAGAAGCAAAAGAACAATGGCGTGCTGCTGCTTGTCGCGCCAAACGAGCGCAAGATGCGGATCGAGGTTGGCTACGGCCTCGAAGGCACGCTGACCGACGCCTTGTCGAAAATCATCATCACCAATGCGATGGCGCCACGCTTCAAGGCGGGGGATTTCGGCGGCGGCATCGAGCGCGGCGTCGATGATGTTATTACTGTTTTGACGACGGATTCCTCGGAGTGGGAAAAACGCCCGCAGCTGCGCATCGTCCGCCATGATACGACGCTCGACGACCTTGGTCCTTGGATTGCGCTTGGACTTTTCGTGTTCATCTTCTTTTGGCTGACGCCGCGCGGCCAACGCGGCAATCTGCTCTCCTTCCTGCTCGGCATGCTGATGAACTCCGGCCGGGGTGGCGGATATCGCGGCGGTTCCGGTAATGGATGGTCCGGTGACGGCTGGTCCGGCGGCGGCGGCTTTTCCGGCGGTGGCGGATCGTCGGGCGGCGGCGGCGCCTCGGGGAGTTGGTAATGGCGCGTCTCTCGTACAATGGCGAGCTCTCGCAGGAAGTCGAGCGCCGCGTCGGCGCCGCGATCAGGGCGGCAGAAGCAACGACCGCCGGCGAAATCGTCTGCGTGCTCGCGCGCGCGTCGTCCGATTACACGAGTTACGCGACCGCCTCGTCCGCGCTCATCGCCCTGATCGCACCTTGGTTTCTGATTGCACTGACCAATCTTTCCGTGCTCGAGATTTTTTTGGCGCAGATCGTGACGTTCGTGGCGCTGTTTTTAATTCTGTCCGAGTTTCCGCTGGGCCACCTCCTGATTCCTCGCCGCGCGCTCCGTGTGCACGCCCATCGCGCCGCGATGGAGCAATTCGTGATTCGCGGCATGGCCCGCAAGCAGAACCGCGCGGGCGTCCTGATCTTCGTCTCGCTCGCCGAACATTACGCCCGCATCGTCGCCGACGATGGCATCGCTGCAAAAGTTCATCAATCCGTGTGGCAGGATGCGATCGATGCTTTGCTGGAGCGCGCGGGCGCGGGCGAAATCGCGGAGGGTTTTGTCATCGCGGTCGAGAAGTGCGGACGCGTTCTCGCCGAGCATTTTCCGCCCGGAAGCGGCGACCAGGACGAACTGCCGGACCAAATTTATATCATTTGAGCGGGATCTGGGAAAGGCAAGCAGGAATCGCGAAAACTCAACGGCCTCTTACCCGCAAACCCCGGCGGCGCGTGTTCCCAGGGATAGCCTCTCTCAGCCTTGTCATAAGCATAGCGATACAGAGCGCGCATATAGGTCTGATCAAAATCTTCCTTGTGCTCGGCCTGGAAATCGTCGCTGATGTAGGCGAGATTGAAGCGCGCTCCTGCGCGCTGCGTGACCAAATACATGCGATAGAGATCGCCGATGCCATTATAGTTGATCATCGTCGAGACAGCCTTCTGGGCGATTGACAGCGTCTGTCGCTCGACATCGCTCCATTCGGTCGTCAGGCGCGAATTCCGGATGACGTAAGCGACGACGGCGCGCCTGCGATATCCGGCCTTCTCCTGGGCCACGTGAATGTTCACGCTTGGGGGAACGAGAAAAGCCTGACTCACCGCGCCGCCGTCGACATGCATTTCCTGATAGTGGTTTCCATTCGCCTCGACGTCGAACATCACCGGCGGAAAAGCAGCGGGAATCGAAGCCGACGCTAACAAAATATGACGAACGAGATCGAGCGCGCGCGGGTCGCCGCTCGCCGCAATCGCTCCGATATTCCACAGGACCGGCTGCCCCGCGTCGAGATCGGTCGTTTGGATGAAGAGAAGGCGCCCTTTCTCATACTCGGCCGCGATCTTTGCAAGCATGCTGCCGTCGACATAGCGGGAAAGGGTCTCGTAAAGAGGGGTTGTGTCCGCGAGCGCATCCTCGGTGAGCGCGGCGGCGATGAATCGCTTTTCATAGATTTTCGAGGGAGTTATGTTGGTGTAGACGTCGGTTAGGGCGCGCGTCATACGCTGGCCCGAGGAAGGCAAAAGGCGCGATGAGCGCGCCGGTGCTGACCCCGGTGACGAGCTTAAACTTCGGACGATCGCCGTGAGCAGTCCAACCGGCCAGCAATCCAGCGCCGAAGGCCCCATTATCGCCTCCGCCAGAGAGCGACAGAAGATACGCGGGCGGCAAGTTACCGCCGCGGCCGATGCCGAGAGTCCTTGCTTCGCGAATGAGCGCCCGTTCCTGTTCGGCAGAGATCGCCGCCGGTTGATCGACGAAAAGGCGGGCGTTGGGAAGACCGAGAACGGTCACTTCGTGCTTGTCGCCCGGCGGAACCGGTGAGCCGCGATCCAAGCTGGAGCAGGCGGAGAGGAGCGAAACGCAAATTGCGAACACGACGGCATGAACGCGGCCTCGCGGCAGTCTGTTCGATCTCCTCGCACTTGGCACTTGCATACTCTTAACTACACGCAACCGCGTCATTGATCGTGTTGCGACGATACACGCTCGCACGATTTCGCCATTCTGTTGGCGGTCACGGTGCCCGCCTGCGACGACGCGAATTTACCCACGTCATTCTTTCCGCTGTCAACAAAACAGGCCGGATTGCCAAGGCCAATACGCGATTTGTCGAACGGAGCGACAAATGTGCAACAGCCAGAGCGGAAAATTGCTAGCGCAACGCGTGATTGACCGCTTCGCCGCCGCCGCTTTATCATGGGATGCTTGAGCAGAGCGGCAATTGCAGCGCAACTCGTGATTGACCGCTCCACCGCCGGCGTTTTCATGCTGGTTGAGCGTGCGGCGGCTGTCTCAAATCCGCGCAGATTTGCTAGTGGTATACCATTCGAGAGGCCCCTCCCTCCTCATGGCCGGGCTTGCGGTCGAACCCGCGGCTTTTGGAACCGGCTCAAGGTCGGCTGACGATGAGAGCCGAACTGTGCTTTGTGTGGCGAGCGGCATGCTCGCAGGCACCCCGAAGGAGACGGAAACGAAAAGGACAGGCCATGAGCACCAAGACGATGAAAGATGCGATGGCATTCGGCGCCGCTGGCGCACTCGTTGCTAGCGTGGTCGCAATCGCCACGGCGAGCCCGTCGTCGGCACTGCCGGTTCTGCCGAATCCGGCCGCGGTGCGCGCCGCCGCATCAAGCCAGGCGACCGAGGTTCACTATTACCGGCATCGCTATCACCGTCATGGCTACTATGCCCGACCTTATCGTTACCCTTGGTGGTATGACCCTTATTCTTATTTTAATCCCTATAATTACCCGTATTTTTATCCCTATTATTATTTTTATCCCTACCACTGGGGCGGGGGTTGGGGTTGGTAATTAAGGCGTCACCATCGTCGCGGCGAAAGTGCGATTTGAGTGCGCCAAAGCTTCGCGTCACGGTTTTGGCGCGGGCGGCGGGGCCGACGCGGCGATCTTTTTGAGCGTCGCCTTGTCGGCCTCCGAGAGGCCATGGGCACCGGCGCAATTCTCGTCGAGGAAGGCAGAAGCGAGAGCCTTTGCCGCATCGCTTTGCTCACGAAAAGGCGAAATGTCGTTGCTTAATCGAGCGATTAGGGCATGCAGGACGTAGGGCGCCCCCTCAACATCGCAGCCCACCTTGAGCCATTGCCTAGCGAGGCTCTTCTCAGCGACAGCTGGAGCTGGAGAAGAGCGCTCACGATCGGCCCAGACCTTCGCCATCTCTGCCTCGCCTTCCAAGTTGGATGGATCAAGGCGCTCCTCGATATTTTCCAAGGCGAGGTTTTTGTTAATCCTTTCGGGTACTTCCTTGGCAATGAGTTGTTTGAGTGCCGCGAAGGAGGCCGCCGTCCAGTCACACGCTTCCGAGCCCCCGACGAATGTGTCCTTCCAAATCGCCCGCCGAACGTCTGCTCTCCAAACACACACGTTTCCGAATGTTGCGCCTTGGAGCTGCGCGCCGTCGAGCGAGGCGCCTTGGAGATTTGTGCGATCGAGCGAAGCGCCCTGGAGCTGTGCGTCGTTGAGCGAGGCGCCCTGGAGCTGGGTGCCATAGAGGCCCACAAACCAGGCGCCCTGGAGCTGTGCGCCATCGAGCGTAGCACCCTGGAGCTGTGCGTCATCGAACGAGGAGCCCTGGAGCTGTGCGCCATCGAGCGTAGCACCTTGGAGCTGTGCGTCATCGAACGAGGAGCCCTGGAGCTGCGCTTCGTAGAACGAGGTCCCCTGGAGCTGCGCGTTTTTGAGTGATGTGCCCTGGAGGTGCGCCTGTTCAACCACGGCGCCATGGAGCTGCGCAAAGTCAAAGCGCGACCTCTCCGCCCATGCACCGTAGAGGCCAGCACGATTAAGGATCGAATGAAAAAAATCAACATGCCGAACGTCGGCTCGCGACAAGTCCGCTAACGTCAAATCGCGATTCGCTAGGGACAAAGTGGCCACCCACCTCTGCGCGTCGTTCGTGTTATCGTTCTTTTCGATAATATGCGCGAGTTTTGCGTCGTCGATCAAATCTTCCCCATGCAGGTCCAAAGTGTTGATCGGCGCGATCGAGGCATACCAGTTTGGTTTTTCGCTCATTTTAACTTCTTGACCATCGTACTAGACGCGGTTGGATAAGGCATTGAGATGATTTATAAAGGCGATTCTTTTCCGCAAGAGAAGGATCGCCTACATGCAACCAATATTCTCGAACGCCCTATCCAAGGCCGTAGAGAATCACATCAAACTGTCGGACACAAGGCGTGAGACGCTGGCGTGGCTGGCGCTCTTGATCATGCAGCAAGGCACGATCTGCCTGTGGCGGTTGGCGGCGTATGTCGCGAGCCCGGCGCAAACGGATTCCGTGCGGCGGCGGTTCTATCGATTTTTCCAGCATGTCAAACTGGACGGCGCGGCGGCCGCGTGCGTGATCGTCGATCTTTTGGGACTTGGCGGCAAACCTTGGGTTTTGGCCGTGGATCGGACCAACTGGGAGTTTGGTAAAACGACGATCAACATCCTGATGGTTTCGGTGATCTGGAACGGCATGGGGATACCTCTGCTATGGACGCTGCTGCCAAAGGCTGGGAACTCGAACACGCTTGAGAGAACCGGTCTTCTGGATCGTCTGCGTGCGGTGTTTCCGGACATGAAAATCGCCTCGCTCATGGGCGACCGCGAGTTCATTGGCGACGCATGGATGGCTTACCTGCATGCGGCGAAGATCCCGTTCATTCTGCGGCTGCGCGAGAACCAATATGTCGTGCGCGAGGGCTACGAGACATGGACGATCGCCGCCATTGCGCGGCATCTGAACAAAGGCCAGACAATGATCCTCAAAGGCGCCTGCCGGCTTGGGCAAAACGGGCAGGCGTCATGGCCACCCGTGCGGCTGGTGATCATGCGGATCGCCTCGGGCGAACTGTTGGCGCTGGCCTGTTCCAGCAAGCCGCAACATGCGCTGGCCCGCTATCGCCAGCGATGGACCATCGAAACCATGTTCGGCAATCTGAAAACCAAGGGCTTCAATCTGGAAGACACGCATCTGACCAACGCCGATAAGCTGTCCACCCTTTTGGCGGTGCTGGCTTTGGCCGTGGCGCTTTCCGTTAAAACAGGCGCGGCGGCGGCGCGGCGGCGGCCTATCCCCATCAAAAAGCATGGCCGCCGGGCGTGGTCGCTGTTTGCCCTCGGCCTATCCGCGTTGCGTAAAATCTTCGCCGCCGCAAATCCTCCTCAAGTAAGCGCTTTCCTCAGCCAACTCCTGTCCCCAAAACTCCCGCTCAAGTCATTGAAATCTCTCGTACACTGAAAGTGAGTTTAGTACGGTGCTTCTTGACTGAAATAAGTCGGACCATGCAGCCAATACGTCACCAAATACATGCTTTCATCCGGAAAGGTTGCGACTGTCACCGCATAGGCAACCGCCGCCGCGCTCCCCATTCCCGGCACCACGAGCCACCAGCTCGCCTTCGGCCATAGCCGAACGCCCCAGCCGCTTCGATAGCCTGGCCACAGGGTCCACACGAGCGCGAGGTCGAGCGCCACCAGACCGCGATGCAGCCAAGTGATCCATTCGCTGTGATAGGGCAGGAACTTGATTTGCAGAAATAGCAGCAAAGCGACCGGCGCGAGGGCGAGGGTGATGAGCGCCATCAGGCTCAAGAGCCTAGCGTTGATGCCCTCACGCTCCAGCCTGCCGCCGACCAGCAGTTGCACGAAGAGCGTGTTTTCGATGCGCATGCGAAAATTTTCGCGCGCCTCGCCATCGTCCGGAAACGCGCGCTTCAGCGCATCTTCAAAAGCCTTTGCGGAGCGGGCGAGCAGCACGAGATTCAACAGCATATAAAAATGCAAGACGACGAAAATGACCGGCGCGAGGATATAAAAGCCCAAAAGTGGCAGAGCGATATTGAGCACCGGCAGGTTGAGCGGGCTTTCGAGAAACAGCATACGATGCGTGGTCGTGCCCGCTGCGATCGCCAGATAGACCATGAAGGTGAGAAAGCTGAACCACAGGGTCTGCACGCGCTCGGCCGAATGGTTGAGCGTGGCAGCCAAGGCCTCGGCCTCTTTTGTGTCAGATTTGGGCGCGGGTTGCCGAGGCGCCCGCCCCCGCGCCGCGGCCTTGCGCCTGAACCGGCGCCAAATGGTTTCTCCCCCCATCACGTTGCGCACCGCTGTCGCTGCTCCACGCTCTTCGAGGGGTCCAACGCCGCGAGCCTAGCCGCTTACCGCAAGCCGGGCAATGGTTCCGGTGGCCTGCGGGCGGGTGTGCGCATCGTACCAATTGTCCGCGCGATCCCACAATTTCCAAGCCGGCTGATGTATGAGCGCTTGTAAGGTTTCCGGCTCCAATCGTACCAAAATGATGGAGTGGATGCCTCCTCCTGACGGCATCGCAATGTGCCAAGGTGGTCATGTTTTCGCATTCCACGAACGGAGAGGGCATCCATGAAAAAGGTTAGCATCATCGGTCTCGACCTTGCAAAGCGGTCCTTCCAGGCGCATGGCGCCCTGACTGACGGCGGCGTGGCTTTACGGAAGAAGCTTTCCCGAGAGAAAGTTCTCGCCTTCTTTGCCGAGCAGCCGCGCTGCATCGTCGCCATGGAGGCTTGCGGAAGCGCGCACCACTTTGGACGCGCGATCCGTGACCTCGGGCACGAGGTTCGATTGATCCCACCCGCCTACGTCAAACCTTTCGTCAAGCGCCAAAAGAACGATGCGGCTGACGCCGAAGCGATCGCTGAGGCTGCAAGCCGGCCGACCATGCGCTTTGTCGCGGTGAAAACGCAGGAACAGCAGGCGCGCGCCATGCTTTTCCGCACGCGGGATCTTTTGGTTCGGCAGCGCACGCAACTGATTAACGCGCTCCGCGGTCATTTGTCGGAGCACGGCGTCGTGGCCGCGCAGGGACCGGCGAATGTGAAAGGTCTCGAAGAGGCGGTTGAGGATCAAATGACATCGCTTCCGCTTCTTGTCGCGGAACTGGCGCGTGTTCTCCTCGATCAGATCGACGGGCTGTCGAAAAAGATCTCGGAGCTTGAGAAGGCGACGGCTCACCAAGCCGCATGCGGGGAAACGACACGGCGTCTGCAAACGATGCCGGGCGTCGGACCAATCACGGCCCTGGCGATCGAGACCTTCGCGCCGCCGATGGATGTCTTCAAACGCGGGCGCGATTTCGCCGGCTGCTGATCATCGGCGCGATGGCCGTCGTACGCTGTGCCTGTCGGAAAGGGGCGCCGGAGGGAAGCTGGCTACAGCGCATGCTGGTGCGCAAACCAAAGATGCTGGTGGCGATTGCGCTCGCCAACAAAATGGCGCGCTCGGTCTGGGCCATGCTCACCAAGGGCGAGGATTTTCGGGTTCCCGTGGCTGCGGCGGCCTGATCGAGGATCGGACACCGTGGCATGGGAAACGTCAGGCGTGTGAGGAGGTCAACGAACGGTAAGGTCGAAAGGATCGGTCCGATCCGGATCCGGAAAGCAAAGTGAAACAAAGAGCACAAAGCTCGCCAAAATGATCTGCACCGGGTTTTGCGCATCTCCATACCGGCCAGCGGCACGATCGCCGCGCGATAGGCCTGATACATGACCGCACCCGATCCCACGACAAAGCCGCTCAAAAACCTCTTGCACGACAGGGGGCATCCATACATGTTTCACGTGAAACATTTTGGTACGATTGGGGCGCGAAAACAGATTTTATGTGGCGGACTTCCACATCAGCTAGCATTACAGTTGCTTTTTTGGAGAGCATCTGAATCTATGGGCAACCATGATTTGGAGATCGTGGACGCCGGCAGCGTCGATTGAGGAGACGCTTGCGGTGTGGGCGGCGTCGCTTCGAGAGGTCAAGAAGCGGATACGTCCATTGTTCACGCAAGAGCGTGTTGCGACGAATGCAGGTCTGTTCCTGGAAGGCCTGCTGGGAGATGAGCGGCGCAAGACCGGTTGGATGCGTGCGGAGGCGGCTGGCGATCCCGGCCCATGGCGGCAGCAGGCAATCCTGGGCCGCAGGGATTGGGACGCTGATGCCCTGCGCGACATCGTACGGGAGTATGTCATTGAGCACCTGGCGGATGACGATACGGTGCTGGTGATCGACGAGACCGGCTTTCTCAAACAGGGCAAGGCATCGTGCGGAGTGGCACGGCAATACACCGGTTCGGCGGGCAAGATCACGAACTGTCAGATCGGAGTCTTCGCTGCTTACGTTTCGCGCCACGGTCATGCCTTCATCGATCGTGCGCTTTATCTTCCGAAGGAATGGACCGACGATCCAGATCGCCTGGAAGCTGCATACGTGCCTCCCGATATCGGCTTTGCAACCAAACCCACGCTTGCGACGAGAATGATCGCACGCGCGATAGCCGCGTCTGTACCGTTCAAGTGGGTTGCCGGTGATACCGTCTACGGTGTTGGCGACATCGAACAGCAACTACGCCTTGCAGGCAAAGGCTACGTGCTCGGGGTCAGCAGCGCTCATGTATTTCAATCCTGGGGCAAGCGGCAGCCTGTCGCGGGCAAGGCAGAAGACATCGCCCGGACGCGGCGCCCGTCCGACTGGAAGCGTCTGTCGGCAGGAGCCGGAACCAAAGGACCGCGGCTGGATGATTGGTGTTATCTCGAATTGGCCGATCTTGAGGCCGGAGAATTCACCCGCGCAAATCAAGGTCTGTGGACGCGCGGTGTGCTGATCCGTCGCCACATCGCCGATGGCGATCTCGCCTTCTTCACCACCTGGTGTCCAGCGGGAACATCCATCGAAACGCTGGTGGCGGTCGAAGGCCATCGCTGGGCGATCGAGGACAGTTTTGAGACCGCGAAAAACGAGTTCGGACTAGTAGCTCGGCGCGGTGATTTTGAACGGTTGAACTGGGGCTCAGCGCAGGGCGGGCAGGTGCTGTGGATCAACAAGCATTTCGATGCTGCGGGGAACGCCCGGCTGTCTTGCAAGGAATCCTGCCCGTTCGAGAGTTACTATCATCTGGTGAACTGATGGCGGGGTGACGCGAAAATATTGCTGGATGTCGGCTTCGGCCGGAGGCCGACGGTGCAGGCGCGTGTAGGCATGGATGAAGGCCAGATACTGGCCCTGGTTTGGCGTGAAGGTTTTGGCGGCGCGACTCACTTCGGACATCCGACTCAATTGAACCCGTGCCTCCCACAGGGAGGCAGGCGAATGAACCTACGCTATCGGGTTGAACTAAGCCAAGGCGAGCGTGATGAACTCAAGGGGCTTTTGAGTGCAGGCAAACACGCGGTGCGCAAGGTCAAGCGCGCGCAGATTTTGCTGGCGGCTGACGCCGGAGCAAGCGACGAGGAGATCGCCAGCCGCATTGGGGGTGGGCGGCTCGACGGTCTACCGAACCAAGCGCCGCTTCGTGCTCGGCAACTTGGAGCTGGCGCTTCGCGAGGAGCCGCGCCCTGGGGCGGCGCGCAAGCTCTCGGGCAAAGAGGAAGCCCTGTTGATCGCCACGGCCTGTTCAAGCCCGCCCGAAGGCCGCGCGCGTTGGACGCTCGATCTGCTGGCCGGTGAAATGCTCCAGCTCACCGAACATGACAGTATCTCGCGCGATACCGTGCGTCGACGGCTGGCCGAAAACGAGCTCAAGCCATGGCGCAAGGATATGTGGTGCGTTCCGCAGGTGGACGCGGAATACGTCGCCCGCATGGAGGATGTCCTCGACCTCTACGCCGAAGAGCCTGATCCAAAGCGCCCAGTCGTCTGCTTCGATGAGAGCCCGACCCAGCTTATCGGCGAGGTGCGACAGCCAATCCCGGCCGAACCAGGGCGGATCGAACGTTACGACTGCGAGTACAAGCGTAATGGCACGGTCAATCTGTTCGTCTTCATGGACGCGCATAGGTCCTGGCGCAAAGTCAAAGTCACCGACAGCCGCACCGCCGTGGATTTCGCCGCCTGCATGCGCGAACTCGTTGATGTGCACTTTCCAAAGGCCGAGCGCGTCCGCGTCGTTATGGACAATCTGTCAACCCACTCAGCCGGCGCACTCTACCAAGCCTTCCCACCTTGCGAAGCACGCCGCGTGCTGCAGCGATTGGAGTTCCACTTTGTTCCCAAGCATGCCAGCTGGTTGAATATGGTCGAGATCGAAATCGGAGTGCTCCGCGGCCAATGCCTCGACCGGCGCATCGCTACCCGCAAGTGCCTCGTCTCCGAAATCGCCGCCTGGGAGCGACAGCGAAATGCGTCGGGAGCCCGCATCAAATGGATGTTCACAACCGACAACGCCCGCGCCAAAATGGGCCACGCCTATCCCGAACCGGCGGCTGCCACCCGCGACGACCGGATCAAAGAGTCATAATCACCGTGCCGAGGTACTAGTACATCGATTCCATAAAACCGGTCACAACCAAGCGAACGCTCCCGTCATTGCGAGCCGCAGGCGAAGCAATCCAAAAATCGCGGGGCGCCCCCTGGATCGCTTCGTCGGCTTCGCCTCCTCGCGATGACGGCTGCCCATATGATTCGAAACAAGGAAACGCTGTACTAGTACAGCGTTTCTGAAAATCGAATCATATTAAGCAGCGCCTTCGAGTTTGTAAGACCAAGTATGCACGACGGGCTGTTGGTTGACGTCCTCTATGGCGGTCAAGACGCGCTCCGCAAGCTCTTGTTTGGAAGTGACTTGGATGTGTCGGAGCACGGAGCGCGCCAACTTGGAGAAGAAGCCTTCAACGAGATTGAGCCAGGAACCATGCTTGGGGGTGAAAGTAAATTCGAAGCGGCCTTCGGGTTGGGTAGCGAGCCAGGCTTTGGTTTCCCTCGAAGTGTGGGCTGAATGGTTGTCGAGGATAATCTTGATCGCGGTTGAAGCCGGATAGGCAGAATTGAGGAGCTGTAAGAACTCAATGAACTCGCATGAGCGATGTCGATCCTTGACAAGCGCATGGACCTTGCTGGTCACGAGATCAATCCCGGCCAAGAGGCTCAGCGTAACGTCGCGGCTAGAGCGGGTCCCGAAGAGTCTAGAATTGGTAAGGGATTCCCAAATCGGCCGAATCATGATTTAGCATGTTGGCTGGAAAGGAGGCCGGCATGGATGGCAAAACCCTATTCGCAGGATTTACGTGACCGCGTGGTGCGGGCGGTTTTGGCTGGTCAGTCCCGACGCAAGGCGGCGTGCAGTTTTGAGATCAGTGCGAGCTGTGTGATCAAACTCATGCACCAGTGGGAAACAACAGGCGATTGTCTGCCGCGCAAGTTTGGCGGTCATAAGCGGCACGCGCTGGCTGAGCATGAAGATAAGGTGCGGGCTTTGGTCGCGGCGCAGCCCGATCTGACGATCACGGCGCTGTGGAAAAAGCTGACGGTGCTCGGCATCAAAGTCGGGCGGTCCGCCGTCGGACGCTTTTTGCTGCATCTGAAATTGACCTATAAAAAAAACTCTGCACGCCGCGGAACAGGAAAGGCCCGATGTTCAGGCGGCCCGCCTCGCTTGGCGCGAGATGCAAAAAGCTCTTGATCCTAAAAAGCTTGTGTTCATCGACGAGACATGGGCCTCAACCAACATGACGCCCCGTTATGGGCGCTGCGAAAGGGGCAAAAGGTTGCTCGCTTACTCGCCCTTCGGTCACTGGAAAACGACGACGTTCGTGGCCGCTTTGCGTCACGATCGCATCACGGCTCCTTGTGTCTTTGATGGCCCCATCAACGGCGAAACATTCCTCGCTTATGTTGAGCAGGCCCTCGCGCCGGCATTGTCGCCTGGCGACATAGTCATCATGGATAATCTCGGTTCCCATAAAGTCGCCGGCGTTCGTGAAGCCATCGAAGCCGCTGGGGCGACGCAGCGCTTTTTGCCTGCCTACAGCCCTGACCTCGATCCTATCGAACAGGTTTTTGCCAAACTCAAAAACACGCTGCGCAAAATGGCTCACCGAACCGTCGATGCCCTTTGGGAAGGCATCGGCAGCGCCCTCGATGACTTCCCTCCCAACGAATGTCTAAATTACTTCCGCAACGCCGGATATGGCTCTGCCTAATGGGGATACGCTCTAATTGAGGATTATGGCCAGCCGCGCTCTCGAAACAAGCCCGACGCGAGCCCGCGTCCCCTTCGTAACGTCTGAGGGAGGCTGATTCGCAACGAATCCTCGCCGCGCCTCGCCCCCAAATTAGCTTAAACGTTGGTGCTCGTCTTGCGGCGCAGCCGGATGACGACGTCCACCTTGACGATTTCATAGCCCTCCGGCGGCGCGACATCGCCCGCAAATTTCATTCCTTCGAGAGGAATATCCGCGATTTCGCCGGTATCCTCATACAAGAAATGGCTATGATCGCTGGTATTCGTATCGAAAACCGTTTTCGTGCCGTCGATGGCCAATCCGCGCACGATGCCGACTTCGGCGAAGAGATTAAGCACATTATAAACCGTCGCCAGCGAAGCAGGCATTTTCAAAGCATTGGCCTCCGCGGCCAAGGTATCGGCGGTCACATGCCTATTGCCTTTGCTGAAGAGAAGTCTCGCAAGACCTAGCCGCTGACGGGTAGCCCTCAGACCATATCGCTCCAGAAGCGATCTATGCGGATATTTGCTAGGCGGCGCGTCCGCCGCAAAATTACTTTGTGAAAATTCCGCCATGCTACAAGCGTCCCATATAACGCTGCCCTTAGCGCCGCGCGCCGCGCGGGATGGGGGCAACCTGGCTCGCGGCCAAACATTTGGCCAATCGCCCAATTTGACATTATTACATCGCCTTGCGAAATTATTCAATGCCATGATTTGGCACTTCCTATTTGGCCATTGGCGGCGATGGCTTGACGCCGGCGGCAGTCCGTTTCATGCATGAGTAACACTGGCCTCGATCCATGGCGATTTGGACCGTTCGACTTGGAGGATGCGTCAAGAATGACGCCGGCAGCAGACAATTCCGGGAGCATAACCTCGCAAGATGCGGCAGGTTTGCGCGCGTCGCCGCGGCTTTTCGAAAACCCACTGCTTGACAAACTGTCGCGCGTCCATTGGTCGACGCCGCTGTTTGTTTACTTGCCTGTGGTTTGCGTCCTCGCGGCTTTGAGCCTGAAAGCTTACGATGCGGGGCCCGTCCTTGGCGCCACGGCACTTGGTTATTTTATTTGGACCCTCATCGAATATTTCGGCCATCGCTTCTTGTTCCATTACGAATTTCCTGGCCGTTTCGGCGCTAAAATTCATTTCCTTATCCACGGCGTCCATCATGTACATCCCAACGATCCGCTGCGCCTCGTCATGCCGGCGTTGCTTAGCACACCGATCATGCTGATTGCTTATTCTGTGGTGCGGCTTCTGTTCGGTCTTCCTTTGGGGTATCCGGTGCTGATGGGCTTTATCGTCGGCTATCTCGCCTACGACATGGTGCATTACTATGTGCATCATGGCGAGCCCCGCACCCGATTAGGCCTGATGTTGCGGCGTCTCCACATGTTGCATCATTTCCGCGATTCGACGCGCGGCTTCGGGGTCAGCGTCCCATGGTGGGACTATGTTTTTATGACCGCGCATATACGCAAAGAGCGCGGCGATGCCGTCACTTGAACTCGGAAACGGCGGGGAACGTGGGAGAGAATCCGAGCGGAGCTCCGAAGCGCCTCGGGGCGGATGCCAGCCAATTTTGAATGGCCCAACCTGGAAGTGGCCTCGACCAGATTAAGATCGCTTTCCGTTGAACTGCTCTCACTGTCCTTGTTTTATTTTGGGATCACCTCTTAACGGATCGTAATGCCCGTTTCGGCGCGCATTCGCCGCATAAGCGCGGGCGTGAGTTCGCCGCGCACGGGAAGTCCGTGGTCGCGCTCGTAGTGTTCGATTGCCTGCTTCGTAGCCAGCCCCGCCACGCCGTCGGGGTTCAGAACAAAACCCAATTTGACAAGCGCGCGCTGCGCCGCCAGCACCGGTTTGCTACGGGCAGCGGGCGCGGCGGCCTCCTTGGCAGGTTGAGCGGGCGTTGCCTCCAGCAATTGCGAAATCTCGTCGCGCGGCGGAGGCGAAGTTAGGGGGGTCTGTTGCGGATGCCCGGCGGCAGGGACCTCCAGCGGCATCCTTTCAACTGGCTTGTCTTGCAACTGGACAGGCGCAATGGCGGGCCGAGGCCGTGATCCGGGAACGGCAACCAGTCCGGCGATCGTTGGCTCTTTTGCGGGGGAAACCGGGGCGCCGCGCGAAAAAAGCGGCGCGGGATGGCGGGTTCTTTGCCAAATGAGCGCATTGACAAGGATTGCGATGGCCGTCACGACGAAAAATCCGGTAGCGAGAATGCTCAAATAGCGCCTTCCACGCCGGTGTGAGCCGCGCTTTCTTGCGGTAGGCAGCTTTTCCCGCAGACGTTTCAGCTTCGAAGCCGGTTCGGTCATAACAAAATCATGATCGGCGGCGGACAGGACTTCAGGCAATTTTCTTCACCGTCATTTGCTCGTAAAATTCATGCTGGCCGGCGCCGGGTACGTGCGCGATCGTCTCTATCTCGGCCCGGATTCCAACCTTGGCAGCCAAACTGCGGCCATCGAGCGGCAGACAGACGCGGACGCAGGTTCCTTTGCCCCGTTCGCTCGCCACCATGATCGTGCCCCCCTGCAGACCGACCAGGCCGCGTACGATCGAGAGGCCAAGACCAATTCCTTCATTTTGGCGATCCGGCAAGATCTTGACCTGAAAAAACGGATCGCCGAGGCGGGCGAGGTCGGCTGCGGCGATTCCGATGCCGGTATCGGCCACCAGGATCAGAAGCATATTGGCATCGGATCGCGCACTGATCGTCACGCTCCCATCAGGGGGTGTGAACTTGACCGCATTAGAAAGCAGGTTCACCAGAATTTGGGTGCACACGCGCCTGTCGCCGGTGACCTCTTCGAGATCTGGCGGATAGGCGCGCAGAAGCTCGACCCCTCTGTTCTTGGCATGAAGTTTCACCATGTCGCAACAATGATCGATCAACGGCGCCACGGGGAAGGGCTCGAACTCAATCGCCAAGGAACCGGATTGGATTTTCGACAAATCCATAATCGAATTGACGACGTCGAGAAGATGCCGTCCCGACCGGTGAATGATTCTCGCATATTCGCGTTGTGTCTCGGGATCGGGCGGGGCCAATTGTGGATCGCTGAGCAACTCCGAGAAACCGGCGATCGCATTGAGCGGCGTGCGTAATTCATGGCTCGCTTGGGCGAGAAAATAATCCTTGGTGAGGTTTGCTTCCTCGGCGGCGGCGCGGGCGTCTGCGAGCGCTGCCTCGCGAAGCTTGGCCTCCGTAACATCGCGAATGATGGCAACGACATCGCAGTCCTGGCTCCCCCCTTGGGCCGCGCAGTGATCCCTGCCACGGCGCGCCCGCATTTCGAGCCAAAGGAAAACTGGTTCGGCGTAGTCGCCGCGGTCGACCCGCGCGGTACCGCGCCAACGCAACGTCGCGCCGGCCGTCACGGAGCCCGCGCTTGTGTCCGCGATGGTCTTCAGAAAAGCGGGTCGGTCGGCGACTTGAACACGTTCGAAAAAGCCGCGGCCGGTCAATGCGCTTGGCGGCAAGCCAAACAAGACCTCGCAATTCGAACTGACCGATGACACCGAGCCAGACCGGTCGCACCAGAGAACGAGGCAACCTATGGTCTCGGCCAAACTATCGTTTTGGAATGTTTGGATTTGGTTCGCATCGTGGCGCACGCTCCGGAGGCGGACAAATCCGGCGCCAACGATCATGGCCGTCGTCCAAGCTGTGAGCCAATCTAAAACCTGGCGCAGGACCAAACTTTCCCGGCGGGTCGGCTCGAGAGGAGCTGCCCGGGTGGCGGGAAGGACCAATTTGGCAGTCCGACCTTCGAGCTTCAGCAAAAAACCCAAAACACAGCTCCGCTTCGCGCCGCTTAGGGCTGGCCCCAAAAAAATTCACAGCCTCTTCCGGTCAGGACCTGTCCCAACTTTTTGCTAGCGAGCGACCTTTTTCGATCCCATGAGTTCATGGATCGGGGCGCCCTCCAAATCCGGCCAAGGATTTTACGGTGCCGGAAGCGTGCCAGACGCTTGTTAAGCAATTCCTCTTAAGTTTTAGGAAGCCAGCCACACGCGGCTTTAACGGCTGGAAAATCTGTCCTATGGTATAGAAGGCGTTGCTAAGCGATGAGGAATCATGAGCAAAAGGTAGAAAAATCCAGTTGGAGTTGACGCGTAATGCGTGTCCCGAACTCGATTAAGCGGTGCTTAACCTTGATTCGGATTGTCTCGCCAAGGGCTCACCAATGCTGTTCCTGCTTCGCTGCATATTCTGGCTTTCGATCGTATATGCCTCGATCTCTTGGCCAAGTGGTCCTCTTGCGCCGGTTGTGACGAAGGCTAGCGCCGCGCGCGAGGTGCGAGATATCCTGAGCCAGACGCTAGGTATAGCGCAAGCAGGGGCCGGAAAGGCCTGTTTGCACGCACCTGCCGCTTGTCTAGAGGGGGCGGCCCATTTAAGCCGCATGGCTGCGGGATGGCACTCCGGCGGCAACAAGACGACCCCGCCAACTTCTATGGTTGTTGATGCACCGGCCGCCGCTAATTAAGTGTAATAGGGCGAGCCCCTCGACGGAAACCAAGCGCGGGCCGGGACGAGTGCTTGAAATCACTCCAAGGGTTCGGCACGACGTTTTCGCGAAGCGGTGCGCATCATGCTAGCAGGGAGTGTGATTTACCATGCCGGGTCTGCGGACCGCCACGAAGCTCGACGAGATCATCGAGAATTTCAATTACCTCGACGAGTGGGAAGACCGCTATCGCTATTTGATCGAACTCGGCCGCGGTCTCGAACCGTTGGACGATGCCGCACACAACGATAGAAATAAAGTGCGTGGATGCGCCAGCCAGGTATGGCTGGAGACCCGCGTCGCGGCGGATCATTCGGGGCGCCCCGTTCTCCATTTAAAAGGAGACAGCGACGCTCATATTGTGCGCGGGCTGGTGGCTCTTCTGCTGGCACTATATTCCGGTGAGACGGCAACGCGGATTCTAACTATCGATGCCCACGGCCTATTCGAGAGCCTCGGGCTTTCGGCGCATTTGACGCAGCAGCGCTCCAATGGCCTGCGTTCGATGGTCGAGCGAATCAAGAGCGACGCGCGCGCCGCCGCCGTGTAACCGCAATTTGTCCAAAGGATATATGGTTGCGCGCGCGAATTTTCGTGATTCTCATCAGAAACGCCGAAATTGTAGATAGGGCATCGTGTGGGTGAGGCTGACCACAAGCCGGGCACCGCCTCGCCATGTCCCGAAAAGCTACACTTTGATCAGGATGCGCTCTAGTACAGCGTTTCCTTGTTTCGAATCATATGGGCAGCCGTCATCGCGAGGAGGCGAAGCCGACGAAGCGATCCAGGGGGCGCCCCGCGATTTTTGGATTGCTTCGCCTGCGGCTCGCAATGACGGGAGCGTTCGCTTGGTTGTGACTGGTTTTATGGAATCGATGTACTAGTGGGGCAGCTGCGGAAGGTGCAGTCCGCGACCCAATATGCGCGGGCGAATCGCAACACTGGCTCCAACCAAAAGTCCGCGCCCGCTGCCTATTCGCCCAAAACCGGCCTTCGCTATGGCAAAGCGTCCTGCGGAAGAGAATGCCTACCGGCTAGGCGGAGCCAGTCCTGTTCGCTTACTTTTTACGCCTGCGCTGCTGGCCAAGGCCCATCTGTTTGGCAAGATTTGAACGCGCCTTGGCGTAATCCGGCGCGACCATCGGATAATCGGGCGCGAGCCCCCACTTTTCGCGGTATTCGTCCGGAGACAAATTGTATTGAGTCCGCAGATGCCGCTTCAATGACTTGAATTTCCGGCCATCTTCCAGGCACACGAGGAACTCTCGCGTGACCGATTTCTTGGCCGGCACCGCTGGCTTCGGCGTTTCGGCCGTCGTAGCCATTGTGCCCGAGGTGACCCGCAGCAATGCCGAATGCACGTCGCCGATCAAGGACGGCAGATCGCTCGCCGGCACCGAATTATTGCTGACGTATGCGGAAACGATGTCCGCTGCTAGTTCGATAAAACTGTTAGAACTTGAGGATTCACTCATGGCGCTCGCTATCCCGAGGAGAAGGTGTCGCCGGCAGTATATGGGTAAAATACCGATAACCTATCATATACCCATGATGACAAGACCGGCCGGACAAAGCTCATTTAAGCGATTCTTGCGAATCGACTTTCAAGAACTTTTGGCCTTTCTAAAGCCAACGCTTGGTTTCCGCAAGTAGCAATGCATACACTTTATTGCATTGACGCAAAAAAAGCGTTGAAAGATGCGGCCCGCGCGCGAATAACGCACCCTAAAGGCCATAGCCCTTCCTAAACTATGCCGGGAGCGGCGCGGTACCCTTGGCGCTAGCAAGAAAGAACGATGGATGCGCAAGCTTAATTGGTCGGCTTCCCGCCCCAGGACGCCGCCAGCCGTCGAAAAACGCCGCACGGAAACGACCCAGCATGGGGTTACACTTTGCGACGATTATGGGTGGCTGAAGGCCCCGAACTGGCAAGAAGTGCTGCGCGCCCCCACCGCTTTGCCTCGCGAAATTCGTGCCTTGCTCGAGGCCGAGAACGGCTACGCAGCGGCCATGCTCGCGCCGCTCGCCGGGTTACGCGCCACACTTGTCAAGGAAATGCGCGGGCGGATCAAGGAAGACGATTCCGAGGTTCCCTACCAAGACGGTCGGTGGCTATATTATGCCCGCCACGACAAGGGCGGCCAGCACCCGATCTTTTGCCGTGTCAAACGGTCCGGCGGACCCGAGGAGGTTTTGCTCGACGGAGACGCTCAGGGACGCGGCAAGGGCTTTTTTGACGTGGGCGCGGCCTGCCACTCCCCGGATCATGCTAAGCTAGCCTGGAGCGCCGACGAGACGGGTTCGGAACTTTATTCCATACGGATCCGCGACTTGAACTCCGGCCTGCCGGGCGGGAAGGACGGCCCAAGGGACAGCGCGGAGGTAATCGCCAATACGGGCGGCGACCTTGTATGGATGACCGATTCGCTTGGCTTTTATTATGTGCGGACAGATGAAAATCATCGGCCGGCCGAAGTTTTCCGGCACCGGATCGGCAGCGATCCTTCGACCGATGCCCTCGTCTTTGCGGAGCACGATCCAGGCCTATTCATTTATATCAGGCGCAGCCAATCGGGGCGCTTCGCGATCATTAGCGTCGAAGATCACGATTCGTCCGAATGCCAGCTGCTCGATCTTGCCGATGGCAACGCAACACCCCAACTCGTCGAGCCTCGCGCGCCGGGTCTGCGTTATGATGTCGAACATCGCGGCGACCGGCTTTTTATCCGGACCAACGTCGACGGAGCCGAAGATTTTAAAATCATGAGTGCGCCCTTGGCGAACCCCGGACGGGCGTTCTGGATCGACGAGGTCCCGCACCGGCGGGGCTGCATGATCATCAATATCGCGGTTTATCCGGAGTATCTCGTGCGCATCGAGCGCGAAGCAGGCAGCCCGCGAATCATAATCAGGCATTTCGCAAGCGGCGAGGAACATGCGATCGCTTTTCACGAAGAAGCCTATTCGCTTGGCCTCGAAGAGCGTCTCGAATACGAGACGGAAACGCTCAGGTTTACCTATTCGTCGATGACGACGCCTTGGGAAACCTACGACTACAATCTCGCCACCCGCGAGCGGGCCCTGCGCAAACGTCAGATCATTCCCTCGGGACACGATCCTTCGCACTATGTGACGCGGCGGCTGTTCGCGGAGGCCTCGGACGGCGAACTAATTCCAATCTCGCTCCTTTACCGGACCGGTACGCAGCTCAATGGATCCGCCCCTTTGGCTCTTTACGGCTATGGCGCTTATGGCTCGCACGTGCCCGCTTCGTTTTCGGCCGATCGCCTCAGCCTCGCCGATCGCGGCTTTGTCTGTGCGATCGCCCATGTGCGTGGCGGCACCGATAAGGGCTGGCACTGGTACACCGATGGGAAACTTGGCAAAAAGCCAAACACCTTCAGCGATTTTGTATGCGTGGCAAAACATCTCATTGCCATGGGCTATACTGGCGCAAGACGGATCGTTGCCCAGGGCGGCAGTGCGGGCGGAATGCTTATCGGTGCCGCCATCAATCTCGCGCCGGAATTGTTCGCGGGCGTCATCGCAGACGTGCCCTTTGTCGATGTCTTAAATACGATGCTCGATGCGAGCCTGCCGTTGACGCCACCCGAATGGCTCGAATGGGGCAATCCGGTCGCCGACCCGGCCGCCTTCGCGGTCATGCGTTCCTATTCCCCCTATGACAATGTCGAAGCCAAACCTTACCCTCCGGTGCTGGCCCTTGGCGGCCTGACCGATCCGCGTGTCACCTATTGGGAGCCCCTGAAATGGGTGACAAAGCTGCGCGCCATGACGACGGGCACGGGTCCAATTCTCCTAAAGACCAACATGGGCGCGGGACATGGCGGGCTACCTGGACGCTTCGACCATCTGGAAGAAGTAGCGCTGCAGTACGCTTTCGCCCTGGCCTGCGTCGAAGGCGGATTCGAGACCGCAACTTGATCGGCCAGGCCGACATTAAACTTACTTTTGAGATTCCAAGAACGACTTGAGTTCCGCCATGGATTTAAAATGAAACACCCCACGTTCCGATCGCGCTTCGATGGATCCGCCGGCATACATAACGTAAGTGGTTCCGTCGGTTTCGAAGCGGCCAACGATGGCGAGCCCTGCCTCGCCAGCCGGCGGAGCGTCCGGGGCCGAACGTTGGCGCGGATCCTCTGCGAGCGGGGTTTCGGATTTAAACGGCGGGGCGAGATCGGAGCTTTCGGGTTCAATCGTACCGGGCGAAGTGAGCGCATCCTCTTTCCACGCATCCAGCGCCGGGTCCTGCTCAACGAGATGGTCCTCGCCGAAGATCGCATCGATTGAAGCCGCCTCAGCCGACCAGGCCTCCCGCGGTCCAGATTCCGTCACCGGTCCGCCGGGACCAGGGCGTGTTTCCTGAAGCTCTGTCTCGATAGGCGGCTCTATTGCTTTATCGTCGTCGAACAGTTCTGGTTGGCGCTCCGCATTCGATGCAGGTTCCGCGAGCGTCTCTGTGGCGGAAGTGGGCCGCGCTTGCCCTTCTTCTTCGGACGTTGCGGCTGCTGCCTCGCCTGGTATGACGATGCCCGGCTCGTAGGGCGGCTCCATTGCGTCGCTGGAAAATCCTGGAGCGGCGCGCGAAATGATGGGGTGTCTTGGCGGGGCAAAATCAGGCTCGATTGTTCCCCTTGCGGAGGGCGACGCGCCACGCGGCTTCAAGACGCTTCGTGCCGCAGCGAGATTGGGACGTGTTGGCCGCTGCGGCCAGCTTCGCAAGCTGGCGGCGGGGGGCACGACTGCCGTAGGCGTCCCCACTTCGGACACCATCGAAGCCTCGGGGTTGAACGTGGGGCCCGGTTCCGGGCGCAACTCGCCCGCATCATTCTCGGCTGCTCCCCGTGGCATCGGTGTCAAACCCTTCCCGCTTTTGAGAAGAGTATGCAGGCCAGACAGTTTGTGCAAAATAAACCCGAGCGCAATTGTCACGATCCCACCGGACAGTGCCGTTGCACCGGCGATGACACCGGCCCAGCCACGCTCGACCTGAATGATTCCAAAGCCCGCGTAGATCGCAAAGGCACCGCAGAGCGAAAGAAGAGCTCCCAGTGCAAGAACCAAATAGCTCATTTTTTCCACCTTCGGTCCTAGAACCGAACCGGCTGCCCACGAAATCGCCCAAAAACCTCGACTCCGGTTCGCGGTCACGCTGTCACCCCTTTTCCGGCTGATCCGAGGCACGGCTAACCGCTTGCCGAGCCAGACCGGGCCGTCTACTGATAAGGCTGCATGGCCGCAACGCAATAGCCTCGCTGGCGGCCAAAACCAAGGAGTTTCCCATGCCGTTTACCCTGCCCGATCTACCCTATCCCTACGAGGCGCTGCATCCCTACCTTTCGAAGGAGACGCTAGAATTTCATCACGACAAGCATCACGCTGCCTATGTAACGAACGCCAATAATCTTTTGAAGGACAGCGGTCTCGAAGGCAAGTCCTTAGAAGAAATCGTCAAGGAAACCTACGGCAAAAACGTGCCGCTGTTCAATAATGCAGCGCAGCATTATAACCATTCGGAATATTGGAAATCGATCAAGCCGAATGGCGGCGGAAAAGTTCCCGGCGCTCTCGAAAAAGCACTCATCGCGGCTTTTGGATCGATCGAAAAGGCCAAGCAGGAGTTGGTCCAAGCCGGTACGGCGCAGTTCGGTTCCGGCTGGGCGTGGCTTGCCGTTAAGGATGGCAAAATTTCCGTCGCGAAAACGGGAAATGCTGACAATCCGCTGCTCCAGGGGGCAACGCCGATTTTGACGGTCGACGTCTGGGAGCACACCTATTACATCGATTACCGGAATCGCAGGCCCGATTACCTCAAGGCGTTTGTCGATAATCTCGTGAACTGGGACTATGTCGCGGAACGCTTTGAAGCGGCCATCAAATAGCCGGCACGGGCCTTTTACCCAAATGAGCATTCCAGAAAACGTCATCGAAGCGATCGGGGCAACCCCTCTCATCAAACTGCGCCACGCCTCGAAACTGACCGGCTGCGCCATTCTGGGCAAGGCGGAGTTCATGAACCCCGGCGGATCGGTCAAGGACCGCGCGGCGCTCGCTATCGTCAACGATGCGATCGCGCGCGGAAGCTTGCGGCAGGGTGGAATGATCGTCGAAGGCACGGCGGGCAATACCGGTATCGGTCTCGCGCTCGTCGCCAATGCCTTGGGCTACAGGACCGTGATCGTCATTCCCGACACCCAGAGCCAGGAGAAAAAGGACCTGTTGCGGCTGCAAGGCGCCGAATTGATCGAGGTTCCGGCAGTCGCCTATTCCGATCCCAATAATTACGTGAAACTCTCCGGCCGCCTCGCGCAACGGCTTGCCAAGGAATATCCAGCGGGCGCCGTCTGGGCCAATCAGTTCGACAATACCGCCAACCGGCAAGGCCATTTCGAGACGACCGGGCCAGAAATTTGGGATCAGACAGAAGGCAAGGTCGATGGTTTCACTTGCTCGGTCGGAACCGGCGGAACGCTGGCCGGCGTCGCCCTGGCGCTGAAGGCCAAGAACCCAAATATTAAGATCGCGATTGCCGATCCGATGGGGGCCGCGCTTTATTCCTATTACACAAGCGGCGAATTAAAGTCTTCCGGTTCCTCGATCACTGAAGGAATTGGCCAAGGCCGGATCACCGTTAATCTTAAGGATGCGCCGGTCGATCTCGCCTATCAGATCTCCGATGAAGAAGCCTTGCCCATACTGTTCGATCTGGCCGAGCATGAAGGCCTGCTGCTCGGCGGCTCGTCAGGCATCAATGTCGCGGGCGCGATCCGGCTCGCCAAGGATCTCGGCGAAGGCCACACGATCGTAACCATCCTCGCCGATTCCGGCGAGCGCTATCAATCGAAACTCTTCAACCCGGAATTCCTGCGCTCGAAAAATCTTCCGGTTCCGGGCTGGATGGAACGCAAGCCCGCGATTAAGCCGGACTTCGTTTGAATCAGGCCTTGGCCTTGCCCGCGGCCGTTGCTTCCGGCACCTCGACCAGACGGCCGGTCTTCACATCGTAGTAATAGCCGTACACGGGAATATGGCCGGGAACCAGCGGGTGCGAGCGGATGCGTCTTACGTCGTCCACCACGCTTCCCGCAAGGTCCTTGAATGTCAGCCATTTCACGTAATGGCCGTGGACGCTGCCTGGGCCGCGCCCATGATCATGCCAGCCTTTTTCGTCTATCGCCGCGGCTTCCAGGCTCTGTTCGAGGAGCCCGCTCATGATCTCGTCGTCGAAGAGAAGCATGCCGCAATCGGAATGATGCACGACAAACCATTCTTGAGTTCCAAGCAGCTTATAGGAAATCACTAGCGAGCGGATCGCATCGTCACTGGCGCGCCCGCCCGCATTGCGGATCACATGCGCATCGCCCTCTGAAAGTCCCGCATATTTCGCCGGATCGAGACGCGCGTCCATGCAGGTGAGGATGGCGAATTGCCGCGCCGGCGGCAGCGCCAATTGCGATTTGGCGCCGAAACTTGAGGCGTAGATCTCGTTGGCCTTCAGAACTTCGGACAGCACCGGCACGCGTAACCTCCCATCGAGCTGCGCGCTGACGCGCGCTAAATTGTTTTTTACTGACCTGGCTTTAGTACGGTCGCCGCCCGCGTCATAGCCCGGATCGAGACTCTCACGCTCTTTTGATCCGCCATGAAGCAGAGTTCCGGCGGGTTGCGTAAAGCCGAACACTCATCTTCGACGAAAATGGTCATGAACATGGAAAATGGAAATAATTCAGTTTATGCTTTGGCAAGCGCCGAACTGGAAGCCGCACCCGCCATGAAGCGCCACGTGAAGTGCGAGGCACGGGAATGACAGCAAGTTCTCAAGAGTCTTTCTTCGTCTCGACGGCATGGCTTGCGGAACATTTGGGCGCCCCCAATGTCGCGATCATCGACGGCACGTTTTTTCTGCCTGACGAGAACCGCGACGCCAAGGCGGAATATTTTGACGGGCATATCCCCGGTGCGGTTTTCTTCGACATCGATGCGATTGCCGATTACACAACGAACTTGCCGCATATGGTGCCTCGCCCTGCCGCCTTTGCTGAGGCGATGGAAAAGCTCGGCCTCGGCGACGAAATGCGGTTCGTCGTCTACGATTTCTCCAACTTGCAAGGGGGCGCCCGCGTCTGGTGGACCTTGCGCGTGTTTGGCGCGCGGGATGTAAAAATCCTTGCCGGCGGTTTGCCCCGATGGCGGGCCGAGAAGCGCCCTCTCGAACAAGGTTCTGTGCGGCGCATGCCCCGGCCCTTTTCCGTGAAATTCGATAGCGCCGCCGTTGCCAACGCCGATCAGGTCCAACAGGCAAGCGCAGCGGGTTCGCCGCAGATTCTCGACGCGCGCGCTGCCGCGCGGTTCGCCGGAACGGCGGCCGAGCCGCGTCCTGGATTGCGCTCGGGCCATATTCCCGGCAGCTTCAATTTGCCGTGGCGCGAGGTGGTCCAATCAGGCGAGATTATACCGGAGAGCGAAATTAAAACCCTCATGGCAAAGGCTGGGGTGGATATTCAACGCCCAGTGATTACCACCTGCGGCTCTGGCGTGACCGCCGCGATTCTTTTGCTTGCGCTGGCCAGCATCGGCAAGAGTGACGTTGCGCTTTATGACGGCTCTTGGGCCGAATGGGGCGCGCGGCTCGATCTACCAGTCGCGCGCAATACATGTTAGCCTCTTAGCCTCCATCCCTTCTCAAAGAAATGCCCGCGGCTGCCAACAGTAAAATTGCTCGCCACAGCAAAAAGACTTGACGCGGCTTAAGGTTGCGCTAGCATGCAAAAATGCACGAATGGCTTGAAACTTTGAGCTATTTCCAAGCGTTCGGTGCCTAAGTGGAGCATCCGGTGGCCGCCGGATGTGGTCCGGTCCAACGCGGCACGCGCTAGCGTATTTCTCCAGGATCGAGACCTAAAGCCCTGCGGGGCTTCCGCGCTTCCCCCTCCCTGCTTGGGGGCTACCCATCCCGTATTTCCGAAGCCGGCCCGGTCTTCAGTAGTGTACCGGCGGGCGGGGCTACGCACGGACAAGGGATGCATCTGTCTCGAGACATTAGGAGTGACACAAATGTGTGACTATTCGCTTGAAATGTACGCCTCCCGGCCTGCACGCGAGTCCGAGAAATATGTGACGACCCGCTTTCCCTCGGGAAGCATTGGCCTCGCCTCGCCTGGCGATTGCACGACGGCAGTCTGTGTACAATATGATACGCACCTCAAGATCGAAGGAATATCGAGCGATCTCCAAACGCGCCTCGGCGTAAAGGACGAGGAACAAGTCATCTTCGCGAGGCTCGAACACGGCGCCTATCGCGATGGAATCAAATTCGGCAACGGCAGGGAAATCTCCCTCCAGCTTCTCGGCTCCGGCGTTAGTGCGGCATTGGTTGCAACGGTGGAAAAGCCGCGAAGCAGCCGCGAGCGGCAGGCCGTTCTCGAAACAGTGGAATAATCGTTCTCAATAGAAACACGACAGGATCCACCGCTTGATATCACCACGCGGTGGATCCTTTTGTCCGCCCAAGCAAGCGTTGCTTCCAACACCGCCTCTCGAAAAGAACGGCCTTCCCATCGGCCTTCCCAATGTAATCCCCATCCCGGATTATGTCCGAGGATGGGGATTACAGCGAGACTCACGAACACCGAGATTTGCTAGGAAGACTGCCTTGCGGGGAACGCGATTTGCCAGTCGCAAGGATGCATATTTGTATTGGCTGCAACGGGGTGTGCGGGCGGTATTCTCCAATTGCGCCGCCGTTTCGCCCGAATTCCTGGCCCGCAATTTGCTTATAAATTAGTGTCGCGACGGGAATGCCATTCTGGCGTGCCCGGGGCGGTCCCCGGTTAGTTTTCCTTGGCAGTCCCGCTTGGCAGGTGCTATGAGCCGGTTACAGTGCCGCTTGCACGCTCCTGTCCAGTTTACTGGGACAACACAAAAAAAGTTCAAAAAATGCCAATGAAGAAAATCGAGGCAATTATCAAACCTTTCAAGCTCGATGAAGTGAAGGAGGCACTGCGCGAAGCAGGCGTCTCCGGCATCACCGTCACGGAAGTGAAAGGCTTCGGCCGGCAGAAGGGCCACACCGAACTCTATCGCGGGGCGGAATATATCGTCGATTTCCTGCCCAAGGTGAAAATCGAAGTGATCGTTTCCAGCGCCACCGCCGCTCTTGCCGCCGATGCGATCCGGAAAGCCGCGCAAACGGGACGGATCGGAGATGGAAAAATATTCATCTCGGAGGTCGAAGACGCGATCCGCATCCGGACCGGAGAAACCGGAAACGACGCGATTTGATCCGATGGATTGCCGCGAAATCGGACAAGTCCGATGCCCCGCTCCCCGCCAATATGCCTAATTCCAAGAAGAGAGGGTAAGACATGAAAACTGCCAAGGATGTGCTCAAGTTCATCAAGGACCATGATGTAAAATACGCTGATTTCCGCTTTACCGATCCTCGCGGCAAATGGCAGCATGTCACGTTCGACATATCGCTGATCGAAGAGGAAACTTTCTCCGAAGGTCAAATGTTCGACGGGTCGTCAATCGCCGGCTGGAAAGCAATTCATGAATCCGACATGACCTTGATGCCGGATCCGGCAACGGCGGTACTTGATCCCTTCTTCGCGTCGCCCACCCTGGCAATTGTCTGCGATGTCCTGGAGCCTACGACCGGCGCGCCTTACAACCGCGATCCGCGCGGAATTGCCAAGAAGGCCGAGGCCTACATGGCGTCTGCGGGGGTCGGCGACGCTGTTTATTTCGGCCCGGAGGCCGAATTTTTCGTTTTCGACGACGTCCGCTTTAGCTCCGATCCTTATAATACCGGGTATACTCTCGATTCCTCCGAATTACCGTCGAATTCTGGCACTGCCTACGAAGGCGGCAATCTCGGCCACCGGATCCGCACCAAGGGTGGCTATTTTCCGGTCCCGCCGCAAGATTCGGCTCAGGACATGCGCGGCGAAATGCTTGCTGCCATGGCACAAATGGGCGCGAAGGTGGAAAAACACCACCATGAGGTGGCTTCCGCACAGCATGAACTTGGACTGAAATTCGGGCCGCTAACGACGATGGCGGATCACCTTCAGATATACAAATATTGCATCCACCAAGTGGCGCAAAGCTATGGCAAGACGGCAACCTTCATGCCGAAGCCGGTGTTCGGCGACAATGGCTCGGGAATGCATGTGCATCAATCGATCTGGAAGGGCGGTACCCCGGTGTTCGCTGGCAACAAATATTCGGATTTGAGCCAGGAATGCCTTTATTACATCGGCGGGATCATCAAGCATGCCCGGACCTTGAATGCTTTCACCAACCCTTCGACGAATTCCTATAAGCGGCTGGTGCCTGGCTACGAGGCCCCAGTCCTCCTCGCCTATTCGGCGCGTAACCGCTCGGCTTCGTGCCGCATCCCCTATACATCCAATCCCAAGGCGAAGCGCGTCGAAGTGCGTTTCCCGGATCCGATGGCCAATCCCTATCTCGCCTTCTCGGCGATGTTAATGGCGGGTCTCGACGGGATCCTGAACAAGACCGACCCGGGTCTGCCGATGGATAAGGATCTCTACGATCTGCCGCCGAAGGAACTCAAGAAAATCCCAACCGTCTGCGGCTCGCTGCGCGAGGCGCTCGTTAACCTCGACAAGGATCGCACCTTCCTCAAGGCCGGCGGCGTTTTCGACGACGATTTCATCGATAGCTACATCGAATTGAAAATGGGCGAGGTCATGCGCTTCGAAATGGCCCCGCATCCGGTCGAGTTCGACATGTATTATTCGTACTGATTTTGGCTCCAAGGAGTTGAATGGAGGGCGGCCTTGGGCCGCCCTTTTTTTTGCGGGGCCTCCTTGCCTCGATCCCATGGAAACTGCTTCCGGCAGGGCATCGATGGCTTTCGAGCGTTTCTGGCGGCATGAGCGTCCGCAGATGTGGCGACCGAAGTGATCGATTGGCCGCGCGGTTCCGCCGCCACGAAACCGGCTTGCGGGCATTGTAGCGCGTGTGAAACCTTTCGGCCCCGGCCCCCTTAATGGTCGGCATACCGGACGATCAAGCCGGTGATCCCGAGAAGGAACACATAATGACATTTTCTCGCAAGACGCTCGCCGCCACGATTCTTTTGGCCGCCGCGGGGCATCTCTGGCATCGCTTGCGCCGAAATGAACAAAATGGTCGGCGGTGCGGCCACGTATCCAAGCAAGAAACATCATTCAGAACGCGGTGCACTCCAAGGATAACACGACACCATCACCGGACAAGGCCGCACCTTCGACATTACCGATTCGAAAGGCCACACCGCCCGCATCACGATCGCCGACGTTCTCCAATCGAACGGCGTCATCCATGTCATCAACAAGGTTTTGATGCCCTGAATATTGCGATGCCGGCGTTTGCCGGAAGCCACGGGTCGCGCTGCGCGCACCCGTGGACTTAATTGAAACACGCGAATACGACCTGCGCGACGCCATAACGGCGCGTCTCGCGTAAAGCAAATCCATCCGGCAAGTTCACCTCCGCTCCCGCGCGTTCCTCGATGACAACAACCGCGCCTGCGCCGAGCCAGCTTCCCTCGCGCAAGGCATTGAGCGTTGGCGCGACGAAATCCTTGCCATAGGGCGGATCGAGAAACGCTAGATTGAAATTCTCTCCCTCGGGCGCGGGGCCGAGGTTGCGCGCGTCGCGCCGTAGGATGCGGGCCGCGCGGCCGAGATCGAGCGTCGCAAGGTTGTCGCGGATGATCGCGCAGGCGTTCGCGCTTTGGTCCAGGAAAAAGGCAGAATCCGCGCCGCGCGACAGCGCCTCGAGCGCCATGGCGCCGGTGCCGGCGAATAGGTCGATGACGCGTGCGCCGGCGACGGGATTGCCATAGGAATGTGCGAGAATATTAAAAATTGTTTCCCGCAGGCGGTCCGAGGTCGGCCGGATCATGTCCGAATCTGGGCTTTTCAACGCCCAGCCTTTCAAGCTGCCGCCGACGATGCGCATGGCGCATCACGATTTGCCGCGAGGACGCCCTTTTGAGGGTCCGCCACGGCTAGGTGGTTTTGCGCCGCCGGACGGTCCGCTGCCCCTGGACTTTTCAAAGCGTATCGGCGAGCGAGCACCATGGCGTTTTTGCCCTTGGCTCTGGTCCCGTGGAGCACGGCTTTCCGAATTTCCCTTCGTTCGCCGTCCGTCTTCTTCCGCGAACTTTCGGAATGGTTGGGCTAGGGTTTTCGCCCGGCCGGCATTGACATAAGGAGTACCGGGAGCCGAGGGTTTTTGTGCCTCGGGGGGTTTTTGCCAGCGCTCCTGCTTGGTTTTTCGAAACGCGCCCTCCGTCGTGCGGTCTTTTGTTGTTTTGGAGCTTGCCGCTGGCCCGCCGGCGCGTCGCGCAGAGCGTTCGCTTGCGTCAATGCGATTTTGCCGGCCGGCTTCGAAGCGGCGTCCCTTGCGCGGGTCTTGCGGCTTACGCTTGTCCTCGCGTTTGGCGGACACCAGCCGTTCGACATAAACCGTGCGTCCGCCGCGATCGGCCGTCTCGCGGCGTTCGATCCGTTTGCGCTCCTTTGGCGGCTCGCCAGACGCGGCGCGTAACGCGGAAACATGTTTACGTACGCGAGGTGCCGGTTTAGTCTTCACCTCGACTCGTGCTTCGGGTAGGCGATCGTTCTCCCTTGGACCCGGCGCGCGCGGCCTTCGTGTCTCATGCCGCGCGTTGCCGCGATCGCGGCGAGGACCGGCGTTGTTCCGAGGCTCGCGCGCCAAAACATCGCTAACTTCCGCCGCTTCGCGTCCGGCATAAAGCGGGCTCGAAAAATCCGCGCCGGCGGCATTGGCAAGCGCTGGTCCGAGCTGATCGCGGAGCACCCGCGTGCGCACCTCTTCGACCGCGCCTACCGCGAGCTCGCCGAGCTGGAACGGTCCGAACGAAAGCCTGATCAGGCGGTTGACTTGGAGCCCAATATGTTCGAGCACGCGCTTGATCTCGCGGTTCTTGCCTTCTCGTAACGCCATCGTGAGCCAGCTGTTGGCGCCCTGCACGCGATCGAGAGATGCCTCGATGCCCGGCATATTTCATGCCCTCGACCGTCACGCCATCTCGCAGCCCATCGAGGGCGGCCTGATCGGTTCTGCCTTTCGCGCGGATTCGGTAGCGCCTGACCCAGCCGTTCGCGGGTAGTTCGAGGACCCGGGCGAGCCCCCCATCGTTGGTGAGCAACAACAGCCCTTCGCTATTGATATCGAGTCGGCCGATGCTGACGACGCGCGGGCCTTCTGGCCAATGCTCGCGAAGATAATCGAAAATCGCCGGCCGGCCCTGCGGATCGTGCGTGGTGGAAACAAGGCCGCGCGGTTTATGAAACAAGAACAGCCGCGTGCGGGTGCGTTGGGCGAGCGGCGCGCCGTCGATGGCGATCTTGTCGTCGCGCCGGACGTTGACCGCGGGGTTGGTCAGCGCCACGCCGTTCAAGGCAACACGGCCTGCGCCGATCCAATCTTCCGCCTCACGCCGCGAGCAGAGCCCAGCCCGCGCCATGACCTTGGCAATGCGTTCTCCGCTTTCGGGACCATGGCGCGGCATCGCCTCGCGGCTTAAGCGCGGAGGGCGGTCATTGGCCGCATCTGTGAAATCTTTCTTGGTGGCGTTTTGGCCTCGCGGCTTTTTGGTTGGATCGGGCCGCGCCCGCCCGCCAAAAAGAAACCGCCCGGCATTATGGCTGCGAGTATGCTCTTTTCCCTTATGTTCGCGCATAAAGCCTTGATAGCAGACTATTGGCTAAAAAGGGAATTACGCGTTCGATCCTCGCAGCCCCGTTTTTTGGCCACGATCGCTTCGGTGGGGAGACCACACTTCGTCACAATCCATTTGTTATCGCGCATGATCCTATCCAAAAAGTCTTTAACTTCTTGGAGTCGCGATCCACGAACCACATGTTTCGGCAAGCAATTGCTGCCTTGAAATGCACCTGTGCGTCATTTATCGTTTTAGGCGTTCGGCGGCCTGCGTCCGGCGGACCGGCCAGCGGGAAGGAGGGCTTTGGTCCGGTTGTCAAGCGCGAACTATCATCATCCTTGTCAATCCCAGTGGGCCGTGCCGGTGGGCGGCAAGGGCCGCAAGAGTGGCGAAGATCGCCGCCGCCTTCGTTCGCCTCGCTGTTTATCCATTTCGTGTCGATCCGCAATGCTTTGTCACCTTGCCTCGAGTGACTCATCATGAATTTAAACTTCCCCGAAAAGCTATTAGAGGGCGAAAAACAGTTTCAGTTACTGGCCGATTTCGTACCGCAGTTGATGTGGCTAGCGAACCCTGACGGATGGATATATTGGTATAATAAGAGGTGTTACGATTACACCGGGACAACAGCCGAGCAAATAGCGGGCTGGGGCTGGCAAATCGTGATTGATCCAGATGCTTTGCCGGTGGTGATGGAAGGCTGGACGCGCGCCATCGAGAACCGCGAGCCATTCGAAATGGTGTTTCCGCTCAAGGCGGCCGATGGAAGCTACCATCCGTTCCTGTCGCGTGTTCAACCGCTCAAGGACGATCAAGACAGAGTCCTTCGATGGTTTGGCACGAACACGGACATCTCCGAGCAAAAGCGCGTTGAAGAGCGCCTTCAGCTCCTTCTCAATGAACTCAATCACCGGGTGAAGAATACCCTCTCCACTGTCTCGGCTATCGCAAACCTATCATTGCGGGAGTTGCCGCGGGAACATGTCGAGACGTTCCATGACCGGCTTGTAGCGCTAGCGCGCGCACACGATTTGCTCACGAGGAGTAATTGGGAGGCCACGGACCTGCGAGAGATCGTCCGCCAATCGCTCGCTCCTCTACGCGCGATGTGGCCGGATGACCGGCTTGCAATCGAGGGACCCGACGTGCTCATTTCGGCCGACCGGGCTGCCTCGTGGTCGATGGCGCTCCATGAGCTTTGCACGAATGCGCTCAAACATGGTGCTTTCAAAACCGAAGCGGGCAAAGTCAATATCGAATGGAACGCGCCTGAGCAAGGACGCCTGCGCTTTCGCTGGAGCGAGGATGGAGGCCCGCCCGTTACCGCACCCAGGCACCGCGGCTTCGGTTCACGTCTCATCGAAAGCTTGGGGCGCGAATTGGCGGGGAGCACAAACATCGAGTTCAAGCCTGGCGGACTGATTTGCACGATTGATGCCACGGTTGATACACCTCCGGGCCGGTGATGGCAGGGCGCCGACATGAACAATCGTGCTGCCGTACGGCCCGAGGAAAACGATCCGATGTCTTGCGCGTTTATTGAAGCGCGCGCCGCTTTGAAACGCGGCGAGGTGCCGGCCGGCGCCGTGATCGTCCGCGACGGCGCGATAATTTCGCGGGCGGGCAATCAGACCTTGGCCGACAAGGATCCAACCGCGCATGCGGAGATTTCTGGCGATTCGCCGGGCATGCCACTCCGAAGCGTCCGAACGGCTCTTCGGCTGCGACCTTTACGTAACGCTGGAGCCATGCGCCATGTGCGCGGCGGCTATTTCCTTCGCCCGGCTGCGGCGCCTCTATTTTGCCGCGCCGGACCCAAAGGGCGGCGCGGTCGAGCACGGCCCGCGTTTTTTCGCGCAACAAACCTGCCACCATGCGCCGGAAATCTACGGCGGCATCCGGGCCAGCGAAGCCGCCGAAATGTTGACCGCTTTTTTCATGGCGCGCCGGTGATCGTTTTATGGAAGGCGCGCGTGATTCTTCGGCAATTGATCGCCACACACTTTGGGGAGCGCCCGGCGCAAGCACGAGGAACTACAGCTATGAAACGGATTGTTGTAGCCGTATGCCTGCTGCACGCCGCCACAGCTGCTTACGCTGGTAGCCTCAAAGACGCGAAGTGGAATGCGCTGATTGCCGAAGCGGTCAAGCACGGCGGGGTTGAGACGATTTCCGGCAGTACCGGTTCCTATGTCTTCTCTAAGCCGGATGGAATGAACTTGACTGTCACGCGCAGCCTCGACAACAAGATCAGGCTTATCTGCATCGGTTACATGAACAAAAACATCAACGTGTGCATCAATTGGGACAATGAGAAGATAATCTACAGCACGCGCGCGAGCGAAACCGCACCTTGGGTTACGAGCAGCACCCCGCCATCCGCGACAGCGCAGGATCGGGACGGGAGCTATCTGTCGCGGCTCTTCGGCACTGGCGGCGGCGTGCAAAACTCCGCACGCTGGTTGTGGGACCATCTCTTCGCCACCTATGGCGGCGGGCGGAATTGATAACCGCCTGCGAACAGGGCGAAACCTGCGCCGCTTTTTCTTGTGCCAAATGCGAATGCCCCGCGAGAATTGATTAATCCTATAGGTATTTACGCAATTTTCTTCGCGGCGCGGACGGCAAGCAGCGATGCCTGCCCGCGCACTTGTCAGCCGCGAGGCAAGTCTCGGACGAGCGAGGGAGCCAGCGACGCCGCATGACGCATGTTGCAACGCTTATTTGCGATCCGGCGTTTCCGGTTTTGACCGAAGATATGCTCCGGCGGGCAGCCGAAGCCTTGAGACGGCCGGGGCCACCGCGATGGCTCGATCCGTGGATTGCCGCCGATATTGCTTTTGACCCCGGACCCGCCGCCGGCGCGAGAGCCGTCGCGGATAGCGTGCGTTCCGCTCTCGACAGCGCCGCCGTCGATGTTATCGTGCAAAGGGCGCAGGGGCGACGCAAAAGGCTCTTGCTGGCCGACATGGATTCGACCATGATCGGCCAAGAGTGTATCGACGAACTCGCCGCCGAAATCGGTAAGCGAGCGCAAGTCGCCGCGATCACCGAACGCGCTATGCGCGGCGAAATCGCGTTTGAACCGGCCTTACGGGAGCGTGTGGCTCTTCTCAAGGGCCTTGGCCGCGCCGCCGTATTGGGCGTGATCGCCAATCGAATTACCTTGACTCCGGGCGGGCGTGTGCTGGTTCAAACCATGCGGGCCAATGGAGCGCATACCGTGCTCGTTTCGGGCGGGTTCTCGATCTTTACATCCATCATCGCGGAACGGACAGGCTTTCACGAACATCTGGCAAACGAGCTTCTTTTCGGCGAGGATGGCAGGCTTTGCGGGCTGGTCGCCGAGCCCATTCTCGGCAAGGACGCCAAGCTCGCGGCACTGACGCGGTTGCGCGAAATCCGCGGCCTCTCCGTTGAGGAGACTCTCGCGGTTGGCGACGGCGCCAACGATCTCGCGATGCTCGAAGCCGCGGGCCTCGGTGTTGCCTTTCACGCCAAACCTGCAGTCGCCGCCGCCGCCCATGCGCGGATTGATCACGGCGATCTGACTGCCCTGCTTTATGCGCAGGGTTTTGAGCGCGAGAATTTTGTGACCGGCGCGCCGAAGCAAGCGGGCGAGGTACCGGGGGCAACCATGAAACCGCCGCCGCCATAAAGGTACGAAATCATGCGCAGCATCGATTTGAATTGCGATTGCGGCGAAGGGTTCGGCGCCTTCCGGATTGGCGACGACGCCGCCATGCTCGATATTGTCACAAGCGTCAATGTCGCCTGCGGCTTTCATGCCGGCGATCCCGAGATCATGGCGCAGATTTTCGGTGCCGCGGCGGCCAGGGGAATAGCGATTGGCGCGCATCCTGGATTTCCCGATCTCTGGGGATTCGGCCGCCGCAAAATGCCGTTCACGGCTGCAGAAATCGAACGCCTCATTGCCTATCAGATCGGTGCGGCGAACGCGCTTGCCACCTACGCGGGGGCCAGGCTCGCCTATGTGAAGGTTCATGGTGCCTTGAGCAATATCGCGATGGAGGAGGAAACGATCGCGCAGGCCATTGCGCGCGCGGTGAAGGCGGTCGAGCCTCGCCTCGCTTTCCTTGCTCCCGCCGGAACGAAATTGGAGACGGCGGGCCTTGCACAAGGACTTGCCGTTGCCCGCGAAATCTACGCCGACCGCGCCTATACGGACGCGGGTCTTCTTGTCGAAAGGACCTCCCCGGGCGCCGTGCTGCACGACGCCGCGGATGCCAGCGCGCGCGCCCTCGCGATGGTTTTGGAAGGCGCGATCATCACAATCTCCGGCAAGCGCTTGGCTGCGAGAATCGATAGCATTTGCGTTCACGGCGATAGCCCGAATGCGGTCGCCATGGCAAAGGCGGTGCGCGCCCGCCTTGAGCAAGCCAGGATCGCGCTCGCGCCTTTCGCAGCCGTTTGAAGAGGCTCCAACATGTTGCACGAGCCACGCTATCTGCCGGCTGGAGAATTGGCACTTGTTGTCGAATTCGGTAACACCGTTGATCCTAAAATCCACGATCGCGTCCTGGCGCTCGACGCGGCCCTCCAACAAGCGAATTGGGAAGGCGTGATCGAAACCGTTCCAACCTATCGTTCCTTGATGATCCATTTTGATCCGCGCCGGTTGACGACGGAGGCGCTCATCGATGCGCTCGCCGGGCTCGATTACGCATTTGCCCCGCCTCGGATGCGGCGGCAACTCTGGCGCATCCCCGCCTGTTACGACGCGCCACACGGCGAGGACATCGCCGAGCTCGCGGCACACGTGGGTTTGTCTCCCGCGCGCATCGCGGCCCTGCATCTTGGCGCGCGCTACCGCGTCTATATGTATGGTTTTGCGCCAGGTTGGACGTTTCTAGGAGGGCTGGCAGAAGAACTCAAAATCCCGCGCCGCGCCGCGCCGCGCGCCCCAGTGCCGCCCGGATCGCTGCTGATCGCGGGCGGCCAGGCGCTTGTCGCCGGCTGCGCCATGCCGACCGGCTGGTATGCGATCGGCCGCACGCCGGTCAAGATGTTCGATCCCCTGTGCGAGCCGGTTTTCCTCGCCGGCATAGGCGACGAGCTTTGCTTCGAACGGATCGATTCCGTCGCCTTCGATGCGATGAGCGCCGCAGCAGATGCCGGAGAGTACTGCGCACGCCACGAATATTTGGACGAGCCCTGACATGCGGGGTGGCCTTCGCGTGCTGCACGCCGGTCCGGGCGCGACCATTCAGGACAGCGGGCGCCACTACTATCAGCGCTATGGCGTGACCCCGGCGGGACCGATGGACTGGACCGCTTTCCAAACCGCCAATTCCGCGCTTGGCAATGAACGCGCGGCGGCAATCGAAATCTCGGTTGCTGGCCTAAAAGTCATCTGCGAAGGCGCGTCACTCGCGCTCGCCTATGCGGGCGGGGCGTTTCTCTGGCGGCGCGATGGGGCGGTGTTGCCGCAGGCAGCGCGACTCGTCTTGGAGCCCGGCACAACCCTAGCGGCGCGGGCTGGCGAATCCGGCGCTTTCACTTATCTCGCCGTCGAAGGCGGCTTCGAGACGCCCGTTGTTATGGGCAGCCGGGCGACCCATACGCGCTCCGCAATGGGCGGGGTAGAGGGGCGGATGTTGCGGGCCGGCGATATCTTGCCCGCCGCTTCGACAAAGAGGCCGGACGGCGCAAGCTTCGAGGCAATGATCGACGCGCCATGGCTTGCCCGCGATTCTGGCCTCTTCCGCGTCGCGCTTGGCCCACAAGACGATTATTTTGCACAGGAAACTCTGAGCGCATTCTTCCAAGGGCAGTTCACGCTAACGCCTGCGGCCGACCGCATGGCCTACCGGTTCAAAGGGCCGGAGATCGCCCACACGCGGGGCTACGACATCGTATCGGATGGCGTCGCGCTCGGTGCGATCCAAATCGCCGGCGACAAGCAGCCGCTTGTTTTGATGGCCGATCGCCAGCCGACCGGCGGTTATCCGAAGCTTGGTCATGTCGCCCGTGCGGACATCGGCAGGCTTGCGCAAATGCGTCCGGGTGAGACGTGCGGCTTTCGGGCGGTGAGCGTGGCCGAGGCGCGAGCAGCGCTTCTGCGGCTTGAGGACGAGATTGCGACGACGCGCCAGTGCCTGCGTCCGCTGCGCCGGGAATTCACCTCCGAAAGCCTATTCGAGGCCAATCTGATCGGCGGTGTCGTCGATCCGCTTGCAGGCGGGCAGACCGGGGGAGAATTTTAAGAGGGCAAGTTTGTTTGCCGCAGCGCCTGCGCGACATCCACGGGTGAGTTGCCGCGGCCCGGACGGACACAAGTGACGAGGCTTAGAGAAAGACCGGGATCCGCCTGCTGGCGCGGTCGGAGTGATCATGACGATGGATTTGGGTATTTTGAGAAAGGCCGCCGCTAGGGTTCTCTCAACTCCAGCGGGAGATCATCAAATCCAATTGAGCCAATGCCTTGAGGATGTAATTTCCGTACGGCAACCGTCCAATAAATTCCTCGGTGCGCTTGGGGTCCAAACCCCACGCAAATAGCAGTGCCGCTAACACTAGAAGCGGCAAGGCGATCCAAACGGACGTGAGTGCGGCAAGTACCGCCGCTCCTGCCGCAATTCCCAGCGTAATTGTTTGTTTCCTGGTAGCCATTGGAAAAGCCTAGCATGCCTCCCGGTTTCGTCCAAACTCCAATACTGTCTCGCGGGGCATTTATTTTGCCGCTGTGACATTGGTGCAACAATGCGGGCGGGCCTCAGGACGCGCAAGGTGGATTGCAGCCGCGCCCATCGAAAGGACGCCATCGAGGCTGGCGCGGCAGGGCCAGATGCAAATCTCTGCGCTAGACACAGCATTAGGTTTGACCTCCAGCCTTGGGGTGGCTAACAGCAAAGCGCGCCGCGGGCGGCCGCGCGCGTTTTAACCGCGCGGATGCGGCATGGCTGTCTATACCGAAGTCAACGAGGCGGATCTTGCCGACTTTCTTGGCGAATATGACCTTGGTCATGTGCTGGCCCTGAAAGGAATTGCCGAAGGGGTTGAGAATTCCAATTATTTTTTGCACACCGAATCTGGCTATTTCATTCTCACCCTCTATGAAAAGCGGGTCGATCCAAACGACCTGCCGTTTTTCCTTGGCCTCATGGAGCATTTGGCTGGTCATGGCCTAAATTGCCCGCAGCCGGTGAGAAACAAAGAGGGCGGTACGCTCGGCAGGATCGCGGGCCGCCCGGCGGCGATCGTGACTTTTCTCGAAGGCATGTCGCGCAGAACCCCGACTGTCCGCTGCTGCGCTGCGGTGGGCGAGGCGCTCGGCAAATTGCACCTGGCGGGTGCCGGCTTTGCCTCATATCGCCCCAGTGCTATGGGCCTCGAAGCATGGCCGGCTCTGTTCGGCGAGGCGCGCGCACGCGCCGATGAATCGCGGCCGGGCCTTGCCGCGGAATTGGCCAAGGAGCTGGCCTATCTCGGTGAACACTGGCCGCGCCATTTGCCGCGCGGCATCATCCATGCCGATCTTTTTCCCGACAATGTCTTGTTCGTTGGCGATAAAATTTCCGGGCTCATCGATTTCTACTTCGCCTGCACAGATCAACTTGCTTACGATGCCGCGATTTGTCTCAATGCCTGGTGTTTCGAGCCGGACGGATCGTTCAACATTACCAAGGGTTTGGCCTTCTTCAACTCCTATGAGAGCGTTCGCCGGTTAACCGAAGCGGAAGTCGAGGCGTTCGTCGTCCTGGCGCGGGGGGCCGCATTGCGCTTCACCCTGACCCGCCTCGTTGATTGGTTGAATGTCCCTGCAGCTGCCTTGGTGCATCCCAAGGACCCGCTCGAATATGCCGGCAAGTTGTATTTTCACCAGCAAACCGGCAGCACCCGCGAACTCGGTTTGCTGCGATGAACGGCGAGGTTTCGATATGGACCGATGGCGCTTGTTCAGGCAATCCGGGTCCCGGGGGCTGGGGCGTTATTCTGCGCTTCAACGGACTTGAAAAAGAGCTTTTTGGCGGCGAGACCGCGACCACCAACAATCGCATGGAACTGACCGCCGCGATCGCGGCCCTGGAGGCGCTGAAGCGGCCGTGCACGGTTCATCTCCATACGGATTCGAATTATCTCAAGGGCGGCATCACGACTTGGATCGCTGTGTGGAAACGCAATGGCTGGCGCACCGCCGCTAAAACACCGGTCAAGAATGCTGAGCTATGGCAAAGGCTCGAGGCCGCCGCCGCGCCGCACACGGTCGACTGGCGCTGGGTGAAGGGCCACGGTGAGGACACCATGAACGCGCGTGCTGATGCGCTCGCCCGCAAAGGAATGGCAGGGTTCAAATAAAAAGAATGTTTCCTGGCGGTACGTCGACGTAACCAAACTTGCAGCGACAAGGACTTTCAACCGTGATCCATTCGATTAGCCCGTTTATTGCGATTGGTGTGCTCACCTCGACCGCAGTCACCGATGCAGCCTATGTCTTCTTCAATGCTGCCGTAACCGGCAGACGCCGGGTCTGGGCCGCAAACTGGAGCGCCATCTGGTATCTCTTGTCCGCTTTCGCGGTCATCAGCTATACGGAGAACGCTATCTATGTCCTATTCGCGGCTGCAGGTTCGTGGATCGGCGCGTTCGGCTCGGTGACATGGCTGCGGCGCGGAACCGCCGGAGACGGGAAAGAGCGCCATTGCCCGCCGTGAATGCGTGGGAGGCACTTAAAAGCCGGTCAAAAGCTCGCGCAGATCGATCTCCACGCGTCGCGCTCCGTCAATCGCCTTGCCAAATATTGCCCCGCAAGGGGATCACACTTGTGGTACGGCGCCAAGGTTGAAGGACAGGGAAAGAGATTTGATCCGGATACGCCGGTGTACGCCTCAGCGCATCGAAGGCGCCACCAAAACTGTCTGGAGGCCCTTTGTCAGCGGCCTTGCGGGGTCTCCTACTTTGAACCGGCGTCGAGCACCGCAATCCGGATCATGTTGGTCGCGCCAGGCGTGCCAAATGGAACGCCTGCAACGATAATGATGCGATCTTGCGCCTTTGCAAATCCTTCGCGTCCGGCCAATTCGCAGGCGCGCTTCGTCATGTCGTCGACGTCATGCGTGTCCTTGGTGACGACGGCATGGACGCCCCAAACGAGAGTGAGACGGCAGGCCGTCTCTCGGTTTGGCGTAAGCGCCAGAACCGGCGCTTCAGGCCGCTCCCGAGCGATACGAAATGCGCTCGCGCCGGAAGACGTCCAGGCGGCAATTGCCTTCAGATCGAGCGTTTCGGCAAAATTCCGCGCGGCGACCGCGATCGCGATCGCATCGGCATTCGCCGCTTCGGGAGGAGCGCGCTGCGCATTGATGATGGTACGATAATAAGCGTCGCGCTCGACTTCCTCCGCGATTTTGTTGTTCATGGTCGCGACGGCTTCCAAGGGATATGAACCAGCCGCACTTTCGGCGGAAAGCATAATGGCGTCGGCGCCCTCGAAGACTGCGGTCGCGACATCCGAAACCTCCGCGCGTGTCGGCACGGGCGCGCCAATCATCGATTCGAGCATCTGCGTCGCGACAACGACAGGCTTGCCGGACAGGCGCGCCCTGCGATTAATCCGCTTTTGCAACCCCGGAACTTTCTCGAGCGGCATTTCGACGCCGAGGTCGCCGCGCGCGACCATCAAGGCGTCGGACACCTCCACAATCTCGTCGAGGCGCGCGATGGCCTGCGGTTTTTCCAACTTCGCCATCACCAGCGCGCGGCCCAAGGTCAGCTTCTTGACCTCGGCGATATCTTCCGGGCGCCGCACGAACGAAGCAGCGACCCAATCCACGCCGGCGTCAAGCCCGGCCTTGAGGTCAGCGCGGTCCTTTCCGGTGATCGACGAAATTGGGATTTCGGTGTCCGGAAGACTGACGCCCTTGTGGTCCGATATCTCTCCCGCGACATCGACGATGGCAATAGCGTGGGTGGCGCTGGCCTCGGCGACATGCAGCCGCACTCTGCCATCATTGATGAGGATAGCGTGGCCTGGCTTCAAGGAACGCATAATTTCGGGATGCGGGAACCCCACGCGGTATTGATCCCCAGGCGCGGGATTCGAGTCGAATACGAATTTGGTACCCTTGACGAGCTGGACCGCCCGGTCCTTGAATTTGCCAATGCGCGGTTTCGGGCCTTGAAGATCGAGAAGAATGCCAATCGGGCGGCCGCATTCCTCCTGGAGCGCCCTGATCATTGCGACCTGCCCGCGCATCTGATCATGCGTGGTGTGGCTCATGTTGACGCGAAAGAGATCGGCGCCTGCATGAAACAACGCCGCTATCATTGCTGGATTTGCGGACGCCGGTCCAAGCGTCGCAACGATCTTGCACCAGCGCAGCCGCCGCATGTCAGCCTCGTCTAAGGAGATGATTAGGGATTTGGCGAGCCTTGCGTCGAATTGGTCAATTGCACGGTCCAGTTCTTGGCTTCCTTGCCCGTATCGACCTCGAAAAAGCCGGTTCTGTCGAAACCGCGTACGAAGCAATCTTCCCGCCCAATGATCCGGAATTCACGGTCGCGGGTACACATGAAAGCCTTGCCTTTCCACTCGCCGCCATGCTCGTCCATCGCATAGACATAATAGTACTCGGCCGCGAGGGCCCCCCGCACCAACGTCTCGCAACCGCTTGGTTTCAAATTCCACCAGCCCTCGCTGACCCATGTCTCTCCATCGGTATAGGCAAGCGAAACGCTTACCCGGCTGGCGGAATTGTTGCAAAGACGAAAATCCGCGCGCACCGGAGCAGCCGAACCGGCCAAAATGGAGATCGCTATCGCGGCCGCAACAATCGCTCGTATCATCGACGTCAAGACCGCTGCCGTTGTCGTAATTGGGTTCGGGCCGCCCGGCCCAAGGCAACTAGGGGAAAGAGCACGGCTCCGCGTGTCCGTCTCCCTAAAGCATGATCCTTGCCAGGGGAAGGCGATTTCGCGATGGCAATTAGGGAAAGACGAAAGACTGCGCAGCGTCGGGGCGAGCGTTCCGGATATTTGTTTTTACGGTTGATCGGCGCCGGCGAATAAGGCATAGGTCGGAGCTTCGTTTCCAACCGGCACCGAGCGCCGGTTGTTTTTTTGGGAACCTTCTGATGAAAGTCCGCAACTCGTTGAAATCCCTACGTGCTCGCCACCGTGCCAACCAGCTGGTGCGGCGCAAGGGCAGAGTCTACATTATCAACAGGACGCAAAAGCGTTATAAGGCGCGGCAGGGCTGACGCAGAAAGCGGCCCCGCGCAGCCCGGCTTTTCCAGGTTGAAGCTTATGCGCGCATATCTCCTCTTTGTGGCAAGCTTGGCAACCACAATGGTATTTGGCGACTTTGCCCTGGCCCTAGCTCGCGCCGGCGGCTACGGCGTTCCGGATAGCCAGGCGGGGCCTCCGGGCATGCCGGCGCAGGCACAGGGGGCGGCACCACAATCCGGGGTTGCCGAGGCTGGGCAGCTCAAGCAAGCCTTGGCGCCGAAGCCGGCGCCAGAGGCCGCGCGCAAGCAAACGCTCGATGAGCTGTTTGACCATCTTCGCAACGCCGGCGACGCCAGGGACGCGCAGCGGATCGCCGCTTCCATCGCGAGCGTCTGGCTCCAATCGGATTCGGACACCGCAAATCTGCTGATGCAACGGGCAATGGTTTCCACTCAGGCGGGGCAATATCCGCTGGCGCTTTCGCTTTTCAATAAGCTTGTCGCGTTGGAGCCGGGCTGGGCCGAGGCCTGGAATCAGCGCGCAACGACAAGGTTTCTCGCTGGCGACGCGGATGGCGCGATGACGGACATCAACCGGGCTATCAAACTGGAACCCCGCCATTTTGGTGCGCTCGTAGGCATGGGGATGATCTTGCAAGGGGAAGGTCTCGACAAGAGCGCCTTGGAGATTTTCAACAAGGCACTCGCAATTTATCCGCTTGCACCGGAAATTCAAAAACTCGTTGAAAAGCTCACGCTCGAAGTCGAAGGGCAGGATATTTAGCCTGTGAAATCGGATTCAGAAAAACGCCCGTTCGATGGACGCCGCTCCCAACGAATGTTTGACGATATATTCTGTTAAGCCTTGCTTGGTGTTATTCGGCGCGATCGCGGTTCGCCTCCAGCCGGTGTGCATCGAGGCGCTTTTCGTCTAACCCCCGCGCGCGCACCGTGACCTCGCGTTCCGCATGTGTGCGCCCGAATTTCTGCGCGCTTGGCGGCGGCGTCCTTTGTTGCCGCGATGCGCGTGCGCTGCTTGCGGGCACGGCGCAGATTGACGACTTCTCCCATCAGCTTTTCTTGCGAAAGGTGTCGATCGAGACGACTTTGTCTTTGTCTTGATGTGCCGACGCCTCCGCGGCCTCGGCGTTCAGCGCGTCGCTTGTTTTCTTGGTTTGCTTTGTCGGCTTGGTTTCCGGCAAAGGCGGGGCCTCGGCCAAAGGCTGCAAATCGCGCCGGGGCGCCGTATGCGGCGGCAATAATTCGGGTTCTTCGGCGTCTGCCGCCGCGTCCTCAACCGCGAATTGCAACTCGAATCCCACCGACGGATCGGCAAAACGGGTCACCGCATCGAACGGGACGAGAATCATTTCCGGGATATTTTGAAACGAGAGACCGACCTCGAAAGCCTCTGCAGTCACGCTCAAATCCCAGAATTGATGCTGCAGCACTACTGTCAGTTCGTCCGGATAGAGCTTCCGCATCCGGGCAGAAAGCCGCACGCCGCGCGCATGGGTACGGAAAGAGACGTAAAAGTGATGGTCTCCCGGAATGCCATCACGCGCCACATCGGAAAGAACTTTCCGAACGGCCCCGCGCAAGGCGTCCTGGACCAGGAGATCGTACCGGATCAGGTCAACGGCCATTCCACCCGCTCGCACAATGCGATTTTGGACGAAATTCCCAACGCGAAAATTTTTAACGCGGCACTCCACCTGCGAAAGTGGAGGCTTCTGTTGCCAGGTGCCTCCGAACCCCGCCTTGAAGTGCTACCTCCAAGGACTTGATTTCGGTACTATTACCGCGTTACGCGGCAACAGCCACCGGAGCATAGTTGTCATTCGCAACTACAAGTTTGGCCCGATGACGGCGGAACCATGCCGGGCAAAAGACCGTCCTTTACACTCCCCGTCGAACCTATTTCGCCCCCGCCGGAACCCGCCGCAACGGGTTTTGGTGGAGGCGCCGGGTACCGCCCCCGGGTCCGAAGAGCTTATTTCGACACCGTTTATCGCCATAGCCGCGCAAGGCGGCAACTCGAATATAAGCGTTATTGCGCAATTTTCAAAGGAGAAAACCATTCCGCGCGCTGCTGGCAGGCTCCAGTCGGTACATTTCCAATGCGCGAAAAGATGTTTAAAGCTCGCGCATGCAAACCTATCTCGATCTTCTCGCCAAAATCCTGCGCGACGGCGAGATTAAGGCTGATCGTACCGGGATTGGGACCCGCTCGATTTTCGGGCATCAGATGCGGTTTGACTTGCGCCAAGGCTTCCCGCTCGTCACCACCAAGAAGCTGCATTGGAAATCCATCGTCCACGAGCTTTTGTGGTTTTTGCGCGGCGACACCAATGTCGCTTATCTGAAGGAGCATGGCGTCGGCATTTGGGACGAATGGGCGGACGAAAACGGCAATCTCGGACCCATCTATGGCAAGCAATGGCGCGCGTGGCAGGCCCCGGACGGGCGGATCATCGACCAGATTTCTTCGGTCGTGGAGGAAATCAAGCGCAATCCTTTTTCTCGCCGCTTGATCGTTTCGGCCTGGAACCCCGCCGATCTGCCGGCCATGGCGCTTGCGCCCTGCCATTGCCTGTTTCAGTTTTATGTTGCGGAGGGGGCGGATGGCAGGAAAAGACTCTCATGCCAGCTCTACCAGCGTTCGGCGGATGTGTTTTTGGGAGTGCCTTTCAACATTGCAAGCTACGCGCTTCTAACCGCGATGGTCGCACATGTCGCGGGCCTCGATGTAGGCGATTTTGTGCACACATTAGGCGATGCGCATCTTTATGAAAATCATATCGAACAGGCGCGTCTCCAGCTTGCCCGCGTACCCCGCGCGTCACCCCGGTTGCAGCTCAGCGCGCAAGTCAAATCGATTTTCGATTTCCGCTTCGAGGACATCGCAATCGAGGCCTACGATCCGCATCCAGCAATTGCGGCACCCATCGCCGTGTAGGCGTCTTGCGGATCATGTCCCAGCATGAGGCGAAGATTTTGCAGCGCAGCGCCGGATGCTCCCTTGCCGAGATTGTCGAGCTTGGCGACCAAAATTGCGTGGCCCCTGGTATCGTTGGCAAAAACCCGCAGTTCGAGATCGTTCGTGCCAGTGAGAGAGCTTGGCTCGATCTTGCCAGAAGCATCAGTGGGCATGACTTTTACGAAAGTGCTTTTCGCGTAATGCGCTTTGAGCGCGGCCTCGAGGTCGACGCTCTTCGGCTTTAGCGGCAGATCATCCAGAAAAAGTGGCACGCAAACCAGCATGCCCTGCGCGAAATTGCCGACCGAAGGCGCAAAAATAGGGCGGCGCGCGAGGCGGGCGTAACGCGCGATTTCCGGCACGTGCTTATGTTCGAGGCCAAGCGCATAGGCCTCGAACGCCGGCGCGGCGCCGCGCTCGTAATCAGCGATCATCGTCTTGCCGCCCCCCGAATAACCGGAGATCGCATTTATCGAAATCGGAAAATCGGCAAGCAAGAGGCCCGCGTCCACGAGCGGGCGCAACAGCGCGATCGCGCCTGTCGCGTAGCAGCCCGGATTGGCAACAAGCCGCGCGCGCGTGATCGCTTCGGCCTGGCCAGGCGCAAGTTCGGGAAAGCCGTAGGTCCAGCCCTTCGCCACTCGATGCGCGGTCGAGGCGTCGAGTATGCGCGGGCTTTCCGCGCCCAACGCCAATGCGATCGCGACGGATTCCTGCGCGGCATTATCTGGAAGGCATAAAACAACGATATCGGCTCGTTTCATCAGCGCCTTCTTGGCGCCGGGGTCCTTGCGCTGCTTGGGAGGCGCGCTAAGGAGTTCAATTCCGGGGAGAGAATCGAGGCGCGCGCGAATGCCAAGCCCGGTTGTTCCGGCTTCGCCATCGATGAAAATTCTCACGCTCATGTCACGCCTTGGGCAAGCTAATAGATGCTAGATCAATATCATTTCGAGTTCGGTTGCTTGTCATCTCGACGCCGAGTAACGGTGCCGCAGTCAGCAGCTTGCCGCCCTGCCTCGTTCAATCCGCGGCTTGCGGCCGCGATGGTGGGCATAGACTTTAGTGAACTCGGCTCCGAGCAGGAAAATCTGCGCCGAATAGTAGATCCATAGCAGCGCCACAATCAGCGCGCCCGCGGCTCCGTAGCTGGAGGCAACCGCGGCGCTGCCAATGTAGAGTCCGATCAGGAACTTGCCGATACTGAACAGGAAGGCGGAAATGACGGCGCCGGCTAATACGTCCCGCCACTCCAGATCCTTTTCGGGCAGCACCTTGTAGATTGTCGCAAACAAGACCGAAACCAGGGCGAATGAGACCAGGAAATGCACGGCTTGCAGAATGACGTGACCAAACGGCAGTTCGGCGTTCACGTACTCGCTCAATGCGGATAGACCCGCGGTAATCACCAGCGACACCAGAAGCAGGAACCCAAGCGCCACCACGAGAGCAAAGCTGGCGGCGCGAGAGCGAAGCACGCGGGAGACAGCGCTGCCTTTTAGGTCCACCTTCCAGATGGCATTCAAGGCCGACCGCATTTCGCCTAACACGCCCGAAGCCGTTACCAGAAGCGTGATGACTCCCAAGGCGCTGGCAAAGATACTAGAAGACTTTCCGGAGGCGCTCCTGATGACACTTTGCAGCAGCTCCGCGCTCTGCTGTCCCATGAGCCCGCTGAGCTGAGTGGCGATTGCCCCGCGGGCGGCGTCCTGGCCGAAGACGAGGCCCGCAATGGCAACAACGATGAGCAGAAGCGGGCCGATGGAAGTAACGGCATAGAAGGCGATGGCCGCTCCACGGCTCAGCGCGTCGTCAGCGATAAACGAGTTGACGCTTTCCTTGCCCAGCTCCCACGCCTTTCCGAACATGGCATCCTCGCGTTGCGGGGAATTGAAACGGACACTCCCCTCGGAGTTCGCCGGCGCGCTAAACGAAGTCGGATCGTACCAAGGCGCTGACGGTCATCCACTGATATAACAATCAGCGGCAAAAAAAATTGCGGGTTCTCATGATTTGCGGTGGAACTGGGCTTGGTACGATCTCCCGCGGGACGAGGCTACCCAATCATACGGCGAGGTCATTGTCTGGCCGGATAGCCGTTGTTGCGGCTTTGCCAACCTCCATTTTGCCAAGCGTATTCCAGCGAGAAGACAGCCAAGCCCCGAAATGCATGGCCGCCGCATCCGCCTCGTTCGACGAACTCAGGAGGTAGCTCGGTCTGTCTTCTGCCGCATGAACTCTCTGTGCGGACGTTCAATTGCGTTCGACGTCCCGGTCGATTTCAAATCGCCTGGCTATAGCTTAGCGCTTCGAGAATTGGAAGCTCCGGCGGGCTTTCTTCTTGCCGTATTTCTTGCGCTCGACGACACGCGGGTCGCGGGTCAAGAAGCCTTCTTTTTTGAGCACGGGGCGCAGATCCGGCTCGAAATTGACGAGCGCCTTGGCAAGGCCGTGGCGTACGGCACCCGCCTGGCCGGAGAGGCCGCCGCCTGCCACGCTGACCGTCAAATCATATTGGCCAGTGCGCTTGGCGATGCCAAGCGGCTGTTGCAGAATCATCCTGAGCACGGGACGCGCGAAATAGGAGTCGAGCGGCTTCCCATTCACCTGGGCTTTGCCGGGGCCGGGTTTGATCCAGACCCGCGCGACCGCGTCCTTGCGTTTGCCGGTGGCATAGGCGCGTCCTTGCGCATCGAGCTTTTGCACATAGCGCGGAGCCGCCTCCGCAGCAGGCGCCGCGGCGCCCTGTAAATCTTGAAGCGAAGATAAAGTTTCGGGCATGATCAGACGAGCCTCGCGTTCTTGCGGTTGAGGCTCGCGACATCGAGCGTTACCGGCTGTTGTGCGGCATGAGGGTGTTCCGCTCCCTTGTAAACGCGCAAATTGCCAAGCTGCTTGCGGCCGAGCGGACCGCGCGGGAGCATCCGTTCCACTGCCTTTTCGATGATGCGTTCGGGAAAGCGGCCCTCCAGAATGAATTTGGCTGAACGTTCCTTGATGCCGCCCGGATAGCCGGTAAAGTGATGATAGATCTTTTGCTCGCGCTTGCGGCCGGTCAACACCACTTTTTCGGCGTTGATGACAATGATGTTATCGCCATCGTCAAGATGCGGCGTGAACGCCGGCTTGTGCTTGCCGCGCAGCCGCAAGGCGATCACCGAGGCAAGCCGTCCGGCGACGAGCCCCGTGGCGTCGATCAACAGCCATTTTTTTTCGATGTCCGACGCCTTGGCGGAATAAGTTTTGCCGAACATGTGGGATTCCATGGCAAATATGCGCAAGTTTCCCCGCAATGGCAGGGCCTGCGTATTTGTTGGCGCTCCTTTTATGCAGCTATTCCCTTCAGGTCAAGGCGAACGTGAGCCGCGCACTCCGTTTCACAGGGTAGAACCGGAGCCAAGGACATGGCTTATGACCAATGAGGCTTACTCCGACAAGTTTTTGCGCGATATTCTTTCGACCGTGCGAACCATCGCTGTCGTCGGGGCGTCCGATAAGGACACACGGCCGTCTTACCGCGTTTTCGGTTTTCTTCTCGCGCGCGGCTACCATGTGGTCGGCATCAATCCAAACCTCGCGGGCAGTAGCGTTCACGGCACGGCGTTTTTTAAGACGCTGGCGGAAGTTCCCGAGCGGATAGACATGGTCGACATTTTCCGCAACACGGCAGCGGCCGGGAAAGTCGTCGACGAAGTGCTCGCGCTCGAGCCAAAACCGAAGGTCATCTGGATGCAGCTCGGCGTCCGCGACGATGCGGCGGCGGCACGGGCGCAGGCGGTTAGGGTCAAGGTTGTCATGAACCGCTGCCCCAAAATCGAATACGAGCGCCTGGCAATCGGAAAAGCGTAGAGTGATGCCCTACCGCGCTTGCGAAAGCGCCTGCGCGTGCGCCACCGCCATCCCCAAAACGATCATGGCAAAGGCTTGATGCAAAAGCCCGGCCCAGAGCGGAATCACTAAAACAAGCGTTGCGATGCCAATTGACGCCTGCATGGCGACGAGCCCTGCAACCGCCCATGCGCGCCGGACTGCCCGGTTCCCAGCGGCAACCCAAGAGGCGTAAAGTGCCTGCGCCAGAGCAAGCGCTAAAAGCGCGTAGGCAACCATCCTATGCTGGAACTGGACCAGCAAAATATTGTCGAGGAAGTTCTGCCAGAGTGGCGAGAGAAGAGTCAATTTATCGAGAGGCGGCCAAAAATATCCGTCGATCAGCGGCCATGTATTGAACGCGCGCCCGGCTCGCAAGCCAGCGACCAAGCCGCCGAGTCCGATTTGCAATAGGACGAGCCAAACCACGCCACTCGCAAACCGCCGCAGCCCCGGCAATTTCCGTTGTTGGATTTCGGCAGCACGGTCCTTGAGAGATGCGGCGAGCCAAACCAGCGCGGCAAAGGTCATTGAGGCCAACAGCAAATAAATCGCGAGACGTTCCTGGGCGACTTCGACGCGCTCCGTTAGCCCCGACTTGACCATCCACCAGCCAACTCCACCCTGCAAGGCGCCGAGCGCCAGAATGCCGAGAAGTTTTAGCTTGAACCCGGAAGGTAGGAACCCCTTTGCCCAGAAAAAGATCAGCGGCATGGCCATGGCGGCGCCGATCAGACGGCCCAAAAGACGGTGGCCCCATTCAAAGAAAAAAATGAATTTAAATCCGCGTAAATCCATATCCGGAAAGAGCTGCGCATATTGCGGTATCTTCTTATAATTATCGAATTCCGCCTGCCATTGGGCAGGGCTCAGCGGCGGAATTACTCCGGCCAAGGGCTTCCATTCGGTAATAGAGAGGCCGGATTCGGTGAGCCTTGTCGCGCCGCCAACGATCACCATCAAAAAGACGAGAGCGGCGAGGCTCCAAAGCCAAATCGCGACGGCCCTGTAGAGCGCTGGTTGCCTTGCGTCTTTTGCCGCGCGCCAAACAGCTGGATTGGCCGGTAATTCGCCCATGCAGGGTTCCTCGAATGCAAAATGGAAAGACTGTGCGCTGATATGAAAGACAGCTTTTAGGCAGAGTTGCCCGGCTCAAGATCGCCGCAGGCTCCCTCGCCAGGATAGAAAGTCGCACCAAGGGTGTAAACTGGCGGCAGATCGATGCCCGGCTGCGTGGCGCGGCCGCTTGCCAATTGGCCGGGACGCAATTGCGTATGAGGGCCGTCGGGCGTTAGCCCGCCGGGCGGCGGAATGGGAGCGTAAATTTCCGCGCGCCCTAACGGCGACTGAACGACCCTTGCCGGGCTGTGCTTTGCGATCGAAGCTCCGGCGGATTGCAAGACCTCAGGCAGCGGCAGGCCCGACGCTTGGTTCAGCGTGTCCAGCAGGTCGGCTGCGGACACCCGGACACAGAATCGGAGGCCCACTCGCCCCAGGCCCAGATCGAACCACGCATCGTGCCGGCATTCGGGCTGGATGGCGCCCTCATCGCGGCCAAGCGGCGTGAGTGTTGTTGCAAGGGGCAAAGTTACCCTCGGCTTCGAATTCGACGAGGAAAATGGCTCGATAGCCGCTGCGGGTGTGATCGGCGCGCAGCCGCAATGCTCTCACCCGTTCGCCAATTGTCAATTGCAGCGCACCACGCTCCGAGATCGCGGTAATCGTCTCGCCGGTTACGGAAACGCGGCACGGCTCGGCCGCATCGCGCATGAATTCGGCGGTTGCGCCGTAGCATCCAAGAGCCCACGTGCCGGACCTCTGGTCCAGGGTTTCTGCGACGAACTCTACAATTTTGTCCTGCGGCCAGGGCAGGCGGGTAATGGAAATGCCTAGCGCGGCGACGCGCTCCGGCAGGAGGGCCCAGATCGCGCTACGGCGCTCGTCGCCAGCCGAAGCCCATTCAGCGACCTCCTCGCTCGTGCGGCCACATCCAAGGCACCAGCCCAAGGTGCCGTCCATCGTGCAGATACCGGTGCAGGGGCTTGGAATGGAAACGGTTTTTGTCTGAATGTTCATTCGCTGTACAAATGATTGCACCCAAAATAAGCGTGGCACGCTCGCTTCGCCGCAGGAAAGACCAAAGCTATAAACTCTAGCCCTGCCGATGTCCATGGTCGGCCTGCCGCAACCGGCAAATGGAGGCAAAATGCGCCGGCGCATACGTACACTCGCCGGCACGAGCGTGATAATTGTGTATGTGCCGGCCTATGCGCTCGTGGCCATGGCCCTGGCGCAAGCTCGCCCGGTGCTGGAGGCCGCCAGTTTGATGCAGTTCTTGTGCTACGCGGTCCTCGGCATGGCCTGGATATTGCCCCTCATGCCGCTTATCCGTTGGATGGAAAAACCCGATTCCGGTACGTGACGCCGTCCATGCGTTTCGTTGTCAAGCCGCATCCAGCCCGAGGCTTCGCGCCCGTCCAACTGGTAGGCCAATGAGCAGGACCTCGCGCGCGCCGCTTTCGACCAACTTCGCCTCGGCTTCGGCCACTGCGCCGCCGCGCGGCTCTCCTTGTGCCGCCAGCAGGACGACATCAGCTTCTCCGGCAATAGTCCCAGCGATGCCACTCCGGTCGAGAGGCGGCGCAATTGTCACGATGAAATCATAAATTCCTGCCAAAGAATCTATCACACTTGCGAATTCGCGAAGATCCAACTCGCCGTGGCGGCCAACTGGCAGAAAGTGAAGCCGCGAGGCGGCATCGCGCCGAATGACTTCGGCGAATGAGGCCGTTCCTGCAAGAAGATCGCCGAGTGCGGGTTCGGCGGCTGAGGGACCGCCATGCGGCGCACCAGCGGTGGAGAACTGAAAATCCAACGGATAGGATTCATCGAGGCCGATGACGATCGAACGTCCTTTGCGCGCGAGACTGCGGGCGAGATCGAGCATCATGCAAGCCGCCGCGCCAGTAGCCTGGAGGCTCGTCACAAGGATGCGAATGCCTCGCTGGCCGCGCCCGGGCATCGACAGGATCCGCGTCACGATTTTCGTTATGGCTTGCTCGTCACCCGAGTCGCGGGCGCCGGTTTCCCCCTGCAACGCCGGTGGGGGGTCTAATATTAATTTTAGTCGGGCCGTTGGCTCCGCCACATCCTTGAAGCGGGCGAAAACGCGAACCTGCCCGAGCGTGCGGGGATGTTCGAGAGGCGCCGTCGCGCGAAGAGGTCCGCGCGGCTGCACCATCGCCACAAGCGCGCCGAAAGCCATCACAAGCATCGCGGTGCCCGACAAGACTAGCAAGGGTTGTCTTGGATAAACCGGATGGTTTGGCGTGATGGCGCGCGAAACGATGCGTGCGTTTGCGGTGGGAGGTAAACCGGCGGCAAGCTTGGCGCCGGCCCGCATTTCGAGATAAAGGTCGGCAATAATATTGGCGGCGTTCGCGGCAAGCTCAGGGTCGCCGGACTGAAATGCGATCGTGACGAGATTTCCCCCACCCGAGGTTCTAACTTGCAACCGGTCCTGATAGGCCTCGAGGACCCGGTCGTGCGGGCTTTTTCGCGCCGGATCGCGCATGATGCCGAGAAAAATTAGGGCGCGGACACCGGGCCCGAGGCCACGCGTTACCGGATCAAATTCCGGATTATCCTCGAGCCCAAGATCTTCGATCGCCCGGCGGCCGAGATCGCGCGAAGCGATGAGCTGCGCCTGGCTGGCGGCGTTGGCGTCCAAAAGCGCAAGGTTAGCTCTAAGACCAATCAAGCCCGCGTGCCGGGAGTCAATCCGAATTTGCACCTCGGCGCTATAGCGCGGCGGTTGCAGGCCAAGCACGACGCCAATCAGCACCAGGGCAGCGAGCGGCAACCCGATCAACCATCGTTTCCGGGCGGCAACTGCTTCGAAAACCGCGCCAAGGTCCAACTCGCAGGCCCGCGTTGTGCGCAGCGTGTCCCACTCCCGCCAGCCCATAAGCCACCTCCACGATCCAAACGGCGCGATAAGACGCGATTATGGTTTCAGCGAAGTTAACGTCTGGATTTGCGCGCAGCCTTCCACGGGATAAGCGCGGAGCGGCAGTCAGAAAAACGGCTTTCGTCCTGCTGTCATCAGCATTGCGATCGTCATCGGTCCGAGCCTGCCGGGAGGGTCATGATCGCATTGGCGCGCTCGATTGCTTCGACGAAGGCAGCATCGGCGGGCATCTACGCCACGCTACTACAAATTTAGGAGCCGATCTTGGTTCTGACTGTCTGATAAACGGCTTCCGTCATCGCCGCCGCCTGCTCCAGCAGCGCATTGACTTCGGCGAGCTGCTTTTCGGCGAAATCGCGATCCTTGATCGCCTTGGCGTTGATGAACACGTTTAATGCTGCACTACGCAACCCCGCATGGGCCGCGAGCACGGCGACTCCGGCGTCGCTGATGACATTGAGGTTGCCTTTTTTCGCGACAGTGGCGGAGAGAAGGATGACCTCGAAACAGGCTTTGACAGCGCGCAAGGGCGCGAGCGTCGCATCCTTCAAGGCGGCTTGAATCGTTGCGGTACGCGTGGCTTTCTCTTCGTCGGTCGCGCGCGGCAGTCCATAGGCGCCCATCACCGCATTGAACGCCACCACGTCTTCCTCGATTGCCCGCGTGAGTTCGGCGCGGAGCCGCCGCGCCTTGGCGTTAACGGCTCCGAGGTCTTCAGATACCGCTTCGTAGTTCTTTTTGTTGATGGTGAGATTGGCCACCATTGAGACGAGCGCCGCGCCGATGGCGCCACACAACGCCGCCGCGCCACCTCCGCCGGGCGTCGGACGTTCGCTTGCAAGATCGTCGAGGAAGGCCGTGAGTAACGTATTTTGGGTCATGGTTGCCGCCGGTCCTCAAGAGTCACGCTAGCGCTTTGGCTTGCGCATAGATATTCTCGGCATCGAGCACCAGATCGGAGCTTTCGAACAGCTGACCGACGCAAGCGCGATGCAGTTTCAATTTCAAACCGCCGAGCCCGAGTGCGCCGGTCACGATTTTACCGTGACGCTCTTTCACCTTGTCGATTGCATCGACGCCGCCGATGCCGAGTGGCGGCTGCGCGTTGCAGTCGGCAATGAGTTCGATCGCCGGGTCATTCTGCCAGTCTTTTTCATCGAGCAACTGGACGCCGATGGCACCTGCCGCGAACACGATTTGCGCGCCCTTGATCGCCGCAGCGCGAGCTTCATGGTCGCAGGCCTCGATGGTCGCCGGCGCAAAGCCGAAACGGTCGTTGATGGCCTTGGCCGCGGCATCCGCACGCCGTTTCGAGCGCGAGGCGATCGCGACCTCGGCGCCTTCGATATGCAGCATCGCCGCGGCACGCATGCCGACCGGTCCCGTGCCGGCGAGCAAGACAGCTTTCTTGCCTTTGAGCGGCTTAGCTTTGGCGAGCAGCGCGACGCCGGCGGCCGCCGTGGTGTTGGAGCCATTGCTGTCCAGCATCACGGACACACGGAAATTCGCAAAATAGCGCGCCTTGACCGCCTCGAACAGCGCCTCGCCCGCGCTCATGCTACTGCCGCCGACGAAAATCGCAGTGTATTGCTTTTCCTTGGGGCCACGCGTGTAGATTGCTCCATCGACCAACGCAGCGACGCTTTCCGGCATCACGTTGCCATATCCGATGACGTGATCGGCGCCGCCGTCATACCCTACAACCGTGTCAAAAACGCTCGGCACCGGATCGGTGTCCAAAAGGAACAGAAGTTTCTTTGTCATGACGGTTCTCGATGAGTTGAAAACGTTCCGCACGTCGAAGGCCGGGCAGTCGCGACATCACGCGATGAACCCGTCATCGGCCCAATTTGTCAGAGTTCGGCTGCCCTGCCAAGCCTGCGCCGCCCGCGGTCACCCGAGGCCAGAGCACGGTCGATGGCAGTCAGACCGGCACCAAGGCCAATAAATAGGGCAAGCAAGAGGACTGCGTTGCCCCAGGCGCGGACCACACCAAGCTGCGAAGCGTCGATAAAAGGATAAAGATAAATGCCATAGACCGCGCCGCGCAGCATGCTATAGAAGAAATATAGGACCGGGTAAACGGCCCACCAGGCTGGATCGGTCCATCGCAAGTGGCCCTTTGGAAGAAACACAAGCCAATATAAAGGGTATAGGAATGGAATTACATCATGCATCACATAGTCGGCGACAAGCTGCACTCCGTGTGGGTGCCATAATTTCCGTAGCAGTACTTCATACACCCCGCAGATAACGATAATATAAATAACAAGTGCCCCAGCAATGCTTGGCCTAGTCAAGAAGTTCTCCGTTTGTGGACGTGCGCAAGCAATCGTGAGCGTGACGGCGATAAGGAGATTGGTCTCGGTCGTGAAATAGCTGAAGTAATTGATAAGAGTAGCTGGAATCGACTTATCATTGACGAGCGCCCAACGAATGTTGACATAGAGCTGCAAGCTCAGGGCCATCCATCCAAGGCCCGCGATTACCGCCGCGCAACGGCGCTGCCGGTAAAGCGGGTCAGGCACATTGCCAGGCAAATTCGCTTCGCCAGCACCTTGCATTTTACCATCCTCCAGCACTCTGATTCGGGTAATATTGTCACATATGGCCGGTTCTAGGGATTTTGCATAACCGCGCAATGGAGCCAAGACCTTTGACTTAGCCCGGCTCCGGCGGCAAGGTGGGACGCCTTCGTGATACACCGAAAAGGCCGGCCTAGACGGGTTCAGGCGACGGTTAAATCATTTAGCAATAAGAGGTTGACGAAAATCCGTCAGAGAAAAATGCCCAACGCCTTCGCAAGCGAGCGGGCAGGGCGGCCCAAAATCAGCGGCGAGCCAATGACCGGACCGGACGAAATCGAATTTCCGCCGAAATTTCCGGCTTGGCGGCGGATTGTCGTCAAGCTTTCCGGCGAAGCCTTGATGGGCGGGCAAAGCCATGGTCTTGACCAAGGTACACTGGCGCGGATCGCGGCAGATCTGAAGGAAGTGGCGGCGCGCGGCGTCGAGGTCGCGGTGGTCGTGGGGGGCGGTAATTTTTTTCGTGGCATTGAAGGCGCGGACAAAGGCATCGAGCGAGCCCGCGCCGATTCGATCGGCATGCTCGCAACGGTGATGAACGCGCTCGCCCTGGAATATGCCATCGAGAAGCAAGGCCAGGCGGCACGAACCTTGTCGGCTTTGCCAATGCCCGCGCTTTGCGAGGCGTATTCGCGGCAGGCCGCATTGCATCACCTTGGCAAGGGCCGGATCGTGGTTCTCGCCGGCGGCACCGGCAATCCCTTCTTTACAACCGATACCGGCGCGGCTTTGCGCGGCGCCGAGCTTTCCTGCGATCTTATCGTGAAGGCGACGCAGGTCGATGGAGTCTATTCGGCGGACCCCAAGCGCGATCCGGCCGCTATTCGCTACGACCACTTAACTCACGGGGAAGCCATCGCCCGCAATCTCGCGGTCATGGACACCGCCGCGTTCGCGCTTGCACGCGAGAATGGAATTCCCATAATCGTCTTCTCGATAGGGCAGCCCGGCGCGATCCTCGCCGCTCTTGAGGGACGGGGCAAAGCTACTCTGGTTTCCCCTTCATAGGGCGCCACGCATTTGCCGATGGACGCGGCGGACGAAGAATTCCTTAGGGTTCCGACATGAGCGCTGAATTCGATATTTCAGACCTTACCCGGCGCATGCAGGGCGCGGTAGCGGCATTGAAGCACGAATTGGGAGGTCTGCGTACTGGCCGTGCGTCGGCAAGCCTCGTCGAACCCGTGCATGTAGAAGCCTATGGGCAAATGATGTCGCTCAATCAGCTAGCGACAATCAGCGTGCCGGAGCCACGAATGCTATCGGTGCACGTCTGGGACAAGGCTTTGGCCGGCGCCGTCGACAAGGCCATCCGCAACGCCAATTTAGGACTTTCTCCGTCCGTTGAAGGTCAGGTCTTGCGGATCCGTATCCCGGAACTTAACGAGCAGAGGCGCAAGGAAATGGCGAAGGTCGCGCACAAATATGCCGAAGAGGCGCGCATCGCAGTCCGCCATGTCCGCCGCGATGGGCTCGACATGCTCAAAAAACTGCTCAAGGATAAGTCTATCGGCGAGGATGACGAGAAACGCCACGAGAGCGAGGTCCAGAAACTTACGGATCAATTCGTCGGCGACATCGATTCCGCGCTGAGCGCGAAAGAAACCGAAATCATGCAAGTGTGAGCTGCCCTGATCTGCTATAAGCCGTTCGCCGAACTTGCAAGGGGGCCGCGTTTTTGGTTTGCGGGCCGCCAACGGCTTCGGGGCTGGCGAGGTGGCAGTGGCGGGAAGGTCTTTTTTATTGCGTCGCTGCGTGGCAGAGGGGCCGTCTTGCCCAGGATGAATGACGCCAAGCGACGATGCCGTCGGCAGCCGGCGGCCAGCAAATGACCCAGGACATGACGATGTCATCGATGGTTACAGATGAGCTGGCGCGTCCCGCGCGGCAGCGCCTGACCGGCGCGCCCGTGCATGTGGGCGTGATCATGGATGGCAACGGACGCTGGGCGGCGCGGCGCGGTCTGCCGCGGATCGAGGGGCACCGGCGCGGTTTGGAAGCGCTTCGCGAAACCGTTCGTGCGGCGATCGATTTTGGACTCGACTATCTGACGGTTTACAGCTTTTCCATGGAGAACTGGAACCGGCCCGTCGAGGAGGTTGCCGACCTCATGGGCTTGCTCAAACGCTTCATCCATAATGATCTCAAGGACTTGAACGAGTCTGGGGTCAGGATCAAGGTGATTGGCGCCCGCGTCAATTTAAACGCCGATATCCGCGCCTTGCTTGCCGAGGCGGAGGACCTGACAAAGGCCAATTCCCGGCTTACTTTGATCGTTGCCTTTAACTATGGAAGCAGACAGGAGATCGCTGCTGCGGCACGGGCCTTGGCTGAACGGGTGGCGGCGGGCCTTATCAAAGCGTCCGAAATTGACGAGGCGCTGCTCGCCCGCTATCTTGACACGGCGGGAGTCCCCGATCCCGACCTCATCATCCGCACGTCTGGCGAACAGCGGCTGTCGAATTTTTTGATGTGGCAAGCGGCTTATTCGGAATTCGTTTTCCTGCCCATGCACTGGCCGGACTTCGACCGGCAGGCGTTTTCGGCGGCCTTGGCGGAATTCTCGGCGCGCGAGCGACGGTTCGGCGGGGTGACGGGGCAATTCCGGAATGGCAAGGTGCTGGCTGGTGCGGCGAAAACGTGATTTATGCCGTCCCGCCTCACGAGCTGCTTGCCATGCTGAACGATAGCGCCGATGCGCCGGGAACAGACGCTCCGGCGCCCAATTTTTCCGGGGGCCGCCGCTTGGCCGATCTCGGCCCGCGTGTTCTCTCGGCGATTGTCTTAATGGCAGCAGCGCTTGTCTCGGTCTGGCAGGGCGAACTCGTTTTCGATCTGATCTGGCTCGGCGCGACCTTGGCGGTGGCCTGTGAATGGCAAAATCTGATCGCGGCACCAAACCCTCGCCTCCGGTTTCTCCTGGTTGCCGTTAGCCTTGTGCTTAGCGCGTATTTTGCTGGCAAGGCTTGGTTTGGCGCCGCCTGCGCGATCCTTGGCGGCTGTGGGTTTGCCCTTGCTCTGACCGCAGGCCCAGGGCGGAGGATTTGGGCATTTGGCGGGATCGTTTACGCGGGTTTGCTTCTCATTTCCGCAATCGCGCTGCATGGCTCTGCGGACTACGGCGCAAGATCGATAGTTTGGCTTTTCGCAATCGTATGGGGTACCGATGTTTTCGCCTATTTCGGCGGCCGGCTGCTCGGCGGCGCCAAACTATGGCCGAAAATTTCGCCCTCGAAAACTTGGTCAGGGACACTTATCGGCGTTTTCGCCGGAGCATTTCTCGGCGCCGTGATTGGCGCGCAAGGACTTGGCGGTCCGGGGCGGGCCCTTCCCCTTTTTCTGCTTGGCCTTGCCACTGCCGCCGTCTCGCAAGGTGGCGACATCCTCAAATCATGGGTCAAACGGCGCTTCGGCGCGAAGGATTCGAGCCGCCTAATCCCGGGCCATGGCGGTTTCATGGATCGACTCGATGGATTTATCGCCGCTGCCGCTTTCGCCGCCCTTTTTGGAGGTGCGCGAGGACTTTCTTCGATTGCGGCTGGACTATTCGATTAGTTTTAGGGTGGTCCGCATCGGTTCGGATGGCACGAAATATTGTTTAGCTCGCGACATCTTCTTGGCGCGATTGGGCTGAATTCTAGCTTCGCTGCACTCGAACATGCGCTTTGGTTGAATGGTAGAGGCGGCGTGGAGGGCAGGGAGAAATTCATGCGGTTGCGGCCAAGACCTGTGGCGGACCGTGACGTCCGCAGCGTCGTCATCCTCGGCGCGACCGGATCGATCGGCAAATCGACCGCCGAGATCATTGCCGGCGCGGGCGGCGCTTTCCGGGTCGAGGCGGTCGCCGGCGGGCGGGATCCGCAAGCGTTGGCCCGGATCGCCCGAGAACTCGGTGCGAAATTCGCCGCCCTCGCCGACCCTTCCGGCTATGTCCAGTTAAAAGAAGCCTTGACGGGCACCGGAATAGTGCCCGCGGCCGGAGAGGATGCGGTCGTCGAAGCGGCGCTCCATCCCTCCGACATCGTCATGGGAGCAATCGCAGGGACCGCCGGGGTCAAGCCAACTTTCGCGGCACTTTCCGCCGGGCGCACCGTCGCGCTCGCCAATAAGGAGTGTCTAGTCTGCGCCGGGGCTCCCTTCATGCGCCAAGCCGCGGCTTCCGGCACCAGGCTGCTGCCCGTCGATAGCGAACATAACGCGGTTTTTCAGGCCATGGGCGACGCAAGTCTCGATACGATCGAGATGATCACGCTCACCGCCTCGGGCGGACCATTTTGGAAATGGCCTAGCGAGCAAATTGCCAAGGCCACGCCAGAACAGGCTTTGGCTCATCCGAATTGGTCGATGGGGCCAAAGATCACCGTGAACTCCGCCGGGCTCATGAACAAGGGTCTGGAAGTGATCGAGGCGCATTATCTTTTCGGTATCGAGGCGGCGCAACTCGACATTATCGTGCATACACAGTCGGTGGTGCACGGTCTCGTCGCCTTCACCGACGGCTCCGTCACGGCCGGACTTGCCGCGCCCGACATGAAGGTCCCGATCGCATATTGTCTCTCTTATCCGAAGCGAAGCGCGACCGCGGCGCGCCGGCTCGATTTAGCAAGAGTTGGCAGCCTAACCTTCGAGCGCCCGGATCTCGACCGCTTTCCTGCCTTGCGCGTGGCCATCGGCGCCTTGCGCACTGGGCGGGGCCTCCCAACTGTCTTGAATGCCGCCAATGAAATCGCGGTCGAGGCTTTCTTGAACCGGCGGATTGCATTTCGCGAGATTGCCCAAATGGTGGAGCAGGCCTGCGATTCGGCGCTTGCCGACGGGGTTGCCCGTGAGCCGGAATCGGTCGCCGACGCTCTCGCCATGGACCGTGCTGTGCGCGAACGATCGCGTTTCGAGCTTTTAGGTAAGCGGCCTCGCTTGCCGGATGCGGTGAGCATGGATCATCACGCTGTGGGGAACGGTCCCTCGGGCCGCTAATGCTGCTCTTAAATTGCTTCCCCAGTCTGTTTCAAATTATTCTTTTTTGAACATGGACAAATAATTAGGAATGAGATGCTGTGAATTTGTCCGTGGCACATTACGTGCCCTGATGGCACACTAAATGCTACTGAAAAAATGGTATTGAAAAAAATGTCATGTTGGGTAGCAGATAGGGAAACCAGCCTGTTTCGAATTTTCGCTTTCCACTGCAAGGAGCAGAAATTTGATAATCCAGTTGGGCATTTGCTTGCGGCTGTTGGTCTCGGCAAAGTTTTGGCTTGGGCGGGAAACATGAATTTGACGGCATGGTCGTGGTTTGGCTCAAGGTAAGCGCGCAAAGGCCGTGCTCGTTTCGCGTGCGATTATCTTAAACCAGGTCCGGCGAAGCCGCGGCCGGCGCGACGGAAAGATCCGCTTCTCTGGATCTTTACCGGCTCTCAGTAGTTTGGCTGCCGGATGATAGCATCGCGAGAATCGGGAAATCTCGGAGTTACCTCGAAATGCTTGTTGAGATCGGCTAGGAGCTCAAATGTCAATCCTCACAACACTTTGGCCGTCGGCCGGGTATATATTATTGGGTTTCCTTTTTGTCCTGAGCCTGGTGATTTTCTTTCACGAGCTCGGCCATTTTCTGGTCGGCCGTTGGTGCGGAGTTAAGGTCGACACCTTCTCGTTTGGCTTCGGGCCGGAACTTTTCGGCTTTAATGACCGTCATGGGACCCACTGGCAAGTCGCGGCATTCCCGCTTGGCGGCTACGTCAAGTTCCACGGCGACGCCAATAGCGCCTCGATGGCGGATGAAGCCGCCATCGCGGCCATGCCGCCGAGCGAGCGGGCGGTTAGTTTTCTTGCTCAAAATGTTTGGAAGCGGGCGGCGATCGTCGCCGCGGGTCCGCTCGCCAATTTCCTCCTGGCGATTGTCATTTTCACCGGGATCTTTTACGTGAATGGACGCGCCATCCTGCTTGCCACGGTTGACGGCATTGCCACCGGAAGTGCCGCCGAGGCGGCCGGGTTTCAGCTCGGTGATCTGATTGTCTCGATCAACGGGACCAAGGTCGATAGCTTCGAGGATATGCAGCGTATCGTTCAGACTGCCAGCGATACGGAGCTGGTTTTCGGCATCGATCGCGGCGGCAAATCGATAGAACTCGCCGCGACGCCGCGCCGGCGCGACGTGGTGACCCCTTTCGGTACCACGCGAGTCGGTGTCCTTGGAGTCCAATCGAAGAGCAAACCGGAGAATTGGCATGTCCAGACCTACGGCTTTGCGGCCTCGGTGAAGCTTGCTGGGTCGGAGACCTGGTACGTCGTGGCGCGCACCGGAAGCTATCTCAAGGGCTTGCTGGCCGGGCAGGAATCCGCCGATCAACTCTCGGGACCGATCCGGATCGCCGAGATGTCTGGCGCGATGGCTAAGATCGGCTTTGCGGCATTGCTCAACCTTGCCGCAATTCTGTCGATTTCGGTCGGAATGCTGAACCTCTTCCCGATACCGCTGCTCGATGGTGGTCATCTCCTCTATTACACCGTGGAGGCGGTTCGCGGTAAGGCCATGAACGACAAGCTGCAACAGTTTGGCTTCAAGGTCGGCCTCATGTTGGTGACAAGCTTGATGGTTTTCGCCACCTACAACGATGTTGTTCGCCTGACCCGCCAATGGATGCATTGGGGATAATCCGAGGGGGCGGACCGAGTTCCTTCTAACATGGTTTTATCCAAATGGAAGCATAGGGTTAACCTTGTTTCTTAAGGATTTACTTACCGCGATGCGTGTCTTGCCTGCCACGCTCCTGTAAAATCGCTACAATCCGACGAAACTCGCTTTGCGGGGGATGCCAAACCCTGTAAACCACGCCTTGTAAAAACCACGCTTGGCGGCTAGCGGGAGGAAGCTTTGCCCGTTCCATTACAAATAGTTGCATCATCCGGCTAGTGCCGTGATGAAGTAGTGCCCGGGTTGGAGTAAGCGTTCGTGGATGTGGGGACCGGTCTTATAATGTCGCTAATGGGTCAATCTCAACGCCGGTTCGCCGCTGTAATCCTCGCCCTGGCTTGGCTCTGCGCCGGGAGTGTTTCCGCTGTCGCGGATAACGTCCTGGTGCAAGGCAACAAGCGTGTCGACAGCGAAACGATTGCCGCATATTTCAGCGGCTCGGATCAGGCTTCGGTCAACAAGGGGGTCAAGGATCTCTATGCCACCGGATTGTTTTCCTCCGTCACGGTGAGCCGGGCCGGGGGCCAAGTCGTCATTCACGTAACCGAGAACAATGTCATCAATCGCGTCGTATTCGAGGGTAACAGCAAGGTCAAGACCGAGGTTCTGACCGCCGAAGTCAATTCGAAATCGCGCGGGCCTTATAGCCAGGCCATGGTCGATGCGGATATCGAGCGCATCAAGGACGTTTACCGGCGTTCCGGCCGCGCGGCGGCCACGGTCACCGCCCGGACCGTCGACCTGCCAAATGGACGGCTCGATGTCGTATTCACCATCGATGAAGGCGAAAAGACCGGCGTGAAGGCGATCGAATTCGTCGGCAATCAGGCCTATTCCTCCGGCAAGCTGCGCGATCTCATGCAGACGACGGAGATGAATTACCTCTCGTTCTTCAAGACGTCGGATGTCTACGATCCCGACAGGATCGCCTCAGACCTCGAACTCATCCGCCGGTTCTATCTCAAGAATGGATATGCCGATTTTCACGTCGTGGGCTCCGATGCCCAATTCGACCCGGCGCAAGGCGGCTATATTCTCACGATCACGGTCGAGGAGGGGGTGCAATATACCGTCGCCGCGGTCAATGTGGAATCGCATTTGCCGGACCTCGACGGAGAGGCGCTGCGCCCCCTCGTGCGGCTTTCGGCCGGAGATATCTATAATGGCGATATGGTCGAAAAGACGGTCACCGCGCTGACCAAGGAGGTTGGCAAGCACGGCTACCCGTTCACGCAGGTGCATCCGCGCGGCGACCGCGATCCGGCGACGCATACCGTGACCATCGCCTTCGTCCTCGACGAGGGACCGCGCGTTTACATCGAACGCATAGTCGTGCGCGGCAACACCAGAACGCGGGACTATGTAATCCGGCGCGAATTTGAAATCGGCGAAGGTGACGCCTACAATCGGGTCTTCATCGACCGGGCGGAGCGAAGGCTCAATAATCTCGGCTTTTTTAAGAAGGTGAAGATTACCAATGAACCAGGTTCTACACCCGACCGGGTGATTGTGGTGGTCGATGTCGAGGATCAGCCGACCGGCTCTCTGTCGCTATCTGGCGGTTATTCGACCTCGCAAGGTTTCATTGCCGAGGCCGCGGTGACCGAAACCAATTTCATGGGCCGCGGCCAATTTGTGCGCTTGTCGGTTTCTGAGGGACAGTACAGCCGGGGCGTCGAGTTCAACTTCACCGAGCCTTATTTCCTCGACAACCGGATCGCTGCGGGCTTCGATATATATGCGAAGAAAAGCGACGCCTTTCAATTTTCTTTCTACAATGACTTCACGACTGGTGCGACGCTGCGCCTTGGCTTGCCGGTGACCGAGGAGATTACATTTTCTCCTCGATACTCGATTAGCCGCAATGACATATCCATTCCTAACTCGTCTGGGCAACCCTTCAACGATTGTACCAGCCCGATTTGGGGAATTACGCCTGGCTTTGGCACTGGCTACCCCCCAAGTTACTTTAATAACTGCTTGACGAACGGCGAGGCCTCCTTGGCGCTCAAGGAGGCACAGGGCCCATTCGTGACTTCGATGTTCGGCTACACCCTTGGCTATAACTCGCTGGACAACAACAGAAGTCCGACAGGCGGCTTATTCGCCGAATTGCGGCAAGACATAGCTGGCGCGGGCGGCGACGAACGTTTCGTGCGCACCACGGCTGACCTCCGTTATTACCACGAATTATACGATCAGATCGTCGGGCTCGTGCATCTGCAAGGCGGTGATCTGCAGAATATCGGCGGAAGCCAATTCCGCATCGTCGACAATTTCAATCTCGGGCCGACCCTGGTGCGCGGATTTGCTCCGTTTGGCATCGGTCCGCGCGACGTGGGGTCCGGCGACCCTCAGGGCAACCCGCTCGGCGGCACCAAATATTTCGGCGGCAGCCTTGAGGTGCAGTTCCCGCTCTACGGCCTCCCAAGAGATCTCGGCCTTAAGGGAGCGATCTTCGCCGACGCCGGCACATTGTTTGGATTTAACGGACGCACCAATTTCAGTCCGAACGGCGTGTGTACCCCCAGCGACGCCTCGCCGCTCTTCACGCAAAGTAATTGCATCACCGTTGGCGGCAATTCTTCGTTGATCCGGTCTTCCGCCGGTGCTTCAATCATTTGGTCGTCCCCGTTGGGGCCAATCCGATTCGACTTCGCCAAGGTCATCACCAAGAGCCAATTCGATCAGACTCAATTCTTCCGCTTCACCGGGGGCACCACCTTCTGATTAGGCTTCGGCTGCGGCCGATATTCGCGGCGCGCCTGGCGTCGCACCCAGCTGCCGCGCGCCTGGCATGGCGAATCTTCCATTACGGGACGTGGTGGGGCTCGCATGAGCGAACTAGTATTTTTTCCACGCGCCGCCCAAACATCAATCGCCGATATCGTTGCCTGTACCGGCGCGGCGGTTCTTGACGGCGCCGATCTGTCCGCCATCGTAAGCGGAGTGGCGCCCCTTGGCGAGGCGGAGCCGGGCGAGCTGACCTTTCTCGATTCTCGGGAAAGCGCAGGGCTTCTGGAGATGAGCCGCGCCACCGCTTGCTTAGTCACTTCAGGCGACGCGCCGCGCGTGCCAAAAACAACGATCGCGCTGGTGATGGACGCGCCCGCTCGCGGCTTCGCGCTCGCCCTGCGGCGGCTGTTTCCACAGGCGATCAGGCCAAACTCGTGGGTTGATACGGCGGGGATCAATCCAGGCGCTTCGAATTCATCCCGAGGCACGTCTCGAACAACATGTGGTCGTCGATCCGGGGGTGGTCGTTGGCCCCTACGCGGAAATTGGTTCCGGTACGATTGTTGGCGCGAACAGCGTCATCGGTTCGAATGTCCGCATCGGCCGCGATTGCAGAATCGGGCCGCAGGCAACGATTTCCCATGCGCTGATCGGTGATAGGGTTATCTTGCATCCGGGGGTGCGCATCGGTCAGCCAAGTGTCGATTTCAACCATGCTGGCGCCCCGGCCCTTCATGGGCTTTCCTGGACGCCATGGATTAGCCGGGTCATTATTCAGGACGGCGCCGAGATCGGCGCCAATTCGACCATCGATCGCGGCGTGGTGGGCGACACGGTTATCGGGGAGGAAACGAGGATCGGCAATCTCGCGCGCATAGCGGGTAATGTCACGATAGGACGCTGTTGCACTATTTTGGCGCAGCTGGAGATTCCGGCCGGTGCGCAGCTTGAAGATTGCTTTGCTGTCCCCCGCGCTTTCGGAGGCCTTGCAATGCAGCGGCAAACCGGCAGGGGTGGGGCAGCTAATGGGGACGCGGCGGAGCATCAGCCCCATCGGACATAGTCTTGCACGCTGCCTCGGGCCAGCCCTTGCCTCGGCGTCGGTTCAACCAGATTTGAAATTCCGGCGCGGAGCGTTCGCGCGAAGTTCGGCGAGTGCCGTCTCGCCGGCGACCGCCTTGGATCCTATCGTCACCAAGGGTCTCGCCGTGCCGGGCATATAGACATCGACGCGCGACCCGAAACGGATCAGGCCGAACCGGTCGCCAGCGCCGACAATTTCGCCCTGCCGCACAAAACAGACAATGCGCCGGGCAACCAATCCGGCAATCTGAACTACGCCGAAACGGCCGCCGCCACCTTCGATGACGAGGCCATTGCGCTCGTTGTTTTCACTCGCCTTGTCGAGATCGGCATTAACGAAAAGTCCTGGCTTATAAGCAACCTTCGTGACCCGGCCTGCGACGGGCGCGCGATTCACATGGCAGTCAAAGACGGACATGAAAATCGAAACCCGCTGCATCGGTTCTGGGCCAAGGCCTAGTTCCGGTGGCGGCGCGAAATAGCCGACCGCGGAGACGACGCCGTCGGCGGGCGAGATCACCAGAGTTTCGTCGAGCGGGGTGAGACGGACCGGGTCACGGAAGAAATAGGCGCACCAGGCTGTCGCGATCGCGCCAATCCAGAAGAAAGAGCCAAACAACGAGCCAAGGACAAGCGTGGCGAGGGCAAAGCCTGCAATAAAAATATAGCCCTCCGGATGGATGGGCGCGAGCTGCCTGCGGATGGAACCGATCATTGACATGGAGAAATCCTACCTCACCGGTTTGTAGCCCGGCGTCCGGCCATTTCAAAGAGGCTGCCGGCGACCTTATCTTTCCCCGCCCAATTATTTTTCTTCAACCCCCAGATGACGCGCACATTTGCCGCGCCGTTGGGAAGGCCGCGCGCCCGGCCTCGGCGCGATCTTGCCAAAGCACGCCGATGGCCGTAATCACAACTTCGACGTCTGTTCATCGGCCGGATGAAGGCTGAGAGCTCCGGCCCGGCCAGGAACTTGAGACGATCACGGGCTAAGGAGGGTCGCATGGGTATATTCGACGGAATTCTCGGCGGCGTCATCGGCGCCGGTGCCACGACGCTACTCAACAGCTACATCGAAAAGCAAGGCGGCCTGCAAAACGTTGTCGCCCAATTCGAGAAGACTGGCTTCGGCGATACCGTGAAGTCATGGATTTCGCACGGACAGAATTTGCCGATCACGGCGGATCAAATTCAGCTGGCGCTCGGCTCCGGCGTGGTGAAGGACCTGGCCGCCAAGATGGGCCTTCCCACGGACAAAATCGCCGAATTGCTGGCGCAACATCTGCCGCAGGCCATCGACAAGGTGACCCCAGACGGCAAGCTCCCGTCATAACGCCTGACGGTCATTTGTCCCGCGCGTGTGTTCGGGCGCACGCCGCCGTTCGCGCTTGTAATGTTCCACGCATTGTCTTCGCTGGACGGATCGGCAAAATTGACAGAAACCGTCTGATGCGCGACGGCGATGGCCGGGGCTAAGCGCGGGCTTACCGCCAAGGACAGGGGTTTTCCGTGCAGCTCGGCGAAGGGTGCCCGCGCGTCCTATCCTCCGCTCATGCGGGCGCGCAAATTTTCGCTGACCTTGTCGAGGAAACCTGTCGTCGAGAGCCAATGCTGGTCGGCACCGGCTAGGAGGGCAAGGTCCTTGGTCATGTAGCCCGCCTCCACCGTGGCGACACATGTCGCTTCAAGGGCCGGTGCGAATTTTGCTAGTTCGGCATTGCCGTCAAGCTTGGCACGGTGCGACAATGCCCGCGTCCAAGCAAAAATCGAGGCGATCGAATTGGTCGACGTCTCCATGCCTTTTTGATGTTCGCGATAATGCCGGGTCACCGTGCCATGCGCAGCCTCGGCTTCGACGGTTTTGCCGTCCGGAGTCATCAGCACCGAAGTCATGAGCCCGAGCGATCCGAAGCCTTGCGCGACGATGTCGGACTGGACATCGCCGTCATAATTCTTGCAGGCCCAGACATAGCCGCCGGACCATTTGAGCGAAGAGGCAACCATGTCGTCGATAAGGCGATGTTCGTAAGTCAGTCCGGCCTCGCCGAAGGCGTCCTTGAATTCGGTTTCGTAGACTTCCTGGAATATATCCTTAAAACGCCCATCGTAGGATTTCAAAATCGTGTTTTTCGTCGATAAAAAGACGGGATATGCGCGCATGAGCCCGAAATTCATCGAAGCGCGGGCAAAATCACGGATCAATTCGTCGAGGTTATACATCGAAAGGGATACGCCCGGACCTGGATAATCGTAAACTTTTCGTTCGATGATCGTACCGTCTGCGCCCTCGAACCTGATGACGAGGCGGCCTTTGCCGGGTACCTTGAAATCAGTCGCGCTATATTGGTCGCCGAATGCGTGACGGCCGATGACGATCGGCCGGGTCCAGCCAGGCACGAGGCGCGGGATATTTTGGCAAATAATAGGCTCGCGGAAAATCACGCCGCCGAGAATATTGCGGATCGTGCCGTTCGGCGATTTCCACATTTGCTTGAGCTTGAATTCTTCAACCCGGGCTTCGTCTGGAGTGATGGTGGCGCATTTGACGCCGGCCCCGTGTTTCTTGATGGCATTGGCGGCCTCCACCGTTACCTGATCGTTCGTCGCATCGCGGTTTTCAATGGAGAGATCGTAATATTCGAGTTTGATGTCGAGGTAAGGATGAATGAGCTTGTCGCGTATGTAATGCCACATAATCCGCGTCATTTCGTCGCCGTCGAGTTCGACAACGGGATTTTCAACCCTGATCTTCTGCATCGTTGCTGCCCTTGGCTATCGCGGAATTGGCGGGACGGAACGGTCTGGCTTGGCCTTCGCGCATGCGCACGGCTTTCGCGGCAAGGCTTACGGCGCGAGCTTGATCATCGAGCCCGCGGGACTTGACGGACCAAGGGAACTTAATACCGATTTTACAGGAAGTCGCCGCGGCTGGCCAACCGCTCTCATTTTGGCTCGCCGGCACGCAGCAATTGGGCTACGGCCGGATCGGCATCGGCCACAAGAGATTTCGAAAATAGGCCGGTTTTGCGGCCAGGCATTGTGAAAGGCGGTGATGATCGCCTGGTGAAATTCCGGCCCACGATCCAGCATTGCGCGAATATCGCCTTTGATGAACGTCTGGAGGTCCTTATCCGCGAGCGCGCTCGAGGTTGCTGCGCGTTCGAGGCGCCAGGGGGCGAGGACCAAATCACCCGGCGCAGTGAAATAAGACATTTCAAGAAGAGTGCCAACGCGGTTCTCTCCTTCTGGCGAAATTGCCGGAAGCCTGGCCAAAAAAAGCCATGCCGCGCCGTTGACCGGGGCGAAAGCTAGGGCTGTCTCCGCGTTGGACTTGGCCCGTGCGAGCTGTCCGGAACTGGTCCAGTCGTGGATTGCCAGGCGATCAGTCCCCATGAAGCGCGCGCCGGTGAATGCGGCTTCGGCCCAAAGATCACCCCTAATCACGCCGGTTTCCGCGGCAAGCACCGCGCGGGTCCGCCTTGCCGCGGCGGCCTCAATGCCACTGCGATCGAAAGCTAGACCCACGGGCTTTGGCCTCAGCACCTCCGGTAACAGCATCCAAAGCCCAGATAATCCGAGAACAATGCCAAACACCAGGAGCGCCAAGCGCAGCTTTAGGGGCGCCGATAGGACCATGAGCTCAAGCTTTCGAAGGAGAGACTGGAATTGCGGGCGGAAGGAGTACGGTGTCACCGATTCTGTTCCGTGCGGCTGGAAAATGATTTGCGACCGGGATCACCAATAATTGTCCGAAAATAATCAGTTTAGAACATGATGCGATCCCGCCAAACCGCATATTTCTAGATGAATTCAATCTTATCGCGTTCCAGTCTCAAACATGTCAATCGGCCGGTCGCATAAGCGCCAGTGTCGATGTTGATACGGTTGCTCCGCACCTCTGGCTGCCTCACCGGAGTGTGGCCATGGACGATAATTTTTTCGAACGATTCCTCGTGCATCAAAAAATCATCTCTTATCCAAAGCAGATCTTCCTCGCATTGGTGTGACAGGGGCGTGCCTGGCCGCACTCCCGCATGCACAAAGAAAAAATCCCCGCAGGTGAAAAAGAGCTTTAGCCCGGCGAGAAACTGGCTGTGGCTTTTGGGCAAGGCGTTACGCAAGCTTGCGGAGAGCTCCATCTGATCCTCCGGATTTGCGTTTATTGCCGGGGTTAGCCCGTAAGAGGCGAGCGTCGGCAAGGCGCCATAGTGCGCCCAATGCTTGAGAATGGCAGGATTTTCGAGAAATTCGGAAAGAAAGTGTTCATGATTGCCCTTGAGGCACAACATGCGATGGGTTTTGGCGCGTTCGATCAACAAATCCAAAACGGCTGCGGAGTTCTGCCCGCGGTCGATATAGTCGCCGAGAAAGACGTGAATGGTTTCGCTTATTGGATGTTCGTTGAGATCCTCATCTACTCGCGAAAACAATATCTTAAGCAAATCCGCCCTGCCGTGGATATCGCCCACCGCGTAAATCCGCAACCCTTCTGGCAATTGGGGCGATGCATGGCTGGGCGGCGATTTCCACATCAAGATCTGGTTTTTATCGGAAGCGTTTGGGCGGCCGGAAGATGACGCCACGGAATATTATACTCGAGATTGCTGGTCCGTGGCGCGCTGTCAATAGGCGGAGCGTGTTTGCGCCGAACGCCATTGCGAACCTCTTTTTTAGCGTGGCACCCCGGCGCAGGCCCGATTGCTCTTCCCCTGCGTCTCTTTGGATAGGTGAGGACGCAATCCGCTTGCCGATTTAAATGCTGGTTTCCTGATCCCGCCATGCAGCGTGAACTTATTTCCAGATACTGATTTGACGTGTCGAAATGGATCGTGCGGAGGCGCTCATGGTTTGCGTGCCCGGCACTCGCGGCCGCGGCGACCAAGGCTTTGACGGTGACCGCCTCTCGCCGGGAACAGGAACTTCAGTTCGATTGCTTGACGTGCCGCCATCGGATCTTCGCGCACTCACGCGCTTATTTGGCTTAAAATATGAAAGCGCGACTTTTTTTTTTATGTTGCGGCTGGCTCAACACTTAGTCTGGAAAATGGCGACGGCGGCCAACAAAACCGCGGCTTGCGCATGGACGGCGAGTTTGCCGCCGTGGCTAGCGATGCCGGGAATTTGGCGGCTTGGGCTGCCGCCAGCGTCAACGGAAGACGCTGGATTACCAGTTGCGCAGGCCACGAACGATCACTCGTGGACGACAGCGGCTACGCCGAAGTGGCACGCCTCTGTTCGTGCGACCTTTGGCGCGAAAAACACCCGTCGCTCCTCATCGGGCTTGACGCGACCAAAGCTCGGCTTCGAGCTGAGCTCGGGCGAGGAGAAGTGCCAAATTGGCGAAGCGGGCTCCGTTGGCGAGCGCTGCGAGTTCGCCGGTCAGTTCGGCAATATAGGCCGCAGTGGGATGAGGACCTTCGACAATCTTTCTGATTTCAATAGGTTCCGAAGTTTTTTCGTGCGCCGTAACCCGGCTCAAGCGGCATGCTAACGAGGCTGGCTTTTTCATTATCTGTTCCGTATGTTCGTTATATGTTATGTTTTTGTTCTCTCATTTTGAGGCGCTTGTGAAGGGGTGAAATAAGGAATATCGTAAATTATTTTATGATAGTCATTTGGCAGCTGGTACAGCGGGTTTTCGCGGGAGCAGCTTGCGCGGGCCTGTTGCGGTGCTAAAAGAAATGACGGCATTTTTGGGAGCTCTGGAACGGCGTGGACAAAGCCTGCGTGCCGCGCCCAGGATGCTGCGAATATGCGTCAAATGAGTTGTTCACTCGTAAGCCGCATGTCGGCCGTTTTGCAATAGGAGAATCGATCATGGCTGGGAGCGTCAACAAGGTGATTCTCATCGGGAATCTCGGCCGCGACCCAGAAGTCCGGCGAACGGGCGCGGGCGATCCGATCGTCAGCTTCTCTCTCGCCACCTCTGAGTCCTGGCGCGACAAAGCCTCCGGCGAGCGCAAAGAGCGGACAGAATGGCATAATATCGTGATCTTCAACGAGAATTTGGGCAAGATCGCAGAGCAATATTGCAAGAAGGGCACAAAGATCTATCTCGAAGGCCAATTGCAGACGCGCGAATTTACCGACCGCGACGGCAATCAGCGCAAGGCGACGGAAGTGGTGCTGACCCGCTTTCGCGGCGAACTTACCCTGCTTGACAGCCGTGGCCGCAGCGACGCGGGCGGCACCTTGGAGGCGCCCAATGATTCTTTCGGCCGCGCGGCGCCGGTGATGGCGGGGGTGCCGGACGGCACCCCCGCCGCCGGTTCGAGCTCTACCGCTGGCATCATCGACGACGACATTCCATTCTAAGGACGAATTTGCTGGTTGATGCTCAATGCGATTGGGATGGCTTTTCCGGGCATGGAAATGCGCGCCGGCTCTACAATAAGGAGTGCGGCGATCCGAAATCCGGCGTGGTCGTTTCCGGCCACGTGCGACCCCTAATATCAAATGAGCGGAATTGGAACGAAATAAGATAGCTGCCCGGCGGCTCTCCGCAGGCTGCCCGTTTTGGCTCAAAACCTTTTGACGATAGGAATGGTATTTTTTTCATGGCAAAAAGCGAATTCCCAAGCCGGTTCTACTCTCTTGATGTGTTGCGCGGCTTGGCAGCACTTAGTGTGGTGTTTTGGCATTGGCAAAGTTTTTTTCTGCCGTTCAACAAACAGGGGGTAGCATTTTTCGTTGAGCAGCAACCCATGTTTGATTATTTCTATATATTCTACGAAAAAGGCTATGAAGCGATTTTTTTATTTTTCTGCCTCTCTGGGTTCATCTTCTTTTGGCTATATTCAAAACCTATTGCAAATAAATTGCTTTCACCTGGCACTTTTGCGGTACTAAGGCTATCAAGACTTTATCCGCTCCATTTTGTAACTCTTTTATTTGTTGCCGCGGGTCAAATCGTCTATATAAAAATGACGAAGACATATTTTGTTTATTCTTTCAACGATACGTATGATTTTTCCCTGAATTTGTTTTTTGCGTCCGCTTGGGGCCTTGAAAAAGGCAATTCGTTCAATGCCCCGGTATGGTCAGTTTCTATTGAGATTTTATTGTATGCAGTTTTCTTCGTTTTCTCTCGCCGGATAAATCTGACTTTCAAAGCAGTATTGATCGCAATTTTTGTTGGGCATTTATTGCATAGTTTTGACGTTATTTATGATCTTGAAGACTTCATTGCGCTAGGCATAAGGAATTTTTTCGTTGGTGGTCTTATTTTTATGGCTTACGAGAGGCTGATAATTGGAGGCGACAAGTGGAAGGTCTCAGTTTGGTTGCCCTTTGTGACTTCCGTCGCATGGCTGGCGACACTGCTGATTATAAATCCTAACTATAATTTCGCATTTGACAAACTTCCTCCAATGATTGCGCATAAAATTGTATTGGCTTGGCCTTCTTTCGCATTGTTTCCGATGACTATTTTGTCTTTGGCATTGATAGAAACAAAACGAGGGACATTTGGTAAACGATTGTCATTCGTAGGTGATATATCATATGCCTCGTATCTCCTTCATTTTCCTCTTCAACTAGCTATAGCTATGGTTATGGTGCCTTTAGCCTTTAATTGGAAACTATTCTATTCACCCTTGATCATGGCTTTATTTTTAAGCGTACTTATCATTGGGTCTCTAGTTAGTCACCATTATTTCGAAGTGCCAATGCAAAATTTCCTGAGACGAAAGTTGCTCATCAGGCAAAAACCGGCACCGGTTCAAGAAATCGCGTAGCGTTTATCTCGATCCGCCGCCACCAATCGGACTGGGTTGAAAGCAATACGGGCTGACGAAAATCAAAGGGCAGGGCACGCTCAGTATTTGCCTCGATCGCGCGAACGATTGGCAGATGCCAATTTGTGACGCGGTCGCCGTGATATGCCGTTACGTTTTCCATCGGTGGCGCAGCTGAGAGAGCTATTACGTGATGTTTGTCCGAGACCTCCAATCAGGGAATAGCTCACCGGATGGATTTGACGTTTGTTCCTCCACCCAATTCCCTGGGCCTAAGACGAAACCGCCTTGACTTGAAACGGCTTGCTTTCAATAAAGGGTAGTCGCGTGCGCGGGCACGCAGGGCGGGGCGCGTAGCTCAGCGGGAGAGCACTCCCTTCACACGGGAGGGGTCACAGGTTCGATCCCTGTCGCGCCCACCACCTGATTTCGGACCTTGAACCCCGTCATCGGTACAAGCCCTCTAACCCGCGATCGCGATTGCTTCAGCGGGAATCAATCGCTCGTTGTCAATGACGTTATTTCGTTCCAGGATCTTTGCCAGGAAGCCGGAAGCTATAGGGGATCGTTCCCGCGCAAATGCATCGGGCGGGCGAAAAACCGTTTGAGACGGATCTTGGGTTTCATCCGACGGCAGGATGTGGTGGCACCGTGCCTGCCGCGGTCGGAGCATGTTCGGCGGCAGATTAGCAAATTTTGGCGGGGCCGGATTTTCTGGCGACGTATTAAAGGAGGCTCGCCCGCTTGTGGTCGACTGGCGGCGTTACATCTTGGCCCGGCGCGGGATGGCCGTCCCCGTGGTGAAGCACTTCCTTTAGCCTGTTGCGTTCGAAACTGATGATCACGAAAATCGACAGGACCAAGGGAATAAGCAGGTAGGTGAGCCGGAAGACGAGCAAGGCTGCCAGCACCTGCGTATTTGGTATTTCCGGAATGGCGCTGATGAAGAACCACTCAAAAACGCCCAAGCCGCCTGGTGCGCTGGACCAGAGTGCTGCGCCAAATGAGAAGATGAACACCCCGAGCACAATAAAATAGCCGGGATTACCGGCCTCTGGCAATACGAAGTAAATTATTCCAGCGGCTCCGAGGATTTCGAGGGGCGCCGCCAGCAGTTGCCGGGCGGCGATTTCCGGTTTTGGATATTCCAACCGAAAACCTCTTATTATCAGGGGCTTAAATCTGAAAATGGAACCGATCACATAGACGGCGGCGCCGCCGAGAAAAACCATACCTACCAGTCGGGAGGTGGTTGGATCGGTGAGAAATCGCATATTCTCCGGCAACATGCCGTGGAAGCGGCTTAATTGCTCCGGCTCCAGAACCGATATGAGGCCGCCGATCAGTACGGTGCCGAGAAGGAACGTCAACGAGGTAACAGCGACAAGTACCGCGACTTGCGCCGCGCTCAACCCTTTCGTGTGGTAGGCGCGATAACGGACCATTCCGCCTGAAAAAACGGTTGCGCCAATATTATGCGAGATGGCGTAGGTCACAAAGGAGCAAAGCGAGATAAAGACCCAGGAAATATTCTTCACACCGAGATGGAGCAGCGCGATCCGGTCGTACCAAGCCAACGCCGCATAAGCGACAAGCGTCGACAGGACCGCCAACAGATATTTGCCGGTCGGAATCGATTTTAGATATTCCCAGACCTCCGGCCCAACTGCTTCGCCCTTGAACTCGCGCTGGAGAAGCCAGAGCGAAACGGCAACCGCGGCGAAGCCCATCACGGGCCAGACGAAATCAAGAACGCGCTTCATCGCTCTCCGGAGGGCATGGTTGGCCGCGCCGCGCCGCGAGCCTCCGCCGCCATGCCCGGGCGGCATCGGTGCACAATGTACGCTCTGATAGCAAGGGGTAACTTCGAGGAAACGGCGCACTCATGCGGAACCGTCGCCTATGCTTTCGCCTCTCATCAAAATAAGCATGAAAATTCAGGCTTCAATGCGCGCGCGGAGCGACTTGCCGGCCGCTATCCGGCCAATAGCGTCGTGCCGCCGCCATCGAGAATCCGCCCTTTGCCGGAGCCGGCAATGGCTTCGTCAAGAAAAAGGCGGGCCTCGTCGAGCTGAATCGTCAGTTCTTCCGCCGAACGCTGGAGATTGTCCCGTCGCGCGCGCGCGGCACGCGCATAAGTAGGATAGGCAAAATGAGATATATCGGAGATGCCGGCCCGTTGCTCCTCGATTGCGATTTCCCGCTCGAGTTCCCGCGCCATCCTGGAAAACTCGGCGATCATTGCTTCTATCTGTCCGACGCGGCGGCGGGTTTCATCGACTTGGAAGCGCCTGAGGCGTGCAAGAGTATCCCGCGACTTCATTACGTCAACTCCAAAAGGCAGGTGCGAGCCAGGCCACGGTCTTGATAAAAGGTCCAGATTTTGTCGACAAGGATCAGCTCCAACCCATTGATATAACCGAGATTTAGTGCGGATCCTGATCGCTGACGTGATCGCATCCGGGCGGGAATGCGCAAGCCCGGCTGGCCCGCGGAATTTTCCGGAGCAATTCAACTTTGCCCTAGTAAAGTTGCCCATTCGTTACCTGCGAGCGAAACGGCGCAAATCTTTCGGAGCTGTGGCCTGCGTGTATAGTTGTCCTAGGCCTTGATTCGGCGAGTACGCCGCGGCGGCAACCGCGGTCTCGTAGGGCCTTCGCCCTGGCAGGATCAAATTCTGGTAATCGCTGTCCTTCGTCGCGCAAGCTTCGTGCGCCAATGTTCGCGCCAAGAGGCGGCCGAACGAATCAAACGCCTGTCAGTGGCGAGCAGGCAGCGGCGCGCTTAAATCATCTTCTCGATGGAATGTTTTTGTTAACCAATGCCCGTTAAGGTTACGGAAATCGTAGCGAGCCCCATCTCGGGACAACCGGCCTAACCAGCCGCCGCGAGGGACTTGAAGCGATCTTGCGCGCCGGCAAGGCGACCGACGGGGGAAGGCTGGAACCTCACATGCGCGTTCTACTGATTGAAGACGACAGCGCGACGGCGCAAAGCATAGAGCTGATGCTCAAGTCCGAGAATTTCAATGTCTATACGACGGATCTCGGCGAGGAAGGTATCGATCTCGGCAAGCTTTATGATTACGATATAATCTTGCTCGATCTCAATCTCCCCGATATGTCGGGTTATGAGGTCCTGCGCACTCTGCGCCTCGCAAAGGTCAAGACGCCGATCCTCATTCTTTCGGGGCTAGCCGCGATCGAGGACAAGGTAAAAGGCTTGGGCTTCGGCGCCGACGATTATTTGACCAAGCCGTTCCACAAGGACGAACTGGTCGCGCGGATCCAGGCCATCGTACGGCGCTCGAAAGGCCACGCCCAATCGGTCATCGCTACGGGAGACCTTATCGTCAATCTCGACCAGAAAACCGTCGAGGTTGCAGGCGCGCGAGTCCATTTGACCGGCAAGGAATACCAGATGCTGGAGTTGCTCTCGCTGCGCAAGGGAACGACCCTTACGAAGGAAATGTTTCTTAATCATCTCTATGGCGGCATGGACGAGCCCGAACTGAAGATCATCGACGTTTTCATTTGCAAGCTGCGCAAAAAACTCGCCAATGCGAGCGATGGCAGGAATTATATCGAAACGGTTTGGGGGCGTGGCTATGTCCTGCGCGAGCCGCGCGACGACGAGGAACGAAATCACCGCGTGAGCCTTCGTTGCAGGCAGGTGCCGCCATGCAGGCCGCCGCTCCGAAAGTCCGGAGCGGCTATCTGCCCCGGACCTCGGACGTTGGCGCGCGTCTCTAAAAATTGGTGCTCGCCATTTTCAATTCCGACATGCGCCAACGCGTTGATTTTGCATTCCGTCCTTGTTATCAAATGGGTCTGTCTGATAGGGACGCGCGCTAAGCAGTGCGGCGAAATTTCACGCTTGGGAAGTCGACCGGAACGTCGAGTGCAATGTTGACGTAATTGGTGAACAGATTGAGCGCGACATGGGCGATAATCTCGACGATTTGACCGTCGTCGAAGCCCGCTGCGCGCAAGGCCCCGATATCCATGTCCCCCACTTGCCCCCGCTGCTCGACCAGTTTAAGCGCGAAGACGAGCGCGGCCGCGGTCTTGGGATCATCCGAACGCCCGGCCTGAGCTTCCGCCATGTCTTGCCGGCTCGCGCCGGCATTTTTGCCGAGTAGCGTATGCGCGGCGAGACAATAGGCGCAGGCGTCCCGGTCGGCGACCGCAACGGCGATCTTTTCGCCGAGTTTGGTGCCAATCGTCCCCGCTCCAAGTGCCCCGAACGCGCTCCACATGCTCTTCAAGGCAACGGGCGAATTGGCGACGGCGCGGAACATGTTCGGCGCCGTGCCGAAGGCGCCCTTGATCTCATCGAGCAGCGACTTCGCGGCGCCGGTTGCGGTTGCGGGATCAACAAGGTTCACTCTTGGCATGGGATATCTCCTTTGCACGCAAAAAGGCGGTCGGCTTACGAACCGAAGCTCCGATTTAAGCGGGCGTTCCTCAAATCGAGGTGTAGGCCGTTAGTTGCACTCGCAGAATGGCGCGTCGCTCAAAGGATCGCCGAAGCAAACCAGTCTCGCTCTCGCAAGGCCGTGATTTCCATCCCGGCTTTGCCACGATGAAAAGACACCTATTTTACCGAGAAAAAAACTTCTACAATGAGCAGATTACCAAACTAAATCAAAGGTACCCTGCAATTTCCCCTTTTTAGAAAAGGTGGGCGCGCAAGGATAGCTTAGCTTCTTACAAGCTCGGGCCAAAGAGACTGCTGCGTAGCTCGCGCACCAGATCGTCACGGAGTGCGCGCTGCGCCCGCGTTGAGGCCGCTCAACATCGACGAATTGGTGCGCCGCATCTCGCCGTTCACCAAGGAGGCGTGAGGTATTTGTGGAGCAGGCTGAGGACCTCCCAATCCTCGGCGCCTGCGACTGCAGCTGAACAAGGAAATCAGATCACGGCTGTCCGACGGCTGGAGGCGTTGCCAAGCGCCGCGTGTGTATCCGGCTCCCAAAGCTGGAGACGTTGCATAATTGTCACGCCAAAAAAACAAAGATCATATTTGCATTTTTGGTGGATGGGGGGGCGGGCCTTTTTGATCCGCATGCCTTTGCGCAGACTGCGGATCAAGCCGCAGCGGAAAGCGGCGGCACGATAGCACTGCCGCCGGTCGAGGTCACGGCAGCGGGGGGCGCTAGAACTGGCGCGAGCGATGGCGGCGGCGATCCAGAAAAACCGTTCAGCCAGCCGCTTCCGCAAAATATCCCCGCCGTCATCGAGACGGTCACGGCAAAGGAAATCCGGCAGGACATCAACGCCGTCACTTCCACCAACACGCTCAAATATCTGCCGAGCATCGACTTGCGGACGCGCTACGAAGGGGAGCAGAACCCGATGATCGGCTTCCGCACCACCTCGCAGGACACGCCCGCGCAGTCGCTCATTTATGCAGATGGCATTCTGCTCTCAAATCTGCTTGGCAATTATTACTTTTATGCGCCCGTCACCCAGATGGTGACGCCCAATGAAATTTCCCGCGTTGATGTCATCTACGGCCCCTTCTCGGCGCTTTATCCCGGAAATTCCTATGGTGGCATTGTCACCTTTTCGACGCGGATGCCCGATCAATTCGAGGCGCATCTGGCCGCGAAAGGCTTTGATCAGAGATTTGATCTCTCATAAAAGCGATGGCTGGTTCCCTGGCGACAATTTCAGCCTCGCGATCGGCAACCGTTACGATGCCTTCTCTTTCTGGCTTACTTACGACCATGTGACCGCCCTCAGCCAGCCTCTGCAATTCACCAATGTCCCTGCGCAAGCGCCCTTTCCCTTCATTAAAGGCCTTCCCGTCTTTGGCAGCGTTCCTTACACCTTCCCTGACGGCACGCGCGGCGTTCTCCTCGGCGCTAGCGCGATATACACTGATGAGCAGGATCTCGCCAAACTCAAGCTTGCTTATGATTTTGCCCCGGCGGTGCGTTTAACTTACACGGGCGCCCTTTGGAACTTCAGGCAATACCAGGCGGTAGATCCTTATGTTCACGACAGTTTCGGCAACCCTATCGCCAACTCGCCGTTCTTTTTCGTTCAAACCAATGGCCAATTTTACCCGCTCTTTGGTCTCGATCCGTCGAACCAAACCGACCAGCGGCTGATGCAAGGCCTCGAGTTTAAGAGCGATACCCATGGCGTCTTCGACTTCGATGCCGTGGTCAGCCATTTGCTTATGCTCAATAACCGAGACTTTGCAGTCCCTAAACTACGGGCTCGACCAAACAGGTCAGGACTGGATTCTAAAGCGGCAGTGGCTGGATCACGAGCGATTTGAGGGGAATTTGGCGGCCTGATCTGCCTTTTCTCGCAGCCCACGAAATATCGATTGGAGGCCATTTCGATCAATATGCTCTGCGGCAACGATTCAACAATCTGCCTGACTGGGAGTCGACCAATGGCGCGGTGATTGCGAGTGAATTGCGCGGCATTACCCAGACGAAGGCGCTCTATATCCAGGACGCGTGGTCGTTCCTTCCTAATTGGAAACTGATCGTGGGCGGGCGCGAGGAATGGTGGGATACTTTTAACGGAGCCAATATAAATTTTGGCAGCGGAGGAAGTAATATTGGCGCGGTCCCTTCCGTCACAGCCTTTTATCCGAGCCACGCGGCCGATGGGTTTTCGCCTAAAGCGGCGCTCGAATATCAAGCGGCGCCCGACCTCTTGCTGCGGGCGTCCTACGGCAACGCCAAGCGCTTTCCGACCGTGACCGAGCTCTATCAGCTTGCGGCCTTTCCTTCTGGCGCCGCCATCCCCATCCGAACTTGCTGCCCGAGCAGGTTGATTCTTACGATTTGACAGCCGAATACACCTTCGCCAACAGCCTCGCGCGCCTGAGCGTATTTCATGAAGACCGGTGGAATGAAATCACATTTCAGACTACCCAGAACGGCGGGGCGCCTGTCACGACCTATCAAAATGTCCCGAAGACACAGTTTTTCGGCATCGAAGCCGCACTCACAATGCGGGATTTTGTTTATCCGGGCTTCGACGTCAATACGAGTTTGACCTATGTGCCTTCGGAAATCTTGTCCGATCCCCTCTTTTTCGACGTCGCAGCCGCCGTCCTCGTCCGCTGCGGCCGCATTACCGGGCGGATTGGCGCGGTTTCCTCGCCTCGGCGGCCTCACGCCCGAGATCAACCACATCCTTTACCGCGCGCTCGAAGACGTGCCTGTGCACGGCAAGCCGATGGATGCGAGTACGCTCATCAAAATGACGGCGGAGCGGACGCAAGGCGATGTCTTGCGCATGACCGTGCCCGCAGAGCCCGATAACTCCGTAGAAATGCTGATCCGGACTCCCTCCGGGGAAAGCAAGACAGCCTTTGTGGATCCTTACGACGGCAGCGTCATCGGCACCATTCCCGAAGGCGGCGTCATGCAGATCGTACGCAAGATCCACAGCCTGCAATATTTTCGCTTTTGGGCAAGCTGCCTCGTCGAAATTGCGGCTGGCTGGGCGATTGTGCTCGCGCTGTCGGGTATTTTTCTCTGGTGGCCGCGCGGCAAAAGCGGCTGCGCCCTGACAGTGCGCGGCACACCGAAGATCCGGATGTTTTGGCGCGATCTTCACGCCGTGACGGGGCTCTTCACCAGCAGCCTTATCGTCTTTCTTGCCGTGACAGGAATGCCCTGGTCGCAAGTCTGGGGGAAGTATGTTCAGGATTGGACCACCGCGGCTGATCTTGGCCAGCCAGCCCCGCCCCCTGGGGTCGTTCCCGATTGGCAGCTCGGACAGAAGAAGAGCGGCGGCCATGTCCACGACAGCGGGAAACAGAGCCAGGCGAATTTGCCTTGGGCGTTCGAACAATTTGCTCCACCTGAATCTGCCGCTCTGGCAAAAGACCCAATCGATGCCGATCAGGCGATTGCCATTCTTGACGCCTTGGGCCTCAAGAAGTCGTTTAGCCTCGCCTTGCCGTCTGGGCCAACGGGGGCTTATACGGCGGCCTCGCGCCCGCCGCGCGCGGAGGACACGCGAGTCATTTATCTCGACCAATATAGCGGCAAGGTTTTGGGCGACACCGGGTTTTCTCAAACGGGCCCGCTGCCAAGGCTATCGAGTGGGGCATTGCCGTCCACCAGGGACAGGAATACGGCCCAGTCAACCGCTATGTGATGCTTGCAGGATGCCTCGGAATTATCATGCTTACGATTTCTGTGCCGGTGATGTGGTGGAAGCGGCGGCCAAAAGGATCGTTTGGCATGCCGCCGGCCACCGCCAGCAGGCGGGCCGCGCTAGGGGTCCTGGCCGTCATGGCAATCGCGGGCATGCTTTATCCCCTGATCGGCCTATCCATCGTGGCCGGTCTAATCGTTGAAAGATTGTACGAGTTGACGCGCCGCCGGCTCGCGTGGCGGGGCCGCGTAACGCAATGACCGAAGCCTGCGGACGGTCGCCGTTTCAACGGCTGCAGTGAACTCGGCCGGCAAATCGCTCTGCATTAAAATTCTCGGCCTAAGCCCGGATCGCGCGCGGATCAAACCGCATCAGCGGCGAGTATTGCCGAGCAATTTGCCCTCATCGCTACTATTAGGAATATTACCCGCTACATACAAACCCGGCGCAAAAGTAGAGCTGGCGTCGACAAAGGTCAGCCGCATCTTGTCAGGGAATCGCGACAATCAAGCGCTTGCGACCGGGCGCCCGCGCTCATCGATAACGCGCTCGCCATTCTCTTTGAAAAATTCGCCTTGCTGCGGCGGCAAGAGGTCGATCACGAGTTCCGAAGGACGGCAGAGTCTTACCCCTTTTGGCGTCACCACGAGGGGGCGATTGAGGAGAATAGGATGCGCCTCGATTGCGTCGAGCAATGCGTCATCCGAGAGTTTGCTGTCGCTAAGCCCCAATTCGCGAAAAACCGGTTCCTTATCGCGCAGCAGAGCACGCAGCGGCACGCCCGCGCGGCCCGCGAGCTGACGAATCAAGGCGCGCGCCGGAGGGGTTTTCAAATATTCGACGATATGCGGCTCGATGCCCGCGTTGCGGATAAGGCCGAGCGTATTGCGAGACGTGCCGCAACGAGGATTATGGTAGATGATGACATCCATTGGCGTCACGCTCCATGCAGACAGCGGCTCGCCTCGCTCTTGGTAATGCTCGCGCTGTCCAGGGTCGATTGTCGACGAAAACTCGACTTACGCAAGGGAAAACCCCAGCGTTTATTTGCCGGTGATGAGCAGAATTTTGCCAAGGTGCAAGGACGATTCCATCATCTCATGCGCCTGACGTGCCTGCTCGAGCGGGAAAGTGGCAAAGATCAGCGGCTTCACCAACCTCTTGTCCAACAGTGGCCAGATTTTTTCCTGCAATGCCGTCGCGACCTCGGACTTCTGTAGCACGGTCCGCGCGCGCAAGGTCGAGCCAGTCAAGGTCAGGCGGCGCAGCATGATGGGCCGCAAATCGAAATTCGCGACCGTCGCCGATTGCAGGAACCCGATCTGGACAAGACGGCCTTCCGCCGCCATCACGGACAGGTTCCTTGGCAGATAAGTCCCGCCGACCATGTCGAGCACGACATCGACGCCATGTTTGCCGGCGATCTTCCTCGTCTCGTCGACAAAATCCCGGGTCTTGTAATCGATCGCGAAATCGGCGCCGAGCGTCTTGCAGAAGGCGCATTTTGCGCTCGAACCGGCGGTAGCGATGACCCGTGCGCCAAAATGCTTGGCCAACTGGATCGCGGTCGAGCCAATGCCGCTCGATCCGCCATGCACCAGAAATGTTTCGCCAGGAGCTAGCCTGCCGCGCGTGAAAACATTGTCGAACACAGTGAAATAATTTTCCGGCAGGCCAGCTGCCGCGACGACACCCAAAGCCATCGGCACCGGCAGGCAGAGACTCGCATCGGCAAGCGCATATTCCGCATAGCCGCCGGAACCAACGAGAGCGCAAACGCCGTCGCCTTCCTTTGGCGTGCTCACGCCTTCACCCCGCGCGGCCACATGGCCCGCGATTTCGAGGCCCGGTATGGCGCTCTCGCCCGGAGGCGGCGGATAGACGCCTTCGCGCTGCAGGCAGTCGGGCCGGTTGACACCTGCCGCGGCGACCTCGATCAAAACCTGGCCTGGGCCCGGTTCCGGCACCGGCGCCTCACCGGTTTTGATTACGTCCGGGCCGCCATGACCTTCGAAATGAACCTGCCGCATCGTCCGCATGATCATGATATTGTCTGCCTTGCGCGTTCGCAACAAGAGGAACGGATCTCCGTCACGCCGGTTTCATGAAGAAATAGACGGTCAGCACAAGCCCCACCACGACAACGAAGCCTCTGACAATCGGGGCCGGTACCCGCCGCGCCGCGTGCAATCCGGCATAACCGCCCGCGATTGCGCCGATCGCAACGACGATCGTCCACTGCCAATGAACGAGACCGGCAATGACGAATGTGACAACCGCCGCCGCGTTCATCAGCATGCCAAGCAGAATTTTCAGACTGTTCATCAGCCAAATATCGCGGAGTCCAAAAAGGGTGAGCGACGCAAGCATGAGAATGCCAATGCCGCCGCCGAAATAACCGCCGTAGACAGCGACCAACCCTTGCGCGGCGAAAATGCCGGTCCGGTTCAATTTGAACTTTTTTGCGCCGCCGGGCAAAAAACTCCCGGCCGCGAAAATCGATGTCGCGAACAGGATAAGCCAGGGCACGATATGGCTGAAGACAGTTTGCGGCGTGACGAGAAGCAGAAGGCCGCCGATGAGGCCGCCGGCAAGGCTTATCGTTGCAAGGACAGGCACATTTATGCGGCTGTCGGCGGAGGCCGCCGCGAGACCGTCGCGCGCGAAGTAACCGGTCGCGATCTGGCCCGGGAACAGCGCGACGGTGCTCGACGCGTTGGCATCAATTGGCGGCAATCCCGCCGCGATCAGCGCCGGGAAGGTGAGAAAGGAGCCCCCTCCGGCAACCGCGTTGACGAAGCCTGCCGAGAAAGCCGCGAATGCCACAAGGCCAAAAATCATCGTTTCCTCGACGCCCCCGACAAACGCTACAGCCAGGGAAATCTGGCAGAATAGAATCGCCTAGCGGAAAATGTTATTTATTAGACAATAAAAATGTTTTGCCGAGTAAAAATATGGTTATCTTAACTGGTTCCGCGTGGCTTAAACCGGCGGCGCGGCAAATTCGTCACGTACTCTTTTCCGGTCGGCTGCGAGGTTCTTGCGCAGAAACCCTTGGCTCAATCTTAAGAAAGCACCGCATTCCTTCCCCTTTGGCGGGCACCGCCCATGACTTCTTCGACCGCAACTAAAGCGCGTTTGCGAAACGATCTTGACGCTTACTGGATGCTGGATGTCATTTCGGGAACCAGGCCAAAATATTAATCCAATACCTTGTATTTTTTGAACCAGTCCCGCATTGACAGCCAGGCATCTTGCGCTGCTTCTGCGCGATAACTTTGCCGGTAGTCGGCGAAGAAACCATGTGGTGCACCTGGGTAGATCTTGAATTTTGTCGTTTTTCCCGCTGCATCCAGTCTTTCCTTCATTGCCTCCACTTGATCGGGCGTGATGTTCGCATCCTCGGCGCCGTAAAGGCCGAGCACCGGCGCCTTCACGTCTGCGGCAAGATCGAGGGCGTTTTTTGGCATGGCCGCGCTCGGGGGATCCATCAGGCTTCCGTAAAACGCGACACCTGCCTTGAGAATGGGGCTATGCGTCGCATAAAGCCAAACCGTGCGGCCGCCCCGGCAAAAGCCGATGATGCCAAGCCGGTCCGTATCGCCGCCCTGCGATTTGGCCCAATCGACCGTCGCGTCGAGATCGGAAAAAAGCTCATGATCGGGCTTGCTATTGACCAATGGTATCAACTCTGAGGGGTCGGCGATCTCGGTCATGTCGCCAAGGCGGAAATAATAGTCCGGCGCTACCGCGAAAGCACCGAGCTTGCCAAGGCGGCGTGTTACATCCTTGATGTGCTCGTGCAGGCCAAATACCTCCATCGCAACGAGGATCACCGGCGGCTTTTGCGCGCCCGCGGGATTCGCGTAGTAGACCGGCATTTCGCCGCCCAGAACGTTCACCTTAGCCGTACCGGCGGAAAGACCGTCCGTGCCGGTTGTGATTGCCGCGGCGCGGACCTGGCCGGCGGCAAGTGTGTAGCCCATCGCAGCGGCGGCGGCGCTCGTCAGACAGTCACGGCGCGAGAGCGTCTCGGTTCCTCGCGTCGATGTTTTGGAACGCATGCGACTGGTCCTTTTGCATGGGGGCGGCGCTCGCCCGACGGGAGGAAACGCACGAAGGCTTTTGTTCGATCCAACCGGCATATCATTTCGATCTATCGCGTAAGCGTGCGCCCGACTGCATCCTGCCACCCCGCGATCAAGCGCTCCCGCTCGGCTCCCGTCATGCACGGTTCAAATCTTGCGCCGCGCGCCCAGGCCGCGGAAATGGCGGCGATATCGGGAAACACGCCTATTGTGAGCCCGGCGAGATAAGCTGCGCCCTGCGCGGTCGCCTCGAGCATGGCCGGCCGCTCGACCGGCGCTGCAAGAATGTCGGCCAGAAACTGACAGAACCAGTCGTTGCCCGCCATCCCGCCATCGACGCGCAGCGTGCGGGGCGCACCGCCGCCCACGATTGCCTGCATAAGGTCGAAAGTTTGGTAGGCGGCCGATTCCAACGCCGCGCGGACGAAATGCGCGGGCCCAGAGTCCAATGTGAGCCCGCAAATCACTCCCCTCGCGTCAGGGTCCCAATGCGGCGCGCCGAGACCGGCGAAAGCGGGCACCAAATAGACTCCCTCGTTGCCGCCCATGTTCGCTGCCATGGCGCCGGTTTGCGACACATCCTGAAAGAACCCAAGCCGGTCGCGCAGCCATTTGAGCGTGGCTCCGGCGGCAAAAATCGATCCCTCTACGGCGTAGGTAGGCTCGCCATCCAGGCGATACGCCATGGCGGTAAGCGTCCCTTGCGCCGGAGCCAACGCCTGTTGGCCAGTGTTGAGCAAGAAAAAACAGCCGGTTCCATAGGTTGCCTTCGCCATTCCAGCGTCAAGGCAGGCCTGGCCGACCATCGCTGCGTGCTGGTCGCCCGCCATGCCTGCGACCGGAATTGCCTCGTCGAACAAGCCTCCGGCCGTCACCCCATAATGAAAACTGTTGTCATGAACCTCAGGGAGGAGTGCCTCGGGAACATTGAACAATCTCAAAAGTTCGCCGTCCCAGCATTGGCGGTGGATGTCGAACAGCAGGGTTCGCGAGGCGTTGGTGGCGTCGGTCGCATGCACCGTGCCGCCGGTCAGGTGCCAGAGCAAGAAAGTATCGATGGTGCCGAAGGCGAGTTCGCCGCGTTCGGCGCGCGCCCTCGCGCCCGCCACGTGATCGAGAATCCACGCAAGTTTGGTCGCCGAGAAATAAGGATCGAAGAGTAAGCCCGTGCGGGCGCGAACCAGCGCCTCGGCTCCCTCCTGCCGCAGCCGCTCGCATTCGGCTGCGGTGCGCCGGTCCTGCCAGACTATGGCGGGATAGATTGGTGTCCCGTCCTCGCGCGCCCAGACGACTGTGGTTTCCCGCTGATTCGCGATGCCTATCGCGGCAACCCGCGCATTTGATTTTGCTAGCACCTCCCGCGCGGTCTGGAGAACGTCCCGCCAGATCGTTCGCGGATCGTGCTCAACCCAACCCGGTTGTGGATAGGATTGCGCAACCTCGCGTTGGGCGCGGGCGAGCAGCCTTCCCGATTCGTCGAAGAGGAGGCTCCTCGTCGAGGTCGTTCCCTGATCAATCGCAAGAAGATGGGCCACGCGGCAGCGTCCTGGCGGTTGCCGGTAAACGAAAGGCGGAGCCTTTGGCTATCCCCGTTTTGATGATCTTACCTCAAGGGCCGTGATTAGCGATACAGCCGTCGCTTGTCGCGAAAAAAAAGGCCCCGCATTGCGGAGCCTTTGCGAAATTTCCCCTCTTGTCCCGTCGAACTTCCCGGGGGCGGCTGGCGCTCCCCGGACCCATTGAAAGCGCTTCAGGATTTATAATGAGGGAAGGACTTCAGTGCCTTCAAGAACCACGGCGTCGAGCTCTTGAGGATCAAGCCCGAGGGCTTTCAGGATGGTTGGCGCAATCTGTGTTGTTGCGACGGCTGTGTTGATTGAGGTTGCCGCCAGGCTCGGATGCGACACCAGAAGCGCGACATGCGTGTCGTCTTCATTGAAGCCGCCGTGCTCAGCGAGTTTCGATCCGCCTGTGTAAATCGTACCAATATTGGCAATGCCAATGATGTCCGGCGTGCGCGAATCGTGCGCCGGATCTTGATAGGATAGCGGGAGCAAGGGGCCGGACAACCACTCGCCTATTCCTGTGTCCCCGAAAGCATTGAGGGCTGCGACGGCGTTCGCCGTATTTACGGCTGAATAGGGCGGCTTGAGCCAAATCAGGACGCCATCATCCCCGATGTCGAACGCGAAATTAGCTCCGATCGGCCCGGCGATCACAGTGCTATCATTGAACGTCTTCCGTTTCGTGACGTCAATCGGTGACTGGCCATGTTTGGCGCTGACGATGACAAGGGTGTTACCGGACTGTCCCCCGCTATCCAGTACACTTATCATTTGCCCGATCGATGCATCGACAAACGCAATGGCATGGGCAAGGCTGGCGGGGCCCGTGCTCGGTGTCGCCGCGGGATCAACGTAGCCGCAGCATGCGAGTTTCTGCCCGACGCTGACGGATTGGAAGTTCATGCCATACAACACCGGCGTGCCGAGCCGAATTGTGCCGGTATGATCAAATCCGTTGATTTGGTTGAGCGTGGCGCGAACCTTGATTCCATCATACCATTCGACGCCGTCAATTGTCCCTGTGAAGTCCTTACCTGATACAGGTATGGGAGCTGGATTCGTCGAGAAGTTGGCGCCGAGCTGCGCGGTGATCAAATCAATGTTGGCCTGGCTCAAGTCCGAGTTGATCTCGGGCGCGAAGAAATCGTCGACATTGGTGCCCGGCTTGTTAACCGGCTGCGTTGCCGGCTTGTTGCCGTTGATGATGTCATAGGCCGGGTGCTTGTCCGACCAAGCCGTCCGAAGGCCGTGCTTATGGAGCACGCCAAAGATGGTGTTGGTGCGAATAAAATTATGCGGCCACAATGGCGTGCAGATGCCCCCCACCTTCTGGCCTGGCAGGTTATGCGGATTGATCGCTACGGCGCTATTCAATCCAGTCAAGCTGGCAGAAAAACCGCCATCGATCGAAGACTGTTTATTGTCAAGATTTTCTGCGAGATTGACCTCGGCGCCCGGCCCCGAAGCGCATGGCACTGGCGGACTGCCGGCAGGCGCGAAGAGGGTGCGGTCATAGCTGTCATCATAGAAAACGCCCGTCGATTTCGACGTGCCACCGGTGATCTGGGCCATCAGTCCGGGAAAGGAATCCGAAGGCTTAGTGGTCGATGCGTTGGTGTAGGTGAAACCGTGCCCAGCCAATTTTTTAAGGTTTGGGCATAGATTGGCCGAAATGCAGTTTGCAAGGTCAACGGCATGGAGGCCGTCAACACTCAAGAGCAATACGTGTTGTACCGTGCCGGCGGCAAACGCCGGCTGCGACTGAAAAACCGGCGAGAAAAGGCTCGTCGCCAGTGCCGTCCCCGTCAGAACTCGTGCCAAAACTTTCATTCTCAGCCTCCACGGCGTTGGACCCGCAGGCCGGTCCCGGCGACGCAAGAAAGCTCTTCGCTCTCATCTCCTCCCGCCGGAAACGGTGATTTCTATTGAACGGGGCCAATATACTGGTCGCTGTGTGACACTAGTACGAAGGTCAGGGTAAATATCCGTTTGAGCCGGGTTCATCTTAGAGACAGCCAAAAGAGCGATTTCTGGATATCATTCAGAACGCTGTTTTTCTTCCTTGATTCGCGTTTCGCTCGTCAACATAAGCGCTCACGCGGGCGCGTCCGGCCGACGCAATATGCAGGCCCTGCTTCGACCGCCGCCACAAAATATCCTCGGCGGTCAGAGCGAATTCCTGACCGATGAGATAATCGATCTCGGCTTGAAAGAGTCCCGCGCCAAAATCGATACCGAGATCGTCAGCACAACGCGCCTCGCCGAAAATCGACGCCGTTCGCGTGCCATACGCGCGAGCTAACCGGCCCGCAGTAGCGGCGTCGAGCCAAGGATATTTGCCGCACAGCGTGCGCAAAAGCAGGTCGAAATCGCCGACTTCCATATCACCCCCGGGTAATGGCGCCGTAGCAGTCCAGCGCCGCGCGCTGGGCGGCTTCAAATAAGGCGCAAGCCGCTCGATTGCATCCTCCGCCAAGCGCCGGTAGGTGGTGATCTTGCCGCCAAGTACCGAAAGAAGAGGCGCGCTGCCCTTCGGCGCGTCGAGATCGAGGACGTAATCGCGGGTCGCGGCGGAAGCATTTGCCGCACCGTCGTCGTAGAGCGGCCGCACGCCGGAAAAACTGTCAACCGCGTCGCGCGGGCTTAACGGCTTGCGGAAAAAACGCGACACCGCGGCGCAGAGGTAGACGATTTCGTCCTCGCTTATCCTTGCCTTCGATGGGTCTCCCTCAAACGGGATCTCCGTCGTGCCAATGAGTGTATAACTCATTTCATAGGGCATCACGAAGATGATGCGGCGATCCTCATTTTGCAGGACATAGCATTGCTCTCCCTCGTAAATTCGCGGCACAATAATGTGGCTGCCCCTGACGAGACGGAGTTTTTTGCCGGCATCGAGGCGGATAACGTCGCTCAACACCTCGGCAGCCCAAGGTCCCGCCGCATTGACGAGCGTGCGTGCCGTCACGATCGTTGTCGCCGCCGCGCGCAGATCGAGGAGCGTTGCCCGCCACGCGCCTTGCTCCCGCGCAACCGAAACGCAGCGTGTTCTCGTGCGAATGTCGGCACCGCGGTCCCGCGCGTCGACGGCGTTGAGCACAACAAGTCTGGCATCATCCACACGGCAGTCCGAATAAGCAAAGCCTGTCGTCAGATGGTCCTTGAGCGGGGCGCCCTCCTTGGCCGTACGGAGATCGAGGCGGCGCGAGCGGCCCAGGCGGCTGCGGCAGCTAAGCCAATCGTAAAGAAAGAGACCTGCCTCGATCACGAACGCTGGGCGTAACCCTTTGTCGTGCGGCAGGATGAAACGCGCAGGCCAAACGATGTGCGGCGCGATGCCAAGCAGCACCTCCCGCTCCAACAGCGCCTCGCGCACGAAGCCGAACCGATAATATTCGAGATAACGCAGCCCGCCGTGAATGAGCTTGCTCGATGCCGATGACGTCGCGCAAGCAAGGTCGCCCTGCTCGCAGAGCATCACGGAAACGCCCCGCCCAGCGGCGTCGCGCGCGATTCCCACTCCATTGATGCCGCCGCCAATAATGAGGAGATCGACGGGTGATTCGCTTGCCATCGCCACTCCAACGTTGCCCGCTCAATTCTATAGCCGCGTGACGGATTACTACGATTGCGGGGTATCACGGGACGAGCGGGCGACGAGGCATCCCACAAGTGCCAGAGCAGACTTGGACTAAATTACTAATCAAGCTCCTTAAGCATTTTTTCTGCGACCTCTTCAACGGTGAGAAAATCGCATAGCAATTGGCTATGAAAGCGAACAGCTCGCGACTTCTCTAAGGAGTGGGCCATCATCGGGATAAATTTGGCCATTTCCTTCTGTTTGCATTTCAAGCGTTCATGCTCCGCAAAATCATTCTCCTTAAGGGCCTGCCACATTGCAGCTTCAAGCCGCTGATAAGCTGCTTCCTTGTCCGGGGAGATCGTGTATGGCGGTATATAGAGTGGGATCCTATGGGCCAAGGCGTGGCGGAAATTGCCAAGATAGTCAAACCAGTCATCTGCCCCCTTCAGGTATTGCTGAAATTCGGTTGACAGGGAGCTGCGGACAAAATGGTTGTCCTTAGCGAGCCCGACCCAATTGTTGGGAATTGGCGCTCCGTTCTCGCGTCGCACTGGTTTTTCTTGTACCCATATCCACGCGAGATTGTCGATGCTGCCGAATACATTGAATACGAATGCTTGAATGTTGACCATCACATCGTATCGTTCGTCACTTGAAGGTAGCTCGACACGATCCGGGGGCAATATTCTAAATACGTTGTCGATGCACCGAGCCAGTGTTTTAACGCGGCGTGAAAGACCATGCTCCGCATATTCTCGCGCGTGCACATCTTTGTAGTCGCGTCTTAGATAGCTCGCGACAAGATGTTGGCACTTCCCAGCAACCTCTAAACGACGCTCTTGTAGCTTTTTAAGATCCTCATTGCTGAAACATGTCACTGGACTCGCCGCTGGTCCCTGCACCATCTGCATCAAAATCCAAGCCGGATGACCCGGCATAAATCGCCGGCCGCGGCGGGCGTCGCGTGCGGCTCACGAACCACCAGACATTGCGATTGCGCCAGAATTCGCGAGAGCGAGGAGTCCTGGATCTCGAAAGGGGTCGCGACCGGCAGCCCTGTTTCGCTCGGCCGCAAGGTCGCGCGCAAATAATCTTGGCGGCCGTCGTTGCCGCGCAGCGCCTTGCCGAGAATCGCCGGTTCGCTCTCTTCGCGGCCCGCGTTAGGATCGCCGCACAGCGCACGCACCAAGGGCACCAAAAAAACCATTCCGGCGACGAATGCGGCAACGGGATTTCCCGGCAGGCCAAGGATAACCATCGGACCAAGCCGGCCATGCAACACCGGTTTACCGGGTCGCATCGCGATTTTCCAAAAATTCAGTTCCATGCCCTGCCGGGCCAGCGCCGGTTTGACGAGATCATGATCGCCGACGGAAGCGCCGCCGAGCGTCACCAAAATGTCCGCTCCCGCGCGCGCGGAGGCGATGCGTTCTTCCAGCGCGCCCAATTCGTCTCTCGCGATTCCGAGGTCCTGTGCCTCGCCGCCTGCGGCCTCTACGAGTGCGGCAATCGCGTAGGAATTCGTTGCAACGATCTGATCGCTGCCGCCGGTTGCGCCGGGAGGCACCAACTCGTCGCCAGTCGCAAGAATTGCGACGCGGGGGCGCCGGGCGACCGTAACCTCGGCGAAATTCATCGCGGCGGCGAGCGCGATGTTCGATGCGCCAAGCCGCGTTCCTGCGGCAAGCAAGACCTCGCCCTCGGCGAAATCGATCCCTTTGGCGCGAATGTGGCGCCCGCTCGCCACACCTTGCAAAGGTTCGACGAAACCTGCGTCCACGCGGGCATTCTCTTGGATCAAAATCGTGTCGCAGCCATCGGGCACCGGCGCGCCGGTGAAAATCCGCACGGTTTCCTTCGGACCAAGGGAACCCGAGTAACCACGCCCGGCCGTACTTTCGCCAATCTGTTTTAACTTGACCGGCAACTCCGTGAGGTCGCCGGCACGCACCGCGTAACCATCCATGGCGGAGACCGCCTTGGGAGGCTGGGTCCGCTTGGCGGCGAGATCCACTGCAAGTGTCCGTCCCGCCGCGCGTTCGAGAGCAATGGTCTCAATTGGGCGAGGGTGGGGAATATTCGCCAGGATGCGCGCGCGGGCCTCGGCTACGGAAAGCAGCCCATCGTTATTCATGATTCATTCAGCTCTTGCATTGGATGCTTACCTCACTTTCGAATTTAGGCCGGGAGACAATTGTGGGCCGTATGCATTTCCTCAAAAAAATTGGATTGATTTCGGTCCTGCTGACAATAACCGCGGCAGCGTATGGACAAAACAGCTTTCCGCCGAATGGCACAAAGCCCCAGCCGCCCGACACCCGAAAAAAGCTGCCAATAAATCCAGGAATCACCTCGCGGCCGAACCCAGGGGTTTGCCCCGTACTCGAAAGAATTGGACCATTCCAATCGAGCGACGACGCCGAATTTGCCCAGCAATCGGCAAGTTACCAACTAATCCAGACGTCAGCGATATATAGTCAGGGCTGGCAAGATTCCTATTTCAACCCTCTTAGATATTATTTCGACGCCTATCTTTTTATCCCATGCAATTAGCTCTTAAGCGATTAGTCCGGCAAACCCTCGTCGCGCGAAAAGTCGCCGGACTTGCCGCCGCTTTTGCGCACGAGCTCTATTGCTTCAATCCGCATCGAGCGATCGCCCGATTTTAACATGTCGTAGATCGTGAGGCAGGCAATCGAGACGGCGGTCAATGCTTCCATTTCGACACCGGTCTGGCCCAGCACCTTGGCGGTCGCACGGACCCTTATACCGGGCAGAGCCGCATCCGGTTCAAGTTCAGCCGAAACCTTGGTCAAGGCCAGCGGATGGCAGAGCGGGATCAGATCGTGCGTCTTCTTGGCTGCCATGATTGCGGCGATCCGTGCCGCCGCAAAGACATCGCCCTTCTTGGCGTTTCCCGATAAGGCAAGATCGAGCGTTTCCTTTTGCATCACGATCCTGCCTTCGGCGATCGCGACGCGCTCCGTCGCGGCCTTGCCCGAAACATCAACCATATGCGCTTGCCCAGCGGCGGAAAGATGCGTGAGGTCAGGCATGACGGCGATTCGATCCTAAGGGAGGCGGGTAGGCAAATATTATCCGCGCTGGGGTTTGCAACCGCGCGTCGGCAGTTCGCCGAGAAGAAGCGCCCGCGCCGCCGCCGCGACGTCTTTCTGGCGCATAAGACTTTCGCCGACGAGAATGGCCGCAACCCCATGCGCTTTCAAACGCAGGCAATCCTGATGCGTGAGGATGCCGCTTTCGCCGACGACGATCCGGTCCGGCGGAATTTTCGCGGCGAGCCGTTCGCAAACGTCCAGCGATACTTTGAAGGTTCGTAAATCGCGATTGTTGATGCCGACAAGCCGGGTTTCCAGTGGCAGCGCGCGGGCAAGCTCGGCTTCCTCGTGAACCTCGACAAGTATGTCCATGCCAAGATCATGCGCCGCGCGGGTCAAGCCGTAGGCCTCCGTGTCGGTGACGCACGCCATGACGATCAAAATGCAGTCCGCGCCATTTGCCCGAGCTTCATATACTTGGTAGGGATCGAACAAGAAGTCCTTGCGAAGACACGGTAAATGCGTTGCTTGCCGTGCCCCGGAAAGATCGCTGAGACTGCCCTGAAACGAGGGTCCGTCGGTGAGCACCGAGAGGCATGCCGCCCCCCCCGATTGATAGGCGCGGGCGAGGGCAGGCGGGTCAAAATCGGCGCGGATCAATCCTTTCGAGGGGCTCGCCTTTTTGATTTCCGCGATCAAAGCCAGATGGCCGGTCTCGCGCTTGGCCTCGATTGCCTTGACGAAGCCGCGCGGCGGATCCTGGTCATGCGCCTTGCGTGCCAAGGTCTCGAACGGCATGCGCACCTTGGCCGCCGCGATTTCGCGCCGCTTATAAGACTCGATCGTCTTTAAGATGTCGGTCATCGAAATCCTTTGGCGCTTGCAACGGCAACGCGGTTCAGCGGGGGCGGTTCGCGGTTCGAGACTTGCACGAGTTTGGCGAGCGTAGCGGCGGCGAGGCCCTCGTCGAGCGCCGCCGCCGCCAATGCCGCGCCGTGTTTCAAATCGCGGGCCTTGCCGGCGACGGCGAGAGCAACCGCCGCGTTCAAAATCGCGATGTCGCGATAGGCGTTCTTGGCGCCGCCGAGCACGTCTTGAAGCGCCGCCGCGTTCGCGGCCGGATCACCTCCGGCGAGACTGGCGAGCGGCGCACGGGAAAGTCCAGCATCCTCGGGCGCGATTTCAAAGGAGCGAATGTGGCCGTCCTCGAGCGCGGTGACGAAGGTAGGGCCGCTAATCGTTGCCTCGTCGAGGCCGTCGGAGCCATGCACGAGCCATATTCTTTTAGAGCCGAGATTGCGCAGCACAAGCGCGAGAGGTTCGAGCCATCCTCGCGCAAAGACGCCCAACACCTGGAATTCGACGCTGGCCGGATTGGCGAGCGGGCCGATGAGATTGAAAATGGTAGGCGTGCCGAGTTCGGCCCGGACCAAAGCGGCATGACGCATCGCTGGATGATGCACTTGCGCCGCCATGAAGCCTATGCCCGCCTCCTTGATGCAGGCCTCGATTTCACTGGGTCCCAGCTCCAAGCCGACGCCGAGCGCGCCTAACACGTCGGTCGCGCCGGATTTCGACGAGGCCGCGCGATTGCCGTGTTTGGCGACCGGAACGCCGCAGGCGGCGGTAATCAGCGCCGCGAGCGTCGAGATATTGCGCGTTCCATGCCCGTCGCCGCCGGTGCCGACAATGTCGATCGCCCCCGGCGGCGCCGCGACACGCAGCATCCGGGCCCGCAGAGCGGCCACGGCGCCGGTGATTTCGGCGACCGTTTCGCCACGTGCGTGCAGCGCCATCAGGAGCCCGCCGAGCTGGGCCGAAGTGAGACCTCCCGCAAAAATCAATTCGAACGCGGCCCTTGTTTCAGCCTCGGTCAGGCTCGATCCGGTCGCGGCCTTGGCAATCAGCGGCTTGAACGCATCCATTTCCGGCCTTCAAATACTTCAACCCGCGAAATGGCGGAGGCTGAAATCCCAGTCCGCCGCTCATTCTCGTTCCAATGTGCCGCAAGGTCGAGAAAATTCTCAATAATGCGTGAGCCATGCTCGGAGGCGATGCTTTCGGGATGAAATTGCACGCCATGCACAGGAAGCCGTTTGTGCGAAATCCCCATGACAAGACCGTCGGCCTTCGCCGTCACTGTCAAGACATCTGGCACGGTATCGCCGCGCACGACAAGCGAATGGTAGCGGGCCGCCCGGAACGGGCCATCAAGGCCGCGAAAAACCGCCTCCCCCTGGTGTTCAATCGATGCGAGCTTGCCATGCACGGGTATTGGCGCGCGAACGATCTCGCCGCCAAAGGCCTCGCCGATCGCCTGATGGCCGAGGCAAACCCCAAAAATGGGAATGGTTGCCGCCGCGGCCGTGATGAGTTCGAGGCAGATCCCGGCATCGCGCGGGGTGCAAGGGCCGGGCGACAGCACGAGCGCGCCGGGCGCGGAACTCATGATCTCGGCAACACTCATTTTGTCATTGCGAAGCACCGTGACGTCCGCGCCGAGCGCACCCAGGAAGTGCACCAGGTTCCAGGTGAAACTGTCGTAATTGTCGATCAGCGTAACGGTTGTCATGCGCGGTTCTCGTCCCTCCCCGCGCCGTTTTGGGCCGCCCACGCCGCGAGGTCAAGGCTGATCGCGGTCGGCTGCCCTAGTCGCCAATGTCTTCGGCGGCGGCCCGAAGGTCACCTTCGCATGTAAGATCAGCGTGCAGTCTCCCTTCGATGATCCGGCAATCCCGGCCAGATCCATTTGTCGTCGAGGTGTTTGGCCGCAATCCCGAGACCATGAAACCCTGGGTTAAGGCGGAGCCCTTGTCGCATAATTGGACGGCGCGCCTGCCCGTCCTTAAAGCCTGCGCTCATGCAATCGATGTCCGTATTGTTGATAAATATGGCTGCGGCCACCACGGCAGGCGTCGGTTACCAAGCTACTGCAATTCCATCGAGGCGAGGGTCGGAGGCGCCACACAAGGCTTCGCCATCAATGGCAATGGCCTGGGCGCTGCCCTCGAAGGACCTCATGAAATCATGAGGCTGCATCCAATCGGCGGGAATTTCCTCGCCGGTAACGATGTCGTGCCCAAGAGCCTTGAGGCCGCCGGCAAAATTTGAATCGGGATGCTGCTCGATGGAGATTCGACGGCCGTCGAGCACTCGCACGCGCGGAGCATCCACCGCCTGCTGCAGGTTCATTCCGCGATCGAGGATATTGACGAGGATCTGAACCTGTCCCTGCGGTTGCATATTAGCACCCATACAGCCAAAACTCAGCTTTAGAGAACCCTCGGGCGCAAGCATCATTGCGGGAATAATAGTGTGGCGCACGCGCTTGCCGGGAGCGGCATGATTCGGATGGGCTGCATCCATCTCAAAATCAGCCCCGCGATTGTGGAGGATGATCCCGGTTCCGGGAACAATAATGCCGGACCCGAAAACGTCGGAAATGCTTGTGATCAGGGAAACAACATTGCGATCGCGATCGGCGACCGTGAGGTACGTCGTGTCTCCATAGACCCGGCCCGCGGGAGGGTTATCTAGCGCACAGTCTCGCTCGATTAGGCCGCGGCGCTCCCCGAGGTACTCTGCCGAGAGGAGACGTTCCACGGGTGTCTCTACGAAACGAGGATCGGCAACGTACCTTTCCGCATCGGCAAAGCACAGCTTGATGGCCTCGATGATCAAATGGCTGGCCTGGGCCTCATTCTCATTGAATAGGCCCGTCAAATCGAAGCCATCAAGAATACCTAGAGCCATGAGGGCCACGATGCCTTGGCCATTTGGCGGGAGCTCTAAAATAGTATGGCCCCGGTAGCTGGCGCGGATTGGCTCGACCCACTCGGCTTGCACCTGATCAAAGTCTTCAATTTCCAAATAGCCTCCAGCGTTTTGCAACGCGTCGAGGATGCGGTCTCGAACCTCGCCTCCGTAAAACGCACCGCGACCTTCCTTCGCAATCAAGCGCCACGTGCGCGCGAGGTCTTTGTGCCGGAAAATCTGCCCGGCCTCCGGTGCCTCGCCTCCCGGCAAATAAGTGCTCGCGCCGGGTGAGAAATGCCGGAGTTTCGACGCGCCCCACTTCCACACCTGGCTTACCTTCGCGCTCACGGCAAAGCCATCCTCCGCATAGGCTGCCGCAGGCTCAACAAGCGAGGAAAGCTCCATGGACCCAAATCGGTCGTGCAGTGCAAGGTAGGCGTCGAGTGCGCCGGGGACAGAGACGGTCGCAGCTCCGGCCTTTGGCATAGAAGAAAAACCCGCGGCCTGAAGATTGTCGATGGTCAGGCGGGAACCCGAGCGGCCACTGCCATTAAGCCCAATGAATGCGCCATTCCAATGCACGAGCACCATGGCGTCGCCGCCGAGCCCGTTCATCATGGGCTCGGTTACGTTGACCATTGCCGCCATCGCGACTGCGGCATCCGCAGCATTTCCTCCTGCTCTGAGAATGTCCCGGCCCACGGCTGCAGCGATAGGCTGGCTGGAACAAGCCATACCATTCTTTGCAAAAACTGGAGCGCGCTGGTTATTGAAGGGGTTCATGCGGGTTTGAGGTCCCAGGTTTGGGATCAGCAATTGCCGTCCTTTTGGGGATGTGGCTATTTCGTAATAAACACATCCTTGTGCGGGAATTTCTCAAAGACCGCCGCGTCCTGAGAAAAGTTCGTTGCAAGGATATCGAGGGGATTTCCGGCAATCCACTGGGACAGGTTAATGGTCTGATAGTGGCCGCTGTTGAAGACGATAAGGATACGTGCGTTGTCCGCCCCGCTGTTTTCAATGGAGTGACCGAATCCCTGCGGGATGTATCCAACGTCTCCCTTGCCGAGATTCTCTTGACGCCATCGTCCGTGTGAGCCGAACAGGGTCATTCTGAAATCGCCATTGAGCACATATTGCCACTCGCTGGCGTTCGGATGCCAATGCAGTTCGCGCAGGGCGCCCGGCTCCATCTCGAGGACGACCCCCGTCATGGTTGTGGAAATGGGGAACTGAGAACCATCCACACGCCACTCAATACCACCGTTGAATGTCTCGTAGGGTTTCTGGGAAAGAAGACTGTATTTGTGCGTTAGAGGCGGCGCCTTCCAGCTCTGCAGAGGAACGGAGGGAACAGCGGGCGGGATCTTCCCCTTGGCGAAATAAACCTCGTTTTTCGGGAAGTTGTCGAATGTGGAGGCTGGAACACCGAAATTTTTGGCGAGCAATTCCTTTGGAGCATGGCCCAGCCAGTCGGTGATACTAAAGGTGCCGAACTCGGAAAAATACCCGTTGTCAAAGACGAGGATGAAATGGCACGGTTTATCGCCCAAAGTCTCGATGACATGGGCGTGACCGCGTGGAAAATACCAGACGTCGCCCGGACTAAAATCATTTGTCTCCGAGCAGCCCTGCGGGTCGATGACCGTGGTGCGCACCAATCCTTCAGTGACAAACGCCCATTCCGCTGCCGTGGCATGCCAATGAAGCTCCCGCATCACACCAGGTTGCATGCGCATCGAGACGCCTGCGAGGGCCTTGGATATTGGCAATTGGACCACCGTGGCCTCTTTGCCGTAGCTGCCCTCCATCACTCGTCCTGCGGACTTTTCCAGTTCGAACTTGAAGGTTGGAAGCTCCTTCCCCGAAGTCACGGGATCTGGAATGTTATTCTGGAAACTATTGTCGCCGCCTTCGGAACTGATAGGGATGTTGGAAGAGAACATAAAAGCTTCCTCTCAAACATTGCTCGTGCACGTTATAGGAGGCACCACCCCATTTGTGAAGATCGTAGCCTGAGCTCGCGGGCCGTGGCATCGGCGCCTTCAGATTGAGACCGGCAAGACGAAAAGGGGAAGGTCGTCGAGTTCAATGAAAGGTAAAGACCGAGAGCGGGCTATGCCGCTTTTGACCCCTCAGGAGCAGCAGTCTAACCGGCCGAGATGGGCCAATTCCAGCCGGTCCGCTTTTTGGGAAAGCAATTTGGCAGCGGACGTTCGAAGCTGCGTCGTGCGGACACACGACAAGTGACCGCAGTACTTCACAATCGCTATCACTCTGACGAACGGCCAAGTTTTTGCCAGCCCGCTCGGCGCGCTTGGACCGGGGGACAGATTCCGTCGCCTATGCCGGCAAGAGGATCACCTTCGTCTTGACCGGCGTGCGTGAATAGAGGTCGAGCATGTCTTGAGTGAGGAGGCCGGTGCAGCCGCTCGTAACGCCGATCCCGATCGACTCGGGGTCGCTGGTGCTGTAGATCGTGCACAGCGTGTACATGCCCTTTTGATAAAGATAGAGTGTGCGGGCGCCGAGCGGATTGTCGAGACCTCCCGGCATGCCGCGGGCATATTTGCGCGCCTCGGGTTGGCGCTGGATCATCTCCTTGGGCGGGGTCCAGGTCGCCCATTCCGCCTTGCGCCCGACGTAAGCCTCGCCGGTCCACAGGAAGCCCTTACGGGGGACATTGGCGCCATAGCGGGTGGCGTTTCCGTCGTCTTCGACGCGGTAAACATAGTAATTGGCCGGATCGATGATGATCGTGCCGGGCGCTTCACGGGTGTCGTAGCGCACGGTCCGGCGATAATATTTCGGATCGATCTTGCTGACGTCGACCGCTGGTATAGCGAATTTCTTGTCGGGCACGGGCCCGTAGAGCTTCGCCGCCTCCATGCGGGCCATGTCGTCGGTTGTCGCGCAACCGGCGAGGCCAAGCGCGCCGAGACTGACGGCGGAGCCGAACAGAAAGGACCGGCGGTTGAGAAATTCCGACCGAAGCCCAGGCAAGGCTGAGTCGCCCATCTCGTCGGCAATCTCGCCGCCCATGATCATGGTCTTGGAGTTTCCCATATCCTGTCGCCCGACAAGAGAATGCTCCAGCATATGCCCAACGAACCTCCTTCTTGAGCTGAGATTGCCGTCACATCGCTCGATTGGCAAGCCCAAGTGTCGCTGGGCGGGGCTTGCCATGCGCGAGAGTCCGTCCATGTGGTTTCGCAGTCACACATCGCGCTGACTTCGACGAAAACATGCAGAAGTCCGCTTCGGGAGCGGCTCTCGTCCGCTCAACGACTGGTTTGGGCGCGTAGCTGACGATCCTCCACGCGCTGTTCAATTTTCAAAAAAACCAACTCTTCAAAAAAACACGTCCAAAACAAAAGCCTACCGCATATGTGAGCTTGCGCAAAATCCTTGGTTTGTACGACGCCGCGACTTGCCGAAATGCTTTTACTCAAAGTGTCAATCTTACCAAAATGTTTCACGTGAAACATTTTGGTAAGGTCAGGCCGAAAAAACTTTACAACATATGTGGCCCGCGCATGATCTGCGTCATCTACGGACCGCGCTTCGCGCTCGCCGCGAAGCGGACCGCTTCCTCGGCGGCGCGGAACAGGGCTTGCGCCTTATTGATGCATTCGCGCTGCTCGGCGGCCGGATCGGAGTCGTAGACAATTCCGGCGCCGGCTTGCACATACATGGTCCCGTCCTTGATGATCGCGGTGCGCAGAACAATGCAGGTGTCCATCTCGTCCGCGGCTCCGAAATAGCCGATGCAGCCGCCGTAGATTCCGCGCTTGCCGGTCTCGAGCTCGTCGATGATTTCCATCGCCCGCACCTTTGGCGCGCCGGAGACGGTGCCCGCCGGAAATCCGGCGCACAGCGCGTCGATGACATCATGCTCGGGAGCGAGCCTGCCTTCGACATTCGAGACGATATGCATGACATGGCTGTAGCGCTCGATCGCGAATTTTTCCGTCACCTCGACCGACCCGGTTTGCGCTACGCGCCCGACGTCGTTACGGCCGAGATCGAGCAGCATCAAATGCTCGGCGCATTCCTTTTCGTCGGAAAGAAGCTCCGCCGCCAGACGTTCGTCCTCGGCCTTCGTCGTGCCGCGCCAGCGGGTGCCCGCTATTGGCCGGATAGTGACTTTTCCGCTCCGCACGCGCACCAAGATTTCCGGGCTCGAACAGACGATCTGGAACGATCCGAAATCTAGATAGCAGAGAAACGGCGCCGGATTGATTTGCCGCAGCGCCCGGTAAAGCGCAAAACCTGGCAGAGTGAAGGGCGCCGAAAACCGCTGCGAAAGGACAACCTGAAAAATGTCGCCCGCCCGGATATAATTCTTGGCGCGTTCGACCATCTCGAAAAAGCGCTCCTTTGGTGTGTTCGAGCGCGGCGAACCGGCGGCCAGAGCCTCACCGGCGGCATGGGCCCCCTGCGCGAGAGGGCCTTCAAGGGTGGCGATCACCGAACTCGAGGCGTTTCCGCGCGCGGTCATGGGCGGCGCGAAAGGCGGTATTCGGCTCCGGGCGCAATGGCGTGACGACGAAAATCTCGTCCCTGACCGCATCGAAAACCACCATCACGGCCGGGCGCAACATTATCGCGTCGGGCACGCCGATCGGATCTGGCTTTGCTTCGGCAAGGCGCTCCATCTGGCGGACCATATCGTAGCCGAGATAGCCGAAGATACCCGCCGCCATCGGGGGGAGATCGTCCGAGCTCTCGATCCGCGATTCGGCGATGAGCGCGCGCAGAGCCGCGAGCGGAGGCCCGGCGCAAGGCGAAAAGTCATCAGGACCGGCGAGGGCGCGGCGATTGATCTCGGCTTTCCCGCCAAAGACGCGCCAGACAATATCCGGATCGAGGCCGATCATGGAATAGCGGCCGCGAGCGGCGCCGCCCTCAACGGATTCGAGCAGAAAGCTTCCCGCCGGCCGGCCGGACGATAATTTCAAAAATGCCGAAACAGGCGTTTCGAGATCGCCGGCGAGGCGAGCCGAGACAAGGCAGGCTTGTCCCGCTTCATAGCTTCGCGCGCACGCCTCGGGCGACGGCTCGAACATCGGCCCGCCGCTCAATAGTCGCCCGAAAAGACGCCGGAGTCGTCGGCAGAGACGCCGGTCGCGGCGGATAACACCTTGGTGTTGAGTTTCACGCCAATCTCGCTTTCAAGCGTGGCGAGATATTGCGCGACCATGTCCTCGTCGAGACCGCGCTTGACGTCGCCCATGATGTTGGTGAGTTCGGCAGCCTCGGGGTCGAAGGCCGGAGTGGTGGAGGAGACGACCTGAAACAAAATCCGACCGCCGTCTTCGCTGGTGGCCGACCCCGCACGATGGACACCCACGTTGAAGATCTGGGTGGAGACATTGAGTGCGAGGCCGCTCGATACGCCGCGCCTGACATCATTGGCGTGCTTGACCGCAAGATTGCCTTCCGCCGCGGCAATGGACGCTATGGTATCGCCAGTATCGAGCTTCTTGACGAGGTCCGCCGTCTTCGCCTGCAACAATTTCGTCGCCTTGTCCTCGCGCCAGGCCTTTTCGACTTCCGCCTTTGCTTCTTCGAAAATTTTGTCGCGGGCCTTGTCGATCTTGGCGATTTCAAACCATTGATAGCCGCCGCCCGGCACCCTCAAAGTATCGTTGTCGACGCCGATATCCGAGGCAAACGCCGCTTTGAGAAGCGCCGCGCTATCGACCAAATCCTTGACCGGGATACCTTGCGGATCGTTTCCCATCGCATCGATCGCAGCGATTAACCGTGGTTCGAGGCCGGCGCTTTTCGCGGCCTCCGTCAGCGATTTTCCGGATGTGCGCTGATCCTCGATCACGTCATGGAGCCGGGCGATCTCGCTTTGCGCGCGCCGCAGGGCGATCTCATGTTTGAGTTCTGCGGCGACGGCGTCGTAAGGCTTGACGGTGGAGGCGACGATCTTGCTGGCGCGCAAAATGACCGTTCCGAATTGTGCCTTGACCGGCGCGCTGACTTCGCCTTCCTTGAGCGAAAAGGCGGCGTCCGCGACGTTCTTATCGACGAGGCCGGACCGCGCGACGGTGCCGAGGCTGACATCCTTGGGGGTAAGATTTTTTTCCCGCAAAAGATCGTCGAAGGCCTTTCCCGCATCGAGTTTTGCGCGGGCATCCTTGGCCTCCGCATCGCTTGCAAAGAGAATTTGCTCGACCTCGCGCTTTTCGGGCGCCCCGAAACGACCGTCCTTGACTTCCTCGTAGAACTTTCGCGCATCCGCGTCGGAAACGTCATCCGGTTTGGCGATCAAAGCAGGCGTCAGGGGTACAACGGTGAGGCTGCGAAATTCCGGCGTGGCATAAAGCTGCCGGTTGTCGTCGAAATATCGTGACAGCTCTTCCTGGGAGGGGGTAGGAAGGGCGCCCGCGCTTGGATTTGGCACCACGATGTAGTCGACGCTGCGGGTTTCCATTTGAAAGCGGAAAATGGCCTCGAGTAAAGCCTTCGGCAACTGGGAGCCGCTTGTTAGTCCATCGACGATTTGACGGCGCAAATGGACACCGCGTTGCTGCCGCAGATAGGACTTTTCGGTCATTCCGTCCTCGCGCAGAAACGCGGCGAACGCCTGGCGATCGAACTGGCCAGCCGCATCCTTGAAATTATCGTCGCGCATGACCGCTTTTTTGATGTCCTCGTCGCTGATCGCAAGCTCTAGCCTGCGGGCCTGGTCATCGAGTGCGGCCTCGTTGACGAGTTGGGACAATACCTGCCGGTCAAGACCATATTGGTGGGCTTCCTCATTGGTGACGCTGCGGTGTTCGGCCCGCTGCAGATTCTGCAATTCCGCCTGATAGGCGTTGCGGTAAGTGTCGGCGCCGATGGCGATGCTGCCGACCTGGGCTAGATTGTTTGCACCGAAACCGCGGAAAATATCGCCGATGCCCCAGATCGCGAAGCTGAGAATGATCAAGCCCATCAGGACCGCCATGACGACGCGGCCGAACAAGCCTTGGGCCGAGGCACGCATTGATTGTAGCATGTGAAGGGATCTCTCTATGGGGTTTCCAGCGCCGGGCTTTTACAATTTGGCGCGGGACTATAAAAAGATGCAGGCCCGCATGCAACGCGGCTTTAGGCGAAATAACCGGAAACCTTCTGCATGACCCACGGATCGCGTCCTCTCGTCGCTGGTAATTGGAAGATGAACGGTTTGCGCAAAAGCCTTGCCGAAGCCGCGGAGATTTGCGAAGCGGTAGCCGCGGGCGGCGCGGGAACGGCGGAAGTCGTGATTTGTCCTCCGGCGACCTTGCTCATGGCGGCGTCGCGGATTTGCGAAGGGTCACCGGTTGCGCTGGGTGGCCAGCATTGTCATGGCGCACCGTTCGGTCCATTCACTGGCGACATTTCGGCCGAAATGCTAAAAGATGCGGGGGCCTCCTATGTGATCCTCGGCCATTCGGAACGGCGGTTCGGCCACCATGAGGGCAACGCCAGCGTCCGCGAAAAGGCCGGTGCCGCCTTCCACGCTGGCTTGACGGCGATCATTTGCGTCGGCGAGACGCAGGCCGAGCGGGAGGCGGGCGACGCCTTGCGGGTGGTCGGTTCCCAATTGGCGGGTTCGATCCCCGAGTCGTCATCGCTGGAACGCCTCGTCATCGCCTACGAGCCGGTCTGGGCGATCGGCACGGGTCACACGCCCAAACCACAAGATATTGCCGGAATGCACGGCTTCATCCGTGACCGGGTGGAGGAACTACTGCCGGGGCAGGGCGCCGGCATGCGCATTCTCTATGGCGGCTCGGTCAAGCCTGGCAATGCTGCCGAACTGTTGCGGGTCGAGGACGTCGATGGCGCGCTCGTCGGCGGCGCGAGCCTGAGCTCCGCCGAGTTTATGGCGATCGCTGGCGTTTACCAGTGAGCGGTCAACTCATGCACCTGCCAGGCTCGTGCATCTTTCGAGTTCCGCATTCGTAATGTTTTAGAGCTTGTTCTAAATTTTCTGCCTGCCAGACTTCAGGTGTTCTTCTTGTTGAGACAGAATAGGCCTTTGCCAATATTGTTAGACCACTTTCAAGCGTAACTTCCTTGAAGGACGACGCCTGCTTCCATGAGAGAGAATACGGGTTTTCGAACATGATGGTTTCCTGAAATCAGAATTTTGCCATTTTTGCTCCGATTCCGCGGATGTGGCGCCATAGGCAAATTGCCGTTCTCCACATGTTCCCATATGAATTTTGAACCGAATTTCGGAGGGGCAGCCGACACTGGTCGATCTAGCCACGCGACTACGACATCGTTAAAAGGAGCCCATATTCCGCCACACGTGTATTCGGCGCTGAATCCGGGAGAGTATTTTACATGCAGTCGGTCCTGATCGTTGTCCATCTCATGATTGTCGTCGTCCTTGTTGTGGTGGTGCTGTTGCAGCGCTCCGAGGGCGGAGCCCTAGGCGTGGGCGGCGGCGGCGGCTTCATGACTGGACGCGGCCAGGCAAGTGCGCTGACCCGCGCGACGGCAATTTTGGCGGCGCTGTATTTCGCGACCAGCATGGGCCTGACGATTCTCGCCCGGTTCAATCAAGCCCCGGACATGACCTTCCAAAGCCTGACACCAACCGAATCGGAGGGCGGCTCGGCGAAAAAAGAGGAGGGCAAGGGAAGTTTGCTCGATCAATTAAGACGGATGGAAAACCAGGCGGCCAAACCGCCGGCGCTTCCGCCAGGCATGACCTTGCCAGGCCAGCCTCAACCAGCCGCTCCCGCGCCCCCTTCGGCGCCGCAGGGTCTGAATTTGCCTCCCGTAAACCAGCCTGCGACCCCGCTCGCTCCGCTTGCGCCAGTTCAAACCGGGCCTGCCGCGCCTCCGCCAGCTTCCATCATGGTGCAACCGCCGCCGCCGCAGGCCGCGCCCGGCCCGTTCAAGGCTCAGCCCCCGGCCTCAACTCCGCCGGGGCCGAAATAGCCTTCGAATTCACGTGCAAAAAAAAGAATCGGCGCATAATTTGTCTCCCCAAGCGGGCGGAAACAGGATAAATCCCAAGCCCCATGGCGCGGTTTATCTTCATCACCGGCGGCGTGGTGTCATCGCTTGGCAAGGGGCTCGCGGCGGCGGCGCTTGGCGCGCTGCTCCAGGCGCGCGGCTACAGCGTCCGGCTGCGCAAGCTCGACCCCTATCTCAACGTCGATCCTGGGACGATGAGCCCCTACCAGCACGGCGAGGTGTTCGTCACCGAGGACGGCGCGGAAACCGATCTCGATCTGGGTCATTACGAGCGCTTTACCGGCCGGCCCGCGATGCGGGAAGACAACATCACGACGGGCCGGATCTATCAGGAGATCATCGCCAAGGAACGCCGCGGCGACTATCTCGGCGCGACCGTCCAAGTCATCCCGCATGTCACCAATGCGATCAAGGCTTTCGTGCTTAATGGCAACGAGGGCGCAGATTTCGTCCTCATCGAGATCGGCGGCACTGTCGGCGATATCGAAGGCCTGCCATTCTTCGAGGCGATCCGCCAGCTCGGCAACGATCTGCCGCGCGGACACGCGATCTACATTCACCTCACGCTGCTGCCGTTCATTCCAAGTGCCGGCGAACTGAAAACCAAGCCGACCCAGCATTCAGTCAAGGAACTGCGTTCGATCGGCATTCAGCCGCATATTCTTCTCTGCCGCACCGAACGCGAAATCCCGCGCGAGGAGCGGCGCAAGATCGGGCTGTTCTGCAACGTGCGCGAGAGCGCGGTGATCGAAGCCCGCGACGTCGCCTCGATCTATGAGGCGCCGCACGCCTATCATGCGGCGGGGCTGGACCAGGAGGTATTGGCCGCTTTCGGTATCGAACCCGCGCCGCCGCCCGGCATGGGCCGCTGGGATGCCGTGATGGAGCGCGTCAACAACCCGGAAGGCGAAGTCACGATCGCGATCGCCGGCAAATACACCGGCCTAAAGGACGCCTACAAATCCTTGATCGAAGCGTTGTGCCACGGCGGCATGGCGAACCGGGTCAAAGTCCACCTCGATTGGATCGAATTGGAAATTTTCGAAACCAGGGATCCGGCGCCTTACCTCGAACATGTGCATGGCATACTGGTCCCGGGCGGCTTCGGCCAGCGCGGCGCGGAAGGCAAAATTCTCGCCGCGCGTTTCGCTCGCGAGCGCAAACTTCCCTATTTTGGTATCTGCTTCGGAATGCAGATGGCGGTGATCGAGGCGCTGCGATCCTTGGCGGGCATGCCCGAGGCCAATTCGAGCGAATTCGGTCCGGCGAAGGAGCCCGCCGTCGGGCTTATGACGGAGTGGATGCGCGGCAATGAGCTGGAAATCCGGGCCGCCAAAGGCGACCTCGGCGGAACGATGCGGCTTGGCGCCTATCGCGCGGAGCTGATGCCGGGCTCGAAGATCGCCGCCATTTATGGCACGACGCATATTTCCGAGCGCCACCGGCACCGCTACGAGGTCAACACCGCTTATCGCAAGAGACTTGCCGAAAAGGGTCTCGTCTTCGCCGGAATGTCGCCGGACGGCCTGTTGCCGGAGACGATTGAACTTGAGGGTCACCCCTGGTTCATCGGCGTGCAGTTTCATCCCGAACTCAAATCACGGCCGTTCGACCGCATCCGCTATTCGCAAGTTTTATTGCCGCCGCAGTGGAGCAATCGAGGCTGGTGTGATCACCATGGCAAATCTTATCGGATCTTTCCAATGGCTTAAAGACACCGGTCGCGCCATGCCTAAATCTCCGTGTTGACGAGCGGACATTGAAGGAACTCTGAGCTATTCAGAAATATGAAACGGACGGGGAGGCGCCCGACCCGACGCCTATGAAGCTAATGTCAATTGGTGGTGAGGATCTCGGTCGCTTTTTCAAAACATACCAAGCTCGCCTTTGCAAATGCCTTGCGCCCGGTCTCGCGTGCGAGGTAACACCTATTCGTGCACATTCGATCCAGAACTCACAAGTGATCGACCTGCTTCAGACGAATGGACATGTGATCGCCTTACGTCTGAATTTCTCCGCAGCGGGGCCGGAAATCAGTTTCGAGTCAGTTGGCCGTAATTATGCTTCGACGTTCACCGGGTTATGTGAGAAGCATGATGCAGAACTGTTCGAATTGATCGATAAGAATCCGCTGGACATCCGGAACCGCCAACAGCTCTTTTTGCTGGCGTACCGTTCCGTCACGCGGGAATTGCATGCATTAATGGAAGGCGCGGCGCGGATGCAGAGCAGCTACTCATCGAGAGTTGAGCGCGGTATCGATCCCGCGGACGCACCCAGCCCGGTAGGTATCATCGCGACACACCATCTCTTACTTTCCTTCCTCACCCATCAATACAGGGCAAAGCATTTTGACATACCCTTGCTGTCAGGGAAGTTCGACGAGATCAAACATGACGTGATCGTTCTCGACGGCCAGAAACCAGCTATCGCCGTATCATCGTTGTTTTCTTTGGACGAAGTTGTGAAGGTGGATGGCGACATTGCCTGCGTTGTGCTGAATATCATGCCAGTCAATGCTACCTGCACAGTGGCGATTTTCTCCTACACGAGTGAAGATCAGCGCAAGGCAAGGGCAATGCTTAAACGCATCCTGGTATCCCAGGGTGAGTATCAAAAATATGAGCTATCAAAACTCATTCTCGGGCACACCGAGAATTTCATCGTCGCGCCCTTTCAATTCGCGACGTGGGTTGACAAAAAGAAATCGCGAATAAAGTCCGCGTTCACAAAGACAATCATGAAAAGAGGATTCTCTGACATAGAAGATCACATCGACTTAATGCTCTTCTGACGGCATGACCGATCCGCGCAATAACGCTAAGCGAGTGAGCTCGAACGGATGGCATAGAGAACAAACCCTACTCGCGCCGACCAGAAAGCAGGCATGTCCCCGAGGGCCTGTTACGAAAACAATCGAATTCGCCGGTCATCTCTGGTTCATCGGCGTGCAATTTCATCTCGAGCTCAAATCGCGGCTGGTGCGACGTCTTCGCTCTATCCCCGTTTGCGATAGGGCGACACCCCCTGAACCGGCATCCATGTACCGGCAGGCAGTTCGCCCGTCGCCTAAAAGACATCGACCGGATTGCCGCCGCGCGGAAAAATAGCCGCCCGGCGGCTTTACGGCTGCTCAGTTTGGCGCAAAGGGGTGTTTCACAAGATTGCTCTGCGCAACGACATGTTCGGCCGCCGGATCGCCGTTCACGGCGCGCGCGATCGCCTCTTTCGTCGCTCGATAGTTGAAGTCCTGAATCTTTTTGTCGTCTTCGGCGTCCCAATGGATGAAAACGCCGACGCAGGCATAAAGATTATCGGCTTCCTCTATTGGAATGACCCCTTCCGCGACGCTGTCGGCGACAGCCTTGGCGACGGCGTGTTGAGCAGGACCGAACATCTGAACCGCTTGCTTCGCGTTCTTGATCGTCACTTTGTTGAAAAGGACGGTTGCGGGCTTGGCGAGCAAGTTTGGTGCAACCACCGCAAGCAGTGTAGTGAAACCATCCTTGTTATTGGTCAGGGATTTTGCGAACGCGGTTTCCGCCGGGCTTCCAGCCGGACCGATGATGAAGTCGATGTGCGCGACTTCGTTCCCGTCGCCGACGAGCAATTCGCCGACGAGCATCCTATTGATTTTGTAGTGTGCGGTTTCGCTAATAACCTCGACGGGCTCACTCGCTTCAGCAGGCTCGCTCGCTTCGGCGGGCTCACTCGCTTTGGCGGGCTGACTAACTTCGGCGGGTTTTCTGTCCTTGATGGGCGATGGTTCTGGGCCGGCTGGCGATTCGCCAGCGAGCAGCTTGTTAAATAAGCTTTTGATCTTGTCTAGAATCTCCATTGTCAATCCCTCCCTCCAGCTCGGGAATTAACGTTCTGTTTTTGGACCGGCTGGTTGACGCCGGATATCAGCAGCGCCGTGAAGATGTCAAATCGTCGCAGCGAAAATTGTGTGCAGAAGAACCTTATGCAAAGCTTTAGCTAGCGTCTTTACCCTCGTCCGCGATAAGGCGGGACCCCTTGATCAGGCACCCAAACGCCGGCGGGCAGCTCGCCAGTGGACCAAAACACATCGATCGGGATTCCTCCACGCGGATACCAATAGCCGCCGATCCGCAGCCAGCGCGGCTCTAAGCACGCGCGCAAGATTCTTGCCGATCTTGAGCGTGCAGTCCTCATGGAACGCGCCATGATTGCGAAACGAAGTCAGATAGAGTTTTAGGGATTTCGAATTCGACGAGCCAGCTGCCTGGCAGATAGTCGATCACGAGCAGCGCGAAATCGGGCTGGCCGGTGATGGGGCAGAGCGTCGTGAATTCCGGCGCGGTGAAGCGGGCGATATAATTTTCGCCCTGATGCGGATTTGGAACGCGGTCGAGCGTCGCCTCGTCGGGCGAGAGCGGCGCTTCCGCGCCGCGGCCGAGCAAGCTCACTCCCGTATAAATCTTGACCATGCAGCGCCGTGACAGGTCGCGCCACTTCGCGCTCCGAAGAGGCGAATGGCGTACAGAGATTTCCCGTGGTAACTGCGGAAGTATCAAATTTGGCTATAAACGGCCAATCCAATTTTTGCTGCGCAGGTCGGACGCCTGATGACTAAAGCAATTGCGCCCTATGGCGCCTGGGTCTCGACGGTTACAGTCGAACTCATGACCGAGGCGGCGGTCGGGCTGAGCGCACTAACGGTCGACGGCGAAAATCTCTATTGGCTCGAAGCCCGGCCAAGCGAGAAGGGCCGCACGGTTTTATGCCGCCGCCGCGCGAATGGCGAGATCGAAGACCTCACGCCGCCGCCCTTCTATGTCGGCAGCCGCATACATGAATATGGCGGCGGCGCCTATCGGGCGGAGGCTGGTGTTGTCATATTCAGCGAGCGCACCGACGGAAACGTCTGGTTCATTGAGGCCGGCGCCGCGCCGCGCCGGATCGAAACGCCAGAAGGCTGCCGCTACGCCGATTTCGAATTCGATCCTGCGCGCCGCCGCGTACTCGCCGTGCGGGAGGATTATCGCGCCCGCCCGCCCACCGATCCGAAGGCCGCGATCGTCGCCTTGCCGCTCGATCCGGGCGGGGCCGAGACAATCTTGGTGGAGGGACCGGATTTCCTGAGCTCGCCGCGGCTTTCCTCCGGTGGCGAACGGCTAGCGTGGATTACCTGGGATCACCCAGACATGCCTTGGGACAAGACCAGGCTTTTCATGGCCGATGTGACGAACGAAGGCTTGCTCGATACGCCGCGTCTGGTGGCGGGCGAAACCCCGGAGGCAATCGTGCAGCCGGAGTGGTCGGCTAACGGAACGCTCTATTTTTGCTCCGATCGGACCGGCTGGTGGAACCTCTATGCGGTGCGCGGTAGGGCGATAGAATCCGTGGCTCCAGTCGAAGCCGAGATCGGCGGTCCGCATTGGGTTTTCCGCCAGCACTACTACGATTTTCTCACCGATGGTCGGATCGTCGCCGCGATCGTCCGCGACGGGATCAGGACCGCCGTGTTGATCGCAAACGGCACGATCACGCCCCTTGACATCGGCCAGGTGCAGGACTGTCCGCGCCCGCTCAGCGATGGATTGGCCTACATCGCTACCCCTCCGGCCGGGCCGCCCTCGGTCAATGTACAGCCAAAAGTGGAGAGCGGCACGCCGCTCGTCATTCGCTGCGCGGCCCCCGCCGTGCTTCCGGAAGAAACCATTTCGACCGGCGAGGCGATTGCATTCCCTGCCCGTGGCGGCACCGGACATGCCTTTTGGTATCCGCCGAAAAATCGCGACTACGAAGGGCCCCCCGGAGAATTGCCTCCGCTCGTTGTCATGTCGCATGGCGGGCCAACCAGCATGACGACCAACAGTTTTTCATTGAACACCCAATGGTGGACCAGTCGCGGCTTTGGCGTTGTCGATGTCAATTACGGCGGCTCGACCGGCTACGGCCGCGCCTATCGCGAGAAACTCTACGGTCAATGGGGCCTCGTCGATGTCGAGGATTGCGCCGCCTCCGCGAACCATCTTGTCGAACGCGGGCTTGTTGATTCCGCCCGCCTTGTCATACGCGGCGGTAGTGCTGGGGGCTTCACAACGCTTGCCGCGCTGACGTCCCTGAAACTGTTCAAGGCGGGGGCGAGCTTTTACGGCGTCGGCGATCTCATGCTGCTTGCCAAGGACACCCACAAATTCGAATCCCGCTATCTCGACCGGCTGATCGGACCCCTGCCGCAAGAGCGGGCGCTCTATGACGAGCGCTCGCCAATCAACCATATCAACCGGCTCGCCTGTCCGGTGATCTTTTTTCAAGGCGAGGACGATAAGACGGTTCCGCCCAATCAAGCGGAGACCATGGTCGCGGCGATGACCGCGCTGGGCTTGCCTGTCGCTTATTATTCTTTCGCGGGCGAAGGTCATGGGTTTCGCAAGGCCGAAACCTTGCGCCGCGTGCTCGAACTGGAACTGGATTTCTATGGCCGTGTGTTTGGCTTCACCGCGCCGGGCCTGAGCGAACGCGTCGAGATCGCGAACATGCCCACATTGGCGGGCTGACCGGTAAAACACGCTTTTCGCCAGTTCCAGTCCAACCGCTCTGATGGTCGTTGTATTGTTCCTCGAACTGCATTTGTGGGGCCGATCGGCATCATAGCCGCCAACCCGGGGCGGGGGTGCCCACATTATCAGCATGGCAAACAGCGTTTGGGAGGTTCGGCATGGTAGCTGCGATTTTGTTGCCGGATGATTGCGATGGTGCGGCTCCGCCTCTGGATCGGCAATCGCGCGATTCCAGTGAGACTTGGCGCTTCTTGCGCCCAAGTAAAGATGACGTTGCCCACATTTCAAGATGGTGGCTAGCGCCTGGGCGTGGAACGAACTGGCGATAAAGCTTCGTGGCGTGTCTGGCGAATTCGGCCGGAAGTGGAAACCCGGAAAGGGAGGTTTCTCGTCGCTTTTGAAAGTTTCGGCGCCATTTGACGGCACCCTTCCAATGCCACTTGGCGCGGAGTTGGTCGACGTCGCCTCGCCCCCGCGTTCAACAGTTCGTCGTACAATATGGCTCGGCAAGATGGCCAAATGTTTCGACCACTTTTTCGTAAACCGGCCGCTTGAACGGAACGATCAATTCGGCGAGGCGGCCGATCGACTCCCACCGCCACGCGTCGAATTCTGGCCGCTGGCCGCCGACAGGTGTATCGATATCGATCTCATTTTCGCCGCCGTCGAAACGCAGCGCGAACCATTTTTGCCGCTGGCCATGAAACCGGCCCTTCGAGGACTTCTTTAAGACGCCGTCTGGCAGATCGTAGCTGTACCATTCCGGCGACTCCGCCAGAAATGTCGTGGAGGACACGTTGGTTTCCTCACGCAACTCGCGCAAGGCCGCCTGATAAGGCGCCTCGCCAGCGTCGATCCCACCCTGCGGCATCTGCCATTCGTGCCCTTGGCGCAGGTGTTCGGGTATTTTCTTTTTACGACGGCGCCCGATGAAGACAAGCCCGGCGCGATTGAAGAGCATAATTCCGACGCATGGGCGGTAATAGAGAAAATCCATTTCCCACCTTACCTCACGGTCGACAGCCCGCTCGCCAAGTCAGTTTGCCGGCTTGGCAAGACCGCGCTTAGTGGGACGAGCGCAATACCGCGAGCCTCTAGCGCGCGGGCAAAGCGGCCAATGATTGCGATCGAGGGCGGAAGCGCGTTTGCGACACCGATCGCCACGCCCTTGTCGCGAGCGATTGCTTCGAGCCGCGCGAGGGCCGCTTCTACTGCCTCTGGCCCGGCCGCCGAATCGACGACTACGTCCGCGTGCGCGGCCGCAAGTGCCTGACCGGGCGCGAGCGTCATGGCAAGGCTCTGCGCCGACGTCCTGTCATCGACGTAATATAAGCCGCGCGAGGCAACCTCGTGCAAGATCGGCGCCAAAGTCTTGGCATCCGCCGTAAGCTTGCCGCCGAGAAAATTTGCGACGCCCGCATATCCGGTGAAGCGGCTCATCAGCCAGGTAAGATTGTCGATGTTCGCGGCTTTCCCGGCGCCCGCGAGAAGCGTGTGCGGGCCAGGATTGTCGCGCGGAAAATCGAAGGACTCCATCGGTATTTGCAAGACGACCTCGTGGCCTGCCGCGCGCGCGCGCGCCGCCTCGCGTGCAAGATCGGCTCCATAGGGAGCGAAGCCGAGCGTGACGGCGCCCGGCAAATTTGCGATTGCCGATTCCGTTGCGCGCGAGGCAAGACCCACGCCACCAATAAGCAAAGCAAGGCGCGGCGCGCGGGTCAGTCCGGCGGACGACATGGCGGCGGGGCGGGCATAAACGTCGGACGGTCGCGCGCCGTTCTCCCCGATACGCGAGATTGGGCGATAAGGGGATTGTTCGATTAGCCGAGGGTCGGGCGCCGCCGGGAGGCCCGCGTTCAGCGCCGCAGCCACGTCGATAATGAGAGCCGCGGGCGCGGCGCCACCCCCGGCACGAATGATTTTCACGCCGGTCCGCCGCTCGACCGCCTCTGCTCCCAACTCGGCTTTTTGGGCAGGCGTCGTGGCGCTGGTGTCTTGAAGGTGTGCGGGTGTCGAGGCCGCATCCGCCGCGCTAGATTGCGGCGGCAGCGCATTCCGTGGCACGTTTTTGGGTGCCCCGGCCGAAGTTATGGAAGGCGCCGTGCCGGGCGCCGTAAAGCCGTTCACGGCATAATTGGCCGCGCCTTGCGTCCTGACGAGCGCTGGCAAATACGCGGCAAGAACGGCAAGCAATGCCAAGCCACAAATAGCAGCCGCCGCATGTAACACAGTACTGCGGGAAAGGCGCTGTTGAGCGGGGAACTGGCCCAAGGGTGCATTCAGATCGTCGTCCGTCATCTTTGATCGCTATCCTGCGTTGGCACGCGCGCAATCCTGTGCACCAGTCAAACTGGCGCCCGCCAGATTGCTGCAACCCGGGGGCGCCGCGCCAAACCCGGCGAGAGCTAAGCAACAGCCGCAAATCACACAGTTCTGCCCGCTGGCGATCCAGGCCCGGAGGGCCAAATCGCCGGCGTCAAGCCCTGATCCGGCCGCCGCCGGCCGGATCAAGTCCAAAGACTTCGTGCTTGCATGACCGAGACACGGACGCCGTCCCAACAGTCGTGGATCATGCTTGCGCGGGGCCGTCGCTTCACTTCCCCTACAATGCACCGGCGGCCGGTTTCAACCTTGGCCGTTTAACGAGGCTCCTTGGCCTCCTCGCAGGCGCCTTTCAATTCGGAACTTTCGTGGGTTCTCCTGCCGGCTCCGCAATGAGTTTGTTCATCGCCTTGTTGACACCACGCAGAATGTCCTCGGCAGCGATCAATTGCTTGTCGTTTTTGGGATCGGGAGGGACAAACGCTTGCGAACCCCCCTTTTCGTCCTCGCCATTCTTCAAATGGCCGCGCAGCGAAGCTTCGCCCTTTGTGTCGTCCTTGCCCTTCAGGTCGTCGGGAACATCCTGCAACACGGTCACGTCGGGGTCGATCCCCTTGGCCTGAATCGAGCGCCCGGACGGGGTGTAATAACGGGCCGTGGTTAGCCGCACGGCACCGTTGTTCTGGCCGAGCGGTATGATCGTTTGCACCGACCCCTTGCCGAACGAGCGGGTGCCGAGAACGGTCGCGCGTTTATGGTCCTGCAGCGCGCCGGCAACAATTTCCGAAGCCGACGCCGAGCCGCCGTTGATCAGGACGACTATCGGCTTGCCCTTCGACAGGTCGCCGGGATGCGCATTGTAGCGCATTGTTTCATCGGCATTCCGGCCCCGGGTCGAAACGATTTCGCCGCGATCGAGGAAGCAATTGACGACGGAGATCGATTGGTCGAGCAAACCGCCGGGATTATTGCGTAGATCAAGAATATAACCTTTGAACTTCGCGGACGGGATATCGTTTTGGAATTTTTGGATCGCCGCCCGAACACCTTCAAACGTCTGTTCGTTGAACTGGGTGATTCGAATGTAGCCGATATCGTCGCCTTCCTTATGTTCGCGAACTGATTTGATCTGGATCACTGCACGGTTAAGCTTGATATCCTGCGGATCCTTATTGGCTCCGCGCAAGATCTTGAGCGTCACGGAGGTATCCGGCGCGCCGCGCATCTTGTCGACTGCCTGGTTGAGACTTAAGCCCTGCACATTCTCACCGTCGATGGCGCTAATGATGTCGCCGGACAAAATACCCGCGCGGGCGGCGGGTGTGTCGTCGATCGGCGTAACGACCTTGATAAGCCCGTCCTCCTGCGTCACCTCGATGCCAAGACCGCCGAACTCGCCGCGGGTCTGTACCTGCATGTCGCGGAAGCTCTTGGGGTCCATGTAGCTCGAATGCGGGTCGAGCGAACCGAGCATGCCGTTAATCGCCGCCTCGACGAGCTTTTGTTCGTCTGGTTTCTCGACATAATCGGAGCGAATCTTCTCGAAAACGTCGCCGAAGAGGTTGAGATTGCGGTAGGTGTCCGACGCAGCCGCGTGCGCCGCTCCTGCAGGAAAAACCGGCGTCTTCGTTGCAAGGGTGACGAGCCCCGCGCCCAGAAGGGCGCCTAGCAGCAGAGGTAAGACTTTGCGCATCATCCGCGAACCTTTTGCAAATCCGGCTTTGCCCACCATGGGCCCGGATCGATCGCCACCCCGTCCTTACGGAATTCGATATAAAGTACCGGCTGGACCGCGCCGATGGCGATGGCGGCGGCCGTCTTGACGGACCCATCGCCCATTACGGCGACGGGTTCCCCACCCAGAATGAACTGCCCTATGTTTACGTTGATCTTGTCCATCCCGGCAAGAATAATATGATACCCTTGGCCGGCGTTGACAATCAAAAGTTGTCCATAGCTGCGGTATGGCCCGGCGAATGACACCCAACCGTCGCAAGGCGAGGCAACAATCGCCTCAACGCGGGTCGCGATCAAAATTCCTTTCCCGGTGCCGCCAAACCCATCCGGGCTGCCAAAGCCGCGCTGTAGCGTGCCGTTCACGGGGAAGGGTAAAAGGCCTTTTGTCTCGCTAAAGGCACTCGCTGGCGCAAGCCTTGCTGGATCTCTAAAAGGCGCCAAGGCGGTTTTCATACCGGCACCCGGTGTGGCTGCTTGCCCGGCGCGCCTGCGGCTCTCGTCGGCCTTCCGCGCCGCCTCGGCACCCCGCGCGGCCGCGGCGACTTCGGTTTCCATTCTGGCGATTAGATCCTTGAGGCTCGCTGCTTTCTTGGCGAGATCGAGGGCGCGTTCGCGCTCGGCTCCAAGAGCCTGTTCGGCGGCAGACAGTGCCGATTGGCGCGCCTCGACCAGTGCGGCGAGACGCTGACGCTCGGCGCGAAACGTCGCCACGCCATTGGCAAGCGTCTCGCGCCCGGCCGCGATCGATTGGCGCAACTGCACAAGATCTGAAAGGTCCGAGGCAAGCGCTTCGGTCTCGCTGCGCATCTGCGGAAGGGCCGAACCGAGCAACATGGAAGTTCTGATCGCGGCAAGCATGTCTTCCGGCGCGACCAGTAGCGCCGGCGGCGGCTTGCGCCCCATCCGCTGCAGAGAGGCGAGGATCTCGGCAATGACCGCACGGCGGCTCGAAAGCGAATGCTTGATCGCGTCCTCCGTCCCGGTCAGCGTGTCGAGCCTTGCCTCAATTGCGGCGATCTTGCGTTCGCTCGTGTTGACGTTTTGCGTCGCATCGAGAAGCGCCGCGGTAAGCTTCACCCGGTCGGCGCGGATTGAAGCGATTTCGGCTTCGATCCGCCGGCGTTGCTCTTGCGACGCCGCGAGCGTGTCTTCCATGCCGCGCAGTTCGAGCCGGTGGCCGCTCAGCTGCGCGCCTTTCTCGTCCACGTCCGGCGCCGCCGGCTGACTGGATTGGGCCGCAAGGCTTGCAGGCGCGGAGGCTGCAAGACACAGTTCCAGCGCGAAGACACTTGCCGCCCCCGCCGAAGCAATCCTGCGATGCCGCCGCGCTCGAAACGCCACGAATTTCCTTATGCCTGGCGCCCGGTTGGACTGAACGCGGGAATTAATCCCGCGCCATCGAGCAGAGGAAAGTGGCACCCTCGCGGCAAAACCGGCAAGCTCGCGAAATTATTCGCTATGTTGGGGTAGCCGGGCGGGGATAATTCGCACTTACAGCGTGATTGTAGCGGGCTGCCTCAGCCTAGGCGGCGCTCGCCCGGCCGGTCGATGCTCCACATTTTTCGAGATTGTAAAACTGCCTCACCTCGGGCCGGAAGATGTGGACGATAATGTCGGCACCATCCACCAGAACCCAATCGCAGTTCCGCAAGCCTTCGACGCGTGGCGGCTTGCGGTGCTCGGCCTTGAACGCGCCAACAAGACGCTCGGCGATCGCCCCTACGTGGATGCTGGAGCGGCCGGTCGCGATGATCATGACGTCGGCCAGGATGGTCTTACCGTGCAGGTCGATTGTCACGATGTCTTCTGCTTTGGAATCGTCGAGACAGCTTAACACCGTCCGCACGAGTTTGCCGACTTCGGGTCCATCTGAACCGGGAACCGGGTGGAGCGGCGCACGCGCCGCCTCCGCAGGAATGGCCTGTATCAGTGTGCCGATCCTCCTAAAGCCCAGCCCACCGGCCAAGCGCTCCATGTAAGATGGCGCAGAATTCGGGGAAATTTCAATCGCGGTGTTCTGGCGCCCGGGGGGGGGGAGCCTTTTGGTCCTCGGCGGCCTTGGCCCGCGCGCAATACGGCCGTTTTGCAGGAACACCGCTAAAAACCCCCAAGCGGACCAGCTGATCGCATCAGGCGGCGTGGGCGCGCTGCACTTCTGCAAAGAGCGCCCGGAGGCGCCGCGCGCCGCGGCCGGGCCTGCCCAACTGAAAATTCCTGCTGTGCGCTTTGCCTTTCGGAACAAGCCGGATCATCCCAACCCGCCATCAGTTACAAAACTTGCGGGGCGCAGGACAAATGTCTCGAGAGCCTGACGTTGCCGGACGCCACCATTTTGAAGCACACCGATAGCGGCTTCGATCCGGATGGTCCGCAAAGATATCCGATGCCGTCTGAGGAAGTGGCGCAATTGGCTCCACTTCTGGCTGGCCCTCCAAGAGACATGTCCATCGACGTCGAGACGCGGGGCTGGGGCGGTCCACTCGCTTTCGGCGATCTCTACATCGACGGCACCGAATGGCACAACTGGCAACGCCAGCATGCTTCGCCCTTTCGGTGAAAACGCAATCTGCGCTTAGCAACGTATAACCCGATGTCCGGCCTCTCTGAGGATGCCTCCCGCGCAGCACGGCGTTGCGACACCCAATCTTGCCCGAGGGATCAATATCTGGCGGCCAAAGTGCCCCGTTGCCTGGTGTCGGCGGCGCCCATCAGCACGCCGTTTTCGCGAGAAATGCTTTGCGCCGAACCCCAGGCATCGTGCATCGCGACCTTGTGGCCCAGGGTCTCAAGCAGCCGGATGGTATCGGGGGTTAGGCCGCGCTCGACCTGCAATTCATCCGGCAGCCACTGGTGATGGATTCGTACTTCTTCGGTCGCCTCCGCGATATTCATGCCGAAATCGATCACATCGAGAATGATTTCCGTGACGATCGTGATGATCCGCGAACCGCCCGGCGAGCCGGTGACAAGTTCGAGTTCGCCGTTGCGAAACATCATAGTGGGCGCCATCGACGACAGCGGCCGTTTGCGTGGTCCCGGCGCATTAGCGCTGCCGCCAACCAGCCCATAGGCGTTCGGAGCCCCAGGCTTTGCCGCAAAATCGTCGAGCTCATTATTAAGGAGAATGCCGGTTCCCTCGGCGACGAGGCCGAGGCCATAGGAAAAATTCAAGGTGTAGGTGTTGGCGACCGCATTGCCGTCCTTGTCCACAATCGAAAAATGCGTCGTCTGATCGCTTTCATAAGGCATGGGATCGAGCGCTTTAATTTCCGCCGAAGGCCGGGCGCGGGTGAGCGAAATCTCCGCCCGCAAGCCCTCCGCATAAGCTTTCGAGATCAGGCCCTTCACAGGGACCGCCACGTAGTCTGGGTCGCCAAGATATTCGGCGCGGTCCGCGTAGGCCAATTTCATCGCTTCCGCCATAACGTGGATGTTCGCGGCCGAGTTGGCGCCCTGCGCCGCTAGCGGAAAACCTTCGAGCACATTGAGGAGTTCGATGATATGCACCCCGCCGGACGAAGGCGGCGGTATCGTAACGATTTCGTGGCCGCGATACGTGCCATGCAGGGGCGCGCGTTCAACCGCGTGGTAGGATTTCAGATCGTCCAGCGTCATCCTCCCCCCGGCCGCGCGGACACTTGCGACAATTTTTTCCGCGACCGGTCCCTCGTAAAAGGCGCGCTCGCCATCGCGGCCAATCGCTTCCAGCACGGAAGCGAGGTCGGTTTGAACGAGCCTCTCTCCGCGCCCGGGCGTGCTTCCATCCGGATGCAAAAAAATCCGCGCCGCCGACGGCCAGCGGTTCAGCCGGGCCTGCGCGGCGGGAAGCGAATCGGCGAGATCATCGGTGACCTCGATGCCGTCGCGTGCAAGCGCTACGGCCGGCGCGACGAGCTCGGCTAGCGAAAATTTTCCCGAACCATATTCGCGCAGAGCGAGCGCAAGGCCTGCGACGGTTCCAGGTACGCCCACGGCAAGGCCGGTATCCCGCGATTTCATTGGCTCCGCCTCGCCTTTCTCATTGAGAAAGACGCCGGGCGGCGTATCGGCCGGCGCGATTTCGCGATAGTCGATGGCGACGGTCTTCTTCTCCTTGGCTAGGTAGACGAGCATGAAGCCGCCGCCGCCGAGGTTTCCCGCGCGTGGCAATGTCACCGCAAGGGCAAGGCCGGTTGCAACCGCCGCGTCTATCGCGTTGCCGCCGCGACGGAGAATGTCGACGCCGATCTTCGCCGCTGTTCCTTCCTGCGCGACGACCATGCCGTGGCTCGCCAGCACCGGCAAGACGCGCGCGCCCTGCGAAATGATCGGCGGCGGTAGCGGCGGTTCTGCGCGCGAGGCAAAAGGAGCAACGAGACAAAGGAGGGTAAGCAGGCCCGCACGGAGCGCCTGGCGCGCCCTTCGCCACGGCTTTGCTAAATTCGATTGGGCGTTCATGAATATTCGTTATGGTTGGCAATGACGGCGAGGAAGAGCGCGCCAAAACGCGTTGCCTTGGCTGGGCCGACGCCGGGAATAAGCAGCAAGTCGTCGTCGGTTTTGGGACGCGCCCGCACCATTTCGATCAGCACGCTGTCATGGAAAATCACGAAGGCCGGCTGCTTTTGGTCTTTCGCGATTTCGAGGCGTTTAGCCTTGAGCGCGGCGAGCAGCCGGTTTTGCCAGGCCGTCAGCGGCGGCGCTCCACTCACCTGTTCGACTGGTGCGAAAGCCTCGCGCGGAAATACCGGATCCTTCGCCTGCGCAACCTCGATTGCGTCCAGGCTTCGCTGCACGGAGGCCTTGCGCCCGCTCGATAAAGTCATGCCGCCACGCAGCGTCAAAGGCGCCTCGCCCGAGAGCACCGCACGTCCCGCCCCGGTAATAATCCAGCGATCGTGATCTTCGGGGTCTTGTGCGATCAGATCCGCCGCGTGAAGCTGGTAAAAAATGCTGCGCCATTCGGCCGGATTGAACTCCTTGCCCACGCCGAATGTCGGCAGGAGATCATGGCCATGCCGCCGGATTGCATCGCTCGCTTGGCCAACGAGAAGATTGGCGAGGTGTCCCGGAAAAAACCGCCCAAAAGTGCGGTGAATGGCGGACATCACTTTTTGCGCCGCGATCGCGCCGTTGAAGAACGGCCATTTCCCATCGCAAATGTCGCAATTGCCGCAAGGATTCGAGGCCTCCCCGAAAGCGGCAAGCAATGTTTGGCGGCGGCAACGCGGCGTTTCGCACAAGGCAATCAGGGCGTTGAGCTTCCGCTTTTCCATCCGCTTGCGATCTTGCGGCGCCACGCTGTCGTTGATTTGCCGCTCGCGCAATCTGATGTCGCCGTCGCTGAACAAGGTCAGCGTGTGCGCCGGCAGGCCGTCGCGGCCGGCGCGGCCGATTTCCTGATAATAGGCTTCGATGCTTTGCGGTAAATCCGCGTGGCAGACAAAGCGGACATTGGGTTTGTCGATTCCCATGCCGAAGGCGATCGTGGCGACAATGACGGTTCCGTCGTTGCGCAGAAATTCGTCCTGGCGCGCCGATCTTAGTCCCGCGTCGAGGCCGGCATGGTAGGCGAGCGCCGGAATGCCCTTCCTGCTCAGGGTTTCCGCGAGCTTCTCGACGCCCTTGCGTGAGCCGCAATAGACAATCCCGCTTTGGCCTTTGTGACGCGCGATCATCGTTTCAATTTGACCGTAGGCACCCGTCTTGCGCCGCATGGCAAGATGGATGTTCGGCCGGTCGAACGAGCGGACGAAAACGCGTGGCTCCGCGAAAAACAATTTCTGGACGATATCCGCGCGGGTTGGCGCATCGGCGGTGGCCGTCACCGCGATGAGTTGAAGATTGCCGATCGCTTGCGCCGCCTGCGCGAGGCCGAGATATTCGGGCCGGAAATCGTGCCCCCATTGCGAGACGCAATGGGCCTCGTCGATGGCGAAGACATCGGCTCCCGCCGCGCGAAGAAGCTCCGGTGTATCCGGGCGCACGAGGCGCTCCGGCGCGACATAGACGAGGCGATAACGTTTGCGCCGCAGGCCCGCCTCGATCGCCGCATTATCTTCGCCGCTGTTCGACGAGTTCAACGCCGCGGCGGCAATTCCACGGGCCTGCAATTGCTGCACCTGATCGCGCATCAAGGCGATCAGCGGCGAAACGACGATGGTGAGCCCCCTGCGCACGATCGCGGGCAGTTGATAGCATAGCGACTTGCCCGATCCCGTCGGCATGACCGCAAGGACATGATCGCCCGCGAAAATGGCTTCGAGAATTTCCTGCTGGCCCGGCCGGAAGGAGGCAAAGCCGAACACGCGTTCCAACGCGTCTTTTGCCTCGTTCATTTCCGCGTTCACGGCGTCCCCGTATCGAAAGTCTTCGCGATCATGTCGTATCCAATCGCGGCGAAGGTTTCCAGCAAACATTGTGGGTGGTGTGGGCGCCCGTGGTTCGCGCCGATTACGAAGCAGGGTGTGCCATAAGCGACCGGATCTCTTCTTTCATTTTGGCCGCGCGGCTTACCGTCATCGCCTCGCGCGGTGTCTCGATGGCCCGGTCGGCGAGGATGTGTCCCGGCGCCGCCGACAATACGATGATCCGGTCAGCGAGCGAGATCGCCTCCTCGACGTCATGGGTGACGATGATTGTGGTCGCCTTGCGCTTCAGGACGAGTGCCAAAAGTTCTTCGCGCAGCCGGGCAGCGAGACCTGTGTCGAGCGAGACGAAAGGCTCGTCGAGTAGGATAAGATCGGGCTTGACCGCGAACGCGCGCGCAATTGCAACCCGCCGGGCAAGGCCAAGCGATAACTCCCCTGGGAAATGATCGAGATGCTCCGAAAGGTGCAGCGCCGCGGCGATCTCGGCGAGATCATCCTCGCTTGACCAACCAACGAGACGCAGGTTTTGCGCGACGCTGCGCCATGGCAATAGCCGCGGCTCCTGGAAAACCATGCCGATCCTGTGCGGTAACGGCAAGACGATCCTGCCCTCGAAATTAGTGTCGAGTCCCGAAATGATTCGCATCAAGGTCGTCTTGCCGCAGCCGGACGGTCCCAGCAGGGCGCAGATTTCTCCCATTGGCAAGCTGAAGGCCACATCAAGCAGGACCACGCGCGTTTGCCCCGCCGCGGTCCGGAGCGCCTTGCGCGCAACAGAAACTTCAAGCTCCATGCTGCGGCCGCCAGCGCGAGACGTGCCGCTCGACAGGTTGGACGACAAATGTTTCAATCGCCAGCATGAGGCCGACAAAGGGAAGCGCATAGGCCAGGAGCCGCGTCACGTCAAAGAGTTGAAATGCTATGCCGATCTCGAAGCCGATGCCATTCGAGCGGCCGAGCAATTCGACGATGAGGACGATCTTCCACACCAGCGAGAGGCCGGAACGCATCGCTGCCGCGAAATAGGGCGCGAGCTGCGGCAAGACAACATATCGTAGTTTCGTGCTAAATGGCAGGTTGAATACGCGCGCCATTTCATCAAGGTTTTTGTCAAGCGCGCGTGCGCCTTCGCGCAAAGTCACCGCCGTATTCGGCAATTTATTGAGCGCTGCCGCGCCGATCGCCGCGGCCTCGTTCAGGCCAACCCAGATATAGGCGAGCACGATGACGACAAGCGCCGGCAGGTTCAAGAGCACGATAAGCAAGGGATCGCAGAGACGGTTGATCGTCTTGCTGCGGCCCATGGCCACGCCGAGCACTGTCCCCAGAGCCATCGCCAACACAAATGATGCCGCGACACGGGCAAGGGTGATCGCAAGATTGACAAAAAGCGCGCCCGATCGAGCTTCGGTGCCAATAACCGACATGACTGCAAGCGGCGCGGGCAGTGCGCCGGCTGGGGCGATGCTCGAACCCAACTGCCACGCCAGAACCAGCGCGAGCAGCGGCGCCAGCCCGAACAGCAGGCCATTAATGTTCCTTGGGCGCCATTTCCATATTTTGGTAGAAAGTTCCTTCGTCAAGTTCCGTTGCGTTGCCCACAAGGTCCGGGCCTCCGGTTTTTGCTAGGATTCGATACAGCGCGCGTGCGTCGGCCGCTTCCTCGGCGACAGGGCGGTGCGGGACGCCATCTATATAGGTTTGCCGGTAGAGTGCGCGCTCTGCTTCCCCGGTGATCCCGGCTCGCTGCGCGACCTTCTCCCAATCCGCACCGGAATGCGCGAGAATGTCCTTGGCTTCGGCCGTAATTTTAAAAAACCGCGCGAGCATGTCCGCATGGGTTCGTGCGAACTCTTCGTCGAAGACATAGCCGACCATAGCGACCGGTCCCTTGGCACCAAGGCGGCGTTCCACCTCGTCCATGCCGATGAGCCGCCGGAATCCGCGCGATTCGAGCGCTACGCAGAAATTCCAGTAGTTTAAGGTAGCATCGGCCTCGCCATTCGAGGCCTTCTGATAGAGCAAAGCGGGCGCGCCATAAATTATGTTCGCCTGCGATGCTATGTCAAAATCCGAGGCTCGCGCCAGCGCCTGGAGCAACAGCCAGCTTTTATCCAGGGGCCCGCCCGCGACCGCGATTTTTTTGCCTTTCAGGGCGGCGAGATCCTCGATGGGCGAGGCCACCGGAACCATGACCGCTCCGAGCGCGGTCGAATAGGGCGCAAAGACAAGCCGACGGCCTAGATTTCTTTGCCGTCCGGCCCATAGCCAATCGGCGAGGATTATGTCGGCCGCCCCACCCATCAAAGCGACTTTCGCGGCTTCGGGGGAAGCGAGCTCGGTGACCTCTATGGAGAGACCGGCTTTCCTGTCTAGGCCATGCTCGCTGATGATGCCTAGTTCCCAGGCGAAGGTTCCGGTTTTTTGTACCGCGACACGGATTTTTTCAGCGGCTCCGGCTTCGCAATTGAAAACGGCCATCAGCACGAGATAAAGTACCGCGAGGCTAAGAGAGCCATGGAGGGTGCGGCGGCGGCCCTTGCGCCGTAAAAAGCGTCCCGCAAAGTCTGGGTTGTCATTTGTCATCGTCTCAGGATACATGTTTTGCGGCGCGAGCCACAATGAGGATCGTCCGTTGGCAAACTTGCGAGCCGCGGGCGGGATCTCGAACGAATGCCCTCGCTCGCAAAGGGAAGGAAACCGGATATGAAGCGTAATTATGTCTGCCTTATTGCTGTGGCCGCTTGGGCCGGTTCCGCAGCCGGGGCTTTGGCCGGCGATGCCGCCGCAGGCGAAACGATCTTCACCCAAAAATGCAAGGTCTGCCATCAAATCGGCGAAGGCTCCAAGAACTTTGTCGGACCAGAGTTGAATGGCTTGATCGGGCGCAAGAACGGCGCTCTGCCAGGCTACAACTTTTCCGATGCGGACAAAAATTCCGGGATCACCTGGGACGAAGCGACGCTCAAGGAATATCTAGCCAATCCAAAAGCCAGAGATTCCTGGCACGAAAATGATTTTCGCAGGGCTGCCAAAAGAGGACGACCGGGACAATCTTGTCGCCTATCTCGCTCAGTTCGGCGCCGACGGAAAGAAGAAATAAGCTCCGCCAACCTAGGGTCCCTCGCGCCGCGCAATCATCCCGCGCGAGGGATCGTAGGCGGCGATCGCCGCGCCGAGAAAGACGATTGCCGCGCCAAGCACCACTGCCAAGGCGAGGAAGTCAATCCTTCCATAAAATGCAAAGCGGATCAGCTCGACCGCGTGGGTGAACGGATTGATTTCGCATACAGTGGCGAGCCATGGGCTGCCCTCCCTGACGCGCCACAAAGGATAGAGCGCCGAGGACGCGAAGAACATCGGGAAAATGACGAAGTTCATGACCCCCGCGAAATTTTCCAATTGCTTGATCAGCGACGACAAGAGCATCCCAAGCGCGCCCAGCATGAGGCCTGCGAGAATGAGCGCCGGAAGCACGGTGAGATAGCCCCAAGGCGAAGGCGGTTCGATCTCCCAGAAATAAGCAACGAAAAGAAACGCATAGACCTGGGCAAGCGACACGGCGGTGCCGGCGGCAAGCTTGGACGTCAAAAGAAACCAGCGCGGGAACGGGCTGACCAGCAGCGTGCGCATGTTTCCCATCTCGCGGTCGTAGACCATGGAGAGCGAGGATTGCATGCCGCTGAAAAGCTCGATCATCGCGATGAGCCCCGGCGTGATGTAGACCTCGTAGAGCACATAGGTGTCATAGGGCGGAATAATCGAGACGCCCAGTACGGAGCGAAAACCCGCCGCGAAGATGAATAGCCACACGAGCGGGCGCACCAGTGCCGAGATAAAGCGTTCCCGCTGGTGCCAATACCGCAAGGCTTCGCGCCAGACGATGCCGTTCAAGCAAATCGCATAGTTCACTAGGCCGGGACGCCCGCCAACGGCGGGAGCGGAAGCGGCGGACGATCCATTCATTCCGGCTTTCCCTCCTTCCGGGCGGCTTCCGGTCAGTGCGGTGAACGCGGGGCCGATGCCGGGCGCGCCCGCGCGGACGGCGATTTCGCTGGCATTGCCATGATCGAGAATCTTGCCTTCATGCAGGACGACAACATCGTCGCCTTGCTCGATCTCGTCGATCAGATGGGTTGCCCAAAGGACGCCGATTCCTTCGCGCGCGACAAGGCCCCGCACATGCCGCAAGATATCCGCGCGGGCCTTGATATCGAGGCCAACGGTCGGCTCATCAAGCAGCAGCATGCGCGGGCGATGCAGCAGCGCGCGGGCGATTTCCACGCGGCGCATTTGGCCGCCGGAAAGGCTGCGCACCTTTTCGCGCGCGCGATCCGCCATATTGACCTGGTTTAGAACAACGGCCGCGCGCGGCTTCGTCTCCCGTCGCGGAAATTCCATGCAGCGCCGCATGATACGACAGGTTTTGCATGACCGTCAGATCGAGATCGAGCGTCCGCGCCTGGAACACGACGCCAAGCCGGCGCAGTGCCTCGGAGGGCGCGCGGTTTACGTCGAATCCGAAAATACGGATCGTGCCTTGTTGCGTCGCGAAGAGGCGGGTGATCAAGGAAAACAGCGTACTTTTGCCGGCGCCGTTGAGGCCGAGAAGGACGCTGAAACTGCCCTGGGCGACACTTAAGCCGACATTCGTCCAGTGCCTTGCGCTTGCCATAGCGATGGCTCACGCCGGCGGTCTCCAGCGCCGCGGGCGGGCTTGCGCCGCGCTTGCTCGCGGTTTCCAGGTTTGGCGTCGAAGAATTCATTGGCGCGCAATCGCCACGCCCCAGGGAAACGAGCCAACCGGGATTGATTTCAAAACCTTGAGGCTGGCCACGTCGATCACCGAGACGTCGTTCGAAATGCCATTTGTCGTGTAAAGATATTTGCCGTCGGGGGTCAACGCCAATTGCCAGACGCGCTGGCCGACAAGCAGGTATTTCTCGACCTTTTTCGTTGCCGTGTCGATGACGGCAACGCGGTTCGCCGGACCAAGCGCCACGAACGCCTTCTTGCCGTCAGGGGTGAACCTCATCCCGACTGGCTGGATCGCTTCCTTCGAGAGCCCGGGGACCTCGAAGGCGATCTTCTGTTTAATTTTGGGATTGGCGGCGTCGATCACGCTCACCGTGCCACCGACTTCGGAAGAAACCCATAATTCCGAACCGTCCGGCGTGTATTGGGCGGCGCGCGGCCTTGCATCGACAAGGACATTGGCAAAAATCTTGCGCGATTGAATGTCGATCAGATGCGCCATGTTCGTCGTTTCCGACGTATTGACGAGCACTTTGCCGTCGGGGCTAAGTTCCATCCCTTCCGGTTCGACGCCGACCGGAATTTCCGCGACGATCTTGCGTGTCGCGACGTCGATCGCGGTCACCAGATTGTCGTTCTCGTTCGAGATATAAAGCCGCTTGCCGTCCGGGCTCAGGATCAGAAGCTCGGGGTCGGCACCCGATGGCAAAGTGCCAGTGATCGAGAGTGTCTTGGTGTCGAGAATTTGGATCAAATCGTCGTCGCCGGCGCAGATGAAGAGTTCGCCGCCGTCCTTGACTTAAGGCGATTCCGCGCGGACGATGGCCGGCCGGCACGGTCTTTGTCACCTCCATTTTGCCAGTGTCGATAACAGAGATCGAATTGCCTTTTTCATTCGAGACATAGGCGGTGAACGCCCCGGCCGGTGAGACCATGGTGAAGGCTAGCGCGTTAAGGGCGAGGATTGAGACAGCAAGTGAAATGGCTCTCAGTATCTCGCGACGGTTTATTGCAGTTGGCATTTCGTTTCCGGTTCGTCGAAGCCTAGCGTATCCAGCTCCGATGTTTGATGTAGAAAACCTTCCTGTGGCGAGACCGACACGATCATCCGGCCGTCGCCGAGCAGAATAGGCTGACGCAACTGCTGGTTCCAGTGGCGCAAGGTCTGTTTTTGGCCCTTGAAGGCGGCAATCGCGAAATCCGGTCCGATCAGATAGCCGGAAATGACCTTGGGATTGTTCGAGCCGGTGCGCGACGCCGCCTCGCCAATCATGCGCATCGCCACCCAAGCGTTGTTGTCGCGCGCATTCATCCGCCGCGAGGCGAGCTTCATAAAGCGATTTTGCAATTGAATCGCGCCCCATTGCTCATGGCTTCCATCCCAACTCGTTGGCCTAAGCCCGGCCGAGCCCGCGACCGGACGCGGATCCCAGGTGCGGAAAGGAAGATAGTTTGCAAAAACCTCGCTTTCGTCGGCGGCGACAAGGACATCAAAGGCCGGCGCGTTTTGAGTCGCCACCGGAATAAGCCTTTGCGTCTGCACGCTTCCGGAATCCGAGCGGCGGCCGCCGCCGGTATCTTCGTAAGTCCGCTCCTCGACGATTTTCGCGCCGAATTTTTTCGCGGCGTGGCGCAGCGCAGCGGCGTAGAGTTCATCCTCCGGATGCGAGCCCTTGATCAGGAACCAGCGTTTCCACTGCTTCCAGACGAGATATTCGGCAAGTCCATCGGCAAGCATGGAATAAGACGGCGCAATGTGAATCACATTGGCGCGGCAATTTTCCTCCCGCAGCGAATCCTCTGGCGCGCTGGTGTTGAAAATGAGGACGCCCTTGTCTTTTGCCGCGCCGGAGAGCGCGAGAAGGTCCGCTGCCGGAAGATCGGCGAGAACAAGAGAAACGCCGTGTTGAATGAGACCGTTTAGCGCAGCTGCCGGGTCGCCGCCCGGCGGCAGGAGGACGTCCTCGATCGCAAAAGTCTGACCGAGGAAGCGCCCGGTTGTATTATTGTCTTCAACGGCGAGCCCGGCACCGGCGATGCCATCGTCGGCAGCGGGAATATCGAGTATCGAGAGCGTCTCCCGCACATGTGGCGCGCGAATGAAGCCTACCTTGACATCGATGTTATCTGCCGACGCCGCTGGAACCGCGAATGCCGGAAGCGCAATGGCGAGAAGGGCGGCAAGAATGCCATGCTTGAAGATCATGCCGGAATGATGGTCCGAAGCGGCGGTCTAATCAAGCCCTCGCTCCTCGCGATCTAATGTTGCGTCTTGCCCGAGCGGCGCCTTTGGAAGCGCCGCCAAGGCATTGATTATAGCAAACATCGCCTGTTCGTCCGGCGTTTTGGCAATGAGCACTTCGTGGATACCTGCAGCCAGAAGTGGTGCTGCGGAATCGGGCGAGATGCAGACATGGTTAATCCGGGACACGTCCAGACCAGCATGGCGGGCGAGGCCGAGAAAGACATCCGCGCTGCGCCGTGAATAGTGCAAAACCACGCCGATATCACCTGCGTGGGCAAGGGCCAAGGCCGCCCCGGTTAAGGATTCGGCGGCTTGGGCCGCATAGACTTCCATCGTCTCGATGACATGACCTGCCTCAGTGAGACTGTCCTCGATGTCCGGTTTGCGGTCGCGGCCTGCGAGATATAGGAAACGGCAAGGGGTAGCGAAATGCGCGGCGATTTCCTGCGCGAGCGTCTTGACGTCTGGGCCAATCAGGGGCGGGCCGTCGAAATCCCCGCTCGCGCGCGGCGTCCCGCGTCCGCTCGCCAACCAAGAGCAAGGGCAGGAGGCGGCGCGCCTCGGGCAGAGGCCAGTCCGGGGTGGCGGATAATAACTCGAAGGCACGCGCGCTCGTCGCGATGACACCATCGATAACGCCCGCAGGCCATATCGCTCCGGTCGGCACCATCTCGACAACCGGCGATAGCACGGCGTCATGCCCTTCGGATGCGAGTCGCGCCGCCGTTCGCTTCGATCCGTCGAGAGCGCGTGTGAGCAAGACCAGCATGTCTTTAGCATTCCGTGGCAAACAATTGAATCCGGCTTAGGTGCGATTGCGGCCTTCGCGCGGGATCGAACGCTTCGCGGACAAAGCCTACATGAGAGGGAGTGTACGTTACGGGACGGCTTGCAAGCAACAGGAACGGTGGCGTGACACGAAGGCAGGGAGGAAAAAGATCGTCCTGCGCGAGGATCGACCGTAGAGGCCGGACAAAAGGATGAATTCTGATCAAGGGTCGCGTTTGTGCTCCAACGCTCTGGCGTTTCAAAAACGATCGAAGATGGTACGGACCTTGGCCAAGTCTGCTTGACTGGATAGCAGCAGTAGCAGCGCGATCCGCGCCTTGCGGGCATCAAGCGTGTGGGCCGGGATGAGTCCTCGGGCGATGAGATCGATTTCTCCGCCTGGGTAGGCATAGGTTCCGCGTAAAGTTTCGCCTGCCCCGGTGCGGCTGGCAAAAACAACCGGAATGCTTTCGGCTAGTCTCGCAAGAGCGGGCACCGCAGCGGCTGCGGCGTGGCCTGCCCCGGCAAGGCTGACCACGAGCCCATCGATTGCACCAACCGCCAAGGCTTCAACCGTTTGGGTCTCAAAACCGGGACCTGCTTCGAGGATCGGCACGACGGGCACGCCTCCCCCATAGGTCAACTTTGGCGGTCGGCTTGCTGGCGCGAGCGCGAAGCGGACGCGCTCTTCCGCGACATAGCCAATGGGGCCGAACGGGAAAGAAGAAAAAGCGTGCGGCCGAAAACTATGCACCTTGCGTATCAGAGGACCTGTATGAATTTCATCGCCGGCCACAACAAGGATACCTTTGCCGCGCGAGGCAGGCGATATCGCCACCTGCGCCGCGGCGAGAAGATTGGCTGGTCCGTCGGCGCTGGGTTGGCCAGGCCTGCGCATGGCCGCCGTAAAGACAATCGGCATCTCGATTTGCACAAGCATGGACAGAGCGAACGCGCTCTCTTCGAGCGTGTCCGTGCCATGGGTAATCACGACGCCTGCGCCGGTCTTGGCCGCGGCCGCGGCGGCGGCCGCTATCGTTGCGATGTCCGCGAGCGTGATGTCCGCGCTGGGTTTTGCCAGTACATCGCGCCCTTCGACGTCTGCAAGGTCCGCGAGAGCCGGTACAGAGGAGATAAGATCTGCGGCGCAAAGTGTTTTTGACTCGCCGCCCTGCGCGTTTTCCGTGGGCATGGCAATGGTGCCGCCCGTCGAAAGAATGATCAGGCGCGCGCGGGGCATATAATCTTCCTTTTTGCCAAGGCTCTGCCGGGACCCGCACAAACTCACAAGCAGGGGCGCGTTTTAGGCGATTCCAATCGTACCAAAATGCTTCACGTGAAACATTTTGGTAAGGTCAGGGCCAAAAGTTTTACAAGGCATTAGATGGCGGCCCGCCTTCAATCATGTAAGATCGATCGGTCTTTTGGTGCAATTCTATAGGCGGGGTGGCGGCACTTCGGCGGCTGAGTTCACTAGCGGGAGGGATTTCTGGAGGAAAGATTTGCCGCCCGATTTTGGGCTACAAATCGGGGGTCATTTGGGGCTACGAACGCACCGTCGCCGAAACCCTCGGTACCATCACACCTAAGGAATACGCGAACCGACTGGAAATGCCGGGGACACGCAATCTAATGAGAAATGCTATCGGGTTCGTTGCTGCCGGAAGAATCAGGGTCCGTGCCAGGACCTGCCGGATAGTAACGCTGCACGGGCGGGCGTCGAGTCCCATGCGGGACCGACCCAGGCGGCGGCCCGACCTCGATTGGCGGCCCGAGGGGAGCGGGCTCCGCCCCTGGCTGCCCCTGAGGCGGCTCGCCCATTTGCTCGTCGCTTGCCGGAGTACGATTTTCAATTGGCCGGCCCCGGCGAGGTTGGCGGGACGGTTTCGCGGCGGGGTTTTGGGGAGTTTCCGGCGGTACTGGCGCAACCTCCGCTGGCGCCGCAGCTCCCGCCTCAACGGACTCGCCGCCTTTGCAGCCGGTCAGCCAAATGTCGTAAATTGGATGCTCGATACCGTGCAAGCCCGGGCTCGCGGCGAACATCCACCCAGAAAAGATTCGCTTGTATTGGTTGGCGGCATCAACCTCATCCACCTCGACAAAAGTTGTCGTCTGTGGGGCCTCCGTGGCGGGGCGCGTGTAGCAGGCGCGTTCAGTAATCTGGAGCGAACCGAATTGCACGGTTTCGCCGGCTGCGGCCTGAAAGGCGATCGTGCGTCCGGTGATTTTGTCCAATCCGGCAAACACCGCGACCGGATGCGCGATCTTTCCCGCGTGCGATGGGCCCGCAGCCATCAGTATTGAAATGACAAGGAAGCCACCCAAATGAACCAAACGGTCTAGATTGATTTGCATCAAGGCGTCGATCATGAACAATTTTTGGGCCGCATTAGCACTCCGGAGAATTCCGGACTAGGACATCGCGACTTAAAAACGGCGATTTTGCGCCTCCCCAAGGTTTTTGCCGGCTTCCTTTCTATCGGGCAGGGCGAATTTCTCTCCGGCCGGTTTGGGACGCTCCTCCGGTTCTCGCGGTTTTCGCGCTTTGGGGCCAGCGCTGGCGCTGGCGGCAGTCCAGCAAGAAAAAACCGGCGGCTCACAAGAAAGTCGCCGGTACCAGATCGAGACCAAGAATGGATAAACCTTGTGTCCGTCCGGGAAATATCGGCAGCGGGGGAGGACCGCTTGCCGAATCCTTAGTTAAGATTGGCCGCCCGTCAGCACCGTCACCGCGCGGCGGTTTTGCGACCAGCAGGAAATGTCGTTGCAGGTCGCAACCGGCCGCTCCTTGCCATAGCTTATGGTACGAATTCTTGCCGCCGGAATACCGCGCGCGACGAGATAGTCCTTGGCGGCTTCGGCCCGCCGCGCCCCCAACGCGAAATTATATTCGCGCGTGCCGCGTTCGTCGGCATGGCCCTCGACGGTCAAATTGTAGCGGCCATATTGCTGCAGCCAGCTCACCTGCTTTGCAAGGGTCGCTTGCGCGGTCTGACTCAAGTCGCTCGAATCGCTATCGAAGAATACCCGGTCGCCGGCGGTGACAGCGAAATCTTGCGGGCTGCCAGGTGCCGCCCGCCCGCCATTCGCGCCAGCGAGAGGGTCGGGGGTCTTCGCGCAGGCAGAAATTGCCAGGGCGGCACCCAGCACGACTGCGAATTTGAGTTCGCTGGTCCGCTGAAGAAAGCTCATCCCATATTCCTTCTGTGATCGCGGGGCAGACTGTAGTCGTACCCGCCGTTCGTTAAAGGAATGTTCCATCAACCTTGATCGAAGCTAACCAAAACGCCGTGGATTTGAGGAAACTAAGATAAGGTTAACCTATGGTTCATGGCGAGAATACGGCTAAGATGGAGTTTCTCACCGCAATTGTAAAAATCCTATTGCCACGTACAAGCGCCCATCTTCTCCGCGGCATGACGGAAAAGCTAGTTCAGCGATGGCTTCGCCGCGAAAATGCTGGAAGAATCCCTGGCTTGTCATGAGGAAATCAGGGCAATCACGAGGTGCTACAGGCAAATACAGTGCGCTGGACTTTTACGCCTAGACCATAAGCGCTTAAAAGGCCGTCGTTTAAGGTCTCTATGTCTTTGTATTCTCATATGTTCTTATCCAAAAAGCCGCAAATTTCAGGGACCCTGCTTTCGCAAAGTTGCAGGGAGAGATCGGTGAAGATTTACCTCAAGCCTTTTTGTTGTAAAGCTTAAGTAACAAATCAAGAAGCCGATTTGTCAATAACGGCTCCATGTGATATATGATAAATAACAATAATTGTCAATATTTATTTATGGCAGATGCGCGGCAAAGGGGCTGTGCTTTAGCGCCCAAACGCCGGCCGCCGATCGAATCGAAATCCTTTCTCGCCAACGTTGACGAGGGCCGCGGTATTGGGCTGCACCGCCGGTTGCGTTTTGCAGAGCGGCAATGTGAAGCTCTCCGTCGCAGCGAAGCAAGGCGAGGAAGCCGTCGCCGCTTTTCTTGGAAGGAACGATTTCTTCGCTGAAGGTTGGCTTGCCGGGTAGGCGCGGCGGAGAGTGAGGGATACACGATGACGGACTTGGTCACCGCGCACCTGGAGAAGCGGTTTTTATATGCCTGATGCGTCAGGAGTCAACATGATCTATCAAATCAGTGCAACTCTTTGGGATCAGGCGCTAGTACATCGATTCCATAAAACCAGTCACAACCAAGCGAACGCTCCCGTCATTGCGAGCCGCAGGCGAAGCAATCCAAAAATCGCGGGGCGCCCCCTGGATCGCTTCGTCAGCTTCGCCTCCTCGCGATGACGGCTGCCCATATGATTCGAAACAAGGAAACGCTGTACTAGTTGAGAAGTGGGCTCCAGGACGGATCCGAACCATAGTTCGGCGTCGGTACTTGGAATTCGGCGCGTCCAAACACGTCGGTCATGAAAATCGTCGAGCCGCCCTGACCGCCGGGATCACGAAAGAACATCAGATAGAGGCCGTTCGGGGCCCAGGTCGGCCCCTCGTTGTGAAAGCCTTCGGTGAGGATCCGCTCGCCGGAGCCGTCGGGATGTATGACGCCGATCGCGAATAAACCGCCCTTTTGCTTGGTAAAGGCGATATAGTCGCCTTTCGGAGACCAGACCGGCGTCCCGTAGCGACCCTCACCAAACGAAATGCGTTTTGGGCCGTCCCCGTTCGCCGACATGATATAGATCTGCTGGCTGCCGCCCCGGTCCGATTCGAACACAATTTGGCTACCGTCGGGCGAATAGGACGGCGACGTATCGATCGCGTTGGAGTCGGAGAGCCGTGTCGTCGTGCGCGAGCGCAAATCCATGGTGTAGAGGTTCGACGCCATCCCTTGTGTAAGCGACATCACGACCTTTTGTCCATCCGGCGAAAACCGCGGCGAAAAGGTCATGCCTGGAAAATTGCCGACGACCTCGCGCTGGCCAGTCTCGATATTCAACAAAAGGACTTTGGGATCGGACGCGCCAAACGACATATAGGTCACGTCTTGCGAGGAAGGAGAGAACCGTGGCGTCATGACGAGATCATCGCCCCGCGTCATGTAGCGCAGATTGGCGCCGTCCTGGTCCATGATCGCGAGCCGTTTGCGGCGGCGCTCCGGCGGACCAGTCTCGTCGACAAAGGCAATTCGCGTGTCGAAAAACCCTTTCTCGCCGGTAATGCGCGAAAAAATCGCATCCGAGACGATGTGCGCGACGCGGCGCGCATTGCTCGGGTCGGTGACATATTGGCTGCCTGCAATCTGCTTGCCGGTCGCCACGTCCCAGAGCCGGAACTCGGTTTGCAGCCGTCCGTCCGAGGTCCGGCCGATGCGCCCGGTAACCACGAATTGGGCATTGATCATGCGCCAGGACTCCATCGTCGGCGCCTGGTCCGGATTGGTGATCGTCTCGACGAAAGTCTTCGGATCAACGGGGGGCGAGAAAAACGGATCGCTTGAAATTATTTGTGACTATCGCGGTCACCTGGGCGTTGGCCGCGGCATCGCCGGACAAGGCCGTCACCGCGATTGATATGGGCTGTGAATTCTCCCGCTCCGTGCACATCGAGATAGCGGTCCTCGCTGGGCAGCGACCGGCGGCGCGAGCGCCAAGCTGCCAAGAAGATCGCGGCCGGCAGAAATCTGGCGGGTATTTCGGCGGCGGCTTGAAGCTTGCGCCGCGCAGTCGAAAAAAGCAGGAAAAACAAAAAATTCACAGCATTTCCTCGGGATCGAAGCGCACAATCCGGCCTTTCCATTGGTCGTAATAGGCCTGATATTGGGACGGTATGCGCAGTGGATCGCAGCGCCGTACCGCCCGCAATGCGCTTTCGGCCAGCGCGCGCAAATTGGGATCGGACGGCGGGTTGAGCAACACTGGCTGGCCGACCAACGAACCGTCCTGCGTATATTGGACATGAATTTCGGGAATGTATTTTTGCTGGTCCGCCAAGCCCGGCGAAGTTCCAGCACCGCTTATATTGCTCTTGCAGCAGTCCATCGAGGGCATTCCAGAGGGAAGGCGGCATTGAGGCGGCACTTGCCGAGGGCGAACCGAGCGAGGCCAATCGGCTAAGATCATGCCCGCTTGCCTGTTTACTTGGCGGCGCCTCCTTGTTTAGAAACTTTTCTATGCCTTGAGGGTCAAATAGCTGGTGCGCCCCGGCGGCTTCCTCGCCGGACCTGGGCTTTTCGGCCGGCTTTTGGATTTCCTTTTGCTTTTCCCGATCGAGTAGCTTAGTTAATTGATCCGGCTTGAATTTTGGCACGGCCTTTTTTGGCGGAGCGGGCGGCTTCGGTTGGGCCGGTTCCGGCGTGGCCGTTTCTTCCGCTTCGCTGACCGGCGGTTTCCGGCGGCGGCGCAGCGGATTGCTTGGCCTGTTCGGATTTCGGCGACGGCTTCGCGGTTTCCCTCGCCGGGCGCGGCTGCGGCGAGACAGCGCCATGTTCAGGCGGCTGAGGCGTCTCTTGCGGCTCGGCTTGGCCGGGGTCGGCTTGACGTTTCAGCGGCGGGGGCGGCGCGGAGACGTCCTTTGGGGCCTCGCTTGGCGAGGATTGCGGGTTTAGCTCGGCGACTGCGGCAATTGTTTCGGCGCGTTGGAGCGGCTTCACCTCGGCCGCTGTGTTTTCGCCCTTCGTGATCTGATGGAATTGTTGGGCGCTGAGAATTTCGATTGGAACGCTCTCCTGCGCGTCGCCAAATTGAGGTGGCTGCGACAACGAAAACAGCGCCAAGGCGAGCAAGCCGAGATGCACGCCGCCCGAGACCGCGAAGCCAGGTTTTTCGGGCAAACGCATGGCGGTTTAATTCTTGTTGGGATTGGTGACTAGCGCGACCTTTTTGTATCCGGCGGCGGTAATGATCGACATGACCTCGGCAACCCGTCCGTAATTCACCTGATTTGCGCCGCGGACATAGATCCGCTCGTCGGCACCCATAGCCGCCGCCGCCTTCAACTTGTCCGCGAGCTCGCTGATTTGCACCGGCTGGTCCATGACATAGACCAAACCCTTGTCATCGACGGCGACCGAGACCGGTTTTTGGTCGATGTTCAGCGCCGCCGCCTTTGTTCGCGGCAGATCGATTGCAACGCCCGTTGCGAGCAATGGAGCGGCCACCATGAAAATGATCAAAAGGACCAGAATGATGTCAATGAAAGGCGTCATATTGATTTCGGCCATGGCGCGGTAGCGCGGTACGCCACGCCGCCCGCGCCCGCTCTTGCGCACCGCAAAGCCCGACATGCCCATGTTCAAAATCTCCAACCCATGGTTTCAGGATCTCCGGCGCGGGAACACGCCGGTTGCCTTGGTATGCACCCGCTTAGGCCGCCCGGTCCTGAACGGTGTGCTGATCGATTTGACGCGACAGAATCGCGGAAAACTCGTCCGCGAAACCCTCGAGGCGCGCTTGTTTTTTGGCGACGTCGCCTTGGAATTTGTTGTAGGCAATCAGGGCCGGGATCGCCGCGAAGAGCCCGATTGCCGTCGCGAACAGCGCTTCCGCTATTCCGGGTGCTACGACCGCAAGCGACGTATTATGAGAGGCCGCGATAGAGCGAAACGCGGTCATGATGCCCCAGACGGTGCCGAATAGACCAATGAAAGGGCCGGCCGAGGCCACCGTCGCCAGCACCAGAAGGCTGGATTCGAGCTTCTCGACTTCTCGGGCGATTGAAACGTCGAGGACTTTCTCGATGCGCGCCTGAAGGCCCATGAAGGACGAGGCCGCACCGTGCATCGAACGCCGCCATTCCCGCATCGCCGCGACGAATAATGCCGCCATGCCCGACGCCGGGCGCGATGACAAGGTCCCATAGAGTTCGTCGAGCGAAGCGCCCGACCAGAAAACCTCCTCGAACTGCGCCATGGCGCGCCGGGTCTTCGAAAATAACAATATTTTGTTGATGATAATCGCCCAACACCAAACCGAGGCCGCGAGCAATCCTAGCATGACGAGCTTGACCACGAAATGGGCCGACCAGAACATGCCGAGAAGAGAAACCTCCATGGCGGGCGACGCCAATCCGGATGCAGCAATATCGGCAGGATTCATTGACAGCCTTCCTTTTAAAGATTTAGGCGCGGCTCGTGCTGCGAGTCAAAACCCATTTCAGTTATCGTCTGCCTAGGAAATCGGTCATTTCTGGGGCTTTCCGCGCCCAAACCTTTCCCGTGGCTTGAGCCGGGCGCAACGCGAGAGGCACGGACACGCCTCGAAAGTTAGCCTCGCGCAAGGTTAAAACACCATTACCATTGGTTTTAAGGCTACTTCAAACGTTCGGCCCCGCACGCGCTGGCGCCTTGAGTTTTGCCACAATTTTGGCAGGAATCCGCCTCGCCTTGCCGCCCGCGACGACGGCTATTTTGACATTCGCAGTCAAAAGGACGTCGCCGCCCCGCCAGATTTTCTGCATCATAATAATCGAAGCGCCCCGGGTAACGGAAGGGTGCGTTTCGACGCACAGCTTGTCGTCCATCAGCGCGGGCTTGAGAAACTCGATAGTCATTGCGCGCACCACGAAATGAAAGGCGTCCGCCCCGCCGTTTCCAAAAATTTCCCGGTGCTCGATACCGAGCGCGCGTAGAAACTCGGTCCGGCCGCGTTCGAGAAAACGCAGATAGGAGGCGTGATAGACGACACCGGAAAAATCAGTGTCCTCGTAATAGACGCGGATGGCGAGGCGGTGGGGCACTGGCAACGGCACATCCGCGGCGTTCGTCTTGTCCCTTGGATTCGGCGGCATATGTGGCGTCCAGCAAGACAAGGCAGGGCTACAAGATTGCCGGGTGACCATAGCAAAGACTATTTCCTGTTGTGAAGGCTGGGTTCAAAGCCGCCGTTGGCATGCCACGCTCGTCGCGCGGGACGTCAATAGGCCGGGGAGCGGGGAAGCGTTCAATGGCAGCAAACCGTAAACGCCGGATCGCCATTCTCGGCGCTGGCGCCTGGGGCACGGCTCTCGCCAACCTCGCCGCCCGTCCGTCCGGCGGGGCGGAGGTCGAAGTTGCGCTTTGGGCCCGCGATGAGGCGCATATCGACGAGATGCGGGCAACCGGAATCAATGCACGGTACCTTGCGGGCGTGCCGCTCCTCTCGAATGTCCATCCAATCGCGGAACCGGCCGAAGCTCAAGACGCGGAGCTCGTTCTCGCGGTGGTCCCCGCGCAGGCGCTGCGACCGGTGCTGCAGATTTTCGCGCCCCATATCACGGCCGCGGTACCGGTGGTCGTTTGCGCCAAGGGCATCGAGCACGCGACCGGACTTTTCCTGACCGAAGTCGCGGCGGAAGTTCTGCCGAGCAATCCGCCAGCCATCCTTTCCGGCCCAAGCTTTGCCGCGGACGTGGCAAAAGGCCTTCCGACCGCGGTTACTTTGGCCGCGCGCGACGGCGATCGCGCAGCCACCCTCGCCGCGATGCTAACGGCGCCACCGTTCCGGCTCTATTCATCGTCCGATGTGAGGGGGGTCGAAATCGGCGGCGCGGCGAAAAACGTTCTCGCCATAGCGAGCGGGATTGCCGCCGGCCGCGGCCTCGGAGCGAGCGCGGGCGCGGCCCTCATCGCCCGGGGCTTCGCCGAGCTCAGCCGTTTCGGCCAGGCCCATGGCGCCAGGTCTTCCACGTTGATGGGCCTTTCGGGGCTCGGCGATCTGGTCCTCACCTGCACGTCGGCGATGTCGCGGAATTATGCCCTCGGCTTTGCGATGGGGCAGGGATTGACACCTGCCGACGCGATGGCCCGCAGCGGGCTTTGCGAGGGCGTGCATACGTGCGGCGTGCTCGTCGATCTCGCTCATGCCAAGGACGTCGACATGCCGATCGCGGCGGCCGTCGACGCGGTGCTCGCCGAACGGATTGGCGTCGAGGAAGCTATCGCGGGGCTGCTGGCCCGGCCCTTGAAAGCCGAGTTCGCTGGAGGAAATTAGCCCGCGAAAGCTCGATTCGATTTCCGCTCGCGGTTTGGATCGCGTCTTTCCATCCGGCCAGCTCTTTAACCGGAGTTTATTTTGGCTCCGGACCGGGAGGGCCGCCCGGTATTCCAGCCGGCGGAATGACTGGTGTTGAGTTGGGATTTGGCACTGGAGCGGGCTTCACGATTCCCGGATCAATTTGTTGTTTTGGTTTGATCTCCATGTCCTCTGGCCGCGACCGATCCTTTTCCGGAATGGTCTCTGTGCCGGCGGGATTGCCGGGCGCGGTCTGAGCGAAGGTGGGTTGAATACAAAGTCCCAAAACACCTGCAAGTAGAAGTCGAACACCGGTTTTCATCGGGCATCTCCTGCGCGAACGATCGGTTGGACATGCAGATTATTGCGATCTCTTACCGCTGGAAGTTTTGCGTTCCGGGCCACCCGGAATCAGTCCGGGGTGTGTCATAGTTGGCGGATCGCTTGCCGGAAAAGTCTCAGCCAGTTCCTGGTCGAGCCGAATTTCCCGCTCCTGGCCCGAGCTTTGCCGCGTTGGGCGTGCTTGAGTCAGTGGCTTTTTAATTTTGGGCTTTTTGGTTTTGGCCTTTGCTTTTGCGGTCATCGTTTGGCTCCTTCGCAATTGCAGGACACAACGGAACGAGTGCAATCCGCAATTGTTCCCTCGCGGGCCGGTCGAAATATTAGAATAATATCCCCTTGCGAATGGAGGGCACCGATGGCGCACTGGTTGTTGAAGAGCGAGCCCGGCGAATGGTCCTGGCGCGATCAGCTTAAAGCCGGCAGGAAGGGGACTTGTTGGAACGGTGTCCGCAACCACAGCGCCAAGCTAAATTTGATGGCGATGCGGGTTGGCGAGCAAGCCTTCTTCTATCATTCCAACGAAGGCAAGGAGATCGTTGGCATCGTCGAGATCATCAAACCCTATTATCCCGATCCGACGGATCCTACGGCCAAGTTCGGGATGGTCGATGTTCGGGCGGCCGGGGCATTCAAAAAGCCGGTTAGTCTCGATGCCATCAAGGCCGATCAGCGCCTGGCAAAAATGGCGCTCGTCACGAATTCGCGGCTATCGGTGCAGTCGGTGAGCGAGTGCGAATGGGACATCATCCGCGCCGAGGGCGGCTTATGATGCCATGCTCGGGGAAGCCTCCCGGTGAGTCATCATCCGCAAGACTTGTATAATCTTGCCGTTGTTAGCCGGCCGAGTTCGGAACGTGCCGCAAAATCGCCTTCAATTGCATCGCGAAGGCCTCCTCAATCAAGAGGCTCATTTCGAATGAGAAAGCTCCTTATTATTCAATCAGTTCCAGCTATTTTGCAAATCGCCGGGAAAATGCGTAGCCTTGACCTCCACAAAGATAAGTTGCATACATATTGTTCTGATTGTGAATTTTAATTCGGAAATCGCAACCCGGACGCGGGGAGGAAATGGTCATGGACATAAGGTCTTCGCATAGAGACATCGCGGCCGCGACATTTGGGCGGCGATCGCTGAAACTCATGGCTGCGCTGCCGTTTGTGCTCGCTGCCGCGTTCGGCGCGCCGCAGGCCTCGGCGGCAACAATCGCTAAGGGTACGGTAATGGTGTCCACCGGCAGTGGAAAAGTCACGGAATACAAACCAGACGGAACTTTGATTACGCAAATAGATACTACGACGGCCGCAGTTAATACCACGGGTTCCGCATTTGATGCGGTAGGAAATTTCTTTGTTACCGATTTTGGAGCACAGAAGGTCTCAAAGTTCGATCCATCGCAGGGTTTTGAAATGAGTTCTAGGTTCTTCTCTTCGAATTTTCCGGCTTGCCACTCTCGATCAGGAGGCCCTGCGCCAAAGGGGCATGGGGGTGATGGTGCCCAAATGGCGGGTACCATTATTTTTCTGCTGTACGGTCGGGTAATGGACCACTCCGCCATCCTCTGGCTTGCCCTTTCGCGCGGATGGGGGATCGGCCTTGCTCAACAGTCCCGGCGCCACATTCCAGTTTTCCCCGGCGTCTGTCACCACCGTGACCGTCTTCTTGTTATAGCGAGTCAGCGTTCCAAACACCACGGGGCGGCCATCGGGGTGGAACTGCACTCTTTCGCCGATGCGGAAGTCCAGCATCGCGGAGTGCGAACGCATTTGATGGAGAAATCGAAGCCGAGCCACCACCTTGTGGTTCAACTCAATGAGTTCTTCTTCGGAAAGCGAATCAATATCGATGTGGCGCATCCTGATTTTCCGTCCAACAAAACGCCCATAGTGTATCGAAAACTGGCGTTTCCTAACAAATTGCCTCGTGGCGGCGATTGCGGCGCGCTCATTCGGCTCAGTGATGTTCGCCTGCTTTCGCATCCTGGTGTGAACCATTCAGGCAACTAAATACCGAGGTCCCATTGGACCTTTACTCTGCAGCATGTTATTTCTCGATATCTCCCAGGCGGGGCGGA
>CAVQZL010000043.1:0-8374 GCA_963718265.1 uncultured Alphaproteobacteria bacterium | reverse complement strand
ATACCAGTCAGCCGCCCGCATTTTCCGATTTACGTTTAAATTAACCTTAAGGGTTTTCCGAAAGCGTTTCCAAAAAACCCACATGAACGATTGGAAACCGCATGTTAGCTCTGCCCGGAAAGGACCGCCAAGAAGGCGGAAGCCGGCAAGTCAACCATCTCGAAAGCCTTATCTTCCAGTAATTTATTCCGTTAAGGGAAATTTTGGACGGTCACAAAATCGATTGCACCAAACATTTCCGCGAGCATCTGAAAACTGCGAAAACCGGTGCGCGCGAAACCGCGACGAACGATTGGAAACCGGGCAAGGACCGCGCTAAAACCGCGCTCTGTTCGGCCAAATTCGAGATCCGACCTTGAGGACATAAGAATCCGATCGCTAAAACCGGCCAGCGCGTCACCGGTCGAGGTTGGCCGGGCTGACGCAGCCGAGCCGCGAAAAGTCGCACCGCTGTGAAACTGGCTCCCATGCGCACAACCGCGCGACGCGGCCTCGCGAAGATTGATGCGGCGTTCGTTTTGCGAAAGTGTTGGTGCGGGCGGCCGGAATCGAACCGGCACTCTGTCGCCAGAACTGGATTTTGAGTCCAGCGCGTCTACCAGTTCCGCCACGCCCGCCCCGGAGCCGCGCGTTCTTCGCACTCCAGCTGCGGCGCGACTCCTTTGCGGCTCCTTATCGGGCTTATTTGCCACGACTCCACGCGTCAAGTCCAGCGGAACACTGCCGGCGGAACGCTGGTCTGGATCTCGCTTATTCCGCCGCGAGTTTCACCGGTGCAGGTCCCGCGCGGAACTGCTCGAGCAGCTCCTGCTCCTCGGCTTTGGCGGCCTTCAAATGCGTTGTTTTCACATGGCCGAAGCCGCGGATTTTTTCAGGGATAGAGGCCAGCGCAACCGCTATCGCAAGATTGTCCGGCGATAGATTTGCCAAAATTTCTTCGATCAAATTTTCATAGTCCGCAATCAACTTGCGCTCGATGCGGCGATCCTTCGTATAGTTGAACACATCGAACCGCGTTCCGCGCAACTTTTTCAGAGCGGCAAGCATACGGAAAGCCGGCATGATCCACGGCCCGAAACTGGATTTGATCGCTTCGCCCTGCGCGTTCTTGCGGCCAAGAAAGGGCGGAGCGAGATGAAATTCGAGGCGCGGATCGCCCTCGAACGACGCCCCGATCTGCTGTGCGAACGATCCGTCGCTATAAAGCCTAGCGACTTCGTATTCGTCCTTGATCGCGAGCAGCTTAAAGTAATAGCGCGCCGCGGCCTCGGCGAGATCATGGCTGCCCGGCACCCTCGCCCGCTCGACCTTGTCGACATGCTTCACAAAGGTCAAATAGCGCTTCGCATAGGCTTCATCTTGATACGCCGTAAGGAAGGTGACGCGTCTCTCAATCAACTCCTCGAGGGATCGCGATTGCCGTTGCGTCGCGGCGCTTCGGCGCAAAGGGGCGGCAAGTGTTTCCACTGCGGCCGCATTGGCGGCTTCGCGGCGGCCCCACAAAAACGCCGCCTGATTCATCTCGACGGCTTCCCGATTGAGGACGATGGCATGCAGGAGCGACGCATCGTCGAGCGGCACGAGGCCCTTTTGCCAGGCGTAGCCGAGCATGAACATGTTCGCGGCGATCGAATTGCCGAGAAGCGCGGTCGCGATGCCGGTGGCGTCGATAAAGTTGACATGTTCCCCGGCAGCCTGGCGTATCGCCCGCTTGATGGCCTCCGGGTGGAGCGAATAATCGGGATCACGGGTAAAATCGCCGGGGAATATTTCCGCGGTGTTGACGACCACCCCCGTCTCGTCCTTGCGCACGGCGGCGAGCACCTTCTTCGTGCCGGAAACAACGAGATCGCAGCCGAGCACCAGATCAGCTTCGCCGGCGGCCACCCGGATCGCGTGAATATCCTCAGGTCTGGCGCCGATCTTGACATGGCTGTAGACGGCGCCGCCCTTTTGCGCGAGCCCTGCCATGTCGATCGAGCCGCATCCCTTGCCTTCGAGATGCGCCGCCATGCCCAAAATGGCGCCTATAGTAACGACGCCTGTGCCGCCCACCCCCGTTACGAGAATCCCGCAGGGCTTGGCGCCGATTGCCCGGACAAGAGGGCGCGGCAGGGCGGGAAAATCTTGCGGTTGTTTGATCTCGGCCTTTCTCGGTCGGGCGCCATGCACCGTAACCAAAGCCGGGCAGAAGCCATCGAGGCAGGAAAAATCCTTGTTGCAACTCGACTGGTCGATCATCCGTTTGCGGCCGAATTCAGTTTCAAGCGGCTGGACCGAAACGCAATTGGATTTCACCCCGCAATCGCCGCAGCCTTCGCAGACAAGCTCGTTGATAATCACGCGGCGGTCCGGATCCGGCAACTCTCCCTTTTTGCGTCGGCGGCGTTTTTCCGCCGCGCAAGTCTGATCGTAAATGAGCACGGTTACGCCGGAAATCGCGGCAAGTTCGCGCTGCACACTATCAAGTTCTCGACGGTCCTTGACAGTCAGCCCTTCCGGCCATCGTATCGCAGCCGGATATTTGTTCGGCTCGTCGGTGACGACGGCGATGCGCTTGACGTTTTCCGCGGCAACTTGACGCGCGATCATATCCACGGTGAGGCCGCCTTCGAGACGCTGGCCACCGGTCATCGCCACCGCATCGTTGAAAAGAATTTTGAACGTGATGTTGACTCCAGAGGCGACGGCGAAGCGGAGCGCAAGGATACCGGAATGATCGTAGGTGCCGTCGCCGAGGTTCTGAAACACGTGCGCCCGTTTCGAGAAAGGCGCCTCTCCGATCCAATTCGCTCCTTCGCCGCCCATCTGGGCAAAGCCCTCGGTGGAACGGTCCATCCATTGGACCATGTAATGGCAGCCTATCCCTGCATAGGCGCGCATGCCCTCCGGCACTCTCGTTGAAGTATTATGCGGACAGCCCGAGCAGTAATAAGGGATGCGGGTGGCAACTTCGCCGGCCATGGCGAGCGCGGCCTGCGCGCGTTCGAGCTTGCGCACACGCGCCTCGAGGTCCTCGCTGCTGACAAATCGCAACAGGCGGCGGCCGATCGCGATCGCGATATCATTTGCATCGAGCGAGCCGGTAACCGGAAAGAGCCAGTTGCCCTCTTCGTCTTTCTTGCCGACACAAACAGGCTGGGTCGGCGACCCATAAAGTTCTTCGCGCAGTTGCACTTCGATGAGCGAGCGTTTTTCCTCAACGACGATGATGAGTTCGAGCCCGCGCGCAAATTCATGCAGACCTTGCGGTTCGATCGGCCAAGTGCACGCGAGCTTCAAAATTCGCAGCCCGAGCCGATTCGCCGCGATCTCGTCGATCCCGAGGTCGTCCATTGCCTGACGTACGTCGAGATAGGATTTTCCCGCCGTGATCACGCCGATTTTCGGGTTGGAACCGCCGGACGTGATGATTTTGTTCAAGCGATTGGCGCGGAGCCAGGCGACCATGGCGTCGCGCTTAAAATTCTGCAGGCGCTTCTCTTGATCGAGGACAGTGTCGTTTGCACGAATATTGAGGCCGCCGGACGGCATGCCGAAACCGGCCGGAATCAATCGGCCCCACGCGATCAAGCGAGACATCGATCGAGCCGGTCGATTCAACTGTATCTTTCAAGCATTTCAGGCCGACCCAAGTGCCGGTGAAACGGCTCATTGCATAGCCGTAGAGCCCGTAATCGACGATCTCTTGGACGCCAGCCGGCGATAGGACCGGCATCATCACATTGACGAAATTGAACTCGGATTGATGCGCCGTCGTCGAGGATTCAGCGGTGTGATCGTCGCCCATAAGGGCAAGCACGCCGCCGTATCTCGAGGTACCGGCGAGATTGGCATGGCGCAGGACATCGCCGCTGCGATCGACGCCAGGACCCTTGCCGTACCAGAGTGCGAAGACGCCGTCCTGCTTGCCCTCGCCGCGCATCTCGGCCTGTTGCGACCCCCATATGGCGGTCGCGGCAAGATCCTCATTGAGGCCCGGCTGAAACAGGATGCCGGCGGTATCGAGCGGATGCTTGGCGCGCAGGAAATTCAGGTCTAGGCCGCCGAGCGGCGAGCCACGATAGCCCGAGATAAATCCCGCCGTGGCAAGCCCATTGCGCCGGTCGAGCTCCTTCTGCATGAGGAGGAGCCTAACGATTGCTTGCGGGCCGGAGACGAAGATACGCCGCTTAGCCAGATCGTATTTGTCATCGAGTGAAGTAGATTGGAGGTCTTGGGGGAGTTCGACCGGACCTTTCACCGCGTCCGCCATCGCTTTCGTCTCCTGCCGGCGCTTCCGCCCGGCGCAGCGGCGTCCGCCGCCGCAACTGCGTGAATATAGGCGGTTGACGACCGATTTCCAAGGTTTGACTGGCTTATCCACTAGAGAACGGCGCAATCCGGTCCCCTCGCGTAAGCGAAAAGGCGCTTACGCCAATTCGGGCGCTTTCATCCGCCTGTAGCTATAGGCGGCCGCGCCGTCCGCGTCTTCGCCTTGCAGCGCGAGCACGGCGGCATTTAGGACCTTATCATGATGCGGCGAAAGGTGACAAACCGGGTCTGCCTCCCGCGCGTCGCCGATCAGCGCAAGCGCCTGGCATCGGCAGCCGCCATAATCGATCGTCTTTCGCACGCATGAGCGGCACGGCTCGCGCATCCAATCCGTCCCCGCGGAAAGCATTGAAAGCGGCGAATTTGTCCAGATGTCCTCGATTGAATGATCGCGCACATTCCAGAATTCGAGATCCGGAATGCTTTCCGCCGCGTGGCAAGGCAGCGCTTTGCCCGAGGGGGTAATGTTTAACCCGCGTTTGGCCCACCCGCCCATGCAGGCCTTCGGATAACGCGCGTGATAATCGGGAATCACATGGTCGATGACGATGACGCCGGCGAGCGCCGTTTCGAGCGCCTCGACCTCGGCGATCGCAGCTTCCGCCTGCGCCTGCGCAGGCATCGAGCGCGCCTCGATTGGCGAGCGCCCAGCCGTAATATTGCGTATGCGCGATCTCGACGCGCCGGGCACCGAGCGCGACGGCAAGCCTGACCATGTCGCCTGCCCGCGTGATATTGGCGCGGTGAATGACGGCGTTCACGGTGAGCGGCAGGCCCGCGCGCGTGATCCATTCCGCGACCGCCTGTTTGCGGGCGAAGGCGCCCTTGTAGCCCGCGATCCGGTCGGCCGATGGCGGCTTCCGAATCCTGAATCGAAAGCTGCGCATGGTCGAGCCCGGCTCTAGCGAGTTCCTCGATACGATCCTGCGTGAGGCCGATCCCGGAGGTGATGAGATTGGTGTAAAGGCCCGCTTTCGCGCAATGCGCGACAAGTTCGGCGAGGTCGTGCCGGGCCGCCGGCTCGCCGCCGGAAAGATGCGCGTGCAGAACGCCAAGAGCTGCGGCTTGCGAAAAAACTCTGCTTCCAGATCGTGGTGTCGAGTTCGTCCTCGCGCGGCTCGAGCGCGAGCGGATTGGAACAATAGGGGCACCGCAGAGGACAGCGATGCGTCAGCTCGGCGAGAAGCGCGACAGGCGCGGCAACTTTCCCTGGCAAGGCGGTCATAAATCCACCATTCGCTTGGCCGCGAGCTCTTCCAGCAATGCGCGCACATCCGTCTCGACCCTTGCGCGGCCGGCGGAAAATTGGGCCGCCAGATCATCGACGATCGCCGCGAAGGTGGCAGTTCCATCGCAGCGCTTCAAAATCTCGACCGCGACGGCATCGGCCTTGATCACGCGTTCGGGCGCGAGCAGCAGCCATTCGCCTCGCGTCTCGTCGTATTTTAACCTCACGCCGCGCGGGAGGCGCGGTTTCCACACGATGTCCGTGGAGCTCGTTCCGCTGTCATGCCGCGCGGCCATGGGTCGCCCCAGATTCCGGCACCCAAGCGCCGGGAGGAATGGCGCGATCGACATAAGCGCTCCAAAGGGCATCGAGTTGCGCCCAAAGCACCGAGCATTTGAATTCGAGGGCGGCGACGACGAGCATCCTGTTCGGCGCGAGTAGTGGCGTTTGCTATCACGTAATCGAGGGCGAAATCCGCTGTCGCGCTTGGCCTGCACCGGGCGCTGCGAAAAATATGCGAGCGTGTCCTTGCTGACGAAATCGTAATGGGCAAGCATGCCCGCGACCCGCTCGCCGATGATGGTAGGCGAAAACAATTCCGTCAGCGACGAGGCGATCGCCTCGAGCAGACTCCGCGCGCGGCAGAATTCGACATAAGCGTCGACGGCGAAACGCGTGCCGGGCAAGATGCCTTGCGTCGAAGTCACGTAATCGCGCGAAAAGCCCAGGCTATCGGTGAGCTTCAGCCAGCGCTCGATGCCGCCGTCGCCTTCCGCGCGGCCGTCATGATCCTCGATGCGCTTGCGCCACTGCCGGCGGTCCCTGACATCCGGCATCCGGGTCAGCATCGTCGCATCCTTGATCGGGATCATCGCCTGGTAATAGTAGCGGTTGAGCGCCCAGGCCTGCACTTCTTCATAAGTGCATTGGCCGTTGTGCAGTCGGTGGTGAAACCGGTGCAGATTATGATAGCGCTCCGCCCCGATCTGGCGCAACCGCGCCTCGAGTTCCTCGGCGCTGGTCAGAACCGGTTTCGTCTGCTCATAGGCAGATCTCCATGCCGTCATAGGCGACGTCCCACCCGGCACGTCTCGACAGCTTGCGCGTTGCGGCAAATCCTCGATCAGAACCGGATTCGTATTGTTGATATGAACATAAATCTTGCGGCCGATTGCGCTAGACGCGAACCGCGCGAGCGAGCCTGTTTTCGCCGCTCATCGCGACATGGCCCATGCGCCAGGCGGTTTTCTGCGACAGGCCCAGATTGACCATCTCATCGTCTGTGAAAGTCGTGCCGTCAAAGAAAACAAGCTGCGGCCCCGGCGAGCCTTCTTATGACGCCTCGTTGATCTCGGCGCAGCCCGGCACGTAGAAAAAGCTCTTGGCGCCATCGCTCAGCTCGACCCCGACGGTCGCCTCGCCTTCGGCGCCGACAGCGACGGTCTCGCCTTCAAGATAAAGTGGAACTTTTGCCCGGCACCGCGAACGGCGTGACCTCAGATTCCAAGGCCGGTATCTGCTGGCGAATCGAGCGCGCACGGACGCCGGTCGACAAGGGCTTTGTTCAAAACGGCAAAGATCCCCTCGCCCGTCTGCGCCAAGGTTGCCTGACTCCCAAAAAGCTTAAAGCCTGTTGCTCGCGGAGCGTCAAGAGCCCGGCGAGATGATCGATGTCGGCATTGGTAACGAAGACGGCGCCGATCGGCGAATGCCGCTTCGCGCCGCGCGGATGCAGGCATGGCGACGCGATGATCTGCTGGCGAAGATCCGGCGACGCATTCAGTAGCAGCCACCGCTCGCCGTCGGCGCTGACGGCGAGACTTGACTGGCTGCGCGGCTTGACGCGCTTATCGCCGCTCCAGGCGAGCTGGCAGACCGGGCAGAGGCAATTCCATTGTGGAAAGCCGCCGCCGGCCGCCGAACCCAATACGAGAATGCGCACGATGCGCGCCGATCAAAAAATTTTAGAAAAAGTGGCGAGCCGAGGCCGTCAGATCTCGGCGGAAAGGTAGCTCGTCACTTCCATGCCGATGCAGATCTCGGTGATAACGGGAGTCGTCCAAGTCATGTCAGCCTCTGCCTCCAAATCAGTGTTGCGATGTGCTGGGCTCGGCGCAAACATTGCCTCACCCGGATCAGTCGTCGCGACCATCCTAACCCTTCATTTAGCATTAGCCGCCGCCCGGCGCCATGTCTTTTTTCAAAAGGTCAGAGCCAGCCGCGTTCCGCCGCCGTCTTGGCTTCGAAAGCTTCGATTTGCGCCGCCTTCAGCAGGGTCAGACCGGTGTCGTCGAGACCATTCAGGAGGCAATGTTTGCGGAATGGATCGATCTCGAAACTGACAACGCCGCCATCGGGGCCGCGAATTTCCTGGGATTCGAGATCAATCGAGAGCGTCGCATTGGCGCCGCGCTTGGCGTCGTCCATGAGCTTGGTGAGGTTTTCCGGCGTAACAATGATCGGAAGAATACCGTTCTTAAAGCAGTTGTTATAGAAAATATCGGCAAAACTCGTCGAGATGACGCAGCGGATTCCGAAGTCGAGGAGCGCCCAGGGAGCGTGCTCGCGCGAGGAGCCGCAACCAAAATTATCTTCCGCGACAAGAATTTTGGCCTTGCGATAGGCCGGCTTGTTCAAGACGAACTCGGCATTTTCGGTTCCGTCCTCCTTGTAGCGAAGTTCGGCGAAAAGTCCGCTGCCTAAGCCAGTGCGCTTGATTGTTTTAAGGTATTGTTTCGGGATGATCATGTCGGTGTCGACATTGGTGATGTCGAGCGGCGCCGCGACACCGGTAAGAGACGTGAATTTTTCCATTTTGGGTCCTGGCCGTCG
>CAVQZL010000042.1:0-18362 GCA_963718265.1 uncultured Alphaproteobacteria bacterium | reverse complement strand
CACTATCGGCATTCTGCCCGGTGGCCACCCAACCGTCTTGTTAATACCGTTTGCCAAGGCAGTCTTGCTCCCACTCTCGCGCATCCGCGGAACTTGTTCGTTAACTCTTCATTCTTTACGGCCTGTAGGGACTATAGGGTCAACTGGCATTGACATGTCCGGACGGCGCCCGTTGATCAAGGGTTATTTTGCTGTGACGCGATGATCGTGGGTGCGGTCATGTCTTCGGCCTGTCGATGCGGGTCTTGACGCCCCGCGGCCCTGATGTTGTCCGCTGATCCCGTGCCCCAATCACGTTATCGCGCTTGACAGCGCAGTCAATGCCACGGGCTTTGAGATCAAACCGCTTTCTTCGCATCACCTCTTGGTCACCCTCGATTGTTTTGCAGCCTTTGGTCGCTGACGATGTCGGCGGTCGTGAGGCCGGAGCCGCGCTATAGGTTGTCTTGCCACGCATGATCACGAAGGCGATGCGCGCCATTTTATTGGCGAGCGCGACGGCGACAAGCTTGAAGGGTTGGTGTGCATGAGCTTCTTCGCCCAAGATTGCAGCGCGTCTTCGTGCGGCTTGCGATGATAGAGAACCGCTTGCGCGGCAATTTCCGCAAATATCGATTGCCCATTTTCGAGACGTGGCCGAGCCGCTCTTTGCCGCCGGACGAGCGTTGTCTCGGCGTCAGGCCAAGAAAGGCGGCGCACTCAACGACAACCATCTTGGCGCAGCTCTCGTACCTTGATAACTTTTTCGGATTTCATTGATAACATAAAACGATTTGCCCGGTTCTCTTGCCGCGCGTAACTTCTCTGGTTCTCTTGCCGCGCGTAACTTCTCTGGTTCTCTTGCCGCGCGTAACTCCTAGAAACGCCGCGAGTAGATTTGAGACAGATGAATGAGGAAACGATGGCGACCGCTCCTAGAACAATGTCTGTAATCCCGGGATACCCTTCACTCTCTGATCAAGCACGCGGAGTATTAAAATTTCTGTGGAGGAAGTCCCATGTCAACGATGACTGGACAAAGGGTGGCGAGATATCGGATGCATGGGACAGATGGAGCATATTCCCCTGGTACATGTATCCTCGCTATGACCTTGAATGGTCGACACGGGTCGCCGCAAAGATCGCCCAGGAGATACCCGCCTGGCGAGAGGGCTGCGCCGAGATCATCGACCTGATGCTCCAGCGGAACACCCAGTACGCAGCTTGGTTCGATCTGGTCGAGCAAAAGGGCTTCGATCCCAACCGCAGCCACTACCCCTACGATTACTATGACAAGAACATGCCACCCGGATGGGCGGGCGTCTACAACGCGCCGGGCTACTACGGAAACGGGCTCGCGACCAAGGTGCCTCCGAAAGAGGCAAGGCGCACCTCACCCTACACCCAGCCACACTCACCGGCTGTGGGCCGCACATACAATCCGGACCCGATCTACGGCAACGGTGGCTCCTATATGATGGGCAAGGGCTACCTGCTCAACATCATTGCTCTCTATGAATTTGTCTGTGGCAGTGCCAAGTATGACGAACCGATTGAGCTAGTGTACGACGACAAGATAAGGTTCAAGTATACGCAACTGGAGATGGCAAAGGTTCTCTACGACCAATTTACGGCGCCAGTGGACGAAGGCGGGAGCGATCTCACGCCGGGAATCGATTGTGAAGTAGGGAAGGTCTTTCCGTGGTGCGTCGGCGTCGGTGGCCTTGGTATGAAGATGACCGACAAGATCCACAACACCAATTTACAAACCGGCTATTATCGGTGGCTGGACTGGGCCAAGCAGAACCTCGTCGGCGGAGCCAAAGGGCCAGACGAGCCGTATGAGTGGGCCTCGATATACTACGATCGTGACATCCCCTACAACATGAATGGGCCTAAGCATCAGATCCCAGGCAACTGGTTCTGTTGTGCTTACCAGTATTGGCCTGACGACCAGAATCTCGCCAGGCGTTTGTACGCCGGGGCGAAGAAAAAGTTTATGGTCAAAGAGCCCGACGGATCCGCCCACATTAACTTCCCTCCGGAGCTAGGAAGTGGAGAGGACTTGGTCGGTTTTGGCGCCGCAGCGGCGTGTGCCTGGGAGTTTGGCGACTTAGATACCCACGCACAGCTGATGACCTGGGCGAATAATCGCTATCAACCCACAACGAAGGATGGCGAATTCTACTATCAATTCGGCCTCGATGAACCTTGGCCTCGGGGTTGGCCCAACGACTGGCTTTTGATGTCCGTTGCTGGGGGACAGGGCAGCTGGTACCGCATGTACAATGAGCCGAACCTAAAGAAATTCCATCAACCCACCATCCATGGTGTTGACTATCCCACGGTCAGCGTTGCGCAAGCCTGTTACGATGAGGGCTTGAGCGCTTTGATGGTAGCCATATCACCCGGAGACGATAAAAAAGTAGGCGGGGACACGACGTTCAAGGTCACAAATCTAGCGGGCACGGAACGTAAGGTCTTGCAAGACGGCGCACCTTTTGGAGGGTGGAAGGCCATCGGCGACGGTGAGATAGCGGTAACGACGACCATAGATCGTCATACTTTTGTGATCCGGTAATCAGGCGCGTTTCCCTAAGCCCGTGTCTTCAAGCACGAACAGAAATGAACCAAAGTAATGAACGACAGTCGAGTAAGAGTGTCGAGCGAGTCCGAATGTGGCCGAGCCGGCTACGGGCCCAACGGATGGAAGGTTCGAACTGCCGTAGCAAAGAGTGCCTCGCACGTGTTGCTGGTCTCTACCTATGAACTTGGCCATCAGCCATTCGGTCTAGCCGAGCCAGCCGCGATGCTGCGGGAACGTGGTGCCGTTGTGAGGACGGTGGACCTCGCCGTGGAATGTCTTGATGAAGACATATTCCGAGGGGCCGGCCTCATCGCCTTTTACGTCCCAATGCACACCGCCACTCGCCTGGCGGCGCGAATGATTCCCAAAGTGCGAAGCTGGAACCCCACCGCACATATTGCGGCGTACGGGCTGTATGCGCCGATTAATGAGATCTACTTGCGACACCTAGGTGTTCAGACAGTGCTAGGCGGTGAGTTTGAAGGGGGACTTGCCGCCCTGGCCCAACGCCTCGAGCGCAGCGTCGAAGCGGCACCAGGCGAACAGTTGGAGCCGCGCGTGTCGGTCGCCCGGCAGCATTTCGTCATCCCCGATCGTGAGGGACTTCCTTCCCTTGATCGGTACGCCTATTTACGGTTGCCGAACGGAGATAGGCGGATAGCCGGTTATGTGGAGGCAAGCCGCGGTTGCAAGCACCTGTGCCGGCACTGCCCGGTGGTGCCTGTCTACAATGGCCGGTTTCGCATCATCCCTCTGGAGATCGTTCTTGGGGACGTTCGCCAGCAAGCCGCGGCGGGCGCGCGGCATATCACCTTCGGGGATCCGGATTTCTTTAACGGCCCTACGCATGCGCTCCGTATCGTCAGGGCGGTGCATGAGGAGTTTCCCGATCTGACCTACGACGTGACGATCAAGGTGGAGCATCTGTTGGCCCATGCGAAGCTGCTGCCGATGTTAAAAGAGACCGGTTGCCTATTTGTGACCACAGCGGTGGAATCTGTGGACGACCGGGTTCTGGCCATTCTAGAGAAGGGCCATACCCGAGAGGATTTCTTCCAGGTAGTGCGGCTCTTCGATGAGATGGGCCTATCGCTGGCTCCAACCTTCGTGGCGTTCACGCCCTGGATCACGCTGGACGGCTACGTGGACCTCTTAAATGTGATCGCCGAGCTTGGACTAATCCGATCCGTTGCGCCGGTACAATTGACGATCCGCTTGCTGATTCCGCCGGGCTCGCGGCTGCTTGAGGTCCCGGAGGTTCGTGCCCTCGTGGGTGCACTTGATGAAGCGGCGTTAGTCTATCCGTGGTCGAACCCTGGCCCCAAGGTCGACAGGCTCCATATGCAGGTTAGGGCGCTTGTGCAGCAAGGCGCAACTCAGCCGAATGATCAGATCTTCGGCGAAATATGGAGACTCGCTCATGAACTCGCCGGGCATCCTGTCCCATCCGTGCCTGCAAAGGGCGCTCGGGTCGCGCCGGCTCAGCTCAGCGAACCGTGGTATTGCTGCGCGGAACCGACCGAGGAGCAGTTCGCCATTTAGCCCAGCGTGGCGTGACAAAGCCAAAAACCGTAAGTCGCAATGAGAGTTTATGTCGTTTGTTTGCTTCTATTTGCAATCTACTTCTAACACTACGCGGCACCCTTTCTAACCCGGGAATTGAGAAAACTGTTTGCATGACGACAATGGAAGGAGGAGTTTTCTTGTGACTATACACTCCACTGGTGGCTGTGCATGCGGCGCCATTCGCTATGAGTGTTCGGCTGCAGCGGCTTTTGCTGGGAATTGCCATTGCCGTGATTGCCAACGGGCAACGGGAAGTGCGTTTGCCCCCTTGGTTTTCGTGCCAAAGAGTGCGGTCACAATCACCGGCGATGTGAAATACTACGATGTTAAAGGTGATAGTGGGCAAATTGTAGAGCCGTGGCTTTTGTCCAGCGTGTGGGACGCGGCTGTTTCTAAATCCAGCACTGATGTCTGACGTACCCACAATGGACATTTACACGGCGAGTGCACAGCCGTGGGATTGCATGAACCCAGATCTGTCCACGTTTCCCAAGATGCCACCGGTGTAGTGTATGTTTCACAATCTTAACTCGACCCGCTTTGGAGGTGTCCCATGCCATTACACTTAGGCGATGCAGCGCCTGATTTTGCGGCGGAAACGACGGAAGGGACAATCCATTTTTACGACTGGATCGGCGACGGGTGGGTGGTGCTGTTTTCGCATCCAAAGGACTTCACGCCGGTTTGCACCACTGAACTTGGCTACATGGCCAAGATCAAACCGGAGTTTGACAAGCGCGGAGTGAAGATCATCGGCCTTTCGGTCGATCCGCTCGACCGCCACTCTGGCTGGGCGAACGACATCAAGGAGACGCAGGGCTTTGCCCCGAACTATCCGATGATCGCCGACATCGACTACAATGTGTCGAAGCTCTACGACATGTTGCCGGCGCCGGTCTCCGGCGATCCGACCAAGCGCACGGCCGCCGACAATCAGACCGTGCGCAATGTCTTCGTCATCGGACCGGACAAGAAGGTCAAGCTGATCCTGGTCTATCCGATGACCACCGGCCGCAATTTCGACGAGGTGCTGCGCGTCACCGACTCACTGCAACTCACTGCCAAGCACACGGTAGCGACGCCAGTGAACTGGAAGAATGGCGAGGACGTCATCATTGCCGGCTCGGTGTCGGACGACGACGCCAAGAAGCAGTACCCGCAGGGTTGGAAGGCGCCGAAAGCGTATCTGCGCATAGTGCCTCAACCCAAGTAGTCGAGCTTTGGCACACCTTCTTCGGCGCCGTTCTGTTTGCTGGAAAATGATTGGTGAGGTCTAAGACTGGCGAGTTCTAAGAAGCATAAAATCATGAAAGTTGCATACGTCTTCAGCACCTCAGGTCATACAGCCAGCTACAAGCTGGGACAAATGATTCTACCCCAATTGGAGCAAAGTGCTCATGGTGTAGAAGTTGTCGGTATGATGTTCTTCGATGATAACACGTTTCTGCTGCGCAAAGGGGACCCGATGGGCCAACGCTTGGCTAAGGTTGCAAAGGAGAACGAGGGTTGGCTGAAGGCGGCAAGTGGCCGGAGAAAGCCACCCCCAGAGATACTGTTGAGGGGGTCCAGGCCGGTTGTTTTCCTGATCTGTATGCGGCATTAGCAGGGAAATCTCCTGACTACATCATCACGCTGTAGGAGGGGCCAGTGGACCGCCTGTTGAAGGGTCGGGTTTCGGACTTGTGCATATCGAGAGCGATGGTCGTGCGAACGGGCTAAGGAAGGCGAAAGAGTAGGCACCCAAGCTCGGATCGGGCGGGCCTCGACAGGCCGAGACAAAGCACGCGATAAGGTCCGGTGCGCGTCGTCGAATGCACGTGAGCACGCCTGCAAAGGGCAATCAGGGGAGTGAAACTTATGCGTATCAGGACAACGATCGCCTCCGCCGCGCTTTTGAGCATCGGCGCGGGCCGCCTCCGCCGCCTCCGCCGCCTCCGCCGCCTCGGTTACGAAGAGCATTGACGTCGACGCCCCGCCGGCGAAGGTATGGGCCATGATCGGCCCGTTCTGCTCGATCAGCGCGTGGCACCCCGCTATCGGCAATTGCACCACGGATGGCAAGGTCGAGCCGACCCGCACGCTCGTCACCGAAGACGGCAAGGCTACCTTCGTAGAAATTGAGACCGCGCGCGACGAGAAGGGCATGAGCTATTCCTATGCCATCAAGTCGAGCCCATTGCCGCTCAGCGATTACAAGTCGACGATCAAGGTGGAGCCCAAAGGCGAAGGCATGTCGACAATAACTTGGTCGAGTACCTTTACACCGGCCGCCGGCCAGGAGGCCGATGCAGAGGAGGCCGTCGCGGGAATCTATCAGTCCGGCCTCGATTCGGTGAAGGCCAAGGCCGGGATGTGAAACCCTCAATCGGCGTCAAGCTTCGAAAGGAGAAAACTATGGAGCGTCGTGAATTTCTTGCCGCGTTGGGAACCGCTGCGGCGGTTTCGTCCGTGTCCCAGGTGTTTGCTCAGACTGGCGGCGGGAGCCTTCAGAAGGTCAATGTCGCTGTCTACGTCGCGCTCGAAGCCAAGCCCGGAAAAGAAGAGGCGGTCGCCGAGTTTTTGCGCCAGGGCAAGGCATTGGCCGAGGCCGAACCTGCGACGATTGCTTGGTTCGGCGTTCGTCTCGGACCCTCAACCTTCGCCATTTTCGACGCTTTTCCCGATGAAGCTGGCCGGCAAGCCCATATGTCCGGGAAAATCGCCGCCGCGTTGATGGAGAAAGCGGGAGACTTGCTGGCCCAACCGCCTTCGATCAAGATGGCCGACGTTCTGGCTTCGAAGTTGCCCGGCTAGCTCTCTTCAAGCGATTGGCGCAGCCTGGCGTCAATCGAACCACGCTGAGGCTGAGCCACCCGGCGTCGTCGCGAGCGCCGCGGGGATGACGGGGCAAGATCTTGCGGCGATGCCATGCCCGTCGATCCCGGCCGTTATGATCGTCCACAGCCGCAACGATGAACGCTTCCCGGACTTCGGTCGTGGCGCCGCGGCCTACTGGGGACGATGCGCCGCCCGCGCGCCAACCGGTCTTAACGCGCTTGCCGATGGCTGCCGTGACTTCTCAGGATGTGCGGAAGGACGTGTCACCTATTGCGAAACCACCTTGCCACACAAGCGCTGGCCTTCGATGAATACCGCAATGCTTGATTTCATTCAGGGGCGGTAAAGCGAAGTCGCTCTATCGCGTGTGGCGCAAGGTGATGGGCGGAAACTGATCGATCTCGCCTCCGCTGTTTAAGGCGTCGCTCCGGAAGAGTTTCTGAAGCACTTTAGCCCGTCTCAACAAATATTGATCACGCGAAACCTCATAGCTGTTGCTTATAAGGCGAATCAATCAATATTGTCCGCGCATGGAGCTCACTCAGATCAGGCACTTCATCGCAGTCGCCGAGACTGGCAGCTTCACAAAAGGCGCGCACCGCGCGACCGTTTCGCAGCCCGCTATCTCAGCCAGCATCGCGAAGCTTGAAGCGTATTTCGACGTCAAATTGCTCGACCGGCGCCGGTCCCCGGTGGTGCCAACCGCTGCCGGAACACGGCTGCTCGAAGCCGGCAGGGAGATTTTGCAAAACTGCAATGCGGTGAAAGCCGAACTTAAGACAATTGCCACGCCGAAGCTTTTGAGATTTGGCGTGCTGCAGTCGCTCTCGAGCCGACAGGTTTCCAAGCTGCTGGGCTCTTTCCGAGACACTCACTCTAATGTAGCGATCGAGGTGTGCGATGCGCTCAGTGAGCAATTGGTTGAGATGCTCACTGAACAGCAGCTCGACGCGGTGGTCACGATCCTCGATGAAAGCGCCTCGAAATTCGCGAGTCGGGTTCTCTTCAAAGAACCCTATGTGTTGGCCGTTCCCGTAGCTCACCGCTTCGCGCAGCGGGAAAGCGTGACGCCTGCTGATCTCGAAGGAGAGCCTTTCATCGTCAGAACAGGCCGCGATAAATTCCTAGATGCGAGCCATGGGCTTGTTACTCGCGGCATCAAGATACGAGTTGTGTATAAAACCGCCCAAATCGACAGGACACTGGCTCTCATCGCGGCCGGTGTAGGCTTATCCTTTATTCCGGCCCACCTCGCAACGCCAGCCGTGAAACAGGTGCAGGTGGCTGATATGGACTTCTCAAGAACATACGGCCTCTTGTGCTCTCGCGAACGAGAGAACGACCTCAAGGAATTCATTGAGTTTGCTGGAAGCCATTGCTGGACGGTTTAAGAACCGCGCACCGTCGCCTCTGTGCGGAGGCCGAGACGCCAAGCATCGCCGATGCATTTCAAGAGCTATCAAATCGACGGCACTAAACCGGGCGCTGGAGGCCCTGACGCCGCCTCAGGAAATGTCGCTTTCGCAATGGATCGAGGCTAGCATTGTCCTGCCGGCAAGCTTGACAGCGGTCCCGGGCGCAATGCGGCTTTACCCATATCAAAAACAGATCGCGGATTGCATTGGCGACGCGGAGCTTGAGCGCGTGACTTTGGTGAAGGCCGCGAGAATCGGCTTCTCGGTTTTAGTGGCGGCCGCTATCGGGCATTTTTGCTCGAATGACCCGGCGCCTGTCATCTGTCTGCTTCCCGTCGAATTGGATTGCCATCTGCATTCGCGTCACCTGGAGAATTTCAGTGAAATGTTTGCTGAAAAAGGGAGCGCTTAGTTTTCTCGACCCGCTTTCGCAGGATCGGCGCCATCGAGCAGTCGTCGCCCCGCCGCAGCGCCGCGACGAATTCGTGGAACGCCGGAAGCGCGTCCACGATATCTACGGAACCGGTGCGCATCAAATGGTCCGGCCCGAGGGCTGAATTTCTGGATTCGATTGGGCTGACACAAGAGGACCATTCCGAGCGAAAGGAAATGGAAGCCATTCTCGAACTCTACATGTCGGCCCTGAACAGTAACTGAGCAAAGTGGCGCGGCTCGCGTGTTGCTATACACTCATTTTTTCAATCAGAGCCCTGGCTTCGCTTATAAGCCGGTTGATCAGCCGATTTATTTGCGCCGGGTGCTCCATTATCGAAGGAGGCAGAAATGGACGCTATTCCCTTAGAAGTGTGGAGCGCGTTTGTAGCCATAGCGGCGGGCGGTCTCCTACTTCTTGCAGGCTACATTATCAAGACGTGGAGAAAATAACCCTGTTCTCGGCATTGACACGTTCCGCACCGTCGGCTGTTCTGCCTGTTCGGCGCTTTGAACGGTGACATTACCAGATAAAGGATCCCGACAATGCCTCTCAAAAAGCCCCACCGAGCGCGCGGGCGTCCACCGAAATACCATAACGAATTTTGAAACGGGGAAGTCTGGCGGGGACGCGGACATAATGCGCAAGCTTGTCATCGCATTCGAGGCTGCCGGCGTCGAGTTCACCAATGGCGACGAACCGGGCGTGAAGCTCAAGAAGGCTCGGCGGCCCGCTACCAAACCGAAGAAAGGCGACCAGTTAGGAGAGCAACGGCGACGGTCAATGCGCCGGTTAGGAGGCTGGCGGCGAAGACCATGCAGATAAAGTGCATTAACAGAACTGAAAGAATGAGCCCCCATGAAAGGATTACCCACGTTGGGGGCTACGAAAGCTCTCAGTGGAAAATCACATTGAATGATGCGATTACCAAAATAGAACGCGGTGAGCAGGCGTTTTCTGTTCAAGCCCATCGCAAAATGGTTGGGGTTATTGTAGCCGTCAGCCCTTCCGGCATAAAATATTTGAAGGCTGAAACAGACGGCGATCAGCCGGATACTCTTTTACGGCTCCCCGAATGCCAATAATGGTGCAGCCTCGTTGGGTTCGATTGCACGCGCAAGCCCCAAATTAAAGGTGTTGTCACATTACCAAATTGAGCACGTAGGAAATCTGCCGCACTTCGAGCTCACGCCGCGGCAACGACTTCACGCCACGTTTGCATGGCCGATGCCCGGAAGGCTCGGTGGGTTCTTGCTGAGGTGAGATGGCGTTGGACGTTGAAGATGTTGTAGGTGGCTGCGTGGATTGAGAGAAATCTTTGCGCGGACCCGGCGCTCTTGAAACCTTGCATCTTGCGCTCTCGTCGTCGGGTCGGCTGATGCGAATTCTCGGCTCGGTTGTTGTGCCATCGGCCTCGCTCGTGGCGATTTGAGAGCCCGAGATCATGGACTGCGGCAGCATAAGATCTCAGATCATCTGTGACGAGCTTATTTGGGATAAAGCCATATTTCTTCAGCAGCTTGCGCATCAATTTCAGCGCCGCCCGCTTGTTCCTCCTAGCCTGGACCAGCACATCAAGGACCTCGCCCTCGGCATCGACCGCGCGCCAAAGATAGGCCATCCGGCCGTCGATTTTCAGATAAACTTCGTCGAGATGCCAGGTCATGTGGGGCTTAGGTCGGCGTTTGCGCAAGTCCGCCGCGATCGTCGGCCCGAAATGGTTCACCCAGCGCCGAATGGTCTCGCGGGAGACCATGATGCCGCGCTCCGCCAACAAATCTTCGACGTCGCGAAAACTCAGGGTGAACCGGAGATAGAGCCAGATTGCCTGCTGGATGATCTCAGGAGGGAACCGGTACCCTTTGTAGCCGATTTTCTTCATTCCCCTGGCTACTTGACCGCCAGAGAGGCCGCAAGCCAAAATCGCCGTGACAATGCCTGACGACGCCCTCACAACGCTTTTCCTTGCGTTGTCTCTACCGCAAACTCGTTCTGATCCACATACCTGGCAGAACCAGGTTATGGCAACGGCAAACCGCTGCGGCCCTTCGTTATTGTGTCAGATCGCAACAACTCATAAACGCGGCGCATCCATTGTTCCCGTGCCGAACAAAGCCACTTTTGGGAGCCGACGTGATGATAGGCGGTGAAGACGCAACGCAGATCGTGACCGGTGCAACATCGCTTCGGCCAGTTGGCGCAACGATGTGGCAGCACGTAACCGTGTCCCTCCTCTGGTTTGCCTTGTCCGCGCAGTGGATGACGGTCGTGCCTATCATCGTGCCGGACCAGGTTGCTGTCATCCTTGGCGGCGACAGCGCTGCCAAGGAGGCGATCAGCGGCACCATTCTCGCGGTCGGAGCTGTCGTGGCACTCATTGTCGCGCCACTCTCCGGTGCGCTTTCGGATCGATCGCAACATCGCCGCGGACGCCGCCGGCTTTTCATGATCTCGGGAGTCCTCGGCAGTTGCGTCGGCCTCTTGTTGCTGCTGCCGTTCGGCCCCGGCGCGAGCCTCTGGCTCTACGCGGCGGCGTTCATCGTCCTGCAGTTTTGCTGGAACTGGGTCGCAGGCGTTTGAAGATGTCTCCCATAGGCGCGAGCATCGCCCGATTGCGGCAATACGCCAGCTGGATCGAGTTTACGGTTGCGACACCGATGCGACGTCCCACTTCATATGGGCCATCGGCGGGAAGACGAACAAGTTTTTGTGAGTTGGGAATAGCGGTTGGCCGAATTAAGTCTTCTCATCGAAGCAAGAGTTCCTCGTTCTTGCCGCAACCATCAAGGAAAACGGAGAAAGCATCATGGCTACCAAAATCACGACAGCGCTCGTTGCCGCGCTTGTCGTCGGAGCTTTGATGACCTCGAACCACGATGCACTCACGCGCGGCGGCGGCGGCTTTGGCGGCGGAGGTCGTGGAGGTGGTTTCGGCGGCGGCGGCTTCCACGGTGGTGGATTCGGGATCTACAGTGGATTCGGACGCGGCTACGGATTTGGACGCGGCTTCGGATATGGACGTCGCTTCGGATTTTATGGTGGCTCTCCCTACTTTTATGGCCGGTATGGGTATGGCTGCAGTCCGTATTACTACGGCTCCTACGAATGCTATTGAGCGGCACGGCACGCTGCTCCAATGGCGGCCGGTTGCGGCGGCGCACATGCGCACGGAGCCACACGCGTCATTGCAGCCAGACCGCCCCAAACACCCGCCGGAGTAGTACGATGCAATACATGCATAGCTCTTCACGCAGAGGAAAAAAAGAGGAAATAACATAGGCGCGAAGTTTCAGACATTAACACTGCCGGGTACTACGAGCCGCGGTGAAGTTAGGAAGACTTTCCGCAAGGTGCATTATCGGGACCATTGTCTATTTTTGCGGCTGGGCATCCGCAAATGAAGGGCAAGTTCACGGCTACGCCCTGACAAGCCGATGGTGGCATGTGACGAGCGAAACCGCGCGTCGGCGCTTCACGGAACTGGTTCTGCCGCATCTGGACGATGCCTAATCTGGCGCGCTTGTTGGCGGGCGGCGTCACGGACGCCGAAGACATCGTGCAAGACGCTTATGTGCCCGCGTTGAAAGCGCTCGACAGTGCGCCCGTGGAGCACTCACGCGCATGGCTGCTCGCGGTCGTCCGCAAGGCCGCTTATACGTGGCTCGCCAGAAATCGTCCAAGTGCAGTCGTCCTGGTCGATCGGTGCGCGCAACGTGGCGATGCAGGTGAGCCAGGGTTTGAACTGTGCTGGTCGCTGGAGACCACATCCACCGGCTGCGAAAGTCGCGCGGACTGGCAAACATCGGACAGGAGGTCAGGTTTTGCGGTCAGGTCGCAACCTGTGTCCAATGAGGCTGTGGTCAAGCCTGAAGGCGACCCGCCGGGCGGCATACCGTAATGTGTGGATCACTGGTCGTTGCGCTGATGACGCGCACTATTTCTTCAAGCAGGCGATTTATCTGAAATCACGGGAGACGGTGTGCTCGCATACATTTCCCACATTTGATCGCATAGGAGCGATAATGGAATCCCAACTGACCAAACGCGGAAGCGGACGTGAATTGGCCATTGTGTTGCATGGCCCCCATGGCTCCCCAGAAAAAATGCAGGGGGTTTCGAAGGCGGTCGAGGAGCGATCCGAGGATATCGACATCCTTGCCCCTGTTTTGCCTTATGGCGGGTTTTTCGGTCTGCTCAGGACGACTTCAGTTGAGCAAATCGTCCGCGACGTCATCGACGAAGTTGACAAGGCGCTCGCCGCCCGCGAAAGGCGGGGCGACGACGGTGCCTACGAGCGCCTCATTTTGGTTGGTTACAGTTGTGGGGCTGTGATCGCGCGCAAGATTGCCATAGTCGTGCATGGCGAGACCGCCGGGGCCCCTTTCGTGAAGGATTTGAAGGGGCTCGAAAGGACATGGGCCGGAAGCATCGAGCGCATTATTTTGGTGGCGGGAATGAGTTGCGGATGGGCGCCTGAAATCGCGCGCGATTGGTTTCAGTCGGCTTTCTGGACGATCGGTTCCTGGTTTTGCGCGATCGTCGCAATGCTCCGGCTTCCCGTCCCGGCGTTGTACGCCATGCGGCAGGGCCAGCCGTTCATTGTCCAAACCCGTCTTGAATGGTTGGCCCTGACGAGGTCGAACCGGCTAGCGGAAAAGCGTGCGGCACGCGCTCACGAATTGAGCCATCGAGGGGATCGATTCTCCACATACGAGGCCCTGCCCGCGATTTTCGTGGTTCAGATGCTGGGCGCCATCGATGATTTGGTATCGCCGGACGACGCGGTCGATATCGTCGTTCACAAGGGCGACAACGCCTCCTTTGTGCTGATCGAAACGCCCGATACCACACATCACACGGCCATAAAGATGCGGAAACCGGAAGAGGATCAGCGCAAGATATTGGAGGACGCGCTCGGCAGGCGTTTTGCGCCGGACACCAAGTCCCTCGCGGACATTTGTCGAGAATTCACTCTGACAGATCAGGCACGATTCCTGTTGCTGGCGAAATCCGCCAGCGACAGTCAAGACGACCTGAAAACAATCGCCATCGCTCGCACCCATATGGCCGATACGCTGACCAACGCGCCGGACGAAAAGGTGACCGACGTCATTTTCGTGATCCATGGCATCCGCGATAAGGGGTTCTGGACTTACAAGATTGCGCGCGCCGTCAAACAGGAGGGTGAGCGCGAGAAGCGCGTGTTCCACTCCTTCACCAGAACCTATGGCTATTTCGCGATATTTCCTTTCGTGGTGCCGTGGGTCCGCCATTGGAAGACGTGTTGGCTCATGGATCATTACGTGTTGATGCGCGCTCTCTATCCTGTAGCGAAATTCTCCTATGTCGGGCATTCGAACGGAACCTATCTCCTGGCGCGCGCCCTGCTGCACTATCCGGCGGCGAAATTCCATCATGTCGTTTTCGTGGGCAGCGTCGTGCGTTGCGACTATCCCTGGAGCACGCTCTTGCCCGACAAATCACAAAACCAGCCTGGGCAGGTCGACAAGATCCTCAATTATGTAGCCACCGAGGATTGGGTGGTCGCCATTTTCGCGAAAGCGTTTCAGACATTCGAGGCGTTATTCGACATCGGAAGTGCGGGATACGACGGTTTCGACGAACATAGGCAAAAAATGCGTCATCCGGACCTGCACGAAGCCAAATTCATCGTTGGAACGCATGAAGCAGGTATTCGCGAAGCCCATTGGAATGATATTGCGCGATTTATTGTGAAGGGTAAGCCGCCGACCAATGATGCGCCCCGTGACGCACCACCCGAATGGCGAGCCGCTCAGCCTAGGATACTGCGGCTAACAAGTTCTGGCTCGCCGGTGCTGTTGGTCGCGTGGGCGATTTTAGGTGGCCTGTTTATGTGGTCGCTCGCGGTAATCGCTTCGGGCGGCGTGGGTCCCCGTGCTCTATTGCGTTGCAGTTTACCTCTTTGTCACGCGATTCTGATTTGCGCGATGGAGGTTGACGACGATTGGCGCCGTCACGTTGCCGTCATGAAATTCTTGGCGAAGAATTACGCCGCGGTGGAAACCCGGCCCAGCGCGGCTCGATCGTGCGGCACCGAAAAATCGAGGATGGGGCCCTTGGGAACGATACCAGTCGGATTTATGGTGCGATGGCTCTCGTAATAGTGTCGCTTAGCGAGATCGAGATTGACAGTCACGCCAATTCCCAGCGTCTGAAAGAGATCGCGCGTGTAGGGCCATAGATTGGGATAATCGACGAGACGCCGCAGGTTGCACTTGAAGTGCCCGCAGTAGATCGAGTTCGAAGCGTACAAGCGTGGTGAACAGGCGAATGTCCGCCTCCGTCAGGCGGTTGCCGACGAGGTAACGCACTGAAGCCAGTCTCGATTCAAGCCAGTCAAGCGTCTCGAACAGCGGTGCAATGGCTTCTTCATAAGCCGTCTGAACTCGTCGCAAAACCGGCTTTGTACACCCCGTTGTTCAGAGTATCATAAACGCGCGTGTTGACGCTTTCAATCTCGAGTTCGAAGCTCCTCCGGATAGTAATCGCCTGATTTCGCGCCAAGGGCATTGAAGGCGCAGTTCATCATGCGGATTATTTCCGAAGACTCGTTGTTGACGATCGCGCCTCGGCGTTTGTCCCATAACACTGGAACTGTGACGCGGCCAGTGTAATTTGGGTCGCTGGCGATGTAGATTTCATAGAGAAATTTAGCCCCAAGATTTGGGTCGGGTACGACGCCGGGGCCGTCTTCAAAAGTCCAGCCGTTTTCCAGCATTCGCCAGTGAACGACGGACACCGGAATGATTGCTTCGAGCCCCTTTAGGGAGCGCAGGATGAGTGTGCGATGGGCCCAGGGGCAGGCGAGCGAGACGTAGAGGTGATAGCGGCCAAGCTCTGCGGCAAAGCCTCCATGACCCGTGGGACCAGGTGCGCCATCGACTGTCACCCAGTTGCGGTAGGCGCTATCCTTGCGCAGGAAACGTCCTCCAGAGCCAGACGTATCGTACCACTGGTCGCGCCATTGGCCGTTAACCAACAAACCCATCGCGGTCTCTCCTCTTGCGGTTTGCGGGCCGTGTCGCCGCCAATGCGGCGGCTAGGTCGTCGCTCCTTCGAACCTCGAGAATTCTTGCGCCGGCGGCGACTTCCCCAACAAGCTTTATCCTCGAAGCGCCGCCGCCGGATTTAACGTTGGCGGTCATCACTGAGAGTTGGCCAATGTCCGCTTACGAAGGTCAAACGAGTGTTAGCTCTGCCACTGGTCCGCCGTCTCGGCAGCGAAGTCGCGGTAGGAGCGTGGCGCGTGGCCCAAGAGGTCGGTCAACCGCGCGACCGCTTCAGGCTTGGCCACCATCCCCTTCTGCTGGAAGCGGTTCATCATGAGCCGCATGTCGCGGGCCATCCACCGCGGCGCAAAGGATCCGAACAGTTTCTCGAACGCTGCCAGATCGTCGCCCCCGTAGCGGATTTTCCGGCCCAGCACCTCGGACCAGATGCCGGCGATCGCTTCGCCGGTGAGAGCGTCGGGACCGACCAGTTCGATCGTCTCGCGGGGTAGGGGCTCGGCGGCATTTTCCCTTTTGAGCAGGAACAGAGCGGCGGCCTCCCCGATGTCGCGCGTGTCGACCATCGAGATGCCTTTGCTGCCGATCGGCTGCGGATAGATGCCTTGGCCGAGCAACGCGTTCTTCATGGACATGTCGTTCTGGATGAAGTAATTCGGCCGGAGGATCGTCACGGGCAGATCACAGTCTTCGATCATCCGCTCGACCGTGTATTTACCGGTGAAATGCGGAACGTCGGTGAAGACGTCGCTGTGGAACACCGAGAAGTACACGATGCGCTTGATGCCGGCCTCTTGGGCGAGGCTGAGCGTGAGCAGGGCCTGGGTAAGCTCGTCAGGGGTGACGGCGTTCAGCAGAAACAGCGTGCTTGCCTTCGCGAGGGCCGCCTGGGTTGCGTCGATATCCATGAGGTCGCCCTTCACCGCGGTTACGCGGCGCGGGAATTTTCTCTTTTCGGGCGAGCGCGTCAGTGCGTGAACCTCGGCATCCTTCTCGGCGAGATTGGCCACGACTTGAGATCCGATAACTCCGGTGCTGCCGGTTACGAGAATGGTCATGGTGACGCTCCTTGTCATTGAAGAATGGTTCGGAGAGTGAAAGCGTTCCCGCTCGATCGCGGCGGGAAGCAGCAAGGTTGCAGCCTCGTCGGCTTTTTCGCCGACGCGTTTCCAGATGCTACGCTTCGACCGGAAGGCTAGTCGAGCGCGGGCGTTAACCCTTTATCCGCATCTGGCCCATATAGTCCCGCTTTCCGAGCGGTACACCTTTCGAGCGCAGGATGTCGTATGCCGTCGTGGCGTGGAAATAGAAGTTGGGCAGCGAGAAGGACATCAAAAATCCCTCCGCAGTAAATGGCATCTTGAAATCGCGAATCTGGAAGACGACTTCGCACCCTTCGAGCGCGTTCATCTCGTCGAACGTCAGCCTCAACAGGCCGTCGCGCGCGTCAGCCACCAGCTTCTGTAGAGCGGCGTAGTCATGCGGCGGCGTCTCGCCAGATGGCGCGAACTGGCCGCGCTGCACGCCCTCGATCGCGCCAAGCGAATGGTGCGCGACGGACACGATCTGAAAGCGGAACGGCAGCATGTCCCCGTACAGCCGGGCCTCGACAATCTCGCTCGGATCGATGTTGTTGTCGCGGCAATGCTCAAGGCCACGCTGCAGAAAGCCCGCGACGCCGCCCAGCGTTTGCAGGAAGGACGCTACGCTCAAATCATAGAGTGAAATTGCCATCTCGACTTGCCTCTCGGTTTGGTCATTGTCGGCGTAGGTCGGACCAGTGGATGGACGCCTACGGGCAAAGCAAAACGCCTAGCCTGGAGCCGTGCCAACCATCCGCAAATCTTATCGGGCTGGAGCGCCTGGAGCAAAGGGAAGCGTCATTCATCGGAGCCTTCGAACGGCGGCGATCAACGACCGTTTTCCACCCGTTGGCTAGGGTGGCGAATGACTGCTTCGGGTTTATGGAGAGAAGAACTCGCAGCGAGCATATCTCGTCAGCATCGCTCACGCCTCTTCCCGCACCTTCGCAGCCGCCGGTACAGGTCCTACACTGGCCGAAAGGCGATGGTCCGCTTTGAACGATTGGCGCGCCGGAGCGGACATTCGTCCGCACGGCCGAATGACGGCTCTCGCCCACAGCCAGCAATGAGACCGTCCATTTGCATTGACGATGATGCGCCACAAGCGGTGGCTAGCAGGCCGTTCGTGATAAGATCGCCGTCCATCTTCGGGATTCTATCGGCTCGACTCCGTGAATTCTCGTCTCCGTTCCCGCGGTGGCGAGCCGCCCGCTTTGCGAAAGGATTCACGGTCGCCGGAGTGAACCGCCCAGCCTAAAGGACATTTCCGGTCATTAGTTTTCCGACGCGCACAGAGGTGCACTTTGGCACATTGCAGGCAGTGACCTGTGGGAAGTCGCTGGACTTCAGTGCGGTGCCGAGCATTGCTTGGTGTTACGCGCTGAGGCGCTGAAGCGCGCTCCTCCCCTGCCCCGCTGGCCTCTTGCGCCTTTG
>CAVQZL010000041.1:0-28995 GCA_963718265.1 uncultured Alphaproteobacteria bacterium | reverse complement strand
CGGCAGTCGCTTCTCCAGGAATGCCCGCACGCCTTCGACAAATTCGTCGCCGAGACCGGCTTCGCGCTGCAGGTCGCGCTCAAGATCGAGCTGAGCGTCGAGGGTGTTGCCGGGCGAGGCGGCGAGAGCCCGCTTGATCAGCGCAAACGCGCCCGCCGGACCGCCCGCGAGCCGGGCGGCAAGCTCATGGGCCTCGCCCATCAGCTTGTCGTCGTCGACGGCGCGATAGATCATCCCCCACGACGCGGCCTCGACCGCTCCGATGGGTTCGGCCAACATCATGAGCGCGCGGGCGCGCGCGTCGCCAACGAGCCGCGGCAGGCTCCACGTGCCGCCTCCGTCGGGAACGAGGCCGATCCGTGCGAAAGCCTGCAAGAAGCTCGCGGATTTTGCCGCGAGCACAATGTCGCAGGCGAAAGCGATGTTGGCGCCGATCCCAGCGGCCGGGCCGTTGACGGCCGCCACGATCGGCTTCGGCAGTTTTCGCATCGCGCGGATCAACGGATTGTAGTTCTTTTCGAGAGAGGCGCCGAGGTCGGGCCGCGCGCCGCCCTCGCTAGCCATGCGCTGGGCGAGATCCGCCCCCGCGCTGAAACCCCGGCCGGCGCCTGTCAAGAGCACGACGCGGCAGTCTTCGTCATCGCGGGCGCGCGCGAGCGCAGCGGCGAGCGCTTCGCTAAGCGCGCTGTTAAACGCGTTGAGGCGCTCGGGCCGGTTCAAGGTGAGCGTCAGCACCCCCTCTTCGAGGGATTCCACCAGAACCGGTTGCGATGTTGGTCCCTCGCCTGAGCTCATGAATCCTCCCATGCCCGCTATAGGCAGCCATTGTTATTCATTGACCGAACGATCGAAGATAGTAAACCGCGACGGCCAACTGACGAAAAGGGAAAACGGCGTGACCAACTTTGCGCGCTGGCGGCCTGAACCCATGAGCGAAGCCTTCCTCTGCGACTATGTCCGCACCCCGATCGGGCGCTACGGCGGCGCGCTCTCGCTCCTTCGGACAGACGATCTCGCCTCCCTGCCGATCCGGGAACTGATGCGTCGGCGCCGTGACGCGCTTCGCCAAGGACGAGCATCCGCGCGCCGATACGACGCTCGAGGCGCTGGCGAAGCTCACGGGCATCGTCCGGCCGGACGGCAGCGTGACGGCCGGCAACGCCTCGGGGGTCAACGATGGCGCCGCGGCGCTCGTGCTGGCGTCCGAGAAGGCCGCGGGGGCGCATGGGCTCAAGCCCTTTGCGCGTGTGCTCGGCTTCGCGACGGCGGGCGTCCCGCCGCGCGTGATGGGGGTGGGCCCAATTCCTGCCGTGCGGAAGCTCTGCGAGCGGCTTGGTTTGACGCCGCAAGATTTCGACGCCGTCGAGTTCAACGAGGCCTTCGCGTCGCAGGCGCTCGCTTGCCTGCGCGGCCTCGGGCTTCCCGACGACAGCGAGCATGTCAACCCGAACGGCGGCGCGATCGCCCTCGGCCATCCGCTCGGCATGTCCGGGGCGCGCTTGGCGGGCGCGGCGGCGCTCGAACTCAGGCGGCGCGGCGGACGCTATGCGCTGGCGACCATGTGCGTCGGCGTCGGGCAGGGCGTCGCGCTGGCGATCGAGAGGGTGTGAGGCCGCGACGGAAAGCCGCTTCGAGAAGCGTGGCGCATGCAAACGCCGTTGCGGTATTGTTATCCCGAATCGAACGGCCCCCGGCCAGGGTCGAGAAGCCTTAAGGGAGGGAGACAAGAGCCATGACCGCGTCCCCAACTGCGCTGCGAAAGGTCACGCTCAACGCCGCGCGGTCGAAAGCGTTTCCGGATGGATCGGTCCGGCACGGCTATGATTTCGTCGCGCCTTTGAAAGACGACGGCCGCATCGATCTCGATGCCTGGAAGATGCATCGCGGGCAATGTTTCGCGCACCGCTTCTGGGCCGACGAACCGGCGCTCCAGGGGCTCCTCGTCCATCGCGCCGGCGGCCGTGGCGGTTCGACATGGGTCTTCGAGTGGAAGTCGCCCCGCGTCCGCTCCGACGAGGAGGACGATGGCTTCCGTTTCGCCGACCATGCCTTCAGGGTCGGCGAGTATGTGTCGATCAGCGAGGCCGAGGGCGACCTCCTGACCTTCAGGGTGGTGAACATCGGCTCGCCGTAGCACAGGGCTCGTCGACGGCTCCTTGGGCAAGGGCGGCCTCTGGCGGACTAGGCGCCGCGCCTCCGCGCGCCTAGTCTTGAGCGCTTTCTCTCATAACTCCGAACAGACGCGGGCTTCATGACCGTTCCTTCCCTTTCCGTCCGCAAGCGCGAAGGCCGGCTCGCGTCCGTGACCGTCGCGAACCTCAACGCAGACCTCGCGGCGCGCTTCGGCAATCGATTCACAGCCTCCGATGCGATCCGCCGGCAACACGGCCACACGCTGACCTGGCTCCCGAATGAGCCGCCGGACGCGGTGGTGTTCGCCGAGACCAGGGACGACGTCGTCGACCTCGTAAAGCTTCTGCGCCAAGCGCGACGCCCCGGTCGTGCCGTTCGGCGTCGGCTCTTCGCTCGAGGGGCATGTCAACGCGCCGCACGGCGGCGTGTCGCTCGACCTCACGCGCATGAACGCGGTCCTCGCGGTCAACGCGGAGGACCTTGATTGCGTCGTCGAGCCCGGCGTCACGCGCAAGCAGCTCAACGACCATCTGCGCGACACCGGCCTCTTCTTCCCGATCGACCCCGGCGCCGACGCCTCCCTCGGCGGCATGGCCTCGACCCGCGCTTCCGGAACCAACGCCGTGCGCTACGGCACGATGAAGGATTTGGTGCTGTCGCTTGGCGTCGTCATGGGCGACGGGTCGTTCGTGCGGACGGGAACGCGGGCGAAAAAATCCTCGGCCGGCTACGATCTGACCCATATCTTCATCGGGGCCGAAGGCACGCTCGGCGTCATCGTCGAGATCGCGCTCAAGCTCTCCGGCATTCCGGAGGCGATTTCGGCGGCGACCTGCTTCTTTCCCGACGTGCGCACGGCCTGCAGCGCGACCATCCACACGATCCAGTCGGGCCTACCGATCGCGCGCATCGAACTCCTCGACGCGCTGACGGTGCGGGGCGTCAACGCCCACTCGAAGCTGAGCCTGCCCGAGCGGACGATGCTGCTTGTCGAGTTCCATGGCACGGAGGCGAGCGTCGCCGAGCAGACGCTGCGGTTCGCCGAGATCGTCGCCGAGTGCGGAGGCGGGGACTTCGTCTGGACGACGAAGCCTGAGGAGCGCTCAAAACTCTGGCAGGCGCGCCACGACGTCTATTGGGCGCAGTCCGAGCTTCGCCCCAGCGCGCGGCCGTTCGCGACCGACGCCTGCGTGCCGATATCGCGCCTCGCCGATTGCGTCGAGGAGACGCTTGCCGACATCGCGCGCAGCGGGCTGATCGCCCCGATCGTGGGGCATGTCGGCGACGGCAATTTTCATGTGAGCCCGCTGGTCGACATGAACAATCCCCGCGAGATCGACGCCGCCGAAGCCTTCGCTTCACGCCTCGCCCACCGAGCGATCGCGATGGGCGGCACCTGCACCGGCGAGCACGGCGTGGGGCAGAAGAAGATCGCCTATATGGAGGACGAGCACGGGCCAGAAGCGCTCGACCTCATGCGCCGCCTCAAGGCCGCTTTCGATCCGCAAAACCTGTTCAATCCGGGCAAGGTGTTCGCCGCTTGATGGGGCAGTCTCGTGCGTCTTCCAGCGAAGGCTGGACGCCCGCTTTGCGCAGGCATGACAAATTTGCTGAAAGCAGGGTTATGACATCGCCTAGCTAAGCTAGATCGAGACAGGAGGTCAAGCACGTGAGAAATCGCCGTCATCGCCTGGGAGTCGCTCGTGTCGGCGCGGCGCGAGCTGCAGGCGGGCGATTTCGCGGCGAACGGGCCGCTCCTGCCGATCGAGTTCTGCAGGGTTTCGGACGATGGACGATTGACGCTCGTCCTTGACGAGACGTTCGGCGCCGTCTGCAAAGCCTATTCGGCGCCAAGCACGCTTCAGGACCTCGACGCCGCGATCGAGAATTTCAGGATCCGGGAGGGTATGCGCCACGCCCGCGAAATCGGCTTTGTCGAGCTTGCTTCCGGCAAACAGAGCAGCGCCGCCATCGAGCGCCATCCCGACGCGGTCGCCTCGATCGCGGCTTGGGCGCAGGCGAGCGGCTACGACGCCGCAATCTGGGCCGCGCTCGCGAACAACTTCGATGAGCCTGCCGCGGGCGGCGAGCCGTTCTCCGTCACCGCGGCGCTGAGCTATCTCGAAACCCTGGAAGGGCGAGACGCCGCAAAATTCGCTCCGGCGCTGGCCTACTTTAGGAACGCGCCGGCCGAGGTCGAGACGCCCGTGCGCGACAGGGTAGCAAAGCGATGGCCCATGTGATCGGCTCCTGCTCGGCCTGTTCGCGCATTGCCAATTCGGAGAGTGCCCACCACAGCCCGTCCCAAGGCGAAGATTGGATCGCGGAGGATCTCCCGGAACTCTTGACGCCGCGGATGGCTCGAAATCCGTATCGCAGTCTGCTCGAATTCCTCGGTCATATATGTTCCCCAATTGTAGACTGGTTGAAAATAGATGTGACCCCGGACACTCTTGGCTGATTTTGACAAAACCCGCCATGTCTTAGGTCGCCGATGCGGGCCGACCGACGCGCTCGCTGCAACACTTTCCGTGAGAGCGGGCGTTGAGTTTGCGCCATGAACGCGAGTTCCGCGAATTTCAGCGCCATTAATCCAAAATCAAGTTCAACAATTCCGCGAAGTTGATCATCTCTTCATGAGTTTTTGCGGGACCAAACACACACGCTTCCAAAAAGCCCGAGAACCCGTCACTGCCAAAGGATTTCGCATGGTCGAGGAGTTGATTCAAAATGCCTGCCGGGAAACGTCCGGCGCGGCTACCGTCAGCGGCAACGTGCAGTGGTTCATGAGCTGAATAAGCCTTGCACGCTCTGTGAGTTACCGGGGCAGTCGATAATCATCTTCCTGAGCCGACGACCTAATTTCGGATTCATCCGCCATGGCCACAGCGTGTCACACTTGAGCTGTGACGGGCGTCACAGCTTTGTGCGGCGCGTCATGGTTGACTGCACGCGACAAGGAAAGGGGGTTGACCCCGTTAGCAACGAGGGACAAGACAGTTATGGAGACCGTGATGAACGGCATTGAGAAGCACGCGGTATTTTACCGCGGATACCTTGCCGACGATCGCAGCCTGCTCCCTCTGATCATCGTGCTGATCACCGGTGCCGCGTTCTGGCTGCTCGTCTATCTGATTGGCGTCGTTGGGCCTGCGCCCACCCAGTCGCTGATTCCCTCGCGCTTGGCGCCGGTCGCCGCATCGCGCCTAGAGGCTACCGCGCCTGACGGAACCCTTTCGCGCCGCTGAGCCGAAACGCTCGGTCTCTCAGCCTGGAGCGTTCACGTCAACTGTTAGATCGAAGCCAGCGTCTTTTGCGCCGCCTTAAGGTGTGGCAAGTCGACCATCTTGCCATCGATTCCGACCGCGCCCGCGCTCGGATCGGCGGCAAAAGCCTCGACAATCCGGCGGGCGTGGGCAATCTCGGCTTCCGACGGCGCATAGGCGGCGTTAATGACGGCGACCTGATCGGGGTGGATCGCCATCCTCCCGAGGAAACCGTCGCGGCGGGAGCGGCGGCAATCCCGCTCCAGCCCGTCGAGGTCGTGGAAGTCGGCATGGATCGTGTCGATGGCGGTGACCTCAGCGGCGCTTGCGGCATAAAGGCACTGCGCCCGCGCGACCTGGTAGGGAAAAGTCCAATCCCCATCTGGTTCGCGGTTCGCCGTCGCGCCGAGGGCGGCGGAAAGGTCCTCCGCTCCCCAGGTCAGGGCCAAGAGCCGGGGATGCGCGGGCGCATAAGAGCCAAGCGCGAACATCACCTTCGCCGTCTCGGTGGCCACGACGACAAGCTTGATCGCACCGACCGCCATGCCCGCCCTTGTCTCTAGCGCATCGAGATAATGACCGATGCGCGAGAGATCCTCTGCGCCGTTCGTCTTTGGGATCATAATCGCGTCGAGGCTCGGCTTCACTACGGCCGCGAGATCGTCGAGCGTCAGTCCCGTATCAAGCGCGTTGACGCGTACGACGAACGACCACGAACGCGGCGCACGCTCGTCGAGGAGCTGAGCGACGATTTTGCGGGCCATGGCTTTCTGAGCGAGCGCCACTGAATCCTCGAGGTCGAGAATCTGCGCATCGGCGCCCGAGGTCGCGGCTTTGAGGATTTTGCGTTCCGAATCGCCCGGAACGAACAGAAGCGAACGCAGCCTCACGCGGGCCTCCTCAGCATCAGAGCGATGCGGCGACATGAGCATACGATCTCGCCGCGCTGATTGAGCCCCTTGTGCTCGAAGGTGACCATGCCCTGAGTGGGACGCGACCTGCTGTCACGCAAGCCGACGACCTTCGTCTCGGCGCGGATCGTGTCGCCGGCGAACACCGGCTTCGGAAAGGCCATCTCCTCCCAACCGAGATTGCCGACCGTCGTGCCGAGCGTCGTGTCTTGCACCGACAGGCCGACCACCAGTCCGAGCGTGAAGATCGAGTTGATCAGCGGCTTTCCAAATTCGGTCGTCTTGGCGTATTCGTGGTCGATGTGGATCGCCGCCGGGTTGTAGGTCAGCGCCGAGAACAGGATATTGTCCATGTCCGTCACCGTCCGGCGGATCTCGTGGACGAACGTCTGGCCGACCGCGAATTCCTCAAAATACTTCCCGCCCAAGCGAACCCTCCGATGGACCTCGCGCGCTGCGCCGTTCGATGCCGCGGAGAAGGGGGCGTCATTGCGCCAGCGGTATGGCCTTATCTCCGCCCGCACCCGCCACTTTCTCCCGCCCTGCAGGAGAAGACAACATTCACCCCAACCGCAGCTGATCGCACTTCATCAGCGAAGCCATTCTTCGACGGTTGATGTCAAGTCGCCGACCTCCGGCACTCCTTCCGTGAGTCTGGTGCCGGCGACGAATGGCGACCATTGCAAGATCGCATTCCGGCTCTCACCGGTAGCGTCGATCCTCAGGCCTGGCTCGCCGACGTCATCCCGCATCGCCGATCAATCTGTGCATGGGTTCGACGAACTCATGCCCAGGAACTGGGCGGGGGAACAGCAGCGTCGCAATCTCGCTGTATGACTGCCCCTGTTCTCCGTCTCAAAGTGACGCTCAACGACGTCCAGCCCAAAGTTCTGCGGCGCGTCGAGGTTCCCGCCACTCGCCCGACGGACCGCTCGACGCTCCCAAGGCGAAGCTGATCGACGTGCTCGAAGACGCCGGAACGAAGACCTTGCGCTACCTCTATGACTACGGCGACGGCTGGGAACACACGGTCAAGGTCGAGCGCACGGCACCGCCCGAACCCGGCGTCCTCTATCCGCGCCTGATCGAGGCGTCCGGACGCTGCCCGCCCGAGGACGTCGGCGGTCCCTCGGGCTACGGCGAAATGCTCAAGGCGCTCGAAGATCCCGGCATCGAGAGCCGCGCAGAAAGCCTGGAGTGGCAGGGCGAGGACTTCGATCCGCACGCCTTCGGCGCCGAGCAACTTAAGGCCGGTGTCGTCGCCCTCGCCAAACGCCGGGCAAGAAAACCCTCCGCCAGGAAGCCGCGACCTGCCAGACCCGCGGCCCTCACCGGACGGTTACGACCATCATAGGGATTGCTCGGGAGCGCCTTTACGTGGGCGATGAACTGCGCGCCATTCAAGCGATTGAGCGTGGTCGCCACCGACACCTTGACGCCGAACTCGTAGGAGCGGTGCGCCTTGCCCTTGCCGATGCATTCGACCTTGGGGCATGCAGCGCAATAATATAAACTTTCCGTCCCCGCTGGTTCTGGGACTGGTGACGCACCCGGAAAGCCAGCGACGACAGCGGCTCGGCGAAGATCCGCGCAGGCGCTCGTCGCTTCGGGTCTTGCGGACGATGTCGCGAAAAACCCGGCCGAGGTAGGTCCGCGCGCTGCCCAGCGCCTTCTTGGCCCACGTGAACTGCTTGGCGTGGGCGTAGCACTGGTAGGCCATCAGCGCCCGCTTCCCCACGCGAGCATAGGACTGGCGCAGCAAGACGCCGTGCCTTGTGGGCAGCGGCGGCTGACAGGGCTTGTCCGAAAGACCGCCCCGAACCGCTCCTCCAGGAACCGCCAGTCGATCGCCGCGTCGAGCTTCGCCACCGGGTGGCTCAGGTCGACGATCTGGTCGAGCCGAGCCCGGAAAAGATCGCTATGCCCGCTGTCCCGACGCTCCTTCGGCCGCATCGAATCACCCTCCAATCGAGCGAATGGAACCAGGGAATCAGGACCGAAGGCGCCGATCAATTTGCAAGATTGCAAGTGTCTCGACCTGCAACGCTTGCGAAAATCTCATCGCCCAGCCGACAACAATCACGTCAATAGGATTGCGCTAATGGGCCCACATCGGTCAGACCCCATGACGCTTGGCATAACTCTGTGGACTACGGCGGAATCTCCAGCGCGATCAAGCATTATTACCCCTCGGCAATAAACTTCATTCTGTGGGCACCATATAGGTCAAGAACTGCAGCAGCGGTTTCTTCAATTGACCTCCGGGACACGTCAATTGTCGCCCACCCGTGTTCGGCAAATAGGCGGCGAGACGCCGCAATCTCTTCTGCAACTGCGATCCTGTCGACGTATTCCGTCTGCGAGTCAGCGTTCAACGCCAGCAAACGATTTTGCCGGATTTGCACAATACGTTCAGCCGACGCCACTAACCCCACGATGAGCGGGTGGCGGAGACGGGCAAGCGCATGAGAAACTGGAACGTTTGGCACAAGCGGGACATTCGCTGTCTTATATCCACGGTTGGCAAGGTAAATACTAGTTGGCGTTTTTGAGGTCCGACTGACACCTACAAGAATAATATCCGCCTGCTCCAGATTCTCCGGAAGTTGACCATCGTCGCTCAGCAAACTGAAATTAAGCGCGTCAATTCGCTTAAAATAGTCAGCGTTAAGCATGTGCTGGGCACCGGCGCGCGGAGTCGAATTTTGGCCTAAGTATGACTTAAAAATCGTCAGGATTGGCTCCAGCACAGACAAACAAGGCGATCCAAACAACTCACAACTCTTTTCTAAACGTAGAGAAAGTTGAGAAGTCTACTAGAGTAAACAAAACTATCCCGGGCGCATTCTCTATCTCGGAGATAACCCTATCCAACTGCGCTTGCGTTCGCACCAAAGGATAGACATGCTCTATCGAGGCAACCCCTTGATACTGGGCAGAAGCCGCCCGAGACGCGGCGATCAAAGTTTCGCCGGTCGAATTAGACACTAAATGAAGGTGAAAATAGCTTCTGCCCAATTCCCGATCCATGTCCCTCTCAGGCGGTTATAGCGACGCAGGGCGGCTGTGGACAGATATGGACGAAGCGGCGGCTGCCAAGCGTTACGTCTTCACCATCGCAGACCCAATACGACCGTCCACACGGTTGTCGAAGTGGATTCATGACAATTCTCGCGGAACCAGCTGGTGAAGTATGGGGATTTTTTTCTGACGTTGTCGTCTGCCGAGGTCCGCAAATGCCGATGCTCCCTCAGTTTTTTGGCTCGCCGGCCCATGAGAGGTTAGGGGAAACTCTTTCGGTCCTCTCAACCCGCCCACTGCCTAATTTAGGACGATCGACTATATTTCCTATGCGGATGCTAGATAAAAGAAGAGACTAAATTCTAATGATTTATTGAAGAGTGAGTGAAGTGGACGCCGATTTTGGGACCGAGGATTAAGTTGGAGGTCGTGCGCTCCGTTTGCTAGACGGAGCGCACGATGGAAGAAGACGAGACGGCGGATTGACGCCGGATTAAAGGCGAAGATCGCGCTTGAGGCGCTGCGGGAGCAGGCGACGGTTGTCGACCTGGCGCAGCGCTACGAGGTCCATCCCAACCAGATTTACGCCTGGAAGAAGCAGCTTCAGGATCAGGCTGCGCGCGCCTTCGACCCGGGCGTCGGGCGGGACGCGGACACGGCGCACGAGCGGGACATCGATCGGCTGCACGCCAAGATCGGCCAGCTCACGGTCGAGCGGGATTTTTTAGCGCGGAGGTCCGGAAGATGAGCGCGCCGGACCGCAGAGCGATGCTCGAGCGCGCCGACGAGGCTCTGTCGGTTCGGCGGCAATGCGCGCTTCTGAGGGTGGCGCGCTCGGGCGTCTACCGGACGCGCAAGCCGGCCAACGACAACGAGGCGGCGCTAATGCGCCGGATCGACGAACTGTTCACCGCCTGGCCGTTTCTCGGCTCGCGCCGGATGACGGCGATGCTGCGCGCCGAGGGCGTCAAGGTGAACCGCAAGCGGGTGCAGCGGCTGATGCGCCTGATGGGGATCGCCGCGCTCGGGCCGAAGCCGAGAACGACCAGGCCCGCGCCCGGCCACAAGATTTATCCCTATCTCCTGCGCGGCGCGACGATCGATCGGGCCAACCACGTCTGGGCGGCCGACATCACCTACATTCCGATCGGGCGCGGCTTTCTCTATCTCGTGGCGATCATCGACTGGGCGTCGCGGGCGGTGCTCGCGTGGCGTCTGTCGAACACGATGGACGTCTCGTTCTGCCTGGCGGCGCTCGAGGAGGCCTTCGCAAGGTTCGGCAGGCCGGAGATTTTCAACACCGACCAGGGCTCGCAGTTCACCTCGGCCGCCTTCACCGGCGCGCTCGCCGAAGCCGGCGTCGCGATCTCCATGGACGGCCGCGCCCGCTGGATGGACAACGTGTTCATCGAGCGGCTGTGGCGGTCGCTGAAGTACGAGGACGTCTACCTCAAAGGCTACGCCGACGGCCGCGAAGCCGCGCGCGGCATCGCCGCATGGATCGGCTTTTATAACGAACGGCGTCCTCACCAGGCGTTGGCCAACCGCACGCCGATGGCGGTCTGGCGCATGGCGAGCGCCGGCGCCGGGGCTGTGGACATGACGGACAACGCTTCCGCGTTGCCCACATGCCCACAGCCGCAGAAGCAGACGCAGTCTCTCGCTGCGTGATAGAAAGGAACACCGAGCGGTCAGCATTCCAACTAAGAAACCGATTCAAGCGGCCCCGCTGCGCGGGTCCATTTCAATGCAGTGTTATCCGGCATCCTTGCCGCCGACGCTAGTTGATGAAGCAATTAAGGCGGGAAGGGCGAACGATGAGCTGACGACCTACCAACATTCTTGGCGCAACTCAGAGATCGGGAAGGACCTATTTAAGGTACGCAATGTGAAACCTCTGTGGTCCCGGTTTGGCACACCTATCGGAATAGGCGCAGGAGGTTTCGACATGTGGTGCAATGAAATTTTCAGGGGCTCGGTTTTCGGCACGCTTGTACAACACAAACCGGACAGCGCCACCTCTGAAGCCGTTGTCCGAAGTCACAGCAATCAATTATCCGAAGCCCGATGGCGTCGTAAGCTTTGACAGAAACTCTTCGGTATTCCTTTCGAATACAAATCATGAGGAGGATCAGCCCATTCATTTGAAGTTGGCGGACCCCGATTTGCCTATACGAGAAAACCTGCCCATATACGGCGAGCCTGCCCGCCTATACTGTCCGGCGGGGGTGTACGAAGTGGTTTACGCTCACGAAAGACAGCAATCCGAACCCCGCTTCGTCATCAACGCTCAAAATTGCGTTCACTGCAAGACGTGCGATATTAAGGATCCGGCGCAAAATATCACCTTGGACGGTCCCCGAAGGCGGCGGTGGACCAAACTATCCAGACCTCTAGCGAAGAACTGGATGACGCAAATCTGCCTATTTTCACTGGCAGCAGCCGCAGGCACTCAGGCCGCCAACATCGACCTCGGCTATCGGGAGAACACACTTTGGCAACCGGTTTTACAGCGGTTCTTGAGCGCAGCGTTTGGATTCTCGCTCGTCGTCGGGCTCGTACCCCGCGGTCGCGGCGACCGGCGCGGCGGCGGACTCAATACAAATGACGGATAGACAGCCGGGTAATTACCTGGCCGCCCTTATCGCGAGCGCCGACCGCGACACGGCGTCGGCGGAGGTCTTTTATAGACAAGCCTTGAGCGTCGATCCAAGGAACCCGGATCTTATAGAGCGGGCATTCGCGGCGGCGCTTTCCAACGGCGATGAGCAGAGCGCAAGCAGCCTAGCCGAAAGGCTTCTACAGTGGGATCCCAACAACAGTCTCGCGCGACTTTCTGTTGCGGTCCGCGCGTTCGAGCAAGGACAATATCCGACTGCGCGCGCGCAACTGAGCTCGGCTGACGCCCACGTGCGAGACGTGACCGCGACGTTTCTGACCGCTTGGACCTATGCGGCTCAGATGGATCTGCATCGCGCGATCGAAACCCTGGACCGCATTAAAGAACCCTCGCTTGCCGCTTTCCGTGATTATCACGCCGGCCTTATTGCGGATCAACTGGGCGATCCCATTATCGCCCGCAAACGGCTTGGCGCTGCCTACGAGAACGACAAGACCACTCTCCGTTTTGTTGATGCATACGCGAGTTTCATTGCTGATCATGGCGAGATTGAAGTCGCAAAGGCGCTCTACAAAACCTTCGCAATGTCTGCTCCCCATCATCCACAGATTGAGAAAGGCGCTCTCGAATCTTGCGAGCGGTCAGCCTGTCGAGAAGCCGGTGCATAGCGCTAAAGATGGCGCGGCCGAGGTGCTTTACGGGTTAGGCAGCGCCGGGATTCGGCAGGGCGACCAGCTCTCTGCCCTTATTTACCTCCGTTTGGCGCTTTACCTTCGACCGACCCACGACTTGGCGGCGATCGCTCTCGCCAACCTGTTCGAGCAGATGAAGCAATCGGACTCGGCAATAGCGGCTTTTGATCTCGTTCCCCGGACCTCGCCGTTTCGTCGCGACGTCGATATTCAGGCCGCATTGGACCTCGACGCCAGCGGGAAGTCCGATCAAGCCATGCAGCGATTGAGCGAGATCGTGAACGAAAGATCGCGTGATTCGGAAGCGCTCAGCGCGCTTGCAGGATTGCAGCGTTCTAAACAGAAGTATCGCGACGCTGCGGATACATATGACCAGGCGATCGCCGCCGTTGGAATTCCACAACATGACGATTGGATGTTGTTCTACTTCAGAGGTATCTGTTACGAACGGGAAAGGCAGTGGCTGAAAGCGGAGGCCGATTTTCGCAAAGCGTTAGAGCTTTATCCCGACCAGCCTCTCGTCCTTAACTATTTGGGTTATTCATGGGTAGACGAAGGGATAAACCTTGAGGAGGCCCTTAAGATGCTTCGGATTGCAGTTGAAAGTTCGCCCAAACGACGGTTACATTGTCGATAGCCTCGGTTGGGCGCATTTCAAACTAGGGCAATATTCCGAGGCGACGCAGACCTTAGAACGCGCGATAAGTCTAAAGCCTTCCGACCCGGTGTTAAACGACCATCTTGGAGATGCGTATTGGCGGGTGGACCGCAAAATCGAGGCTCGGTTCCAGTGGAATCATGCTCGTGACTTGGGACCGGAGCCCGACGAATTGCCGTCGATCTTGCGGAAGATCCAATTTGGTCTCCCAGCTCCAGTTTCGTCTCCAACGACCGCCGCTCAACAGAACGGCGATTAGGATCGAGCGCAAGTCTGATGTTGTGGATTAAAGCCCCGGCGAAACTGAACCTATCGCTTAGAGTGTTCGGCCGTCGCGAAGACGGTTATCATGAAATTGAGAGCCTCGTCGCCTTCGCCGCCGTAGGCGACTGGCTGGGTTATCGGCCCGGTCCGGCGTTGTCGCTTGAGCTCGTAGGATCCCAAGAACTTAACCTGTCGCTGACTGATAACCTCGTTCTTCGAGCAGCCAAGGCCTTGGCTGGCAAGGTTCCTGAACTCGTGCTTGGAGAGTTTTTCCTCGTAAAGCGCGTGCCGGTTGCAGCAGGCCTAGGAGGGGGATCCGCTGATGCCGCAGCCGCACTGAGGGCGCTTGCGTTCGTCAACCATTTGACGCCAGGCGACGATCGGCTACATGCGGCGGCCGCTGAGACTGGCGCCGATGTTCCCGCCTGCATACCGTCCAGAGCGCGATTTATACGTGGTGTGGGCGATCGCCTGGGACGTCCCGCTGCTCCTGCCGCCGATGTTTGCCTTATTGGTCAACCCGGGTGTAGCGACCTCGACGCGAGACGTGTTCGAACGGCTCGGCCTTAGGCCGGGGCAGCTCTCAGAAAGCTCGGGATCCGAGATTGATTGTTCCGAACATCCGATCACCTGGGCCACTCTACATCGGTTTTCCAATGGTCTCGAGGCTTCGGCCTGCAGTCTCCAACCGGATATTGAGGCCGTGCTCGGGGCGCTCACTCGTATTCCAGGGGCAAAGGTTGTTCGCATGTCCGGATCGGGTGCGACCTGTTTTGCTCTATTTGAGGATTTGCGAAGAGTAATGTTGGCCAAGTCGCTGCTGACAAGGCAGCGGCGCGACTGGTGGATTGCGAACACCACCTTACGGTAGAATAGAGTACACTGACGGTCTGGGTTCGGGGCGTTTGGAACTGCTACAGGCGCCGTGAAGGGCGTTGGCAGAAGGGCCGGGGTGGAGTAAGACGGGGCTCTTTATGGCGGATCGTAAGTCTTAAGTGCGCTTACGCAAGTGCCTGGTTTTCGAGGTCCAGTCGAGGTTTCCATATGTCAAAAGCGGAGGAGGTCTCGCCTGAGTTTGTTCACACCCCGCCCCGTGCCTGCCCGGGTAAAGTCTCCTTTCAGGGCTTTCAGGTGCTAACTACTCAGGATGCTGAGGACGCCGACGAAATCTTGTCGATTTCGCTCGCAACTGGAATTGGAGGCGCGAGTGGAGCGCTTTCGAGACTCGGTTGACGAATTTATGGTGCTCTCAAGCGATGGCGATTATCCGATGGCTAGGAGACCCTGTGGCGAAACTTTCTGCTGGACCTGATGTGTTCGCCCCAAGCGTCCTTCTCTTTGCAGACAGTCGTCTCTCCGAAGCCTCCACTGAACTGATTGCAAAACGGCTTAACCTTTGGATTTCGGCGTTGGTCAATAGATTGCTTGGGCCGCTTAATTGCGCTTCGAGACCTTAAGGACGAGCCGGACTCGGTGCGTCAAGTTGGGCGTCAGATATCCGACGCCCTGGGGATGCTTCCGCGTGAGCTAATCCGACGCGAAGTAAAGGCTCTCGATCAGAACGCCCGGTCGGCTCTGCGTAAGCAAGGCGTTCGTTTCGGTGCTTATCATGTTTATGTGCCGACGACGCTCAAGCCGGCAAGTCGCGCGCTGGCTCTTCAACTTTGGGGCCTTCGTTCCAATCGAGATGACAGTGTCGTCATTGTGCAGACCCTTGCCTCCCTAGCAGCGTCCGGAAGAACTTCGCTTCCATTCGATGCAACCCTGGGTATAGAGGCTTTATCGGGTCGCCGGTTTTAGGCGGTGTGGAGACTCGGGTCGTGCGCGCGGACATCGTCGAAAGGCTCGCTGATCTTATTCGAGCGACCTTCAATTCGCCGACGCGTGCGCCACAGAAGACTGGCTTTGAGATCACCACCCAAATGACGTCGCTAACCGGATGTTCAGGCGACGATTTTGCTTCGATTCTTCGATCTCTCGGCTTTGAAAGCGAAGAGATCGACTACGGCGATCAACAGAGGCAAAGCGACATCCCCGGCGAGGCCACCCGACGATCCGAGTGTTGTGGGACCATCCTTCGATGGAGCGAGTCTCGTCGAGGCCGATCATGAAAGTCCCTTCGGACTTCAGGGTCTGTTCATCTTGAGCGAGAAGAGCCGCCCGTGGATGGCGACTTGATCAAGGCAGAAGAGGCCTCGACGGAGGTGTTTCGAACTAAGGCAGCTTCGAATCGACGGATAGTCGTCTGGCGACCGGCTCGAAGAATCCGCGATCGTCACCCGATCAGTCACGCTGGTAGCCTTGGTAAGGCCGTCGAGTTGCCGGCGTCTTCGGACAGAGGGTCGCGGACGAGCGTTCAACGCAGCGGGTTCAGTCATCGTAGTAAGGAGGCCGACGCAGGCGTTCGTGGTAACAAGCGAGGCGGTTCAGGTCCGTTACGTGGCAACCGATTGTCGGCTAACGACGAGCGGGGAGGCGACGCGGATAGAGTCCACTCAGGGTCTTTCGATGCGAACTCGCCATTTGCGAAGCTCGCCGAATTGCGCGCTCTTCTACTGCAGAACGAGAAGCGAGGTCGGTGACACTTTTCTAACGATTGTCTAGACCTAACATCTGACGTTACACAGTTAAATGAGGCTAGTCTGAATGACCTATGTTGTGGTCGAGAACTGCGTCAAGTGCAAGTATATGGATTGCGTGGAGGTTTGTCCTGTAGACTGCTTCTACGAGGGCGAAAACATGCTGGTCATTCATCCCGACGAGTGTATCGACTGCGGGGTTTGTGAACCCGAATGCCCGGCCGAGGCGATTAAGCCGGATACGGAGCCGGATCTTGCCAATTGGCTAAAGATTAATGCGGAATATTCGAAGCTTTGGCCCAACATCACTTCCAAACACGACGCCCCTATGGATGCAAAGGAATTTGATGGAAAGCCTAACAAACTTCGGGACTTTTTCTCACCTGCCCCAGGGCAGGGGGACTGAATGTGGTTTATCCAAACTCATTCGGAGCTTGACCGTCACAAACCGCTTTGATTTCTCATTTGTTTTGTGATAAACGAACAGGTAACTGGCTGTGTTTTTGTACCGACACCGGGTATGCCGGGTAGAAGCGGTGAAATTGCGGCAGGCTCGTTTCAGCGGAATTTGCGTCGTGTGGGAGTTGATGATGGCCGCGCGTAAAAGGTCAAAAACGAAGACCGGCAAGACGATAGGCGCTCGCCCCAGCCCGGCGGGGGAGAATAGAAAACGCGGTGCCGCAAACACGGCGACCAAAAAGCACTCTAAAGTACGCGTTTCCGGAGTGAAGGCAAGAACCGTAGCGGCTCTCCGATCGGCAGGTAGGGCGGCACCAAAGAGCGCATCGGTCATCGCGGACGCAAAGTCCAGCAAGAAGAGCCCGCGCAGGGGAGCGTCGATTGGGTCAAAAAGTGTGAAAAAAGACGTGGTAAAGTTAAGCAAAGGTCTTCGAGATACAACCGGGGGTTCCAGCGCGTCTCGCAATCAACCAGCCTCAGTTGTCTTAGAGAATGTGCCTCGCGCGGTAAAGGTTTCGAGCGCGTCGATCAGCCCAAAGGAGCCTAAGGGGTCGCCGGGCACCTCGGCAAAGCCGTTGCCTTCCGGAGAACAACTAAAAGCGCCGGACCAAGAAGAACTATCCTTGAATCCAAAGCCTGCTAGGCCGTCCGGGCAGCGTCATGGGTTTAGGTTAAACGAATTTGTCGTTTACCCAGCTCATGGGGTCGGTCAGATTGTTGCGGTGGAAGAACAAGAGGTTGCAGGGTTTACACTTGAGTTGTATGTGATTAACTTTCCGAAGGATAAGATGACCTTGCGCGTTCCCACGTCCAAAGTGGTGGGTGTGGGGATGAGAAAAATTTCTGATCCGGATGTGGCAAGACGCTCGCTCGACATACTTACCGGGCGCGCGCGGGTCAAACGCACAATGTGGTCTCGTCGGGCCCAGGAATACGAGAGCAAGATTAACTCGGGTGACATCATAGCAATCGCGGAGGTCGTAAGGGATCTTTACCGTTCCGACGCCCAGCCCGAGCAATCTTATTCTGAGAGGCAGCTTTACGAGGCAGCCCTTGATAGGATGGTGCGTGAAATAGCAGCAGTCAACAAATCGAATGAACTCGATGCTCTGATGTCCGTCGAGGCGCATCTGCAAAAAAGTCAATCGCGCTCCACGAAAGGTTTGCCGCAGTCCGGCCCCGCAGACTCAGCCGTTGAACGGGCAGCATGAAGCAGAAAAGCTCGGTGTTCCTCAAGGGGGCTGGGTTTCTCATCACGTCATGAGTTGTCCGCCGTTAGCCGACAAGGTTGATCCTGTGAGAAAACCGGCCTCATCGGAGGCAAGGAAGACAACGCATCGGGCGATCTCACGCGGAAGCCCCAGCCTCCTCAACGGAATTTGGGGCAAGATTGCCTTTTCCAAGACCTCTTTTTGGATGGCCATAACCATCTCCGTCGCGACGTAACCTGGGCAGATCGCATTCACAGTGATTCCCCTATTGGCGTTCTCTTGCGCCAATGCCTTGGTAAATCCTAGATCACCGGCCTTTGAAGCGGAATAGTTGGCCTGCCCCATTTGGCCTTTTTGGCCGTTCACTGACGATATATTGATAATACGCCCAAACCCTCTCTCGCGCATACCCTCAATAACGGGGCGGGACATATTGAATAGAGAATTCAAATTGGTGTTGATAACCGAGTACCATTGATCCTGAGTCATTTTATGGAACATCAAATCTTTCGTGATACCTGCGTTGTTTATAAGCACGTCAATCGGTCCGAGCTCCCTGGTAACCTGGGCGATGCCGGCGACACAGTCCTCATATACACCGACATCCCATTTGTAGACATGAACGCCCGAATGCTCTTTGAATTTCGTCGCCGTATCATTGTTGGCGTGATACGTAGCGGCTACGGAGTATCCGGCTTCTTTCAAAGCAATTGAAATCGCTCCTCCAATACCACGAGTCCCACCAGTAACCAGCGCAACCCTGCTCATGATTTCCTACCCCTTTATTTTTGGCTCGCACCAAATGCGGCGGCGTTGTGTTCGATAGGGCTAATCCTAGCGCTCAACCGTCATTGCGATTCCCATTCCACCTCCGATGCAAAGCGTCGCCAGGCCCTTCTTGGCGTCTCGGCGCACCATCTCGTGGAGCAATGTCGTAAGGATCCTGGCTCCAGACGCCCCAATTGGATGACCAATCGCAATCGCGCCGCCGTTTACATTCACGATATCCGGATCCCAACCGAGGTCTATATTTACTGCGAGAGCTTGTGCTGCGAAGGCTTCGTTCGCCTCTACAAGGTCCAGATCTTTGATTGTCCACCCCGCCTTCGTGAGTGCCCGACGCGACGCCGGAATCGGCCCAGTTCCCATGATAGCCGGATCAACCCCGGCTGTTGCCCACGATACGATGCGCGCCATGGGGGTTACACCACGTTGCTTGGCTTCGTGATCCGTCATCAGAACAATGGCCGCCGCGCCATCATTAATGCCTGATGCATTTCCGGCCGTGACGGTTCCCTCCTTTGAAAATGCAGGACGCAGTTTGGCCATGGCGTCGTACGTGGATCCCGCCCTAATATACTCGTCATCCGTGATCACGACGTCTCCTTTTCGAGTAGCCACATTGACTGGAACAATTTCGGTCTTGAATTGTCCAGCTTTATGCGCGGCCTCGGCCTTATTCTGAGAGGACACGGCAAATCGGTCTTGTTCCTCTCTGCTGATTTGCCATTTGGCTGCGACGTTTTCGGCCGTGCAGCCCATATGGTAACCATGGAACGCGTCAATTAACCCATCGCGCAGCATAGTATCTTGAAATTGTAGATCGCCTATCTTTGTCCCGGTACGAAGATAGGCGGCGTGAGGCGCAAGCGACATCAATTCCTGGCCCCCGGCAACAACGATACTCGCGTCCATATTTGCGATCTGCTGCAAGCCGAGCGCCACCGAGCGCAGTCCGCTCCCGCAAAGCTGGTTAATGCCAAATGCAGTCTTGTCCTGGGGTATTCCAGCCTTCATAGCGGCTTGGCGAGCAGGGTTTTGACCCTCGCCCGCAGAGAGGATTTGCCCCATTATGACCTCATCGACATCCGTTGGGGACACGCCGGCAGCCTGAAGCGCCGCGGAAATAGCCACGGCTCCCAGCTCGTGTGCTGGCATCGTGCTGAACACCCCGTTGAACGATCCGACCGCTGTCCGCTTTGCGCTTGCGATTACGATGTCGCCGGTGGTCATTCTGGTCTCCCTTTCCGGACTCAATTGCTAGGCGAGTTTCCATGGAGCGCGCCTTTTACACGATCGGAATCCAACTGCACCACTATCATATAGACGGACTTTGCCTTCTTTTGCTACGGTCTCCGCATGATCGGCGAACCTCCGAATATTTTCGACTCCTCGCGGTGCAGAAAGGAGTTGGGAGCAGCGCAAAAAGCGCTTATGGTGTAGCGCAACAAAAGTCCGCCGTTCTTCGGATCCACAAAATGGTCAGTTCCACGCCAACCACGATCAAGAAATATGCAAATCGTCGCCTCTACAACACGGCGTCAAGCGCATATGTCACTCTGGCCGATCTCGCTAAGATGGTAAAGAGTGGTGAAGACTTCATCGTTTTTGACGCGAAGTCGAACGAAGATATAACTCGGTCGGTGTTGACTCAAATTATCTTTGAACAGGAAGGTATCGAGGGGCAGTCTCTACTACCAACCACCTTCTTAAGACAGTTGATTAGATTTTATGGCGATAGCATGCAGGCGTTGCTGCCGAGCTATCTTGAGTTTTCGATTGATCGTTTCAGTGGCGAAAGGCAAGCGATGCGGGAGGCCGCCATTCGCATGTTTGGGCCAGAGGCGTTTTCTCAGGGTTCCTTTGCTGCGCTGCAAGAGCTAACTCAGAAAAACCTCAATGCATTCAACCAAGCATTAGGTGTATTTTCGCCCTTTGCCAGTCCGATCGCAAATGTCGAGCCTGAGCACGAAAAGACAAATCCTCCCGAGGAGATTGCCGAGCTTCGCAGTCAGATCAATGATGTGCAAAGGAAATTGGAGGCGTTGGCAAAGAAAAGCTGACAGACACGGAGGTTACAGTACTCGACGGGGTTGGCGCCAGTTCCTCGCGTCCCTTGGGGGTTCTGAAGTGGGTGTATGCAATCGAAAACGGACGCAATCTGCTCTGGGCAATTTGTTTGGTTGCTGCGAGTCCCAATCCTATTTAGTTGCCCGGGATTTCCACTTGGCGCGCATGGCTCTTGATGTTCACAATCTTCAGGTTTTCTACGGTTCCCCGCTAGGAGAGATCTCCCGACGGATGATCGGTAGAATTCTTCGCGCTCGGTGGGTTACTGTCGACGGGCGGTCTATCGCAGCGTTAGGATTTGGGTCGCCATACCTGCATCGATTTCGTGATGAGGCGGCCCGATGCATCGCTCTTATGCCAAGTGTTCAGGGTGCCGTGATTTGGCCCGAGAACGACCGCTGTGCGAGCGCTTTGGTCGATCCGGATATGCTGCCCTTGGCGGACGCATCCATCGATCGATTGCTCATTGCGCATGCTTTGGAAACCGCTGGGCGTCCTGAGGCGCTTTTAAACGAGGCGTCGAGGATCATGACGCCAGAAGGAAGGCTAATCCTTGTGGTCCCCTCGCGACGCGGTATATGGGCTAGGACAGATCGTACCCCGTTTGGGCATGGACTTCCCTACTCGAAGGGGCAACTCCGAGACCTCCTTCATCGCTGCTGGCTCCTCCCTATATTTTGGGGTGAGGCTCTCTACACCCCTCCACTCGCAGGCACGTTCTCAATACGGTCTGCGCCAACGTTCGAGCGCGTTGGCGAGGCCCTGACACTACCCTTTGCCGGCGTGCATGTCGTTGAGGCGTCAAAACAGGTTTACCGGCCGATTGATATGCGTTCTACAGTTCGGACGATCTTGGCCCCGCTCAACCCATCGCTTGTTCCGAGCGCTCGCCGCTGATCGGCGACTCATGTCCCCCGTACGTTATTGATGAGTTGGCGCACCGCTCAAACACGTTTAACACTGATCGTTTTCATCAAAAGAACTGGGTTAGCGATAGCCATGTCAGAACGTCTTCTCGTGTTACTGCGCCACGGTCAAAGCGAGTGGAATTTGCAAAATCTCTTCACGGGATGGCGAAATCCGGACCTGACCCCTGCCGGGGTTGCAGAAGCCAAGGAGGCCGGGAGCAGGCTAAGTGCGCGAGGCATCTTTCTTGACGTAGCATTTACATCAGCACTGATTAGGGCCCAGCATACACTCGAATTAGCCCTGAATGTGATGGGTCAGAAGGAAATTATCCAGAACCGAGATCAAGCTCTCAATGAACGAGATTACGGCGATCTTTGCGGCCTGAATAAGGACGATGCGCGCGAAAGATGGGGAGAGGAACAGGTTCACCTTTGGAGACGAAGTTACGATGTGCAACCCCCGGGCGGTGAAAGTCTGAAAGATACAGTTGCGCGTACGCTACCGTACTACTGCCAGAACATTTTACCAGAGGTTCTGCGCGGTCATCGTGTCCTCGTCGCAGCGCATGGGAATAGCTTGCGCGCGCTGGTTATGGTGCTTGATGGATTGTCTCCGAAGACCATCCCGTTGGTGGAATTAGCAACCGGAGTTCCTATCGTATATCGGTTAAAGGCCGACTCGACGGTGTTGTCAAAGGAGGTCCTGTCAGACTGATTTTTCCTGGGCTCTCGTCCTCTTGGAAGACTCCACATGAATAATATGAAGGCAGGACTATTTTGCATCCTCTCTCTGGCCCCGGTGTCGGCCATCGCCGCGCAATTCGAATTTTTGGCTGCTCCACAGATTAATCTCTCTTTAGTTTATCGGCTCGACAAATTCACTGGCGACGTCGTTGCCTGTCAATTTGCCCATAATTCGGGGCGTTCGGACGTTGGTCCGGGCGCTTTTGGGGTGACGAATTGTTATCGCGGAGGGGAGGGAGCAACTAAACAAGAGCCGGGCGAATATGACCTGATAGCCACGCGCCATGAACAAGAAGGCGGTGTTTTTCGGGTCGATTACCGGACTGGAGCCTTGAGCATTTGTTATTTGTACTTCCAACGGGAAAGGCAGGGTGATCATGAGGCGATCACCGATCAATATGTCGTCTGTACCCCGCAATGGAAATAGTTGTCGGAGCCGAGACAGTGTCCCAAATCGGAAGCGTTGGCGGCGCGAAACCTGGTTTGCGGCAAGACGGAGATACGATTTTTGCTCCCGCGACTGCTGCGGGCCGAGCGGCTGTTTCGGTGGTCAGAATTTCGGGCCCGAAATGCGGAAAGGCTTTAGCTGTCTTAGCTCCACACACGGAGTTCGTTGATCGGCGAGCCACGCTCAAGACGATTGTGGACCCTAACTCAGATGCTGCGATAGACCGCGCAGTAATTACCCGCTTCCAGGGCCCAAGGAGTTTCACCGGCGAAGACGTCGTGGAACTTAGCTTAACAGGCGGCAGGGCAGTCGTTGAAGCCGTGCTAGGCGCATTGTCTTCGTTGGAGGGCTTCCGCCCGGCGGAGCCAGGCGAGTTTTCCTGGCGAGCTTTTCGCAATGGAAAGATTGACCTTTCCCAAGCGGAGGGGTTGGCCGACTTGATCGAAGCGGAGACGGAAGCCCAGCGTAGACAGGCGCAACGGGTGGCGGGCGGCGCCCTGAGGCGTGAGTGTGAATCGATCAGAGCGCTTTTGATCCAAGCGATGGCGACCTTGGAAGTGCGGATCGACTTTTGTGACAATGAGGACGCAGAGCGACTCGACAACGCGGCGATCTGCGACAAAATCCGTTTGGCGCTGCACCGGATAGACCGCGCCGTGCAGAACGCAGGATCCGCCGAACGTCTTCGGGAAGGGTTTTTCGTGGTCATTGCTGGGGCGCCGAACGTCGGCAAGTCCACCTTGCTCAATGCGTTGACGGGCCGCGAACTGGCAATTACGTCTCCCCATCCGGGAACCACCCGCGAACTCTATTGAAGTATTTTTGAATCTGCGCGGTTATCCCGTGGCTCTCGTGGATACCGCAGGACTTAGGGAAAGCGATGATCCAATAGAGCGAGAGGGTATCCGAAGGACGCACGAACGCGCGCGTCACGCGGACCTCATCCTTTGGCTCGACGACACCGGAGAGAAGCAGCCTCCGGATTTTATTGGTGCTCGTCTACGCGTCCGAACGAAGGCGGACAAATTGGGATCCGTGATCAATCCGGACGATTTCGATCTCGTCATCTCCGCGCGAACTGGAGACGGGGTTGACAACCTTCTTGACGCAATTGCGGCTCTCGCAGTACAGAGTATGTCCGCGGCAGAGCCGGCTCTGCTTACCCTCCGCCGTCATCGCGACGCTTTTCTTGACGCAAAGAGCGCATTGTCGGAGGCGTTAGTGGAGCCGCTCCTTGAGCCTGAGTTGTGCGCCGAGCGTTTGCGACAGGCTGCCGCGGCTCTTGAGCGGGTAACGGGACGCATCGGCGTTGAGGATATCCTTGGAGAGATTTTCGGGCGTTTCTGCATTGGGAAGTAAGAACCGGGGGGCGGGAGCTGTTTCACGTGAAACAGAAATTCGATGTAATAGTAATTGGAGGTGGCCACGCGGGCTGCGAAGCAGCTTCCGCCGCCGCGCGCTGCGGCGCTCAAACAGTCTTGATTACCCATCGCATGACATCTCTTGGAGAGATGTCATGCAACCCTGCGGTGGGCGGTCTCGGAAAGGGGCACTTGGTCCGGGAGATCGATGCCTTGGATGGCCTAATGGCCCGTGCAGCAGACCAAGCCGCAGTTCAATTTCGTGTCCTAAACCAACGAAAAGGGCCTGCTGTGCGGGGTCCCCGCATCCAGGCTGATCGGAAACTCTACAAGCAAGCGATACAACGCCTCATCCTGGATACCCCGAACCTAGTCGTCCTTGAAGCCGAGGTCTCGCGCATCGATTCTGTGAACGGGGTGGTTGTCGGCGTCCAACTGTCCAATGGGCGGTTCTATCGAAGCCCTTCAGTCGTTCTCGCGACCGGCACCTTCCTCCGCGGAACTATTCACATCGGCAGTTACCGTGTCCCCGCGGGCCGGTACGGCGATCCCTCGTCCGTAACACTGGCGCAAAGTCTTGAAGCTGCCGGCTTCAATTTTGGGCGTCTAAAGACAGGCACGCCACCTCGTCTCGACGGAAGAACCATCGACTGGGACTCGCTTGAGGTCCAGCTAGGCGACGATCCCCCGGAGTTCCTGTCGTATTGGACGCGTTCGGTCACTGCGCCTCAATTGCCGTGCTACATCACACGAACAACCGAAGCGGGCCACGCTGTCGTCCGCGCGAGCGCGCATAAGTCAGCGGTCTACTCTGGCGCGATCTCCGGTAAGGGCCCTCGATATTGTCCTTCGATCGAGGACAAGGTGCTTCGATTCGTCGATAAGGATACTCATCAAATATTCCTTGAACCAGAGGGCGTTGACGACTGCACGATCTACCCCAACGGGATCTCCACCTCGATGTCAGAGGAAGCGCAGCTTCAATTCATAAGAACAATTCCTGGATTGGCCGCTGCAACTATTAAGCGTCCGGGCTACGCCATCGAGTACCACTACGTTGACCCTCGGGGACTGGATGCGACGTTGCAAGTCCGCCGGCTCCACGGATTGTTTTTGGCGGGCCAAATTAATGGGACCACAGGGTACGAGGAGGCGGCGGCTCAGGGACTGCTCGCCGGACTAAATGCTGCTCGAAAGGCCGGGGGCGCCGAACTGGCGACATTTGACCGGGCAAAGTCGTATTTGGGCGTCATGGTGGACGATCTGACCACGCACGGTGTGAGTGAGCCCTACCGGATGTTCACATCCCGTGCAGAATACCGTCTGTCCCTCCGCGCAGACAATGCCGACGAGCGATTGATTGACAAGGGCGCGAAACTTGGCTGCGTCGGTGCGCACCGTGCTGCCGCACATCAGAAGCTCAAAGCTGCCCTGCAGTCGGCTCGTACTGCGATGCACATGGCCTCCGCCACACCCTCCGAGCTTAAGTCGTTCGGGATTGTCGTCAATAAGGACGGAGCTTCCCGCTCAGCGTTTGAGCTGGTCGCTCACCCGCAATTCTCGATCTCCCGCCTCACTGGCGTTTGGCCGCAACTGGCGGCCATCCCTCCCGCTGTCTTCCGACGCCTTGAGGCGGATGCGAAATATGCTGTTTATACCGATCGACAGACCGAAGACGTTGGTCGTTATCGCCGTGATGAGGCGATTCTTCTCCCTGACATGGATTATTCGGAGCTCCCGGGTCTGTCCACTGAGATTCGGCAGAAGTTGATCGCGGTGCGACCCTCAAGTCTTGGCCAAGCCGCAAGGATCGAAGGAATAACCCCTGTCGCCCTCGCTCTGGTCGCCGCCCATGCTCGACGTCGCCGGTCGCCGGTTGAGAGCGACGCGCATTTGACAGTTTCTTCGGGTGTGCGTGCGGACAATGCAGACCAACGGCCCGAGACCCCATTCGGACGAAGATCGACTTCGAGCGCTTGAGCTCGTCCCTGTTTCACGTGAAACAGGAGATAGGTTGAACACATTCGTCGAACTGCTCGATCGGTGGCGTCTTACCACAAATCTAGTTTCCAATCGGACCTTCAATGTCATCTGGACACGGCATATTGCAAATTCGGCCCAGCTTCGAAGGCTAGTCCCTTCCAACGCCCGGACTTGGCTTGACCTCGGCTCTGGAGCGGGCTTTCCCGCCGTTGTTATTGCCATTCAACTTGTCGGGGTTCGGGGAGCGACCGTCCACTGCGTCGAAAGCGATCACAAGAAATGCTCTTTTCTTCGCGAGGTCGCTCGCACGACCGGCGCGCCGCTCGTTGTGCATTGTAGCCGGATCGAAGTCTTACCTCCGACCGCTTCAGGTCCTGTGGACGTCGTCACAGCTCGCGGCTTTGCCCCCTTGCCCGTCACCCTAGATTTGGCGAAACTGTGGCTCGCCTATGGGGCTCAAGCACTCTTTCCTCGTGGCAGAACGTGGCGAGACCAATTAGGAGCGCTAGCCGATCGGGACCGCTATGGTATCGATATCTTTCGAAGCATGCTTGACCCCAAATCTGCAGTCTTTTCCATGCGTCTAAGAAGAGGACAAACGGCCTCCTATGTATAACGCACCGTCCTCGTCGTTGTCCAACTCTTCATCTGTGCAACGCAGAAGTTTCAGGGTTCTCGTTATGGCAAACCAAAAGGGCGGAGTCGGAAAGACAACGACAGCCATCAATCTAGGAACCGCCCTTGCGGCCATTGGTGAGCGCGTGCTCATCATCGATCTCGATCCCCAAGGCAACGCATCGACTGGCCTTGGCCTTGACCGAAAAAGAAGGGTGACCTCAAGCTACGACGTCCTCACAGGCGGTCGACGACTGCAGGCCGTAATAACGCCAACCGCGGTGCCGCGGCTTCTGATCGCTCCTTCCACTATGGATCTTCTCGGGGTTGAACTCGAGATCGCTGGGGACGACGACCGTTCGTATAAATTACGAAACGCCATACAAGCCTTCCGAGAAACTGACTATCAGAGCGCCGACCCTGTTACTTACGTTCTTGTCGACTGCCCACCCTCCCTCAATTTGCTGACCGTCAACGCATTGGCGGCCTCAGACGCCGTTGTTGTGCCTTTGCAATGCGAGTTTTTCGCCCTCGAAGGTTTGTCGCAGTTGCTTACGACAGTTGAGCAGGTGCGCCGAACGTTAAATCCCGATCTGTCGATACATGGGATCGTTTTAACAATGTTCGACCCGCGAAATAGCCTAGCTGGGCAAGTCGTCGCCGATGTTCGTGCCTATATGGGCGACACCGTCTATGAGACGATAATTCCTCGGAATGTTCGGGTCTCGGAAGCCCCTTCACATGGCAAACCCGCACTTCTGTACGACTTAAAGTGCGCGGGTAGCCAAGCCTACCTTAAACTTGCCTCTGAGATTATCCGCCGAGAAGGCCGCTGGGCATCAACCCGATAAAACCTTATAACTCCCTACAACCGAGATCCACGCGCAATGGTTGGAGATGGTGCGATCATGGACCCCAAGCCGCGTCTTGGCCGCGGTCTCGCAGCTCTACTTGGCGCTGCTCAAGACGACCCTGCATTTGCTGCTAATGCATTCGGTTCACGTAGGGTGCCTATTGAATTCTTACGCCCAAATCCGAACAATCCACGAAAGAGGTTCGACGATTCCGACCTCGCAGAACTGGCGGAGTCGATCAAGGAGCGAGGGGTCATCCAACCAGTCCTGGTTCGTCTGATTTCGGGTCTCACTGACGCTTATGAGATCATCGCGGGAGAAAGGCGTTGGCGCGCTGCACAGCGAGCCGCACTCCACGACATCCCGATTCTAATGGTTGAAGCGAATGATCGAGAAGCTCTTGAGCTTGCGATTATTGAAAACGTTCAACGGTCGGATCTGAACGCACTAGAGGAGGCGGCGGGTTACGCTCGTCTCGTCCAAAGTCACGGCTATTCTCAAGCCGACATCGCTCGGATCGTTGGAAAGAGTTCGAAGCCATGTGGCCAATACGATGAGGCTGACACATCTTCCTGAACACAGTCAGCGCCTTCTCGCAGAAGGAAGAATTTCCTCCGGACACGCGCGCGCACTCTTAGCGGTCCAAAATCCAGACGCGGTTGCCGACCACATCGTCGATAAGGGTCTGACCGTGAGAGATGTCGAGAAACTCGGAGAAAACCTGGGCAAGACCCGGCGAACAGCAGAGATTGGTGAGCCCGACGCTGATACCCTTACACTACAAGAAACAATTGGCCTCGTACTCGGCGCCAAAGTCGTAGTTCGGCACGCCGGCGAAAGCGGCGAAATCCGGATCCGATTTCAGAATTTCGAGCAACTTGATGATTTTTGCCGCCGGCTTTGCCAGCCTCTCCCTCCGTAGTCGGCTTCCAGACCGCAGGCTGGGCCAAATGGTCGGCAGCGTGGGATCCGTGGGAACCCCCCCCGGCGCTCGCAGCACGGATCGACGACAAGCTGTGGGCGGAGTGCTTTGCGAAGTCCACATCGCGCATGCTTGCGCAGTTTTTGCGGAGTCGGCTGGGAAGGCCGACACCCGGATGTCTGAAGGCCCTCTCGAATGTCCCCGCTGCTCCGTCTCCGGCCGTAGCTCAGAAGACGACCCCTTTCCTCCGCCTTGATTTGAAAGCGTTCCTGCGCGTACAGCGTACAGCACTACAGCACTGGTGTCCTGGATGAGGACGTGTCGGCCGAGGCGACGTCGGCCGAGGCGACGTCGGCCAAGTCCTTCGAAAACCGGAGCATAGTCGACGGCAGTGCGGCGGTCGGTGACTTTGACGTCACTCCAGCCTTCGAGCGGGGCGAACGTCATGAGCGGTCGAATTTGATTCGGCTTGGGACGTGATTTCATGGCGGATTTC
>CAVQZL010000040.1:0-29716 GCA_963718265.1 uncultured Alphaproteobacteria bacterium | reverse complement strand
CTGAAGGCAGTTCCTACAACTTGTGGCGACTGGTCCCCACAAGTAACGACAGTTGGAAGGTGCTCAACGTCGATCAGCCGTCGAAGGTACTTGCCTGCAAGGACAACAACGACGGTTTTTGCTACATGCTTGATACCGATGGGCCGGAGGGGAATTGGTCGATCGCCGAATTCGCCAACGGGCTGGAGATCGGTATTCCTTTCCAACTCAAGAGCGTGAAGAACCCCGTCTTCGCCGCGGTCGGCCCGGATAGCCCCGGCAACGGTCCAGGAGCGAATACGTATTACCAGCAACCGGAAGGGAGGTTGAACTCTTGGTGGGCGTTGGTACAGCCAAGTTAGTTGTCCGACGTCAACGCCTTTGAGACAGAAGGAACGGGTTGAAGAAACTAGGATTTCTGGCTCATCGCAACCATCGAGGAGTTCCATACGATCCCAAGCTCATCCGGAAGATCAATCCGTCGACCAAGACTCCCGAAACTTACGGGCTGGCGGCGGACGGGTGCGCAGTTCTGCCCCTCGGCGTCGTCGCGGCGCTCGGTTTGTTGGATGATGACGTAAGTCTCGCGCCATTTCATCAAAGGGTGACGATTCCCCTGCGAGATCGGGAAGATCTCAGTTCCCTTGAGCAGGATCCCAAGGGGCGCATCCAAGAACTCTTCACAAAGCGCTATTACGGGAGCGACGACTGGAGGCGCTTCGACGGCGACTGGCTCGGACCCGCGGCGGAACTGGCGCTGGCGCTGCAGAGCTATACCAACAACACGAGCCTCGTACTTGCGCGCGAACTCGGTGATATCGGAAAGGGGGACGTGTTGCTGTTCGCAGCCGACGCGCAGGTCGGAAACTGGGAGTCCTGGCAGAAATGGCAATGGCCGAATGACGCGCCCAAGGTGACCGGACCCGATCTTCTGAAAAAAACGATTTTCTACAAGGTTGGACACCACGGCAGCCACAACGCGACATTGAAGGACCACGGCCTAGAGCAGATGATTGCGCTCAAGGCCGCGATCGCTTCGGTGGACGAGAAGGAAGCGCTCAAAAAGCGCTGGGGCCGGATGCCGCTTCCCGATCTCATCGCAGCGCTCGAGACGAAGGCGCCTGGAATGGTCTTTCGAACGGATCAGAAACCGGCTAAGCCGCCAAAGAACGACGTCGTGATCGGCGAGAATTATTTCGAGATTTGGCTCTGACGAGGCTCGCCTCTGGCGCAAATTTCTTGTTCTGCCTCTACAAGTTCCCTTGTAGCGCGCGGCCTCCGCCTCAGACTCGGCCGTAGCCATTCCGTTCCTCATTCGAAAGCAGATCGAGGGCTTTCGGTCCGCTTCTTAAGGTCGAGCGTGACGCGCCGTGTTTCATCCTGTTCGATGGTGGCCGGAAGAGGAGAAAGCTATCGGACACTCAGGGTATGATCCGGCGGGCAAAGAACGGCGTCCGTGGGACGCAGCGGAGATATTGTCGTTCGAGGCCTACCGCGACCGAGTAGCGTCCAAGAATAAATGAGAACGTCCGCCTACATGCCCAACGTGGCGTTTTCCTGTTCTCGCAATACAACTGGGACATCGATTATCCGATGGACCGTATACTCTTTCCGCACACGGGATATCCATCCTATCCAACTCACGACTACATCTATCCGAAGGAAAAGAGCGCGCTCGAGCTTCTGCTACACAAGTATATAGACATTGAGAAGAAGTACTTTGGCAATAAGGCGGTTCTCGTCCGTCGAGGATTCTAAAGTTGAAGGGCGGGAACACCTCAGTGATCTATATGAAAGACGTTCCCGGCGGAATTAAAGAAAAGGCATTAGTCGATCCGGCCGGGCTCACGCCGCTACTCTCATGGAACCGCTCACGCCACCAAGATTGGCAGACTTACCCCAACGAACGCTACCATGACGTTCGCAGCCACATCCAGCGAATCTTTTTGAACTGGCTTGATCGGCACTTCAACACTGATCGGTGAGCTCCAATACGATGCGTGTGCTGCCACAAATCATCGCGGCATTCTTGTCGATCAGTTCCGCAAATTACCTCGCCGTGAGCGCGCGCATATCCTCGTTGAGGCCAAGCTCGCGAATGTACTCTGTCACAAAGGCAAGGCGAGACGTTTCGGCTGAAGCTCCAGCACGAGGAGTTTGATTGCGGCGGCACTTGAGCGTCCGGTGAGCAAAATTGCAATGTGAGCGCATCTGCGCCTTAGCTATCATCTGGAAGCTTCGCGCGCTTTGCTGGGTCTTGCAGCGGCGCAGGACGCGGGCCGGGCGGCTTGGGTGGTTGGAGTGAGCGCGTTGCACGTCGCCAAGCGGAAGGGAATTAGTCAATGAAAACCGCACTTACACTCGCCGTCGCCCTGGCCGTGGCTGTGGCCCTGGCCCTACTCATCCGGGTTCTTGTTTACGCTGTCGTCGACGCGGCCGACCTGCTCGCAGTCCGTAAGAAAGGAGCCATCAGCAGGGATCAAGAAGCGGATGCAGAGGACGACGACATCCGCAGCCCTCGAGAGCGGAGATTTGTTTGGGAATTTAGCTTCAGTCTGACCTGCGCCATCCTTGTCGTGGGGGGTATCACCTTCCTTCGCTATCCAGTGTCGGAAATAACGCTTGTGAGCTCCGGCCTATATTCCGTCGTCGCGTGGATCGCCGGTAACCAAGCGAGTCACATTCATTTCTTGAGGATTGCCAGGGCGGATATACATCCTTTTCTTGTAATATCCATAGCCATATCGTTGTGGCTCTGCCCGCTCTTCCTGATTTGGTATGTTTACGAGGTAGGCTTCAAGCCAGCTATAGTCCTGCTCTGCATTGCTCTGGCTCTTCGGCTACCTTTGATAGCTTTGCAAAGGCTTGCCTTACAGGGCAGCGCGTGGCGCATCAGCGTCGGCGGTATCGTCGCTGTGCCCGTACTTCTAGCTTGCCTTGTGCTGCTAAACCTCCAGCAATCCTGACCCTTTGATCGCGGCCCGGCCAACACCGTGGGTCTTTCGGCGGCTTCGTCCCGCCGGGCTATCGGCGCCTCGAACGGCTAACGTCGAAGAAGCTTGGCCCATTTATGGTGTGGATTGATAAGGTTTTACGTGAGGTGATTTGGATTGGACAATCCATTTCGCGCCGCGCTTGGGATTTTTCCAGATCGGCCGCGGCTCGGCGGGGTTCAATCCGCTCGGCGGAGCTCACCCACTAGCAGCATCCGATGGTGTTTCTTTGGCAGGATTTCTCGAGGTTGGGCCCCTGTTTGAGCGCGGCAAAGATCAGCCACAATTCTGATTTCTTAATGAAATCTTAATAACGAAAGGCCAGTTCGAGCTTGGATCCTAATCGCGCGACCGGATTGGCCCTCCACCAGGTTAGGGTAACAGGAGGCCGGCAGTATGAGCGATGTTTTTACGAAACGGCGCCCGATAATCGATTGGGATGAACTTGAAAGTCGTCTGTGCCGGCCATGCTCCTCCGATAAAAAGGACGGAGACCCGCTCGCCGAACTTCTCCGCATCATCGGCGATAAAGACAGAGTCTCATGAGACCGATTTCGAACCGAAAACCCCGCTTTCAGCAAGAGCGCGGCAGGATGCAGAGGAACCAGAGGATTTGAATCAGCCTGATGCGCAAGTGCGTCTGGTCAGCGGCGATTTCGCTGCGATCGAGGCCGGGTTGCTGGGGACGAAGCAGCCACAGGCAGCGATTCCGTCGGAAGCCGAGCAGTCAACGATCGCGTACAAAGGGTCGAACGCGCGAGCGCCCCTGATAAGCGGCGATTTCGCTTCGATCGAAGCAGGACTGCTGGGCTCAAAGCGAGAACAAGCCACGACGACGGCTTCAGAACCCAACATGTCAAATGCTTATTCGAACGCGGACATCGGATCGCAACGTTTCCTCGATCAGGACAACCGGCCAGTTTCCCAGCTCGCCGGGGTTGCCAACGGGCAAAACAGCTCACGGCGCCCGCTCTACGTGATGGTGGCGATCGTCACCGTGGCAATGGCAGGCATAGCCGTGAGTTTTGACCTTAAAAGCCGACTTTCAGGTCCACCCGAGATCGCATCGATCAAGGCTGAAAACGGCCCAATCAAGCAACAAACGAGTAGCGCGGATGTTCTTGCCCAGGACGCCGCTATTCTCAGTAAGCCGCCGGAACCATCGCCGATGGCTCTCGTCAATGGCACCGAACGAACCCTCGACTTGTCGCGAGTGGAGGAGAAAACGCCCCCCGCCGAATCCCACGCCCAAGTTGATAATAGGCCTCCGGCCGTGCCGTCGGCGCCCGCGCAGGCGCAAACGCCGGCCGCGCCGCTTAGCATGGCAGCTCCCATCGAGTCGGAAACTATGAAGACCGATCTGGCCCAGCCGGATGGCACACTTTCCTCTAATGCCACACCGCCGCAACCAAATGTCAATGAGGCGCCGCTTCCAGCGCCGCAATCCGCCGCAGCAGCCGAGGTTCCGAGGGCGAAAGCCGTGGGACACGTGGCGAAGCCGCGAAAGCCCTCAACGGTAAGAGATCAGGCCCGTCATGGCCAGCCTCGTCAGATTGCTAACAAGGCCAAGGCGACGCCTGTGAACCCACTCGACACCGAACCGGCACCGGTCGCCAATCCCAAGGCCGTAACACCGACGACCCAGCCAAGTACGGCAACCAACGGGACTTTCGGATTTGTGCAGACCACTGTGAACTCGCTCACCAGCGCCACCGCCAAGTTGCTAGAGTGGGGACGAATTGACGGTTCTCACCCTTAAGCAGGGGACGAGCTGACCGCCGGTGCGCCACGAAAACGGGTTCGAATGAAACGCCATCGAACGATTGGAAACCGGGTCGAAGTGGCTGGGGTATAAAAACCCCTTCCCCGTCAAAATCTTGTACGTCGTGGGAAGCGCCTGGGGAGAAATAGCACCATCCGGCGCTCCACTGCTGTTAGCTTCCTTGTGATCTCAGGCCGTTGCAAAAAAGCCAACATCTCCGCTCCGCACTCTGGCGACCTGGCGGATCGCCGTGCGGACGATGGCAACGCGACATTTCTATTTTCTTGCCCAAAGGGCTTTGACAGGCCGCCTCTGTGAGACCTCGATGGCGCGGGGAAACCGGCGGGGTATCAGGCCCCGTTCTGCGCCCAAATTGTGCACCGACAAAGCCTTGTCAGATCAATGCGCTAAGGTTTACCGCGGCGATGGCGTTGGCGACGCTCATCACGCCCTTGAAAGACCTGTCCCGCCGACTTACCTAAGTCCGATCGTTCGATAATTGTACAATTATCGAAGTAACGTGAATTTTGAAGGATGGCGAGTCATGAGCAGATTGTCTGGCAAAACAGCGGTAGTGACCGGCGCGTCAAAAGGCATTGGCGCGGGAATCGCCAAAGGCCTCGCGGCGGAAGGCGCTGCGGTCATCGTCAACTATGCCTCGAGCAAAGACGGCGCCGATCGTGTCGTTGCGGACATTAAAGCCAAGGGCGGCAAAGCGATCGCCGTGCAAGGCGATGTCGCAAAGGCAGCGGACGTGAAAAAAATCTTCGCAGAGACAAAGAAAGCGTTCGGTCGGCTGGACATTCTGGTCAACAACGCCGGCGTCTATAACCTTTTGCCTCTCGAGGAGGTCACGGAAGAGGATTTTCACCGGCACTTCAACGTTAACGTATTGGGCCTGCTGCTGGCGACACAGGAGGCGGCGAAGCTCTTTGGCGACAAGGGTGGCAGCGTGATCAATGTCGGCTCCGTGGCGAGCGATCTCAATTCGCCCAATACGGTCGTCTACACCGCGACGAAAGGCGCAGTCGACGCGGTGACCCGCGTGCTGGCGAAGGAGCTGGGTCCAAGGAAAATTCGGGTCAACTCGATCAATCCGGGCGTGATCGAAACTGAGGGCACACATGCTGCGGGTGTCATTGGCAGCGATTTCGAGAAGCAATTTGTCGCGCTGACGCCGCTCGGGCGGACCGGACAGCCGGATGATATAGCGCCGGTCGCGGTGTTCTTGGCGTCGGACGAGTTGCGTTGGGTTACAGGCGATACATTGGTAGTGTCGGGTGGCTTGCGCTAAGGCGATCATGCCCTGGTGACGGCGGGCACGCCGCTGATAGAAAATGAGCATGATCGATTCAATTTGAAGCGGTCATGCTCGAAGGTATGGGGATGTCGGAACCGGCTGGCAAAACGCTGACGGAAGATCAAGTTCTTCTGATCGCGAAGGCTGTGGGCGATCGGCGTCGCTACGAAATCTTGAAGCGTCTCGGCGAACGCCCGGACGCGCTCGCCTGCGGCGCGGTACGCGACTGCTTGGACATCAACCCGGCGACGCTCTCCCACCACATGAAAGAGCTCGAAATAGCGGGGCTGGTGGAGGTCGTCCGAGAGGGCAAATATGCCAGCTATGTCTTACGACGCGACGTGCTTGAGGCGTTCTTCCATCGCCTGAGGGAAGATCTCGCGTAGTCAACTCGATTTGGCGCAATCCTGTTTTCGTGGAAGCGGCGTGGCGAAGGCGCTTGCCGACGCGCTTCGATTGATTTTCGAGAAACGTTTTAGTAGAGACCCGCCGCGTGTTTCAGAGCAGAGGCAATCGGTTCCGGCTTCATGTCGGCGAGGTAACCCGCAGACCAAGAAACGCGCAACATGCGGCAATATCGCCGCCCCAACCGCATCACCTTGATGAATTTCAAGCCGCGACTGCCAGGCGTCCGACTTTCGCAAGATGATGGTCAGCTAGCCGAAACGCTCGGAAATCACCGTTCGGACATCACCGTTACGCCGGCGATGACCATTGTGTGCTATGCCGCTGTCTTGGCCGAGACGCGCACGTCAGTCGCCGAATTGGTCCCAACCGTCGCCGATGCCGCGGAGAGATGCCGCGCCGGTTGCGGAGGGCGGCGGCGGCGGCTGCAGCGATGCTCTCATACGCGGAACGTGCCCCTTGGCCGCCGGCCTGCATTCGGCCGATAGCCATGACCGCCGCGACGATGGGGTCGATTTTCTGGGTCGATCGCTCCTTATTCGGCTTTTCATTGCCGGCCGGATCCTTGCGGATGCTGGCGTTTGACGCGCACCAGGTGGCGATTGAGTTGCCACCATGCTGCAGCTTCCGGCCGATCAAAAGGCGCAGGAATTCCGCGGAGGGCGGGCCCATACTGAGAAAGCCCTGGCCGAACTCGACTAGCGACAACCCTTCGTCCTGGAGATTGCGCACGATCTCGCCGGCGAAGGTCCGGTCGTAAGCCAACTCGGTGACCACGAAGAGCGCGGCAAGCGCCAAAATCTCCGCCTCGATGAATTTGCAATCCGTGGAGTTGCCCGCGGTCGTTATCGGCAGACCTTGGTCGCGTCAGATCGTGTAGGGTGCGCGGTCGCGTCGTGGTCGCCGAAGGATTTCGTCCTCGGTGTGGTCACAGCTGAGGCGCGGCGTTCAGCGACGCAAAGGCATGGCGCATGCGCGGCGATTTCGCTCCCGGCCCAGGTCACTTCAACCATCCTTTGTCCACAGCGACCCAGGTGGAGCGGCGGTTGCCGGTCGCGCGGCACGCGCACCAGCATGCCCGGCCGTGCGGATCTTGCGACCTTGCCATCCATACACTTATTGGCACGACGGAAACTTGAAGGACGTTACGCGAGTGCTCCAGTTGTAACTGCAGTTCGCCTTCAGATACTCCGTCGTGTACCTGAAGGTGCAGTCGAGAGCCTATGCCGTTTGTGATGGACATCTCCCCACTGTGCCTAAAAGGCCGATCTTGTGACGATCGAACCGGTCACAGGTAATTACTCACGCCAGCGCGAGCGGTTTTCCGGCGAGCGTGATGCGGATGGCGTCGATGGCGCGGACGGCGCGTCTTCGCGCGGTTTCGACGACGGAGCGAATGTCGGCGTAGAACTTGGCCCCCCACTCGCTTCGAAAGCCGTTTGTGATCTTGCGGTACACCGCGCAGGGACGTAACGCGCGCTCCGAGCCGTTATTGGTCGCTTCGATGTCCCGGTTGGTGACAAAGACGAAGAGACGTCCGCGGATCGCCTTGATTGTTTTGTAGTTTCTCGCCGGCGGCTTGTGTCGGTTTCAGCGCCAGGAGGTGGTCGAGTCGCGGTTCAGGTCGGCGAGGTAAATTTTGAGCGTGCTGTCGGCCAATCGCTCGCGTCGTCGTCCGATGGCGCAGGCGCGCTTGAGCAATCACGCCCGGCGCGAACACGGCGTCGCCCTCGTCGATGACGTATTGGATGTCGCGGATCAGATGGGCCAGGCAAACCTGATGGTCGCGCTTGGCCCAGCCCGTCTGGCTGCCCAGCGATCCGATGTCCAGTAGTCAGGCCGCCATGGGCCCAGGAACGTCTCCACCACCGCCTTGGTGCGGGGGGGCTCGGCGACGAAGACGGCGCTGTCGCCATGGTGAAACACCCAGAGCCACCAATTGGCCTTGCCGACCCGCATGCCGGTTTCGTCCGATGCAGAGCGGTCCCGGCCAGCAGCGCGCGTTGATCAGGCTCGTCTGCGCGGCGACGGGCTCGCGGGCGGCGCTCAGAATGTTGACCAGCGCGCCTTCGCTGATGTCCAACCCGAACAATTCCTTCAACACGTCGCTCAATCGGGCCAGCGGGATGCCCTGCGTGAAGCGCAAATAGATGACGAAGGCGCGAAGATTCGCCCCGAACGGCGATCCCGGCTAGCCGCCGGCGCCGCCGCCTTGAAGTGCTTGGCGCAACATGGGCAGACGCCGCCATGAAGGTCACCCGCGTCACGTCGGGCTTGATCGGGGATTTCGATATGATCGTAGGCTTCGCAGGCGAACTGCGATTGTTGCGAAACATCGGCACCGCAATGCTGGCAGGCGTGCGCCGCAATATCGCGCTTTGATGTCGGGCTCGGGTGAAGAGGCCGATGCGCGCCGGCGTGCGATTTGCGCCTGCCATTGTCCTTGCCCGGCACCGAAGGCTTTTGCCCATTGCTCGGCGGCGTGCTCGAATTATCCGGCGTCTTGGGCGGCAGCCCCAGTTTCGCTTCAAGTTCGGCGACGCGCGCCAATAGCGTCTCGCACTGCTTGGTCAGTGCGGCTATCGTCTCCGCCTGCGCCAGGACCAGACGGATCAATGTTTCCCTGTCGAGCGAATCAAGCCCTTCGCGAGTCATCTAGAGCGTATCCCCATTAGGCAGAGCCATATCCGGCGTTGCGGAAGTAATTTAGACATTCGTTGGGAGGGAAGTCATCGAGGGCGCTGCCGATGCCTTCCCAAAGGGCATCGACGGTTCGGTGAGCCATTTTACGCAGCGTGTTTTTGAGTTTGGCAAAAACCTGTTCGATAGGATCGAGGTCAGGGCTGTAGGCAGGCAAAAAGCGCTGCGTCGCCCCAGCGGCTTCGATGGCTTCACGAACGCCGGCGACTTTATGGGAACCGAGATTATCCATGATGACTATGTCGCCAGGCGACAATGCCGGCGCGAGGGCCTGCTCAACATAAGCGAGGAATGTTTCGCCGTTGATGGGGCCATCAAAGACACAAGGAGCCGTGATGCGATCGTGACGCAAAGCGGCCACGAACGTCGTCGTTTTCCAGTGACCGAAGGGCGAGTAAGCGAGCAACCTTTTGCCCCTTTCGCAGCGCCCATAACGGGGCGTCATGTTGGTTGAGGCCCATGTCTCGTCGATGAACACAAGCTTTTTAGGATCAAGAGCTTTTTGCATCTCGCGCCAAGCGAGGCGGGCCGCCTGAACATCGGGCCTTTCCTGTTCCGCGGCGTGCAGAGTTTTTTTTATAGGTCAATTTCAGATGCAGCAAAAAGCGTCCGACGGCGGACCGCCCGACTTTGATGCCGAGCACCGTCAGCTTTTTCCACAGCGCCGTGATCGTCAGATCGGGCTGCGCCGCGACCAAAGCCCGCACCTTATCTTCATGCTCAGCCAGCGCGTGCCGCTTATGACCGCCAAACTTGCGCGGCAGACAATCGCCTGTTGTTTCCCACTGGTGCATGAGTTTGATCACACAGCTCGCACTGATCTCAAAACTGCACGCCGCCTTGCGTCGGGACTGACCAGCCAAAACCGCCCGCACCACGCGGTCACGTAAATCCTGCGAATAGGGTTTTGCCATCCATGCCGGCCTCCTTTCCAGCCAACATGCTAAATCATGATTCGGCCGATTTGGGAAATCCCTTACCGATTCTGACTCTTCGGGACCCGCTCTAGGCGATTCTAAAATCGCATCATAATTCTGAATTCGAGCCGCGTCTGCCGTATTCGGCTTTCGCAGGAGCGCCGGCAACGGATGATCCCAAGCCCCACCGAGCCGCTTGTCGTGCCGTCGCACCAAGCGGATGGGAGCTTGCCGGGAGCCTCGAAAATCACCGTTACGCAGGCGATGACCATTGTGTGCTGCATCACTATCTCGGCCGAGACGCGCACATCAGTCGTCGAATTGGCCCCAACCATCGCCGATGCCACGGTGCGATGCTGCGCCGGTCGTAGTGCCGGACTCTTTGCGGAGGGCGGCGGCGGCCGCAGCGATGCTCTCATACACGGAAACTGCCCCTTGGCCGCCGGCCTGCATTCGGCCGACCGCCATGACGGCCGCGACGATGGCGTCGATCTTCTCGGTCGATCGCTCCTTATCCGGCTTTTCATTGCCGGCCGGATCCTTGCGGACGCTGACGTTTGAAGCGCACCAGGTGGCGATCGGGTTGCCACCATGCTGCAGCTCCCGGCCGATCAAAAGGCGCAGGAATTCCGCGGAGGCCGGCCCCATGCTGAGAAAGCCCTGGCCGAACTCGACCAGCGACAGCCCTTCGTCCTGGAGGTTGCGCACGATCTCGCCGGCGAAGGTCCGGTCGTAAGCCAGCTCGGTGACCACGAAGCGCGAAGTCGTCGATCTGAATGTCGGATGCCGATATTGTCAGTCGATTACCAACTCCTCGAATATTCTCGATCAATGATTGGGCATTCTCGCGCTCTACCCCGCTAGAATTCATTTCACGCTTCAGTCTATCGATGGCCTGGCCGATGGCCTTCTCGTAAAAATTGCCTGCGAGAAGCTTGCTCTCCAGGATCCGTGTCCCAACTGGCACTGCGCCCTGGATTGCTTCCTCCGCCAAGATGATCAAAAGATTGAAAGAACGTGGGGAGAGTTTCAGATCAGAACTATCGAAACGCGCACGCCGTGCCGCTTTGACGATCCGAAGTCGAGGCTCTTTGCAAGCGGGCTCATTGTTGGCAGCAATTTCCCCTCTCGTTGCAGGGAACTGCCGGAGCGGGGCACGGATGGTGCCGACGCGCCGCTCTTCGGCACTCCCCTCGGCTTGTGCGGAAGTCGATGTTACGAACTCTCGCCACTCGAGATCGAGCGTGTCCAGATCCTTCTGAAGAACCGAGTCACTGCATTTGCGGATATTCTCTTGCACACGATCGCGCGTCTCCGCTGATTTCGACCCCCAATAGTCGAAATCGACCGTCTCGTCTTCGGCATAGCGTGGCCCGTAGCGCGGGTTCTCGCCTTTAAGTCGGGAGATATTCTTGCGAAGCGTATTCAAGCCGTCGATAGCGTCTCGATACGCATACTGCCTCGCCGCGTGTTCATCGGCGTCGGAACACTCTGGCGGAACGACGTGCTTCCCACGATCGCGTGCAGCCAGGAAACGCTTGAGCCGGCCGAGCACAGAAGGTGGTGGAAGCGTGTTTGTGTGCGCGCAGAACTTCAGTACATTATGAGCCGTGAGCGGTGCGCCCGCCAGCTGGTGCCCCGCCATCGGCGGCGACATGTAAATTATGCTATTGCCGATGGTCGCTTGGCCATTCCCGATGACAACCCGAACGGCCGTCAGGAGGTCGAGTGGAGAAATCCTCTCGCCGACAGACGTGACGAAGGCACCATCAGGGAACCCTCCGGCAACGGCCCACTCGCAAAGGCGACGAAGGACCATCTCCGGCGGCGTACCGGACTTCTGCGCCCATTCGAGCGCGAGTGCCATCAACTGGATATATCGGGAATGATCGTCCGGCATCAGGTCCTCATCGCGACGTCCGCAGATTGGCGCGACCATTGGCCGGCGTCTGCGGCTCGGTCACCTGATAACCAGCTGGTTGGGAGAACCCTCGGTACAATCTGAGAAGTTCTTGCCGACGCTTCGTTCGCCAGCACATCGGGGGCGACTTGATGCCGAGTCATCGTCCATCTTATGCCCATACAACCGGCATAACCGCCGAGTCGATATAGCCGTGCCGATTTGAGACGGTTTTTGCACAACATGAGTAGAGGCTTGGGGAGAAGCACTCTGATAGGTCACGATGCTACTTCCGAACCCTCTCTCTCCCGATCGAATATCCGCTGACGAGCGCCTCGCCGAAGTCTCCGAAATTCTTGCGCGCGGGCTCATGCGTCTTCGGGCCCGCCAGTCAAGACAAATATCCGAGGACCATGGAGAAATTTTCGTCGACTTCTCGGTCGACCTACGCGGTCATGTCGCTCCGAACACCAACTTAGGAACCGCTGCGTGAGCGACACCGTTCTTGCCCGATTGGCGGCTCTGAAGACCACGCCGACGCCAGATCTGAAGCAGCAATGGCGTGATCTATTTGACAGCGAGCCGCCGCCGTACAACCGGCGCTTCCTCGAAAGCCGGCTCGCCTATCGCATCCAAGAACTCGCCTATGGTGGGTTGAAGGTAGAGACAGTCAAGCGCCTCGAAGCGCTGGGTGGTGAGATCGAAGGCGGCAACCCGGTGATGCGGCGCATCCGTGCCGGTCAAAAGCCGATCGCCGGGACCCGCCTCATTCGCGAGTGGCAGGGCGTGGAGGACGCCGTGACGGTCCGTGACGACGGCTACGAGTATCGGGGCGCGCCTTACAAATCGTTGTCCTCGATCGCCCGCGCTATCAACGGCACCCGCTGGAACGGCTGGGTCTTTTTCGGCCTCAAGAACATGCGCGCGGGCGAAGCGAAAGTGGCCGCCGGTTTTGCGAGTAGCACCCACCCCAAACCGAAAGGATCGCGCGGATGATGCAGGCTCGATCCCACGCAAAGGTCACGCCCAAGGTGCGTTGTGCGGTCTACACGCGCAAATCCTCCGAGGAAGGGCGCGATATGGAGTTCAACAGTCTCGATGCGCAGCGCGAGGCGTGCGAGGCGTACATTGCCAGCCAGAAGCCGGAAGGCTGGATTCTCGTCCAGGACCGCTACGACGACGGCGGCGTTTCGGGCGGTACCCTGGAGCGCCCGGCATTGAAGCGGCTCCTGGCTGACATCGAACTCGGCAAGGTTGACGTTGTAATGGTCTACAAGATCGATCGCTTGTCCCGCTCACTCATGGATTTTGCCAAGCTGGTCGAATATTCGACCGCAGAAACGTCACCTTCGTTTCGGTGACGCAGTCATTCAACACGACGACCTCGATGGGCCGGCTCACGCTTAACGTCTTGCTGTCCTTCGCCCAGTTCGAGCGCGAGGTGATCGGCGAGCGTATCCGCGACAAATTCGCCGCCTCCCGCAAGAAGGGCATGTGGATGGGCGGCTTCGTGCCGCCGGCTACCGCGTTGAAAACCGCAAGCTGGTCGATCGACGAGGAAGAGGCGGCGACTGTCCGCATGACCTTCGAGCGGTTCCTGAAGGTGGGGTCTGCCACGCTGGTCGCCCGAGCGCTCAATGCCGAGGGTGTCACCACACGGCGCGGCAAGCCGATCGACAAAAGATTCCTCTACAAGCTCCTAAACAACCGCGTGTACATCCGCATGGCCGTCCACAAGGGCACGGCCTATCCCGGCGAGAATGAAGCAATCATTAGCCTCGATCTCTGGAGCCGGGTTCACGGCATTCTGCGGGAGAGCCCGCGCGTCCGCGCCCGTCGTACCCGCACTATCGAACCCGCACTCCTTAAGGGGCTGATATTCGGACCGACCGGCGGTGCCATGTCGCCGACCTACACGCGCAAGTCTGGACGGCTTTACCGCTACTAAGTGAGCCAGTCCGTCTTGAAGCTCGGCCCCGAGACCTACCCAATCCGGCGCGTTGCCGCCGCGGAGATTGAGATCGCGGTCGTCGACCAATTGCGCGGCATGCGGCGCGCGCCCGAGATTGTCGTGCGCACCTGGCGCGTGGCGCGGCAATTGATGGGCGACATCAAGGAGGCCGAAGTGCGTGAAGCGCTGAAGCACTTCGATCCTCTCTGGGATGATCTCTTTCCCGCCGAGCAGGCGCGCATCGTTCAACTCCTCGTCGAGCGGGTCTACGTCAGCCTCAACGGCGTTGCCATCCGCTTGCGCACCCGTGGCATCGCGAGCCTCATCGCAGATCTGCGAACGATTGCAGCCCACGGAGGGCTGCGTGATGTCGAGGGCGGAGATCAGCCAGGATGGAAGCACCCTAACGGTCCGCATTCCGCTGACCTTCCGCAAGCGCGGTGGGCGCAATCTGTTGATCGCACCGAATGGTTCCGATTCCTGGGCACCGCCCCGACCGCGCGTCGACAACACCATGGTGAAAGCACTCGCCCGCGCCCATCGCTGGAAGCGGATGCTGGAGAGCGGCCAGTCTGCGACGGTCCAGGACCTCGCCGCCGCCGAGAAAATCAATCCCTCCTATCTCAGCCGCGTCCTGCGCCTGACGCTGCTCGCGCCAAACATCGTCGAGGCGATTCTCGATGGTCGGCAGCCTGCTGAGTTGCAGTTTGACGCGCTGTTGAAGCCGTTTCCGGTGGATTGGGAACGGCAGCGGGCAATCATCAAGTAACAGCGAACATAACGCAATACTGACTCAGGCTACGAAGGACTGTTCGCCACGTCTAAACTCTCCGCAAATCGAAATCACTAGCCGCGGTAGATCTCCAGGTCGGGAAAAGTTGAGCTGCCCGGAGTTCAAAACTCGACGCTGTCAGAATGCATTTCATAGAAATCTCGGTCCACCGTTATGCGGATCGCGGTAGATAGATATCCATCGACAAGGCGGTAGTCCTTTTCGTCTAGTTGAACAGCCTCCGTACCTACTGGCAAAATTATTGGCCGCTCGAGAACGGCGCGGAGATCTGAATGCGTGATCGCTGGATCAGGGCGGATCGGCACTTCAAGGTCCTCATCCGCGAAATCGTCCAGGTTAAGAGCGGCCTCGTCCCCAGATAAAATCACATTCTCAAGCGCTCGAAGAGCGTCATCGCGTTTGTCGTGAGGCGCAATCGACCTTGATAGAACCGACTTTTCTATTAGCTTCGGGAGGCGCGTGAGGATAGGCTGAAGCCCGCCCACGACCTTTTCAAAAATCGATGTGCGGTTGCGTAGCGCGCGATACACGTCTGCTTCGACCGTGTCTTCGTAGTGGAGATTGATAATCCGAATATCGGAAAATCTCTGCCCCAGGCGGTCGATGCGCCCGATCCGTTGTTCAACACGCATTGGGTTCCATGGCATGTCGTAGTTCACCAGCGCACCGCAGAACTGGAAATTTAGCCCTTCGGCGGCTGCATCACTGCACACCAGAACTTCGGAACGCCCTTCCTTAAAGCGCCGTTTGACCTCGTCGCGCGTGATCGGCGCCCAAGTGCCGTCAATATTGCGCACCTCACCGCCGCGTCCGGAGAAGCACATCACGGACTTTCCAGTTTGAACCAGTTGATCACGCAGGTAATCCATTGTGTCTGTAAACTGAGTAAATACCATCACCCGCGGATAGCCACTCCCTTTCAAATCGTTGAGAACCTCTGAAAGCTCAATGGCTTTTGTGTCGGTTGGCAGACATTTGATTTCTCCAACGATCTTTTCGATTGTCGCGATTTCTTCAAATGCAAGCGTTCGGCGCTCGTCTTCGGAGACCGTTTCGATGTCGATTTCCTCGCCAGCCTCTACTTGGTCGGCAACGTTTTCGTCGATCCGTGTCTCATCGGCCGCAGTTATTACGCCGCCCACGCCCTGCTTTCGTTTCTCCATGGTTTTCAAAAGGGCATGGAAGCTCGAGGCTAGGCGGCGGCGATACATCGTCATCACAAATCCAACCGCGTTACGTGCTTCAGAAGCCGTCGCGTTGTAGGTTTCGGAGATATACGTTTCGACTTGTTGATAGAGATCACCTTCTTCTGACGAAAGCGGAATGAAGCGATCTTCGACTTGGCGCGTTGCCACGGCGGTGGACATCTTTCCGGACTTGAAATATTTGCGAAGCAGTTCTCGGGTATGTCGTGAAACGAGTGCGCGAACCGGAGTCGACCGTTTGAATATCGCGATTGCCACCCGACGCCCTTCCTGAGAAAGCTGCCGCCTCTGGATTGAGACTGGGTCTCGGAGTGCCTGCAGAACCTTTCGCGTTTTTAGACTACTGAGCCGTGTCTGCTTTTCTACTTCCCCCTTGGGCATCTCACCATATTGAGCTTCATTTGCGCGGAAGAGAGCCGACAGCCAATCGAGGCTTTCATTGGTGACCGTGTCATTCGCTATTTCGGAGAAGAAGCGAACGAACGCATCTGGCGTCCACGCTCGCGGGAGTCCCAAGAGATCAAGCAGGTCCCAGAGTTCAGTTGCGTGAACCTGTAGCGGCGTCGCGGTCAAAAGGAGCAGGCCATCGGTCCGGCTCTTTAGGGATCGCATCAATTGAAGGAGTCGGTTCGGACCCTTGGCCTGAGGCGTTCCAGCTCCCTTCGTTCTCGCGTGGTGAGCCTCGTCCAGGACAACGAGATCCCACGGATCGGCGGCATCCAATATCTCTCGTTGCCAATCCTGCCGCCGGGCAAGATGGCTCGACATGATAACGAAAGGCTCCCTATGCCAGGCGTCGCGTGAAACGGGCTTCTCAAAATCATGGTCCCGAGCAGGCGAGCGATACCATGTCAATTTCTGGCCATCGTAGATTGGCAAATTGAGGTTGAACTTTTCGCGAAGTTCGATCTGCCATTGTTTGCAGACGTTCTTGGGCGCGAGGATCAAGGTCCGCTTCATCTTGCCCGCCATCCAGGATTGCCGAAGCAGCAACCCGGCCTGCACTGTCTTACCAAGGCCGACTTCGTCGGCAATCAGAAGTTTCGGCGGCTAATTGTCGTAGAGGCGATGAAAAGCCCCAATCTGATGGGGCCAGGGAATAACGGCGGAGGTCGCTTCGCCTACACGGTCGCCGCCAACCGGTCGAAGCGCGGCGTTTGCAATCTTCGCCCAAATTGCCTGGCGTTCGTCATCGACCGAAACATTTGGGACTGGCTTGGCTGTGATGGGTTCGCCATTCGTATCCGTTCCACCCGACGGCTTCCGTTCCGACGGTCCTGCTGATTGATCTTCGTGCTCAGCAAGGCGCTTCGGCAGATGTTCCGGGTCGATGTTGATCGACGGCATCGGATCACCCGGGCCGGCGAGCAGATCGCCGCGCTTGTAGATGTAGACGCCTTCCTCGATGCCCTTTCGGATTGCTTTGCGAAACACATCGTCTGAAAGAAGAATCGACAAGCGATGGATCGCGACGGAATTCATCGCGCAAATCGCGGGTCGTCATCTGCCCTTTCTTCAATGGCGTCCGGTCGCGAATATAGGACGGCGAATCCGGCGAGTCCGAAGCGTCGCGAAGCTTGTTCTGGCTTTGCATCTGCCGAACGACCTGAAGCTGGCCCGATCCCGGGCGCTCGGACGCATTTTGAATATCGATGACCGAATGAGCGAGTTGCACCGAGCCGGCGCCGCCCAAGGCGTTGCGCGACGGATAGAGGACATGCCGATAGCACTGCTGGATCGCGATCGCGGCTTCGGTCTCCGACTTCTTTTCGAGTTCGAAGACCTTGGCTTGCTGATGTTCGGCGAGCTCCTTGACGCGTTCGGGACGTTTCAGCTCCTGAAGGGCGAGCCGGCGCACGATCGCGCGCTTCATCTCGCTTACCTTCGTTTCGTCCGCGACGACGAAAACGAGGTTGTTTCTCAGCGACCGGAGCCCGTTTCCGTCAGCTCCTTTCCGCTCAAACATCCGAGCCACGAGATCGGGGATCTCGCGAAGATCGGCACCGATTTCCAGGGCGTCGTGAGAGAGCAGCACAAGGCGAGGCTTGCCGTCGGAAACGTCGTCAGGAACATCCCACGGCCCGCCAGGGAACGGGACGAGGTCAAAGGATTGCCCGCCGAAAATTGCCTTTGTGCGATCGACAAGTTGGGCTCGCGCCTCGCCCGGATCGACATTCCTTTCTTCGCGCCCGATGACCTGCGTGAGATTGGCCTCGGCATTGAAGCGGAGTGGCGCGGTAGGGCGGTCATCGAGATAGGCCGATTCGGCCCGAAACTTCGTCTTGGCATCGTCAATGAAGGAAAGATCCGCCGCCGGGCTGAGGATCGAGTAGCGCAGATGGTCGGCCGAAAGACCTTTCAAGTCGTTGTTGAACGCCAGAGTGTGGACGAAAATCGTGCGGGCGACGTAGGTGCCATAAGGCAGCAGGCCCTTAAAGTGCTTCGCGTCCAGTTCCTGGGCCAGCGCTGGCTTCTCGGGCGGTCCGGCAATATCGTTTAGGATAGCAGGAACAAACGCGCTCTGCTGTAGGCGCGTCGTAAATTCCCGGCGAATAACATCCGACCCAAGATCGATGTGATGAAGATGGATTGCTGACGCGTCTGGCGGTCTGTTTGTCCAAACGGTTGCTACGGTCTTCGCCAGAATGCGCAGCATGCCGCGCACACGTTGGAAACCGCCGAGCGTTGCGGTTTTTCCGGTCAGGGTATCCAAGACGTCCGGATGAAATGGATAGGTCTGCTCGAACTCTGCGCTTGTCGTTGATCGCCGAGCGTCTTCTGACAAGATGTCGCGATGAGTTGTCCACAGTTCACGATAGGCGTTGATAACCTCTGTCGCGCGCGAATCATCGATCGACTCGAACAGGCGTCGTCGAATGACTTTCGCTGTTTCATCGTCTCTTGTCGGATTAAGGTTAGTAGCCTTACGGCCCGACACGCTTTCCAGTTCCGACATAGCGGTTGCGAGAAATTCGTTCTCTTCAACGAACGCATCGACACCCTTACCGTCGGACCGGACCGCAAGCGTGTAGACAATCGCGCGCGTGCGGAGTGCTTTCGATTGCCGTTAGCAGCGCCTTCAAAAACCCCGTGAGCTGGTCGCGACCACCCATGTTTTGCACGCGTCGAAGAAATTCACCGAGTTCGTCGAGGAACGACGAGCACGGGGTCTGAGCCAAATAACTCCTTAATGGTGTCGGCGCCTGGAGCAATTCCTTGCTCGTCTGAGCGGCGGACAATTTCGTAGCCGGCCTTTCCAGCGAGCTGATACGCAATTTCTCCCAAGGCGTATGAGCACGAATTCCTTCTCCCATCGGCCGCCCGTTCGCAGGGTCTGCGTTTTCGCCATTGAAGGCGGCCACGCGGACTGAGCGTGCTGGGACGATGGCAGGGTCCAAAAACTCTGCAATATTCGAAACGCCCTTCATCCCCGCGGCGGCATGCACGAGGGCGATCAGGCCGTGCGTCTTGCCGCCACCAAAAGAGGTGTCGAGACGGAAGACAGCCGAGATGCTTTCGCCGCGTCCGGACAGCCGACCGCAAACGTTGACGAGAAGCTCCTTGAGGCCCTCTGTGGGATAGGTGTTGGTGAAAAATGTCGGGGCGTCGGTGTAGTCGCGTGATGCGCAACCGGTCAGGACGTTCGCGAGATTGGCCGCGTAGTCGCTATCCGAAATCGTACCCTTTGCCACGTCGTCACGTGGCTTGCACAGGTCGAATATATTTGGGAGCGTCATGCCTTCCCCGATCCCCTATCTGGCCCGCCGAATGCTATTGTTGCGTCACGTCTCACGAAGTGCATTTTCTCTTAGCCAAGTGTCAATCGCTTCATTTGCGATCGCTGATGCGGATGAATCGCGATCGACCGCCGCCTTTTTCAGATCCTTAATCACATCTCTGTCCAGATGAAGCAGCATTTGCCTCTTCTCTTTGTCGACAGGCTTCTTCGAGCGCGGCTTTGTCCGATCTTTCATCCGCGTTCACCGCGCCATGATAGGAACCTATCGCGACAGACTAGAGGCAAGGCTGATGACAATAGCCGATCTGCGTTGGAGGCTTTTCTTGCTGTTATCTCTATATCTACCTCGGACCCCCGCTTTGGTTGAGGCGAACGACACGCACGGGCCTAATCGCGCAGCGCGGCGTAGTCGAGCATCGCCCATTCGAGCGCTAGGGCCAGTGGATAGCCGCTTGATCTCGGCGGCAGGAGGGTAACGCGCCGTCGGTGGGCGCAGTGAAATTCTTCAGTCAATTGCTTTCGCAGCTCCATCGGAACTGCAAAATCCGATGGTGGTACAGGGAATATACCTAGAGCGGGTCCCGAAGAGTCAGAATCGGTAAGGGATTCCCAAATCGGCCGAATTATGATTCAGCATGTTGGCTGGAAAGGAGGCCGGCATGGATGGCAAAACCCTATTCGCAGGATTTACGTGACCGCGTGGTGCGGGCGGTTTTGGCTGGTCAGTCCCGACGCAAGGCGGCGTGCAGTTTTGAGATCAGTGCGAGCTGTGTGATCAAACTCATGCACCAGTGGGAAACAACAGGCGATTGTCTGCCGCGCAAGTTTGGCGGTCATAAGCGGCACGCGCTGGCTGAGCATGAAGATAAGGTGCGGGCTTTGGTCGCGGCGCAGCCCGATCTGACGATCACGGCGCTGTGGAAAAAGCTGACGGTGCTCGGCATCAAAGTCGGGCGGTCCGCCGTCGGACGCTTTTTGCTGCATCTGAAATTGACCTATAAAAAAAACTCTGCACGCCGCGGAACAGGAAAGGCCCGATGTTCAGGCGGCCCGCCTCGCTTGGCGCGAGATGCAAAAAGCTCTTGATCCTAAAAAGCTTGTGTTCATCGACGAGACATGGGCCTCAACCAACATGACGCCCCGTTATGGGCGCTGCGAAAGGGGCAAAAGGTTGCTCGCTTACTCGCCCTTCGGTCACTGGAAAACGACGACGTTCGTGGCCGCTTTGCGTCACGATCGCATCACGGCTCCTTGTGTCTTTGATGGCCCCATCAACGGCGAAACATTCCTCGCTTATGTTGAGCAGGCCCTCGCGCCGGCATTGTCGCCTGGCGACATAGTCATCATGGATAATCTCGGTTCCCATAAAGTCGCCGGCGTTCGTGAAGCCATCGAAGCCGCTGGGGCGACGCAGCGCTTTTTGCCTGCCTACAGCCCTGACCTCGATCCTATCGAACAGGTTTTCGCCAAACTCAAAAACACGCTGCGTAAAATGGCTCACCGAACCGTCGATGCCCTTTGGGAAGGCATCGGCAGCGCCCTCGATGACTTCCCTCCCAACGAATGTCTAAATTACTTCCGCAACGCCGGATATGGCTCTGCCTAATGGGGATACGCTCTAATTGAATTATAATGCCTTTCGCTCGCCGTACCTGGCCCTTTCAGTCCAGAGGTTCGGAGAATATCGGCGGAAAGAGAACAAATTCCGGCTTTCCCGCCGTCTGCGCAGTCCACAGGTCTGCGGCCAAAACCCCGGAATTCCTTGGGAATTTCCGCATTGAGTTTGCCTGGAGAGAACGGTTGTCAGGGGATGATGGCGGAGGGGGCGGGATTCGAACCCGCGATACGGTTTCCCGCATACACACTTTCCAGGCGTGCGCCTTCAACCACTCGGCCACCCCTCCACGGTCCGCATGCGCGCCCCCGGCTGGTCCTCTTAACCTTCCGGCGATGCGGATATCCGCGAAAGGCGCGCTGCACTATAGTGCGGCGCGCCGTCAGCGCAAGCAGGCGCCGGTCTTGGCTCCGATGTTCCGGTCGGTTTTGCTGTATCGGCTGCGATCCTTTGGTGTTAGTTGAGCGGTGCCGGCTGCAAGTTCCAGCAGGCGGGGTTTGCTGGAACTGTACGCGGGAAGCTGCAAAACAATAGGCCTGCAAAGGTGGCCAATGTCTTTGTCAACTGCAGATACGCACGCCGACGTTCTCGTGGCTGGCGCTGGCGCCGCCGGCCTCTCCACCGCGCTAGCCCTTGCGCAAGCGGGATTTTCGGTTGTCTGCGCTGGCCATGTCGATACGCGCGGCAACGGGCGGACTGTCGCGCTGTTTGAAGCCTCGCTGCGCTTTTATAAAGCGCTCGGCGTTTGGCCGCATTTTCGGGGCAGTACCGCGCCGCTCGCCCGGATCGCGATGATCGACGCGACCGGAGCGCGGTTTCCGGTGCCCTCCGTTTCGTTTGCCGCAACCGAGATCGGCCTTTCCGCTTTCGGCGAGAACATCGAGAACAATGTGCTCGTCGAAGGCCTTGCCCAAATCGCGGCGGAGACCAAAAACCTCGTTCTGCACGAAGGTATGATCAGCGACATAAGTTTTGACGAGGATGCGGTCCGCGCCACGCTCGCCAGCGGGCAGAGCGTCACCGCAAAACTCGCTGCCGCCGCCGACGGCCGCATGTCGCCCGCGCGAACCAGGGCGAGGATCGGCACGCGCACTTGGACCTATCCGCAGATTGCTTTCACCGCGCTCCTTTCACACGCGAAGGCGCACCGGAATATTTCGACCGAGTTCCACACCCGAACGGGCCCCTGCACGCTTGTTCCGCTCCGCCCAATCGAAAATAAGCCGAATAGGTCAAGCCTCGTTTGGCTGATGTCCCCGGAGGAGGCGGAGCGGCGCCGCGTGCTTTCGGACTCCGAGCTGGCGCATGAGATCGAGGATCAAGTCGATTCGGTTCTCGGCACTATCGAGATCGATGGACAAGGCGGCTTTTTCCCCATGGCGAGGATGAGCGCCAATCGTCTTGTTGGCCATCGCATCGCACTGGTTGGCGAGGCCGCGCATATTTTTCCGCCGCTCGCCGCGCAAGGCCTAAACCTCAGCCTGCGGGATAGTGCCGCACTTGTCGAAGTTTTGGAAGACGCCCGCGCGCTCGGGAGCGACATCGGCACCGCGCATACGCTGAAAACCTATGCAGCCGCGCGCCGGAGCGACATTTTCTTGCGCACGAACGGAATTGACATTCTCAACCGCTCGCTGCTTTCGAATCTTTTCCCGGTCGATTTTTTGCGCGGCGCAGGGTTGTTCGCTTTTTCGATGATTGGTCCGTTGCGCCGCGCGCTCATGCGCGAAGGCGTACTCACGCATGGAACCTTGCCGCGCCTCATGCAAGAGCGGCCACTGCGGCGTTTCAGAGATTCCCCGCGCGGCGCGGCGCCAACCGGCATGTCCGCGGGGGGATAGAGGCGCAATCGAGGAATAATTGCTGTGAAAATCGGGACCTGGAACGTCAATTCGATCCGGCAGCGGACCGAGCATCTCCTGCGCTATCTGCGCGACGTCGCGCCCGATGTCCTCTGTCTGCAGGAACTGAAATGCGTCGATGCGGCGTTTCCGTATGCGGAAGTCGAGGCGGAAGGCTATAATGCCGCCGTGCATGGGCAAAAAGGTTTTAACGGCGTGGCGATCCTTGCCAAGGCGCCGGTCGAGGTCACGCGGGGCCTTCCTGGCGGCCCCGATGACGAGCAGGCCCGCTATATCGAGGCGGTCATCCCGAATGGCGAGGGCATTGTCCGCGTGGCCTCGATCTATCTGCCGAACGGCAATCCGCCGCAGACCGAGAAATACAGCTACAAACTCGCCTTCATGGATCGCCTCATCGCGCACGCAAAACATCTCTTGTCGCTGGAGGAGCCGCTCGTGCTGGCGGGCGACTACAATGTGATTCCAACGCCCCGCGACGCCGCCGACCCCGCCGCCTGGGTGGGCGACGCATTATTCTTGCCGGAGACCCGGGCGCGCTTTCAAACCCTTCTCAACCTCGGCCTGACCGACGCCTTGCGCGCGACGACGGACGCCTCCTCGCTTTACACATTCTGGGATTATCAGGCGGGCGCATGGCAACGGGACAAAGGCATCCGCATTGATCATCTCCTGCTTTCGCCGCGCGCGGCGGACCGGCTTATCGACGTTGCCATCGATAAGGACATGCGGGGCGAGGACAAGCCGTCCGATCACGTACCAGTCCGCATCGCATTGGCATGACGGCACAGCGGGGCATCCGCATTGAAACGTCCAACTCGCCGGCAAGGCTCCTGGCGAACGCTAGAGTATCTGTTATGCGTAAGGGGCATATTCTGTCCAGGGTCGATCGTCACGTAAGAGGGCGTGGCGAGCACGACGAGCTTTTGCATGACGGCGGTTATGGCGACTTTGGCGGGCTTTCCGGCATTGACGAGCTTTTGATAGATCGCGCGGCTATCCTTGTTGAATCTGCAAGCGACGAGCGCTGGCATGTTAAATCAGGCCCCCTTTTATGGATGGCCCGCCCCTACTGAGAGGGAGTTACTAGACTGGCGGCGTGTCATTCATGAGGAACGAAAGCCATGGAAATCGCGATCCTCGGCATTGATCTCGGCAAGAACAGCTGCAGCATCGTTGGCCTGGATTTGGTGGGGAAAGTGTTGGTCAGACGCCGCATGCGGCGCGAGACGGTTGTTGCCTTCGGCGCCAAGCTGCCCACTTGCGTCGTCGCGATGGAGGCTTGTTGCGGTGCCCACCACATGGGGCACGCTTTTGCGGCTCATGGTCACACTGTCCGATTGATGTCGTCTGAATATGAGCGGCCTTACGTCAAGGCACAGAAGAACGATAATCGCGACGCCCAGGCGATCGCGGAGGCGGCGACGAGGCCAACCGTGCGGTTCGTCGCGTTGAAATCCGAGGAGCAACTCGACATACAAACACTACATCGGGTTCGCGACCAGCTTGTCAGCGAGCGCACATCACTCATGAATCAGATCCGTAGTCTGGGCGCTCCTGCGTCATCAACGCACCTATGAAGCGGCTGCTATGCGAGCCTGAGAACCAATTGATCGCCGCGCTCGCGCGGTGATCGCCAATGTCTGCGTGTGGTTAAGAGGAAGATGGCCTGACAGTCGATGGTATTCTGAAACCCTTGGCGGAAAATGGCGCTCGACGCCGACCCCGTTATGAGGACCAGGATGCGCGGATCTCCATCTTGGCCAACGGCGCAGCCGAAAGGCCGGATACGTTTTCGCAGATTGCTCAGATCAGATGAAACAATCCACTTGCCGACGGCGCGGGCCATACGTTTTCACCGTTGGCGCAGCGATGGATTTTGACATGGCTGCTGTCTAGCGCAACTTGCTCGGGCACTTCGCTGGGACCCCCTGACGCTTTTATCATTTATGGAATTAGAAAAGTATTTAATCATCACTCTCTGTCTCTGGTGTCCGCTCCGCCGTAGCGCGCCGGCGAAGCGCGTTTTGCTGTCGATCGCTTGCGAACGTGTGATCGCTAGGTATGATCTAAATCCGATTATTGCTGACGCCCTAATAGGAGCAAGCAATTCATGGATTCGGAACTCATTGACCGAATTTACGAAAGTTCTTTCGTTCCGGAGCTGTGGCCGGGCGTTCTTCACGAGGTCGCGCAAATGGCCGAGTCGAGGAGAGGGTGTTCCTTATTCATCACCAAAAATGACGTAACATTCTGGACAGCTTCGCCAATAGCCCAGGAAGCCACTGCAAAATTTGTGAAAGAAGGCTGGTTCTGGCGCGGACAGGCCGTTGCTCGTTTTTTTTCTGCGTGCCACGCCGGATTTTTAACTGAAAGCGACATTTTCACGCCTGACGAATGGGATCTGGAACCGATCAACCGCGACATGTACCGCCCGCTGGGCGTTGGGTGGGTAACGGCTACGGCTATTCCGATCCCTACAGGGGAAAAAGTGAGTTTTGTATTGACGCGGCGGACCGAACGCGGACCTGTGGAACGCGCCATCGTCGAGAAACTCGATGAGCTGCGCCCCCATCTCGCCCGCAGCGCGTTGATGTCCGCGCGCTTGCAGCTGGAGCGGACGCGCATCGCCAGCGAAACGCTTGCCGCTCTCGGCCTTCCCGCGCTGGTGCTCAATGAACAAGGCAAGGTACTTGCCGCCAATTCTTTAATCGAGGCACTCACCGGCTATGTTCAGTGGCGGGCTCAGGATCGCGTGTCGCTTAAGGACAAAAGCGCCGATAGTCTGTTGCGCGACGCGATCGCGGCAATTGATTTGGCGGGCGGCGGCGTGCGCTCCTTCCCAGTCCGCGACGCTGGTGCCGAAGCGATGATGGTCGCACATGTCGTTCCCATCCGTTTGTCCGCGCGGGATGTCTTCGTGCGCTGCACCGCCGTGCTCGTCCTAACTCCCGTGACCTTGCCACAAGCGCCGCCTGTCGAGCTGGTGCAGTCCTTGTTTGATCTGACGCCCGCCGAGGCGCGCGTCGCCCGGGGGCTCGCCTCCGGAAAAACCGTGGAAGACATTGCCACGGATGGCGGCACTTCCGCGAACACCATCCGCACGCATGTGCGCGGCGTGTTGGAAAAGACCGGCTGCAATCGGCAAGTCGACATCGTCGCACTTCTCACAGCGATTGCCTCGACACAGCTGACGAGCCCGCTCTAACGCGGCATTTTTCAAGAAATCGAGAAAAAACATACGCGCCTCATCAATCTTGATGAGGCGGCGACCGCAACGGCCGATTAGCATCCCTTCAATCGAAGTCGGGCCTTGCTTTCGCCGGAGTCGAACGAATGCAAATGATCGCGTCCCATATGGAGCGTACTTTTCTCTTCCGCGATCTTCCCAGCGAGGACAGGACGCTTTCGGATTTGCTGGGAAGCGTGATGGCCCGTGCCGGATTTGGTTTGATTCTCGCCACGGCAGATCGACGCATTATCTATGCAAACGACGCGGCTGAGACTTTCATGCGCGCGAGCAACGGCTTGCGACGCGAACGCAATTCCATCAGTGCCGCGGATTTTACGTCGTCAAGAAAATTGCAATCGCTTATCACCGCGGCTTCACGACAGGCGGAAGAAGCGGCGCAAGGGGGGTCGCTCATTCTTCGCGATGAAGATGGAATGGCGTCGTTCGTCGTGCATGTCGTGCCTCTCCGCCGTCCTTCCGCTGTGGTTCCGCCCGAGAGGGAGTGGCCTGTTGCTGGCCTTATTATGGTCGATTGCACGCGAGGGACCGCCGATCGAGCAAGTGTCTTTGCGGATCTCTTTGGCTTGACTTCGGCGGAGGCGCGCGTCGTCTCCAAACTGGTCTCGGGAGAAGGACTCACAAAGGCTGCGTCCCGCCTGAATATTGCCCGATCCACGGCGCGGTTCCACCTCACAAATATTTTGGAAAAGACTGGCGCCCAACGCCAGGCGGAGCTTGTCCGGGTTTTTTACGAAGTAACAATTCCTTGGTGTGGACGCCGCGGCGAAGAGGAAAAGAGTCGCGCATTTGTCGTAGACGGCTTGGCTGCCACACTTCCCGGACAGGGCATCCAGCCTCAAGGACACGGGTGAGATCGAGCACCTGCTTCGCAACCTATTGCCCATTGGCTATGTTTACGGCGCAGCCGAGGTCATGATCTTTCGTCAAGCGGCTCTCCTCCGTCGATGCCACTTTCGTTCCGGAATTTTCATGTTGCACGGTGCGCCGCGCCGGCTTATGGCCGCTCCCACGCGATTTTCGGCGGTTTCGCCCCGCAGGACTACGCCCTATGCCAGATCCGGTGATTACCCGTTTCGCACCGTCGCCGACGGGTTTTCTGCATATTGGCGGTGCCCGCACGGCGCTGTTCAACTGGCTCTTTGCACGCCACGCGGGCGGCAAAATGCTGCTGCGGATCGAGGACACAGACCGCGAGCGCTCGACGGATGCAGCGATTGCCGCCATTCTCGACGGGCTATCCTGGCTTGGCCTCGATCGGGACGGCGATGTCATCCATCAGTTCCAGCGCGCGGCGCGCCACCGCGAGGCCGCCGAAAATTTGCTCGCCTCGGGCAATGCTTATCTTTGCTACGCAACGCCGCAAGAGCTCAACGAGATGCGCGCGAAGGCGCGCGCTGAAGGACGGCCGCCGTGCTATGACGGGCGCTGGCGCGACCGCCCCGCCTCCGAAGCGCCGGCCGGCGTAAAACCTGTCGTCCGGCTCAAGGCTGCCCGCGAGGGTGAAACGATTCTCGACGACAAGGTCCAGGGCCGGGTCGCCTGGGCGAACAAGGATCTCGACGACCTCGTTCTTCTGCGTTCCGACGGCACACCGACCTATATGCTCGCGGTTGTGGTGGACGATCACGACATGGGCGTCACCCATATCATTCGCGGCGACGATCATCTCACCAACGCGGCGCGCCAGATGCAAATCTATCAGGCGCTCGGCTGGAGCGTTCCGGTCATGGCGCATATTCCGCTCATCCATGGTGCCGACGGTGCCAAATTGTCGAAGCGCCACGGCGCGCTCGGCGTCGATGCCTATCGCGCCATGGGCTATCTGCCAGAAGCGCTGCGCAATTATTTGGTGCGGCTCGGCTGGAGCCAGGGCGACAAGGAAGTTTTTTCAACGCGGGAGATGATCGATGCTTTCGATCTCGCGCATGTTGGACGCTCGCCCGCCCGCTTCGACTTTGCGAAGCTCGAAAACATGAACGGGCATTATATCCGCACAAGCCGAGACGAGGATCTAGTGGAAGCACTCGAAACGACTCTGCCTTATCTCCCCGGAGGCTCGGGGGTAACGCAAAAGCTCGATGCCTCGATGCGGGCCAAACTCCGCACTGCCATGCCGGGCCTCAAGGAGCGCGCCAAAACCCTGATCGAGCTTTTGGATGGCGCGAAGTTTCTGTTCGTGGAAAGGCCACTTGTCCTCGACGCCAAGGCCGCGAGCATTCTTGAGGCGGGAGGACGGGCGCATATCGCCGGACTGCTCCCGCGGTTGGCGGCGCTCGCGGATTGGAACGCGGCCAGCATTGAGGCAATCGTGCGCGATTATGCCGCCGGAAACAAGATCAAGCTCGGCGATGCCGCGCAGCCGCTGCGCGCCGCGCTCACCGGGCGGGCAACGTCGCCGGGAATTTTCGATGTTCTGGAGGTGCTCGGCCAGGAAGAAAGTGTCGCTCGCATGCAGGACCAGGTGGGGTGAGCCAGGAGGAGCTCCGCAACTTCCATTTCAGGCCCGGAAATAGAAGATTGTTAAGTGGTGGAGCTGAGGGGAATCGAACCCCTGACCTCTGCAGTGCGATTGCAGCGCTCTCCCATCTGAGCTACAGCCCCCAAACTGCTGTTTACGCGAGGGGCAAAGAGCAGGCAAGTTTGCTGCCCGCCGGACTTGAACATCGCCGACTTCGCGGCTTTTGTTAGGCTCACTTGCCAGCGAGGCCCGAGCCGCGTAAACGAGCCTAGTCCTGGCAAGCGGTCCGGAGTTCCAATGCGCGCACTTCTTGACGTCCTTTTAGTGGTTCTACAGCTTTATACCTATGTGATCATCGCTGCGGTGATCCTCTCCTGGCTCGTCGCCTTCAACGTCGTCAACCGTTATAATGACGTCGTCCGCTCAATTTGGAACTTCGTGACCGCGTTGACGGAACCGCTGATGGGGCCTATCCGGAATACGGTACCAAATCTCGGTGGCATCGATATTTCGCCCCTTATTTTACTGTTGGCGATTTATTTCCTGCAGCAAGTCATCTCTATGTATATTTATCCAAACGTATTCTAGCTTCTCTTGAGGGATGTTCCTTGGACCGTTCGCGGAGAACATCTTCTGCTGTCCGTGCGTTTGACGCCCAAAAGCTCCCGCGACGAAATCGGTGACATCGAGCGGCTTGCGGACGGGCGGTTGGTTTTGCAAGCCCGGGTCCGTGCTCTTCCGCAAGGCGGAGAGGCAAACGCGGCCCTTATCCGGCTTCTCGCGAAAGCGCTCGGTGTCCCGGGGAGTGCCGTGCAGATTGCAACAGGGGCTGCCGGCCGGTTAAAAATCTTGCGGATCGAGGGAGATACCAAAACCTTGGTTGTCAA
>CAVQZL010000039.1:0-120308 GCA_963718265.1 uncultured Alphaproteobacteria bacterium | reverse complement strand
GCCGCAGGGTTGAAAGCTCCCCTTCCAGACGCTCGATCGTGGCGGCGTGCGCCGCAATCGTTTCGCCCTGCCGCGTGATCTGGGCCTCAAGCGCCGCCAAAGCTTCCCGCTGCCGGGCGGCAAGCGTCTGCTCCTCCGAGAAACTGGCCGTAAGCACGTTGATTTGGGCGTCTTTGCGCGCAATCAATCCGCTTGTGTCGTAACATTCCTTTGCCGTGGTGGCGAGCTCGGCCGAAGTCTCCGCCAAGGCGCGTTGAAGCGAGGCGAACTCGGCAACGCGTTCGCTATCTTGCTGGGAGAGGGTGCGTAAACCGGCGTCTTGGTCAGCGATGATCGCCGCGCGGCGTCCGAGTTCGGCCATATCGGCCGCATGAACAAGATTGAGGCCTTCAGCTTTTTGCTCAAGCCGCCTGCATTCGACCGCGAATTCGGCCCGCAATAGATCGTGCTCCGCGGCGATTTCCTCGGCAGAAAGCGGAAGCTGCTGTTCGAGCCGCCGTGTGGACAGCCTTATGGCGCGCCGCCAAAACGCCGGAGCCGCCGCGAGCGCAAATACGCTCGCAACGCAAAACCCAAGCGCGAATAGCATTGCCTGTTCAATCACGCCGCTGCCTGCTCAATCCCGGCGGCCCGCACGCAAAACTTGGTCCCGCCAATATGACGCAAAATGTCTGCCCAGCACTTTTCTACACTGAAACCGCCGCGAATAGAACACGCCATGGTCTCCCGGGTTTGCGGCGAAACCGGGACCGGGCACAACGTCGAAAGCACAGGCCAACTTGGGCTGGTCATTTCAAATAACAAAATCGGAACGGTGTACCCATCGTTAGGTGTGTTCCGTGGCGGCCGCGGTGAAGCTTTGCGACGATCGGCTGGCCATCGATCGCCAATACGACAGCGCCTCCGCGCAATCCCACGTACTTCAAGCCGAAGGATGTATGCGGCTCTGTAGGGATTTTGGTCTCAATCGGACAAAAATGTTTCACGTGAAGCATTTTGGTACGATTGGAGGCTCAATCCTTACGAAAATATGCTTCCAGTATCGCCGCATAGATCTCCGTCAATCCCTCAAGATCACCGATCGCGATATGCTCGTCCACCATATGCGCGGTCGTGCCAATTCCGCCGAATTCGATAACCGGGCAATAGGCGCGGATAAACCGCGCGTCGGATGTCCCGCCCGACGTCGAAAGCATTGGGCGGCGCCCCGTTTTCCTTTCGATCGCGCCGGTGATGAGTTTCGTGAAGGTGTCAGGCTTCGTCAGAAACGCAACCGCATTGCAAGACTCTAAGCCGAGCGTGAATTTATGCCTCACGGAGTCCAGCCTGCGCCGCAGCTCGGCGCCAAGCGTCTCCGGCGTCCAAAGATCATTGAACCGCACGTTGAAACGCGCAATTGCCTGCGCCGGAATAACATTGAACGCGGGGTTGCCGACATCGACCGAGACGATTTCGAGATTTGAGGCATCGAAGTGCGGCGTGCCTGCATCAAGCGGCGCGGCGGTCAAGGCAGCGAGCAGCGTGACGAGTTTTGGAATGGGGTTGTCTGCCCGCTCAGGGTAAGCGGCATGGCCCTGGCGGCCCTCGACGATAAGCGTGCCGTTGAGCGAGCCGCGCCGGCCAATCTTGATCGTGTCGCCGAGCACTTCGGCGCTCGTCGGCTCGCCGAGGATGCAATGATCGAAACGCTCGCCTTTGTCAAAAGCCCAGCGCAACAGTTTTTCCGTGCCATTGATCGCCGGGCCTTCCTCGTCGCCGGTGATGAGAAACCCAATCGAACCCCTGGCCAATCCTCGTCGCGCAACGAGGGCGCACGCGGCGGCGGCGAAGGCCGCAACGCCGCCTTTCATGTCGGCGGTGCCGCGCCCCCACACCGCGCCCTCCGCCACCTCGCCCGCGAAAGGATCGAACCGCCATTTTGCCGCGTCGCCCACCGGCACCACGTCGGTATGGCCGGCAAAGGCGAGAAAAGGCTCGCTTGTGCCAAAGCGGGCGTAGAGATTGTCGATGTCCGGCGTGCCGGGCTCGGAAAACGTAAGCCGCTGCGTCGCGAACCCCGCTTGTTTCAATGCCGCGTCCAGAACCCCGAGCGCGCCGCCATCTTCCGGCGTCACCGATCGGCAGCGGACAAGGGCGCGGCACAGGTCGAGGGCGGCGGTTGTCATGGCCATGATGGGCTTTCCATGCGAGCGTTATCGGCGCGCTTTTATCGCATGTCCGGCCACGGTGCCGCAAAACCCTTCGAGCTTTCCCCCGATCTGCCTGACAGTGGCCCGCCCCTCGCCGTCACGCTTTGCGCGCGTTTCTCCGCAGCGCCGCCTGCGCCGCGGCAAGCCGGGCGACTGGCACCCGGAACGGTGAACAGGAGATGTAAGTCAGGCCCGCTCGCTCGAAAAAGTCGATCGAGGCCGGATCGCCCGCGTGTTCGCCGCAAATTCCGAGCTCAATGTCCGGCCGCGTCTTCCGGCCCCGCGCGGCGGCGATTTCGATGAGTTCGCCCACGCCCTCCTGGTCGATCGTGGCGAACGGGCTTGAGGGGAGAATTCCCTTGGCCGCATACTCGCCAAGGAACGATCCGGCATCGTCGCGCGAAAGGGCAAGGCAGGTCTGGGTCAGGTCATTGGTGCCAAACGAAAAGAACTCGGCGGACTTGGCGAGTTCGCCCGCGCGCACGCAAGCGCGAGGTGTTTCGATCATGGTGCCAACAGAGTACTCAATGGTCTCGCCGGTCTCGGCGGCGACCGCGTTCGCCATGGCCTCGATCCGCGCCTTGATAAAGTCGAACTCGGTCTTGGCGATGACGAGCGGTATCATGATTTCCGGCCGCACCATTGCGCCAGTCTTGCGTTTGGCCGCGGCCGCGCCTTCGAAAATCGCGCGGGCCTGCATTTCCGCGATTTCCGGAAAGGCTATCGCGATCCGGCAGCCGCGAAAACCCAGCATCGGGTTATACTCTTGCAATTCGGCGGCACGCTGGGCGAGCCTTTCCAGCGGAACGCCCATGGCCTCCGCGACCGCCGCGGTTTCCGCCTCGCTTCGCGGCAAAAACTCATGGAGCGGCGGATCGAGCAGGCGGATCGTAACCGGTAGCCCCGGCATAATCTCGAATAGCCCGGCGAAATCGGCGCGCTGGAGCGGCAACAGCTTGGCAAGCGCCGCCCGCCTGCCGGCCTCGTCCCCGGCAAGGATCATTTCGCGGAATGCAACAATCCGTTCGCCTTCAAAAAACATATGCTCGGTGCGGCAAAGGCCAATTCCTTCCGCGCCGAATTTTTGCGCCGTGTGCGCGTCGCGTGGCGTGTCGGCATTGGCCCGCACGCCCAAGCGGCGGACCGCATCGGCCCATTCCATCAGGATTGCAAATTCATCCGAGAGCTCGGGCTGGCGCATCTTGACGGCGCCCTTGATCACTTGTCCCGTGCCGCCATCGATGGTCAGCAAATCCCCCCTATTAAACGTGAGACCCGCCACCGTCATCGTCGCCTTGGCATAATTGACCCGGATCGTGCCAGCGCCCGAGACGCATGGCTTGCCCATTCCGCGCGCGACAACCGCGGCGTGCGACGTCATGCCGCCGCGCGCGGTCAGAATACCTTCCGCCGCGTGCATTCCCAAAATATCCTCGGGACTTGTTTCGATGCGCACCAAAATAACCTTGTGGCCGGTGCTCTTCATTTGCTCTGCGTCGCTGGCGTCGAACACAATCTCGCCGCTGGCCGCCCCCGGCGAAGCCGGCAGGCCGGTGGCTATGATTTGGCGCGGGGCGCTTGGGTCAAGCGCGGGATGCAACAATTGTTCGAGCGCGGAAGGATCGACGCGAGCGATCGCTTCGGCCTTTCCGATCGATCCTTCGTTTGCCATTTCGACGGCAATGCGGAGCGCGGCTTTGCTGGTGCGTTTGCCGCGGCGTGTCTGCAACATCCAAATTTTGCCGCGCTCGACGGTGAATTCCATATCCTGCATGTCGCGGTAGTGATTTTCGAGAAGCTCCGCTGCGCGCACGAATTCGCCGAAAACCCCGGGAAACGCCGCTTCCAAGGACGGCTCGTTTGCCCCTGCCGCGATACGTGCCGCCTCGGTGATGTTTTGCGGCGTCCGGAGGCCCGCAACCACATCCTCGCCCTGGGCATTGAGAAGGTACTCGCCGTAAAGTTCCTTCGCCCCGGTCGAAGGATTGCGGGTGAAAGCAACGCCTGTCGCCGAGGTTTCGCCCATGTTGCCAAAAACCATGGCCTGAACCGTGACCGCGGTGCCAATGCTCGCCGGAATATCATGCAGCCGCCGGTAGGCGACCGCGCGCGGAGTCATCCAGGATTCGAACACGGCGGCGATGGCGCCCCAGAGCTGCTCGCGCGGGTCCTGCGGGAACGGTTTACCCAAGGTTCTTTCGACCCTTGCCGTGTATTCGGCGATCAGGTTCCGCCAATCCTCTGCTGAAAGCTCCGTATCGAGAGTTACACCTTTGTTTTCTTTATAATACTCCAAGATCTCTTCGAATATGTGATGTTCGAGTCCGAGCACCACGCTCGCATACATTTGGATGAAACGGCGGTAGGAATCATAGGCAAAACGCGTATCGCCCGAGCTTTCCGCCAAGGCCTCCACGGTGATGCCGTTCAGGCCGAGGTTTAAAACAGTATCCATCATGCCGGGCATTGACACCCTTGCCCCGGACCTGGCTGAGACGAGGAGCGGATTCCGCCCGTCGCCAAAGGAGCGGCCAGTGAGGCCGCCAACCGAGCCGAGCGCGGTTTCGACTTCGGCCGCAAGACCTTGCGGAAACTGTTTTCCGTTGTTGTAAAAGTAAGTGCAAACTTCGGTGGTGATCGTGAAGCCTGGCGGAACCGGCAGCCCAAGCCTTGTCATTTTGGCGAGACCGGCGCCCTTGCCGCCGAGGAGCTCTCGCGAACCACATTCCTCTTCGGTCATGCCCTGACCGAAAGTGTAAACCCATTTTGCCATCGTGAACCTTTTGACGCGCGAAAACGTCGCGGGAATTGCTTGCAGCTATGCGATCAAGCCGGCCGGTTGGCGAATCCTTGCCACAAGAGTTTCATGTCCCAGGGCCTTATATATCCCATATGAATCGGCATAATCGGTAACGGCGACGAGCCGATGTGTGCGTCGATTGGAGCCATTACCTAAGCGGCATTTTCCGCAGCAATTAGCTTTAGAAGCGCTTGGGCAGCGCCAGTCGAGGATGCGGGATTCTGCCCGGTTATGAGACGGCCATCGACGATTGAAAACGGCTGCCAGTTGGGGACTTTCTCAAAGATGCCTCCAAGCCGCTTCAGCTCATCTTCAATGAGGAATGGCACAACATTGGTAAGGTGCACAGCTTCCTCCTCGCTGTTGGTAAACCCGGTCACGCGTTTACCCTTCACAATCGGCGCGCCCTTGTAGGTGACTCGACGAAGCGCGCCAGGCGCATGGCAAACCAAAGCCACCGGCTTACCGGAATTGTAGAACGATTCGATCAAAGCGATGGAATTGGTGCTATCCGCGAGGTCCCACATAGGGCCGTGCCCGCCCACATAAAGTACTGTGTCGTAATCTACCGCTTTCACATCGGCAAGCCTGACCGTCTGGGACAGCGCCATTTGCGCCGAGTGGTCCTGTTTGAACCGCGACATGGCGGGCGTCTGGTTTTCCGGTAAATCGCTCTTCGGATCGACCGGCGGCTGCCCGCCTTTCGGTGAAGCGAGGGTCAGCTCTACGCCGGCGTCCCTGAAAACAAAGTAGGGGGCTGCGAACTCTTCAAGCCAGAAGCCGGTCTTGCGGCCCGTGTTGCCGAGTTGATCGTGCGATGTCAGGACCAGCAGTATTTTCATTTCTTCCTCCTTTCTTCATCGTTAAGAGCATTCCGGTTGATCATAGCAATTGCGCGGGCGGCTTCTTCATCGCCGGTTCAGTAGCGGCGCAGGCGCAAGCCGAACCCTATCCACGCCGCACCCCAAAACGCGAGGTCGAGGCCGAGGAGAATACCGAGGACCACGAAACTATTGGCGGGCCAACCGGCAATGATTAATACTCCAATCAGCGCAGTGAGTACCCCGGCGAGCAGAACTGGGCCTCGCAGCGGAGCACCGAGATGGGCTGCGAGGTAGATCCGGACAACTCCCGTCGCGATCATTCCCGCGCCCAGCAGGAAGGTAAAGACGGCCGCCGCGATTACCGGCTGAGCTAGCGCAAACGCGGCAACAACGATATAGGTCAGTCCCGCGACAATCCAGGCTAGGAATCGGCTCCAGCTCTTGGCGCCAAGCCCGCTGGCGATCTCGGCAGCGCCGGCGAGGATCATGAAAACCGCGATCGCATACACCGAGGCGATGGCCGCCGAAACGACAAGAAAAAGTGCTGCAACGCCCATGCTGGCGATCAGAGCACCCAAGGCGACGATCCAGCCCCAGCGAGGCCTAAGGCATTCGATTACCCTTCGTAAATTTTCCGGCGGCTCTGGAAACGGACCGGTTTTGACTGAATAGGCCATCAAATTGATCCCCTCCGTAGGCATTGTTTAGCCCTGTGCCTCCATGATTTCATCCCGCGCCTTGTTGTCGCGGCCATCTCCTCCCTATTTGGCACTCTGTCTCTTTACGCAAAGCTTTGCATTTCCTAATTGTCATTCGATGGTTTGCGGAAAAGCATGGATTGGTTAAACCCCGCTGAATAGGCAATCAACTGTGATCAAAATGTCGCGGCGGCGCAGGAAATCCTTGCACAAGCCCTGCTTTGTATCCGCTGGCGTTGCGGGTTACGCTTTTGTTCGCTATTCACAATCTATTCAGGCTGGCTGGGCAAACCCTTATCTCGCTTTAGTCCTGTAGCGTTGAGCTTTTTTCGCAACGCCAAGGTCCGTGACGTGTTTTCATTTGGGTCTTGTTTTCGAAGAGGCGCCCGTGACGGCATTTTCAAAGACTCCGCTTCTCGACACGATCACTTCGCCTTTGGACTTGCGGCGCCTGAAGGCGTCTGATCTCGCCCAAGTCGCGGACGAGCTGCGCACCGAGACGATCGATGCGGTCTCGGTGACAGGCGGCCATCTCGGCGCGGGGCTTGGTGTGGTCGAGCTTACGGTTGCCCTTCACTATGTGTTCAATACGCCTGACGACCGCTTGATTTGGGACGTTGGCCACCAGGCCTATCCGCATAAGATTCTCACTGGACGGCGCGACCGGATCCGGACCTTGCGCCGTGGCGGCGGCCTTTCCGGATTCACCAAACGCTCCGAGAGCGAATACGACCCTTTCGGCGCCGCACATGCCTCAACATCGATCTCGGCGGGGCTCGGAATGGCGGTGGCCAACACGCTATCGGCCAACAAATCTCACGTCATCGCCGTGATCGGCGATGGCGCGATGTCCGCCGGCATGGCCTACGAGGCGATGAACAATGCCGGCGCAATGCATTCGCGCCTGATCATCATTCTCAACGACAATGATATGTCGATCGCGCCGCCGGCCGGCGCCTTGTCCGCGTATCTCGCGCGGCTTGTCTCCGGCGGCGCCTACCGCTCCGTGCGCGAAACGGCGAAGCAGCTCGGCCGCCATCTGCCCAAATTCATCTATGATAGGGCCCGCAAAACCGAGGAATTCGCCCGCAACTTCTGGGCCGGCGGAACGCTATTCGAAGAGCTTGGCATCTATTATGTCGGGCCGATCGATGGTCACAATCTCGACCATTTGCTGCCGGTGTTGAAAAACGTCCGCGATGTCGACCTCGGGCCGATCCTAGTCCATGTCGTGACCCAGAAAGGCAAAGGCTATGCTCCCGCCGAAGCCTCGACCGACAAATATCATGGGGTGAATACATTCGATGTCGTGACTGGCATTCAGGTGAAACCCAAGGCGAACGCGCCGTCCTACACGCGGGTCTTCGCCGACGCCTTGATCGCCGAGGCGCGGGCTGACGAGAAGATCGTGGCGATTACCGCCGCGATGCCGGGCGGCACGGGCCTCGATGTTTTCCAAAAAATCTTTCCCGAACGCAGCTTCGATGTGGGGATCGCGGAACAACATGCGGTCACCTTCGCAGCCGGCCTCGCGACCGAAGGTTTTAAGCCCTTCTGCGCGATTTATTCGACGTTCCTTCAGCGCGGCTACGATCAGGTCGTCCATGACGTGGCAATTCAGAACTTGCCCGTGCGCTTTGCCATCGACCGGGCGGGTCTCGTTGGCGCCGATGGCGCGACCCACGCCGGTTCTTTCGACGTTTGCTTTCTCGGGATCCTTCCCGGCATGGTGGTCATGGCGGCGGCCGACGAGGCCGAGCTTGTGCATATGGTGGCAACCGCCGCCGCCTATGACGAAGGGCCGATCGCTTTCCGGTATCCTCGCGGGGACGGAGTTGGCATAGCCCTTCCCGCCAAGGGGGAAATTCTGGAGATCGGCCGTGGGCGGATTGTGCGCGAAGGCACCAAAGTCGCTATTCTATCGCTTGGCACACGCTTGGCCGAGGCACTCAAGGCGGCAGAGGATCTCGCAGCCTATGGCGTCTCGACGACGGTCGCCGACGCGCGCTTCGCCAAACCCCTCGATTCCGACCTCCTCTTCCGTCTCGCGGCGAACCACGAGGTCCTGATTACGATCGAGGAAGGGTCCATCGGCGGCTTCGGCTCCTTCGTGATGCAAACGCTCGCCGAGGATGGCGTATTCGACGGCATAGGCTCGCGGGGCTTAAAATTCCGGTCGATGGTGCTGCCCGACCGTTTCCTCGACCATGATAAGCCGGAGAAACTTTATGCGGGCGCGGGCCTCGACGCAAAGGGCATCGTCGCCAAGGTGCTGGCGACGCTTGGCCGCGGCGTCGAAGCGAGAAAGAGCATGATCGCTTGAATGAACGCGCGCCCGGCACTTCGCTAGGGCGAACCCCGTTTTTTCGCGAGCCGCACCACGGCCAAGAACACGATCGCGGCCCGGCTTGTGCGCGTTGACGGCAAAGATCCGTCCCAAAGCGCCAGTAACTGCCGCTTCTGAGGTTCTATCGCGCCGCCTCCTCCCTGCCCTGCCCTGTCCACCCTGTTCGAGGGCGACGACGGCTCCCCGGGAATTCAACCTGCGCAACACCAAAACACGCTGAATTGGTCTATCTATTTGTTTTTTTGTACGATTCTTTCCAAATAGCCGGCAACTTTCGGGGTCGTGCTCTCACATGATTAGCTTCAACACAAGGCTCATCATCGACAAACTTGGTGCGCGGGGCGAGGGCGTCGCGCAAGGCTCAGATGGCCCCATCTTTGTTCCCTATGCCTTGGCTGGCGAAATAATCCTCGCCGAAGTCGATGGTTCGCGCGGCAAATTAGTCGAGGTTTTGACCCCAAGCTCGGACCGGATCGCGCCGTTCTGCCGCTATTTCGCGCGCTGCGGCGGCTGCGCGGTGCAAACACTTGCAGTGGACTCCTATGCGCGATGGAAACGCGATCTCGTCGCCAGCGCCATGCGGTGGGCGGGCTTGATTACCGAGGTTTCGGACCTCGCCGATGCGCAGGGGGCCGGGCGCCGCCGCGCAACCTTTCATGCGCGCTACGCTCAGGGGCGGCCAGCTACCGGATTCATGCAGGCGCGCGCGCATCAGATCGTTGAAATCCAAGCCTGCCCGCTGCTCGCCGCTTCCATGGACGGGGCCCTACCGGCCGCACGCGCGATTGCGAAAGCCCTCGCCGCCTCCGGCAAGCCGCTCGATATCCTAGTCACCGCGACGGCGTCCGGTCTCGATGTCGATCTCAAAGGCCATGGACCGCTCATTGACGCGCAACGGCAAGGCCTCGTACGGGTCGCGCTGGAGCACGACCTCGCGCGCCTCTCAAACCATGGCGAGATCGTGCTGATGCGGCGAGAGCCGTTGGTCGCCATGGGCAGGGCGATGGTGGCGCTGCCGCCGGGAGTTTTTTTGCAGGCGACAGCGGCCGGGGAGGAAACACTCGCGGCAAAAGTTTGCGCCCACGTCGCGGAGGCAAGACATATCGCCGATCTTTTTTCTGGAAGTCGGAACATTTGCGCTCCGGATGGCGGAGTTTGCGGCCGTCGATGCTTTCGATCTTGACGAAGCCGCACTTAAAGCTTTGGCCAAGGCCGCGCGGGTCGAGGGCCTGCGGCCGGTGAATACCACGACACGCGATCTGTTCCGCCGTCCGCTCGATCCGGCGGACTTAGCCCAGTTCGACGCGGTCGTGTTCGATCCTCCCCGCGCGGGGGCCGAAAGCCAAGCCCGTGGACTAAGCGCATCCCCGGTGCCGCTAGTCGTCGCCGTATCCTGCAATGCTCGAACCTTTGCGCGCGACGCCGCGATCCTTTGCGCGGGGGGCTATGACTTGATGCGGGTCGAGCCGGTCGATCAGTTTCGCCATACCCCACACGTGGAAATCGTCGCGGCCTTCCGGCGCCGGACGCAAGGCCCACGAAAGATCTGGCGGTTGCTCGGATGAGGCTAGCGCGGGATGGCGAAGGGCGGCGCCGGAGGGTCGAACCAGCGAAATGCCAAGAGACCGATGAAAAAGCCGCCGATGTGGGCCTCCCAGGCGACCGTCGCACCGCTTACGCCGAGGGACGTCGGGAACACGCCAAACAAAAAATTGGCGACGAACCAAAACAAAAGAAAACTGACCGCGGTGCGATTGGACAGAATTTCCCGTAGAGCCAGCGCCGGCTGGCGATAAGCCATATCCTCGTCCGCGCGTTCCGCGAAGCCGAGCGATTCGCCAAGCGGCGCGCCTGGTTGAAACACGAAGCGCACCGCCGCGGCCATCACGCCGGAGACCGCGGCCGAGGCACCGACAACCGGCTCCAAGGCTGTCACATGGGTGACGTAGTGCATCAAAGCTCCGGCAATTGCCGCGACCGCGCAAAATAGCAAAAAGCGCGGCGCGCCAAAGCGGCGCGCAACCGGCGAACCGAAGGCTGCGAACCAAAGACAGTTTATCCCCACATGCAGCCAGCTCCCGTGCAAAAACGCATAGGTCAGCAGCGTCCACCATTGCGGCTTCCCGTCGCCCAGGAAAAAGGCCGCCGCCTGGGGGCTTAGCCCGGCGTCGTCCGAGAGCGAATTGAGCGCCAGGGACACGCGATCTGGAGCGAATGCGAAAGTAAACCGTCCTGGCACGAAGGCGAAGCGCCGGAGAATCTCAAGATAGTCTTCGGGCGACAGGAGCACAGACAGGCCTTCGATCGCGACCAGCAGCGCGACGATCCAAAGGACCACCGTCGGCAGATTGAATATTCGTTCTTTTTTGTGCCGCATGTCTGGACTCATGCCTTTGCGCAATGAAAATCATGGCGCCGATTTCGCCTCACTCCACATCCTCTACCGCGGCCGGGCCGCCGCCGGAAAGTCTTTGCGCCAGCGCCGCCTCCATGAAACTGTCGAGCCCGCCGTCGAGCACCTCGTTTGGCGTGCCTGAAGTCGTGCCGGTGCGAAGATCCTTCACGAGCTGGTAGGGCTGCAGCACATAGGAGCGGATCTGATGGCCCCAGCCGATATCGGACTTGGCTGCCTCCGTCGCGCTGGCCGCCGCCTCCCGCTTTTCGATTTCCTGGTCGTAGAGTCGCGCGCGCAGCATGTTCCATGCGGTTGCCCGGTTCTTGTGCTGCGAACGCTCGCCCTGGCAGGCAACCACGATCCCTGTTGGGATGTGCGTAATTCGCACCGCCGAATCCGTCGTATTGACGTGCTGTCCGCCGGCGCCAGACGAGCGATAAGTATCGATGCGACAATCCAATTCCTTCACGTCAATTTCGACCCTATCGTCGATCACCGGATAGACCCACACCGAAGCAAAGCTCGTATGGCGGCGGGCGTTCGAATCGAATGGAGAGATGCGCACCAAGCGATGCACCCCGGATTCGGTTTTGGCCCAGCCATACGCATTGTGCCCCTTGACGAGCAGAGTGCCGGATTTTAAGCCGGCTTCGTCGCCGGCCGTCTCCTCGATGATCTCGACCTTGAATTTGTGCCGCTCGGCCCATCGCGCATACATGCGAAACAGCATGCGCGTCCAATCGCAGCTCTCGGTACCGCCGGCGCCGGCGTGAACCTCGATATAGGTGTCGTTGGCATCGGCCTCGCCCGACAGCAGCGCCTCGATCTGGCGGCGCTCGGCTTCCGCCTTCAAAGCGTTCAGTTGGCCGAGCCCTTCCTGCGCATAAGCCTCATCGCCCTCCGCCTCGGCAAGCTCGACAAGCGTGACCGCGTCCATAAGTTCGTTTTCAAAATGATGCAGCGAGTCAAGCCTATCCTCGAGCGCGGTACGCTCGCGCATAATTTTTTGCGCGGCTTCGGCATCATTCCAAAGAGTGGGATCTTCGGCCTTGGCGTTCAGCTCGGCAAGGCGGCGAGCGGCGGCATCTACGTCAAAGATGCCTCCTCAGCAATCCCATCGATTGCTTGATTGATTGGACAAGCGCTTCGGCTTCGGCGCGCATTTTGTGCTCTACTTTGGCTGGAAAACGGGACACGGCGGAAATTCAATAGAATAGTAACATCGGGTTTTGATGTAAACAGCCTGCAGGCGCGTTTGAGATAAAGGCCCAAGGACAAGGAATTTGCATGGACTATTGCAAACAGATGCTCGTGAAGCCGGGCCACAAGCTCCGCCTGAAGGATATCGATCCCGCCTTCAAGGGCCGCCACGAGACGCGCGAAGTCGGCGGCGCCGGAATTGGAAAAATATCGGCAAAAGCTCGGCCAACTGCAAGCTTTGTTATATGCGGAGAAAAAGCACTCCGTTCTCATCGTCCTTCAGGCCTTGGACGCCGGCGGCAAGGATGGTACGATCAACCACGTTTTCGCGGCGTTAAACCCGCAAGGGACTTCGGCGGTCAGCTTCAAACAGCCAACCCGGATTGAACTCGAACATGACTTTCTCTGGCGGGTCCACCCGCACGCCCCGCCAAAGGGATGGGTGGCGATTTTTAACCGCTCCCACTATGAGGACGTGTTGGTCACGCGTGTCCATAAATTAGTGGACAAGCCCACATGGACCGCGCGCTACGACCGCATCCGCGACTTCGAGTTGGGGCTTGCGGAGAGTGGAACCACGATTTTGAAATTCTTCCTTCATATCAGCAAGGAGGAGCAGCTCGCGCGGTTCGCGCAGCGGCTTGACGATCCAGCGCGCAATTGGAAAATTGCCGAATCCGATTATGCCGAGCGCGTTTTTTGGGACGATTACATAGAAGCATTCGAGGATACCCTCGCCGCGACCAGCACGCGGCATGCGCCGTGGTATGTGATCCCGGCCAACCACAAATGGTTTCGCAATTTGGCGGTATCGCGGATTGTCGCAGACACGATGGAAGAGCTTGGCATGGCGTTTCCCAAGCCAACCGTTGATCTCGCCGAGATCAGACGAAAGTACCACGTGGCAGCGGACGAGGAACGCAAGGACAAGCGCCGCGAGGCGGACGCGCCCGGACAATCCGCGAAACGGCCAGGGTGAGTTGAGCCCGTTTGGGGTACGGCGATGCACAGGCGGGCCAGGAACGAGACGGAGGAGCAAGGCATGGAACCGGACATTTGCCAGGGATTACTCTGATGACTTCATCGGACATTTCGGGTCCGCGCGCGACCAAACTCAAAACGCATCGGATCAATCGACGGCCACCATTCGAACGCATTGCCCTCGTCCTGCAGGGCGGCGGAGCCCTTGGTGCCTATCAGGCCGGGGTCTACCAGGCTCTTGCGGAGGCCGATCTGCATCCCGACTGGGTCGCGGGCATTTCGATTGGCGCCGTCAATGCGGCACTGGTTGCCGGCAATCCGCCGGAGAGGCGCGTCGCCCGTCTGCGGGAATTCTGGGAAACTGTCAGCGCCGCTCCCTTTCCAGTCTTTACCTACGTGCGGTCGGCGGAGTTCAAACAGGAATGGGCTCACAAATGGGTCAATGAGCTGCGCGCAATGGGTAACCTGTTTTGCGGCGCGCCAGGCTTCTTTTCGCCGCGGGTCCCGTCGCCCATGCCATTGATACACGGAGATGCCAATTCGCTGAGCTACTACGACGTTTCCCCTTTGAAAGCGACACTCGAACGCCTGGTGGACTTCGACCTCATCAATAAAGGCATGACCCGTTTCAGCGTCGGTGCGGTGAACGTGCGTACCGGCAACTTCGTCTATTTCGACAACACCTCGCATGAGATTTGTCCGGAACATGTCATGGCGAGCGGCTCCTTGCCCCCCGGCTTGCCTGCCACCGAAATCCAGGGTGAGCATTATTGGGACGGCGGCCTTGTTTCCAACACGCCGCTGCAGTGGGTCCTCTCGGGCACGCCGCGCCAAGATACGCTGGCCTTTCAGATCGATCTTTGGAACGCGAGAGGGCGCCTGCCGAGCACTCTGATCGAAGGCGAATTGCGCCAGAAGGAAATCCGCTTCTCCAGCCGCACGCGGGCGGCAACCGATGATTTCAAAAAATTGCAACTGCTGCGCCGTGCGACGCACCACCTCCTTCAACGGCTTCCCGACGAGTTGCGGCAATTGCCGGAGACCAATCTCCTCGCCAGCGAGGCGGACGAAAAAGTCTACAACATCATCAACCTTATCTATCACTCGCGCGATTACGAGGGCACCTCGAAAGACTATGAATTTTCGAGGGGAACAATGGACGAGCATTGGGAGTCTGGCTACAACGACGCGGTGCGCACCTTGCGTCATCCGGAAGTCTTGAAACGCCCCGAAAATCTCGATGGCGTTTTCACATTCGACCTCGCGCGAGACGGTAGGGAATAGGCGGTGCACCAGGTCGTACCCGCCGACACTTGATGTGGAGACCACCGATGAAGCTTGCCGATGTCGCCAAAACTGCGTTCGCGATGCCGCTCACCGACCCAGCCTACCCGCGCGGGCCGTACAAATTCTACAACCGCGAATTCGTGGTGATCACCTACCGCTCGGACCCCGACGCCTTACGCGAAGTGGTCCCGGAACCCCTCGAGGTGGCGGGCGACACGGTCAACTACGAGTTCATCCGGATGCCTGATTCCACGGGCTTTGGCGATTATACCGAGACAGGCCAGGTCATTCCCGTGCGCTTCCGCGCCGCCGATGGGACGGTGCAAGAGGGCAGCTATGTGCACGCCATGTATCTCGACGACAATTCGCCGATCGCCGGCGGGCGTGAGATCTGGGGCTTTCCCAAAAAACTCGCCACCCCGAAAATCACGCATGAAAGCGAAACTTTGGTCTGCACCTTGCACTATGGTTCGGTGCTCTGCGTGGCGGCCACCATGGGCTACAAACACCATGAGCTCGATCCGGCGCCGTTGCTGAAAAGCCTCGCCAAGCCCAGCTTCATGATCAAGATTATCCCGCATGTGGATTGTACGCCCAGGATCTGCGAGCTCGTGCGGTATTATCTCGAGGGGGTCACTCTGAAAGGCGCGTGGTCTGGTCCCGCGGCAATCGAGCTTTTCGAGCACGCGATGTGCGACGTCGCCCGCCTGCCCGTGCGCGGCGTGGTTTCCGCGAGCCATTTCGTCACCGACCTGACGCTCGGCCTCGGCGAGGTGGTGCATGACTATTTGAAGGACAGCTGACCTGCTTGTCCCGTTGCGGCAAGATTTAAATTGCCGCTTTGCATCTGAAGGGGACAATCGGAAATTATATACCAAACGGGCTATCTTGGCGCAGGTGCTGTCTGAAAACGAGGGATTTTTGTCCTTGTGGCGGAAGTCATCACGGATGACAATAGCGCCATGAAAACACTAGTTCCAAGTCCGGCATCGCAAGAGATCACCCGGTCCCGCAAGATCGGATTCTTGATCTACCCGGATTGTGAAATCTGCGATGTGTGTGGACCTTTCGCCGCGTTCTCCTGGGCGGACTTCTGTTCGCAACGGTTCGGGAGAACCGACGAACCCGTCTACCAGCTTGTTATCTTGGCCGCCAGCCCCGGACCAGTCCGGTCAAGATGTGGAATTGAGATCAACGCGACCCACAGTTTCTCTGAGATAGGGGACGGCCTTGATACTTTGGTCGTTGCGGGGGGGGTGTGGGGGTGTCGAGGAGGCATGCAAGGATCCGACCCTTGTTGAATGGGTGCGTGCGGTGGCACCGAAGTCGCGACGAGTGGCGTCCGTTTGTACCGGCACGTTCATCTTAGCGGCCGCGGGTCTCTTAAATCACCGACGAGTGACGACGCACTGGCTGTTTTCACCGGCCCTCGCGACAGCATACCCCTCGATTCGAGTTCAATTCCAACCTTATCATCGCTCGCGACGGGAATATCTACACTTCGGGCGGGATCACCGCGGGGATCGACCTGGCGCTGGCCCTAGTGGAAGAAGATCGCGGCCGGGACATTGCTCTTGCCGTCGCCCGGACGATGGTGGTTTTTCCTCGGCGCCCCGGCGGGCAATCCCAATTCAGTGCATTTCTAATGATGCCCGAAGCTAAGGGCCGGCCAGACGTCCGCGAACTGCAAGGTTGGATCATGGCGCACCCGGGAGAGGATCTCAGCGTCCCCGCGCTAGCGGATCGCATGGGTATGAGCCCGCGCAATTTCGCGCGACTCTTTCGCAACGAGATCGGAATGACGCCGGCGGCGTATGCCGAACAGGCGCGGGCCGATGCGGCTTGCACCAAACTCACACAAGGTGAGTTACCGGTCGAGGCCATCGCCGAGAAATGCGGTTTCGGCAATGCCGAGCGCATGCGGCGCACCTTTCAGCGCCTTTTCGATGTAAGTCCGCACGACTACCGGGCGCGGTTCCGATCGACTCTGCTTAACTGAATTCCAAAATTGGGCTGTGGCGGCGCTCCCCCCTGAACAGAGGGCGCGGGGGAAACGGTTTTGTGCCTTTCCTTTCGCAGCCACTCCCTCCTCATCCCGCAGGAGTACCGATTCCGGTTCTTGCCAACAATTAAAAATTAAGGAGAAAACCCATGCGAATTCTTTTTCTGACTTCCGCGCACAACAGTCTCAGCCAGCGTCTGTGGATCGAGCTTTCCGAGCGCGGCCACCACATCCGCGTCTGCGTCGCGGCGGCGGGTGAGACCATGATCGCCGCAGTTTCCCGCGAGTCGCCAGATCTGATCATTGCGCCGATGCTGAAAATCGCCATTCCAAAGGAGGTCTGGTCACGCCATCTCTGTCTGATCGTGCATCCCGGCATCAAGGGCGACCGTGGCCCTTCCTCGCTCGACTGGGCGATCGCCGACCAGGAGGAGAGCTGGGGCGTAACGATCCTCGAGTCAGCGGCCGAATTTGATGCGGGCCCGATCTGGGCCTCGCATGAGTTTGCACTAGCGGCCGATCCTCCGGCGAAGAGCAGCCTCTATCGTGGTCAGGTCACCGAAGCTGCAGTGCAAGGCGTTCTCGAAGCCGTCGACCGGGTCGAATCGGGGGAGTTCCGATCCGGCTCTTGGCAGCCGCAAAAGCTGTCTGATGCGGCGTCCCAAGGATCGCCCGCTTTGCGCGGCCGTCTGCGCCCACCAATGCGGCAGGCCGACCGCGCCGTCGACTGGATGCGCGACAATACGGCGAACATCGTACGAAAAATCCGCGCGGCGGACAGCGCACCCGGCGTGCTCGGCATGGTGCTCGGCAAAACTTGCTTCCTCTATGGGGTGCATGAGGAGGAGCGCCTCAATGGTCCAGCCGGCCGGGTTCTGGCCAAGCGCGATGGCGCGATCTGCATCGGTACAATCGATGGCGCCGTCTGGATTTCCCGTCTGAAGGTCAAGGCCGAGGCCCATGAGTTGAATTGCTTCGCCCAGGCGGACACCGGCTATGAGTTCCGCGATGCCGAGCCGTACCGAATCGCCGGGATCAAGCTGCCGGCGGCGCAGGTCCTGGGACCGCTGCTGCGCGGCGTGCCCGAAGCACCACTGCCGGCCGATGCGCCGGCTGGTCATCGCACGTTTCGCGAGATCGTCTATACCGAAGAAGGTGACGTTGGCACCCTCTCGTTCGATTTCTACAATGGCGCGATGAGCACGTCCCAGTGCACCCGGCTCCGCGACGCGTTTCTCCACGCCCGCTCGCGCCCGACAAAGGTCATCGTGCTGCAGGGTGGCGCCGATTTCTGGTCGAACGGCATAGATCTCAATACGATCGAAGCAAGCGCCGATCCGGCCATGGAATCTTGGCGGAATATCAATGCGATCGACGATTTGGTTTTTGAGATCCTCACAACTATGTCGCATCTCGTCATCGCGGGGTTGCGCGGCAATGCCGGAGCAGGCGGTGCGATGCTGGCGCTCGCGGCGGACCACGTCTATGCGCGCTCCGGGGTCGTCCTCAACCCCCACTACAGGAGCATGGGCGATCTCTACGGATCGGAATATTGGACCTATACCCTGCCGCGGCGCGTAGGGCAGAAGCGGGCGCTGGAACTGACTCTATCGTGCAAGCCAATTGGCACGCGGGAAGCGCTGAGAATAGGATTTCTCGACGACGCCTTCGGCGAGGATACCACGGCGTTCGAGGCCGAACTGGGGGAACGGGCGAGGCGGCTTGCCGCAAATCCGGAATTCCACTTGGTGCTTCGGCAGAAGGACGAGAGGCGTTTCCACGACGAATCCGTCAAGCCACTCGCGGCCTATCGCGCCGAGGAGCTTGAACAGATGCGGGTCAATTTCTTCGGGCCAGACCTCGGCTATCATGAGGCCCGCCGGCGCTTCGTCTTCAAGGGGAACCCGCCGCCGCAGGAGAGCCGGGTCCCGATTCGGGAAGCGGGTGCAGCGGTAAACGTGAGCTTGGAAGAACTGAGCTGGGAAGTAATGGAGCACGGGAGGATACGCTATGCCGGATAGACCCCCCAAAATGTTCTGGGGTCGCTGGGCAATGACTTTGGGTGTGGTCGTGGCGAGCGGCGCTGCCGCCGTCACTTGGACACAAGCCGAAGTATATGTCGTGCGGCCAGAGGCGCCAGGTTCAATAGCCGGTGAAGTCTGGGTTGCCTCGACGGAATTCAAATTTGTTCCCGCAACAGTCCGCGTCAGTACCGGGCGCTCAGTTACGTTAGTTCTCGATAATAGTCAGGCTGAGACTGAGCATGGAATCGACGTGCCGGCATTTGGTTTTCACCTGATAGCAAGAAGGGGACAGGTGAATCGCAAGACGTTTATTTTCGATAAGCCCGGCGAGTACGAGTTCATGTGCGATCTGCCAGGCCACCGGGAAGCCGGAATGAACGGCAATCTGATCGTCAGCGGGCCCTGACGGCAGTTAGTGTGGTCTCCCGACGCGCGCTGGTTTCGAATAGGTTCGGTGATCAGTCCCCCGCCGCTGACCGTTCCGGACTGTCCGGGAATGGGGAGACCGGTTGCAAGGATTGCCCTGGCGGCGATGATATCGCGCGCATAAGCCCAAGCTCGCCAGCCTACTATCGAACTGTGCCGAAATGAGACGATACAGCGATTGGCCACTGACCCGATATGGTCTTTTCCAGGTTGAAAGTCGCGCGCGTTAGAGCGGACTCCGATCACTCTGTATCATATCCACAGGCTGAGAAGTAGTTTTGGCATTCGGTAGGCTTGAAGATATCGGCGCAGGCTTCAAGCGCGCTCATCAAGCCGGGGATGGTACGCTCGGCGATTTTGCGTAAGTAGGCCTTCAGCTTTGAATAGGCTTTTTCGATAGGGTTCATGTCCGGGCTGTAGGGCGGCAGATAGCGCAAGTCGGCACCGGCGTCTTTTATCAGCTCCTCGACCCGCGGCCCTTTGTGGGCGGGCAGATTGTCCATGACGACAATATCGCCGGGGGCCAGCGTGGGAACCAGGCATTTTTCCATCCATTCCTCGAACAAGGCGGCGTTGATCGGCCGGTCGAAAACCTTCGTCGCCGCAAGTCCGGAAAGGCGCAAGCCTGCGATGAGCGTGATCGTCTTGTAATGACCATGCGGAATGCCGACGCGCAGCCGCCGTCCACGAAGGCAGCGTCCACCCTTGCGCGCCAGATTGCTGGAGGCCCCGGTCTCATCGATGAAAACGAGCTTCCTTGGATCGAGATCGAGTTGCTCGCGAACCATTGCCGGCGTTGCTTCAAAACGTCCGGGCGCTGCTGCTCCTCGGCGTGCGCGGTCTTTTTTTGAATGTGATGTTGTGGCGATCGAAGAAGCGCCAAAGCACGGAAACCGCGAAACGCTCGCCGCAATTCGCGATCAGCCGCTCTTGGATTTCCAAGAGCGTGATGTCCGGTCTGCGCCGGATCAGACCCAGAAGATAGTCGCGCTGCGCCTCGATCCGGCCGGAACGGCGGTCGCCGCCCGAAGGCTCAGGCGAGATTTCTCCCGTCGTCTCATAGCGCTTCACCCAGCGCACCGCACTGGCTATGCTCACGTCAAAGCGCTGGGCTGCTGCGTTGCGCGACAGCCCGCCCGATACGACCGCTTCAACCACTCGTTTGCGAAGATCATCAGAAAGCGCCATTCCTGCCGCCTCCTCGCGGCAGGAATCATGAATCAGAATTCAAACAATTCGGGAATCCCTCAGCGATTCACCCCGTTCGGATACCGCTCTAGGTTGACGGATCCCTTTGCTGTAATAAGACTTAAGCCATTCTTCGAGATTCATGGAACGCACGCAACCTTTTACGCGTTGGCGCAAATCGCAGATCAGAGGCCCTCGACGGCGGCAGGAGGCGAACGTCATGACGCGCTGGATGGCAAAAATTCTCGCAGCGGCGGTCGCGTTTGGGTTCGGACTCGAAATTTCGTTCGCGCCGGGCGTGGTGCCTGGCGCGATAAGCGAAGCCTCTGCCTTTGGCCACGGTGGGTTCGGCGGCGGCGGTCACTTTGGCGGAGGTCACTTTGGAGGGATGCATTTTGGTGGCGGTCACTTCGGAGGATTCGGTCATTTTGGCGGCTTCCATGGTGGTTATTTTGGCGGCCGGCATTTTGCGCACGGCCATTTCGGGGGACGGCATTTCGGCGGGCACTTCGGCGGCAGACATTTCGCGCATGGCCATTTCGGGGGACGGCATTTCGGCAGCGGCCATTTCGGGCATGCAAACTTCGCAGCGCACCGGTTCGGCGGCGGAAATGTCTTCGCCCATAATGGGGTCGGCGGCCGCGGATTTGACCGATTCCACGGCGTCCACGGTTTCGACCGTCACGGGTTCAATCGCAACGCCTTCGGCAGCATGGCGGGATGGAATGCTTGGGGCAATAATTACTGGGGCGCCGGCTGGAACGATTGGGGGAGCCGATGGGGCTATTGGGCCGGCCCGGTCTTCTGGCCCTTCTTCTTCGGCGACGCGCTGACTTTCGCGCTCTGGCCCTATGCCCTTTATGACCCGTTCTTCGCCTACGGGTCAGACTTGTTGCTGACCAGTATCTTCTGGCCGGGGCCCGTGTTCTCGCCCTATTACGCCAACAATCCTTATAATTACGCGGAAAACAGTCCTTTCGACATCTACGGCAATACCCCTTATGCCGACGGCAACGCCTCTTACGGCTACCATGAGGGCCGCCATTATCGTCACCATCATCGGCTTTATGCGGCCCGTTCGATGGCGCGTGCCAATGTTGAGGCCCGCTCCATCGGTGCCCAAACCTGCGGTGGCCTTGCGCCCGGCGAAGTGAGCTTGCCGATTGACCAGATCAGGCAGGCGATCCGGCCTACCGACGCGCAGATCGCAATGCTGAACGATCTCAGCGCGGCGTCCGCACAGGCCGATAACATCTTGCAGACTTCGTGCCCGGCTGAAGTCCCGCTCACGCCGAGTGCGCGGCTCGAAGCCGTCCTGAAACGAATCCAGGTGATGAGCAAGGCGGTGCAGATTGTACGCCCGCCACTCGCGACGCTCTACAATTCCTTGGACGAGGAGCAAAAAGATCGATTCGCGGCCATCGGCGCGCAGAGTAAGTACCGGCGAGCCAGAATTGCCCGCGACGAATTGCCTGCGAGCGATCTCGGCGGTCTGTGCAAGCAGCAGACCTCGAACTTCACACAATTGCCGGTGCAGCGCATCGAAGAGTTGATCAAGCCGACAGACCAGCAAAAGGCCGCCTTCGGAACTCTCAAATCGGCCTCGGCCAAGGCTGCCGAGGACCTCGACGCCTCCTGCCCGGCCGACGTAGTGGAGACATTGACGGGGCGACTTGATGCGGTGGCCAAACGGCTTGATGCCCTTGCCGACGCAGTCAATACTGTGAAGCCGGCGCTAGCCGATTTCTACGATTTGTTGACCGACGAGCAGAAGGCGCGCTTCAACATGATCGACCGTGCCTCACCTGCGGCTACGCCGCAAGGTGAAACGAGATCGGGCGGCTGAGAGCCGAAAAACCCTTATCTTAGAAATGATAGGCGCACATCGCGCCTCGGGCGCCCTTGCGCAAAATTTATACATTATAATTTTGTATTTTATAATAAACCCTCGCCAAACGCTGTTAATTGGATTATATACGGAACGAACCCGGCGTTCCGCGAGTTTTAAGTCATGCCTAAGGTCATTACCGCTAATCGCCTCGCCGATGGACTCGTCGTCTATGCCGGTCGCGACGGTTCCTGGTCCGAGCGGCTTCGCGAAGCCAAAATAATTGCATCCGAGGCGGAGGTGGAGGCAGGACTCCTCATTGCCCAGAATGACGTGAAGCGTAATCTCGTCGTCGAACCTGTCGTGGTCGAGGTCGTCGAGGATGCCGGCGGGCTGCGCGCCGTAACATTACGCGAGGCAATTCGCGCGCTCGGTCCGACAATCGATTTCTTGCCGCGTGCGCTGCCGCTAGAAAATACGGCCAAGCAAGCCGCGATTGCGGTTTCGCAAATACCGCGATTGGCGGACACACGAGCGCATGATCCGCGAGAGCATGAACTTCTGGTTGCGGCGGCCTTTCCGGAGGAGAACGCGCGATGAAGCAGCACAGAGCGTGCAACCGCGTTTCGGTATGAAATGCTCAGGGTATTCACCTCGAGCGGAGCAAAGTCGGCATGTATCGTTACGATGAATTCGACAAAAACTTTGTCGCTGCGCGGGTGGCGCAATTTCGCGACCAGGTCGCGCGCCGCCTTTCTGGGGAATTGGACGAGGAGCAGTTTCGGCCGCTGCGCCTAATGAATGGCGTCTATCTGCAATTGCACGCCTATATGCTTCGCATCGCCATCCCATATGGCACCTTATCGCCGCGGCAATTGCGGAAGCTCGCATCAATCGCTCGGCGCTACGACAAGGGTTACGGTCATTTCACGACGCGGCAGAACATTCAGTTTAACTGGCCGGCCCTCAAGGATTGCCCCGATATTCTGAATGAGCTTGCCGAGGTCGAGATGCACGCGATCCAAACCTCGGGCAATTGCATCCGCAATGTCACGGCCGATCAATTTGCCGGCGCTTGCGCCGACGAAATCGAGGATCCCCGCCCCTACGCCGAAATTCTGCGGCAATGGTCGTCGCTGCATCCGGAATATTCCTATCTGCCGCGTAAATTTAAGATCGCAGTCAATGGCGCCGCCAGGGATCGCGCTGCTATAAGAGTGCACGACATCGGCTATCAGATAGTCAAGAATGCCGAAGGCGAGGTGGGCTTTGCCGTCTACGTCGGCGGCGGCCTCGGGCGCACTCCCTTGGTCGCCCACAAAGTTCGCGACTTCCTGCCGAAGGCAGATCTCCTCGCTTACACCAATGCCATCCTCCGGATCTATAATCTCGAAGGACGGCGAGACAATAAATTCAAGGCGCGGATAAAAATTCTCCTCCACGAGAAAGGCGCGGACACCATTCGCGCAGAGGTCGAGGCTGAATTCGCCGGTCATCGCGATGACGCACTCGTTCTGCCGCAGCAAGAAATCGATCGAATCCGCGCCTATTTCGCGCCGCCGGACTTGCCCGCGCGGGCGCCCTATTCCATTAAGCTAGAGCGGCGAAAGGCAAGCGATCCAGCGTTTGCCCGTTTCGTTTCGCAAAATGTGGTGGCGCATAAGACGCCGGGCTATGCGATCGTCACGATCTCCCTAAAACCCATCGGTGGAATTCCAGGTGACGCCAGCGCGGAATCCATGGAAACAATCGCCGGTCTTGCCGAAGCATTTTCAGCCGACGAGATCCGCGTCGCGCATGAACAGAACCTCGTTCTGCCGCATGTCGCGCTCGACGATTTGCCGGAGGTGTTCGACCGGCTTGCGGTGGAGGGCCTCGCTACCGCCAATACTGGCCTTGTGACCGACATTATTGCCTGCCCTGGGCTCGATTACTGCGGCCTGGCAACCGCCCGCTCCATCCCCATAGCGCAGCGGATTTCCGAGCGGTTTGGCAGTGGCGCGCGGGCGCGGGAAATTGGGGAGCTCAAGATCAATATTTCTGGGTGCATCAATGCCTGCGGGCATCATCATATCGGTAATATTGGTATTCTGGGTCTCGAGAAATCCGGGGCGGAGGCCTATCAAATCACGCTTGGCGGCGCCGCCGACGAGACATGTGCCGTCGGCGCGATCACCGGGCGGAGCTTCTCTTCGGACGAGATCGTCGGCGCGGTCGAGACGGTCGTCGATACCTATTTGAAATTCCGTGACGGCCCGGCGGAAGATTTTCTCGCGGCCTACCGGCGGATCGGAATGGAGCCGTTCAAGGAGGCACTTTATGGCCGCGTATGAGGACGACACCCTCGTCGCCGGCACGGAGGAGTGGGCCGCCCGGCTCGGCGCCCAATTCGCCGACCTGGACACGCAAGAAATTATGCGCCGTGCGATCGAGGATCTGTTTCCTGGCCGCATCGCGCTTGTCTCGAGTTTCGGCGCGGATTCCGCCGTGCTGCTCCACATGGTGGCGCAAATCGACAAGACCACGCCGGTGTTGTTTATCGACACAAGGGTTTTGTTCGCCGAGACGCTGGCCTATCGCGACGAACTCGTGGCCCATCTGGGCCTATCAAATATCATCACCATCGGACCAAAGTCCACGCGGCTTGCGACAGAAGATCCGGAAAACTTCCTTTGGGCGAGCAATCCCGGCCGCTGTTGCGAAATCCGCAAAGTCCTGCCGCTGGGGGAAGCGCTCGAAGGCTATGATGCCTGGATCTCCGGCCGCAAGCGGTTTCAGGCGCACACGCGCGGAGCCCTGGTTTTATTCGAGTCCGAAGGTGGCCGCATAAAAATCAATCCGCTCGTGCACTGGTCGGCCGTTAAAATTCGAGCCTATCTCGACGCCTTCGATTTGCCGCGCCACCCGCTCGTCGCCAAAAACTATTTTTCGATCGGGTGCATCCCTTGCACCTCGCCGGTGCGGCCTGGCGAGGACCCGCGCGCGGGGCGCTGGCGCGGGAGCGATAAAGTCGAATGCGGGCTTCATACGCTGCCGCTCTACGCCGGTTTGGACATCTGAGAATGCCGATATTTAAAGGCGATGGTTTCGCCCCCGATGACTGGCGCAAATTGGCGTCAGAAGAAGATCTGCCGTCCGGCGGCAACGTCCTACTGACGCTGGCGCAATGGCAGGAACGCAGCGGGGATGTGCGAAGCAATATCCCGCTTGGCCTGCTTTTTGAACCGGGGCAGGACATCCGGACAATTGCGCCAGACCTCGCCCGCTTCGCGCTCATTGCGATCGCTTTTCCAAAATTCACCGATGGACGCGGCTATTCGCTCGCGCATCAGCTTCGCAGCAATTTTGGTTTTGGGGGTGAATTACGGGCAACCGGCGACATTCTGTTCGATCAGCTGCAATTGCTCGCGCGCTGCGGCTTCGACAGTTTTGAAATCAAAGACGTTGCCACGCTCCGGCTACTCGAAGCAGGCCGAAGGCCTACCATAGGGACATTCTACCAGCCGGGCCTTGGGCCTGAAACCCCGGAGCGGACAAGACCTTGGGCGCGGCACGCCGCATTTTGAAGCCAAGAGCACGGTTCAAACAAAATTACGCGCAAAGTTTTCTCGGCGGCCGGACCTGTTGGACCAGTCGCCACTCTACGGATTTTCTTGCGAAAACCTCGGGGAAGGCCGTGCCTTCCCGAAAGCGCGTTCTTCGAAGACGTGGCCACCCACGTGGCCAACACTTATTCGATAACCGGACGCAGGATATGCTGAAGGCCAATCAAGATTGGCTGATCTGCGCCCTCCATGACTGCCCGGAGAGCTTGTTTTTCTTGTTCCCCACCGATCTTCTCGAATTCGCGAACCGCGCGGGCCGTGAAGGCGCCGATCGATAACCCATTTGCGCCCGCGGTGATCCCGACCTTGCCCGCGAAACCTGAACCCATCGACGCGACAGCGGCATGCGCGACCTTTTCATGGGAACACGAATGAATCATTTCAGCGATCAAACACATGGCACCCTCGCTTAGCAGGCCGAATGGCTTGGAAACGGTCGAAAAGCGGCACTCTAAGACCGATGCAATTTTCATACCGTAATTCAAACCACCCTCGAATTGCGCGCCGTGACGGTCTTTGAGCTGTGAAAAGCCAATCTGAAGCGCTACGTCACGATGCCATCCAGTCTAGATTATTATTCTAACACCATGATGACGTCAACATAAATATCTCATGTTGCTCTGCAATATTGCGCATAATTTAAGTTTTGCAGATGCTCAATTGCTTAGAAAATTTCTTATGAACGTCACTCTAAACAATGTAAACAATACAATTCTCATCCTGCTCGGGCATGCCAATGATACCAAAGCATGCAGCAAACTCAGGTCAACTTTATTTCGTTCTGAGAAAAAACCAAGGAAACAATTTGGACTCTAAAAAGAGCCTTTTGCATTCCAGATGGTGTCCGGCGCTTGTGTATAGCCAAGCTGCGGCCACCTTCTTACTCCTCAGGTGTGCCCCGGGAGCCCAGTTGGCTGCGAAACTCTTAAAAATACTGCCCGCGCGATGGCGCCGGCACGCCTCCCACGGATAACGCCCGACCCGGGAAACAGTTCCACGGCCCTATGAAAAGCGATAAAACATTTTTATCCTAATTGTCAACGAGACCGATTTCGAACGCGGCGTAGATCACTTCGAAAGGACTTCGAAACCCTGTTCCACAAATATCTTGGCCGCCGCCTGCGACGTCAAATAAGCAAGGAAAAATGGCGCGTTAGGATTTGCGGAAGCCGCCATGAGCGCAACGGGATAGACGATCGGGCTATGGCTCGAAGCCGGAAACGTCCCAACCACTTTCACCTTGGGATCGGCCCTTGCGTCGGTCGCGTAGACGATGCCGAAATTGGCCTCGCCTCGCGAAACAAGAGTTAGGGCACCACGGACATTGTCCACCTGCGCGAGTTTTGGTTCGACGTTCGTAAAAACCCCCAGCGATTCGAGTGCTTCCTTGGCGTAGAGTCCGGCTGGACACGAGTCGATCATGCATACCGCGATTTTGCCGTCGCCCGCGGCGCCAGCGAGATCGAAACCGTTGGTGATCAAAAGTTTGTTATCCACGTCGCTAAATTCGATGAGGACAAGCTTATTGCCAAACAAAGTCTTGCGCGTTCCGGCGCGGACCAACTGCAACGTTTCGAGGTAATTCATCCATTTCAGATCGGCGGAAATAAATATGTCCGCCGGGGCGCCCTGCTCGATTTGTCTCGCAAGGACGGCGGAGGATGCGTAACCAACCGACACCATCTTGCCGGTATCGGCTTCCCAAGCGGCAGCCACAACATCGAGAGCAGTCTTCAAGCTGGCGGCGGCGAAGACAATTGGCGCGGCGGCGATTTCCTCGCTAAATGCGCTTCGCGTAAATACCAAGGCCCCGATCGCCACGCCGAACAGCAGCGAACTGAGTGCGCGCCGCGTGGCCTCGATCATCAAACCCATGCCGCTTGTATGAGGTGCCAATTCCAAGCCTTATATAGTGCCAGCCAGCTAATTGTACTACGTTATATATAATTCAAATATAACCGCAAGTACCGCGCGACTCCCGGTCGGCCCTGTCCTGGCACTTCTCAACCAACGGCAAACCATTGTGATGTGGAGTGTGAAGGAAACCCCGAGGACGCTTCTAGAATTGGAAGAGCGCTTTTCCGCGGAATAGGCCTGCGGCAATAGCTGTTGGCGCTTCGGTTGCCTGACGGTTTTGTCTGTCCGGCTTGCGGCGGCAATTAATGCTGAGGCAGAGATCGCGCTCTTTGGTTGGCGGGCGCTGACGGAGCAAGCTTGCATCACCGGGGAACCCTATTTCAGGACAGTTGGATCCCCTTGGCGCTCTGGTTTCGAGCTCTGTGCTAAACGTCAGCGCACGGCGCTAAGCGTGAGTGTTATGACTAGCCCAATGCACGCCCATCGGACAACGCCTCATTGATTGCCTCTATCAAAGGCCCAAGCTTCGGCGGTTTTGCTTCGATATCGACCCTCACGTCGAATGTGCGTAGCCCGGCACTACATACAGGACCGATCGAAGCAACGAGCGTTCGGCCAAGACATTGTTTGAGCGATTCCTCTTTACCGTCAGACCGAGCAACGGTGAAGAGGTTGCTTGCCTGCGACGCGCTGGTGAAGGCCACTAAATCGATCTCGTCGCGACCAAGTGCGCCGATAAGCTGTCGCAATGGTGCCGTGTCCTCTGGCAAGCCCCAGCGATAGGTTGCGATTTCGATTACGTCCGCGCCTTCGTTTTCTAGCGCGGCTTGTAATTCACGATTGGTCTCGCCGTAACGCTGCACCACAACGCGTTTGCCGCGTAGCGGGGTCCCTTGCAGTACGGCAAGCACCTCGTGCGTCGTGAAAGGGTCGCTGGCGGCGCGGTCGATACGCACCTTGCGCGAGCGCAAGGCCGTGGTCGGTTTGGGGCCTCGTACGACCACCTGCGCCGAGTCCAGTAGCCCTAACAGAAGATCGGTTAGCCCTAGCGAATTTGTTGCAGCGAACAGGGCACGTGTCCCGACGCCTGTCTGGAAAATGAATACATCGGGCGGCGTGGATTTCCAGTCATGGATCAACTCGTGGAGGTGTGTAGGATCGACATCCGGAATTTCGGCCAGTGCCGGCGCCGAAAATGGCGTACCTCCATATTTGCGGACCAAACTGGCAATTTGATCGCGCATCCGGCTTTCAAGAACGGCGACGACTTTGTCCTTCATCGACTCGCAACCAAAAGTCTCCTGTCAAGTGTGCCATAATGCGGGTCCTATTTAGGAGTGTCAATTCCTCCCAGGCAATGGCTTTATTCCGGCAATCATCACCCACATCGCAATTCAATTTCATTTGCGGGCGGAGCGCAGCGAGGTCAATAGCGTCTGGGTTTTTTGGTATAACTTGACCAATACTGACCATGCCTTCCGGAAGCAATGGCCATAGGGGCTCGATGTAGGAAAAATGCCGTGACGGTGCAGACGATCCTGCGATTTCCTGACCATCGCCTTCGCGCGATCGCCGAGCGCGTGGCTGTATTTGACGAGACTCTTTGCTCGCTTTCTACCGATCTCTTGGACACATTGCATGCGGTACCCGCAATCGGAATCACCGCCCCGCATATTGGTGTTTTAAAGCGATTGGTCGTGATTGAACTCACGGCAGCGGATGGAGTGCGAACCTACGTTAACCCGCAGATCGTCTGGGCTTCGGCCGACGTGATCAGGTACGAAGAAGGCAGTGTCTCGATGCCAGGCGTAACAGAAGAGATCGAACGGCATGCCCATGTCAGGGTGAACTACCAGGATTTGACCGGTGCGGAAAGGATCGAAGAGGCCGATGGTCTGCTTTCCATTTGTCTCCAGCACGAGGTCGATCAGCTCGATGGGATCTTTTGGATCGCCAGGCTCTCCCGGCTAAAGCGAGATCGTGTCGTCAAACGTTTCGATAAATTGCAGCGCACACAAGCAACAGGCGGTCAAATGTAAGTCCTTGAGCGAGGCACGTCACGCCGTGCTCTTACTCAGTTGCAGGTTACCTTATGTTTCAAACGGCCATCACGGATGCAGTTGCGGCATTTCAAGTTCCAGAGCGGTGCAAAGGCGCGCCCTGCTCGCATCCGAGCCTGCGATCCCAAAGCGCAGCCAGTCTGGCCGCGCCTCGAAGCGGCGCACCAGAATCCCAGCGTTCGCCAGCCGATCGAACCAGAATTGCGCGGCTTCGTGCTGCACGAGCCGGAACAGCGGTGTGCCGCCAACCAGAGCGAAACCGGCAACAGCCAATATTTTGTCGAGGGCATTTGCGTCGATAGCCAAACATGCCCGTGTGGCGCCGAGCCAATGCGCGTCCTTCAAGGCTTTGATGCCCAAGGCGATGGCCGCGCCGGAGACCGGCCAAGGACTTAGCGCGGCGCGAAGTATTTGTGCCACCGTTTTCGGCGCTATCGCGAACCCGAGGCGAAGCCCCGGCAGGCCATAGGTCTTGCCGAACGAACGCAACACGACAACGCTGGTTCCGGCAATGTCCGGGATGACGCTGGCGCCGGGCTCAAGAAAGTCCACAAATGCTTCGTCGATTATCAGCAAGCCGCCGTGTTTGCCGAGAATCGCCGCCAGCGCGTGCAGATCCGCCGCCGCGACACGCCTTCCATCCGGATTGTTAGGGTTGACGACGATCGCGATATCTTTGTCTTCGAGACCCGAGAGGTCTTCGGTGATGGTCAGGTTTGCGCCGCTGGCGGCCCAGCTCCGCGCGTGCTCCCAATAGGTAACCCCCAAAATTCCAACCCGCCGCGCTGGCACAAGTTGGGGAAGCCAATTTATGATCGCCTGGGTGCCCGGCGCGGCGACAACTTCTGCCGTCGCCGGGGCGCCATAAGCCTTCGCCGCCGCCGCTTCGAGCGCGCGAAGCTCTGCAGGTTGCGGCAGCCGCGTAAAACACTCCATCGGCGGATAGGCGAAAGGATAGGCGTAAGGGTTGATGCCGGTCGAGAGATCGAGCCAGGGCTCTGGAGCTTGCGGGTAGGCCCGCCGCGCGGCAAGAAGATTGCCGCCATGCTCCGCCGCGAGCAACTCCAGCAACTCGGGACAGGACGCCTCACGCATGGATTTGGCCGCAACTTTGACGCTCGCGGCGCTCGCCGTCGCCTTGGAAGCCTGCCTTGGCTATCCGCAAGGCTTGTTTCGTGCGATCGGTCATCCGGTCACCTGGATTGGCCGCCTGATCGCGCTCGCCGACGGTAAGTTAAATCATGAAGATCGCTCCTTTTCCACGCGCCGCGCCCTGGGTTTTATCGCGCTCCTCTTACTTTTATCGATGGCCGGCGGCGGCGCCTACCTTTTCAGCCTCGGGCTCGAGAGCTTGGAGCTTCCGCGACCGGCGAGCTTAGTGCTCGCCGCGTTTATCGCTTCGAGTTTTGTCGCGCAACGCAGCCTCGACGCGCATGTCCTCGCCGTTGCCGAGTCTCTTTCCGCCGGGCTCGCGGCGGGGCGGGAGGCCGTGGCAAAAATCGCCGGGCGCAATGTGGAGTCGCTTGACGAGGCGGGCATTGCTCGCGCCGCGATCGAGAGCCTAGCGGAAAATTTTTCCGACGCTGTCGTCGCGCCCGCTTTCTGGCTGGCGCTCGGCGGGCTCGCGGGCGGCGCTTGCTACAAAGCGGTCAACACCGCGGACAGCATGGTTGGCCACCGCACGCAACGCCATGCGGCGTTCGGTTTCGCCGCCGCGAAACTCGACGATATCGTCAATTTTTGTCCCGCGCGCTTGTCCGCCTGTCTGGTCGTTATCGCAGCTTGGTTCGCCCCAAATGCTTCGGCCCGGGCCGCATGGCGCACCATCAGGCGCGACGCGCGCGGACACCCTTCCCCCAATGCCGGCTGGCCCGAGGCGGCATTCGCCGGCGCGCTAGATTTACGGCTTGGCGGCCCGCGCGTCTACGGTGCAATCAAGATCGACGACGCCTGGATTGGATCGGGTAAGGAGGCTACCGCTAAGGACATTCGGGGCGCGCTCGCGCTTTATCGAATTGCCTGCGGCGTCCATTGGGCGGCTTTGACGTTAGGGGTGTTCGTTATCTCGCAAATGTGAGGAGCCGGTCGAGGTCGATGCATGCCTCAAGATGTAAGGCGATCGCATCGAGCGCCTTATTCAAAGATTCGTCATAAGAGGCGCCGGACCCTTTGCCGCCAAGGCTGGCGAGAAGCGCGCTTCGCGGCGCGGCCTCGGCGAAAAGCCCGTGCACATAGCAGCCGCTCACGCGGCCATCGGTTGTTGCCGCGCCGTCGCCGCGTCCGTCTGAAAAACGCACCACGGGCCGCGCGCAATCGGACCCAAAGCTGCGGCCAACATGCATTTCATAGCCGCTGAAAGGCGCACCGTTTTGGGCGTCAACGCCGTGCACCGGGGCAAGCAATTTGTCACCGGCAAGCTCTGTTTCAATATCGAGCAGGCCTAGCCCCGGCGCCTCGCCCGGAGAACCCTCGACGCCGCCCGGATCGCGGATAATTTTGCCGAGCATCTGATAGCCGCCGCAAAGGCCGAACACATGGCCGCCACGGCGGAGATGCGCGAAAAGATCGATATCCCAGCCCTCGTACCTGAAAGCTTTGAGGCCGGCGATCGTCGTTTTCGAGCCGGGCAAAATGACGAGCGCCGCCTCGGGAGGAAAGGTCTCGCCGCTTTTGACCATGACGACACGGACCTCGCTCTCCAAATAAAACGGATCGAGATCGTCGAAATTGGCGATGCCAGGCAGGACCGGAACCGCGATCACGATTGGTCCCCCGCGCGGCCTTGGCGTCGCGAGCCCGAGCGAATCCTCTTCCGGCAATCGCGCCGCTTCCGGGCAAAAAGGAATAAGGCCGAGGCCCGGCCATCCGGTCAATTCCTCGATACTTTGAATGCCATTCGCAAAAAGAGCCGGATCGCCGCGAAACTTGTTGACGAGAAAGCCTTCGATCATTTGGGCGTCGGCCAGATCGAGAACCGCTTTGGTGCCTACAATCTGGGCGATGACGCCACCGCGATCGATGTCGCCCGCCAATATCACCGGAACTTGCGCGGCGCGGGCAAAACCCATATTGGCGATGTCGTTTGTGCGCAGATTGATTTCCGCAGCGCTTCCCGCGCCTTCGGCGAGGACGAGATCAGCGTCTTCACAAAGCACCGCGAAACTGTCGAGCACGGCCGGCAGAAGTTTTGGTTTCAGGTCTTGGTATTCCTGCGCGTTTGCCGTGCCCATAACCTGCCCGCGTAGAACGATCTGCGCGCCGTGCTCGCTGTGTGGCTTCAAGAGGACAGGGTTCATGTGAATGCTCGGCGCGACGCCACACGCTCTTGCCTGCGTCGCCTGGGCGCGGCCGATTTCGCCACCTTCCGGCGTCACCGCGGCGTTGTTCGACATGTTTTGCGGCTTGAAAGGGCGTACATTTAGCCCGCGGTGGCGGTAGGCGCGGCAGAGCCCCGCGACAATCAGCGACTTGCCAACGCCGGAACCCGTGCCTTGTAGCATCAAGGTTTTGGCCCGCCGCTGCATGCTCAGAATTCAATTCCTTCTTGGGCCTTTACACCCGCGGCGAAGTGGTGCTTCACAAGGCTCATCTCGGTCACGAGATCGGCGGCCTCCAGCAGTTCGGGCTTCGCATTGCGGCCGGTGACGACAATATGGAGGCCAGGCCTGCGCGATCGCAGCGTCGCAGCAACCTCGGCCACGGGGAGGTAATCGTAGCGCAGCGCGATATTCAATTCGTCGAGGACGAGAAGTTTTATCTCAGGATTCGCGATCAGCTCTTTCGCCTTCGCCCAGGCTGCTGCTGCGGCTTCCATGTCACGGGCGCGATCTTAAGTCTCCCAAGTAAACCCCTCGCCCATCGTGTGCCAGGCAACGAGATCGGAGAACCGTGCGAGCGCCCTGCGTTCGCCGGTATCCCAGGCGCCCTTGACGAATTGCACGACACCGCAAGGCCACTCATGGCCGAGCGCGCGCAGCAAGAGCCCGAAAGCCGCCGTCGATTTGCCCTTGCCCTTGCCGGTATGGACGATGAGGAGGCCTTTTTGGGTTATCGTCTTGGAGGCTACCTCGGCGTCCTGCGCGGCCTTGCGCTTTTCCATTTTTTGCTTGTGGCGAAGCGCTTCGGCGTCGGATTGCAATTCAGTCGCCGGGGTTTCGATCATGTTAGGGCCACAGCCGCTCATCGGAACTCCGCCGGGACTAACGAAAGCGGCCGCCCGGAAACGGCTATTGCGCAAAATGTCAATGTCGTCGGTATTGATTTAACAATCATGCTCGAGACCATGATCGCTTCAAGTTGAACCGCTCATGAGCGCTCTCTTTCGGCATGACCTTATCCAAATAGTCTGTACCTTTTTGGAATCATGCTTTACCCGCGTAAGCTTGCGCGCGCGCGTTGCCACCAGCCGGAACGTTTTGGGCGGGCTGGATCGAGGGCACCCGTCTGCGGGGGCTCCTCCAATCGCGACGGAAGTTCGTCCGCAACGTCCGGTGGCGTGGGTTGGGGAGGCTCCGGCGCACCGGCATTCGCACTCCCAGGCGAACGTCCGCCTTCATCTCCGTGCGGCGCGACCGCCTGCGCTTGAAGCGGCCGATCATCCGCGACGAAATCCGCTGTAACATTCGGCGCGGCGGCCTCGCGGCCACGGCGAGCACGGGGCGGACGCGGCGGCGCCCGGCGGCCGCGGCGCGCCTTTCCGGCGCCGTTTTCGCCCATATCGCCGCCCAAGGCGTCGGCTTCAGGCTTGAATTCAAGCTCGGCGGCATCGGTAGGCTCGGCCACGAGGTGTCCGGAAGCTTCGCGGGGGGCACGCCCGCCACGGCGGGAACGCCCGCGCGTGTCTTGATGACTTGTCTCGGTTTCATCATTGCCGGGGAAAGGCGCCTCACCGGTTTCGGCTTCGGCTTCGCTTTCAAGGGCCGGGCTTGGCCGCAGTCCACCGATTTGGGCCATGGCTGCGAGCGCATCGTCCGGCGGCTGCGGCGCGTTTGCGGCTATTCCGGAGCCTTCGCGGTCGCCGCCACGGCCACGTCTGCGTCTGCGTCTGCGCCGTTGTCTGCCATCGGCTTCGTTTTCGCTAGCGCTGGGTTCAACGGGGCCATTCCTCATCTCTTCCGGTGGACCCGCATCCGGCAGACCCTCTTCGGCAGCGGCCGGTTCATCGAAGAGACGATCGGCCATCGCTGCGTGCGGTGCTTCTTCCGGGGCAAAAGCTAGAATCTCTTTCGCCCCCGTCGCGGGCTCGCCGCGTTCCAGCGTGTAATAATTCGTCCCAGTCAAACTGTCGTCGGCGGCGATAATCAACGACGCGCCAAACCGCTTTTCCAAATCGCGCAAATGCGCACGTTTCTGATTGAGGATATAAAGCGCGACGGCCGTCCTTGTTTTGACGATGAGGTCAAAACTCGAATTCTTGATAAGAGCATCTTCCAGAATTCGCAGGACATGCAGGGCGATCGACGCCGTCGAGCGCATCGTCCCCGCGCCCGCGCAATGCGGACAGACTACGGTCGAGCCCTCGATCACTCCGGTGCGCATGCGCTGACGGGACATCTCCAAAAGACCGAAATGCGACAGCCGGCCAATTTGAATGCGGGCCCGGTCGTTCTTGAGGGCGTCCTTCAGGCGGCGCTCGATGGCGCGATTGTTGCGATTCTCCTCCATGTCGATGAAATCGATGACGATGAGACCGGCAAGATCGCGCAGACGCAATTGGCGGCTGATCTCGTCGGCGGCTTCGAGATTGGTCCGCAGCGCGGTGTCCTCGATATTATGTTCGCGCGTGGAGCGCCCTGAGTTGACGTCGATTGCAACCAAGGCCTCGGTTTGATTGATGACGACATAACCGCCCGACCTCAAGGTGACCTGGTTCGAGAACATGGCGTCTAGCTGCGCTTCGGCACCGGATTTTGCGAACATCGGCTGCGGATCGCGATACGGCTGAACCATCTTGGCATGGCTCGGCATCAGCAAGCGCATGAATTCCTTGGCCTCGTGATAGGCATCTTCTCCCGCGACCACGATCTCGTCGATGTCCTTATTATAAAGGTCACGGATCGACCGCTTGATCAGGGAACCTTCTTCGTAAACGAGCGTCGGGGCGCTCGATTGCAACGTGGTTTCGCGCACCGTTTCCCACATGCGCAGCAGATATTCGAAGTCGCGCTTGACTTCGGCCTTTGTGCGTGCGGCGCCAGCGGTGCGGACAATCACGCCCATGCCTTCCGGAACTTCGAGTTCTTGAGCGATAAGTTTGAGCCGCTGGCGGTCCGACAAATCGGTGATCTTGCGAGAGATGCCGCCGCCCCGCGCGGTATTCGGCATCAAAACCGAATAGCGCCCGGCAAGCGACAAATAGGTTGTCAGCGCCGCCCCTTTGTTGCCGCGCTCCTCCTTGACAACTTGCACGAGAAGAACTTGGCGGCGTTTGATGACCTCCTGGATTTTATATTGCCTGCGCTGGCGATGCGGGCGAGCCGGCATCTCTTCCATAGCGTCGCCGCCGAGCTGTTCGATCTCGGCCGCTTCGTCCTCGCCTTCCTCGGCTTCTTCGCCTTCTTCGCCTTCCGTGCCAATGGGCTCGGCAGTCTCCGGCGTGGCAGGGCTCGCTGGCACGTCGCCCTTGCCGGCAAAAGCCGTTTCCGAATGGTCTCGCGCCGCCACCGGACCGGTGCCGTCCGCCTCAAGAATAATCGCGCGTTCAGCGGCGGCATCGACTAGGGGCGTCTCGCCGGCGAGATCCGGTGGTTGGGTTTCTGAGGCGGAGTCTTCCTGTCCCAAGGCGTCCTGGTCCGGCGCACCGGTGGTGTCTTCCGGCAGGTCCAAGGAGCGATCCCCGGCCGGGCGTTCTGCCGCGAACGGCGCATCATATCCTGCCCCTTCGCTCTCCGCCTCCTCGCGGACACGGCCTGCTGCGTCCACGGCTGCCTCGCTCGCGTAGGGCTCAGCGATCGTTTCGGAGACGGTTGGGTCCGCGCTGCGCCGTTTCTCCGCCCGAGTGCCATTGCGATCGCCGCGCCGGTAGCGGCGGCTTCGGCGCTGTGGCCGGGCAACGTCTTCTTCCTCGTCGCGTTGAGCCCTCGCCTCCTCTTCGATCAGAACCTGACGGTCCGCCACGGGAATCTGATAGTAATCAGGGTGGATTTCCGAGAACGCAAGAAAACCATGGCGGTTGCCGCCGTAATCGACAAAGGCGGCCTGCAGCGATGGCTCGACTCGCATGACCTTGGCGAGATAAATATTACCGCGAAGCTGTTTCTTGCTGGCGGCTTCGAAATCGAATTCCTCGACACGGTTACCGCGAAGGACCACCACTCTGGTTTCTTCGGGGTGAGACGCATCGATGAGCATTTTGTTGGCCATGTGAAACTCGTTCAGGCGCGACGCGCAAAGGGCCAGTGTCGCCGGCCGAGGTCCGCGAAGCGGACGCCGAGGCCAGGCGTGGCCGGCGCAAGGCCGCATCACGCAATGGATGGGAGGGTGAGTGAGAAAAGGTAGGTGCGGGGCGGCAAAACGCGCCGCTGCTAGGCATTCCGCCACCGGACAAACTGGGACGCGCCGCGCAGCTTTGGGTACGTCCGGTCCGGCGGCTCCGGTCCGCGAGGCGACAGCAACGCATCAACTCGGGAAGCACGCCTTCGGAAGCGACAACCGCGACTGGCCACGCAACCGGGAGGATGCCATAGCCGAATGGACCGGCGGCCGTTAATAGCCCCATTGCGGGACAGGTCATATCCTTGTCACCTATCGTGAACGGCTCCCCTCATGGGAACCGTCCAAACATCAGCCCTATCAGGCGGCGCCTCGGGGAAGCCTTAGTTCCGGGAGTGCCAGCAGCAGCTTTGCACCAGCTCCGGCTTTGCTTCGCGGCGCAACCACCTGAAATACCAATAATCGACGGCGGAACGCTGCAAATTCCCGTGACTCTGATTCGCTAATTTCCGAGCCCGGAAAAGAATTGTTATTTATATCGGGTTTCTGAACTGTTTGGCAAGTTTTCCTTTGCGCTGTGTCCGCGCGGTAACGGTTTTCGCGGCGGGCTTCTGGCATAATCATAACTCGTTAACTTCGTTGATCCTAAACACGGAAAGCTTGGTTCACACGTCGCGAAGACGGCTGGCCCCGGCAATGGAATTTCAAAACAGCGGCCCCAATGGCAGCTTGAGAGGCAAACCCGGGGCGAATCAATGGCGGATAACGCTTTATTTTGCAAAGCAATTGGCGCGCCAGCCGCCCTGACGCGGGCAGCTATGGCGGTGCTCGCCGCCGGCGGACTGACGCTGCTGTCCCCGGCCGGGCGCTTCTTTGGCCTGCGCGCGAATGCCGCGACGGTTCAGCCAGAGCAAGCAAAGCGTCCGGCCGCCATCGCGGCCAGGATCGAGAGTAGCGGCGATCGCGCCAAGCTCATATTCGAGCTGTCCGCGCCGCTCGACGCCACTGCCTTTGTCCTTACCGGTCCCGACCGGGTCATCGTTGATTTGCCTCAAACCGATTTTTCGCTCGACCCGGAGACCGGCAAGGCGGCATCTTCGTCGCCCCGGACCGGCCTCATTGCCTCCTTTCGCTTCGGGCAGCTCGCGCCAGGAAAGTCACGTATTGTCATCGATCTTAGTGCCCCGGCGCAGGTTTTGCGGGCGGCTTGTGAGAAAGAGGAGAACGGCACCCGCCTCGTCATCGAGCTAGCCAAAACAGATCGCCGGAGTTTCCAAGCTGCCGTCCAACAAGCGCGGATCCAATTGGCGGCGCAGGCGCAATCCAAAGCGGCCCCAAAGCCCGAGCCCGAATCGGCGAAGCCAGTCATCGTGATCGATCCTGGCCACGGCGGAATCGACCGTGGCGCCATGAAGAAAGGCCTCGTTGAAAAAGAGCTGGTATTCGATTTCGCTAAGGCAGTCGCGAGCAAACTCGATGCGGACGGCCGTTTCAAGATCGTCATGACGCGTGACGACGACAGCTTCGTTCCCCTATCCGAACGCGTGCGGATAGCGCGCGACCGGAACGCCGCCCTGTTTGTCTCTATTCACGCCGACACTTTGTCACGTGCAGCCGATGTCTCCGGCGCGACCGTCTACACAGTATCGGATCGCGCCTCGGACGCCGAAGCCGCGCGTGTGGCCGAAAAAGAGAACCAATCCGACGCCGCGGCCGGACTGGACCAAAGCGAGGACGCTACCAGGCGTGTCCGGCATTTTATTCGATTTGACCCGGCGGGAAACGCGCGCCTACAGCCACTTCTTCGCGCACACCCTGGTAAATTATTGGCGCGTCGCGGGAAAGCTTAACAAAAATCCTCAGCGCGCGGCCGGGTTTCGTGTTCTAAAGGCGCCAGACGTTCCATCCGTCCTTTTGGAACTCGGCTATCTTTCCAACGAAAAAGACGAGCTTGCGCTCGCTTCACCGCAATGGCGCGACAAGGCATCGAGCCAAGTCGCGGAGGCAATCAAAGCTTTCTTCGCTGCACGGGAAAGCAGCACAACCGCGACCAAGACCGATACCGATTCGGCGCCTTTTGGTAAGATACCGTCCGCCAGGCCGTAAATTTCAAAATTTTGCGCGTTCCATCATCAAAACCGGGGCGTCGGTAAAATACGTGAACCGTATATCGCATCGCATTTGTTTGTAATCCAAGGCGGTACGCGCGCCTAGATTTTGGCGCGGGTGCTGGCGCCTTTGTCTATTCCAACAGGAAGGATTTGGCGTTAGTGGGTTCAGCCAAAGCGGTGCATCGCCTACCATTCGCCAGCCTCTATCCTTGCCGCAATGGGGCTTTATGCCGATGTTGCAGCCATGCGATGACCAGCACAACAACGGCGCCCGCCGGTCCGTCCCAGATATCGAAGCCTGGCCAGCGCACGGAGAGCCAGGCAGCAAGACCGGGATCGGTGCCGATGAGGTCGCCGGCGATCCAGCCGAGCAACCCCGCGCTGGCCCAAACAAGGACGGGAAAGCGGTTGAGCAGCGTGAGGACGAGCGTGGAGCCAACGAACAGGAGCGGCATCGAGAGGACAAGACCTAGAAGGATCAATAGTTTCGACCCTTTTGCCGCGGCGGCGACCGCCATCATATTGTCGAGCGACATCACGGCGTCCGCCACGGCAATGATACGGATGGCAGCCCACAGCGTGCTGGCCGGCGCGATCTCTTCTTGCCGCTCTTCCTCGTCTACGAGCCTGACCGCGATCCACAGCAGGAGAATGCCGCCCGCGATCTTCACAAAATTCAGGTCCAGCAATTCCACGGCAAGAATGGTGAAGACGACGCGCAAAGCCGTCGCCACGCCCGAGCCGAGAATGATGCCCCGCGTCCGCTGTCGCTCGGGCAGCGAACGGCAGGCAAGTGCAATCACCACGGCATTGTCGCCCGAGAGAAGAATATCAACCCAGATAATCTCGAGAAGCGGGAGCCAAAACGCCGTGGTGACCGGGTCCATGGCTTGGAGCTAAGCCATGAACAGCGCGCGGTCAAGCTTTGGATCGGGCAAGAACGAGGAGGTGGGCAACTACGGAGCCTTCTCAACCCGGATAATGTTCATCATGCCCAGATCCTCGTGGCCAAGGATGTGACAGTGGAAGACGAAGTCGCCAATGTCAGGCCCTCGGAAATCGATACGGAGCGTGACGCTGGGAAATGGGTGGGCTGGATTTCCATCCCAGAATGGAACCTGGATCATGTCGAGGTACTGGCCGGTGATAGCGGGCGCCTGTTGGGATCCATTCAGCTCGAAATTATTCTGTGATTCCACCAAAAAATGCAGCTGATGGAAGTGGAATTCGTGGTTTTCCGCCGTGTGGTTTTGGACGGTCCATTCTTCGACCGTACCCTGTGTGGCGACGATGTCTGGGGCAGCGTTGGGATCGAACACATGTTGCGGCTTCCCTTCCACATCCATGAAAAACGTCGTCGGCTGGATTTCATTGAAAAACACGGTGCGCTTTACGGCGATGGGCGCAGATCCGAGGCCCGCGAAACGCGGCTTCCTGGTATCCAATGCCGTAAACGCCGGGACATTACGGTCGCTGCCCATGTCCTGGTCATCACCATGGCTCACTAGCTTGATCGTCGCCAGGGGCCGCTGCGGGTCGTTGTCGCCATCTGGACCGGTGTTGATACCGAGCGTGATGAGCTGCGCGAGTTCCACCGAAGCCGTCGGTGGCTTTGCAATGAACTCCACGCGCGCAGCCGGCGGAAGCATGAAATGGGTGACCGGAATTGTTTTTCCGGGCTTGGCTCCGTCCTGGGAGTTGACCGGGACACCGTCGATAGCGACGACTTGTATCTCCTGCGGCACTCCGTCGAACACATATTGGAGGTCCAAGATGGTGTCGGAACTGGAGTTGGAAACGCGCCAGAATTGGTTCTCTCCTTGTTCCACTTGGAGTATTGCTGGAACGAAGTTGTTGGAGTTCGGATCGGTGGGCGAGGTAATCGGGACATAGTTTAGGGTGACGTCCCACGCTGGGATGTTACCAGTTGGGTCTGGATTTCCCGGCACATTTTGATCGCGGACCACCAAGATGCGTTGGCGCAGGCCGCCGACGGCCGGATGCACATTATGGACGCCGCCCACAACGAGCGCCCCGGCGGCGCCGCCCTGAAGCGCGTGCTCGGCAATGCCATGAACGTGCGGGTGGTACCAGTAAAGTCCTGGGGGCTCATTCAACGGGAAGGTCACTTTATATTGGAACGTTTCGCCAGAGTTGACGAGCGTCTTGATAACTTCATCCTGATGGCAATTCGGCGATGTGTTCGTTCCATGATAGTGAATGTTCGTGGACGAGCTGTTCATCGTCTTGTTCCCGCAGTTCGGCGGATTGATCGTCATGCCTCCTGTGCCAACTGGCGTGTTGTTGGTAACGGTGACGATCAAACGGTCACCCGGATTCACATGCAGCGTCGGGTTCTGCAGACCTTGCGGTGTCATGAAGCAGAATAATTCCCTACCGATGGAATCGATCCGGTGCTGATACGAGAAGCGGACGTTCAGCACCCCATTGGAGCTGAAAAGCGCGGGCGGGTCGCGCACCACACTGCCTGCATCGGGTCGGGGGCAAGGGTTGGCGACTGGAGGCACCGGTGCCGCGCTGGACCTCAGTCCCTGAGCGTTAGAACTCGCAAGCACTGCCACGAGGATTGATGCGGAAGTTGTGATCGTGCACAGCAGCATAGTCCATCGCATAATGGGGTCCTCTACAATCTGAAATTCCCATTCATAACTTTACCTTAGCGCGAAACCATATGGACGCCACCCGCTAAAGTCAAACTCTGGGAATGATGCTATCGACAGCTCCGGACTTGTCCGTTTCCCCTTGCCGCCGCCAAACAAACCGGCCAATTCTACCGCCCAGGGCGAGGGAGTGAGCAGCTAAGGAGCCTGAACCTGAATGATGTTCATCATGCCCAAATCCTCGTGTCCCAGGATGTGACAGTGGAAGACGAAGTTGCCAATGTCACTTCCACGGAAGTCGATACGGAGCGTGACACTGGGATAAGGGTGAGCAACATTTTGGTCCCAGAATGGAACCTGGATCGTGTCAAGGTACTGGCCTGTGACAGCCGGCGCTTGTTGGGATCCATTCAGCTCGAAGTTATTCTGCGATTCCACCAGAAAATGCAGCTGATGGAAGTGGAATACGTGGTTCTGGCTCGCGTGATTTTCGACGGTCCATTCTTCGACCGTACCCTGCGTGGCGACGATGTCGGGAGCAGCGTTGGGATCGAAAACATGTTCCGGCTTTCCTTGCACAGCCATGAAAAACTTCGTCTGGTGATTTTGGTCAAAGAATACCGTCCGCTCGGTGGCTACGGGCGCCGATCCGAGGCCCGCGAAACGCGGCCGACTGGTGTGTATTGGCGCAATCGCGCGAACATTGTGGCCGCTGACGCCGCCTTGATTATTGACTTGATTATTGAGAGGACTCGCACTTGGCAGCTTGATCGTCGCTAGGGGCCGTTGTGGGTCATTTCCACCAAATGTACCGGTGTTGACACCGAGCGTGACGAGTTGAGCGAGCCGTACCGACGCTGGCGGTGCCGACGCAATGAACTCCACGCGCGCAGCCGGCGAAAGCGTGAAATGTGTGACCGGAATTGTTAGGCCGGGCTGGGTGCCATCCTGGGAGTTGACGGCGACGCCATCAATAGCGACGACCTGTATCGTCTGCGGCACTCCGTCGAACACATATTGGAGGTCCAGGATGGTATCAGAACTGGAGTTGGAAACGCGCCAGAACTGCGACTTTCCAGGCTCCATGGTGAGTATGGCCGGAACGAATTTGTTGGAGGTAGGATCGGTGGGCGAGGTAATTGGGACATAGTTCAGGGTGACGTCCCACGAAGGGATGTTACCGGTGGGGATTGGGTTTCCCGGCACATTTTGATCCCGGACCACCAAGATGCGTTGCGCCAAGCCGGCGACGGCCGGCTGTGCGGCCTCGATTCCGTCCACAACGATCGCCCCGGCGGCACCGCCTTGGAGCGCGTGCTCGGCGATGCCATGAACGTGCGGGTGGTACCAGTAAAGTCCGGGTGGCTCGTCAGAAGGAAATGTCACATTGTATTGGAAGGTTTCGCCAGAATTGACGAGCGTTTTGATGACTTCATCCTGATGGCAGGTCGGAGATAAGTTCGTTCCATGATAGTGAATGTTCACGGACGAGCTATTCATCGTCTTGTTCCCGCAATTCGGCGAATTAATCGTCATTCCTGCTAGTCCAGCGGGCGTTTTATTCGTAAGGGTGATGTTCAGTTGGTCACCCGGATTCACATGTAGCGTTGGGTTCTGCAGGCCGCCTGGCGCCGTGAAGCAGAATAATTCCCTGCCGGCGGAATCGATCCGGTGCTGATACGTCAATTGGACATTCAATACTCCTTTGGAGCTGTAAAGCGCGGGCGGGTCCTGCACCACACTGCCTGCTGCCGGACGCGGGCAAGCGGTGGGAACGGGCTGCAAAGAGACCGCGCCGGAAGTGGCGTTGATTGTCTGAGCGCTAAAAATCGCAAGCATCGCCACGAGGACTGATGCGGAAGCTGTGATCGTGCACAGAAACGTAGACCATCGCATAACGGGCCTCCTTAACATAATCCGAAATGTCAAATCTCTACTTTACGTTGCCGTTAAATCCTATGGCCGCAACTCGCCAGAGTCAAACTGGGCGATCTCATGCGCACCGCGCCTGGTGTCGGCTTGAATGTCTTCCGTCAGCAATTGGCGCGGCTTTCCATACATGACCCTGAAGGCATCATTGCGATCGCCGGTAGATCGTAAACTACGGTCTTCCGCGGTGCGTGCAGATTGGAAGCGGAACCGAGCAAATCCGGCATGGCCAGCTGGCTCGGAATGCTCTACCCATTTGACGCTTTTTCACTCAAATGGATCGTGGGAGGAGAGTTCCGGCATGCGGCGTCCGATCATCGAGGAGCCCTATTCCAAGGCGGCCTTGCTCAGCCGGCGCCTCGCTGTGTTTTCGCTTGCCGTCGCGGCTATAGGCATTTTGGGCGTTGCGCGAGGCGTTGCCCTGATCGCAGTGCTCGGGGGGGCGGCCGCGATTGCTTGCGGGGCGATTTTATTGGCGTTTTTGGCTTTTGCGATCATTTGGCGCAGCGGAAACAACGGCGCCGGGCAGGCCCTCGCGGAACTCATTCTCGCCACTCTGCTGTTGGCCTACCCGGCCTATCTCGCACAACAAGCCATGCGGTTGCCGCGTCTATCCGACATCTCGACGGATATCGCCGATCCGCCAAGCTTTTCTCTTTCGCACGCCGCCCTGGCCGCGCGCGGCGATAACACGCCGCCGAGCGTCGCAATCGCGAGACGCAAGGCGCAAATCAAGGCCTATCCACAGATACAGCCGATCCTCCTCGATCTCGAGGCGAAGCAAGCGTTCGATGCTGCCGTGGCGGCGCTGGTGGCAAACGGTTGGAAGATCGTCGAACAGAGGCCGCCGGGCGGACGGGCTGGTCTTGGCCATATCGATGCCATCGCCACCAGTTTTGTCCTCGGCTTCCCATCCGACATCACGTTGAGGCTAAGGCCGCTCGCTGGTCAGACGCGAATCGACATCCGCTCGGTGGCGCGCTTCGGGCCTTACGATTTCGGCGCCAACCCGCGCAACATTGCCAACTTCGAGGCGGCGCTAGAAGCGCTTGTCGATAAGAAATGACTGATTTCGAGCAATTGCTTCCCGATCAAATGATTCCATTCGATCGGGAAGCGCTTTGATAATATCGTCCTTTATCCATGCACCGGGGCGGCAACGCAGATCTGCCAGGCGGACGCGGCCAACGCCGCTGTCAAATTCCGACGCTTCCCTATAGGCGGCGACCGACCGGCGGCAAACGAGCTGACGCTGCGAGCCCGGGCGCTTAACTGCGACGCGCGGGTTCGCATGTGCCGACATTAGTCTGCCAAACTAGGAGGACGAAATATCTTCCTATTTGTAATCCAACTCTTTGCAGTTTTCGACCACGGGGAACTTGTCCACGGCTGCATTTGTTTTTGTGGTGACTATGTCGTTAGTCCCGACTTGTACTTCGGTAGTCGTGGTATCGTATAGGAGGTCGAACGAGTATTGCTTGGCATTCGGCCCGCCCAATCCGACATTCAGGGGAAGCGGAACGATAATAAAGCTGTTGACGTCGGTTTTTTCGTTCGCCGGGAAAGCGGTCCGCGCAAGGCCCTTCACGCCCATGGCTTGGGCGAATCTCGGATCCGCATCCATAAAGCGGCGGCTTCGGCGAGATATATCTTTCTGTTGAAATTCAGGGGTGGTTTGGTCGATCATCAAGCGCTCTGGGTCGAGGTGGAAAATATCGCTCTGTTTTGAATTATCGACGGTTTCGATTTTGAAAATAACAAATCCTTCGTTGGGCTTCGCCTTTTGTTCGTTGCCGTTTGGCACAGCGTAGCTTTTGCATACGCCGACCTGAGAATAGGAAATCATGGTAGGGTTTTTCGCGCTTCGCTTACCACACCCAGATAGCGCGATCGACCCTGCGACCAATAGTGTGACGGAGACGATAGATATATTTGACGTTTTCATGGTTCTGTTTCCTCTTGGGTAGGCTGGTTAATTGGGCAAGGACTGCCGCAACTTCCCCCCGGCGCCCGTTCGCGGGCACCGGTGGGGAATGACTGTCCCGCACTGACCGGTCAACTCAGCGCGGGGTAAAACAAAGTTGATCGAGAAGTTCGTCGCAACATTCGGTAAGGGGGTTCGAGAGTTGAGGTGCTAGCATCGATTGGCGCGCATTCTTGACCTGGGGAAATAGAGTGGTTTGGGCGGGAGCGGCGCGCAACACCCAAGCGCGCAGATATTCAACCACCTGCAGATACAATTGACCGGGACAAATGACCAGGGGTGGCTGGCCATCTGGTCGGAGTGGCGGGATTCGAACCCGCGACCCCTAGTCCCCCAGACTAGTGCGCTAACCGGGCTGCGCTACACTCCGACGTTGGCCCTTATAGGGAAAGCCCTCCTCAGGCGCAACGCACCGTGCGAAGCCGGGCGATCCCGCCCCGGTGTCGGCTTTCGGGGACCATCCTTCCCGCGCATCGCCCAACGCTACCGGCGGCGGGCTGCATCAAGGATGTCTTCGCACGCCGCCAGTTCCGCCAAGACCGCCCGCAACCGCGCGATCTCTTCGGGCGTTAATGCCAAAGCCCACGCGGGACCCTCGCTGGCCATGCCGGCGGAATCGTCGTGATTCATGGTGGCACGCGATTCGACTGGCGGTTGGGCTCCGCCGGAGTGGACCGTGCCGTTCAAAGCCGCCTCGCCTTGCCGAGGCGGCGAGCCCTGGAGTGGCAGCAATTCTCGCACCGCTGGAAACGAAGGCTCTGGACGGCTTTCATTCGCGGCATCCGTCGCGGCAGCGAACGCACCAGCGCCCTGCTCCTTCAAAACACGCTGCACGCCCTTGATCGTATATCCCTGCCCATAGAGGAGATGTTTGATCGCGCGTAGGACCTCTATATCGCGGGGGCGGTAATAACGCCGGCCTCCGGCGCGCTTCAGCGGTTTGATCTGAGGAAACCGGGTCTCCCAAAATCGCAGCACATGCCGCGGCAGATCAAGCTCGCCTGCGACCTCGCTAATTGTGCGAAATGCATCGGCGCTTTTTTCCATCCGCCGTTAGCTCCTTATTTTGAGGTCAAAGCCGGCCGTTTCGATCGCAGGCCTCATGCCGGGCCGCGCTGGCGCTCGTCTCGCGAGAATGAATTTGTCTTAAACTGGAAGCGCGAAAATGCTCAGTCGTCCGCATCGCTGGCAACCGCCAGACCATTGATCCGGGCTTTGAGCACATTCGATGGCTTGAACACCATGACGCGGCGCGGGATTATCGGAACTTCGATTCCGGTCTTGGGATTTCGCCCAATGCGCTCCGACTTGGTGCGCACGTGGAACCGCCCAAATGAAGACAAATTGACAAATTCGCCCCTGATCAAAGCTTCGGCTAGTTCATCCAACACCGCCTGCACCAGCGTGGCCAACTCTTTGCGCGACAGACCGACGCAACGGTATACGGCTTCCGCGAGATCGACCCGTGTAACGGTCCGTTGCGCGGTCCGCTGGGAAGCTCCGGCCGTGGGTTCCGCGACAGACAATCCAACTTCTCCAGCAGCGCGCGCGGTTGCGGATCTTGTCATTTCTTGCAAACCCACCAAACCGTTTCACTCACACGGAAATGAACTCGTCTGGCCATCGCCTGGCGGGCTCTATCCAGGAAAGCAAGCGAACATCTCATGTCCCGGCGCGGTCCGGGGTCCTAGCAAATCTTGAAATCTGACCGCAGCGTTCAATCCTCGATGTCCCTTGCTCGTGTGATAAGCCGGACTATCTTATGCTCAAAACAGCCGGTGATCAGCGGACATGCGCTCGTAGTTCTCGGTTTTTTCATTTTCGAAAATTTGACTTAGTTTTGTGCACCATGGGAGCCGCCCTCGCCCCCATGGTCAGGTTCCGACGAACCGCCCACTTTAGCATCCCCGTGGACAAGTCATCTACCTGGCCACCGAAACATTGGTACAAAAACTGGGCCAAATCAAGCCACTTCCGGCGGCAATCATGGCCGAAAGACTCACCAGCGAATGAGTGCCGATGCCCAGGTGAATCCGCCCCCCATCGCTTCGATCATCACGAGGTCGCCTTGCTTGATCCTGCCATCATTGCGCGCGACCGTAAGGGCGAGCGGAATCGACGCGGCCGACGTATTGGCGTGCAAATCGACGGTGACAACGACTTTATTTGGCGCGATCCCAAGTTTTTCCGCCGACGCGTCGATAATGCGGCGGTTCGCTTGGTGCGGCACAAACCAATCGAGACCGGCGGCACTTGTTCCAGTCGCCTCGAAGGCCGCCGTCACGACGTCCGCGACCATGCCGACCGCGTGGCGAAATACCTCCCTTCCCGCCATCCGCAAATGACCGGTCGTCCGCGTGGTGGAAGGCCCCCCATCGACATAGAGCTTTTCTCGGTGCCGTCCGTCCGAGCGAAGGTGCGACGTGAGAACGCCCCGATCCCCTGCGGTTCCTTCCCCGCGCCGCGCTTCGAGCACCATGGCTGCCGCCCCGTCGCCAAAGAGAACGCACGTCGTCCGGTCGGTCCAGTCAAGCAGTCGCGAGAAGGTTTCCGCGCCGATGACGAGGGCGCGCCGGTGCGATCCAGAGGTCAAGAATTTGTCTGCGGTGGCAAGCGCGAAGACAAACCCGGAACAAACCGCCTGGACGTCGAAAGCAGCGCCGTTTGTCATGCCGAGCGCGGCCTGGATCTGGGTCGCGACGGCGGGAAAGGTAAAGTCCGGCGTCGAGGTCGCAACAATCACGAGATCAAGATCCGAAGCCTTCACTCCGGCGTCGGCGAGGGCGGCTTCGGCCGCATAAAGACCGAGCTGCGAGGTCGGCTCGTCCAAGGCAGCGACGTGGCGCTGCCTTATGCCCGTGCGCTGCACGATCCATGCGTCGGTCGTCTCCAGCGACTTTTCGAGGTCGGCATTGCTGACGATGCGTTTGGGAAGATAGGAGCCGAGCCCCAGGACGACGGAGCGGAGCTTGCCTGACGGTGCATGGTTCACGGAATTATCCATCGATGCCTAGAAACCGCTCAGAAATCCGAGGGCGCCGCGACGGGAGCGCCCGCCAACGGAAGCCTCGATGGGGTGGGATATTGCGCGCGCGAGACCGGAAGTGAATCGCGAATTTTGCGCAAGAGTTCTTGCCGGGCCATGGCATAGCCGATTTCCATCGCATTCGCTGTGCCGATCGCGTCGGAGCCGCCGTGGCTCTTAATGACCACCCCGTTAAGACCGAGAAACACCCCGCCATTAACATTGCGCGGATCCATCTTTTCCTTCAATGCCGCGAAGGCATGGCGCGCAAGAAAATAGCCTATCTTCGACATAAAATCCCGGCCCAGCGCTTCGCGCAGATATTGCGCCATTTGACTGGCCGTGCCTTCCGCGGTCTTCAGGGCGATATTGCCGGCAAAGCCTTCGGTGACCACGACATCGACTGTTCCTTTGCCAATATCGTCGCCTTCGACAAAGCCATGGTAGTCGAGAATTCGGCAAACTGATCTCGCGCAGTAGGCGGGACGCGATCTTGACCTCGTCGATGCCTTTGATTTCCTCGACACCGATATTCAACAAACCGACGGCCGGCCGTTCGATGGAAAGGACGATCCGCGCCATAGCAGAGCCCATAACGGCAAGATCGACAAGATGCCGCGCGTCGCCGCCGATGGTCGCCCCAAGATCAAGGACGATCGATTTGCCTCGCACCGTAGGCCAGACCGCGGCGATCGCCGGGCGGCCGATCCCTGGCATCATTTGCAGGCAAATTTTTGCCATGGCCATCAGGGCGCCAGTATTGCCGGCCGAAAACGCAACATCGGCTTCGTTCTTCTTTACGGCCTCAATGGCGAGCCACATCGAAGATGTTCGCCGACCAGCACGCAACGCCTGACTAGGCTTGGCGTCCATCCGAACCGAAACCCCGGTATGGCGCAAGGCGGAGACCCCGGAAAGCCCCGGCTCGGCAACGAGGAGCGGTTGGATCTTGGCGGCATCGCCAAAAAACAGAAATCTCATATCTGGCCGCCGCCGCAGGGCGCGGGCGGCACCTGGAACGATCACTTCCGGTCCATGGTCGCCGCCCATAGCGTCGAGCGCAATTCGTACTGGCTTGGTCATGGACTAGGTAACTTTCGGCCGGCGGGGTAAGGCGCGGCGATCGGCGCCGGGTAAATCCGTCATGGACGATCGGGTTCGAGAAATCATCTCATTTCGGTCCGAAGCAGAACTTGGGCGGCACTTCCGGCCAGCCGAAACATAGCGCAAGATTTGACCGGCCTTCGCCAACCGGTTTGCGGCGACGGGTAAACAACGGAAAATCCCGTTCGTCCAAGCTTTTTTTGCCGATTGGCCGGGATTTTCTGCAAGCGGCGCGCGCCAGGGCCGAAAACGCCCATTGCGAGGCTTCGATCAAGCCTCCCCCCGAGCATCTAAGGGTGAGCCTTGCGTCAATATCTGTCCGGCCCGGCGCCGCGGGGTTTATAACGAACGCCCGAAGCAATTTTTTCAGAACAGCGTAGCTTGTTCGCGTTTCCGGCGGCCCTTGCTGGCTGCGCGGCTGAGCGTGGCGGCGTCCTTTCCAGTGGCCACAACCGCTTTGTGCCCGTCTGCAAATTGAATATCTAGATGCGCGCGATCGGCCACCTCCGCCGCTCTGCGCAGCGGTTTGCCGCCGCTGTCGCGCACCAGTGCGAAGCCCCGCGCCAGGATTTGCGGATAACCAAGACTAAAGAGCATTTTATCCAGGCCATTAACATCCACCCGGCGGGCCACGATGCGCGCCCCCCAGCCGCGCGCCATGCGGTCCGCCAAACTGTGGAGCCGAACGCGAGCGTCGCGCACTGTTCCGATGCATGCCACACGGGTTCCGCCAAGTCTCGCGGCAAGATGTTTGAGACTTTGCTTCTTTCCGTCATTGCCTACGGTCCGGCACCGCAGCAACCTTTGGTTTAGCGCCTTGATCCGTTCCGCCGCGCGGCCCATTTTTGCATGTGGCGACTGTTGCGCGAGGCGATGGCCGAGGCGCGCCAGGCCGAGCTGCCCGCGAGCCTGGGCTTTTTCGCGCGCCCCTATGAGGCGGCCCTCGAGAGTGTCGAGCTGCTGACGGCGAAGGGCAAAAATGCTGTCGCTTGACGGCAGGGCGCGCGCCAGGGCACGAAATTCGCTGCGGCGGCGGTCGAATCCCCGCAGCGCGGCGCCGCTTTGGCGGCGGGCAAGGTCGGCGAGCGCGGCGGCAAGTTCGCTGCGCACCGGCACTGCTTTTTCCGCCGCCGCCGTCGGGGTCGGCGCGCGCAGATCGGCGGCGTGGTCGATTAAGGTCCAATCTGTCTCGTGCCCGACCGCGGCAATGAGTGGCACAAGGCTCCGCGCCGCCGCGCGGACGACGGTTTCCTCATTGAAACTCCACAAATCCTCGAGCGAACCGCCACCGCGTGCGACGATAATCAAATCCGGCCTCCGCAAGGAACCTTGCTCGGGCAAGGCGTTGAAACCGTCGATCGCGGCGGCGATTTCTGCCGCCGAGGTTTCGCCCTGGACCCGCACGGGCCAGACCATGACGTGGCGCGGAAACCGCTCCGCGATGCGGTGCAGGATGTCGCGGATGACCGCACCCGTCGGCGAGGTGACGACGCCTATGCGGGCGGGCAAAAACGGCAATGGCCGCTTGCGCGCTTCGTCGAAAAGCCCTTCCGCCGCGAGTCTTTGGCGGCGCTCCTCTATGAGCGCCATGAGCGCGCCAATTCCCGCCGGCTCCAGCGCCTCGACGACGATTTGATAGCTCGACTTGCCGGGATAGGTCGTGACCTTGCCGGTCGCGATGACTTCCAGACCCTCCTGAGGCTTGGTCTTGAGCCGCACGAAGGCTCCCTTCCAGATCACTGCATCGATGCGGGCGGTTTGGTCCTTCAAGGAGAAATAGACGTGGCCGGAAGAATGCGGCCCGCGATAGTTCGAAATTTCGCCGCGTACCCGCACGAAGCCGAATCGATCCTCTACCGTCCGCTTCAGAGCGGCGGACAATTCGCTGACGCTGAGTTCCGGTGTATTGCTGGCCGGAGGATCTTGCATGGCGCCAGCATGCAGTATTCCGGCTGCTGGGGAAAGGGCGGGGCGCGTTTTCACCCGCATGAGCCCGGAGTCTTAGTCCTGCTTTTCGGCCCTGATCGCGCCTTGGGCGGCGTCATTGAGTTCTCCTTAGTTCAAGGCAGGCAGCCAATGGCGCCACCGGCACAAACCGGCTGTTTGGGCGATTTAAGCTCGATGATTTTCGTTGCGGTGCATTATTGCTTGGACGAATCGCGGCAAACGGGCACCAATGTGACGGGCATTTTAGCGCCCTGTCCAGAATTACGTGGCCATAGAATCAGGCAGACTCATGGGTACCTTCGCGCCGGAGCAATACAAGGAAACCTTGATTTTTCTCGCGACGGCGGGCGTCGTCGTGCCATTGTTCCGGCGCCTGAAGGTCAGTCCGGTTCTGGGATTCCTTGGCGCGGGGGTATTGCTCGGTCCCTATGGCCTTGGCGCGCTCGCGCGGCAAATCAGCTGGCTCGCGCCGTTTGCTCTCGACAATGTGGAGCAAATCGCGCCGGTCGCGGAATTCGGCGTTGTCTTTCTCCTATTCATGATCGGCCTCGAACTGTCGTGGCAGCGTTTGGCGATTATCGGCCGGCTGGTGTTCGGGCTCGGTGCCCTGCAGGTCTTCGGCTCCGCCGCCGCGCTTGGCGCCTTGGCCTTGTTCCTGGGGGAGTCACTATCTTCGGCGGAGGTGCTCGGTTTTGCGCTTGCTTTGTCGTCCACGGCCATCGTGATCCCTGTCCTCGCCGAGGCCAAACGGCTCGGGACCACGGCGGGCCGCACGATTTTCGCCGTCTTGCTCTTTCAGGACCTGATGGTGGCGCCGCTCCTGTTCATGGTCGCCATGCTCGGAATGCGCGGCGGCGGCCTTGGCATGGCGGTTGTCTCTTTCCTGGTTCCCGCGCTGACCGGTTTGAGCATCGTCGTGCTCGGCGGACGGCTCGTCATGCGGCCGCTGTTCCGTCACGTCGCGGCGGCTGGTTCGACCGAATTTTTTATGGCGGCCTGCCTACTTGTGGTTGTCGGAACCGGCGTTCTCACCGCGGCGAGCGGCTTGTCGATGGGGCTCGGCGCTTTTATCGCCGGAATTCTTCTTGCCGAAACGGAGTACCGCCGCGAGATTGAGGTAACAATCGAGCCTTTCAAAGGCTTGCTGCTCGGTCTTTTCTTTGTGTCGATCGGCGCTAGCCTTGATCTTTCATTAGTGTTTTCGGCTCCGCTAGTGGCGTTTGGCCTTGCGCTTGGGATGGTCGCCGTCAAATTTTGGGTTAATTGGCTGGCCGGGTGGATGGCTCGATTACCTACGCGGGTGGTCACCGAGGCCGCGCTTATGTTGGCGCCCGGCGGCGAGTTTGCTTTCGTCATCGTCACGGCCGCCGTCGCCGCCAAGGCGCTGCCAGCCAGCACCGGGGCGGAGGCGATGGTCGCAGTGACGCTTTCGATGCTTGCCGTGCCATTCCTTGGCGCGCTCTCCAAGCGCCTGGCACGACGGCCGACCGCACTGGAGCTCGCCACTGTTCTGGAGCCAGGCGGGGACGGACCTGCGCCCGATGCGATCATCGTCGGCTTTGGCCGGGTTGGCCAACTCGTCGGAGACATGCTTCATACACATGCCATCCGCTATCTCGCCGTCGACACCGATGCCGCCTTGGTGACGCGGTTCCGCGGCCAAGGACGAGAAATCTATTGGGGCAATGCGTCGCGGCCCGGGTTTCTCGCCCGCTGCGGCTTGGCCAGGGCCCGTGCCCTTGTCATCACGATGGACCGTCCGGCCGACGCGGAAGACATTGTTCGCGACGCGCGCGCCGCCAATCAGGATTTGATCATTGTTGCCAGAGCTCGCGACGCGCTTCATGCAACGCAGCTTTATGGCCTTGGCGTGAGCGATGCCGTCCCCGAGACAATCGAGGCAAGCTTGCAATTGTCGGAAGCCGTGCTCGTGGACATGGGTATCCCCATGGGCAAGGTGATCGCCTCGATTTACGAAAAACGCGACGAATTCCGCAAAATTCTGCAACCTATCGCAGGCCGCGCCGAAGCAAGGCACGCGGTAAAAATGTCTCTCCGTATGAAGGAGATGAACAAACGGCAGCCGAAATCGACAGGGGCAGAGTAAGCGCCGGCATGCGGATTTCCGGCCAACGCGATCCTCATCGATTTGTTGTTGCCGTGAATCATGCGCGCATGCGGAGAGCAACCTATTGAGAAGGCTCTCAGCAAATACGCGCATTGAGCTCAGCAAAAATGACCATAAGTTTAGATTTATTATAAAAACGAAATCGTTTCTAGCAAACAGATCTCGTCTTCGGCCAGAGGCAATTTATAATAGATCTAAACTGTGATTTAAAAAGAGTCTAAACTTATAAATACTTGTTGCAGCGGAGTTTAGTTTGCGCTTATCTAGCGTCAAGTTCTCCTTGATTGTTGAAAGCTGGCATCCACATGTTTCACCGTCGTCTGCCGCAGCTCGGCGGCGTGGCCTGCCTTAGCCCCATCGCCTTGGCGGCTTTAATCTGGTCCCTGCCTGCGCGCGCGGAGGATTCTCCGTCACTGGTGCAGCCGGCGCTCCCCCGGCCGCAATCGATCTCGTTTCACGAACTCGAAACCAAATATATATTCGGTTTCACCGAGGGCAGCGACATCGGCGCGGAGGGCGAAAAGGCGATCGAATTCGAGACGACGGCGGCATTCGGCATGCGCGGCGGATCATTCACCGCCATCGAGCAGGAGGTGGAATTCGAGGGTGTGCCGACCCAGTTTTTTGAATACGAGTTGAGCGCCCATGGGCTGTTGCAGTCGATCAACAATGTTGATGGTCTCGATAATTTTCATAACTTCAACTTCAGCGGTCTTTCGGCGGAATTGCGGTTTCTCCTCCTCGGCCGCGGCCCCGAGTCGCCGATTGGCTTGACCTTTGTCGTCGAACCGGAATGGGCTCGGGTTGACGACGTCAGCGGCGCGCTGACGCGGGATTTCAGCACCGAATTCGGGCTCGTCGCCGATACCGAGCTCATTCCCAACCGACTCTATGCGGCTGCCAATTTGTTTTACGAACTTGGCGTTGACAGGGAATTCGGAGCGCCCAATTGGGAGCGAGGCTCTGATCTCAGCATGACGGCGGCCATGGCCTATCGAATTGCTCCAAAAGTGACGCTGGGCGGCGAACTGCAATATTACCGGCCTTTGACGGGCTCGGCATGCAAACCTTCGCCGGCAACGCCCTCTATATCGGTCCGACCCTGCATATCCAATTCTCCGGCAAGGTGATGCTCGCCGCCGCCTTCTCGACGCAGATCTCCGGGCACGCGGCTGGCGAGGGGCGCTCTTTAGACCTCACGAATTTCCAGCGCAATCTCGCCAACCTCAAGTTCGAATTCGAATTCTAGAGCAGGATCCAAGAAAAATTGCACTGTGTGACAGCGCAATCAACTCACGTTGATGCAGGAATTCCAGCGGCTTTCGCCGCGCATTCCAGGAGTTGAATGATGATGTTGCCGGCCTCGACAAAACATGCGATCGCCATCGCCGATGCTGGCGATCGGCTTCCTCGTCGCCGTCGATTCTGGTCGGCTTTGGCTCCAGTTGCCTGGGCCGAAGACGCCGCGACGGTGCATCTGTCGCTCAAGGATCACCGGTTCCAGCCGGCCGAGGCGCGGGCGCCGGCCGGCAAACCGATCACGATCGTAATCAGCAACCTCGACGCGACGCCGGCGGAATTCGAGAGCAAGACCTTGCGGGTCGAGAAAGTCGTCGCCGGGGGCGGCACGATTACCGTCCAAATTCGCCCTCTCGCGGCGGGACGGTACAGAATTCTTCGATGACTACCACGAAGACACGACCGAAGGCTTCCTGAACGTGCAGTGAGAAGACTCTTATGCTTGGTGCATTGATTATCGTATTCCGGGAGGTCATGGAGGCCGGGATTATTGTCGGCATCTTGCTTGCTGTAACAAAGGGGGTTCCCGGTCGCGGCCGATGGGTCGCCGCAGGCGTCGGCGCCGGCGTCGCGGGGGCCGCGCTCCTGGCCGTCTTCGCGGACCAGATCTCCAATGCCTTGGTGGGTATTGGCCAGGAACTCTTCAATGCCGAGCGTTCTCGCTATTGCCGTCGTCATGCTGGCTTGGCACAACATCTGGATGGCGCGGCACGGCCGCCAACTGGCGGCGCAAATGAAAGAAGTCGGCGAGGCAGGTGGCGAAAGGCTCGCGCTCGCTTGCGGCGGTGGCGATCGTGGTCGCCGTTGCAGTGCTTCGCGAGGGCTCGGAAATCGTGCTGTTTCTTTATGGCTTGGTGATCGCGGGCGGCTCATCGGCCTGGGGCCTCATTGCGGGCGGGCTCATCGGTCTCTTGCTTGGTTGCGGGGTTACCGCCCTGACCTTTCTCGGCTTGGTCAAGATTCCTGGCCGTTATCTGTTCGGCGTAACAACGTTTCTCATCACTTTTCTCGCTGCCGGACTTGCCGCTCAGAGCGTCGTTTTTCTTCAGCAAGCCGGCGTCGTAACCGTGCTGGACGGAACCGTCTGGGACACATCGGCAATTTTGTCTGATACAAGTCTGCTGGGTCGCGTGCTGCATACGTTGATCGGTTACACCGACCAGCCTTCCGGCTTGCAGCTTCTTGTTTACGCGCTCACCCTTATCACGATCTTCGGCCTCACGATGATGTTCAAATCGCCCCTGCCAACGAAGCGGTCGGCGGTCATCGGGTAGCTACCGAACATCCGATCTTACTAGAACTCTGAAGTTCTCGCGGCGCCCAGCATAGGGAAATGCCGGCAAGGCCTGCGCCTTGGCCCCAGTGCCACAGGAGAACGGAACCAGAAAAGCGGACATTTGACATGCCGCCAAAACCGGCCAAATGAATTTGCTGTCGGCCGGGCAATACCTGAACGGCAGTGGGCGGTTGCGAATTGGCTGATAAAGGCCCAATTTGGCGCCGGGGGATTTGGACCATCCCGCCTATCAGCCTTCGCGAGGGCAGCAAGGAGGAGCCGGAAAATGGCGGGGATATTCAGCCGCTTGCGTGGCCAGGAGAGCGCGCGAGGCGCCGGCGAAGCCGCAAACGAGACCAAGCCGCTAGGCGCGGCCGGGGCACTTGTGAAGGATGCCACCACGGCGAGCTTCGCCGCCGATGTCCTCGCCGAATCGGCACGTCAGCCAGTGCTGGTGGACTTCTGGGCGCCCTGGTGCGAACCTTGCAAGCAGCTCGCGCCGCTTCTCGAAAAGACGGTCACGGCGGCGGGCGGCAAGGTCAAGCTCGTCAAAATGAATATCGACAAATATCCGGAAATTCCAGGCCGGCTGGGGGTTCGTTCCATCCCCGCCGTCATCGCCTTTCAGCGCGGCCAGCCGGTCGACGGTTTCATGGGTGCCTTGCCGGAAAGGGGGGTAAAGGGCTTCATCGAGCGGCTTGCCGGCCCGCTCGACGACGATGCCGATCGACTGGCCGAGGCCGAGGCCCTGACAGCCGCAGGCGACGCCGAGGGAGCGAAGGAACTCTATGCCGGGATCATCGCAGAAAATCCCGGCGACCCCGCCGCCGTGGCCGGATTGGCAAAGCTTCACATTTCCGCCGGCGAACTCGAAAGCGCCAAGACTGTGCTCGCCTCGGTTGCCGCGGGCGGCGAGCGTGACACTGCGATCATTGCCGCGAGAGCAGCGCTCGACCTCGCTGGACAAGCCGCCACCGTTGGCGATGCGTCCGAGCTGATGCGAAAGATCGCAGACAATCCCGACGACCATCAGGCGCGGTTCGATTTCGCGATCCTCCTCAATGCTGAGAGCCGGCGCGAGGAGGCGGCCGCCGAGCTCATTGAAATCATCAAACGCGGCCGAGACTGGAACGGCGACGGAGCGCGCAAGCAATTGTTACAATTTTTCGACGCCTGGGGGGCGGTTGATCCGGCAACGATAAAGGCCCGGCGCAAACTTTCCGCACTTTTATTTTCTTGAGGGCAGGAAGACCGCGCGCCTCCGCGCATTGACCCCCACGGTTTTGATGCGGGCAAAAAATCAATGGCATGACGAGGCACATTGTCGCCGACACTTTAGGCATTTTGCTTCATGCCTCTTGCTCGGCGAAAGGTAGATCAACGCTCCGCCAGGAGTCGTCCGTTTTCTCCGCAGGCGGTTGTGGGACATCAAGCCAACTTATCCCCGACAGTATAGAATTCGGCTACGCGCTGCGCGGCACTGACCTCGTGCCAATCGCCCGTGCGAAAGTCGAAAATGGCAAGGGCGCCTACAAGATGTTCGAATTTATCGAGGTCGACCTCGTCGGCTAAGAGGCCCCGCAGACGTGGATGCGGCGTGAGGCGGCAAGCCCGGAAATTCCTGGTGCCCGGCCTCACGCCGCCTTTCGTTTTGGCCGCACCGCGGCGGAATAATCGTCGATCAGCGCGCGGGACATCGTGTCCGGCGTGAATTTGTACGGGCCCATTTCGAAAATTGGCGTGACTTCGGCCCCGGTGCCGGAAATATAGCATTCCTCGAATCCGCTTAGCTCGTTCGGCATAATGTGCCGCTCGATCACCTCGACGCCGCGCCGCCTGCGAGGTCGGTCACCGTGCGCCGCGGATTCCATCGAGAAAGCAACCGGAGATTGGCGTGTGGATCACGCCTTCCGCGGCAAAAAAATATCCGGCGCGCACTTGCCGAACTTCCATGCGGATCAAATCCTGACGTCGTGCCCGTTCTTGGCCGCTTGGTTTGACAACTTAAGTCTGCTTGCGCATCCTAACACCTGTCGTTCGAGGTAAGACGCAAGCGAATCATTCATTCTGTACTTTGTAGTTAACGCAGGATAGTAGGTTACCGAATTGCCTTCTCATGGGTTCATGCGATAATATCACGTTGAAACCTGTGACCGTCGAGCCGCCGTAGCAGCAGGAAGTCATCAAAGAACTTCCGGAAACGGCGAACTGGATGGTGTGCCGCCGATGCGCCAGGGAACGCGGCAAATCATAGCCAAATACCGGGGTGTACACCGGTAGGCGAAAATCAATTTGGCGGCTCTGGTAATCCCCGGAGCTGACCTGACTTATATTTAACGAATGTCGCGGCCTTCGCCGCTGCGACGATTTGCCATTGGGATACCACGAAGACGGAGCTCGAATCCATTGCTACTCGAAGGCGTAAAGCTATTCCAACCGAAGAAATTTGCCGACGCGCGCGGATTTTTTTTCGAAACCTTTAACGCGCGAACCTACGCGGACGCTGGCGTTTCTTGTGTGTTCGTCCAGGACAATCAGTCCTTGTCGCGAAAAGCCGGAACGATTAGGGGCCTGCATTTCCAACTCCCTCCGGCAACCCAGGCCAAGTTGATCAGGGTCTTGCGTGGCGCGATCTTCGATGTGGCGGTCGATCTGCGCCGCGGCAGTCCTAATTACGGCCGCTCGTGTTCGGCGACGTTGACGGCGGATGGCGGCGAACAGATTTTCGTGCCGCACGGTTTCGCACATGGCTTCTGCACGCTTGAACAAGATACCGAGGTTGCCTACAAAGTCGATAGCTTCTACGCGCCGTCGTGCGACGCTGGCTTGCGTTGGGACGATCCCGGCTTGGCGATTGCATGGCCGGTCCGTCCCGCCGACGCGGCGGTCTCCGAAAAGGACGCGGTTCTTCCCTTATTTAAAGATTTCGTTTCGCCGTTTGACGCATGAGGCTATTATGAACAAACGATTTATGGTCACGGGAGGCGCGGGCTTCATCGGATCGGCAGTAGTGCGCCACCTGATCGACACGAGTGCGCATGAAGTCTGCGTCGTCGACAAACTGACATACGCCGGAAACCTCGATAATCTCGCCAGCGTTGCCAGCGATCCGCGCTATCAATTCAAGCAGGCGGACATTTGCGACGCGCGCGCAATGCGGCAAATCTGCGAGAGTTTTCGCCCTAATATTATCATGCATCTTGCCGCGGAAAGCCATGTCGACCGGTCCATCGACGCACCCGGCGCCTTTATCGAAACCAATGTCGTCGGCACTTACGTGCTGCTCCAAAGCGCGCGCGACTATTGGCAAAAGCTTGAGCCGACAGAGCAGGCGCGGTTTCGCTTCCACCATGTTTCGACCGACGAGGTGTTCGGGTCGCTCGGCCCGGATGGGTTGTTTCAAGAAACCAGTCCCTACCAGCCGAATTCGCCCTACTCCGCGTCAAAGGCCGCCTCCGACCATTTGGCGCGGGCGTGGCATCATACCTTTGGCGTGCCAGTGGTCCTCTCGAATTGTTCCAACAATTATGGGCCCTATCATTTTCCCGAAAAGCTTATCCCGCTCGCCATTCTGAATGCGCTTGAGGGCAAGCCCATCCCGGTTTACGGGGACGGTAACAATGTCCGCGATTGGCTCTATGTCGAAGATCACGCGAGCGCGCTGGTCCAAATCGCTCTCCTCGGGCAGCCGGGCGAAAGCTACAATGTCGGTGGCACGAGCGAAGCAACCAATCTCGACGTAGTGCGCCGGATCTGCGGTCTGATGGATGAAATGGTGCCGGCCAAGGAGCGGGGATCGCACGAGCACTTGATCACCTATGTGACCGACCGGCCGGGGCATGACCAGCGCTATGCCATCGACGCAGGCAAGATTAAACGCGAACTCGGGTGGGCGCCGCGCGAAACCTTCGCCACCGGTTTACGCAAAACGGTGCGGTGGTACCTCGACCATCCGCAGTGGTGGCAACGGATCCGGTCCGGCGTCTATCGGGGCGAACGGCTTGGGACCGTGGCATGAATGGGCCTATCCTCGTTTTCGGTGCCGCGGGTCAGCTTGGGCGCGAGGTAATGGCGCTCGCCAAAGCCCGCACTGTCGAGGCAGCTGGTTGCAATCGCGCTAGCGCCGATATCACGGATTTCGCCTCCGTCACGGCCGCAATTCTTGCCGTTAAGCCGCGCCTCGTTCTCAATGCAGCCGCCTATACCGCCGTGGACAAAGCGGAAAGCGAGCCGAAGGCGGCCTACGCCGCCAATGCCGCGGGTGCGGAAACGATCGCGCGCGCGGCCGCCCTGCAACAGGTACCGGTCATCCAAATATCCACGGATTATGTGTTCGATGGCACGAAAATTGGCGCCTACGTAGAGACAGATCCGGTCGCACCCCTTGGCATTTATGGTAAGACGAAGGCCGCGGGCGAAGTTATGGTCCGGCAAGCAAACCCGCGTCATTTCATCCTGCGCACGGCCTGGGTCTATGGAAGGTACGGCTCGAATTTCCTCAAAACGATCCTGCGCCTATCGGCCGAACGCGAGGAATTGCGGATCGTCGCCGATCAGCGCGGTTGCCCCACGGCGACGCAAGACATCGCGGAAGCCGTCCTTGCGATCGATCGCGCCGTGGCCCAGGCCATTGCGGCTCCTGGAACCTATCATTTCGCGGGCAATGGCGTTACGACCTGGCATGGGTTCGCCCGCGCTATCGTCGACGCCCAAGCACAAGCGACCGGACTTCGGCCGAAGGTTTCGCCGATCGCCACCGCGGACTATCCAACCCCCGCCCAGCGGCCCGCCAATTCCGAACTCGATAGCAGCCTGTTTGCTTCCGTCTTCGGCTATCGCGCACGCGATTGGCAAACCCGCGCGCGCGAAACGGTCGAAATGCTTCTCAAGGAAACACGAGCCGCAACATGAAAGGCATCATTCTCGCAGGCGGTTCCGGCACCAGGCTCTATCCGCTGACATTGGTGATTTCCAAGCAATTATTGCCGGTCTACGACAAACCGATGATCTATTATCCGCTGTCCGTCCTCATGACTGCCGATATCCGCGATATTTTGATCATCACGACACCTCAGGATCAGAGTCTATTCAAGGAGTTGCTTGGCGATGGCGGCAGGTTCGGAATCCGTCTCAGCTTCGCGGTGCAGGACCAGCCGCGCGGGCTCGCGGACGCCTTCAACGTAGGGCGCGATTTCGTCGGCGGCGATCGCGTCGCCCTGATCCTTGGCGATAATATTTTTTATGGCCATGGCCTGCCGGACCTTTTGGTCTCGGCGGTGGCAAGACCCACGGGCGCCACGGTTTTTGGTTATGTTGTGGCGGACCCGGAACGCTACGGTGTCGTCGAAATCGACCCCAAGGGGCAGGCCATTTCCATTGAAGAAAAACCCGCGCGGCCGCGCTCGGCGCTGGCGGTCACCGGACTTTATTTTTACGACAACAGTGTGCTCGATATCGCCGCCGCCCTAAAACCATCGGCGCGCGGCGAACTCGAAATCACCGACGTCAACCGGGTCTATATGGAGCGCCAGCAACTTGCGGTGGAGATCATGGGCCGCGGCTTCGCATGGCTCGATACGGGAACCCACGAGAGCCTTCTCGAGGCCGGAAAATATGTCGAAATTCTCGAGCGGCGCCAGGGTTTGAAGATCTCATGCCCGGAGGAAATCGCATTTTATAAAGGTTTTATCGATCGCGACCTTTTGGTTGCGAATGCCCGCAGCTATGGCAAGTCTGGCTACGGCAATTATCTAGCCCGCCTCGCCGACGCCGCTCCGCCGCCAGGGCCGGACGGAGCCTGAACGGGCCTTCGCGCGGCAGACTAAAAGGGGCAGGAAAAACCCTTCGTCGCCATTCCTTCCGGCGCTCGGCGCGCGGATGTTACCGGCATTGGTGCACGGGAAGTCCTGTATCGAAGATTTGGCGAGGATTGGTATTGCCAAAATCTGTCGGAGGCAGCAATCTCAAGCTCAACAAAGCCATTTTAGGGGGACGTCGGTCAAAGTGTTTGGCCGACAGGTTGAGCCGTTTAATTGCGCCAGTAGTGGCGCTCGTGGGGCGCTGACAAGATATCTCAGGGCGGGAGGCTGACGATGTGGGACGACCGTTTTCTTTTCGTGATCGCGTCCTTGGCGGCAGCCGCGCTGTCAATGTCCATGCGCCAGCGATCGCTAAGGATGAGACCGGTTCTGGTAGCATCGGCCATAACATTGGTGACAACCGCGTCTATCGGCATCCGCGTATGGCTCTACTGGCCCAATTCATTTCCAAACGTGGGAGCGTGATTCCAAACGTGGGAAGCGTGATCGCCATTTTGATCGGTGCCGCCTTGGGTAGCTTCGCAGGTAAATATGTCTTCAGCCTATTCTATACGAAACTCCAGCGGCGAGATCCGCTTATCGGCGCCACCGCTCTAGCTTTGCTGAGTATCGCCTACAGCTTCCCACTCTATTCTGATGCCATTTCGGACTTGTTGAGCCAAACCGGCCTGTCCACAGTCAAAACACCATTTCTCGAGCTCACCTTGCGTGAAAGGGGCAGCAAGAGTTTTACGGGGCCCGCTGGCGCCCGGGTCACCTCCGAGCAAATACCTAGACCAGGTGATCCAAAACCAGGTCTTGAGTGGCTGAAAGAAGATACAGGCGATGGTGAAAGTAACACCTTTGAAAAAGATAAGGCCTACATTACGTTTGCTAAGAAGAACCTACTAGCGGCGGAGGATTATAAAAAGTACGATAACGAATTGAAAGACGTTAAAAATTTTCTCAAGCCTGCGCAAGTCTTGTCAGTTTGCCTCCATAAGTATGTCGAGGCCTTGCCAGACTTTGCACTTCTCTTGGTGGACATCAAGCCCGTGATTGAATTGCTGTTCCTGCTGCACTGGCGAGCGAAACAAGACACAAAAAATGCTAATTTGACCTACATTATTGAAAATAAAAAAGTAGAATTCTGGTCCGAAGTGAAAGGCGTTCTTAAGGACGTCGAAAAAAAAATCAATTATCCGGGAACAAACCCTGACCAGAACAAGTCGTGCGACGGAAGCAAAATCAGTGATATAGCGACGGAACCAATGACCATTAATTACCTTGAGCCATATATTACCTTGGTTCTCTCAGATCTCCTTATCGCTCGCGGCTCTAAAGATGAGGCGATTGGCGTACTTGCTGAATGGCTCACTTTATCGACTGGTTATCAGGACACTCATCCGGATGTGGCCGGACACACTCCAGAGTGGTTCCAGTTACGCGTCGCATCTCGCATCACTTTGTTAGAGCGGGTCCCGAAGAGTCAGAATTGGTAAGGGATTCCCAAATCGGCCGAATCATGATTCAGCATGTTGGCTGGAAAGGAGGCCGGCATGGATGGCAAAACCCTATTCGCAGGATTTACGTGACCGCGTGGTGCGGGCGGTTTTGGCTGGTCAGTCCCGACGCAAGGCGGCGTGCAGTTTTGAGATCAGTGCGAGCTGTGTGATCAAACTCATGCACCAGTGGGAAACAACAGGCGATTGTCTGCCGCGCAAGTTTGGCGGTCATAAGCGGCACGCGCTGGCTGAGCATGAAGATAAGGTGCGGGCTTTGGTCGCGGCGCAGCCCGATCTGACGATCACGGCGCTGTGGAAAAAGCTGACGGTGCTCGGCATCAAAGTCGGGCGGTCCGCCGTCGGACGCTTTTTGCTGCATCTGAAATTGACCTATAAAAAAAACTCTGCACGCCGCGGAACAGGAAAGGCCCGATGTTCAGGCGGCCCGCCTCGCTTGGCGCGAGATGCAAAAAGCTCTTGATCCTAAAAAGCTTGTGTTCATCGACGAGACATGGGCCTCAACCAACATGACGCCCCGTTATGGGCGCTGCGAAAGGGGCAAAAGGTTGCTCGCTTACTCGCCCTTCGGTCACTGGAAAACGACGACGTTCGTGGCCGCTTTGCGTCACGATCGCATCACGGCTCCTTGTGTCTTTGATGGCCCCATCAACGGCGAAACATTCCTCGCTTATGTTGAGCAGGCCCTCGCGCCGGCATTGTCGCCTGGCGACATAGTCATCATGGATAATCTCGGTTCCCATAAAGTCGCCGGCGTTCGTGAAGCCATCGAAGCCGCTGGGGCGACGCAGCGCTTTTTGCCTGCCTACAGCCCTGACCTCGATCCTATCGAACAGGTTTTCGCCAAACTCAAAAACACGCTGCGTAAAATGGCTCACCGAACCGTCGATGCCCTTTGGGAAGGCATCGGCAGCGCCCTCGATGACTTCCCTCCCAACGAATGTCTAAATTACTTCCGCAACGCCGGATATGGCTCTGCCTAATGGGGATACGCTCTAATGGCGGAGGTCGCAGGCCAGAATAACCTCGCATATCGAGAATTCTTCAACGGCTACAAAGAGAAAATGGAGCGCTTCTTCGCAAAAGTGCCGGCGTCGCTCGATGGACTTCCTGCCAAGTGCAAGCTTTGGTCCGAAGAAAGCGAAAAGAGGACGGAAAACACGACTGCTCCGCCAAACATTATTATTGAGCAGAGAGTCTTCTACCTACTCCTTGCAAACGAAGATGAGTCGTTACGGACAGAGATTAATTTTGTTGGGGAGGAGAGCAAGTTTGAAGTGCTCGAGGAACTGAGTCGCAGAGCCGATTTTCTTGCCAGTATAGGCGGCGAGTGCCTACCAGATGGTTTCCTACCTGAGGAACGTCAAGGGACCATCGCCGACCACCTTGTGACTGCTGGGCTTGTCGGGTTGACGGTAGCCGAACGTATGGAGACGGTCGCCCGTTCCCGTGGAGACCGAGACCGCGCAACGGAAATTGCTCGCGTTGGAGAGAAAGCCCTTCGTGACGGCTATGCGGACTTGATCTCCCTGGTCAGTAAAGATAGGAATAAAATTCGCAATAGCCCCGACTGGTCCATTCGCGTCTTCAGCGCGTCGGCCTGGGAGAAATCGGCTAACCTAGCGGCACGGGCTTTCGTACAATTACGGAGCAAAGAATAGCGCTTTGGAAAGGTTGAAGGAGCGACAGTGATGAGAAGAGCGGTATTAGTGGTATTGGCGGTGGCGTGCTTGATCGCGCTTTTCGAGTTGGCGCCAGCGTTGGTGGCCTTCGCTGAAGGTAGTAATCCTTAACTCCCGCGCAGTTGGCTTTTAAGAGAATTGGGCACGTTTCGCCCGGCACGGAACGTGAGGGGTTTGAATACGTGCCATGTCGGCGTGTTTTTAACCCTCGCGATCAGCGGCGACAGTGGCACAACACCGGTCACGGCCTCGATTTTTCAATAAGGACGCGTTCGTCCCGACCTAATCCGGTCCAATCGGATCGTACGATATCCGCTAAAGTCAAACCGGGTGAGAGGAAGCCCCTCATCCCGCGCTTCGTGCCACCTTCTCCCACAAGGGAAGAAGGATGTCGTCGGAGCGCGCCGTGACTAAATAATCCCGCTGATGTAACAAGGCGGAATCAATCCAGTTTCAAACCCCTGCCAGATAAAGCAAATCCATTGTCCGCCGCGCTAGCCATCCTCGTCGGTCTTCTCAGCCTGTGTCCTGCGATCGTTACCGTCGATGGACCCATTACTCCATGTCTCATTCCATTGCTGCTCGCGGCGGGATTACTTGTCGTTGCGGTCAAATTGCCGCCGGGCGAGGCGCAGCATATGGCCGCCGTGGTTTCGCGGCCTATCGTCATCGCCGCTGCCTTCCCAGCGGTTTTCATGATCTTTCAGTTATTGCCATTGCCGTTTTTGGCAAACCCGGTCTGGGCGAGCCTGAGCGCCGGCTTTCCGCATGGAATTACCGGAAGCGTTAGTATTGACATAGGCGCCACGGTGATCGCCTTGGTGCGCTATCTTTCGGCACTCGGCGCGATAGTGCTGGCAGCCGCTGTCGCAATCAACCGCGACCGGGCCGAGTCGGTATTGATTGGCACGGCGGCAGCTGCAGCCCTGATATCTTTCTTTGCCCTATTCGATGAGCTTTTCGCGTTCGGCTTCCTCACGATGCGCGAAGAAGCGCTGGATTGCGCTTGTCTTGGCGTAACCCTTTCGGCCGCTTGTGCCCTCCTCGTCCTTGAGCGCCACGAGTTCGCGCCGGTCCAAGTCTGGCCAAACCCAAACCAAATTTCTGTTGGCTTCGCTTGCCTGCTTGGCCGCCTTCCTGATCTGCGCGGGCGCGGTCGCCGCGGCACGATCAAGTTCCCTGGCCTTCGCGGCAGCCTCTGGGTTCCTGACGTTTTGCGCCGCCGTCGCGATTCGCCGCTGGAATCTTGGACGCATGGGCGCCGCCGCGATGGGCGCCACTGCTGCGGTCATCGCTGCCGCCCTTCTGACCGCGGCGGCGAGCGGCCAAGACCCGCGGTTCGCCTTCGCTAATATTGACCCAGCCGGTCTCGAACTTACTCAGCGCCTCCTGAACGATGCACCTTTCTTCGGAGATGGGGCCGGCAATTCCAGCGCTTTAATACCGATCTATCAGCCCGGTAACTCCGGTTCCAGCACCGCCGGAAATCATTACGGCGGCGGCAAAGATTTCGATCGAGTTGGGCAAGGCGGCGCTTTGGCTTTTTGTCGCCGCGGCGGCGTTTTCGGTTTTCGCGCTTCTGCGCGGCGCTTCGCGCCGTGGCCGCGACTGGTTCTACGCGGTGGCGGCGGGAGCCTGCGTTGTCACGCTTATGAACCTTGCTTTCGTCAATACCGGCCTCTCGGGCGTGGCAATCGCCTTGCTGTCATCCGTCATTTTCGGGCTCGGGCTTATTCAATCGAGAGGCAGGGCTGCGTCGTAACGCATCACTAAAGTCCAAGATAAATTTCTAGCGAGTGTTGACGAAAATAGCGGAAATTCGGCGTCGAACTGCAACGAATCCCAAAATATCGACGTTACATCGACGAACCGGCTATTGCGTGTTTGGGTCGGCAGGACAATGTAACCGTGGCCGCCGCATTCACTGTCGTTGTCCCTTTAACAGGGGCGCGGCCGAAGCGGTTTAATGGCAAGCAAACGAGGAGACGCGGGTTTAGCGGGTTTAGCGGGTTTAAGGGGTGAAATTCATGGCACGCCATTTTTTGAAATTGTCTGCGATTTGCCTCACAGGGGCACTGTTCACGTCCGCAATTTTATTCACACCGGCGCAGGGAAATACGGAGCCCGCCTCAGCAGCCCCATTCGCCGGCTTATCCGGGCACTGGTCAGGTGCTGGCACCCTTACCATGACGAACGGCGCCACCGAGCGGCTTCGTTGCAAGGTGGCCTATGCGGTTGGTGCCGCCGGAAAGGCGGTTGAGCAAACTCTGCGCTGTGCGAGCGATAGCTACAGGGTGGAGGTCAACAGCAACGTCATTTCCACAGGTGGCTCGCTGTCCGGTTCTTGGGCCGAGACGACCCGCGGGCATGTCGGGGAACGTCTCCGGACGCGCTAGCGGTGCGGACATTTCGGCCAATGTCGTCGGCGCTGGTTTCTCGGCCCGCCTCGACGTGCGGACGCACGGGGATAAGCAATCGGTCACGATAACGCCACGCGGCGACTCCGATGTGTCGGCCGTGTCGATCGCGTTGCGCAGGGGATGAGATCCGCTATCTCCCTTCCACCCGTTGCTAGTCACGCCGTGATGCGGCGCGGCGCGCAAGCCTAAACAGGAACGTGGCCGTTGGCCGCAAGATAAAGAGATCGGCGGCCACGGCCGCTATCATCGCGAACGCGCCAAGCCAACCGAACAGGCGCAGCGATGGCAGGTCGGAAAAGACCGTCACCACCAACCCGCAAGCGAGCACCACCGAAGTTAGAATTACGGCGGGGCCGACGAGTATCGTTGCCCGTTCAACAGCAATTCCAGGGTCCTGGTCTGGGTCGTCCTCAAGTCGCAACCGGTTGAGAAAATAAATCGTTGCGCTCAACCCCAGTCCAAACGAAACGGTTAGCGCCACGACGCTCGCAAACTGCAGGCCCTGCCCTATCACGCGGAGCAACGCGCCCGAAGCTACCACGGGGAAAATCCCCGGAAGGATGCTCGCCAGCATGACGGCGAAGGAACGGAAGGCTACGCCGATGAATGCGGCAACAAACGCGAATTCGATCGTCAAGCCGCGGCTCAATTTTTCGATCATATTGGCGCTGTTTCGCGCGGCTATCGCCGAAAGTCCCGTGACCGAAATTCTGTAGCCAGGGTGACGGGCGCGGACCTCCGCGAGTGAGTTATTCAAGGCGTCGACAACGGGAAGAAGCTGGCTCGCATCGGCATCCGGAATGCGGCCAGACACGACTACGGCGTCCTGCTCTGCCGAAATGAAGCGCCGCGTCAAATGTTTCGGCAACATGTCGACATATTGTTTTAGGACGCCAACGCCTGGTTTGCCGGCCTCGATGAGCCACCGGCGTAACGTCTCCAGGGACCAGACGTTGCCAAGGCCGGCTTGTTTCTCGAGAATTGCATGCACCTTTGCGATGACTTCGAGGGTTTCCGGCGCGTAGAGCGATGAGCCGCGCGGAAATTCGATCAGCACATCGATCGGATTGGCGCCGGTGAGCTTGACGTCGAGACGGCTGCTTGCGGCTACCGCTTGTTGCTTGTCGGGCACTTGATCGGCAAGTCGGTACCTCGGCTCAATGCCCGCAAAAGTGAGACCAAGCCCGCCGACGATAACGAGGCCAATCAAACTATAGAGGCCGGGACGCTGGACCATGCGCACGGCGACAAAGCTGCAAAATCGTCGCAGCGCCTCGACTCCGAAATCCGAGCGGGCGATTTGAGCCGCAAACGCGCTCTCGCCGCGCAACAATAGGACACCCAGGAGCGGCATGAGACGAGGACAGCGGCCAGCGCAATGATCGTCGCGATGAAGCCCGCCTCGCCAAAGCTTCGGATCAGGTCCGAACTGGAAAATTGCAAGGCCACGAAAGACAGAGCCGCCGTCGTATGGGTTAGAACGCAAGCCGGCCCGACGATTGAAATCGCATTGTTCAAGGCCTCAAATTTGTTTTCGCCCGCAGCCAACCGGTCGCGCGTGGCGAAGGTAAGCTGCATGCTGTCGGAGAAGCTGATCACCATGATGAGAGGGGTCATCACGTTGAGAAACATGTTGAGGCAGAAATCGAGCCAGCCGAGCGCGCCGAGCGCCAACAATATCGCGATCAGCGGTGGACCAGCCGCGATGATCATGAAGGAGACACGGCGGAAAAAAAGGATCGCGATGAGACAGCCGGCGGCAAACCCCACCGTATTGTAGACTATCCTGTCGCGCTCGACCGCATTACGAATCTCGAGCTGCATCACCGGAACGCCGGAAAGCTCCGCCTTCAGTCCCGAACCGGCGAGATCCTCGGCCATCCTCGCCCGGATCTCGCCGACAGCATCGCGCAGCCTGCTGCTCTCGACGGCGGCCGGGTCGAGCGCGAGGACAACCAAGGTAAGCTCGCCATCATTCGACAAAAGCTTGCCACGGATGATCTCATTGCCCATCACGCGGCGGACCAATGAATCGTAGGCAGCGCCTTCAAGCAGCTCTTCTGGAAACAGCGGCGCTGGAATCGCGCCGTTTTCCGGCGGCTGACGCGCCGAGAAAATCGAGATGATGCCGCGCGTACCGTCGATCAGCTGAAGGTCGGTGACGAGATCGCGCAGCTTCTCGATCGATTCGCGCGCGAGCAGGTTCTTTCCTTCGACAACGACGAGCACATCGAACTCGCTCGACGGAAAACGCTGCGTCACCTCTTCGTACTGAGCGAATCGTCGACCTTGAGCCTTGTTACGCCGAAACCAGCAGCAATCGCTAAACCGGCCGCGACAACGGCGACGGCGAGGGGAAAGCGAAGCGAGACTAGGCCGATGCGCTCGATGCCGAGGGCGAGTGGGTGCCGCCTTTGTCTGTCGCTAGCATCACCCATTGGAGAAACTGATCAGCTTTTCCCAGTCTCAAGCTTCTCTTCGGACGGCAATTCAACGACGCCCTTCCCTGAAGGCTGGGCACAGCCGTGAGGGACTAGAGGAGAAGCAGCAATGAAAGAGCGAATGCGTGGAGTCCCTTCGACAACCGCCACGGGTGCCGGACGTTCCAAGGCCAGAACGGCCGCTTCGTAGCAGCTAATCGATTACACCGGGCGGGCGCGAAAGCAAGCGGGCGGGCACCAAGTCAAATGGGCTCCCGGACGAGCGCCGCCTGGCAAAAATCGAGCATTTGATCGAGAGCCGGTTCCGGGTCCTGCTCATATTCCGCCATTAGGCGCGGATGGCAGAAGCGGATGCAAGCGGTGTTGACAAGGCGTGCAGCGAGCGCCGCGTCTCCCGGATGGAACTCGCCTGCCTCCATGCCACTCGCGATGATCTGTTCAAGTAAACCAGTCATGCGATGGTTGTGCTCGCGCATGATCGTCCAACTTTCAATCATGGCGGCTTCGATCAACTCATGCAGCTTGCGGTCCAACATGTAACGTTTGTAATGGGCCTTTTCGACGGACGCGATCAAGTTCCGCAATTTTTGCAGGGCGGTGCCGCGAGACACGGCGATTTTACCCGCCTCGGCTTCGATCTTGCCAAGAAGTTCCGTGCAGACGGCCGCATTGATTTCGGATTTCGCCCCGAAGAAGCGGTAGACATTCGCCGGAGACATGCGCAGCTCGCGGGCAATATCAGCGACCGTGGTTTTTTGGAAACCAAGTTGCCGGAACAGCCGCTCGGCTACCTCGACAATGAGGCGGCGAGTGTCCTTACCCTTAGTTTCTTTATCGGTGGGTTCCCTTTCCGCCAACTCTCTTTCGATTCGCATCTCTTGTTCATCCCGTCGAACATCAGCGGGACTATGATCTTCGTCCTGGCCCGGCGCTTCCCCCAAATGGGTTTGGCGACGCATATACTTTTCCTTAATCTCACTTAAACCGCGCATGATGTTAGCATCCCTAGTAGCTATCGATCACATTATGGCCGCCTTTTTTGCCCCGCGCTTCCCCCAAATGGGTAAATGAGGTTAGGTATCAGTCGGTTCACGAAATTTAAGTGACGTATGTCATTATGAAACTCGGAAAAACCGAACGCGTTGTTGGGATCACCCGCATTCACCGGCGAGCGCGGCCTGCAGGTTTTGTTCGCCAGTTCATTCTTCTGACGACTAAAATATCGCATTAAACCACTGTTACAATGATTCATGATAACACATGTCTGTGGTCTACACCACGAAAATATTGTGGTTCACATCACAAAAAAGTGAACTTGATGATACAATCTAGAGTTGTAAACACAAGGCCGCTGCTCGGGAAATTGAGCTACGCGAGCATCGAGCTACACGAGCAAGGCAACCGTACTCTTATGTCCAATTGACCACAAAAGGAGGCAGTGTTATTCGAGCGCATGCTTCGAAACGCATCGGGTGCTTCCCCATCGAAACCTATGGTTGATCCTTTTGAGGTCCCCAATCGTTTGCTCGCCGCCTTCCCGCCCGCCAGCCGCGCGCGGATCAAGCCCCACGTTGAACCGGTCACCCGCAAGCTTGGCGACGTCATAAGCAAGGCGGGCGGCATCCTCGAACACGCCTATTTCCCGAAGGGCGCCGTTCTCTCGCTGTTGACGAGTTTGGAGAACGGCACGGCCATCGAGACCGCGAACATTGGCAACGAAGGCGCCTTTGGCGTCTTCGCGGCGATGTATAGCCGGGTCTCCTTCAATCAATGCCTCGTGCAATTGGAGGGCCCTTTGGTGCGCGTTCCTATCGAGGTTGTGCGCGGGGAATTCGAGCGCAGCGAACACGTGCGCAATCTCCTGGTAAGTTATTCAGAGACGCTCCTTTCGCAGGTTCAACAAACCGCCGCGTGCAATACCAAGCATTTGATCGAACAGAGATTGTGCCGGTGGCTTCTCATGATGCATGATCGCGCCGGTCGCGAGAACCTGTCATACACCCACGAATTTTTGGCGCGCATGTTGGGTGCCGACCGGAAGTCGGTAACGCTGGCCGCGCAGGCGATGCAGGCCGCTGGTCTCATCGGTTACCGCCGAGGGACGATCCGGATCGCCGATCGCCTCGGCCTCGAAAAGGCAGCGTGTGAATGCTACGCCGTCGTGCAGAAGCGGTTCAACGACTTTTTGACGCCTCCTGCGCATGCGGTTCAAGACCATATCGGTGGGCGGCGGCCCCGCCCCTGATCAGCGGCTCGAATATCGAACCTCATCCACGGCGATAAGAGCGAAAGCCGCTTTGCGCTAAATCGAGAGAACGCTTCTGAGGCTGGACGCCGCGATGCCCTAGATCACCGCCAACAAGCTGGTTGATTAAGCGAAGAATTAATGGCCGCGCTGGGTTGCCTCCGTTGCCGCAGGTCAGGCCACATCCAGTTGATTTTTCAAATCGCTTTTTCAAACGGAGGAAGACCACAAGCCAACGCGCCGCCATAACCCGCACGGCCAGTATGAAGGTAGCAGCGAATTAAAGCAATTTTTCGCCCCCTGGCCGCCAATTCGCCGGAAAATGCTTTCCCGGTGGCCTTGAGCCAGCGAGCAAAAGTGGAGTAATAGGTTTCTTGCAACCCAAAACCACATTCGCGGAGGTTTAGGGAAAACCGGCAGCTCGTTGGGCGCCGCACCGGTATTTAAAGTCGCGAAGGTTCTCGACGGATTAGGCGGGCTTTATGAAGCTGATGGCTTTCACCATCGCATTGTCTCTCGCTCTCGCGGGAGCGGCACCGCTTCGGGCGGAACCCTCACCCGCCAATCCCAAACCGTCGAAGCCGGCGGCAACGCCAGCAAAGCCCGCGGCGGCTAAACCGTTTGCTCCAATGGATCCCCTGGCCGCCATCCAAAAGGCCAACGCTTATTTTAACGCCGCCACCAACATGACTGGCGATTTCGTCCAAATCGGTCCGGACGGTAAACGCTCCGAAGGCAAGATCTTTGTCCAGCGACCGGGGAAATTGCGGTTCGAATATGCCCCGCCCGCGACGCTTGAGATCGTCGCCGACGGTCTTTCCGTGGCCGTGCATGATCGCAAGACAGCCACCAAGGATATTTATTTCATCAGCCAAACGCCATTGAAATTTCTGCTCAAGGATCAGGTCGATCTCAGCCGCGACGTCAAGATCATCGACGTGAGGAGCGAGCCCGCCGCGGTCACGATTATTGTCGAAGATAAGGCGACATTCGGCGGAACCTCGCAAATCAAGCTGGTTTTCGACCCGGCAAAGTTCACGTTGAAGCAGTGGCAGGTGACCGACCCGCAAGGCTATGAGACGCTAGTCTCGCTTTTCAATATCGACTTGTCGAAAAAGCCTGACCCAAATCTGTTCCAGATCACCGAAGAAAAACAATTGAACACAAATAATTGACAAGCTCTTCACGCCGCGGCCGACTGTCGCGCGTCAATTCGGAAACAAGTTTTTTCAAGGGGATAGCAAAAATTTCCAATGATCGTGGAAAGTCAAGTTGGCGGCCGGAAAAAGTCGATTGGAGCCGGCCGGGTGCTTGAAAGAATGCACTGCCTCGTTATATTACCCGAATGTGAGCGAGTTAGCCACTCAGGCGCACCCCCCCGTTCCGCCTGGGTCGAAATTGCCGGACCCCTCCCGGTAAATGTCTTGCTCCTAGGGGCGCCTGGTTTTCCGCCGGGCGCCCCTTCTTGTGAGTCGTTGGGCGACCAGCGCCTTATCCGCCGCGCCTGCGGTGGGCCTTTTAGCGTGACCAATTGCGCGCGGAGTCTTGCCTGCGTCTCACCCTTGCCACCTGGAACATAAACTCGGTCCGTCTGCGGATCGATCTCGTGGCACGCTTTCTAAGGGAGCAGGCACCGGATGTTCTTTGCCTTCAGGAGACGAAGTGCAAAGACAGCGAGTTTCCCCTGGCGGCCTTCCATAAGCTCGGCTACCCCTATGTCGCGCTCAACGGCCAAAAAGGCTATCACGGGGTTGCGATTGCCTCGAAACTCCCACTGACGATTATCGACCGGCGCTCGTTTTGTGAAAAAGGCGATGCCCGTCACATTGCCGTGACGCTGACACCCGGCGGCGCGGGTGGCTCGCCGGTCGCCTTGCATAATTTCTATGTGCCGGCCGGCGGCGATGAGCCGGATCCAGTTATTAATCCGAAATTCGCGCACAAGCTCGCGTTCCTGGATGAGATGGCGGAGTGGATGACCGTTGAGCGGATCGCCCGAAACGGCGCGATCGTCGCCGGGGATCTCAATATTGCGCCGCTCGAAACCGACGTCTGGAATCACAAAGCCCTGCTTCGTGTCGTCAGCCACACGCCGGTCGAGGTCGAAAAGCTCAATCTGGTGCGCGCAGCCGGGCCGTGGGTTGATGCGCTTCGCCACTTTGTGCCGCAGGAGGAAACTCTCTATACGTGGTGGAGCTATCGTGCGCAGGATTGGGAAAAGTCCGATAGAGGGCGACGGCTTGACCATATTTGGGTCAGTCAAAGCCTCAAACCGCACCTCGAAGGCGCCCGCATTCTACGCGAGAGCCGCGGCTGGGAGCGGCCGTCGGATCATGTGCCAGTGGTGGTCCATTTCGATTTTTGAGCGCGGCTCAAATTCAAAAATTCGAGATTAATTTTAATCGCGAGAGACGCTGGCGCAAGATTTGCGGCAGTTTTGCGAACATCGTATTGAAATGTCCCCGCACATGGGACCTCTCCAGATCATGGCGCAACTCTCAGTGGCCGCCGGCCACGCGCGAACCCATCGATCACCTCCTGCAACGCCCGAGGATAATCGGATCCGCCGGCAGAATAGCCTGCCTCTTCCACTCCTCAACGGCATCCCGCCAACCTGTGGGGATGAGGGGATGTCCCACATCATCCTAAATTGGAATCCCGTCCGAAAGACCCTATTGTCCGCCAAAAAACCGCAATCCTTATGGTTTGAATTGCCTCCCAAAGGGTAACTCCGTGCACGGGCGGAGCCCACCATAACAAGGGAGAAGTGCGCGGGCGCCAACGGGAAAGCGTAAGATAAGAACCGCCGCGCGGCATGACGGCAGGCGCGGAAGTGTCCAGTTCCGGGGCCGGTTTCCAGCAAAAATGGCGGACATGATACTTCAGGACAACAATTGCGATGGGAATTGCCGCGTATCCGCTATGGCGGTGCGCGCCCGCGCGGCGTTTCCGGAGGCTGGCCTCGCGTTTCTTGCTTTTCCCGGATCTCGATTCGGCAAACCGAACCATGGATTCCCGCAATGATCGGTTGGACATTAGGCCGCTACCTGTCCGTGCGATTCCTGCTGACCATCTCGGCGGTCCTTCTGATGATTTCGGGGATGATCTACGTCGTCGATTTTGTCGAGCTTTTGCGGCGCGCCGGAAATATTCCAGGCGCTTCGGCTGGAGAGATCGCCTATCTCTCCTTTTTGCGGGTCCCTTCGGTATCCGAGCAAATTTTGCCGTTTTGTGTGTTGTTTGGCACGATGGCGGCGTTTGTTAACTTGACCCGTAAACTGGAACTGCTGGTCGCCAGGGCCGCCGGGGTCTCGGTCTGGGGATTTTTGGTTCCTCCGCTCGCCATCGCGGCCGCGGCCGGAATTGCTTCGGTGGTGCTGTTTAATCCGGTGTCCGCGGCCATGAAGCATCGCGCGGATAAGATCGAGACGCGGCTGTTTGGCCGCAACGGCAAGCAAAACGACGACCCAAGCTTGTGGATCCGACAAAAAAGCGTCGACGGAGAAGCGTTCATAAGGGCCAGTCAAGCCTCGGTCGACGGCACATATCTGACGTCCGTCGCCGCTTATGTCTTTGATCGCGCCGGGACATTCGAACAAAGGATCCAGGCACAAACCGGCAAACTCTTGCCTGGTTTCTGGCAATTTGGCCGTGCGTGGGTCACCGCGTCTGGGGAAGACAGCTTTGCCGCCGGAACATATCTTCTCGCCACGACCCTATCCCCGGAGGAGATCCTTCGCGGCCCGATTGCGCCAGATTCCGTGTCGTTTTGGGAATTAGCGTCGGTGCGCGCCGCGGCCGAGACGGCGGGCCTCGACGGAACCCGCTACCAGCTGCAGTTTCACATGCTTCTGGCGAGGCCGCTTCTGTTTATAGCCATGGTCTTAATCGCGGCGGCATTTTCGTTAAGGTTTTTTCGATTTGGTGGCATAGAGAAGATGGCTTCGGGTGGCGTGGGTGCAGGGTTCGTGCTTTATGGGGCGGTAAAATTCACCAGCGATTTGGGCGGAGCCGGTTTGCTTAGCCCGTTGGCCGCCGCATGGTCGCCGGCCGTCGTCGCGAGCCTGCTCGGCGCATTCGCCTTGCTGCACCAGGAGGACGGTTGATGGGGCGGCGTCTTTGCCCCGCCGGAGCGATCGCCCCCATACTTCGGGCGCGGCGTTTTGTCATGCTTTCGCGCGCGCTGGCATTTGCCTTGTCCGGCGCCGCGTTGATGGCAGGAGCTTGGCCTGCGGTGGCGCAGACGGCGGTTGGCCGCGATTCGAAACAAGCTCAAAACGGACCCGCAAAAATGTTCGTCGAGGCGGACGAACTGCGTTACGATACGGAAAAAAACCTTGTTTCGGCCGAAGGCCACGCGAGGATTTATTACAAAGGCCGGACACTCGAAGCCGACCACGTCATTTACGATCGCAACACCAACCGCGTGTATGCCGAAGGCCACGCCATGTTGACCGAAACCGATGGCACGCTGCTGCGTGGCGACCGGTTTGATCTGACCGAAGATTTCCGCGACGGTTTCATTGAGAGCTTGCGCGGGGATACGCCCCCAAAGCCATATAAAGACGTGCTCGGCGTTCCCATCCCAGGTGCCGCCCGCAATATGGATACGACCGGGTCCGCCACTGGCACCTACAAGACCTATTTCAGCGCGCCGCGGGCCGAACGCATCGAAGGCGACACGACCGTTTTCGACAAGGGAACCTACACGGCCTGCGAGGCCTGCAAGGACAATCCGGACAAGCCTCCATTGTGGCGGGTGCACGCCAAGCGCATCATCCACAAGAACGACGAAAAAATGATCTATTATGAGAATTCTACGGTCGAATTCCTCGGCATACCGCTCGCCTATATGCCGTACTTTTCGGCGCCAGATCCAACCGTGACCCGCAAATCCGGAATTCTTTCGCCCTATCTTGTGTATAACAACCAGCTCGGCGCCGGCCTCGGCATTCCCATCTTCTGGGCGCTCGCGCCGAATTACGACTTGACGTTCACGCCGACCTATTTTTCCCAACAAGGATTTTTTGCCAACGCGGAATGGCGCCAGCGGCTGGAAAGCGGTGAATATTATATCCGGGCGACTGGGATTTCCGAGCAGAACCCCGCCGTCTTCCCGTTGTCGCCGTTCGGCTCCGGCAACCAAAGTTTGCGTGGCTCGTTTGAAAGCAAGGGCCAGTTCGCGATCGCCGACGAATGGAAGTTCGGCTGGGAATTCACGCTTTTGTCAGACAAATGGTACCTTAATGACTATCACGTGCCGAGCCAGAACTCTTTCCTCGAATTATTTCAGTGAAACAACGTCGTCCCTCTATCTCACTGGGCAGGGCGATCGCGGCTATTTCGATCTGCGCGGCTATTATTTCGAGGGCTTGTCGAGCCACGACTTTCAGCCACAACAGCCGGTCGCGCATCCCGCGTGGGATTACAACAAGACGTTCGACATCGATCCCGCCAAGACTTTTGGCATCGGTGGGCAGGCCGAATTCGATTTCAATCTAACCAGTCTTTCGGCCAGTTCAGCGAGCTTCGAGGCGGTGGGACCTCGGGTTCTGGACAATGCCTTTGGTCTTTATGACATCTGCACCAAATATGTTCCGGGCCAGGTTAACGGTGACTGTCTTTTGCGCGGCCTAGGCGGTGAATACACGCGCGCCACGGCCGAGGCCTCCTGGCAGCGTAAATATATCGATCCGATCGGCGAGGTCTTCACGCCTTTTGCCTTCGCGCGCCTTAACGGCGAATGGCTCGATATCAACACCACCAATTCCTACACGTTTGCGTCGGCCTTTGGCAGCTCGACTTACTCCAACGCTTCACAGTTGAATTTTCTCGGCAATAGAGACCCGAGCTTTTTCGGCGAGTTCATTCCGGGGATGGGAATTGATTATCGCTATCCCTTCCTAGCTAAGACAGGTTTCGGCTCGGTGGTTTTCGAACCGATCATACAGATCGTCGCGCGTCCAAATCAGGAAATTGGGTCGAATTCGCTCGTCAATCTCGATGCGCAAAGCCTCGTTTTCGACGATTCCACTTTGTTCGACTGGAGTAAATATTCGGGCTACGACCGGTTCGAGACCGGAACAAGGGCAAACTACGGTGCCCAATTCACCGTGAACTTCGACAACGGTGGCTATGCCAACCTCATCGGCGGACAGTCCTATCAACTAGCGGGGACCAATTCCTATGCGACGCCGGATGCCGCCAATGTCGGGTTAAGTTCGGGACTGGACACGAGGCTCTCCGACTATGTCGGCGCATTTACGATCGCGCCAAATCCGATTTTCTCCTTCATCGCGAAGGCACGGTTCGATGTCAGTTCATTGGCGGCAAGGCGCGTCGATCTCATCGCAAATTATAATTTCGGCGCGCTGACTGGCTCCGTTCAATTCGCCGATTATGAGGCGCAACCGGTCATCGGCTACGACGTGCGCCGCGAAGGGCTCGCGCTATCCTCCCGCTATAAGATCAGCGATAATTATTTCGCGCAGGGCAACATCATCTTCGACATGAGCCGGCACCTTTATCCACCGAGCGTGATCGGTTTCACAAGTCCCGGCCCTTTTGCGATCGCGGCGTTTGGGCTGGGTGCCGGTTATCATGACGAGTGCACGACATTTTCCGTTAATTACAGCTCGATTTATCAAGACTACGGGAGCGGCTCCTTGGTCCGCAACCAAACTGTGCTGGTGCAACTGCAATTGCGCACCCTGGGAGATGCGAAGGTGGCCCAGACCTACCTCAACACGACGGCGCTCGACGGTGTGAAATATTGATTTGTCAAGCCGCTTGTTTGCCGTCACCCGCCCCTTGGGCTGGCGCGAGAGGGCCTGCAAAGCCCTAAACCGGAGAGAGCTGTATCATGGAAACAGGAAACGATGCGTGGTGGCCCGGTGGCGCGCGCGTCGCTTATGTCCGCTTAAGTCTTTGCGTGGCCGTTGCGGCAATCGCCGCTTTCATGGCGCGTGCCGATGGCCCCGCCTTCGCCCAGGAAATCGTCGCTAGCATCAACGGCGATCCCATAACAAACATCGATATCGACGAGCGGATGAAGATGCTTCGCGTTTTGCGCAAACCGGCGGCGCGCGACGCCGCGATCGAAAGCCTCTTTACGGATCGCATTGAAATACGTGAGGCCGGCAAATTTGGCATCGGCCCGAGGGACAGCGACGCTTTGCAACAAATGGCCACGGTCGCGAAGGACATGAAAATTACCCCGGAGGCCTTGGCCGAGGCGCTTCAGCGCGCCGGAGTGACGCCCGACCACTACAAAACTCATTTCCGCGCCGACCTGGGTTTTAATGTCCTGGTGCAAGCCTTGAATAAGGGTGTCGAGGCGAGCGAGGAACAGGTTCGCGCGGAACTCGCGAAGCAAGGCGGCAAGGCAGCCTCCGGAACCGCATATACCTTGCGTCAAATTATTTTCGCGATCCCCCACGACTCGACGGTCGCATCCTTTACGGAACGCGCCCACGAGGCCGAACAATTGCGCGGGACGTTCGCCAATTGCGACAGCGGCATCCCGTTGGCCCGCGCGATGAACGACGTCACGGTTCGCGATCCCTTGACCAGAACTTCGGTCGAACTCGGCGAAAATCTCCGCGAATTGCTCGATAAAACCCCGGAGGGCCATCTCACGGCCCCGCAGCGCTCAACCGAGGGCCTTGAGATGATCGCGGTATGCGCCAAAGGCACCGCAAAAGACGATAGCGCGGCCCGCACCGCGATCTCGCAAAAGCTTTTCGCGGCGCATATCGCAGCCGACAGCGAACGCCGCCTCAAGGAATTGCGCGCAAGAGCCGTGGTCGTGCAACATTGACGGCGAAGTCTTGATGGCGCGATCTCCGCCGGTAAACATGCTTCCCCTGGCATTGACGCAGGGCGATCCTTCGGGAATCGGTCCCGAACTGACGTTGAAAGCCTGGCTCAGGACACACGATAAGTTGGACGCGACGCCGTTCTTGGCGGTTACCAACCCGGAACTTCTGGCGGCAATCGCGCGGAACTTAGGCCTCAAGGTTCCCGTCAAGATCGCCGCCGGAGCCGAGGCAGCATTGGTGTTTCGCCACGCCTTGCCGGTTTACGCCTTGAACCATTCCGTTGCCGGAAAGCCGGGCGCGCCGGATGTGCGGGATGCCGCCGGAACCATTGCCTCGATAGAAACCTGCGTGCGTCTCATCCGCGAAGGCGAGGCGTCCGCCATCGTCACCAATCCGGTCGCGAAGGAACAATTCTATCGCGCGGGCTTTCGTCATCCGGGCCATACCGAGTTTCTCGCCGAATTGGCGGAGCGCCATTTTGGCGAACGCACGCGCCCTATAATGCTGATTTGGTCGCCGCAATTTGCCGTTGTCCCGGCGACAATACATGTTCCGCTGGCGCGCGTTCCGGCGCTATTGACGCGGGAACTCCTGGTTGACACAGGGGAGATCGTAGCAGAGGGCCTCGCGTCGCGCTTTGGCATAAAAAGCCCGCGCTTGGCGTTCACCGGGCTTAACCCGCATGCGGGCGAGGGCGGCACCATGGGCCGCGAGGAGGTCGAAGTTATCGCGCCCGCTCTTGCAGTTCTCGCTGCCGCGGGAGTGGCGGTGAGCGGTCCTCATGCGGCGGATAGTCTGTTCCGTCCGAGCGCGCGCAAGAACTATGACACGATTATCGCCATGTACCACGATCAGGCTTTGATTCCGATCAAAACCGTCGCATTCGAGCGCGCTGTCAATGTGACCTTGGGCCTGCCTTTGATCCGCACCTCGCCGGATCACGGCACGGCCTTCGACATTGCGGGCAAGGGAATTGCCGATCCCGCGAGCCTCATCGCTGCCCTGCGTCTCGCGGGCAAGCTCGCGCGGCGGGCCAGTAGGGCTCGGGGGACATGAGCGCGCGTTCCATTTTCCGCTATAACCCCAGATATGCGAAAATCCTGGCCCCCCTGCATCCCGCCTAGCCGGCGCGATGGCCTTCCGCCGTTGCGCGAGGTGGCCAGCGCACATGGGCTCTTGGCCAAAAAATCCTTGGGCCAGAATTTTCTGTTCGATCTCAATCTCACCAGCCGCATCGCGCGCGCCGCCGCGCCCCTGGCCAATGCGGCCATTGTCGAGATCGGCCCAGGTCCCGGCGGGCTCACGCGGGCGCTGCTCGCCGAGGGCGCTCGCAAGGTCGTCGCAATCGAGCGCGACGGGCGCTGCCTCGCGGCGCTGGCGCAGATCGCCGAGCATTATCCGGGGCGGCTCGATGTCATCGAAGGCGATGCGCTAGAGACTGATTTTGCCGGGCTAATTGGAACCTATAGCCATGCACGCGTTTGCGCCAACCTGCCCTATAACATCGCGACCCCGCTTCTTGTCCGCTGGCTTGAAACCGAGCCCTGGCCGCCCTGGTTCGACCGTCTCGTATTAATGTTTCAGCGCGAAGTGGCCGAACGCATCGTCGCTGGCCCGGCGGAACGCGCTGCCTATGGGCGCCTCGCAGTCTTGTCCAATTGGCGCTGCGAAACCCGCATTCTTTTCGATGTTCCGGCAGCCGCCTTCACACCGCCGCCAAAAGTCAGATCCTCGCTGGTCGAGCTCGTGCCCCGCCCGTCGCCGCTCGCTTGCGACAGAAAACTGCTGGCGGAAGTGACGCGAGCAGCGTTTGGACAAAGGCGCAAGATGCTACGGCAATCGCTGAAATCGCTCGCGGGAGGCGATGCCGCCGGTTTGCTCCACCGCGCGGACATCGATCCAATGTTGCGGGCGGAAGACGTCGGTATAGAAGGATTTTCCGCACTGGCTCGGGCGCTTGGGGAGCGAATGGGCTGGTGAGAACTGGCAGGAAACCAAATCTCCGCTAACAGGGAGCCGAAGATTGAGCCGCCCGGATTCGGTTTAACGACGTCAAATTCATAGAACCACCGGCGCTGAAGTCGGCCTCTTGATTTCCGGCCTTGTGCGCATAGCCCCGTAGAGCCGCACTCGAATTTCTTGCGAGCAACCGGCTGATAGCCGCTGTTCAGACGAAGACTACGAATTATCCGAACAGCGCCGCGATGTGAGCTGGGGCACCTTGATCTAGCCTCTATTTAGCAGGCACTGACGGAATGAATACTTTGACCATGCGAATTTCGACGCCGATATTCTCCCTTAGTCCGCCTACGGTCGCGAAATCGTGATAGACGTCACCGGCGATTGCAAAATCTTGCGTAATTGGAACCTGAAATTGGAAATGGCCTCTCAGGAAGTCATCTTTGCTTAAGGGCAAGTCCGCCAGCGCCAGCGAGATGGGTAGCCCTGTTGCCGCAAAAGTGCCGTTTATCGCAGTCTGCTTTCCTGCCCATGATTTCTCTATGCCAATGGCGACAAATTGCAACGGCTTAAATTCGTAGCGCAGAAATGCTTGGACATTGTAAGACGGGTCTTGGGTTAAATTGTCGTAAGTGAGAACGCCGGGGACTGTTGCGCTTGGCGGGTTTACCACCATGATCGGACTGTTGCCGCCGGTATGGAATGATGCATGGGCAATCAGATCAAAAAAAACGCCGTTCAAGGCCGGCGAGAGTTTTCCGAGACCTTCGGTGTATCCGACCTGAAGAGCGTCGGTGAATTGACGTGCCGTCGAGACATTGACTGTTGCTTGGTTATCAAAGTAACGGCCTAACGGAAAAAAGAAAAAATTGGTAATACCGAGCCAGCGCTGGACGATCTGATCGGCAGTGATGAAATAAGTCAAATGCAAGTCGGGATCAACAAGCCCCCCTGCAACACGATTATTCGTCCCTGGAAGATTTACGTTCGTCACTGTGGCAAACGGTATATCCCCTTCCATGGCAAAGGGATGCCCCCCGAGCGAAGTCAGATACGCTAGCCGGGTAAACTCCACCAATATATTCGCATGCGAATTTGGCAGTTGTTGTCCCGTTGTATCGATGAAGGCATCGCAGCTTACGTACCTGAGGTATTGAAGGACGGCGAATGTGCCGGTTGGAAGTGACCCTCCCTCGTAATCGCCCGCATACGTATCGGTACCTCTGTCGGATATTGCGAGTGCCGGCGCACTTCCGCCGATGATGGTGCCAAAAAGCACCGCCGCCCCTGCTATAGCGCCAACACTCGAGTGTTTACTCCACATGACCTCGTCCCGCTTGCGCAAGCCATTGGTGCCTGTCTCTCAGCCACGCAACTTCGGCGTCCATCGACTAATTTCCTTTGAAAACATCGCCAAATGAAACATGTGCAGCGCAATTTGCCAGCCCAGGAATGCGAGAAGAAGAATGCGCAGGTCAGAGGCACGCACGAATTTTGCTAGCCGCATCTGCAACAGACCCTGCGATAATCGCGCGGGGCTGGCTTTTGCCGGCTCGCCCGTGGATAGGCTTCCGGCGAGACAAATCGTGCCGCAGGCTGTCCGCATGGCGGTCCGTGTCGTCATCGGGCTGGACCTCTTGGCGCCTGTCAAGTCGCGCACGTGCCAGGTGAGCTCTGGCGAATGAAGAAATGGCGTAACGACCAACGTTAATATGTTTTACGCAATTCTTCGAGGCGCTACACGCAAGATTTCAACGGCGTCTCAATTATGCCACAGGGATCCCCGCGAGACGCCGGCCGGCGCAATGGCATGATCCAAGGAGTTCCTGGCCCTGTGGAAAAAATGAAATGAAGACCATGAGCGGCGCAACTAAAAGGCCATCATAGAGCGCGGCTGCGCCCGCCTCAGGTCGGGCGGGGTTGCCTCCTCTGCAAGCTGCGTTAAGGCCGCATCCAGGGCCATTTCCGTCTGCTCTTGCGAACCGAGCCGCCTGATCGAAACGGTGCGTCCGGCCGCCTCTTTTTTGCCCACGACCAAGAGGACCGGCACTTTGGCCAGTGAATGTTCGCGGACCTTATAATTGATCTTCTCGTTGCGAAGGTCGCCCTCGACGCGAAGCCCGCGTTTCTCCGCCGCCGCGATCACGCCGCGGGCGTAATCGTCGGCATCCTGGGTGATCGTCGCGACGGCGATTTGCAAGGGCGATAACCACAACGGCAGATGCCCGGCATAATGCTCGATGAGGATGCCGGTGAAACGTTCGAGCGAGCCGAACACGGCGCGATAAATCATCACTGGTGTCGTCTTCTCGCTGTCCGGCCCGATATAGAAAGCGCCGAAGCGGCCAGGCAGGTTGAAATCGATTTGCGTCGTGCCGCACTGCCATTCGCGGCCGATCGCATCGCGCAGAGTGTATTCGAGCTTTGGTCCATAAAACGCGCCTTCGCCCGGATTGACGGCGGTCATGGCGCCGCGTGCTTTGAGCGTCTCCAAAATGCGGAACAAGGCCGCCTCGGCCCGGTCCCAGGCATCGTCCGCGCCGACCCGCTTTTCTGGGCGAGTCGACAATTTGATGAGGATGTCCTCGAATCCGAAATCGCGGTAGATGGAAAGGATGAGGTCGTTGACCTTCAAGCTTTCCTCCATGATCTGATCCTCGGTGCAAAAAATATGCGCGTCGTCCTGGGTGAAGGCGCGCACCCGCATGACGCCATGAATCGCACCGGAAGGCTCATAGCGATGGACGATGCCGAATTCGGCGATCTTCATCGGCAGATCGCGATAGGATTTGAGGCCGTTCTTAAAAATTTGCACGTGCCCCGGGCAATTCATCGGCTTCAGGGCGAAGACGCGTTCGTCCTCGGTCGTTGTGACGAACATGTTCTCGCGAAACGTCTGCCAATGGCCGGACGTCTCCCAAAGCGCGCGGTCGAGCACTTGCGGGGTATTGACCTCAATATAGCCAAGCTCGCCTTGCCGCCGCCGCATGTAGGAAATCAGCGTTTGAAACAAGGTCCAGCCCTTCGGGTGCCAAAACACCGTGCCCGGACCCTCTTCTTGGAAATGGAACAAATCCATTTCCCGGCCCAGGCGGCGATGATCCCGCCGCTCCGCCTCCTCGAGCTGGGTTAAGTAGGCGCTCAGTTCCTCTTGCCTTGCAAAGGCAGTCGCGTAGATCCGCTGGAGCATGGGTTTTGTCGAATCGCCGCGCCAATAGGCGCCGGCGACCTTCATCAATTTGAAGGCGTTGCCAATCTTGGCCGTGGAAGTCATGTGAGGCCCGCGGCAGAGATCAAGCCAATCGCCCTGCTTATAAATCTTCAAATCCTCGCCACCGGGAATCGCGTCGACGAGTTCGACCTTGAATGCCTCGCCATGGGACGCGAACCAAGCCTTGGCTTTTTCCCGGGTCCAGATCTCCTTGGTGAATGGTTTGTCGCGGGCGATAATTTCGGCCATTTTTTTTTCGATCGCGGGAAAATCTTCCGGCGCAAAAGGCTCGGCACGATAAAAATCGTAATAAAAGCCGTTCTCGATCACCGGCCCGATTGTGACTTGCGTGCCCGGAAAGAGCGTCTGCACCGCCTCAGCGAGGACATGCGCCGCGTCGTGGCGGATGAGTTCCAGCGCTCTCGGATCGTCGCGGGTAACAAACTCGATGTTCGCGTCGCCTGTTAAGGGATCGGCAAGGTCGCGCAAACTGCCATCGAGCGCCATCGCGACGGCGCGCTTGGCGAGCGAAGGCGAAATGCTTTTGGCGATATCGAACCCGCTGCACGCCGGGCTCGAAGGGGCGCGAAGCGCCGTCCGGGAATATTATGGAAATCAAAGCTTTGCTCCTTCTTGCTCACTCGCCGGTACCAATCGGCGTAAACACAATTTGGCAGTTTCGGCAGAACCGCCGATTTGAAGCCTCCGGAGTTTATTCTTCAATCGCACCTTCCGCGCAAGCGCGCCACGCCCTCCCGAGCGCGTTGGAGGCCGCCCGGAGCGTCGCAGTGTCGCGGCACGTTGCCGCAACCGTTGCAGGCACACGTACGCTTTGTCGCGAGAGGATATTTTTTGCAATTTCGACAATCATGTGCTTTACTGTCGACCAAACTACAGCAAAAATTAGGTCGCTTTTGTCGGTTATGTGTTGACTGCCGAATTGTCATATTGATACATAACGGATGACGGGTCCTTTCATATTTATCGAATCCGTTTCCGTTCTGTTTGGCATGCTGGCCGTTTTCGAAGCTGCCATTCCTTCTTAGCCAATTTGCTCACGTTCCAGAAAGGAGCCTATCGCTAAAAAAAGTCGGCACTTGTTATTCATCAAATAACGGTCGCTTCGAAACCCTTCCTCTCGCCCGCGGTTCGCCTGGTGGTCTTGGTGGGTGGTTAAAATCGCAGCCGTCGATCCCAGCACACAACGGCCATTGCAGTATTTAGGATTGTTCTAGAGGTTAAAATGAATTTTTTCGACATGAATGCGGAGGCCGGCAGTTTGCGCGCCGAGGAGGAGCGCATTCTTGCTTCCTTCACGAGGCGTCTGATCGAGATCGCCACCGCTGCGGCGGCGCGTGGACCGGGCGTTTCGCCGGCCGCCGCGCTCAATGCGATGCGCGTGCCCGCGATCACCCTCAACCAACACGGTTTTGTGGCCGAGGTGAACGCCGCGGCCGAGGCCGTTTTCGATGATGATATCAAGGTCAAGGACCGGCGTCTTTTCGTCCGCGACCTCGAATCCCGGGCCCTCCTCAAAGGCGCCATCGACCAATTTATCGCCTCGCCCCGTCTTAACCCCTTGGCGGCCGAGCCGGTCATCGTGCAGCGCCAGGACAAATTGCCGGTTATTGTGCGGATTTGGCCTTTCGACGGGGCGGCGCGCGTCCCCGCGCAGGAAGTGGGCGCGCTTCTGACGTTAAATGCCCTGGGGCCGAAACCCGGACCGCCGGCGGCGATCCTCGCGCGGACATTCCGGCTGACGCCTTCGGAGGCGAAGCTTGCCTGCGTCATCGCCCGCGGCGCCTCCCCCGAAATCGCGGCGCGCGAATTGAAGATTTCACGCGAGACGGCGCGCAATCAGTTGAAAGCGGTCTTTGCCAAGACCGACACCCATCGCCAAAGCGAACTCGTCGCCCTGCTGCTGCAGGTCGATTAACGGACGCGCGTGAGAGCGGACGTCACGACATGGAGGGGGCCAAGGGGACCACGAGCACGCTCCTCGGGCCGCTCAAAATCGTTCTTCCCCGGCCTCCGGCACCTTTGCGCCGGAGCGTTGTTCCGCGGGCTTCGCGGCGTGAGCGAGGTTATACGCGGAGTTGATCAAGGCAATATGCGAAAACGCCTGCGGAAAATTGCCAACAAGACGTTTCGCCACGGGATCATACTCTTCGGATAACAAGCCAAGATCGTTGCGTAGTGAAAGCAGGCGCTCGAACAAGGCGAGCGCGTCATCGAGCCTACCCAAAAGCACGAGATTATCGACAAGCCAGAAGCTGCAAGCGAGAAATACGCCCTCACCGCCCGGCAGGCCGTCCGCAGCCGATTGCGTATCATAGCGTCGCACGAACCCATCTACCATCAAGCGGCGCTCGATCGCCTCGACTGTTCCGCGCACACGCTTGTCTTCGGGGGGCAGGAAACCGGCGAGGGCGATCATGAGAAGGCTCGCGTCGAGTTCTTTTCCGCCATAGCTCTGCGTGAAAATGCCCTGCTCCGGATCGAATCCCTTCGCGCAAACATCGTCGTGAATGCGCTGGCGCAGGCGCCGCCAATGGTCAAGCGGCCCGACAAAGCCAAATTCCTCGATGCTCTTGACAGCGCGATCGAACGCGACCCAGGCCATGATTTTCGAATAAGTGAAATGCCGCCGTGGCCCGCGCACCTCCCAGATACCCTCGTCGGGCAATTCCCAAATAATTTCAAGATGCTTCAAGAGCTCGCATTGAAGCATCCAGTCGGCGGCATCGGTGACGAGCCGCCGCTTGCGGCTCTGATACAAGGCATCGAGAACCTCACCATAAATATCGAGTTGCAACTGACCGGCCGCCGCATTGCCGACGCGCACCGGTTGCGAGCCCGCGTAGCCTGGAAGCCAAGGGAGGTTGCGTTCCGGAATATAGCGCTCGCCGCCTACGCCATAAAGAATTTGCACCAGCGCTGGCTCGCCGCCGAGTGCTCGGATCAGCCATGCACGCCATCGCATCGCCTCATGTGCATAGCCGCCATTCATCAGCGCGAGCAAAGTGAAGGTCGCGTCGCGCAGCCAGCAGTAACGATAGTCCCAATTGCGGGAGCCGCCCAATTGCTCCGGCAGCGAAGTGGTCGGCGCCGCGATGATGCCGCCGCTTGACTGAAAAATGAGAGCGCGCAGCGTAAGCAAAGAGCGGATCACGACTTCCGACCATTGCCCCGCGACTGCGAATGGCTGCGCCCAGGCGGTCCAGTTCCGTTCAGTCTGTTCGAGCGCTTGATAAGGATCGATGAAGCCCGGAACACTTTCGTATGAAACGCCATGGCTCAGCGTAAAATCGGTCGTTTCCCCAGCGGTAACGGTGAACTCTGCGACATGGGTGCGGCCTTTCGGGCGCAGTCTTACCGGCGTGCGCAGGACCACGCGGTCGGGTCCCGCGACCGCCCGCAGACTTCCGTCGTCGTACCGGCGCATCCAGGGCACGACCGCGCCATAACCGAAACGGATTATGAGCTCGGTGCGCAGTTTGACATTGCCTTTTATGCCGCGGACCAGGCGGATTAGATGCGAGCCCTGGACTTTCACGGGCATGAAATCGGTGACAATGGCAACGCCGTCGGCCGTCTCGATCGTGGTTTCGAGAATCAATGTGTGGCCGCGATAGGCGCGGGTCACTTTAGCGCTCGGATCGGTGGGCTCGATCGACCATCGGCCATTGCCCGTCGTGCCGAGGAGATTGGCGAAACAGGCAGGAGAATCGAAGCGCGGCCAGCAAAGCCAATCGACGGAAAGATCGCGCCCGACGAGCGCTGCCGTCTCGCTATCGCCGATGATCGCATAGTCTTCGATATTCTGCGTCATGCGCCAGCCTCAGACGTCAGGATTGGAACCAAAACCCACCTTAGCACCTGCCCCTCTTCCCGGGGAGCCCATGAAGCGGGCGTCTCGAAGGCAGGTGCAGTGGCGCCATTGTGCTTCGAGTACAACGTTCCGGATGAAGCTCTCGCCTGGACTCAACGCTCATATGCGATCTTCCGGCGCTGGATTGCTAATCGGTTATGCCACGAAAAAGAAGGGATTCCCATTTGACTGGTCATCATCCGGTTAACTGGCCAGCCGCCGCGATGATGGTGGCGAGGCGAACGTCATTTGTGAGGGAGCGTCATCGCTAATCTGAAATATTCCGCAGCGCAGCTCGCGCCGGCATGCGCGCACCTTCGAATACAAATCTTCCGGTCTACTGTTCAGAAAATTGGGCGGCTCTTGCCCTTCCGCACGCGAGTCCCGCCCTTTCCCGCGGTCGACCGCGGTTTCGCCTCGCCTCCGCCGAAATTATGCGGTCCCATCTCGGCATCGGTTGGCTTGTGCGGCCGGCTCAAGGGAACATTAGCGGCGCGGCCATATTTGCGTTCGCCTGCAAAAGCCCCCGCCTCCGCCTCGACATCGCGCTGGCGCGCCAGCGGATCGCCGGCGATCGCAAGTTCGACCGCGTTTAAGCGTTTCAACTCGTCGCGAAAGCGGGCCGCCTCCTCGAAGTCGAGGTTTGCGGCGGCGTCACGCATGCGCTTTTCGAGATCGGCGATTGTCGTCTTGAAATTATGCCCGGCGAGTATTTCTGGCACACCGAGCCCGGCGTCGGCGGTGACATGATCCTGCTCATAAACCGAGCCCAAGATGTCCGCGATCCCGCGTTTGATCGAGGCCGGCGTAATCCCATGCGTGGCATTATAGACCGTCTGTTTCTCGCGCCTGCGGTTAGTCTCGGAAATCGCCCGCGCGATCGACCCCGTCTCGCGATCGGCATAAAGGATCACCTTGCCATCGACATTGCGAGCGGCGCGGCCAATGGTCTGAATCAATGACGTCTCGCTGCGCAAAAACCCTTCCTTGTCGGCATCGAGGATGGCGACAAGGCCGCATTCCGGAATATCCAGCCCCTCGCGCAAAAGATTGATCCCGACGAGCACGTCAAAAGCGCCGAGCCGCAGGTCGCGGATGATCTCGATTCGCTCGATGGTGTCAATGTCGGAGTGCATGTAGCGCACCCGCACGGCGTGTTCATGCAGATATTCCGTGAGATCCTCCGCCATGCGCTTGGTGAGCACGGTGATGAGGGCGCGGTAGCCTTTTGCCGCCACTTCGCGCACCTCGCCAACAAGGTCGTCCACCTGCGCGCGAGCGGGCCGAACCTCGACCGGCGGATCGATGAGCCCGGTCGGCCGGATGACCTGCTCGACGAACACGCCGCCCGTACGCTCCATTTCCCAGTGGCCTGGCGTCGCCGAAACATGGATCGATTGCGGCCGCATCGCGTCCCATTCCTCGAAACGCAAAGGCCTGTTGTCGAGACAGGACGGCAGCCGGAACCCGTATTCGGCGAGCGTCGCCTTGCGCCGGAAGTCGCCGCGGTACATGCCGCCAATCTGCGGAATCGTGACATGCGATTCGTCGGTGAAGACAAGCGAATTGTCGGAAAGATATTCGAAGAGGGTTGGCGGCGGCTCGCCGGGAAGCCGGCCGGTCAAATAGCGTGAATAATTCTCGATGCCGGCGCAGGAACCGGTCGCCTCCAGCATTTCAAGATCGAACATGGTGCGCTGTTCGAGCCTCTGCGCCTCGAGCAGGCGGCCCGCGGCGTAAAGCTCGGTGAGACGCTGCTTGAGCTCAATCTTGATGCCCTTGATCGATTGCAAAAGGGTCGGCCGCGGCGTGACATAATGCGAATTGGCATAGACTTTTACGAATTCCAGTCCTTGCGTCTTCTTGCCGGTCAGGGGATCGAATTCGGCGATCGTTTCGATCGAATCGCCGAAGAAGCCGATACGCCAGGCACGGTCTTCGTAGTGGGCCGGAAAGAGCTCGATCGTATCGCCGCGCACCCGGAATGTGCCGCGCGAAAAGTCGCCGCCCGAGCGCTTGTATTGCAGCGCGACCATATCGGCGATGAGCTGGCGCTGGTCGATTTTTTCGCCGAGTTTCACGGTAAAAGTCATCGCCGTATAGGTCTCGACCGAGCCTATGCCATAGATGCAGGAGACGGACGCGACAATGATCACGTCGTCGCGTTCGAGCAGGGCGCGCGTGGCCGCATGACGCATCCGGTCGATCTGCTCGTTGATCGAGCTTTCCTTCTCGATATAGGTGTCGGTGCGCGGCACATAGGCTTCGGGCTGGTAATAGTCGTAGTACGAAACAAAATATTCGACCGCATTGTCCGGAAAAAAGCTTTTGAACTCGCCGTAAAGCTGCGCCGCGAGCGTCTTGTTGGGCGCCAGAACGAGCGCAGGACGGTTGGTCCGCGCGATCACCTGCGCCATGGTGAAGGTTTTGCCCGACCCGGTGACGCCGAGCAGCACCTGGTCGCGCTCTTGGCGCGAGATCCCCTTGACGAGTTCGTCGATCGCGCCGGGCTGATCTCCCTCGGGCTCGAACTCAGAGACAACACGAAATTTTTGGCCGCCTTCGGACTTCTCTGGACGCGGCGGGCGATGCGGCGTCCAAGGCTTTTTTTCCCTTATGTTGGGATCGCCGCGCTCCAGTAGATCCTTTAGCGATTCGACTGTGGCCGCAACGCCGCTCATCCCGGCAGGGTGGAGCAAAGGCGTGGAATCATCATACCGCGCCTGTGGCGCCTCGGACACGCCAGGCTGGCGCTCGTTCAGCGCCGGATTGAGCAGCGCTGCAAGATGTTCGCTAAGCGGCGTGACCTCGGGCCGCGCGGCTTTCGCGCGGGATCTACTTCCGCTGGCGGTTTTCGGAGCTTTGGCCATGCCGCCAATATGAGCCGAATCGGGGAAGGATCAAAGGGTCCTGTCGGAACTCGAAAGCCAAACCTTGCCCTTAGTTTTCCTGTAGGAATTGAACCGATTTATCACGTGCGAGACTTTGGAACGCCGCAGCCGCAGAAATTACGAAATGAGCTAGCAACACACAATTAAGACTTTCGCGTGTGCCGTTAATTTTTCCCCCGATCCCATGTGCCGAAGCGTGGCGATGTGGAAAGGAAAGCGTATCGGCATCATCATCCGTTCGGACATCGCAAAACGTCTTCTCATAGAGCAGCGCCCAAACTTCTGTCCATCCCCTGCGCCACTGGGTCGGCACGTCGTAAAGTGTCATGTCTCCGAGTCCGTTCTTGAGCCAATCGAACGTTTTTTTTCTTTGTGGACCCAGCTGGGCAAGCCGTGCAGCGCGCTCAATCACATGAAAGGCGCCCGGCTCCGTCAATTGATACAGGCCTGCTTCATGTGCCCGGATTATCTCGCCGAAGGTACGAAATATTTTTTCGTCACCGAGGCAATCCTCCATGGATAGCTGCAATGACGCCTTTACTTTGGGCCACGCTTCATCCGCAAGAGCTTGCGAAAATTCGTCGGTTGTCAGATGTGAGGGTCTCTCTACATTCCCGAGGTGCTTGAAAAGAACGGCATGTGGGACGAAACCGAAGTCCGAAATCCGTTCCCGAATGCGCGTTTCTTCGAGCGCTGGAGCAATTATATTGCTAAACTCTTGACTTTGTTGAGTAACGGCTTCCGCCCAGCCAGTAGAGATTGCTCGTAAAGATTTGAATATACGCGTAAATTCAGCAGAAGCGCAATTTTGTGCTGCTTGGAAAATTGCAGAGCTACGTCCCAATTCAACCAAATTGACCTTGAATGGAGAAGTAGCAGCTACTTGAACCACCTCGTAAATGGCACTGTGGACCTCGTGCGCCAGGTTGAAGTGACCGGCGAGAGATTTCTAACCAGCGTGACCTCTGGCCACGCGGTCGTCGGCGGTTCCTTTTGGTTTGCGGTCGCGGAGGTATCGGGAGCTTTGACCATGCCGCCAATATGGGCCGAATCGGGCACGGATCAAAGGCTTCGCGGCGAGGTTTTGGTGCAAAAGACCGTGCTACTCAACCGCCGCCGCCGGACTATCGCCGCATCACCGCGCGCTCCAGGGCTGCGGTCACCCATTTGTTGAGACTGACGCCCGCGAGTTTGGCGGCGCCGATCATCGCCTTGTGCAAGGAAGGCTCGGCGCGTACGACGAATTGCCCCGAAAACGGCTTCTCGATTTCTCGCCACGAGCTTTGCAAAACGCCAAATAATCGACCACCGACTCGGCGAATGCACGTTTCAATTCGTCGACGGAACGTCCTTTGGGGGAGCCGGGAGCGGTAGCGAATCTTGTGGATAATCCGCCACGGTTATCTCTGGGGCCGTATCCTTGCCGCAGCGCCACTCGTGCCTCGAACCGCGCCGCAAAGCCCGCGCGGCACGCAGAGTAAGCAAGGGAAAAACCCTGATCTAAAGCCCTCCCCCAGCGGAAAACCTATCCCCGCCTCACGCCGCCTTCTGCTTTGGCCGCACCTCGGCGGAATAATCGTCGATCAGCGCGCGCGACATTGCGCCCGGCGTGAAGCTGTACGGGCCTATTTCGCGAACTGGCGTGACCTCGGCCCCGGTGCCGGAGATAAAGCATTCCTCGAATCCGCTTAGCTCGTTTGGCATGATGCGCCGCTCGATCACCTCGATGCCGCGCCGCCTCGCGAGGTCGATCACGGTGCGCCGAGTGATCCCGTCGAGAAAGCAATCGGCAACGGGGGTATGGATCACGCCCTTCGCGGCAAAAAAGATATTGGCCCCGGTGCATTCCGCGACTCGCCCCTGCCAATCGAGCATCATCGCATCGGCATAGCCGCGCCGCTCGGCGCGGTGTTTCGAGATGGTGCAAATCATGTAAAGCCCTGCGGCCTTGGCGCGGGCCGGCGCGGTCAGCGGATCTGGCCTCCGGTAATCGGCGATGTCGAGCCTGACGCCCTGCATTTTTTGCTCGATGTCGAACATGCTCGGCCAGTCCCAGACGGCGATCGCGACATGAATCGTCGAGTTCCGTGCCGCGACCGCCATCATTTCGCTGCCGCGCCAGGCAATTGGGCGAACGTAGCAGTTTGGCAGATTGTTCTTATCGACAACGAGCTGCTTGGCTTCGTCCAGTTCCGCCACGGAATAAGGGATCTCGAAATCGAGCATCTCCGCCGAGGTTCTGAACCGCTGCGAATGTTCGGCCGATTTGAAAATGCGTCCCTCATAGGCGCGCTCGCCCTCGAAGACGCAGGAGGCATAGTGCAGACCGTGCGAAAGAACGTGAAGTTTGGCGTCCTTCCAGGCAACCAGTTTGCCGTTCATCCAGATGAACCCGTCGCGCTGATCGAAAGGCAAAGCGGACATTGCTCACTCCTGGGCTTCTGACCGGCCCCGCGGGCGCAGATATGCGCGGCTCTCGATTGTCACCATAATATGGCCGCGCGGGGATCGCAAAACCATGGGCCTTAGGGAAAAAACCGCCGTCAGGCGGGGGCTTGACGTGTAAGGATCTTCCTGAAATATGGCAACAGTGCTGACATTAAAGGCCCGGCATGTGAAACCGATAGTGCGCAGGCGGCCGGCCTTCTCCTCGCCATGGTCGGCCCAGGCGGGCGGAACAAGGCTACCGCGATGACCGGCATAGGCCCCGGCCACGAGGCGGTGACGGTGAGCCAGAAATGGCGTGGCTCACCAAATGGGGCGCCGGCGCTACCCGCACCCGCCGACAATGCCGCGCATCTTCTGATTGTCGACGACGACCGGCGGATCCGGACACTGTTGTATCGCATGCTGAGCGAAGAAGGCTATCGCGTCACGGCCGCCGCCGATACCGCGGAAGCAATGGCCTGCCTCAAAAGTCTTGCCTTCGATCTCATCGTCCTCGATGTCATGATGCCGGGCGAGGATGGTTTTTCCTTCGCCGCGCGGCTGCGAGCGGGCGACACGGAACTCGCGCATGTGCCGATTTTGATGCTAACCGCGCGGAGCGAAGCGGAAGACCGGGTGCGCGGCTTGGAAGCCGGAGTTGACGATTATCTCGGCAAGCCCTGCGAGCCGCGCGAGCTCGCCTTGCGGATCGCTTCGATCCTGCGCCGCGCGGCGCCGCGCACGGTCTCCGGCCCTCCGGCTTTTGTGCGCTTTGGCGATTTCAGCTTCGATCTTGGCCGCGCCGAATTGCGCCAGCGCGACGAGGTCGTTAGGCTGACCGACCGGGAGCGCGAGATGCTGCGGCTCTTGGCCGAGCACGCCGGCGAAACCGTGGCGCGGGAAACGCTCGCCGGATCTGGCGTTGCCGCCAACGAGCGGACCGTCGATGTTCAGGTCAACCGGCTGCGCCGCAAGATCGAGCGCGACCCAGCCAACCCGCTCCATTTGCAAACCGCGCGGGGCGCGGGATATCGCCTGCTGGTGGACCGCTGAAACGGTTTTGCGGGATCGGGGGCGCGGGCGCCTAGGTGGCCTGACCGCGCGGTTTTTGCCACCGGGACAGTGGCTTTGGTGGTGTCACGTGATCCGCTTGAGTTATACCGGATCAGGCTCGTAGCCATGCATTTTTAGTGAAAAATCTGGGCCGTGACCGAGGTTGCGCCGCTGTTGCTGTTGCTGAAGCTGCCGCCGCCAATGGCCAGGGTGACATACACCGAGTTTTGGGTCCCGGTCAGGGAGGCATTCTGTGCCCCCGCCTGGAAATTGTAGCGCAAGGTGCCCGTGGATTTGATCGCCGCCTTCAAGGTCACGCCATTGACCACCCCCGAAAAAACGAAATCGCCTTGGTGGTTCTTATGGAAAGAGCCGGACGGAATCGTGACGGCGAAGGTGCCGATCTGGAGCGTGACCGGATCGGTAAGGGGATTGAACGCGGGCGCGGTGCTGCTCAAGGTGAAACTGGTCCCAAGAGCGAAGGCATCCGTGTTTGGCGCGGTGCCGAAGGCGATCTTGAGGGCGGCGCCGAAGGCGAGGAAGGGGACCCCGGGCGGCGGTGGCACAATGGCCACGCCAAACGGGGCATTCCCCACCGGCACCGTCGCCACCACCGTGTTGGTGGCCGTGTCGATCACCGAGACCGTGGTGGAGGCGTCGTTCGTGACATAGGCGTGTTTCCCATCCGGCGTCACGGCGACCCCAATGGGGCGATCCCCCACCGGGATCGGGGTCCCCACCATCGTATTGGTGAACGTGTCGAACACTGAGACGGTGCCGGGGACGGTGCCATCCGTGAAGTAGGCGTGTTTCCCGTCTGGGGTGATGGCGACTTCCAAGCCACCCGTGATCCCGGCCACCACCGTGTTGCTGGCCGTGTCGATCACCGCATTGCCGGCATAGACGTGTTTCCCATCCGGGGTGACGGCGAGCCCCACCCTGCCGCCGCCCCCTGCGACCGTGGCCGCCACGGTGTTGCTGGCCGTGTCGATCACCGAAAGAGAGCCTCTATCCATCGTGACATAGAGGTGTTTCCCGTCCGGCGTGACGGCGACCCTTTGGGGGATTTGCCCCACCAGGACCGTCGCCACCACAATGTTACTGGCCGTGTCGATTACCGAAACGCTACCGTCTCCATCACCTCCATCACCCTGATTCGTGACATAGGCGTGTTTCCCGTCCGGGGCGACGGCGATCCCCCCCGTCGGGGCAAACCCCACTGAGATCTGGGCCACCAGGGACGGTGGGTTCGTGGTTATGTCGGACACCACGACGGCGCCCTGGCCGGTTGAGTACGAAAACACGACATAGGCGCGTTTCCCATCCGGCGTGACAGCGATCGCTACAGGGTCAAACGGCGCCCCGAGGACGGCCACCACCATATTGGTGGCTGTGTCAATCACCGAAACGCTACCGGTTGCAAAGAAAGAGGTACCCTTATACATGACATAGGCGAAGGGCGCTGCCGCTAGCGGTGTGGCCATTAAGCCCAGCCCCATCGCCAGCATGGTGCAGAGGGCCATAAAATCCCTAATCCGCGTGGCGCCGGTTTCGTTACGATTATTGCTCGACATCAAACATTCCCAGTCAATATTTCAGGAATTTTTTTTAAACCTGCAATCTTCATTTTAATAATACTTCAATCCTACTTGGCCAACAAGGCCAAACCGCTGCGCTTGAAATCGAGACCCATCGGATTTTTGGCCGCCGCCCTGTCCGGTGCTTTTCCGAGCAATGACACACCAGCCATCCGTGCAACCCCACACACGTCTCAAACCGGCCCAGTGTATGAGTCCTTGAAAAGTTTTTTGACCCCAATTGCACCAATATGTTTCGTGAAGCATTTGGCGATTAAATAGATGACAAAAGCTACGCAAGACGCAGAATCCCAGGACCGTGACAGGCCGAGCTCTATTGATTTTGAGAGCTTGGTGGAACCTTCCTCGGAACGAATTTACGTTGGCGTTGGCATTTTACTTGCTTGATGGAAGGTTCCTTTTGGGATGGAGCATTGGGAAGCATGCGCAATTGTTCAAGAAATTCTGGAATTCGTTCTGAATATTGCAATTTTGAAGCATGAATAAGCATTTTAATTATATGAGAGAGCTTATTAAAATTATTTGCGGCAATTTCAAGATGATCAATTAAAATCCCAGACTTAATTCCGTATTCTGTTCCATGTTTTCCTTCAATTAATACAATTACGGCTCCATTTTCTGTGGCACTCGCAATTGCTATATTGTGAGCTAAAGAGTTTCTGAATGCTACATATTTATTAGCTTTTGAGATAGCTTCCTTAGCAATTTCTTTTATAATTGGATTTTCTATTGCTTTGTTAGATACATCCATAATTGCTGAAATCATGTCGACTCTTCCATTATAACTGCGAGCGGAATAAAATAATGCTCTCGCTAAAGCTTCTGGCAAACCAGTTAGATGCTCAAATAATAAAAATAGACTATTCTCAACATAGGCCCATTCCATGAGGACTTTTCCAAACGCAACTGAAAAAGCAGCTTCGCGTTTATCGTATTCCGACAGATTGATGATCGGCATTGTCGACCTTAACCACGCCTGCCGGCTAGGATAGCGACCATCGGAGAACCCCTAACGTCGCGTTTGTCAACTATTTAATCGCCAAGCATTTTGGTACGATCCGTGCGCAACAACGGACAATAAAGCCCGCTCCCGAAGCGCGACGACATGATCGCTCGGGAAGATGCTGCGCCTTTTCCCCTCGCCCGGCAATGATATAACGCGACTCGCCTGCCGGGTGTACCGTGCGATAAGCTATTTATTACCGCTGACTATGCGGGGTATTGGGGCCACGCCATGAGCCTTTCCCTTCCCCTCTCATTCGCGCAGTCCCGCTCCTGGTGGCGGGCGCTTTGGCGCAAGCTGGCCGCACTCCTGCCCAAGGGTCTTTACGCGCGGGCGCTGCTTATCGTCATCGGGCCGATGGTGATCCTGCAATGCGTGCTCACCTATGTCTTCATGGAGCGGCATTGGCAGCTCGTCACGAAGCGGCTTTCGACCGCCTTGACTCAGGATATCGCGGCAATCATCGAGCTTCACAAATCCAACCTGGACCGGGCAAATGATGTGCTCCTCACCCAGATCGCCCGGCAGCAGTTGAGACTGGGCGTGGAATTCCTGCCGGAGGGCGACCTGCCGGCCGCGCTGCCAAGACCGTTTTTCTCGATCCTCGATGCCGCCTTGTCGAGAGAAATCCGGCGCCAGATCGGCAAACCGTTCTGGCTCGATACGGTCGGGCGATCGAATTTCATCGAGATCAGGGTCAAGCTCGATGATTCGATCTTGCGCGTCATCGCCCTGCGCGGTGCCGCCTATGCGTCCAATTCCCAGATTTTCCTTTTCTGGATGATCGGAACGTCATTCGTCTTGATCGTCGCGGCGATTGCCTTTCTGCGCAACCAGATTAAGCCGATCCTTTTGCTCGCCAGCGCGGCGGAAGCGTTCGGTAAGGGGCGCGATCTCGAATTTTATCCGCGTGGCGCGCTGGAGGTGCGCCAGGCGGGCTACGCTTTCATTGAGATGAAACGGAGGATCGAACGGGCGTTCGAGCAGCGCACAGCCATGCTGAATGGGGTGAGCCATGATTTGCGCACCATTCTGACAAGGTTCAAGCTTTCGCTAGCCTTGATGGTCGAGACCGACGAGACGCGGGATTTGCTGAAGGATGTCGCGGAAATGCAACGCATGCTGGAAGCTTATCTTGCCTTCGCGCGGGGCGATGCTGGGGAGAGTGCGGCGGAAATCGACATGGCGGAGTTTCTCGAGGATCTGCGCCTCGATGCCGAGCGGGCGGGCTTCGATACCAAAGTCTCGTTTTCGGGTAACCCCTTCGTCACCGTGCGCCCTGACGCGCTCAAGCGCTGTATTGCCAATCTCATTGGCAACGCGCAAAGCCATGCAAACCGGATTTTTATCGAGGCGATCAGGGACCGGCGTTTCTTGACGATCCACGTCGACGACGACGGCCCTGGTATTCCGCCCAGCCAGCGCGAGGACGTGTTCCGGCCGTTTTTCCGTCTCGACGCCGCGCGCAACCAGGATGAAGGCGGCACCGGGCTCGGCCTTGCGATCGCCCGCGACATCGCCCGCTCGCATGGCGGCGACATTACCTTGGGCGACAGCAGGGCCGGCGGGCTGCGGGCAACGGTGCGGGTGCCGGTGTGAGCTCGCGCGAATGCAGAACCACGCGGCGGTGCGCTCGTCGCCGTTTGGCAAAGCCTCGCCGGATAGCCGTGCGGCGAGATCATTGACCTCGCCGCACACGCCTTCTTCACACGGGACTTCGCGTCAATCTAAACTTTACCTCAAATCGCGGCGGCCCCCGCTCGATCGTTCAGTGGACTGGCTGGAAGGCGTGGCTGAAGACATAGTCGCCCACTTTCCTACCTTGCAGGATGCCCTGTTCGGCATCGAAGTGCCAATGTATGCCCAGGTAAATCCGGCTTTGCGCATTGGCGGTCTCCGCGTCGGTAAACGATTGGAACGTGGCTGGCCGGAGGGGCATAATATTTCCACTGACATTTTTATTTTGGCCGTTGAATTCATCTGAGATAAAAGTGAACGGTGTTGCGTCTGGCCAAAAATGCCGCAGCGTTTGGAACAAGGCACCACCAAATGTTGCATGGCCCGACGTGTAGGATGGAAACGGCGGCGTGAAGTTCGGACCGGCCGCGTTGGTGGCAGGAGCGCCAAGCGGGTAAAAACTGGGGTCGGATTGCAGGCGAATGCCTGTAACCGGCCGCCAATATTGGTAGAAGAATTTTGAATCCCACGAGGCAATGGCAGCATCGGCCATGGCGACATTTACCAGCGCAAAAAAGCGGGCGATTTCTGGCACCTTGTGCATTTTCTCCTGCAGCGCGATTGTTCTTGCAATCTGGTTGTACAGGCGCGGCGGGGCACATAACCCCGGCGCGGCGTCATACCCCCAAAATTCACCTTGGAACGTCTGGGGTTCGGTCCGGCTCGTATTGGTGTTGTGCGCGGGGTCGCCGCCCACGCGGACAACTTCCTTGAAGGCTTGCGTGTAGGCCGTATCGGTCAGGGCAGGCGGCGGCGGCGCGCGAAACTGGTCCGCGGAGGTCATCACGAACGGCTTGACCTTCGGCCAGTTGCCACCCAGCGCGACTCCTAGGTTGCTAACTGGGTCAGTTTGCCAAATGCCGGGCTGAACGTTGGGATACCCGATGGGAAAGTACTCGCCGGGTGGCGACGCCGAAAACCAGCGCGGTTCGGATAGCGCCGAGCCATCGTTCTGCCGCAACGCGAGAATGGCGCCAGCAGCTCGCGCGCCCAGCGCGACGCCGGCATTAATGGCGGCCGGGCTACCATGAATTGTCGCAATGTCCGCGTTAAAGATCGCGTCGATGCGGTCTATTTGAGCTGGATATAGAGCGGCCAATGTGTCGTGCGCCGCCTGGGCGATGGCCCGGTCCAGCGATACGTTGCCCGAAACAGGGGGAACACCGGAATAACTTACGTATTTTTGTGTGATGGCATTTTCGGCATCGAACATGGCGATATGCACGATCGCCAGTGCATAGCTCGACCGGGTCGGACCGATCTGCTCGCCGAAGCAATTTGCTGGAATGGGCGTATGGTCGATCGCCGTCGTGTCGAGAGCGATCTCGTTCCAAAACAGAAAACGATCGAAAGCGCTGGCGGGGGTGCGCGGCGGAGTCCTGTCGGAGCAACTGACCGCTAGTTTTTGTCCTGGAACGGCAAGCAACCGCGCCAATTCCTTTGCATTTTCGCCCGTAAGCGACGATTGCGCGGTGGCCGCCGAACCAGCCAGGGCGATCATCGCCGCCAAGGACAAAGCGATGAGCGGATGGGGACTTCCCTTATCGCACGGGGCTTGTTCGCCATCGGCGTTCGCGAAGCCGCGCCAACTCCTTGGATCTTGCCGCGCGGGGGCAAGAACCGAACGCAAATTCCCTATTGCGGCGAACGTTGCCGCCCAATACCGAATGTTCCTCATTTAAGTGCTTCCTTGAATAATGATTTAAGCGCCAACCGGTAGCGGTGGCGCCCGCTATCGAGGCATAAAGCGTAGCGCGCGCTTTTTCCGCGGCAACCCCTGAACAGGGGGATGCCAAATTCAAGCGGCTTTTTTATTCTTGGACATTAGGGAGCTGCCCGGCGAACCGGGCAAAGCGGCCATTCATCCGTCTATCCTTGGAACGCGCCTGCAATGGGCAGGGATTTCGGGAGTCGCGGAACCACTGGGTCGCGGATGCGTCTCGACCGGCTTGGGAGCGCAGTCTCCGCAGGCGAGGCGGTGCCCCATTCGTGCGGCCGGCCGCCCCGTTCCTCAAACCGCTACGTCATTGATCTTTCGGCGGGCTCGAGAAGTCCTCGCCCAAGTCGCCAAAGCTGCCACAAAAACCCTTGCATGCGGGGGCCGTCTACATATGAGGTATGGTGTGGCCGCGGACGGCAATTCTGGGCATCGTTCTGATTCGGGAGGACCGGGTGGCGCGTGACTTGCCTGGAAAGATCGATAGCTTGCTCGCCTGGCGCGCTGGTGGGCGGCTTCTTGTCGGACGCGAGCGCATCGCCCTGCTCGAAGCCGTGATGGAACACAAGAGCATCACCAAGGCGGCGGAAATAACAGGGTTCAGCTACAAGACCGCATGGGACGCGGTCAACGCGATCAACAATCTTCTGCCGCGCCCGGCGTTCGTCACCCGCACCGGCGGTTCGCATGGTGGTGGCGCCGAAGTCACTAGCGAAGGGCGGCGATTGATCCTGGCCTTCCGCCGTCTCGAGGAAAAACTCGGCCTTATTTCGACGGCGATAACGGCAGAAGGGTTGGAGCATGACCAAGACCTTCTATTTTGGGGCATCGGTCTGAAACTCAGCGCCCGCAATGCGCTGTTCTGCAAGATTGTTAAAATCACGCTGGCTCCCATCAACGTTGAAGTGAAGCTTGAAGTCTCGCCCGGCCTCGTAATCAGCACGGCCGTTACCAACGCGAGCGTGGATGAACTCGGGCTCGCGCTAGGCCGCTGGTGTGTCGCGATAGTCAATGCCTCATCTGTCATGCTTTCGCGGGCCGACGCGGCGCCACGCATCTCTGCGCGCAACAAAATCGCTGGAACCGTGATCCGCCGTGCCGATGACGGCGCCGATAGCGAGGTCACCGTCGATATTGGCGGCGGCAAGACCATCTCCGCCATTGTTACCTGCGAGGGCGCGAACGAGGCCGGGATCAAACTTGGCGCGCAAGTTCTGGCAATTTTCAAGGCCTCCCATGTGATTCTCCGCGAGCGATTGAGACAGGATTGTTTGCTCGCGACAAATTCGACAGATCAAATGACTTTTTGCTATCACTGCTTCGTCAATGTCCGAGCCCTCGCCTATGCCACGCCGAGCGCTGCGACCGCGCCCCATAATTCGTCGTAATGGCCGATCACGCGGTCTGGCTTCAAACTAGCTATGGGCTCGCGGGAATAGCCGAAGTTGACCGCCACGATCGGAATTCCGGCATTGCGGGCGGCGTCGATATCCATTTTCGAAATCGCCGACCATCACGGCCCGGCCGCGGTCGCCGCCCGCCCGCGCGATGGTCTGTAATAAGGCCGCGCCATCGGGCTTGCTGACCGCAAACGTGTCCTTGCCGCAGATCGCCTGAAAACGGCCGGCGACGCCGAGCGCGGTCAGCAGTAGGATGGACGCATGTTCGACCTTGTTGGTGCAGACGGCAAAGGCAAATCCCGCCGCCTCGAAGCGGTCGAGGGCTGCCTCGGCGCCAGGAAACAACACTGTCTCGGCGGCGATGTTGGCCTCGTAATAGGCCATGAAACCAGCCAGCATTTTTTCGAGGCGGGGCTCGCTCGCCGTCCTGCCATTGGCCGAAAGGCCGCGTTGGATCAAGACCTTCGCGCCACCGCCGACCATTGCGCGGGCATCCGCCACAGCGATCTTCGCGAGGCCTTCGCGCGCCAAGGTAAAATTCAAGGCCGCGACGAGGTCGCTTGCGGTATCGGCAAGCGTGCCGTCGAGATCGAAGACGAGAAGGGGCGCACGGGGATTCTGCTGCATGGTGCCGGGCTTAGGATGCAAGCGTGGAATGGTCAAGATCGGGGCCTGTTCGCGGTGCGCGGATGGAACCGTAAACGTATTATTAAGGATAAATTCGTAATTCTAAGATCAGCTCAAAATTGCACTTTGGGAACTGGCAGCATGGGATGTTTGCATGTTTTCTCGCACCGCTTAATGGTCCTTCTTGGCGTGGCGATGGCCGTGCTCTTGCTGGCGCGGAGCGCCTTGGCCGCCAGCTATGAATTTCTCGCGGCGCCGGAAACCGATCTCAACCGGGTCTATCGCCTCGACCGGGCAACCGGCGAGATCGGCGCCTGCCAATATGGCTTGAAGGAAGCCTCGGTCGGCGTCACGCTCTGTTATCCTCCGGGCGAAGGCGCGGGCCCACAGGCATCTAGCGAATATTCCCTTGTCGCCTCCCGCCATGAGCGCGAAGGCGGCATTTTCAGGATCGATCTGCGCACCGGCCTCATGTCGATCTGCTACGTCTTGAACGAAGCCGTCGTCTGCACGCCGCAGGCGAAATAGGAGGCTTTGTCCGAATTCTTGCCCGATCGTACCAAAAGGTTTCACGTGAAACCTTTTGGTACGATTTGGGCCGAAAACCTAGCAAGCCGTCAGACAGCGGCCCCTCCCAATTTTGTAAGACCGGAGTTTTAATTGGTCTTTTGCCGCGAAAGCATCGCGCGGCGCGGGCTTGCGCGGCGGAGGGTTGAGGGCCATCATGACCCGCCGGCGGCGGGGCCGGTTCTTCAACCTCCGCGGGGGACGGTTTAATGGAAGACCGGTCCGTTCAAGCGGAAATGATATCCCAATCCGTGGTCGTCACCGGCGACGGCAATAGCGTCTCATTGCGCTTTGGCGATACCGGGATCATTCTGCCGGTAAAGCGCAAGCAGTTCCAGCCGCCGGATCGCCGCCAGATGCCTGCGCCGGGCGCGCTTCCACGCGAACTCGACTTGCTTATCCCCGAAGCAGGAAAACTCTCTTTTGTTGGCCGCGAAGACCTCCTCGCGGAACTCCGCACTTGGCTCGATGATGAACCGGACATTTCCGTCCATGCCCTCATCGGCCGCGCGGGGACCGGAAAGACGCGGCTTGCCCTCGAACTCTGTAAGACCATCGATAGCGGCTTCGCTGCGAAGGGCGAATGGATTGCTGGCTTCATTTCGCCGGGCGATCTCGCTCCTGTCGTCGAGACCCTGGCGACGCATAATTTCGCTTGGGAACGCCAAACACTTCTGGTGATCGATTATGCGGCGCAGTGCCACTCAGCCCTAGCTCGCTGGCTTGACCGTCTCGCGTATCAAAAGCTCGCTACAAAATTGCGCTTTCTCCTCCTTGAGCGCGAAGCGCCGGAGAATTTTGGCTGGTGGCACGAGCTGACGGCTCCGAGCCTTCGGGATGAGCAAGCTCGTCTTGGACTGTTTTATGCGCCACGGCCGAGACAGCTTCCGGATCTTTCCGATTTGGAGGAACGGCGCGGCCTGATGACCGCCGCGTTTGCAGCGGCCTCGGCGCTCCGGCTGCCGCCGACGGGCTTGCCGGGTATACCCGCGAAAGGCGCCGATACGCATTTCGACTCCCGCCTTGCGGACCACCAATTTGGCAATCCGCTCAATCTGGTCATGGCGGGGGTGATTGCCCGCGACCGTAACCCGCACGCCGCGCTCGCCCTGCGCCGTCTCGATGCCGCTCGCAAGCTCGGCACGCGGGAACTCTACCGCCTCGCCGCGCTCGCGGAGAGCCGGGGGCTCAATGGCGAGACGATGCGCTACATTGTGGCGTTCAACGGGCTGGCGGGCGGCCTGCCGCTCGACCGTTTGCGCCACAGTCTCGCCGATGAACTTGCAGCCTCGCAACGAGTGGCGAACCTCGATGTTTTGGTGCCGCTGCTCGAACAGGAGCTATTTTCGCTAACCGCAGCCGATGTGGCGGCACTGCGGCCGTTTTTGGGAACGATCCAGCCGGATTTGATCGGCGAGGCCGCGATCATCGAGGCCTTTACCGGCTCGCCGACGACGGAAGCAGAAGCCGAAACTGCCGTGCGCCGGACCTATACGCTTGACTCCGAGATGGCGGCGCAAGCGCTCGTGCGGCTGGTGCAGGATTTCGGCTATGCGGTGGAAGACAAGAGCGCGACGGAAGCCGAGAAGAAGACCGGCGAGCGCGTCATGGATTGGCTTCTCATCCTGGCGCGCGAAATCAAAGACCCTGTCCAGCTTATTCCGCTCGTCTGGGCACTCCCCGCCGAGACGACTATCCTTCGCGAGGCGGCGGCCGAATTGACGGAACGGCTTGCCGCCTTCTTCCGTCAGCAAGCCGCGCGCAGTAACGATCCAGCCGCCATCGCCAATGCTGCACGTTGGGTCAACAACTTCGCCAACAGGTTGAGGTATCTCGGCCGGCGCGAGGACGCTTTGGCCACGGCCGAAGAGGCGGTCCGCCACTACCGCGCCCTGGCCGGAGCCCGACCGGACGCCTTCACACCCGATCTTGCCATGTCGCTCAACAACTTCGCCGCCATGCTGAGCGATCTCGGCCGGCGCGAGGACGCTTTGGCCGCGGCCGAAGAGGCGGTTCGCCACTACCGCGCCGTGGCCGAGACCCGCCCGGACGCCTTCACACCCGATCTTGCTGCCTCGCTCAATAACCTCGCCGCCATGCTGAGCGATCTCGGCCGGCGCGAGGGAACTTTGGCCGCGGGCGAAGAAGCGGTCCGGCTTTACCGCGCCCTCGCGGAGGCCCGCCCGGATGCCTTCACACCTGACCTCGCCCTGTCGCTCAACAATCTCGCCAACAGGCTGGGCGCTCTCGGCCGGCGCGAGGACGCGCTCGCCGCAGCCGAGGAAGCGGTCCGCCTCTACCGCGCCCTGGCCAAGGCCCGTCCGGACGCCATCGCGCCCTACTTGGCCGCTTCGCTCATCACTTTTGCCAACAGTCTGAGCGCTCTCGGCCGGCGCGAGGAAGCGCTGGTCGCGGGCGAGGAAGCGGTCCGCCTCTACCGCGCCCTGGCCGAGGCCCGCCCGGACGCCTTCACGCCCGATTTGGCCCTATCGCTCAACAATCTCGCCAACAGGCTGGGTAATCTCGGCCGGCGCGAAGCCGCGCTTGGCGCGGCCGAGGAAGCGGTCCGCCTACGCCGCGCCTTGGCCAAAGCCCGCCCGGACGCCTTCACGCCCGATTTGGCCAGTTCGCTAAACATTCTCGCAAACAGTCTGAGCGATCTCGGCCGGCGCGAGGAGGCGCTCGCCGCGATCGAGGAAGCGGTGTGCCTTTACGGCGCCTTGACTGAGGCCGGCCCGGACGCCTTCACGCCCGCTTTGGCCGGTACGCACATCACTTTCGCAAACACGTTGAGCGCTCTCGGGCGGCGCAAGGAGGCGCTCGCCGGGGCCGAGGAAGCGGTCCGCCTCTGGCGCGCCCTGGCCGAAGCCCGCCCGGACGCCTTCACGCCCGACTTGGCCATATCTCTCAATAGTCTCGCCATCATTCTAAGCGCTCTCGAGCGGCGCGAAGACGCACTCGCCGCGAGCGAAGCAGCGATCCGCCTTTACCGCGCCCTGGCCGAGGCCCGCCCGGACGCGTTCACGCCCGATTTGGCCCTATCCCTCAACAATTTCGCCAACAGGCTGGGCGATCTCGGCCGGCGTGACGACGCGCTCGCCGCGATTGAAGAAGCGGTCCGCCTACGCCGCGCCTTGGCCCAGGCCCGCCCGGACGCCTTCACGCCCGATTTAGCCATGTCGCTTGGAGTTTTGGGGTCCATCTATAAACAGGGTAATCCGGAAACTCGCGCTATCGGCATTGCAGGAAGGAATTGAGCGCTTGACTCCTATGTTTGTGGCCCTACCGGCAGCCGCCCACGGTTTAATGTCTAACCTCATCGTACTAGACGCGGTTGGATAAGGCATTGAGATGATTCATAAAGGCGATTCTTTCCGCAAGAGAAGGATCGCCTACATGCAACCAATATTCTCGAACGCCCTATCCAAGGCCGTAGAGAATCACATCAAACTGTCGGACACAAGGCGTGAGACGCTGGCGTGGCTGGCGCTCTTGATCATGCAGCAAGGCACGATCTGCCTGTGGCGGTTGGCGGCGTATGTCGCGAGCCCGGCGCAAACGGATTCCGTGCGGCGGCGGTTCTATCGATTTTTCCAGCATGTCAAACTGGACGGCGCGGCGGCCGCGTGCGTGATCGTCGATCTTTTGGGACTTGGCGGCAAACCTTGGGTTTTGGCCGTGGATCGGACCAACTGGGAGTTTGGTAAAACGACGATCAACATCCTGATGGTTTCGGTGATCTGGAACGGCATGGGGATACCTCTGCTATGGACGCTGCTGCCAAAGGCTGGGAACTCGAACACGCTTGAGAGAACCGGTCTTCTGGATCGTCTGCGTGCGGTGTTTCCGGACATGAAAATCGCCTCGCTCATGGGCGACCGCGAGTTCATTGGCGACGCATGGATGGCTTACCTGCATGCGGCGAAGATCCCGTTCATTCTGCGGCTGCGCGAGAACCAATATGTCGTGCGCGAGGGCTACGAGACATGGACGATCGCCGCCATTGCGCGGCATCTGAACAAAGGCCAGACAATGATCCTCAAAGGCGCCTGCCGGCTTGGGCAAAACGGGCAGGCGTCATGGCCACCCGTGCGGCTGGTGATCATGCGGATCGCCTCGGGCGAACTGTTGGCGCTGGCCTGTTCCAGCAAGCCGCAACATGCGCTGGCCCGCTATCGCCAGCGATGGACCATCGAAACCATGTTCGGCAATCTGAAAACCAAGGGCTTCAATCTGGAAGACACGCATCTGACCAACGCCGATAAGCTGTCCACCCTTTTGGCGGTGCTGGCTTTGGCCGTGGCGCTTTCCGTTAAAACAGGCGCGGCGGCGGCGCGGCGGCGGCCTATCCCCATCAAAAAGCATGGCCGCCGGGCGTGGTCGCTGTTTGCCCTCGGCCTATCCGCGTTGCGTAAAATCTTCGCCGCCGCAAATCCTCCTCAAGTAAGCGCTTTCCTCAGCCAACTCCTGTCCCCAAAACTCCCGCTCAAATCATTGAAATCTCTCGTACACTGAAAGTAAGTCTAGTACGGTGGCCTAACCTTGTAAGTGAATATGTCACGCAATGCACGGCGCTCGGCAAGGGGCCCGACATGGCCTTGCTCGCGCCTGTGCTGGAGGCGTTTCAAAGGCTCAACATCAAGGGAGAGAAATCATGAGTTCCAATGGAGACGACCGGTCCGTCAAAGTGGGCGGCAACGTCATGGGAAGCAGCTTGGTGACCGGGGACAACAACGTCGTGTCGACACGCATGCAACAGATCGCGCTGCCGCTGCCCGATACGGTCGATGTGAGAGCGGAATTGGCCGCTCTGCGGGAGCTCGTGACAAAACTGAACCTGCAAGAACGCGGCAAGTTCGACCGCGCCATTGAAGACGCCACCGAGGAAACCGGCAAGGCCGATCCAGACCGGCAAGAAGTGGCGGACGCCGTCGGGAGGATCGTCAAATATGCGAAAGCCGCGGATGATTTCGACGAGCTTGCAACAAAATTGCTGCCGCATATCGCGGCGCTCGGGTCGTGGCTCGGCACGGCGGGCTATGCGGTTTTAAAGATGGCCGGGATCGCGCCCTAAATTCTTTTGAAAATTGAGACGTTTCCGAGCGATCGACTCGGATCGCGAGTTCCCTCTCCCCGCTTGCGGGAGAGGGTGGTCCCGCGCAGCGGGGCCGGGTGAGGGGGCTTGCCACACCCTCAACCGTCGCCGCTTCGCGCCGACACCTTCTCCCGCAAGCGGGAGAAGGAACGCTCCTCACGTGAAGCGATTATTCGGAAACCGTATGAGACAGGCTTTGCCGTTCATGCTAGCGAGGGGCGTGTGACCGCGCCTGGAGATTTGCGTGCTTGCCATTCGCCTTGCAAAAATTAGCTGCGTTGCCGCCATCGGGCTCTACGTGGCGCTCGTCGCGTTTGGGAATCTGACCGACTACTGGACCAATTTTAGGTTTGTGACCGAGGTGCTCGACATGGACGATGTCCCCGCCGCCTCGGCCATCCATTGGCGGGCGATAACGGCGCCGGTGCTCCACCATGCGGGCTATATCCTGATCATCACGGCGGAGGCCGCCACGGCGGCGCTTTGCGCGCTCGGCGCCCTGGCGATGGCTCGGAAAGTTCGGGCCGCGGCGCCAGCGTTCCAGCACGCCAAGAGCATGGCGGTGGCTGGGCTGACGCTCGGGTTCCTGCTCTACGAAGGCGGTTTCGTGGCGGTTGGCGGCGAATGGTTCGGCATGTGGCAGGCGCGGGATCTCGATGCCGTGCAGAGCGCTTTCCGGGTCGTAATAACCATGCTCGGCGTGCTGATTTTCGTCTCCCTCAAGGACGAGGATCTGGCGTGAGCGGCTGAAGAGGCAGCGCTCGGCGGCGAATTTCATTTCTTGGACTGGGCGCCGCCGAAATCGCGAAACAAATTGACGATCGGATAGCGCCTGTCGCGGCCAAAATTCTTGCCTTGTCACCTTGACGCCGGGGGCGGACTGGCGCCGCTTATATTCGGCGAGATAAAGAAGCCTCTCGATTTTCCGCACGGTTTCGAGATCGTGACCCTTTGCCACGACATCTCCAACGCGCATTTCTTTTTCGACAAGCCCTTCGAGAATCGCATCGAGCACCTCATAAGGTGGCAGCGAGTCTTGATCTTTTTGGTTTTCCCGCAGTTCGGCGGATGGCGGTTTGTTCAGGATGTTTCGTGCGATCACCTCGCCGTCTGGTCCAAGCGCGCCCTTGGGCTTCCAGCGGTTACGGAGCTCCGCGAGGCGAAAAACCTCCATCTTGTAAAGGTCCTTGATCGGATTGAACCCGCCATTCATGTCGCCATAGATCGTCGCATAGCCGACCGACATTTCGGATTTGTTGCCGGTTGTCACGAGCATCAAGCCGAATTTGTTGGAAATCGCCATCAAGAGCGTGCCACGCGCGCGGCTTTGGATATTTTCCTCGGTGATATCCGCATTGCTGCCCTTAAAGATTGGCGCAAGGACTTGTTCAAAACCTTCGACCGCCGGCGCGATTGGGAGAATATCGTAGCGAAAGTTGTAGCGCGCGCGCGCACGTCTCAGCGTCCTTCAGCGATTCGTTCGAGGTAAAGCGGTAGGGCAGCATGACGCAATGGACGCGCTTTGGCCCAAGCGCGTCAACCGCGATTGCCGCGCAAAGCGCCGAATCAATTCCCCCCGAAAGGCCCATGACGACACCGGGAAAACCATTTTTGTTCACATAATCGCGTAGGCCGAGGACACAGGCGGCGTAATCGGCCTCAATGCCCTCCTCGATGCCGCAACACGGTCCCTCGACGCAAACAAACCCCTTTGTTCCACGCTCCCAAACCGTCTTCGCGACGGCGGCCGAAAAAGCCGGAAGCTGGAACGCGCGCGAGCCATCGGCATTGAGGCCGAAGGATGCGCCATCGAAGACAAGCTCGTCCTGGCCGCCGAATTGATTGAGATAAATGAGCGGCAATTTGTTCTCGGCAACCCGCGCGGCGGCGATCGAAAACCGCTCCTCCGTCTTGCCGCGCCAGTAAGGCGAACCGTTGGGAACAAGAAGCATTTCGCTCCTCGCAGCGGCGAGGCATGCGGCGGGGCCTGGTCCCCAGATATCCTCGCAAATGGGGATGCCGATACGCACGCCGTTAAAGGAGACTGGCCCCGGCATCGGTCCCGAAGTGAACACCCGCTTTTCGTCGAAGACCCCATAGTTCGGCAAATCCACCTTGAAACGGATCGCCTCGATGCGGCCTTTGTCGAGAAGAGCATAGGCGTTGTAGCAACGCCCGTTTTCGCCCCACGGCAGCCCTACGAGAATCGCCGGGCCGCCATCGGCCGTTTCGGCCGCGATCTCCTCGCAGGCGGCACGGCAGGCCTCCAGAAACGCCGGCTTCAAGACGAGGTCTTCTGGCGGATAGCCCGAGATGAAGAGTTCGGAAAACATCACGAGGCCGGCGCCGAAGGCTTCCGCCTCGGCACGCGCCGAGCGCAGGCGGGCAACATTGCCCGCGATGTCGCCGACCGTGCAATCGATTTGCGCGAGGCCAATGACGAGGCGGTTAGCGGGGGCATCTTGGCGCGTCGGCATAAAGGGACCTCGTCCGGCGGCCCCGTCCGCCGTCAGGCTTCACTCCGCGGCATCGGCACGGCCACGTTCGATCCGTTCTGCCTTAAGTAGCTCGGCGACGAGAAAGGCCACTTCAATCGCCTGTTCGGCATTGAGCCTTGGATCGCAATACGTATGGTAACGGTCATGCAGGTCCGCTTCCGAAATGGCCCGCGCGCCGCCGGTGCATTCGGTGACATTCTTGCCGGTCATTTCGAGATGGACGCCGCCGGCGTAAGTGCCCTCCGCCCGGTGAACTGAAAAAAACGTGCGGATCTCGCCCACGATCTTGTCGAACGGCCGGGTCTTATAGCCGCTCGCCGCCTTGACCGTATTGCCGTGCATCGGATCGCAGGACCAAACGACGGTGTGCCCGTCCCTCTTCACGGCGCGGATCAGGCCCGGCAGACGATCGGCCGCCTTGCCGGCGCCAAACCGGCAAATCAGGGTTAGACGACCGGGCTCGTTCGCCGGATTGAGAATGTCGATGAGGCGCAGCAACTCGTCCGGCGAAAGGGTGGGGCCGCATTTTATGCCAAGCGGGTTTTTGACGCCGCGCGCATACTCCACATGAGCATTGCCGGGATGGCGGGTGCGGTCGCCGATCCAGAGCATATGGCCCGACGTCGCATAATGATCGCCGGTCGTCGAATCGATCCGGGTCAGCGCTTCTTCATAGCCGAGCAGCAGAGCCTCGTGCGAGGTATAAAAATCGGTCTGGCGTAATTCCTGATGCGCCTCGGGATCGAGACCAATCGCGCGCATAAACCCCAGCGTCTCGGTGATCCTTGAGGCCAGCTCCTCATAGCGGGCGGACTGCGGGCTGTCCTTGATGAACCCGAGCATCCAGCCATGCGCGTTTTCGAGATTGGCATAGCCGCCGGTGGCAAAAGCGCGCAGCAGGTTCAAGGTTGCCGCGGACTGCCGGTAGGCCATCAGCTGGCGCGCGGGGTCGGGCGCGCGGGATCGAGGGTCAAATGCGAGATCGTTCACGATGTCGCCGCGGTAGCTCGGCAGCTCGACACCGTCGGCGAATTCAGTCGGCAACGAACGCGGCTTGGCGAACTGACCGGCGATGCGGCCGAGCTTCACCACTGGCAAAGCGGCGGCGAACGTCGTGACCACGGCCATTTGCAGAAACACCCGGAAAAAATCGCGGATATTGTCGGCGGCGTGTTCGGCAAAACTTTCGGCGCAGTCGCCGCCTTGCAAAAGGAAAGCTTCGCCCGCGGCGACCTTGCCGAGCATGCGCTTCAGCTTGCGCGCCTCGCCCGCGAAGACCAGCGGCGGAAACCCCGCGAGCTGACGCTCGACCTCGGCCAGTGCCGCCTGGTCGGCATAATCCGGCACTTGCTCGACCGGCTTGCCTCTCCAACTGGCGGGCGACCAGCAATTTGCGGGCATATCTCTAACTCCGAGTGCCGTATCCTAGACCTCGTGATTTCAAACTGCTTTATACAAGGGTTTTTGAAAATGCGACAGGAAACGCATTTCCTGTAGTGGGTTAGTTTGAATTAAAGCGGCGTGAAGTCTAGAGCAATGCTACGCTTCCTGGAAAAGGGGAACACATGCTGCGCGCTTTCTTGATCTTAGCCATAATGCTTCGGACCTCCGTTGTCTGCGCTAACGACCTGCCATACGTGCCTTCCCCTAACGGTTTCGTGGAATCGTCTACGCTGGTCCCCGTCCTCAAAGACCAGGCCCTGCTCGGGCACCCGGCCGACACGCGGCTGATCGGGGTCTATCTACTGCCCGACGAGCTGTCCACGATCATGCACGGCGCGGAGGTGCGGATGTCGATCTTCTGCCGGGCCTACCTGATCCACAAATCCACGACCGAGGACGACGCTAACATTACAGTTGCTTTTTTGATCTGAAGTGAGCGCGTTGAGCGGCAGCCTGGTGAGCCCTTCGCCAGAGTGACCATGCGATGATATGTGCGGGTTGAATGCGCTTTCGCGCAAGTCTACTAGCGATGCGGCGGATTTCCTCGGATTGACCAGCGGATCAGTGGCGGCGTGATAATGTTTCGGCTTTTGCCGGGGGGCGGCGCTTCGTTTTTTTTGGCATCAGATTAGCGCGATGCCGGATCGTGGCCATCATGGCGAAGGCGAGCATCACCAGCGACACGTGACGATGCCAGCCATGCCATGACCTGCTCTCGTTATGATCTAGTCCGAACTCGTTTTTCGCGGTCTCAAAACTGTCCTCGATCGCCCAGCGATGGCCTTCGACCGCCACCAGCGTTTCGATGGATGTTCCCGCTGGACACCAGGTGGTGAAGAAGGCGAGATCGCCATCGGCGATGTGGCGACGGATCAGCACACCGCGCGTCCACAGACCTTGATTTGCGCGGGTGAATTCTCCGGCCTCAAGATCGGCCAATTCGAGATAACACCAATCATCCAGCCGCGGTCCTTTGGTTCCGGCTCCTGCCGACAGACGCTTCCAGTCGGACGGGCGCCGCGTCCGGGCGATGTCTTCTGCCTTGCCCGCGACAGGCTGCCGCTTGCCCCAGGATTGAAATACATGAGCGCTGCTGACCCCGAGCACGTAGCCTTTGCCTGCAAGGCGTAGTTGCTGTTCGATGTCGCCAACACCGTAGACGGTATCACCGGCAACCCACTTGAACGGTACAGACGCGGCTATCGCGCGTGCGATCATTCTCGTCGCAAGCGTGGGTTTGGTTGCAAAGCCGATATCGGGAGGCACGTATGCAGCTTCCAGGCGATCTGGATCGTCGGTCCATTCCTTCGGAAGATAAAGCGCACGATCGATGAAGGCATGACCGTGGCGCGAAACGTAAGCAGCGAAGACTCCGATCTGACAGTTCGTGATCTTGCCCGCCGAACCGGTGTATTGCCGTGCCACTCCGCACGATGCCTTGCCCTGTTTGAGAAAGCCGGTCTCGTCGATCACCAGCACCGTATCGTCATCCGCCAGGTGCTCAATGACATACTCCCGTACGATGTCGCGCAGGGCATCAGCGTCCCAATCCCTGCGGCCCAGGATTGCCTGCTGCCGCCATGGGCCGGGATCGCCAGCCGCCTCCGCACGCATCCAACCGGTCTTGCGCCGCTCATCTCCCAGCAGGCCTTCCAGGAACAGACCTGCATTCGTCGCAACACGCTCTTGCGTGAACAATGGACGTATCCGCTTCTTGACCTCTCGAAGCGACGCCGCCCACACCGCAAGCGTCTCCTCAATCGACGCTGCCGGCGTCCACGATCTCCAAATCATGGTTGCCCATAGATTCAGATGCTCTCCAAAAAAGCAACTGTAATGCTAAGGCCTACTTCCGGGAGCTGGTCACCAACGCCAAGAACGAAGGCTCGAAGCCGTTCAGCCTCGACGATCCCGATAACAAACGCATCATCCAGGGCTATATAGATGCCACCAAGCGGAAGCAGGGACAATCGGCCGGGTTCACAGGCGTCACGATCCTCGGTTCTATCGTCGACACGGACGAGGCCTATGGAACGCCGATGATCGTCGCCGGAAAAGCCCAGACCGATCGGGGCGAGATCGCGATCCCGATGACCGGCGCCGTGGCCTGGGTCCGACGCGGCAATCAGATACTGGAGATGTCGGACCTCGCGCGGTTCACGGGGCAGGATAGCATCGCCCTGGCTGCCGGGGTGGTGACGAACTGGTTGAAGGCGTTGCCCCACCTCGGCCCGAATCCGTAGCTAAGTGGTGAACTTGCCAAGCTGGCTGGGGCCGCAGAGGGCGCGTAGGATAGGATGCTTTTCAACCATTCTGTAACTCGCCACCATTGCCTTCTTCTCTCAAAATTCGAAGTCCTGATGAGATCCCTCATCCGCGTCATAGGGGCCCTGGCAACATACGCTTTTTCCAGCGCAAGGCGTATTGCTGCCGTTTGGTTTCCAAACCCCGCAAGGTAGGTGTCGACCAAATGATCGACACGCTGGTCGATGCCGGGTTCGCCGGTTGCCTCCAATGCAACAAGATCGTCAACGCATTGTTCGAAAAGGTCCAGCCTCTAACGTCACTATGGACGGTCGTTATGTCAACTTGTCCAAATTTCAAACTGACCCATTACCCAATTCCTAACCCGCACCGAGCGGCCCGGAATCCGGCCCTTCCGGGCCCACGACCTCCCGCTCAAACCAGGCGGTGCGCGTTCGCATCGTGACGAGTTCCTCCGCCGAGGTTGGATGCAGCGCCATGGCCGCGTCGAAACCGGCCTTTTTGGCGCCCATTTTCACGGCAATTCCCAAAAGTTGCGCCATTTCGCTCGCATCCTCGCCGAGAATATGCACGCCGAGGACGCGGTCCGCCGCGCCATCGGCGACGATCTTCATCAAGGTTTTCTCTACCTGCCCCACGCCGAGGACCTGCCATTCAAACGTAGCGCAAAGTGGTGAACATACCTGCGTCCAGGTGGTAAAGCAGATGGCAATGGAAAGCCCACAAGCCCGGGTTGTTCGCATCGAATGCGATGACAACGCGTGTCCCGGGCGTTACCAGCACGGTATCCCGCACCGCCCCAGAAAACCGCTCGCCGTCGATCTCCACCACCTGAAACTCGTGCCCGTGAAGATGCATCGGGTGAGGCATAAGCGTTTTATTCTTGATTGCCAGCTCGACGCGCTCGCCTTCTGAAATGGGCAGCGGCGGGACATCCTTGTTCCAGGCGACGCCATTGATCGACCAGATATAGCCTTGCATGTTTCCAGTCAGGTCGAGCTGATGGACGCGGTCCGCCTTTCGCACTGCCAGCGGCTCGGCGGCGCGGAGCCGGCGCTCCAGTTCGAGGGTGAGCGCGGGCGAAGGCATCGGCGCGATTTCTGGAACACGGGTCACCGGCGTACGCCCCGCAAGCAGGATTACGCCGGTCTGTCTGCGCTCGCCTTCAAGAATCGCAAGCACCGGATATGCGGCTGGGACGTGCGGAATTGCGACGCGGATATCAAGACGCTGGGCGACGGCAATGGGAAAGCGCTGTCCTGCAACCGGATGGACCCTGAACCCGTCAACCGCGATGAGTTCGCCGCTGAGGACGCCAAGATCGACGTGATACGCACTCATCGACGAGCTGTTGATGACTCGCAACAGAATTGACCCTCCGGGCTCGACCCGGATCACCTCAGGATCAACGAGCGTGCGGTCGTTGGCCAGGAAGGCGTCATATTTCACGTCGTTCAGATCGGGCCCCGCCGTTGCGCCGCCATTGGCCATTCCGGTCATCGCTGGCTTTGCAGACATAGTATCGACTGGAGGCTGCTCCATCCCGCTGGGGACATCGGCGCTAGGCATCTTGGACGCCATATCAGGCATACCGCTTCGTTTCCGCAATCCCTCGTAGATCTGTTCGGGTGGAGTGAAGCTGAAATCGGCCAGCATGATCACCACTTCCTGTTGATCCGGCGGGTCGCGCCCGTCGCGAATGATGAGTGGCGCCGCGAGGAGCTGCTGCTCTTGGAGGCCCTGATGCGAATGCATCCAGAACGTGCCGCCGAAGCGCAGCGGAAAATCGTAGTCGGCGCTGGCGCCGGGCGGGATAGGCGGCGCGGAGACGCCAGAAACGCCATCCTGCTGCCAGGGAGGCGTCATTCCATGCCAATGGATTAGAGTTGGCACATCGAGCTCATTGTCGACCCGAACCCGGAACTGCTTTCCCACTTCTGTGACAAGGCCAGCTGTGCCATCCGGCTGCCGAATGCCGAGAACCGAGGCTGGCTTTCCATTCACTTCGATGTTGCGCCGCTGGACGCGGAGGATCGTCACCGGCCCTGTTTCTTCCCCAGCAGCTGCTGGGGACGGCTGCGCCCAAGGGCGACGGGGCGCGGTTACACAGGCGGCAACAGCGGAGAGCATGGCGGATCGGCGTGACAACATCATAGTCAGCTCCTCAGAAGTTCGTTCTTACACGGTGAAAGCCGGGTGCACGTCGCGAAGGTCGTCGATGCGCGGGTAAGAACTTCGATAAAGGTACATCTTGGTCCCGTAAGCCTCTAGGGTGATCGCAAAATCGACCGGTTATCGACCCAAAGCTCAATCGACGATTTTGCGTAGGTTTGTTACGTTCTCTATTTTGTAACGTGACAGCGCCTTGTGGAATTATTGCTCCAACTTTTACAGAGTGGACGGCGTTTGCGCAAACCTTGTGCGAAAGGCGCGACTTCATGAAGAAAAATTTGGCCTGTTCGGCACCTTTAGGGGCGTGGAATTATCTCAGTCGCGTGGGACTATGGCCACAGAGGCTTCGATATTTCGAAAACACCAAATCGACGTAAAACGAAACTCGAATTGCAGCCCATCTGGTAAATGCTCGTTTGGGCCCGCTGCTTGATCAGGGATGGCGTCGTGCTTGAAAGTTTATCAAACTTATTTGCCGGCCCCTACCTTTGGTTGCCGAATTTGCTGGCGTTCCTGTTGCCGGCCTGCCTCATCATCGCAGTTATTATTTTGGATAAGCGTGGTCGTAGGCGAGCGAACAGTGACGAAGACCGCCCTGCTCCCGCACCGCATGCCACTAAATTGATCCAGCCAACTCTCGCGGACCACATACCGCTGCAGCGCCGCAAGAGCCCCGCGCGTACAATTGGCATTGCCTCGGCGATCTGGGCCGGCTCAATTTTCCTCAGCCGCATCATGGGCCTGGTGCGTGAGCAGATCATAGGCCGCACGCTGGGGGCCAGCCGAGAAGCAGATCTTTACTTCGCCAGCTTTACGCTTCCGGACTTCTTGAACTATCTCCTCGCAGCTGGGGCTCTGTCGATCGTATTCATACCGATTTTCCTTGAGCACCTCGAACGCGGTGACGAGGAAGGCGGGTGGCTAGCGTTCAGTGTCATTGCGAATTTCATCCTCGTGGTGGGCAGCATCGCGATTGCTCTTCTCATGGTTTTCGCACGGCCGTTGATGGGCCTAGTGGCGCCCGGATTCACGAATCCAGGCGAAGTGGACACGCTGGTCCGGCTGATACGGATCATTTTGCCGGCGCAATTCTTCCTTGTGGTCGGAGGATTATTGTCAGCAGCGCTACAGGCCAAGGACCTTCATCTTCTGCCGGCAATGGCGCCGCTCGTTTATTCGGCGGGCATAATCGTAGGCGGATTGCTCGGAGCACACTATGGCGGAATGGGAGCCGACGGATTTGCATGGGGTGTGCTGGCCGGTTCCGTGATGGGGCCATTTGCGCTGCCACTCTATGGCTGCCTCAGGGCTCGAATGCGCTGGTACCCGGTCCTTTCCTTTCGGAACGCGGACCTGCGGCATTACCTCTGGCTTTCATTTCCGATCATGATGGGATTTTCAATCGTGGTGGTCGACGAGTGGATCGTCAAAAATCAAGCCTCGTACCTTTCGGACGGTGTGCTGTCGTATCTGCAATACGGTCGAACCCTGATGAAAGTGCCAATCGGCGTGTTCGGCATGGCGGCGGGGGTGGCGGCCTACCCCACGATTAGCCGTATGGTCACGGCCGGCGATGTGGTCGAGGCCTACGGTGTGCTGTGTCATGCGGTACGGCTGATGCTTGTTGCAACGTTCGCGGCGCAGATCTGCATGACACTGGCTGGGTTCGAAGCCGCCTACTTAGTCTGGGGTCTGTTTGCCAGCCGATTCAGCATTGCGGACGCACAGGCAACCGGAACCATCCTTGCCTTCCTCTGTCTAGGTCTTGGCGGCTGGGCGGCGCAGACCCTGATCAGTCGCGGCTTCTACGCTTTGGGAAGCACATGGCTGCCAACGATCGCCGGCACGCTGGTGGCGTTTCTCGCTGTGCCTCTTTATGTCGTCCTGCGTCATCAATGGGGCGCGATTGGATTGGCGATCGCCAGCTCTGTAGCGATCTCAGTCTATGTACTCCTGCTCGGCTGGTTGCAGCGTCGTCGCTTCGAACGCGAGGCCGCTGCGAAGGGCGGCACTCTCCGCGGTGTGCCTGGTATGCTTAAAGCCGCAGCGCGTTTGGCCCTGGCAGCTGGGATCGCGATCGGTGTGGGATTAGGGGTGCGGATTTTTCTCTTTCATTTCCTGCCGGGCATGCAGCTTGGCGTGACGGTTATGCGAGCTTCCGTACTGTGCGCGATTGGAGTCGGCATTTATGTCGGTTTGGCCCGACTTTTTGGCATTAACGAATTAACTGAGTTGAAGCATCTGGTGATGCGCAGGCTCAGATTGCAGCGGCAAAGTTG
>CAVQZL010000038.1:0-11478 GCA_963718265.1 uncultured Alphaproteobacteria bacterium | reverse complement strand
GCACAACTTTACCGGGCCGGGGAAGGTGTGCCGCGCAATCTCGACATGGCGGAAGCCTGGTACGCTGCTGCGGCGGCTCATGGGCTCTCCTCAGCAGCTAGCAAGCTTGCGTCGCTGCACGAGGCTCGCGGCATCGGCACAGTGCCCGCTGCAGGAAATCCGACACTGGCCCCCGCAATCCCGACTGGACCACCCGTCACCCCAGTATTGGGGGAAGGCGAAAACGTCCCGGTCGAATTGTCTTGGGCCGCACCGGCGCAGCCGGTGCCAGTAGACTTTTTTGTGCAGGTTCTTGCGCTAGACACGGCCGGCACCCGCCCCATCTTTGCCAGCTATTTGAAGCGGTCAGCGATACTCGTGCTGCTGCCACGGACTTCCGCCCGTTATGCCTGGCGAGTTTATACGGTCGCAACCTCGGTCGCCGACTACGTGCCAAGCGCCTGGAGTTATTTCTCCGTGCATTGATTGGTATCCATCCGGTGAAGCTTTCAAGTACCTGCAAGTTTTGCTTTTTGCTGATCACCGCCGTTTAAAGTGACTTATTGCCGGGCACCTCATTTGCAGCAGAGAGGTGCTCGATGAATGCGGCTGAGAGGAAAAGCTAGCGACGGTATCAGATTTTCGCGGTGTACCCCTCACCAGTGACTAACCCAATTAATTTCCTATTGGCGCACTGGCGCCATTCAGGCGGCTTGAGCGAATTACCGCTTCCCACCCGTTGCTGAAATTCAAACCGGAGACGCTTCCACGCCGTGATCCAAACTGCTTATTGCCGCGCGAAGCTAGGAAGGTAAAACCCGTTCTTGTATGTGACCGACGCCCGGCTGCCTCAACCCGAGACCCCCAAGACGTACCAAAAGGGCCTCTATTTGTGCGGGTCACGACGTCGTCTGACCCGCGACCGGACGCCGATCACTGGCCAGAACCGGAGAACCCGCGACGGCGAACAAATGACACCGCCGCTCAACCCAGCTCTGGCCCTTTTTCCGCCGAGCACGGAACGCTACGGCTGGCAGAAATCCAGAAATACCGTTTTGCGCCGTCCTGGCAGAACCACAAACTACGCAACCGCCAAGGCGGCCTTTCGAATCTCGGCGTTTGCCGGATCGAGCAAAACCTTGGAGTAACTTGTCGAGGCCCTCTCTTCCGGATGCGCAGCATGACGAGCGTCAGCCAGCTCTTGCAGTTTTTTCTCGGCAATGTCGCGCGAGTAATCGCCAGCACCCCTAAATTTAGGAGCCGCCGGCTCCATGCGCTGCGCCTCTTGGATCGAAAGCGTGTGCGTGACGCCGCCTGTGCCGTGGATGTTGGAGAGTTGATGTTCCAAATGCTCGCGCTGGACCGCCGCGCGCAACGCGGCGTTGGCGGCGGCGCTGTAGACTTCGCTGTAAGCGGCAGGAAAACTGATCGTGCGTTCGCGCTGCCTGTCGATTGCAAGCGAGTACATTTTCGCGTGCGCTTCGCCGATATGGACAGGCCCGCCGTCTTGCTTCTCGACCGGCGGCTTTATCTCTGATCCCTCGGCGAATTTCAGCGCCCGATAAAACAGCCGCCCTTCCGCGTTGTCTGTGATCGTTTTGGTGAAATTTCGCGGACTCGCGTCGCCATATAAGGCCGTCGAGTGCCGGTTGATAATGTCGATCCAGCCTGATTTTTCAATCGCGGTGAAATGCCCGGCGCATTGCATTTCCGCGAACATGGTGGCCGTCTCAGTCGCCTTGTCGTGCATGACCTTGTCGAAACTTGTCGCTGTCATCGTCGTGACTCCGATGCAGTCTCACCGGATGAAACCTTCAAACCGTGCGCGCTCAAAAACGCGATGAGGCCGTGATTGCTCGCGACGCTAAATCCACCGCGGCCTTGCTCGTCGGCACCAAAAATCTCGCCGCGCAGCACGTAGCCCGGGAGAAGCTGGGCGGCCAGCGCCTCGGGCGAAGCGTGCTTGTGCCGGATTGTCCTATGGTCTGGCGACTCGACCTCGAACCAGCGATCCTGAGGCGTCACATCGGCCGCAACAGCCGCCAGACGGGCGGCGGTGGCGGCTTGCTCCACGGACATGCTGTGCCACTTGCGCGCCTCGGCGGTTTGCTGTTCGAGACTGCGGACAAGATGGCCCGCCGCGCCGATCGCTTTGTTGAGCGGCCTTTGCTCGTGAACGGCCCGCTTGTCGCCCTTATCGGCGCGGGCGCAGACCTGCGCGAGATCAGCAGTTAATTGGTGATAGCGGGCGCGCGCTCCGGCGAGCTGTTTCTCATGCGCGGTCAATGCGGCCTGTGTTTTTTCGACGGGTGTCGTCATACCCTTCATCCTCTTTAAGCCTGCCAGTGGCCGCACGTGCATGCGGCGCGGGGCCTTCTGGCCGTCAGTTCCTCTAGTGATTGCCGAGCGCGGACCATCCGAATTGAGCATCGAAACCGGCAGCAGGCCCCTCGCCGTGACTCCATCCACCAGGCTTCGCGCAAGTGTCGAAACCGAGAATTCCGGGGCTGTGATCGTTGAGAACGGCGCGCGCGTACTCAGCCACAAAATCCGACCGGCTGATGCCTTGCGGAACCAGGGGGAACGTCATCGGCTGCGCGGCCACAGATGCGAGTACGAGGGCGAGGCTCGCGACATTGGAGAGGTCATCGTGATAGCCGCCGCGCTCCGGGTGATTGACGATATCGCGCCCGGATGGCCCGGCTGTCCGCACCAGATTGAGAAATTGCACCAGCATGCGCGGCTGGCCATCGAGGAGCTCGACCCGCTGCGAATTGATGAGGGGGAACACAGCTAGGTAGATATCCGTCCGGGGCCGGTCAGCTTTGATGTAGGTAATGCCATGCCGGGCAAACGCTTCCTTCGGCCAGTCTTTCGCATAATTGTCGCCTGTCACCGTGCTGAGATTGTAACTCTTCAAAAGCGCGGCATACTCGGCTGTTGCTGCTTCGGGAGAGCCTTTGCGCTCACGCACGGCGTCCAAGACCATGCTGTCGCCAGCACGATGGGCAATCGCCAGCGTGTAGCTGTCAGGCCCGCCACCGGCAGGATCGACCGCGCCCACGTATTTGATCCCGGCTTGAGGTCCGCGCTCTCGCGCGCCCGGCATCACGCAAGCGTCGATGGCCTCCCGCGTCAGGAAGCCGGAGACGTCATCGCGCCACCGGGCCAAATATTCGGCGCTGTTTTTCGGATAATCCTTGGCGAGCGCGGTGTCGATCACGGCTTGCGAGAATGTCGAGTTCATGGTGCGCGTCGGCGAGACCCAGCATAAGGCCGCGCTGTCATCGACGCCGTGATAGGTCCGGAAGCCCTCATAGAGAACACCGCGCTTGGCGAAGGGCGTGCTGCCGACCAAGAGAACACCATCCTGCCCGAAGCGGCCCAAGCTGGGCATGATCGCATTCATCAGCTCGACATCGGGCGTGGCACTGGTCTCGGATTTCAGGAATGCCGCCTCATCAACGAGACAACAGCAGATGGAACGGCCGCGAACGCTGCGATGGTTGGCGACGCCGGTCTCAATCGTGACGCCGGTGCGGAGCTGGACGCTGTTGCTTGTCACGTTCGTTACAAGGCGCCGTAGCGTCGGGCTGGCATCCAAAATGCCGACAATGTAGCTCAGGTTGATCTTTGCCTGCTCACGTGTCGGCGAAACCAGCAGCACGACAGGAACACCTCCTGGCCCCAGCCTGCTTGTCCAATCCCTGAAACAGGCGAGGTAAACAGCAATCAAGCTAAGAATAAAACTCTTGCCGGCGCCGCGACCACAAATCAGATACACGGTCGAGAACGGCGTCGCGGGACTTGTATGCCTGGCCGTACACTCGCGAAACAGGGTGAGGCCGCTGTCCGATAGGGGCAACCCAAAGAAGGCCGCCAAGAACGCCAGCCACGCGGACCACGAGGCAAGGCCGCCGACCAATGCAGAGCCGAGAAGAGCAGGCTCAGCAAGCGCCTCAAGGATCGAGATGCCTTCGAGCTTGCGCGCAAACCGGCTCACAAGTCACCTATAGCTAAACGGTTCGAAACGAAATCTGCCGCGGAATTTGTGAGGTAGCATCGCTGCTGCTCAGCTCCCGACCGGTCCTTTCTGCCACGATTGAGCTTGTTCACAAAGCCAAGCGATATCAGTGTCTTGCGAGTTGATGCGAGGCGGGTCATTCGGCCGCCGCCCTTCTGGCCTCAACGCGATCGACAATCTCATCGAGGCTGTCGCCGATAAGACGCGGCTTGCGCTCGACGCCGATGACTTCGAGAAATCTGCGAAGATTGCCGCTCAATCGGTTGTATAGGTCCAGATCAACGGCGAGGTCGCCTTCGGACAGGCGCGCCTCCATCGACTCCAGTTCGACCGTGAGAGCCGCTGCCCGGCGAACGAGGCTAAGCTGCGCTTCAGAAATTCGATCCGAGCCGCTGAGATCGATGCAGTGGTTTTCCGAAATATCCCGCCAGCGACGCGTCCAAACACTGCGCCCGTCGCCGTTGATAAAGAAAATCTTCTTACCGTTCGTCACCCGGCTCTTCAGAGCAAGCGACCGTGGCCCGGATGAGGCCCTACGTGTGGCAGTTTCGGCGGCCGTTTCCATGATGCTTTCCGCACCCCGAGAACACCCCGGTGAGCATACGCCGACGCCACGAAACAGCAAGCCTTTGATATCGTGTCGCTAAATGCCCAACGATGTTCCACGCTGTCATGAGAACATCATGTGAAGCGCGGGCGTAGCTGGCCTAATTCCCGGGAAAGCAGGGCGGTGACGGAGCCCGGGCGCGGCTGTTGGGGAGGCTGGGTAGGAAAAATCTGAGCGTTATGGATTTGACGTACATAATCCTTCTGCCCCGCATCGCCACAGCTCCAATGCCGCCAAGAAGGGCCAGAAAGCCACGAAGCTAAAGCTAAGCGCGACCTAGACGGACGGCGGTAGGTCGGCAGGCAAATGCCGACCGTACGTAGTATAGGTCGGTATCGGTCGGCGGGCAGATCGGTCGGCGCCGGTCGGCAGGCGGTCGGCAGGTGCGGTGCTTTAGTTTAGTTTTGCCCCACCTGGGCGGCTTGTCATCGCAATCCGCATCTTCGCTGATATGACGCTCTTCCATCCGCCCAGCGGAATGTCCGGGCGAGGGGCGGCGAACCATTCGCGGACACGTGCCGGAAAGTCATCAGGGGGGATAGGGCCGGGATATTCCAGGCCGCGCAATTCTGCATCCACGCAGTAAGTGCAGATGAGAAGTTTGTCGGGGATCAGGAATTCCCAACGGCGCACCGGCAGCAATCTCTCTTTGGCTTCAAGGGGCACGGGGCATTCTCTCACCCCCGCAAGATTGTGAGCGCTGCCGATGATTGCCCCTATTGGCCAATCCAGCAGATCGTCCCCGTCTTCCTTCAGGAATATAGCGTCCCCAAGTTTGTCGGCGAGGTTTTGGAGAACCGCGCCGATGATGGTCCCTCCCATATCTTCGGTAGCGGGCTCCGTCACAAGCCAGAAATTAAGCCCCTTGTACTTCGTTTGCTCATCCATGCCGCCCACTCCTTAATCAATCGGAATAAATGTTCGCGCCGGTTTTCCCGCGCGCCCGCGATCTTCAATCCGAATTCTGCCGGCGAGTAACAGCCGCCGCATTGCGGCCTCGAATTGCTCTTTGGTGAAACCGCCATTATCGGGTTCTTTGGCGAACAGCGCGGGGGCGTAGCTTGAGCCGGCCTTCTCCGCCGCGTTCCTATCCTGAGCGTTGAAGCGTTTCACCAGCTTGATGAATTCGGCGTCAACCTTCGCATCCTCGATGATTTTCTCGACTCCGCTCTTGGCATGAACGGGGACATAAAGACCGTTTTTCCATTCCAGGCTTATCTTTTCGCTGGGCCCGCCATAATTATTTTTCATCCCCCTAAAGACGCGGAATTTCTCGGCAACGCCGTCGTCGTCGCTCTTGCCGTTTACTGTCTCCAGATAGGCTCTGTTCCGAAAGGCATTATTCCAGTCTGTAGAGCCGGACAAACCACTACCGCTGTTCATCCCGGCGAGCGACGGATGCGCCAAGAGCAGGATTGCGCTCTCATGCTTTTTGCAAAGTCCGTTTAACAAATTGGCAAATTGGCGGACTTCGGTGCGGACAATTTCGTTGCCGGCGAATACCGCCGCGAGAACATCGATAATAGTGAGCCCTGGCTTAAATTTTGCCATGAAGGAGTCTAGGGCGTGATACATGGGCGTAGGTTCGATGACGCCCTTTCTCATCAGGGCCAGAACGGTGTCCGCCCCGACAAGATCTATCAGTTGCGTCGCGTTTCCTAAATCTTTCCACTCGGCATCATAGAACTTCAAAATGTTGTACTGGCGGCGCTTCATCTCGGCGAGATTGTCCTCGCATGAAAGATAGAGCGTTTTGCCCGGCTCTGGCAGCAGTCCAATCCACTCGCGGCCAAGCGCTCTGGCGACAAGAAGCTGATGTGCCAGGTATGATTTGCCCGCGCCACCATCGCCAAAAAGAGGGGTTGTCGTCCCGTCAAGGATAAAATCCTTGACAATCCACTTTCGATCTTCAGGCTCGGGATTGTTAACCCAATCGGCAGGGTTAAATCCCTGAAGCTCTATGGCAGGCGCTCCGCCCTCTTGCTCTTGTGGCTCCTCGTGCGCCTCACCGTTAGGCGGTGCCTTGCCCGTCTTGCCTCGTGCTTCTTTTGCGCGACGGGCGCGCTCCGGATCGAACGACTCTCTGTAGGGCATCAGCCGCCCTCCCTGACAATGGAAGCGCCTGGCCAGAATTCATTGCAGACGGAAAGAAAGTTTTCGGCTCGCTCCGCGAGAGGCATGGCGGGGAACGATTGCAATTCATCATTCAGGTCTTTATGGCGAGCCGGCGGAAATATAATATCGACGCTCTTGCCTGCCGCAATCCATCGCTCCGCGCATTCACCTCGGGCTCTTTCGTTCTGGCCGTTCGCGTCATTCTCGGCAAAGATGAGCAGCCGCTCGACGCCATCGATCACCGGGAATGCGCCGATGCCTCCGGCGTTTAAAACAGCCCACGCCGGGCGATATCCAAACAGCCGCCCTGACAGCGTGGACTCGAAGCCTTCGGCGATTGCCAGCGTCTTGTGCTCTGGGAGAAGACGATCGATCTTGATCGCGCACCCCTTCGCGCCACCGAGCATCTTGCGGCAGATTTTGTGACCGCCCTTGGTCAGGAACGTGCGCTGAATTCCCCTTGGCTCACCCGTCAGAATATCGCGCAAGAGGGCAACCATCGCCGGCGTGGTCTTCTTTTCGAGCCGCAATTTCGGATGGAAACGAATCACTGCGGACCAGTCGATGTCCGAACTCGAGCGAAATCCCCCTGACTTCTTTCAGGTAGAGATCTGCGAGCGAATGAAACGGCCTCGGCGACCCGAACCCCTCCGCTACATACGGGGTTCCCTTGAATATCTTTAGGGCGGGAGTCTTTCTGAATTTTTCATGGCTGCGCGGCCTGGCGGGCCAAAACAGGCATGGCTCCGCAGGCTCCGGATCCGCGCGCGTCTCGCGAACGGGACCGGCCTCGTGCCATATCTTCCGCGCGTATTCGAGGTTGGCGGGCTTGTCGTCAGCCTCCGGTTCCGGCTCGGGGTCCGGCTCTGGCGGTCTATAGGTACCTGGAGCGAATTCCGGCAGGCCTAGGCGGTGACGTACGAGGTCTAAACAGACGGTAATATCGTCGCCAGCGAACGAATGGACCCAATACCCAATTGGGGATTTGACGGACCGCCTAAGCGAAAGGCTGCGGTCGTTTTTGCTGTGGCCCGGACCCGGGCATAAAATATTAGTGCCGTGCGCTTCGCCCCCGAGGGCGCGCGCATCCTCCCGAATGTTTCTCATTATTCGATGACCCCGCGCGGTGGCCGGGGTCCGTTCGCATATCCGAGCACGCGGGCTGCGTACAGAGCCGCGAGCCACTCTTCATCAGAACACCGCTTCGGCCTCAAGCGCGAGAAACGAGCGTTGTGGCTTTCCGCGAGAAGGAATTTAACGGCCGTCTGCCACGAACAGGATCGGGTCCGCATGGTTGGAAGGATGACCGCCGCGGCCTTCTCCAACCTGTCTATCGCGAGTTGCAGGCTATTGAGATCCTCCACTGCTGCATAGCGCAACGCCTCATAGCCGGAGGCATCCAAATCGGCGAGCAGTGGCCATTGAATTGCGGCGGCTGTCTGCCTCGCTTTGAGCAGCGCAACGATTGCCGGGGCGTGATCCTTGATGCGCGCCAAGGTGCCGTCAGAGGGCTCATGGTCCGCATCCCAGACAAGCTCGCCATCATCACCCAGCCCGAGGGTGACGCCGAACGAGGAAGCTCCTTTGACGACGCGGGCAGCGGTCATCGGACAAACCACCACATTTCAGCGAGGAAGACCGCCGCTAATGCGGCGATGACGATGGTGTTTTCGATGTTCATCGATAACCGCCGCCGTAGCCTTCATCGAGCTGGCCAAACCCATCATCCCAAGGGGGCGGGGCCGAGGTCTCTTCCCTTACGGGGGCGCTGCGTTTCGCTTTCTTTGGCTGGCGCAAGGGGAGGACATACGCGGCAACGATCTCGATTGAGACGCGGTGCTCACCATCTTTCTCATAGGTGCTTAATTTCGCGGTGCCCTGGATAGAGACGCTGTCGCCGGCCTTGAGCTCCAGCAACGCGCTTCTAGGCGTCTCGTCGAAGGCGACAATTTTGCACCAAAGGGCATCTACCGCGCCGGATTTAATCGTCGCCGTGGCGAATTGCTTGCCGGATTTTGACTCCCGCCCTTGCGGGCCTCTCCATAATTGACCGGTAATCAGGGCGAGCAGGCTCATCGGTAAGCCTCCGGCGCTTCATAGACGGGTTCGCTAATGGCGCGGACTTCCTCTTCTGCGTCCTGACGGCCTTTGTGGTAGGCGCGGCGCACCTCTTCTTCGACGTGGAAGATGAGCTCACGCCGGCGCAGTGCTGATAGGTTTGGAACGAGGCGGGCGACGATCTCGCCTTCCGGGTTGATGAGGGAGTCGCCCTCGATCCTCCAATAGGGAGGGCGCATGGTCAGCCCCCTAGCTTTGGATTGGCGGGAAAGGTGCCGGTCCGGGAGTAGCCCCTGGCAATCAGCGCCTGGCGGTACTCCTCCAGCTTTTCGCTCGGAAGATAAGCCCGGCCACGCAAATAAACTGGTTTTGGAAATGCCGGGTCATCTTGCTCATGGCGGTAGCAAGTTTTGGGGTGCAACCCCAAAATTGCCGCGTATTTTGCGCGCGGAATTAATGCACCAAGGCAGGCGGGAGGAAATAATTCACTCGGCGCCCCGGTGGCGTCTGCCGCCTTTACGCCAGCCTTGCGGCCAGTGGCGCTTGGATCGAGGGTATCCATTTCGAGTTCCTTTATCGCGTCAACAAATCCTTGATCGCGATAAGGAACCTTTTCGTTTTTGATTGCTAGGAACCGAGCGTGCACGTTACATGCGCTGTGCGCGCTCACTACATGCGTTGAGCGCGCTCAACACCTATTTTATGAGACGAAGGGCGACCTTCCTTTCCCCAGCCCGCCACTGTTTTAAGGTGGGGCGTACACAGGTCCGGACATACCATTCATAAGAAACCGGAATGCGTTTTTTGTTGTAGGTATTCTGTGCCATTGCTTCGGCGGTTATTTCGGGGTTCTCGTCAAAGAATGGCCGCATGAGCCTGCGTGCGCGGTCCTGCCAATCAGCAGCATCGCGGTGACGGAACTCGAGGAGCTTGCGCGCACCGGGGCCGTGGCTTTTAATATCCCGATAGATCTTCTCAGAGCCGCACACCGTGGCGCGCGAGCCGATGACGTGAGCTCCGGCCATGAGCCGATAAGCAGCTCGCCGAGCGGCGGGCGGCATCGTCTGAATTGCGGCCCAGCCGGTTTTGAGATTTTCGACGGCGTCTTCGATGGCCTCCCGGTCTTCGGCAGTCAGCCGCTTGAATTGCGTCAAGGCAATTTCGGCGCATTCGAGGTTCATGCGATAGTGCGCTTCCATTTCAGCGAATTCGCGATCGGCATCGGCCATCGACCTTTCGTGTGCTTTGATCGTTTCGGCGTCAGCGGGTTCCCATTTTAATGTCATTGGCTGATCCTCTGGGTTGATAGAACGGCCACATTGGCCGCCGGCTCGCCGCTTGCCAGTTGCGCGATATGCCGCGACCAGGCTTCGGCCGCGGATCGTTTTTCCGTGTCATATGAATAGCGATTGTAAACTGCCGCAACTCCGCGGATCGATCCGCTTTTGTGATTGACCAGCAGTTCGCCGATGTGTAGCGGAACGCCGATCTGCGCGAGGCCGGACGCATAGCCTCGCCGCAGATCGTGTAATGTCCAAGCCTCCATATTGGGCAAGAGCGCGTCGAGGTCTTGCTTAACTTCATAGAAGCGATTGATCGAATTCCGGCCGTTCGTCGAAAAGACGAAATCAGAATTCCGGGGAAGACCCGTCAATATTTCAATGGCCAGGCCCGAAAGTGGAATTGCGCATTCCCGGTTGTTTTTCGCGCGCGCCGCCGGCAATGCCCAAACCTTCGTCCCGAGGTCGATCTCATTCCACGTCAGCTGCGCGACCTCGTTGCGCCGCGCACCGGTCAAAATTAAAAGCTTGATGAATTGTGCATGGGGCCCCCCAAGTCTGCCAGCGGCCCGCCAGATGGCCGCCAGATCGGCGCCGTCCAACAACCTTGCACGCGGGGCTTCGGCGACGATCGGCTTGATGCCGGCAAGCGGATTTCTGTCCGTAATCTCGCGCGAAATCGCAAACGCATAGAGCGCGTTGACCCAAGACCGCGCCCGGTTCGCCATGATGCCGCGGCCTTCTTCGGCCATTGACTCAAAAAATCGATACCACTCCGCTTTGGAAATTTGGGATATGCGCCGCCCGCGGAACCTTGGAGCAACTAGATTGTGTAGGACGTGTTTGATCTGGTCGATCGTGGCTGGCCGCAGCCCGCGCCGGCGGGCATCCTGAACAAATCTGTCAGATACGGTTTCGATGAGATCGGCTTGCGCGGCCTTTGCCGCTGCGATCCTGGCAGCCTCGGCGTCTCGCTTGGCCTTCTCCTCGAGACACGGATCAACGCCGCCTGCCACGAGGATTGCGGCTTTCATGGCTTCGACGTGCGCAGCCGCAAGCCCGATTTTGTAGGGAATCGTCTTTATCCCGCGCTTGCCGCCGACGCTATAGCGGAAGGCAAAGCTGCGCTCGCCGCTCGGCTGAATCCTAGCTCGTAGATCGGGAAATAGCTCATACTGAAGCTCCTCCCGCCGGCCGGAGGGCTTGAAATTTTCGAGCTCTTTGACCGTCTTGAATGTGAGCATTTGTTGCGTCCGGGTGCGTTCGGGGTGCGTCAGGGGTGCAGAAAAGCGGCTGCTGCCATGTTCCACGCTGTCCCGCATTGTCCTGGTAATTTAGACCGCGGTCGCTAGGAATTCAAGGACTTACGGGAAAATAAAGCGGGACATTATGGAACATGCTGGAACATGAAACCG
>CAVQZL010000037.1:0-61111 GCA_963718265.1 uncultured Alphaproteobacteria bacterium | reverse complement strand
ACCGGGGGCTTATGCAATGTAAATAGGCGCGACGCAATTCTGCCACGATTAGCTAACAGTTTGCAACTAGCAAAAATATTTATTTGTCATTTGACTTATATCACCTCTCACGGCCCGGCGCAACCGGGTGTGGCGCTTGTCGCGCCGCGAGACTCCTTCCTCAAAAGCAGGCAACTGGCTCCGCTCAACTCCGAAGACGCCAGAAATTTCTGCCGCCCCTTCGCCGAATTGAAGTATACCCCGTGCCAGCGGCCGGCTTGAAGCAGATAGTGTCCATGGCGAGGTAAACGATGTATCGCGCCCATCCAAAGGACGGCGTTGCGTGGGTCACGGGAGCAAGCTCTGGCATTGGCCGCGCGGTGGCGCTCGAACTCGCCCAACGCGGCTTTGCAGTCGCGGCGACGGCGCGCCGGGCCGGCGAACTTGCAGCCATGGCCGAGGAATCCCGCAGTATTTTCGGCTTTCCCGGCGATACGACCGATCGCGCGGCCATGGCCGCCATGGTGCCCCGTATCGAGGCGGAGCATGGACCAATCGCGCTGGCCTTCCTCAACGCGGGCGTCTATTTCAGTGCCGAGCGCGACGGATTTTCGGCGAGCCGTGTGTGGGACACTTTCGAGATCAATGTCGGCGGGACGATCAATTGTCTCGATCCCGTGCTTGCCGCGATGAAGCGGCGCAACCACGGCCAGATTGCTCTTACCTCGTCCCTGGCGGGGTACGGCGGCATCGCAGATTCATCCGGTTATGGTTCGACCAAAGCGGCGCTGATCTACATGGCGGAAGCCTTAAAACTCTCCTATGAGAAGGAAGGGCTAACCGTCCAGATCGTCAATCCCGGTTTTGTCCACACCGCGATGACGGCGCAAAATGATTTTGCAATGCCTTTCATTATGGGCGCCGACCGGGCGGCCAAGATTATTTGCGACGGCTTCGAAAAGAGCGGCTTCGAGATCGCGTTTCCGCGGCGGCTTGCCTACGCTATCAAGGCCGTGTGCCTATTGCCCTACCCGTTTTTTTTCCGGCTCATGCGACGCGCGGCAAGACGGGCGCGGCGGTAGGCTAGAGCCTATCCGGATTAGGTGGACCCATATCCTGCATTGCGGAAATAATTGAAGCATTCGGTTGGGGGGAAGTCGTCGAGAGCGGTTCCGATGCCGTCCCACAGTGCATCGACGGTTCGGCGAGCCATTTTGCGCAACGTATTTTTCAGCTTGGCGAAAACCTGTTCTATCGGATCGAGGTCAGGGCTGTAGGCTGGCAAAAAGCAGCGCGCCGCCCCGGCGGCCTCGATAGCTTTGCGAACGCCGGTGATTTTATGGGAACTGAGATTGTCCATCACCACGATGTCGCCGGGCGACAAGGTCGGAACGAGAACCTGTTCGACATAAGCAAGGAACTTTGCGCCGTTGATCGGGCCATCGAAGACACACGGCGCGGGGATGCCATCGTGACGCAAGGCAGCCACGAATGTCGTCGTCTTCCAATGACCGAAGGGCGTGTGAGCGAGCAACCTTTGGCCCCTTTCGCAACGCCCGTAGCGGGGCGTCATGTTGGTCGAAGCCCAGGTCTCGTCGATGAACACAAGCTTTTTAGGATCAAGGCCTTTCTGCATCTCGCGCCAGGCGAGACGGGCGGCCTGAACATCGGGCCTTTCCTGTTCCGCAGCGTGCAGAGTTTTTTTTATAGGTCAATTTCAGATGCAGCAAAAAGCGTCCGACGGCGGACCGCCCGGCTTTGATCTCGAGCGCCGTCAACTTTTTCCACAACTCCGTGATCGTCAGGTCGGGCTCCGCCGCCACCAACGCCCGCACCTTGTCTTCATGCGCAGCCAGCGCGTGCCGCTTATGGCCGCCAAACTTTCGCGGCCAACAATCGCCGGTTGTCTCAACTTGCTGCATGAGCTTGATCACGCAGCTCGCGCTGACCTCAAAGCTGCGCGCCGCCGCGTGCCGGGATTGCCCAGCCAGAACCGCCCGCACCATGCGTTCCCGTAAATCCTGCGAATAGGGTTTTGCCATCCATGCCGGCCTCCATTCCAGCAAACATGGTAAATCACGATTTCGGCCCTTTCGGGAATCCCCCTTCCGATTCTGCCTATTCGGGACCCGCTCTAGGCGGTATAACGGCGCGGGTAGTAACAATTAATCCGCCGGTGAACCCGGAACTTAGAATTATCGGAAGGACGGAAACAGACAACCCAGATGGTTCTCATACAGTAACAATCAAGACTAAGGTTGGCGTTCTCCAATTGCTCCGGCCCTTCTAACTGTTCAGATCGGAGCGCCGGGGCTAAGACGCGTTATGATAGTGCCACCAGCTGTAAATGGCTTTAGTTCGATCAGCTACGAAATGTAAGTAGTAGCTCGACTTTCTACTCTGCGGGAAATTCCGAAATCCGAGGGGGGAATATGATATCTCCGTGCAAACGAGCGAGCCTGCTGAAATTCAACTCAACGCGACGTTTTAGAATGTAATCTTTTTGCGACATGTTTCCCAACCTTCGAGAACGTCAATGAATCGCTCATTAGCTTCTGGTCGTGATATCGACGATGCGCTTGGCCCATTGGTTCTGGTCGCGCGCGGACGATTTGGGTGCTTCTCTGCTATAATTCCGGTATGAGCCGCGTTCCGTCTTTTTTCTGGAGCCGATTTAGCTGCTTTGATCAAACTGACCCGCTACCCACGCAGTCCACGCCTTGACGCAGAGTCCTTGAATGATCCCGCGCTATTCCCGGCCCGAAATGTCCGCCATATGGGAGGCGCGGACGCGTTACCGCATCTGGTTCGAGATCGAGGCGCATGCCTGCGATGCACTGGCCGAAATCGGCGTCATTCCGAAAGAAGCCGCCAAGGCGATCTGGGAAAAGGCCGGCCGCGTGACGTTCGACGCGGCTCGGATCGACGAGATCGAAAAGGTCACGCACCATGATGTCGTCGCCTTCCTGACTCACCTCGCCGAGTTCATCGGTCCAGAGTCGCGGTTTGTCCACCAAGGCATGACATCCTCCGACGTGCTCGATACATGTCTTAGCAGTGCAACTGACCCGCGCGTCCGGCATTCTTCTGGCCGACATCGACGATCTGCTTGCCGTCTTGAAACGCCGTGCGTTTGAACACAAGCTCACTCCGGCGATCGGCCGCTCGCATGGCATCCATGCCGAGCCAACGACCTTCGGGCTGAAGCTCGCGCAGGCCTTTGCCGAATTCGTGCGCGCTCGCGAACGGCTCGTGCATGCTCGGAAAGAAATCGCGACCTGCGCGATATCCGGCGCCGTCGGGACTTATGCGAATATCGATCCGCGCGTCGAAGCCTCATGTGGCCGCAAAACTGGGGCTTTCTGTCGAGCCCGCCTCGACGCAGATTATTCCGCGCGACCGCCACGCAATGTTTTTTGCGACGCTCGGTGTCATTGCATCGTCGATGGAGCGGCTTGCAACCGAGCTCAGGCATTTGCAGCGCACCGAAGTGCTGGAAGCGGAGGAGTTTTTTTCCGAAGGCCAAAAGGGCTCCTCCGCCATGCCGCATAAGCGCAATCCGGTCTTGAGCGAAAACATCACCGGGCTCGCGCGGCTCGTACGTGGCATGGTGATGCCGGCCATGGAGAATGTCGTGCTTTGGCACGAGCGCGATATTTCGCATTCCTCCGTCGAACGGATGATTGCGCCGGACGCCACGATCAGCCTCGATTTCGCGCTTGCGCGGCTGACCCAAGTGATTGACAAGCTCATTGTCTATCCCGCCACTATGAAAAAAAATCTGGACCGGCTGGGGGGCCTCGTTCATTCGCAGCGGGTTCTGCTTGCGCTCACTCAAAAAGGCATCAGCCGCGAGGAAGCGTATGTTTTGGTTCAACGCAACGCCATGCCAACGTGGCGCGGGGAAGGCGATTTCTTGACGCTCTTGAAAGGCGACAAGGACGTGCGCAAGGCGCTAAGCGAGGCCGAACTCGAAGAGCTGTTTGACCTCGGCTATCATTTGAAGAATATAGATTTCATCTTCAAGCGCGTCTTCGGCGAGAATTGAAGTTCGCGTCCAAATTCCCCGTGGAAGTTTTGAAATGCAACCACAAGATCGTCTGGAAGATTTGATCGGCACCATTGTTGCGGATCCGGCCCTTCACGCACGCTGGCTGAACACATTTTCCTTTCTCGAATATATCGGCTTCCGCAAGATCGTGAAGAGCCAGCGGGCCGAGGTCTTGACCGCCGCGGTCCTTGGCCACGCCTGCGAGGAAGGCCGCCATGCGCTCGGTCTCAAGAAGCTCGCGGTGAAATTAGGCGGCTCTGCTTTCAACTCTTATGCGCCCGAAGCGCTCCTCTGCGGCGAGGAGGCGGCAGCCTATTTTCAGGATCTCGACCAAGCTTGCGAAGCGACGTTCGCGGATCGCTCCGCGGAAGAGCGCACACACTCACCTATGCTTATGTGACATGGCTCGTCGAACGCCGGGCGCTCGACGTCTATGGTATCTATAAGAGAGCGCTCGGGGAGTCCGAAATCGCGAGAAAGCTCGGCGGACTGCTTGCCGAGGAAACCAAACACCTCACCGATATCGAGGCATTGCTTCAGGCGTCCGATCCCAGTTTCGCGGCACGGTCGAAAGAATTTGAAGCGGTCGAAAAGTCACTCTACGAAGCCTTCATCGCTGCCCTGACCAAGGCGCTCGCAGGGGAGAACCCCGTCAAAGTCGCGGTTGCCGGCTAAACCCGCGCGCGAGCCCGCCCCAATGCGCACAGCCGACGCCGATATTCTCATCATTCCGGGGCTCGGCGGGTCCGGGCCGGACCATTGGCAGAGCCGCTGGGAAGCCAAAATCCCGGCCGCGCGCCGCGTCATTCAAGAGGATTGGGATAACCCAAGGCTTGCCGAGTGGCGGGGCCGCATCATTGAAGAAGTCGCGCGTGCGGTGCGTCCGGTCGTACTTGTCGCCCACAGTCTCGGCGTGCTCGCCGCCGTGCATGCCGCACCGCTACTGGCACACGGAAAAAGCAGCGGCAAGGTCAAAGGCGGCTTTCTGGTCGCCCCGCCCTCCGTCGAGGTACTCTCGGGATTGGACACGCTCGATCCGGAATTCCTGACCGTGCCCGACGAAGTGCTTCCTTTCCCTTCCCTAGTGATTGCGAGCCGCGACGATCCTTTTTCAACCTTCGCCGATAGCGAGGTTTTGGCGCGCGCGCTTGGCTCGGAACTGGCGGACGCCGGATTTTCGGGCCATATCAACATTGAAAGCGGTCACGGCCCCTGGCCGGAAGGCCTTATGCGCTTTGCCGGATTTATGAAGACGCTGTGAGGGCCGCGAACGGCTACCGGGCAGGGCTGCGTGTAGCCAAGGACTGCAAACTTTGTCGAGAAGGCATCTCGGCTTTACGAGCAAGAGCGGTGGGCCGCCACAGCCACCTCTACGCTCGAAGTGTACGCCAACGCCTGAGCAGAACGCGATGATTTTCTCCGCCGCTTCGTAGCGTCCCAAAATGTCCAGAAACTTCATCATCCGGACACCCTGCCGGGCTTCCGTCCGCAGCACCCTGCAGCCTCTTCAAAGAGCCCATGCTTACCGGACAGATCGTGTGCTACCTAAACCGGACATATCGTGTGCTACCGACAAGCTATGGTGCCGACGTTGACATACTGTAGATGCGTTGGTATCTTTTGGCGCGGCATTGGTTTATCTAATTCAAAGCGAGAGTTGGAAGAAATAGTGGCTGAACGCGGCCAGCAAGGCCGCGCGCCCGGCTGTGCCGCGGGGAAATCTCCGCACGAGACGCAGGAGAGCGTTACCGCCTGGTATTTGGGCCAGAGCCTTCGTGATAGCGATGGGCCGGTGTCGCGCGTATATTATACATATGTATTGCCTTCCAGGTGCGAAGACCCCACGTAGCTTGAGCCGTTAGGGCCTAGGCGAGCCGGGAACCTGGGATTGCGGACGGAGCAGCAAAGATGGAATTTTACCGCATTTGGCGGATTCTCACCGGGCATAAATGGGTATTGATCTGGTTGCCAATTGTCGCAACCGTTGTTGGCCTTGCAGTGACCTACGTGCTGCCGGAACAGTACGAGTCCGTCGCTCTGGTGCTCGCCCGGCCCTACGAAGACATCAAATTTAACTCGAGCGGGGGTGACAGGAAGGAAGTCCGCGACTTTCCGGTAAACCTGTCCGCACCCATCGACGCGCCCAGCAAGACTTACATGGAAGTAATAACGAGCCCGGCGGTGGCGGTGAAGATCGTTGAGGCACTTAAACTGGACATCAAGAAACCGAAAACATATGGTAATGCGTTCGACGCTTTCAAGGACAACGTGAAGACTTGGGTCAAGAACGCCGTCCGGACCGCGCGCAATTACTTCAAGTACGGACGCGACATTCCTGCGACCCCGTTCGAGCTTGCCGTTGAGGACGTCGGGACTAACCTCCAGGTGTCGGCAAGGAAGGATACTTACGCCTTCGACATCACCTATCGCTCCGGTGATCCGAACGAGGCGGCGGCGGTCGCCAATATGGCAGCCGAGATCTTTCTCGAGCGCAGTTCCGGGACTTATCGCAACGACGCGGCGCGCGCACGTGAGTTCTTCGAGATCCAGGTAGACGAGAGTCGCAAAGCGCTCGATCAAGCCCGTGCCGCGATACTCGCGTACAAGAGTTCGGGCGGTACATTCGAGCTGAAATCGGAATATGAAGAAAAACTGAAGATCGTGTCGGACCTGAATGACACGCTCGCGAAAACAGAGGGGAAGCTGGCGGGGCAACGTATCGTGGCCGCGCGCAGCCACCTCAATTATAGCCCTCTCGTGGTCGCGGCCGAAGCAGAAATAGCGGAGCTAAAAGCACAGATCTCGACCTTGCAGGAACAGCTAACCGTCTACCCTAATAAAGAGAAACGAATGAATGACCTTCTCCTTGCCGAGCGCCTCGCGCAGGAGAGCTACGAATTCTTTTTAAAAGACTACGAGGAGGCACGCGTAAAGGAAGCCGCCACCACGACTGAAATTCGCATCGCCTCACGCGCAGTGCCGGGTCTGTACCCGGTCAAGCCGCTGAAGTATGTGTACGCTGGTCTGAGCTTCGCAACGGCCTTGGTTGTGGCGATCGGCTGGGTGCTTTTCTACGAATCTCTTAATCCACGCATCCGCACAATCCGTGACCTGGACGATGAGCTCGGGGTACCGGTGTTGGCCGCGATACCGGCATTAAAGGCTCTCACATTCATTCGGGCGTCGGATTAAGTGCAAAAGTCCGGACTTGAGATGTCGGCCGGCGCCGTGATTGGCGAACGGGAGCGATGCCTTCGAGCGCGTCTACGGGTCAGCGCCCGCGGACGGTGGGCGCTGGTAAAGACGATTCTCCGCATCCTAGGCAGCAGCGCATCCAACTCGTCAATAAAGCCTGCCGTGAGTTCAATGGCGAAATCCGGTTCCGTCGGATGGACATTAGGTTTTTGCGCGTCGTTAAGTTTTGCCGGTTACGGCCGTCGGTTGCCGCGGCCTGTCCGTTCTGACGCGGCAGCGGCTGCATTCAAGCTAATTGCCTGCCGTTCAGCATGCCAAGTTCAGGGCTGGGACCGGTCAACTTCAAATCGCAAATTTGTCCCGTCCAGTGATGGGTTTAATCGCCGTGGCGTGGTAATTCCTTTGTCATAGTATGGAACGGATTATTCTGGCACGGTTTTGGCAAATATTTGGCTGGACTTTGAGGCTTGGTTTATTCAAGGATTGCTGCATGGAAGCCCTGACATATCGCACGACGGCCGGATTGATTAGCAAACAGCCGGACGTGCAGCGTCTCAGCGCGCTGGCGCGCATGGTATTGGACACGCCGGAGCTGCGAGAGGCCTATGACGCCCTCCTCGGCGGCTTGCGGCTAAGCCCGGTCTTCAGTTCCGGCAATTCGCTTCTCGTCACGAGCACCCAGCCCAATGAAGGCAAGACGACAGTCGCCTCGTGCTTGGCGATTACCGCCTCGCTTGCCGGTCATTCGGTCCTCTTGGTCGACGGTGATCTCCGTCGGCCGCGATTGGCCTCGGCTGCCGGAATCGCCGCCGCCGCAGGTCTCGGCGAAGTTCTGGAAGGCAGGGTAGAACCATCCGAAGCCATTCATCTCGTCAACCCGTTCGCGGACTCCCGGGAGGTGGGGCCGGTCAGGGTGATGACCGCCGGTAGGAGGTCGCCGGCTTTTCTTCCGGCGGTGGATTGGTCCAAGGCGCGTACGATGTTTCAGGTCATTTCGAGACGGTTCGGTATCGTGGTAATTGATTCGCCGCCACTCCTTGCGGCGAGCGATGCGCTCTTGCTTGCCGGGATCGCGGATGCTGTCCTACTGGTCGTCGGCGCCGGGAGCGCGTATCAGGACGAAGTGCGCAGAGTAAAGGAACAGTTACGCCAGATCGGCACGCCGCTCGTCGGCGCCGTGTTGAACAACTTCGATCCGAAAATCCATGGCCGGCCGAACCAGCCCTATAATGGCCACTACCGTGGCTTGCTTCCGTGAGCGAGGGAACGGAATTCGTCCCGGAGCAAAAATCCGCCGCCGGCGGCGGGTCCGGCAGCGCCATCGCGCTGACCGTGATCATCGCATCCTTCAATACCCGTGAACTTCTCGCGAACTGCCTGCAGTCGATTTACAGCAACGCGCCGGGCGAACCGTTTGAGATCATCGTCATTGACGATGCCTCCACGGACGGAACAAGCGAGATGGTGCGCGCCCATTTTCCGGGCGTCCGGCTATTACAAAACGAAACCAACCTCCATCATGCGTTCTCCTACGCATACTCGAACAACCGGGCGATCGACCTCGCCCAAGGGCAGTTCTTGCTGCTGCTGAACAGCGATACGGTGGTCCTGCCACAGGCGCTCGACCGCATGATTGCGTTTTTAAGGGCTCACCCCGAGGCCGGAGCTGTCGGCTGCAGGTTGCTCAACGAGGACGGAACGATCCAGTGGTCGGTCAAATCGCTGCCGAACCCCGGCTCCGCGCTGTTCGGCGCACGTTCGTTCTTATCCCGGTTGTTTCCGGGCAACCGCTTCACCCGCAAGCATCTGCTCCACCTCGGCCGGGATTTGACGACGCCGTTTGTCATCGACGACGGCTACGTTTCCAGTGCCGCGTTGATGGCGCCTCGCAAGGCCGTCGATGCGGCCGGACACCTCGACACAAGCTTGGCCTATCATGTCGATGCCGACTACTGTAAGAAATCTGCGACGCCGGCTACCAGTGCTGGTATCTTCCCACCGCGACCATAATTCACTTGAACCACAGGGGCGGCAGCACGGCCAGCACGCGGGCGCGGTTTCGCTCGCTCGCGATGTTCGAAACCCACAGCTACATCTATTATCGTAAGCATCTCCAAGGACCAGCGTGGAGCCCCATGCGAATCCTTGTTCCACTCGGCCTAGCCGGTCACTTTCTGATCTTGATCTCGGCCCAGGCTTGCGCTGAATTCGCCGGCGCCTTGCGAACGCTTGCCCAGCCAAAAAAATCCTCGGCGCCTTGAAACCAGAGTGGCCAAACCTCGTCGGATCGCCACGGCCGGCGAATGCCGTTCCCGGCTGATCCGCGTTCCCGCAACCGACGCCGTGGTCCGACACCACCTCGCGCGTCTAAGAACCTCTACTGAAGCCGCCTTTGTGTGGAGCGCAGCTACGAAGCTATTCAGAGGCGGCCAAGCGAGCCTGGATTGTTTCGGAGCGAAGCTCCTCGCAAGAACGGGCCTCGCTGCGAGTCATCGTTCGCGAGACTTGGTATTACATATTCGGATAATTCGGGCCGCCGCCGCCCTCCGGCGGAGTCCAATCGATGTTTTGCGCCGGGTCCTTAATGTCGCACGTCTTGCAGTGGACGCAATTTTGAGCGTTGATCACAAAACGCGGATCGCGCCGTTCCGCCTCGTTGGCATAGACAACTTCGTAGACACCGGCGGGACAATAGAGCCGCGCCGGTTCGCCATATTCCGGTAGGTTTTTCCTGATGGGAATTGACGGATCCTTGAGGAGTAGATGGCAGGGCTGGTCTTCCTCATGATTGGTGTTTGAAACATAAACCGAGGAGAGCCTATCAAACGTGAGCTTGCCATCCGGTTTTTCGTATTGAATGGGTTTCACTTCGGCGAGTGGCATTAGGCTCGCCTGATCCGGTGCGCCATGCTTGAGCGTGCCGAGCGGCGAGGCGCCGAAAATTTCATTCACCCACATGTCGAGGCCGCCAAGCGCAATACCTGCCTTGGTGCCGAATTTCGACCAAAGCGGCTTGGCGTTGCGTACCTTGTAAAGGTCGCGGCCGAGGGCCGCGCCGCGCCACGCCTCTTCATAGGCAACGACTTCGTCGTGGGCGCGCCCCGCTTCGAGAGCGGCAACCACATGTTCGGCCGCGAGCATTCCCGAAAGCATCGCATTATGCGAGCCTTTGATGCGGGGCACATTGACAAACCCCGCCGCACAGCCAATCAGCGCGCCACCGGGAAAGACGAGTTTTGGCACCGATTGCCAGCCGCCTTCGGTGATGGCCCTCGCACCAAACGAAATCCGCTGCCCGCCGGCAAACAAGGGCGCGATCATGGGATGCGTCTTAAATCGCTGAAATTCGTCGAATGGGGAAAGCGTCGGATTCCAATAGTTTAAGTGAACCACGAAACCGACGGCGACGAATCCGTCTTCGAAATGATAAAGGAACGAGCCGCCGCCGGTGCGATCATCGAGTGGCCAGCCAAATGTATGCTGGACGAGCCCAGGCCGGTGCAACGCGGGATCGATCCGCCAAAGCTCCTTCAGGCCAATGCCGAATTTTTGCGGCTCGCGATTTTTGTCGAGGCCGAATTTCGCAATCAGCTGCTTGGCGAGCGAACCCTGTGCGCCCTCGGCGATTAAAATATATTTGCCATGAAGCTCGATGCCTCGAGTAAATCCGCTCTTGAGGCTTCCGTCGCGGGCAATTCCCATGTCCCCCGTAGCGATGCCCAAAACCTCGCCGGCGCCCCCAAAAAGGACCTGCGCACCCGCGAAGCCGGGAAAAATATCGACGCCCAAGGCCTCCGCTTTCGCGCCAAGAAAACGCACGGTATTGCCAAGCGAGCCAATGAAATTGCCGCCATTATTCATAAGTCGCGGCATGATGAAATTGGGCAGCCGCAGCGCCCTCGCGGGGCCGAGCATATAGAACCGGTCGGCCGTCACCTCGGTTGTCAAAGGCCGGTCTCGATCCTGGCGCCAATCGGGGAGAAGCTTATCGAGGCCGCAGGGATCGATGACCGCGCCAGACAAAATATGGGCGCCAAGTTCGGCGCCTTTTTCGACGACAACGACCGAAACTTCCGGGCTAAGTTGTTTGACGCGGATCGCGGCAGCAAGACCAGCGGGGCCAGCACCCACGATCACGACATCGAAATCCATTGTTTCGCGTGGCGGCAACCTAATTCCTGCCCCGGTCATTTGTGGTCCTTGCACATTTGAATTCTGGTATGCCCATGCTCGTCTCGTTTACGCCTCCACACTAACGGGTAAAGAGTTGTCAAGAAAACGAAACCAAGTCTGATAAGGCAACGGAATATGGTATACGATAGCGCTTTGGACTTCAATATGACCTAGGATAGGGTTTGTTCTCGAGAAGAGGACTTGACGATACAAAATGCTTGTGAGAATTGTATCAAGTAGTAGGGGGAGGCATGCGGCAAACGACACTTTCGGTTGTGCTGGAGGTCGAGCCGGCCAGCGTCGGCCGTCTTTCAAACATCATCGAGACACTTAAGCGCGACGAGGAGACCCCAACGGAGCGCTACAGCCGCCTGAAGTGGGGCGTCCCAACGCTGCATTTTCTGTCGATGTCGGTTTTCGAGGGTGCCGATTACGATCCCATCTTCGTGATCGAGGCGAATTTTGATGGCCGTCCGGGGCCTTTCTGGGAGCATTTGGAGGCGACGCTCGCCAACTATCTCCGGCCAATCCTGCGCTGCTGCAAGCGCCCCTTGGATAAAGATGGACCGCTGTACGACGCCGTTACGGCGGCCAACTCGAGTGATCCCATCAAGCCGTATCTTGAGCGCAGGACGCTCAAGCCGAGCGTATTCCATCACGGCAACCGCGGACTAGAACGGGAGCGGATCCTGCGCGAGGGGGAGCTATTCCTTGCAACCCGGATTACGCTGACGCAATCCGATCCTACCATTCCCAATCCGTATCGCAGTATGACCGCGCCGCAGATTTACCACAGTTTGCGCACCGCGCTGCTCGGTCCGTTTCCGTGGCTCGGCGAGCCGGCTCCGGCACGCATCCCGGCGCTGGAGCGTATAGGTGACGTGGCGCGCCTTCTTGGCTTCCTGCTCATCGTTGTGTTCGCTCTTTCTGTTCCAGGCTTTATTTTTCTGGATTTTCTTCTCGCCTTCTATCCCGGGTGGGCGAGCCGGCTCATCGCGCTGGACTTGCTTTTGATCGTGCCCCTCATTGCCGGAATTGTGCTCTACGCGACGCGGACGCCGCGCCCCGGCGAAGCTGCGCCAACCAACTCCGGGGGGTTCACCCTGTCGACGCAGAACGAGCGAACCTCCTTGGCGAACCCGGTCACGCTTTTCTTCGTGGCGGCGATTGTTCTGGTGATTCTCGCCGTAGCGATAGCCGTCGTTATGGCGGCCGCGAAGTCCGCCATCGATGTCTTCGCCTTTGGCCGAAGCTACATTCCGGCCATGGCACAGAATTGGTGGCCCATGGTTGGCGTTGCCGTCGTGGGAATCTACAGCGCGTTTGTATTCTCCATCCCGGCGATCCTCATGTGGCTGCGCTGGCTGGAACTGCGGGACTCCCACCATGACGCGCCGCCAGTGGATGAGCGTGAACTGCGCAAGATGACGCACCGCGAGGACTGGATCCCGCAGAACCATATGGGGAGCATCGTCCTCGTCAAGCCGGGTGTCCTGCGCATGGCGCTGTTCCGAACCGGCCACCTGGGGCTGGGTCTGGTGCTGCGGGTATTCGCGACAAACGGGTATCTCGGCAGCATGCGCACGGTCCACTTCGCCCATTGGGCCTTCATTAATAACGGCAGCCGGTTGATGTTCTTATCGAACTTCGACAACAGCTGGGACAGTTATCTCGACGACTTTATCGAGAAGGCGCATAGCGGGCTGACCCTCGCGTGGGGCAGTGCTGTTGGATTCCCGCCGACCCGCTTCCTGGTGCTCGATGGCGCCAGCCACGGCCGCCAATTCAAGGCCTGGGCGCGCCATTCCATGGCTGTGAGCCGGTTCTGGTTCAGCGCATACAGGAATTACACCGTCGACCAGATCGAGCGTCACGCCCGCATTGCCAACGGCTTGCGGAAAGCCGCGCTGACCCCCGAAGAGGCAACCGTATGGGCGCTGGACCTATGACAAGTCCGGAAAGAGAACCCGGCCGGCCTGGAAGCTGAAGCCGCCGCACGACGCGCAAACGCAGGGGATCGTGGTCAGCGGATTTAGCAAGCTTCCTTCGGCCGAAGCATTGTTCTTGTTTTGCGACTGGCCGGAGAACGGGCCAGACAGCCCCGTCAGCTCCGGAAAGGGGGCGTGGCTGCAAACGCTCAATACCGTCGCACCCATCACCGACGCCGATGGAAAGGATCAACGTGCCGCCTCCATCGCGTTCACGTGGACCGGCCTACAGAAACTGGGACTCTCGGCCGACACGCTTGCGACGTTCTCAGCGCCGTTTCGCGAGGGCATGTACCAGGAAGACCGGCTGCGCCGCCTCGGCGACAAAGTCAATGATACTTGGCAAGGGACCGTCATCACAGGCGGTCCACGCTGGAGTGCAAATATACCGGCACGCAAGGAAAAAGGCACAAAGGCGTGGGAACGTGTGATTGCTGACATCGGCAGTCCGGTGGAAGAGGACGAGCAGGAAGTCATCACCCCGCTGACAGTGCATGCGCTGCTGCTGCTTTACGAGAACGATGCAAGCTCCGCCCAGGCCTGGGCCGAATTTGTCAAGCAGGCGCTCGCCCCCCATGGCGTGAAGGTCGTGCACCGGCTGGCGCTCGACCTCCGGCTCGGCGAGAATGGCATTGGCCGCGAACATTTCGGGTTTGCGGATGGCCTGTCGCAGCCGATCCCGTACGACGAAAAAAGCGGACAGGAGAGCGCGAACGACTCTCTCATTCTCACTGACGGCACGCCGGTCACGCGTGATCCCTGGCACGGTGTGCCTCTCGGAGAGATTTTGTTAGGCCACACCAACGCGCATCATGAGAAAGCGCCCGGGCCGATGGTTCCCGCCGACGAACTGTCGCACGCATCGGGTCTGACCACGGACGGCGCGCCGGAGGGATTGCGCAATCTCGAACTCGACGGCAGCTACATGGTGGTGCGCGAGCTCCAACAGCACGTCGCCGCGTTCTGGAAATCGCTTGAAACCGGCGCGGCGCGCATTCGCGCGCACGACCCCAGCGCGACGCATGTCACCGCTGACTGGCTCGCGGAACGGGTCATCGGCCGCAACATCGACGGTCATCTCCTCTGTCCCAGTGGGCGTCTGGCCGCGGATGAATACAACCAGCCGGAGAATTCCTTCGGATTCCTAAAGACAGATCCCCTTGGGATAGGTTGCCCACCCGGTTCGCATGTGCGCAGAGGCAATCCGCGCGACGGCCTAGCGGCGAGCCCCGTCGCGGCGCAGACCTTGCTCGACGCGGCAAACAACCACCGTATTTTGCGGCGCGGGCGCAAATACGGCACCACGCTAACCAGCCGCGAAGAGGATGCTGGAAGTGAGCGGGGACTGCTGTTCATCTGCCTGAACTCCGACATCGCGCGCCATTTCGAGTTCGTGCAGCATACCTGGATCCTGAACCAGAATTTCGCGACGCTGTTTGACGAGACCGACCCGCTAGTCGGGCCGAAAGGCACGTTCACCATCCGCGAGCAGCCGTTGCGGCGGATCGTCGAGGTCGATACCTTCATCCAAATGGCAGGCGGGGAATATTTCTTCCTGCCGAGTATCCCAGCGCTGAAATATCTTAAAGCCCTATGAGCGCGACCACGTTGCGGCCGGCCGCCCACCAGGTTCAACGCCCGGCTGCTTCCCGCGAGAGAGAGGTTATGTTACTTCTATACCGCTCGTTCTTTGCCGCGAAGCCGACGCGTCATGGTCCATGACGACACTACACATTGCGACGCCCGTCCGGCGGCGCGCATTGTTGAACTGCTCCGCTGGTACGCGGACATGGGCGTCGATATCGCCATCGACGACGCGCCGCATGACCGCTTCGCCGAATGCCGTGATATTGCGTGCGCAAACGACGCGAAGTCGACCGCCACGCGTTTGCCAGAGACGTTCGAAGCCAGCCAGCATGTTATGCGGGGCCCCGCGGCGGCCATTTCCGCCAACTCCGCCGAGGCAGCGCAAGGCCAGGCCATCGCCGCCCAAAATCTCGCCGATCTGCGTGAAAGGCTTGCGCGCTTCGAGGGCTGCGGGCTTAAGGCAACCGCGACCCGGCTCGTTTTTGGTGATGGCAACCCTAGCGCGGACATTATGTTCATTGGCGAGGCGCCCGGTGCCGACGAAGACCGCGAGGGTGTGCCTTTCGTAGGCCGCGCTGGCAAATTGCTCGACAAGATGCTGGCCTCGATCGGGCTCGACCGCGGAAAGGTTTATATCGCCAATGTTGTGCCTTGGCGGCCGCCTGGAAATCGCACCCCGTCGCCGCTTGAAACGGCGGCCTGTCTGCCCTTTATCCGCCGCCAAATCGAGCTCGTGGACCCCAAAATTGTGGTCTTTCTTGGCGCGGCGGCGGCGCAAACTCTCCTTGCCAGCAAGGAAGGCATCATGCGCATGCGCGGACGTTGGTTCGCCTATGCGGGCAATACGGAAATCCGCGCGCTCGCCATGCTGCATCCAGCCTTCCTCTTGCGTCAGCCAGCGCATAAGCGGCTAGCGTGGCAGGATTTGCGGACGCTCGACAAAGAAATCAGACGATTACAGCTCTTTGCCAATTGATTTCATTGGTGAGCGCGATGGGAGTCGAACCCATGACCTCCTGATTAAAAGTCAGATGCTCTACCAACTGAGCTACGCGCTCCTTAAGGAGCGTGGTTGGAGTAGCCGCATTGGCGCGACGGGTCAATGGAAACGAAATTCAGCCGGCTTAGCCGGCAGATGCCGCGGCCAAGCCTGGATTGGTTTCCGTGGCACTCTCGCCGGTATAAACTTGCGCGCGGACGCTGGAGGAAAGTGCCGTGCTGGATCAATCGAATGACGCTTTGCGCCGGATGCATCAGCGGCAAAGGCTTTGCCGTCACGGATTTCGCCGCGCCAACGGTTATCGCCTCCCCTCATCCTGGCAGGGTCGTTTCGAGTTCTAGGGTCCGCGCCTTCGCCGAGTAATGCGAGGCATTGCCTCTCCCTGCGCAAGCATCGCGCGCAAACATGATGAGATGGTGTGCGCATAGGCCCACGCTTAACACCGGCTCGATCTGACCCCGCACCAGGCGGCGCAGAGTGAATTTCCAGAATGTGCGCCGGTAATCGCCGCGAATCCCGACAATCCAAAAGATTCGCGCGAGGATCACGAGGCCCTTTGCGATATTGCGCGGGGACAAACGCTGCCGGCTTTTCGGCCGCTTCAAGCGATTGGGCCTTGTCGCACGCATCTGGTATTCGTAGCGGGCGAACAAAATGTCGGGCAGGTAGGCCTTGGCCATGCAGGTGCGCCACATGGCGAGCACATCATCGTAAGGCAGCTTGAAGTCCACATTCGACTCGCGATCCAGATCGTCGCCGAGCAGCCGATTTTCTTGTTGCAAGCGATCCCAAAGCGGCGTACGCGGCAGAGCCTGCAACAGATTGATCGTCGCCATGGGAATTTTGGATTGCTCCAAAAAATCGAGAACCCGCGCGCCTGAATCCTTGGTGTCGGTATCGAGGCCGAGAATGATGCCGGAAACCACCTCCATCCCGTGCCGGTTGATGGTCCGCACAGCGTCAAGGATCGGCACCGTCAAATTATGCGCTTTGTCGATGGCTTTCAGGGACTTCGGGCTCGGGCGTCTCGATCCCGCAGAAAATTGTGTCGAATGCGGCCTCGCGCATCAAGACCAAAACTTCCGGCGAACGGGCAATGTTGAGCGTCGCCTCGCATGACAGGCTGACGGCATAGCCGTTGCGCTTTTGCCATTCAATCAGATGTGGCAGAAGGTCCCGCAGGGCGCGCCGGTTGGCGATGAAATTATCATCGACGAAATAGATCGAGCCATTGACTCCGCAGGCCAAAAGCTTGTCGAGTTCAGTGACGACTTGGCTCGGCGTTTTAAGGCGCGGTACCCGGCCGTAGAGGCCAGGAATATCGCAGAATTCGCAACTATAGGGACAGCCGCTCGAAAACTGAACGCTGCCAAGAAAATAGCGCCCGATCTTGGCGAGTTCATAGGCGGGCACCGGAAAATCGCAAAGGTCGCGGCGGGACTTCGTTCTCAGCACGATCTGCTCACGCGGGCGCGAAACGTCGCGGCCAAGCATGCCGATCAACGCGAAGGTGGCATCGCCGAGCTCGCCGATATGGAGATAATCGAATCCCGGGTAGAGTTCCGGACAAGCCGAAACCGAAGGACCGCCGAGCACCGCCACCCTGCCGGAAGCATGCGCCCTCTGGCAGATGTCCTCAATCCGGCGGCGCTGGATATGCATTCCGCTGACAAAGACCGCGTCGGCCCAGGCGAAGTCATCAGCACTCGCGGGGAAGATGTTTTCATCGATAAAGCGGACACTCCAGGTCTTAGGAAGCACCGCCGCGATCACCAGCAGGCCTTGCGGCGGCATGAACGCACGCACCCCATCGGTCAGCGGATAGGCATATTCAAAGGTGCCGAACGAAGGGGCGTAGCGCGGAAACACGCAGAGGATGTTCCGCGCGCTTACTTCGTGCGCAGGGATTTCGTGGTGGCCCTTACTTGCGATGTCTTGAGACATGCCTTGCATCCAGAATCCCCCGCGCGGGTGGTTGGCTTGCCCGCGGGCTAATTCGCGGAAGCGTTCCTGCACAAGCTACCGGCTCCGGGAAAGATGTAAAGCAGGCCTCGTGGGGGAACGCGGCTACGGGGCGGTTTTCATTCCTCGGGCCGGCACTTTTCCTCGCCTATAAGGTTGTGTTAGAGTAGCAGCGCCTTGTTTTTCCGGCTTCTTGCCATGTCGGATCACGCCCATGTACAGCACCGTCACTCACGGCATCCAGATCACTGTTCTTCCCGAATTCGTGCCCGAGCGTTCCGACGCCGGCGAGGCCTCGTTCTGGTGGGCCTACACCGTTGAAATCGCCAACCGGGGCCAGATGACCGTGCAGCTCACCGCCCGCCATTGGAAGATCACCGATGGCAACGGCAAGCTCGAGGAAGTAAAAGGTGCTGGCGTCGTCGGCGAACAGCCGGTTTTGAAACCGGGCGAAACGTTTCGCTACACGTCGGGAACCACGATGACGACGCCGTCCGGCATCATGACTGGGACTTATCGGATGGTGAACGAGAATGGCGATGTTTTCGAGGCGGAAATTCCCGTCTTTTCGCTCGATTCGCCTTACGCGCGGCGCGTCCTCAACTGACCCGCCGCCACATTTACGCGTGCGGCGTGGCCGTCCAGGATTGGTGAAGCCGCCGGTCATGCCGCACTCGAGCCGCCCGCCGGACGAAAGGCTCAACGCAACGCTCGCTATGCTTGAGCGGCTGATCGCCTTCGATACGGAAAGCGCGAAATCCAACTTGGGACTCGTCGCCTTTGTCGAGGATTACCTCACGTCCCTCGGCGTAGCCTATGTGAAGATCCCCAACGCCGCTGGCGACAAGGCCGCGCTATTTGCGAGCATGGGTCCAAATCGCGACGGCGGGATCGTCTTGTCGGGACACACCGATGTGGTCCCCGTGGAAGGCCAGACCTGGACAAGCGACCCTTTTAAGCTGCGCCGTGCGGAAGACCGCGTCTATGGCCGCGGCGCCTGCGACATGAAGGGTTTCGACGCAATCTGCCTTGCCATGATTCCGGAATTCCAGCGGGCGCGCTTGGCCTTACCCGTCCATATTCTTCTGACCTATGACGAGGAAACTACTTGTCGGGGCCCGCTCGACACGATCGCGCGTTTCGGCGCCGGTCTGCCTCGCCCCGGCGCCGTGCTCGTCGGCGAACCCACGTTAATGCAAGTGGCGGATACACACAAAAGTGTGGCGGGTTATTTGACGATCGTGCATGGCCACGAGGCGCATTCCTCGAGGCCAAGCCTCGGCGCGAGCGCCATCGAGGCGGCGTGCGATCTCGTCACCGAGCTCTATCGCTTTGGCGGCGAACTCGCGGCGAGCGGCGATCCGTCCGGACGCTTCGATCCTCCGGCCTCGACAATCCACGTGGGCACAATCCAGGGAGGAACCGCGCGGAATATTCTCGCCAAGCGTTGCGCCTTCCGTTGGGAGTTTCGCGCTCTCCCCAATGTTGCGCAAAATCTTGCCCTCAAGCACCTTGAGGATTACGCCGCCCGTGCCGTGACCCCAAAATTCACGTGCCAAGCCAGGGACGCCTTTATTGAAACCGTGACCGAAGTCGAGGTGCCAGGCCTCAAGCCCGAAAACGGGTCGATCGCCGAGACCTTGGCGCTAAAGTTAGCGCGAGCGAATCACACGATCGCCGTGCCTTTCGCCTCCGAAGCAGGCCAGTTTCAATTGGCCAATGTGCCGACGGTCGTCTGCGGTCCCGGCTCGATCGACCGGGCGCATCAGCCGGACGAATACGTCGAGATCGCGCAGATCGAGGCCTGTATCGCCTTCATGCGCAGGTTAGCGGAGGAGTTGAGCTGAATTTTTCGCAGAACAACAATCGACGGAGGACAAATTTGGCTGCGGGCGTGAATTGCCGGCCAGCCTTGGCGTGGATGACATTTCAATCGTCCACAAAAGCCGCGATTTCAATAATGAGGGGTATGCCCTGTATCCGGCAGCCGAGCTTTTAAATAAGCAACCGGATCGAGTGGTCCGGCTTCGCGGGTCCATCTCATTTCCGCCATTTAACGCAGCTTTGCTCATAGGCTTGTCGCCGCTTCATTTTTTTTCCGAAATGCGAGGCCGGGACGGGGGAGTGTGGTTTGAAAGCGGCACGCGGCCGTTTTCCCGGCCCAGCCGGTTTTGCCTTTGGTCTCGCCGCATTCTGTTGCTACCTATGCCGGGCACCAATTCTCGATGACAAACTGGCCGGACTTTCCTTTTCGCGCCGGATCGGCGATCGCGCGGCGGTGTATGAAGCAACTGCATCCAATGGGGCCAGTGCGGCAGCGCCCTTCGTATGCTTGGCTCGGCTTTACTGCCGCAATCCTCGCCGTCATTCCAGCCGCCTGCACCGTGGGGCCGGACTATGAACGGCCTTCCGCGCCCGAACCTGCGGCCTACAAGGAGCTGAAAGGCTGGAAACGCGCCGCGCCTCGCGATGACATCGACCGCGGCCCCTGGTGGTCGGTGTTCCGCGATACCAAGCTCGATTCATTTGAGCCGCAGGTCGAAATCTCCAACCAGACGGTCGCTGCAGCCGAAGCGGCGTACCGGCAAACGCTTGCGGTCATCAAGGAGGCGCAGGCTGGTTTGTTTCCGACCGTCACCGTCAGTTATGACGATACCAGGTCGCATTTCGGGCAACGGGCAATCGGGAACGCGCTAGGCTCTGGGGTAACCAGAACGATCTTCACTCTGGCCTCCAACGGCACTTGGGATCTCGATTTATGGGGCAAGATCAGGCGGACGGTGGAAAGCGACGTGGCCGGCGCTCAAGTCTCCGCCGCTGATCTCGCCAATGCCAAGCTCTCCGCCCAGGCTCTGCTCGCGACCGCCTATTACAATCTGCGCGCGGCAGATGCCCTGCAGGCGCTGCTCGATCGCACGGTCGTAGCGTTCAAGCGGACGCTGGCGATTACCCAGCATCAATATGACGCTGGCACGGTTTCGAAAGCCGACGTCGCCACCGCGCTAGCGCAGGTCCTTAATACTGAGGCCCAGGCGATCAACGTCGGCATCATGCGGGCGCAGTTCGAACATTCGATCGCGGCATTGATGGGCAGGCCGCCGGCGGAGCTGACGATCGCGGCCACACCCCTTGGCTACAAGCTTCCCAATATTCCAGTGAGCGTGCCTTCGGCGCTACTGGAAAGACGTCCGGATATCGCTGCAGCCGAACGGACGATGCAGCAAGAAAATGCTCTCATTGGCGCCAATATCGCCCTTTACTATCCCGACATCAGCCTTTCCGGCATGTTCGGGTACACCGGAACCGGGGCACTCGCGATTTCGCTTGCCAACGAATTCTGGAGGATCGGCGCTTCAGCCACCCAAACTATCTTCAACGCAGGCCTGTTCAGCGCCCAAGTCGAGGCAGCGAAAGCGTCCTACGAACAAAGCGTCGCCAACTACCGGCAGACGGTGCTCACGGCCTTTCAGCAGGTCGAAGACCAACTCGCCGCGGTTCGCATATTGGCGCGCCAACAGAAGGTTGCCGACGCCGCTGTCAAGGCGGCGCAAGAGGAGCTAGATGTTCTGCTCAATCAATATCAGGCGGGCACGGTGGCCTTCACCGCCGTCGTTGTTGCGCAAGCAACCTTGCTTTCCAACGAGGAGTTTGCGCTGACGGTAAGACAGAATCGCTTTCTTGCCGCCGTCGCGCTAATTCAAGCGCTTGGCGGCGGGTGGGACAGCGGAGTTCTGCCAGGCGGCATGGAGTTGGAAAGTAGGTTCAATCCCTTCGTTCCTCCAATTTAGGGCGAATTGAACCCCCATCCGTTGCGATGACCTAGCCGGGCGAAACTGTCTATCTCTCGCGTGAAGCAGTCACTAGGGTCTCCGCCAATTGATTGGAGCCGATGTTGCTCCAACTCTATAAGCCGGGCAGCTGTGGAAGCTGGAATATTACGAAACGTTCATCCCGCGGAATAGGGGCCGTTAGACGCTTTGGAACAAAAATCCACGGTTGCTGCGGGCAAGTTGGATGAAATGGTAAGGCTCTGGATGCTAAAATATGGATGACCGGACCCAAGGGGCCAAGATCAAGATAGAGTCCTCCGATGACATGCATCTTCGCGACGGCGGCACCAGCCTTCGCGAAGACAAGGTCATGCCGCCCGGTACCAAGACGAAGCCGAGGTCACGGCTTCGGCCGGTCTTTCTCCTTGGCATCGCAATCCTCCTTGGGCTCGGCATTTACCGGATTACGGGGACGTTTCGGGCGCCAAGCAATTTGATCCGCAGTCAGGAAGCTGCGCCGCAACCGGTCGGAGCGGCCACCATCGGCACTGGCGACGTCAAAGTCGTTGTGACTGCCCTTGGCACGGTGACGCCGGTCGCGACAGTGACGGTGAAGACCCAGGTCAACGGTCAACTTCTGGAAGTTGCCTTCAAGGAAGGTCAAACGGTCCACAAAGGCGACTTCCTAGCGCAAATCGACCCGCGCCCGTTTCAATTGGCAGAGGCCCAATTCGAGGGTCAGCTCGTCCACGATCAGGGACTTCTCGATCAGGCGAAAATGGATCTGGCCCGCTATCAAACCCTCGTGAAACAGAATTCGATTGCGCGCCAGCAGGCCGAGGATCAAGTGTTTCTCGTCAAGCAAAACGAGGGTTCGGTCAAGCTTGATCAAGCCCAGATCGACAATCAGAAGCTGAACCTCATTTATGCGCACATCGTTTCGCCGATCGATGGCCGCATTGGTCTGCGTTTGGTCGATCCCGGCAATTATGTGCAGACCGCCGACCCTGGCCTCGTGGTGGTCGCCCAAATGCACCCGATCACGGTGATTTTCGTGGTGCCAGAAGACGATATTCCAGAAATCATGGCGGCGATGCATGCGGGCAGGGACCTCGAGGTCACTGCCTACGACCGTGCCAATGTCATCCCACTGTCGGTTGGCAAAGTCGCGGCGCTGGATAGCCAGATTGACCCGACGACCGGCACGGTGAAGTTGCGTGCTAACTTTGACAATCTGGACGACAAGCTCTTTCCGAACCAGTTCGTCAATGCAAGGCTCTTGATCAAAACCTTGCGCGGCGTCGTGACCGTGCCTTCACGTGCGGTTCAGCACGGTGCCCCTGGCACTTACGTCTACATCATCGGCGCGGATGATAAGGTGTCGGCGCGGACCGTCGATCTTGGACCTTTGGATGGAGCCATGTACGCGGTCAACTCGGGACTTTCACCTGGCGATAGGGTTGTCGTCGACGGCGCCGACCGTTTGCGGGATGGTGCAAGGGTGCTGGTCGCCCCCGCCGAGCGGTCGAATGGCGGCGGGCCGGCAGATGCCGCGGCGCCCGGCGAAAAACGCCTCTCAAGCCAGCCAAGCAAGCATGGCGGGCAGTCTGGGAGCCAGCCATGATTTGGCGCGAACCGGCGCGCTGTCCAAGACCTCGCCGATGAATCCATCCCGCGTCTTCATTTTGCGTCCGGTAGCGACCACGCTATTCATGGCGGCGATCATGCTCGGCGGCGGCGTTGCCTACAAATTCCTGCCCCTCTCCGCCCTCCCGGAAGTGGACTATCCGACAATCGAGGTGCAAACGTTTCTTCCCGGCGCCAGTCCCGAGGTGATGACGTCTTCGGTGACGGCGCCGCTCGAGCGGCAACTCGGGCAAATGCCCGGCCTCAACCAGATGACGTCGGCAAGCTCGGCCGGCGCTTCGGTCATCACGTTGCAGTTCAGCCTGAACCTAAGTCTCGATGTAGCCGAGCAGGAAGTTCAGGCCGCAATCAACGCCGCCAACAATTTGCTGCCGAGCGGCCTGCCAACGCCGCCGGTCTATGCCAAGGTGAACCCGGCCGACGCGCCGGTCATGACTCTCGCGGTCACTTCCAAGACCTTACCGTTGACCGAGCTTGAGGACATCAGCGAGACGCGGCTCGCACAGAAAATTTCGCAACAGCCGGGCGTCGGATTGGTGAGCATCGGCGGCGGCCAGCGGCCGGCCGTGCGGATCAAATTCAATCCCGCCGCGCTCGCCGCCTATGGCCTGAATATTGACGATCTTCGCACCACGATCGCCAATGCCAACGTCAATTCGCCGAAAGGCAGCTTCGACGGCCCGGCACAAGCCTCGACGATCAATGCCAACGACCAAATCACCAGCGCCGCCGGCTACCGCAACCTCGTCATCGCCTACCGCAAAGGCGGTCCTGTCCGCCTCTCGGATATAGCCAGCGCCGACCCAGGCCCTGAAAATACGAAACTCGGCGCCTTGGACAACACGTCGCCGGCCATAATCCTCAGCATCCGCCGCCAGCCGGGGGCGAATGTGATTGAGGTCGTCGACACGATCAAACGCCTGCTGCCAACGATCAAGGCGAATCTCCCGGCCGCCGTCAACGTCGATGTGCTGAGCGACCGCACAACGACCATTCGCGCGTCCGTAGAAGACGTCGAATTCGAATTGGCGCTGGCGGTGGCGCTTGTCGTCCTCGTGATCTTTTTGTTCCTGCGGACTCTTCCGGCAACCATCATCCCGAGCCTTTCGGTGCCGTTGTCGCTGGTCGGCACCCTTGCCGCAATGTATCTCATGGGTTTCAGCCTCGACAATTTGTCGCTGATGGCCTTGACGATCTCGAGCGGGTTCGTTGTCGACGATGCGATCGTGATGATCGAAAACATTGCCCGCTACGTCGAAGCCGGTGATCCGCCTCTGCAGGCCGCGCTCAAAGGATCGGAGCAAATCGGGTTCACCATAATTTCGCTTACCGTGTCCCTGATCGCCGTTCTTATTCCGCTGTTGTTCATGGGCGATGTGGCCGGCCGTCTGTTCCATGAGTTCGCGATCACGCTTGCGGTCACGATCGTGATTTCGGCGATCGTTTCACTCACCCTCGTGCCCATGCTGTGCGCGCGGCTGATCCGGCATCGCCCCGATGCAAAGCGCAACCGCTTTGATCTCATCGGGGAGAGGGCCTTCAATGGATTGATCGCGCGCTACGGCCGGGCGCTCGACATCGTGCTGCGGCACCAGCCGCTTACCCTGTTCGTTGCAATCGCCACGCTTGTTCTCACAATCGTGCTCTATATCGTGATTCCGAAAGGATTTTTCCCGGTGCAAGATACCGGCATGATCCAGGCGATTTCAGAAGCTCCACAAAGCGCTTCCTTCGAGGCAATGGCCGGCCTTCAGCGGCAGCTCGCCGAGGCGATCTTGCGCGATCCGGAGGTCGACAACGTGAGTTCGTTCATCGGCGTCGACGGCGACAACACAACGCTGAACAGCGGCCGGTTTTTGATCAATCTCAAGCCCAGGAGCGATAGAACGCTCACCGCCAGCGAAATCGTCCGCCGCCTGCAAAAAGAGGTCTCCGGGATCGTTGGCGTCTCGCTCCACATGCAGCCGGTTCAGGATCTCACGATCAATTCCAGCGTCAGCCGCGCGCAATATCATTTTCTCTTGCAGGACCCAGATCCCGGCGCATTTAAAATCTGGGTGCCAAAGCTGATGCAACGGCTGGGGCAACTGCCGGAGATCAGCGACACCGCCAGCGATATGCAGAGCCAAGGTCTAGCGGTCGATCTCATCATCGACCGCGCGACGGCGGCACGGTTCGGGATTACCCCGGCCAGCGTCGACAACGCACTCTACGATGCCTTCGGCCAGCGCATCATCTCGACCATCTACACTCAATCGAACCAGTACCGGGTCATTATGGAAGCCGACCCGTCGTTGCAGCGCGCGCTGTCCAGTCTTTCCTCGTTTTATTTGCCATCGTCGGCGTCGGGAACCAACGGGCAAGTTCCGCTGTCCGCGATCGTCCACGTGAACCAGCGCCAAGGGCCGTTGTTGATTACCCATCTCGGGCAGTTTCCGGCTACTGCGATTTCGTTCAATGTCGCGCGCGGCTCCTCGCTCGGCGCCGCCGTGGAGGCAATCGAAAAGGCCGAGCGAGAGATCGATCTGCCCGGCAGCTTCATCACGTCCTTTCAAGGCGCGGCCGCGGCGTTTCGCGCCTCTGCGACCAACGAGCTGTTTTTGATTATCGCTGCCGTGATCACGATGTATATCGTTCTCGGTGTGCTCTACGAGAGCTTCATCCATCCAGTAACGATCCTCTCGACGCTGCCCTCGGCCGGTGCCGGCGCGCTGCTCGCATTGATGGCATCGGGCCATGAGCTCGATGTCATCGCGATCATCGGAATCATCTTGCTGATCGGCATCGTCAAGAAGAATGCGATCATGATGATCGATTTCGCCCTCGATGCCGAACGCTCCGAGGGACTGGCCCCGCGCGAGGCCATTTACCAAGCCTGTCTCTTGCGCTTTCGCCCGATCCTGATGACGACTTTCGCCGCGATCCTCGCCGCATTGCCCTTGATGCTCGGGACCGGCACCGGCTCCGAGCTCCGCAATCCGCTCGGCATCGCCATCGTCGGAGGGCTCATCGTGAGCCAGGTCCTGACGCTTTTTACGACGCCGGTGATTTACCTCTATTTCGATCGATTGGCGGCACGGCTGGCGGAATGGCGCGGCGAGAGGCCGCTTGCTGCAAGAACCCTGCAAGAGTGATGCCCTGTTGCCATTCCGCACTAGGCCGATAAGTCAAGTCCTTTTCACACTTTGAAACGCCGGTTCCTCGGCAAGTTTGTCAGCGATACGTAACGTGTCCTAATGATATTGCAGGAGTTTTCTGAGACGCGAAAGGGGATGCTGCGGGAATTTCTCATCGTATGAAACGTCTTCGGAGTGGTTACGCATTAATCCGGTGACAATGTTGGGATCGTAAGGGTCGGCGAACCAACCGAACAGCCTTCCCGCCTCTCTGTCAATGTTTACACGGCCGGAAGCTAGAAACTCGTGGAGCACAAAGGAGTTCGGATGCCAGTACGTCCCCCTCTCATTGCACTGAATCTTTACGACGTAACTGAAGTCACGAAATGGCAAAGTGATTGAACCAAAATAAATCATCCCGTGCGGCTTCTGAGGATGCTTGAAAATTGTGCGAATCGCATCGTGCTTCGCAATCGTAATCAAATCTGCCTCGATTAAGGCACCACCTTCAGTTATGATTCCTTCACGGTAAAAGGCACGAAGCGCGTCGATATCCTTAAGATCGACATAAATATCGGGCGGCTTGGAAAAATAGTGCAGAGACAATTGATCACCGTCCGGATTAACCCACAGGCGAACACAGCCTGGATTAATTACCACGTCCCCGAGTTCCGTGAGCCCGGACCTGTCGAGGCTGATTAGCGTCGATTTGTCCATACAATCAGTACCCGCATTTCTCAGCCAAGCAATATTTTCACTTGAACCTTTCCGCCTGAGTTATCTGTTTGCTACCGAAGCGCAATCCTTTCCTTTGGCCAATGCTTCTATTAGCCTGCGTAGGGTCGCGACCGTCGAGGCGTCCGCGATCCCATCGACGCGGGCTTGCCGGAAATGGCGCTGGAAGGCGGTGACCGCGGATAAGGTCACGGCGTCATAGACACCAGTTAAATCCAGGCCGTAGCCATAGTTCGCAAGCATCGCTTGCAGGGCCATGACGTCCGGGCCCTTGGCGCCGGGTTCCAGGCGCGGACCGTCTTCGATCGCGGAGGGCGTCACGTAATGGCCGATTCCGGCCTTGGCCAATCGCCCCCAGGGAAAATGCTCGCCGGGATCGATCTTGCGGCCGTGCGATACGTCCGAATGCGCCAGCACCCGCTCAGGACGGATATGCCAGCGCGCGATAATATCCTGGCAGAGCGTGATGACTGTTTCGATCTGCGCCGGGGGATAGGCCGGCGAGCCCCCCCGATGGCCGGAATTGGCGACTTCGATCCCGATCGAAATATCGTTCATGTCGGTCTCGCCGGCCCAAACGCCGCGTCCCGCGTGCCAGGCGCGGCGCGCCTCCGGCACGAGCTGGGAGAGGCGCCCGTCCTCCCACACAAGATAGTGGGAAGACACTTCCGTCGCCGGATCGCAAAGCTGCCGCAAAGCGGCCTCTCCGTCCGGCAGGCCGGTGTAATGCAGGAAAATCGAATTTGGCGTGCGGCCGCCTTTCCGCTCGCCGTGGTTGGGCGAGGGATCGAGCGTCGCGGGAAAGGAGCTGTCGGGTTTCAATAGCCGTAATACGCCGTACAAACTCGGTTGCCATAGGCGTCATAACCGACCCGCGCGCAGCGCGCTGGCGGCGGCGGGGGCGCCCCATAATAGCCGGGTGGAGGTGGAGGCGGGGGTGCTGTGTTCGCGCCGACGATCGCGCCGGTCGCCGCGCCAAGTGCGCCGCCTGCGAGTGCGGCGCCGACCCCGCCGCCCGTCGCCGCACCGATTGCTGCGCCCGTCGCGCCGCCAAGAGCCGCGCCACTTACGCCACGCTGTTCCGGCGTATAGCCGCAGCCCGCGAGCGCCATGGACGAGATGACGAGTATCGTCAACGGAAAAATCTTGTTCATGTCTATTCCTAGCGTTGCTTGCGCGTCGCGCAACTTCACCAGACACCCTAGCCGGCGCGTCGGGTCAAGTCGAAAATAGATATGCGCGCGGAAATTATCTCAGGACATTTGTAATAGCTACAAATTGCCAATTCGATAATTGACGAAATGGCCAAGGGCGCCTATCTGGCCAGGGCCAGCCGGCCGGATGGCCGCCACTTTCGCAGTGGAGGAAAGTCCGGGCTCCACGGAGACACGGTGCCGGATAACTTCCGGCGGGGGCAACCCCAGGGAAAGCGCCACAGAAAACAAACCGCCGCAAGGTAAGGGTGAAACGGTGCGGTAAGAGCGCACCGCGCGCATGGCAACATGAGCGGCATGGCAAGCCCCACCGGGAGCAAAACCGAATAGGGGCGACGCAAGGCGTTTCTCGGTTGAGGAATCCTTGGATCCGTCTCCGGATCGTTGCCCGGGTTGGTTGCTCGAGGCGGCCGGCAACGGCCGTCCTAGAGGAATGGCCATCGCGTGCGCGAAAACCGCGCGCCCTACAAAACCCGGCTTACAGGCCGGCTGGCACCTCATTCTGGGCACCGGGAGTGCTCGAAACTTTGTCAAATGCGGCCAGCGCGGAGCCGACCCAGGCGAATTCGATCTAGGCGACGGCTTCCGGCAAAGTCCGATAGACGGTCGCCGAAACAACGCCCTCAAGCGCTGACCAGCAAGCGGCTCAAAACCGCAACGCCTCCGGTTTCCAAACGGTCAACAAAGCGAATCCGGGCCACGTCGCCAGGACCATGGTCCGCGAGTAAGGTCTGAAGCCTGCCCCGCGAAAAAATGGCCGTGCCGTGGCGCAACTCTTACCCCCGCCGAGGGTTATTCGCTCTACGGCAAGAGGCGCAGGTCAATCGGGGTTTTTCGAGAAGGCCTTAACATGGCGGGATTTGACACGCTCGTTCAGGAAATCGGCTCGCGATACTGTGTCGGGCCCAAGGCCTACCCTCTTGTTCAAGAGACTCTGCGCCTGATCAAAGGACAGCCAGGTGGAACTGGCGGTTTCGTGGATAGGTTCAAGGCCGCCGGGTTCGCCGTCGAGGTTGCTTCCTGGGTAGGAGGTCCTGATCCCGTGCCTCTGTCGGGACAAGAAGTAGAGGAGATGCTAGGCAGCGACGTTATTAGCGGCATTGCCAATAAGATTGATGTAAGCGAACGCTTCGCCAGAACGATTTTGGGCTATGCAATACCCAGAATCATCGTCCTGCAGGCACAAGGCGGAGCTATCCCATCGGCAATTAGTGCTTGGGCAGCGAGTTTCCGCGACTCGGCCTTACATTCGTCCATCCCCATCGAAGAAATTATGCAGCTTCGAGCAGAGCAAATTCGATCAAGCCGAACAGTTGACAGGAGTGCTGCTACCGGATTCAGACCGTTGCTCATTCCGGGCATCTCTTTGCTGATTATACTAGGATTGCTCGTCGGATATTTCATTGGGGCAGGCGATCATGGAGCCATCCAGTCCGCGCAGACTTTGGTGCAAAATGCGCCTGTGGCTCCCCCGCATATGCCTTCGATTCCAGCGCGGCTGGCGCTACACAATGAGAACGGGATCATTGCTTACTCAGGCACAGTCGGAGACGACGCTACTCGCAGTTCCGTCACTGACTCGCTCAAAACGGTATTCGGAGACCGGAACATTACCGGCGACCTCTCCGTCGACTTGAATGCGGGCCCGGCGCACTGGGCCAAGGGTTTCAAGACAGCACTCGATAATTTCAAGATTCCGGGGTTGCAGGCGCTGTTTGAGGGAAATGCGGCTAGTGTCGGAGGAGCGATTCCTGAAGCAGACCGAGATAGGGTCATGAGTTCGCTGAAATCCGTTTTTGGGCCTCAATTCGCATTCGCTACAATTACAGGCAGCAGCGCTAACGAAACGCCGACCGCGGCTTCGATGCCTATATTTGGTATCGGCGTCGAAAACCCAATTGGCGCTCCCAATCAGCCGAGTCTTAATCTCCCAACCATTTATTTCGCTACCAATAGTGCCGAGGTTCCGTCGGACACGATGGGTCTCTTGCAGCAGGCGGCCGGTCTGATGAAACAATTGCCTGCCGGAACGACTGTTCGGATTGACGGCTACACGGACAGTATTGGCGCGCAGGCCGCTAATATGAGGCTGTCGCAACGGCGTGCAAATACTACGCGCCACGTCCTCGTCGAAGCGGGGGTCAACCCCGCCATTCTGATCGCGAAGGGTTATGGCAATTCCCATTCCTTGGCCAGCAAAAACGGGACAACGGAAGGCCGCAGCGTCGGTACGATCGAAGAGCGCTTTCGCAAGGACCGGCGCGTCGAATTCAGCATAGCTCAATAATAGCGGTAGTCTCCTCGATCGCTGTCATGAGCGACTTCGGCGAGCAAGTCACGGAGTCGCCGATACGACTACCTTAAAAAATTTGCGTGATGCTCCAATTAGAATTTGAACGGCGTCCTTATCGACCAAATGAGTCCATTTGGTCGGGGCGCGCGCGTCAGCTCAGTTTGCCCGCCGCGTGAGCGAGCAAGGTGTAAACCTTGCCGGTCTCCGACAAAAGATATGTCTTGGCGACGGCCTCGCTTGCCTCGTCGTCGCCGAGTTCGGCAAGGAGCCGTTCGAACTCCTGCACATAACGATCAACCGTGCCGCGGAACTCCGGATCGAGCCGGTAGCGCCGGCCGATTTCGTCGAATGTCTGGGGGCCGCGGCCGACGTAGATTCGCCGCGTGAAGGCATTGGTTTCGCCGCGGCGATAGCGGTCCCAAGCGGCGGCGGCGGCGGCATGATCGATCATCCGCGCGACATCGAGAGAAATCGTTTCCAGCCGTGGCGCCGGTTGCGCGGGTTTGGCCGGGGCGTTCTGGGCAACCGGAGGTTCCTCGCTGTCCGCGCGCGCGAGAAGATCCGAGATCCAGCCGCCACCGCGTTCCGGAGTTTTAACGCTGGCCGGCCTTGCAGCGGAGCGCGGCTTATGCGCCTCCGGGCGAGGAGACTCCGGAGCGCGCGGCGGTTCGGCCGCACGAGGAGCGGGTTCGATGCGCCGGGGCGGTAGCGTCTGGGCGGCCCGTTCGGCATTGACCGGAGACGGCTGAGAAATGTCGTATGCGCGCCCGGAACGAGTTACGATTTCGCTCAGCTCCTCGAGCGCCTTGATTTGATCGGCGACGGCACGCCGCATGGACGCCGCCTGCTGCGCCGTCTCTTGAGGCAATTCGGCAACGCCACGGCGCAACGCTTCGCGGGTCGTTTCGAGTTCGCGCTGGATCTCGCGCGACATATCACGCAACTCCGCCGCCGCGGATTGGAAACGCTCCGTGGTTTGCCCGAAAATGCTTGCGAGCTCCGCATTGGCCTGCTCGCAGGCAGCGCGCATCGCCGCCGCCGTGCTGTCGCGCTCCTGCTCTATATTGTTGCGAATGCCGGCAAATTGCCGGTCGATCATTCCGCTGGTGGATTGCGAGGATTCGGCCAAAAAGGCGCCGATGTCGCGCGCGCGGGCTGCGGCTTTTTCAAACGAGTCCTCGATACGCTCCGCGAAGGAATGCGTCAGTCCTTCCAAGTCTTCCCGGCGCGCCTTGATGCTGTTGACAAGCGATTCGAGCGAATCGCGCCGCGCCGCGAGCATTTGCTCGAGATCACCCTGCTCGCGGGAGAGATCGCCCGCAGAACTCGCCAAGCCCTCCTTCTGGCGTGCGATCGTTTCAGCAAGGCTGCTCGCTTCGTCGATAGCGGCTCGCGTGGTCCGGTTGAGTTGATTGATCTCTCCGGCGGCACTGGTGAATATAGAGCGGAAATCGTCCATGCGATCGCTTAGCGAACGCTCCGCCGCCGCGAATTCTGTGCCGGTCGTGCTAATCGCCCTTTGCAATCCCGCACTGCTATTTACGAGGCGATCGATCACCTCGGTCATCCCGGACCGCAATCTTTCATTTGTTTCGACGAGGGCTCCAATCGATGTGGCGGCGCCAGTTTCGATCGCCGCGCGCAAATGCGCCGTCGAGTGATCGATCGCCGCCGTAAGGTCGGTTTGCTTTTCTCCGAGGTGCTGCACGATGGCAGTTCCATGGCCCTCGATCGTTTGGGTGATCAACTCGCCGCGGCTTGTCATCTCCTGAGCAATCTGGTTGCCGCGAGCGGACAGAGCTTCGACAAAATTCCGTCCGCGAATATCGATGAGCTCACGCAACTCGCCGGCACAGGCCGCCAAGGCACGCTGCAGCGCTTGACCGCGCTCCCCGAGCGTGCCTTCGAGGTCGCCAAGACGGCCAGCCAAGGCCATGCTAATTTCATTGATCCGCTGGGCGAGGCCTTCGCCAATTTCCCCGGCGCGTCCGGCTAGCGTTGTGTCGAGATCCTCGACCGCCTGCGCAATGGTGCCGCGGATTTCTTCGACGCGCCCCGCGAGCACTTGCCCAAGATACCCTGCTTCGCGATCCAGCGCCGCGTTGATGTTGCCGGCATGAAGACCGAGCGTTTGATCAATCTCTTGCGTCCTCGCGCCAAGAGTTTCGGCGATGGCGCGGCCCGTCGCGCCGAGGTCTCCGGCAGCCGCCACAAGACGGCCGACAACCCGCTCCTCGAATTGCGCGACTCCGCTGTCCAGTGTCTCGGCGATTGTGGCCGAGCGAGCCGTTATGCTCGCACCGATTTCCTGGGCCTTTTCATCGAGCGCGCGGATCACATCGCCGCCGCCTTCGCCAAGGGCTCTCGAAATTTCGAGGGCTCGGCCTGTCAAAGTCTCGCTGAGCGATTGCGCGCGTGAATCGAGTCCCTGATCGACGCGGGAAATCAGCTTCTCGAGCGTCTCGCCAACCTCCTCGGCCTTGACGGCAACGCGCGATTCGAAGGCTTCGATATGCGTTTCCAGCGCCGCAGCGGCATCTTGCGCGCGCAGGGCAAGCTTGTCGTTGAGATCACCCCCTTGCAACGTGAGCGTCGATTCGATCGACCCCAAACGATCGGCAAGAGTCGCGGTAAACCGTTCGGCGCGCTCGTCGATGTTGCTGGCAATCGCCCCGCCTTGTCCGATGACGGTTTCCTCGAACATCAAGAGCCGGCCGGCGAGTGCTTCGTTGACACGGTCGCCATGGGTCGCGATCGCATTGACCGCCTCATTCGCGGTTTCAGCGAATCGCGCATTGAGATCGTTGGCTTGATAGCCGATCGAAGCGATCGCCTGTTGCGCGGTCAGGTCAAAATTCTCGCCCAGCGCGCCCGTGTGATCCGCGAAGGCCGCGACGGCTCCACGCGCGGCCGCCGCTAAATGTTCGCTCATCGCATCCGCGTGACTCGTGAGGGCACCAAACGTCTCGTCGAGCGTGGCAGCGAGCCGCTGGTGCAGGGCTTCGGCGTGATTTTCATAATCCGCGGCGGAGTGCTGCGCAGCCGCGTCTAACCGCTCGCTTATCTGTTCGGAATATAAGGTCAAGGCCCCGAGCGTCTCGCCGACGGTCGAAGCGAGTCGCGATTGCACTGCTTCGGTATGGCTGGCAAGAGCCGCCGCGGAATGAGCCACATCCGATTCCAGGCGGGTTCCTATCTCGGTGGCATGGTTCGCAAGCGCGTCGAGCGTTTCGTCGGCAACCGCGTTCAGGCGGGCGTGGAGCGCTTCGGTCTCATTGGTAAACGCCGCCATTGAATTTTGCGCGGTTGTAGCGAGCGTCTCGCTCATCGCGTCCGCATAGCTCGTCAACGTCCCAAGCGTCTCGCCGGCGACCGAGTTCAGGCGGGCGTGTAGCGCCTCGGTTTGATTCGTAAATGTTGCCACTGAACGTTGCGCGGTTGTTTCGAGCTTCTCGCTCATCGCGTCCACATGGCTCGTCAACGCTCCGAGCTTCTCGCTCATCGAGTCCACGTGGCTCGTCAACGCCCCAACCGTCTCGCCGGCGGTCGCGTTCAGGCGGGCGTGGAGCGCTTCGGTCTGATTTGTAAATGCCGCCACCGAACGTTGCGTGGTTGTTTCGAGCTTCTCGCTCATCGCATCCGCATGGCTCGATAACGCCCCGAGCGTCTCGCCGACAGTGGAGTTCAGGCGGGCGTGGAGCGTTTCGGTATGGCTGGTGAGCGCGGCAACGGAACGCTGCGCGGTCAATTCCAAGCGTCCGCCCATTTCCTTCCAATGGTCTGACAGCGCGGCAACAGTCTCGGCGCTCGTCGCGGCGAGCCGCTCATGCATCGTTCCGGTTTGGCTGGCGAGCGCGGCAATCGTGGTCTGCGCTGTTGATTCCAACCGTTTGCTCATCTGCTCCGAATGATCTGTCAGGGCTGCAAAAGTTCCGTTCAGCGTTGCGGCAAGACGTTCATTCAGTGTCCCGGTATGGCTGGTGAAAGTCCCCACTGTGTCTCGCGCCGTGGCCGCTAAATGGCCAAGCAAGTGTTGGGAATGGTCCGTCAATGTGGCGAGCGTGTCCGCGACCGTCGTGGCGACGCGCTGATGTAACGCTTCGGTATGGCTCGTCAGGGCGGCCGCCGTCGCATCGGCTGTGGTGGCAAAGCGTCGATGAAGCTCGCCTCCGTGCTGCTCGAACTGGGTGTGAAGTCTTGCCTCGCTTTCATCAAAGAGCGTGGCTAGAGCCTGGGTTACCTGTTCGAACGAATTTCGTGATTCGGCGGTGCGGTCCGAGATTAGGCCCGCGATGCGATCGCTCATCCCGGTCAAATTATCGTGCAGCGCATTGCCTTGCACCGCGACAACGTCATGCAAGCGATCGCTGGTCTCGGCCAAGCGCACTGCGAGATTTTCGCCGCGCGAAAACACAGTGTCGGCAATCCGCGCGCCGGTGGCGTCGATGCGTTGCGCTAGGGCATTGCTGCGAATTTCCAAATCGGCGGCGAGAGTCTCCCTGGCGGTCTTAAGCTTGTCGTCCATTTCCGCCAAGCGATCGGCAAGCGTCTGCGCGATGCCATTGCTTGCCCCTGTGAGGCTCGCCGTCGCGTCCTGGCCAGTTTGGTCCAGCCGCTTGACGAGATCATTCCCATGCGACGACAATTGATCGACGAGCTCATCCCGCCCGCGGCCGAGGGCCGTTTTGATTTCCTCGCCTTTGGAATTGAGCGAGGCGGTGACACGGCCCGCGGCTTCTCCAACACTTTCCGCGAACCGAGAAGAGGCCCCGGCTAGATCCCGGGAAAGACTATCTTGCGCGAGCGCGATCGCGCCGCGCACACGATCGGCATTGGTCAGAATGGATTCCCGCTCGGAGGCTAATTCGTCGACCAGGGAACGCACGCGGCGCTCATTGTCCGAGTAGGATCGTTCCAAATTGGAGACTTCGGACCTGACCAGAGTATCGAGTTCGCTCGCTCTTGCGAGCGCGCGTTCGATACCGTCCCCCATTGACGCGACCTCGCGGCGGATAGCTTGGGAAAGCGTGACCATTTGTCCGGTGGCAATGGTTTCGGGCTCGGTCAGGCGGATCGCGACCTCGGTCATTGAACGGGCCGCAAGCCGCATCTCCTGACCCCGGCGAAGCAAAATTGCCGTTACCAAAAAGAAGATGACGGGCCCCGCGATAGTCATGAGATAAAGCGTGGCTTGCGGCAACAGAGACCCCGGCGGTAGATCGAACAGAACCGCGCGGTTGGCAATAAAGTAGCTGAGGGTGAGGATAATCCATACTCCCGAGCAGGATGCGGCAAGGACCGCTGGAGCCCGGTTGGAACGGCTCTGAAATGCCCGAAGTATTTCGCCAGCGGATTGGCGATCGTCATTGGCTGGTTGCATCGGCGGCGAGGCCCCGCTCGAGCGCTCCGAGGCAACAGCTTCCGTGCCTGGCAGGGCGGAGTTCGCGCGTGCGGGATTGGATAATCGATCATCGCCGGTTGCCGCCGGCGGTGGCTCCATCGTCCTCGCGGCATCGCGCGGTGGCCGCGAAGTGCCAGGGCGCGGCAGTGCGGCTTCGCGCTCACCAAACAAGCGCTCCTTTGCCTTGTCCGCGCCGGTTGTGCTGGGATTTGCTTCGGCCGGTCCACTGCCTTGGCCGGCGGCGCCGAGATTTAACGCTTCTTCGATGGCCAAAAACGCCGCCGCTGCAGGATCTTGTGCTTTCCTGGAACTTGCCATCGAATGCCTCTTACTAACTCTCTCGCGAGGAGCGAAGGCTTTGCGCGAATTCACACTGGAGCCGCCCCGTCGGAACCGTTAACCAAAGGTTACTTTACAACCGGAACGCTAGGATTCAAAATGGATCGCTTGACGCAATTAGAAACATCGTTAACGCGGCCATGTGCAAAGCCTTGAAGCGGGCGCTTTGCAGTACCGCTGGCAACCGGGCCAGAAAAGGCCAGACGGTAGTGTCCGAAGGCGTCTTTCCTGCTGCTCGAGGCGCGCACATCATGCCGGTTGACTTGAGAAAATCCCTGGAAGACGAATCAAAGCGCCCACCAACCGGATGAATACCGGCGCGTGTCAGGCAGTATTAGCCTGCTTCAACTGCCGTCTTGTTCTTTGTTGAACCGGCCGATCCTTCGTAAACTCGGGACCTCCGAAGCCGGGCCGCGCGCGGGCGCATCCGCCGCGCATGGGCGGTGCTGGATGAAACCGGCCAGGTGACGCACGTTGCATCCGCGCGGGCCGCGGTTTAATTCCCGGCTTGCCGAAGCGCCGATCGAAATCGCGGTTCGCGGCCCACTTATGACTGGACGCACCCATGACCGGGACCACGCCGCAGGATCGCATCCCTTTGAAGAATCGTACAAAACTGGTCCATGCCGGGCGGCGCCCTAGCGACCAGCATGGCTTCGTCAACACACCGGTCTACCGGGGCTCGACCGTGCTTTTTCCGACACTCGATGATTTGTTGGCGCGCAACGCCCGATTCTCCTACGGCACCCAGGGAACGCCAGCAACGGAGGCGCTGGAAAGTGCGTGGACGGAACTGACTGGCGCGGCGGGAACCGTGCTCGCGCCTTCAGGCCTTGCCGCAATCACGCTCGCTCTTCTCACCGCCGTCAAGTCCGGCGACCATATTCTTCCTGATGGATGCGGTCTACCGGCCGTCGCGGATCTTCTGCGAGACGATTTTGGCCCGCATGGGTGTCGCGACAACCTACTACGATCCCACGATCGGCGCCACGATCGAAACCTTGATCCGGCCGAACACAAGCGTAATCTTCGTCGAGACACCCGGTTCGCAGAGCTTCGAAATCCCGGATGTCCCGGCGATCGCCGCTGTTGCCCGGTCCAAGGGCATTTGCACGATCCTCGACAACACCTGGGCCACGCCCTTGTTCTTTCCGCCGCATACGCGCGGCGCGGATATGGCGATCGAAGCCGGAACAAAATATCTCTCCGGCCATTCCGATCTTCTCATCGGGCTCGTGTCCGCCAACGCGCAATGGTTTGCAAGATTGAGGGCCACTTTCGACGCCTTTGCGATGTGCGCCGGGCCTGAGGATGTTTTCTTGAGTTTGCGCGGGCTACGCACGCTCGACCTCCGGCTTCGGGAGGCCGAGCGGCAAGGGCTCGATCTCGCCCACTGGCTCGCTGCCCGCAAAGAGGTCGTCCAAGTCTTGCATCCAGCGCTTCCCTCCTGCCCCGGACACGCCTTATGGAAGCGGGATTTTCTCGGTTCGTCCGGGCTTTTCTCAGTGCTTCTATCGCCCTGCTCGCGGGCCGCGCTCGCCGCCATGCTCGATGGGCTCAAACTGTTTGGCATGGGCTATTCTTGGGGTGGCTTCGAGAGCCTTGTTATTCCGTTCGATTGCCGAAGTTATCGCAGCGCGACGGCGTGGAATCCGCCCGGTCCCGCCTTGCGCTTTTCGGTAGGCCTCGAAGACATCGAGGATTTGAAGGCGGATCTTGACGCGGGATTTGCGAGGATGCGAACCGCCGTGTGAAATGTGACGCGTGCCCCGATCCCCGCGCCCGGAATATCGGTCCAAAGACCATTCATGTGAACCACAAGATTTTTCCGGCACAATGCGTGCCCACCCGCTACTGCGTCGTGGTCGAACTCGTCGCGAAGGGGTTAGCGATCGCGCCTGTCAGGACCGGCGGCAGGCATTTGCAAGCACGCCCGTCGTTTCAGAAATGCCGGGCCGAAAGTGGTTTCCTGATCGGGGCTAGTTCCGGGAGCCGCCCGCTTTTTACCTTGAGCGAACTTTGGGTAGCTGTGACCGCCATGATTACGCGTTCACGTCCCACCTTCCCAGAAAGCGGTGGAAGTAACTATCCCCCGGCAGAGCCGGGGGCTTTTTTTTGTGAGCCGCTCAAAGCGGCTGGGAGGGGACGCTTACGCGTCCCCGGTTCATTGGGCCACCTGAGGGTGGCCGATCAGCGCCAGAGGTTCAGTTGCTCCAGCCTCTGATCTTCCTTTTCCTGGCTCTTGATGTATTCCCGGATCGCAGCTTCGTCTCTCCCCACGGTCGAGACGAAATATCCTCGCGCCCAGAAATGCTGCCCTACAAAATTGCGCCGCCGTTCCCCGTAAACGCGGGCCAGATGAATTGCACTCTTGCCCTTGACATATCCGATCACCTGAGAAACCGCGTATTTCGGCGGGATCGAAATCATCATGTGCACATGATCCGGCATCAAATGCCTTCTTCGATCCGGCTTTCCTTTTGTGTTGCTAGCTTGCGAAGCAACTCTCCAAGATGATCCCGCAGTTGCCCGTATAGCGCCTTCCGGCGGAACTTCGGGATGAACACGACGTGATATTTGCACTCCCACTTTGTGTGACTTAGACTCTCAAACTCGTCCATCGTGACTTGACCTTTCGTGTGCTTGGCGGCCCACAAAAGCGATGGTCACGTTGGACTTCAGGAAACGTCAAACTATTGCTGCCTCCCCGGCAGAGCCGGGGGATCTCCCGCACGGTTTAGGTCAGTGGTGAAGTTCGAGTGGGGACTTGCGACCTTGGTCAGCACACTCCGATTGCGAGTTCAAAAAAAGCGATCACCGTTCTGTGAAAATCGGGAGCAACGAACCGGGATCTCAAGTGTGCGATCGTTTCTATAGATTCATAAATCGAATCAAACGATTTGCCTATTGCTCTTGTCCCGCATAACTGGTTCTGACCAACGGGAACAACGTGCACCGACGAGGCTGCGGCCGAATGGTGAGGTTCTCAGGCTCGATTTCGGCCGCCGATTAATCGAGCAGCGGTGTGAAGCATTTGGGAGGAGAAACAAATGTCTATAAACGTATCCGCGGACCGGCCGCCGATCGACCCATATCCGCTTAGCCCCTATGTCACTTGGGCAGGCAATCGAAATCGCGATCCGATCCTGCAAGTCTTCAAAGAGATTTTCCCAAAAAGCGGACATGTTCTCGAACTTGCGAGCGGTGGTGGCAACCATATAAACTATTTTGCGCCCCATTTTCTGCAATTGCAGTTTCAGCCGTCCGACTATGATGTTGACGTGTTCGAGCCGATCAAGCAGAAGCGCGCCGATCAAGGCAGCTCCAACGTCGCCGATCCGATAAAGATCGATCTCACCGCGCCCGAGACTTGGCCCGACCCCAAGGTCCGGCTCTACGACGTGATATTCGTCGTCAATTTGTTCCAAGTCGCGCCGGTCAACATCGCCGACGGCATCGCGCGAGTGGCGGCCCGCGTTCTGACCAAAGACGGCTTTGTCGCGATCTATGGACCGTTCAGGGTTGACGGGACGTACACGACGCCCTCCAACGAATCTTTCGACAAGGAAATTCTTGCTGCCAAGGTTGCTGAATGGGGCCTCAAAGACGTGAGAGACCTCGAAAAAGCAGCTAACAAGTATGGCATAGCATTAAAGAAAATCATAGATATGCCGGCCAACAACTTCATTCTCGTCTTCGGCCGCGCATGAACGAAGTGCGGAAGGAAGCTTAGGTGGTCCTTCCGCATGCAATCGGCTCGGGCCGTGGCCAGGGAGACCTGCTTGAGCCAAGGCACAGCAGTCGTTGTCGGCGTGGGGGCGGAAACGGGACTGGGCGCGGGTCTGGCGCGACGTTTCGCGCGGGAGGGCTTGCGCGTCGTAATTGCCGGCCGTACCGAGGAACGGCTGCGCGTAGTAGCCGCCAGCATTGGCACATCAGGCGGAAGCGTCCTGGTCAAGGTGGCGAATGCATCTCGCGAGGCGGATGTCAACGCGCTATTCGATGAAGCCGCCGGAGAGAACGATCTCGAACTTGTCGTCTATAACGTCGGGAGCAACGTCGCGGCGCCTGCTCTCGAAACGCAGACAAAACTTTTCGAAGATCTGTGGCGGCAGAACGCCTTGGGAGGTTTTCTGGTAGGCCGCGAAGCCGCCCGCCGATTTGCGCCCCGACAAAGCGGAACCATTCTCTTCACCGGCGCGACCGCCTCACTCCGCGCACGTCCGCCCTTCCTTGCCTTCGCCTCCGCCAAGGCGGCGCTGCGCGCCGTAGCGCAAGGGTTGGCGCGTGAATTTGGGCCGCACGGCGTCCATGTGGCGCATATCGTCATAGATGGCGTTATCCAGGGCGAATACGCGGCCGCCAAGTTCCCCAACTATGTTCGCTCGAAAGGCGAGAACGGGTTGCTGGCCGTCGATGCGATAGCCGACGCCTATTGGGCGTTGCACCGCCAGTCGGCAAGCGCCTGGACACATGAACTCGACCTGCGGCCATTCAAAGAGCCGTTTTGACATCGAGGCGCCGGAGACGCTTGTTCGTTAAGATAGGAGAGCAGAGCTATTATCCCTTATCCACTGGGGCCGGTCCATAGAGACTAATTATGGAAATCTATCAGATTATACATTTCATCGCTATCGTAGAGACAGGCAGCTTCACGAAAGGCGCGGACCGCGCAGCCGTCTCGCAATCTGCCATATCGGCCAGTATCGCGAAACTTGAAGCGGAATTCGATGTCCAGTTGTTGGACCGGCGTTCCCCAGTGGTTCCGACCGACGCCGGGGCGCGTTTGTTCGAAGCTGGCAAGGCAATTTTACAAATATGCAGTCGTCTGAAAGGCGAACTCGAAACAATCGCTAGACCGATGCTTCTAAGGATTGGAATACTGCAATCTCTCTCAAGTCGCCACGTTTCCAAGCTGCTAGGTGGTTTCCGGCGCGTCAACTCTCATGTGGAAATCGAGGTGTGCGATGGGTCCGCCGAGCAGTTGGTCGAATTGCTCGCTAATCGGCAGCTCGATGCTGTACTCACGATCCTTGATGACAACGCCGCGAGATTCGCGAGTTGGGTTCTCTTCAAAGAACCATATGTATTGGCCGTTCCAGAAGATCATCGCTTCGCGCAGCGAGAAAGCGTGACACTTGCTGATCTTCATGACGAGCCCTTTATCGTCCGGACAGGCCGCGATAGGTTCCAAGATGCGAGCAATGCGCTTGTCTCCCGCGGCATCAAGATACGTGTTGTGTATAAAACCGCCCAAATCGATAGGACACTGGCTCTCGTCGCCGCCGGAGTAGGTCTATCACTTATTCCGGCCCGGCTTGGGACGCCAGGCGTGAAGATGGTGCAGGTGGCTGACATGGACTTCTTTAGAACGTACGGTCTCCTGTGGGCGCGCGACCGAGAGGGGGAACTTAGGGAATTCATAAATTTCGCTGAAAGCCATAGCTGGACGCCTTAGGATGTTACCATCCCGTAGACGCCGGGCATCGAGAGCCGGATACCAAGCAAAAGACCATCGACCAACAATTGGCCTTCGCCGGACATCCCCTCTTGCGAGGCCAGGTTATGTCCGCGCCAGGCGCAACGCGGACGCAATGTGCATTGACCCCAGTCCGGTTTCCTGAACGGCGCGGCACGGGCCTATACATGCGCGATTGAACCTGCAATAGTTCGAGACCGAATGAGCCAGTTCAATCTTGCGTTTTCCCCGCTTCTTCCCTGGCCGGTTTTGCTTGGACTGGGAACGATCGCGCTTGGCCTCATAGGTCTTGGTTTTTACGCACGTGGCGGCGGGAGTTTTCTCCGCGCGCTTGGCCTTGGCTTGCTGCTCCTGGCTCTGACGGGGCCAGCTTTGGTGCGCGAGGACCGCAACCCGCTGAAGGACGTTGTGGCCATGGTTGTCGACCAAAGCGGCAGCCAGACGATCGGCGAGCGCCCGGCGCAGACGGAAAAAGCTCGCAACGAACTTGAGAAAAGCCTCAATGGGCTCGGCAATGTCGAAGTCCGAGTTATCGAGAGCGGCCGCACCGATAGCGAAGCCGACGGCACCAGGCTATTTACGGCCTTGAATGCGGGGCTTGCGGACGTGCCGTTGGAACGCCTCTCCGGCGTCTTCATGATCACCGATGGAGTCGTCGACGATATTCCAGCCGACGTGAGCGCGCTCGGCTTCAAGGCGCCGCTGCACGCGCTCATCACCGGCCATGAAGGTGAGCGCGATCGGCGGATCGAGCTCTTAGAGGCGCCGCGCTTTGGCATCGTCGGCAAGGACCAAACGATCGAGTTGCGGGTGCTCGATACGGCGAACACCACCGACCCCGTCGTGCTGAAAGTCAGCCGCGATGGCAATCCGATCGCCACGATAGTCGCGACGCCCGGCGAACGCCTTCGCGTGCCGGTCAAAATCGAACATGGCGGCCCAAATGTCGTCGAACTCGAGGTCGAGGCGCTGCCGGACGAGCTGACCGCGATCAACAACAAGGCGGTGCTGACGATCGAGGGCGTGCGCGACAAATTGAAGGTTTTGCTCGTCTCGGGTGAACCGCACGCGGGCGAGCGCATGTGGCGCAATCTGCTCAAATCCGATGCCAATGTCGATCTCGTGCACTTCACCATTTTGCGGCCGCCGGAGAAACAGGATGGGACGCCGATCAATGAATTATCGCTGATTGCCTTTCCGACCGCCGATTTGTTCGGCCGGAAGATCAAGGAATTCGACTTGATCGTGTTCGACCGCTATTCGAACCAGAGCGTCTTGCCTTTGATTTATTTCGATAACATCGTCCGCTATGTCCGCGAAGGCGGCGCGCTGATGCTCGCGGCAGGACCCGATTTCGCGCGTCCCGAAGGCCTCTATTACTCGCCGCTGGGGCGCATCACGCCGGCGCGCCCGGATGGCAGCCTGGCCGAACACGCTTTCCGCGCCGCGATCACCGAAGATGGCGCCAAGCATCCGGTAACGCGCGGCTTGCCGGGCGCCGATCAAAATCCGCCCGCCTGGAGCGAATGGTTTCGCCAAGTCAATGCCGAGGTCGTGCATGGCACGAGCATTTTGTCCGGCGCCGCTGGAAAACCGCTGCTCGTTCTTGCGCGCGAGGGCAAGGGCCGGGTTGCACTTCTTCTCACCGATCAAATGTGGCTTTGGGCGCGCGGTTTCGAGGGCGGCGGCCCCCACCTCGATCTTTTGCGCAGGCTCGCGCATTGGTTGATGAAGGAGCCCGACCTCGAAGAGGAAGCCTTGCGCGCCACCGTGCACGGGCACACCATCGAAATCGAACGCCAGAGTTTGAATGCCGAAGTCCCGCCGGTTACTGTCGTCTCGCCTTCGGGCGTGGAGGAAAGGTTGAATTTGACGCCGGCCGAGCCAGGCATTTCCCGCGCGAACATGAAGGCTGCGGACCTTGGTCTCTACCGCCTAAGCGACGGAAACCTATCCGTCCTCGCGAATGTCGGGCCAGAAAATCCGCGCGAATTCCAGGACGTTGTCTCGACGCCGAACAAACTGGCGCCCCTCGCGGAAGCGACGGGAGGCACGGTACGCCGGATCGGCAACGCGGGCAACAGCGAAATATCCCTGCCGCGTCTTGTCGCAATTGGGGAGAGTCCGGTCTATGGCGCCGCCGGTTATGCCGCGATCAAACGCATTGGGGCCAGCGAGGTGAAGGGCGTCGGCGTGATGCCGCTCGCGATCGGTTTTCTGGGCCTTGCCGCGCTGCTGGGAAGCCTCACGGCGGCGTGGCTGTTCGAGGGGTGGAAAACCGTTAAGCGAATTCCCACCGTTCGATAAAACGATCCAAAACAAACTCCCGAGCGACGATTTATTCCTGTACGGTAGACTTCTCTCTTTCAGCAGAGTCCCGCCAAAATGGCGGAAGGAACGCAAATGCGATTCCTCTGACCGACCGGGTGGCAAGGATTTCGATCGCTTCTCAAGAAGCTATTCCCCTGCTCTTTAAGGAACGGTGTGATATTTTATCGCGTTTTCCGCGTGGACCGTGCCAAAGCGGCTGCGCGCAAGGTCTCGCGGCGCATCCAGCGGGCGAAGGCGTCAAGCACGGAAGCGTGCAATATTGGACACCGTTCAAATCAACGGACGTCTTATGGAGAATTTAAATCCGCGGTCTATCGCGTGCCGGATGGTGTTGGTCATTACGCGGTTGAGAAACCAATACGTCGGCTCCTTAATTGTTCCTGTTCCCCGTCCGCTCAATTATTTTCCATGCGAACCAATGGTTTGGATTTAAAGCTCCGCGGCTGGCCCCGCCAGCGAGGCTTATACACGGCGGCAGGCTTGCACCCAGAAATTTTTTGCAACCGTGCCCGGCGCGAAAATGCGTTTTTCCTGCCTTTCTTTTTGCGCTCGATTGCGCCGCGCGAAATCAGGCGGTTACGCGCTCCCTCGGATCATGCGGGTTCGCATTTGATGAAGGATAATGTAACTTATTCGTTAAACCGCGCCGACGGATTTATAAAACCACCCTTGCGGACAGTCTCGCCTTTGCTAATTTCATCCTACCATCTGGAACGGGATTGTTCCCTGGGTTCCAGAGAGTCTTCCCGTGAGGTTTCGGTGTAGTTACCGCATCTGGCGTGAAACGCGTACTGGTGTCATGTGTAAAAATTAGAGCATTACGATTCCGCAAGCATGAAAAAACATGCGCTCTAGCGAGTTGTTGCACACGGTGCTGGTGTGTTGGTCGCTAAAGTGGTTTGTTTGGAATTCAATGCTTTCATTTGGACGTCACCTAAACAGGCTTCGCTGGCTAGAATGCCGAGCTGAGGGGGGTATATGACCGCAATGGTTTGCGCCGGTAATTCGTATGTTCAGCTTCACCAGGCGGCCGAATGGGTCCTAGTCGGCCGTTTTCTAAAAGCTTGCTGGGTTCCGATACGACCCTGCCTGCGGCGCCTGCTCGATTAGTTTCGCGGCCACTCCGTTCTCACTTTGAACTTTATCATCGTTGGCGCCGGCATTTGAACGGCCGCCATTGCCTTGTCTCGATTCGGGAAAACAACCGATGCCAGAATTGCGCACACTGATTTCCGATTCAATTGATCTTGGCGAAACGGCCGCCTCGCGCGGCGGCGCTGACAAAAGCGAAGCGTGGATGCGAATTCGCCGCCGGCTGCGCGCGGAACTTGGGGAAGAAGTTTTCTCATCCTGGTTCGGGTGTCTCGAACTCGATGGGCTTTCGGGCCAGGACGCCTATCTCTCGGTGCCGACAAAATTTCTGAAGAGCTGGATTCAGTCGCACTATGTGGAGAGGATTCTTCCGTTGTTGGCCAGCGAATTGCCTACAATCAAGCGGGTGTCGATCAATGTTCGTTCCTCGACAAGGCAAGCGAACTGCGCCACTGGCGGCCTTCGCGGTCTCGCCGCGTGCAGCGACCCGGATTCGGCAAAGGACAGCTACATAAATTCAATTGCACCCTCCCTGCCGATGGGGCCTTGCGGTACAAGAAATTCGTCCCCAAAAAGATCGGCTTTGGCGCCCTTCGCCGAGAGCTTAGGACCGTGCGAGGCCGAGGCGCTTGCTGGCTCGCCGTTGGACCGGCGCCTGATTTTCCCAAATTTCCTCGTCGGCGCGTCTAATCAGCTCGCCTTTGCCGAGGCGCAGAGAATCGCTTGCGCGGGACCGGCGGACCCGCTGCACTATAATCCGCTCTATATCCATGCCGCGGTTGGCTTGGGAAAGACCCATCTTCTCCAAGCCATCGCACATGCCGCCGCCTTGGCCAAGCGGCGGGTCATCTATCTCACGGCGGAGCGGTTCATGTATGGTTTCGTCGCCGCCCTCAAGGCCCAGACAGCGATCGCATTCAAGGAAAGGCTGCGGGCGATCGATGTCCTCGTGATTGACGACATTCAATTTCTTCAGGGCAAGTCGATCCAGCAGGAGTTCTGTCATACTTTAAATGCCTTGATCGATTCCCGCCGGCAGATCGTGATCGCGGCTGACAGGCCGCCGGGCGACCTCGAAAGTCTCGAAGAAAGAGTAAGGTCGCGGCTAAGCGGCGGTCTTTGCATCGAAATCGGCGCGCTCGACGAGGCGTTGCGGATCAAAATTCTCGAAGCACGCATAGCTTGCGCCAAACTGGTGCATCCAACTTTCGAGGTGCCAGCCACAGTCGTCGCCTATGTCGCGAGCGTCATCCAAACGAATGGCCGCGATCTTGATGGTGCCGTCAACCGGCTGCTTGCACATGCGTCATTGTCCTGCTCAGGATTAGGAGGCGCCCCGCTTTCACTGGAAACCGCCGAACTCGCCATTCGCGATCTGGTGCGGACCCCGGACCCGAAAAAGGTCAAGATCGAGGACATCCAGAAACTGGTCGCTAGCCATTTCAATGTCAGCCGCGCCGATATTCTATCCGCCCGGCGAACCGCAAGCGTGGTGCGCCCGCGCCAGATCGCGATGTATCTCTCCAAGCTCTTGACGCCGCGCTCGCTGCCCGAGATTGGCCGGCGGTTTGGCGGCCGCGACCACACGACCGTCCTCCACGCCGTCCGAAAAATCACCGGTCTCGTGACTGCGGACGGAGCGTTGTCGGAGGAGATCGAGCTTTTGAAGCGCATGCTGTTAGAGTGAGCCTGCTTCAAGGAATTCCATCCCGCCGCGACAGCGGATAGGCTCGGCCATGGAGCAAGCGGCAATTCGCATTATCGGAGTCGATCCCGGCCTGCGGAGCATGGGTTGGGGCATCGTCGAGGTTTTGGGCTCGAAGCTCGACTATGTGGCGAGCGGCATCCTTCATTCCAACCCCAAAATGCCACTCGCAGCGCGCCTCCGCGAGCTGCACGAGGGACTGGCTGCCGTCATTGCCAAATATGCGCCCACGGAAGCCGCGGTCGAGGAAACCTTTGTCAATCGCGACCCGCAATCGGCCCTAAAACTCGGGCAAGCGCGGGGCATCGCGCTCGTAGTGCCGGCGCTCGCGGGCCTTGCCGTCGCGGAATATGCCGCCAATCTCATCAAGAAAACCGTGACCAGCACCGGCCATGCTGAAAAAGCGCAGATTGCGATGATGGTGAAAATGCTTTTGCCCGGAAGCGGTGCGCAAGGCGCCGACGCGGCCGATGCGCTCGCCGTGGCGATCACCCATGCGCGGGTCCGGCCCTGGGCGCGCAATCTGGAAACTATTACCGGGCCCTAGCCATTCATGCAAACCGGGACAAACAGCTCTTGTGATAATTTTTGGTTGCCCCCAAAGAGCTCGCTCAAGCCACGGCGCCATCCCGCGAACCAAAACATTCGGTCAAGATGATCGGCAAGCTCAACGGCATCGTCGACTCCCAAGGCGAGGATTTCGTGATCCTCGACGTGCAAGGCGTCGGCTACATCGTGCATTGCTCTGGGCGCACGCTACAAAAGCTGCCGCCCCCCGGCGAGGCGGCGGTGCTTGCGATCGAAACGCAAATGCGCGAGGATTCGATCAAACTGTTCGGCTTCGCCTCGGAGACCGAACGTGATTGGTTTCGCTTGCTCCAGTCGGTGCAAGGGGTCGGCGCCAAGGTGGCTCTCGCGATTCAAACCGTTCTCGATGTTGCCGGGCTTGCTTCCGCGATCGCCTGCCAGGATAAGGCGGCTCTCGCCCGGGCGCCCGGGGTCGGACCGAAGCTCGCGGCGCGAATTGCTTCGGAATTAAAGGACAAGGCAGCCGTTTCGGGCGCGGCGGAGGCGGTGGCCGCGTGTGCCGGGCGCGATGGCGGCCAGCCCGTCGCGGTGCAAGACGCCGTTTCGGCCTTGGTCCATCTCGGTTACGGCCGGCCGCAGGCCATGGCGGCGGTGGCGGCTTCGGCCGCGGCACTTGGCGAAGGCGCGGCCGCCTCCGAACTGATCCGTCACGGCCTCAAGGAACTCGCGCGGTGATCCGGTAGTGTCTGTCTCAGATTGAACGTCCGAAATGGGTGGAGAACGGTCATTCGCTCAAGCCGCCTGAATGACGTCAGTGCGCCAGTAGCGGGCTTTTGGTCGCGCGCCACCTTGCTGGAGGAGAGCCATAGCGCCTAACAAACATTGCAAAGCAAAATTTTTGAGACATACCCCTTGCGGAAACGCTGCCGAAGGCATATTCTCTACATTGTAGTTTTTAGCTCTTAATTCATGAGGTGACCATGCTTGGCCGGTTTGAGGAGGCGATCCTTTTGGTTTTGATCGGAGCTAAGGGGGAAGCGACAACGGCGGGGATTTACGAGGTCCTTTCCGAGAAACTGAAAAAGGTTTCGTTTGGCGCGATTTACACGACGCTTGATCGAATGGAAGACAAGAAATTCGTCACTCGACGCAAGGGGGAACCACTTGCACATCGAGGAGGCAAAGCGCGCTACTACTATAAAATTACCAACGGCGGGCGAACTGCAGTCATCGAATCGCAAAAGCTTACCGCTGAGTGGAACTATATTCCTGAAACCACAATCCCTACCCGATAAGGAACCCAAATATGAGCATCGGTTCTAAAGTGAAATCTCGGGTAGTGAATTGGATTTTAGCAGTCTTAAAGCGTGACCTTGATAAGATAACCCGGAGAAAAGATACTTTAATATCCGAAGTACGGTATTTGAGAGAATTACAACACTCCCTCAAAACAGCAGACTATCCAAGCGTCTTACAAATTGAGACAGTAATTTTGGAACACGAGGCTAGGTTAGATGCTAACAAACTATCAGAAAACTATCTTCATTATATTTTGATAGCAAAGATTTTGTTTGCAAAAATAATAATACAAATTTTTACTCCATTTTCTATTAGTCAGAAAAGCGGGGAAACTTTTGCAGCTTATATAGCAATTGGCAAGACGAATCAGTTTTTACTAGACCTATTTCTACCACCAGACAGGGCGGAGGAAACTTCGACTGCGTTGCAGGATGTCTGTCAAAGCAGATGGGAAAAACGATATAGGCCCCGAAAAGTCGCGTTTCTCTGTTTCGTGCATACTGTCAGCACAATCTACTCGCATCATGCCGTCCGATTTCGCAAGTTGGGCAGCTTAGTGTTGGGTATCGCAGGACTGACGAAAACCTTTGCCAAGTTTTGGGAAACTTGACGCGGCATACCGAATATTTAGTGGAAGGGCGAGGTTTCAGAACTCTGAGGCAGCGTTAGTTCTGTTTCAACTCCCATCATCGAGAACTCTGAGCCGAACTTCCGCAAAGGGTCGGACGCTGAAATTTAAACCGAGACACTGCCAAGTAATCCCTCGTCTCCGCACTCACGCCTTGCCATAGTGCGCGGCTTCGGCATTTGCATCGAGCGGCCAGCGCGGCCTTGCTGCAAAGGTCATGTCGTCCACGAGGCCGAGTGACAACCGCTCGATCCCGGCCCAGGCGATCATCGCGCCATTATCGGTGCAAAGAGACGGAGGCGGCACGACGAGCCGCAAGCCGGCCTCGCCGCAAAACCGCGTCAGCGCCCGGCGAATGGCGCCATTGGCGGCAACCCCGCCCGCCACGGCCATAGCGGTAGGATGGCCAGTGGTATCGCGAAAAAGCCGCAGGGCCACGCGGCAGCGGTCGATGATCGTGTCGACCACCGCGGCTTGGAAAGAGGCGCAGACATCGGCCACATCGGCGGCCGTCAAGGGCCCAGCGCGCTCCACTTCCAGCCGGACGGCGGTCTTGAGTCCGGAAAAAGAAAAGTTCGGTTCCGGCCGGCCAAGCATCGGGCGCGGCAGATCGAACCGCTCGGCATTGCCCTCCACCGCCAATTTCTCGACCCGAGGTCCGCCGGGATAGGCAAGCCCCAGCATCTTGCCGACCTTGTCGAAGGCTTCGCCCGCCGCATCGTCCATCGTCGAACCGAGCCGGAGATAGTCTCCAACGCCCCTCACCGCAGCCAATTGGGTGTGGCCGCCCGAAACCAAGAGAAGCAAATAAGGAAATGCGAGTTCGCCGGTCAGCCGCGCCGTCAACGCGTGCGCTTCGAGGTGGTTTACCGCGATGAAGGGCTTTCGGCTCGCCAACGCCAAGGCTTTCGCCGTGATCAGCCCCACCATGACGCCGCCGATAAGGCCTGGCCCCGCCGCCGCCGCGATCCCGTCGAGATCGGCTAATTCGAGCCCGGCGCCGTCGAGCGCGCGCTGCACCAGCCGGTCAATCGTCTCGACATGAGCCCGTGCGGCAATCTCTGGCACCACACCCCCGAAGGCCGCGTGCTCGGCGATCTGGCTCATGATCTCGTTCGAGAGAATTTCGCCGGAACCGCCTGGCCGTAACTCGACGATGGCGGCAGCGGTTTCGTCGCACGTTGTTTCAATGCCGAGAACGCGCATGGCACTCCTTCAAGGTCTTTCCGGTGGATCGCCGACGGTCAAAATTTGGAATTTGGCGCCAGCCGCATTACTCTTCAACCTATAGAACCATTGCAACCAATAAGGAAATGCGCCGATTCCTGCCTCCGCATTGCGATTAAGCGTTGCTCTTCCCGTGAGACTAGGTACGCGGGGCAGCCCCTTGGCGCTGGCGCAGGCGCGTGAGCTCAAGGATCGCCTCATAGCGGCGCATGGCCTCGATCCAGCGGCCATCGAGATCGCCACCATCAAAACCAGCGGCGACATGATTCTCAACGTGCCGTTGAGCGAAGCCGGCGGCAAGGGGCTTTTTACCAGGGAGCTCGACCTTGCCTTGGCTTCCGGCAGTATTGAAATGGCCGTGCATTCGGCGAAGGATTTGCCGACTTTCTTGCCGGAGCAAATAGAAATCGCTGGTTATCTTCCCCGCGAAGATGTGCGCGACGCGTGGATTTCTCCGCATGCGTTGCATCCGCTAAAACTTCCGCCGGGCAGCATTGTCGGCACCGCCTCGCTGCGGCGGGGCGCCATGGTGAGAAGGCTGCGGCCGGACCTGCGGATTGCACTGTTGCGCGGCAATGTCGAGACTCGCCTCGCCAAGGTCGCGAAGGGCGAAGCCGCCGCCACGCTGCTGGCACTTGCCGGATTGAAGCGCCTCGGCCTCGAGGCGGCGGCAACGAGCGTGCTCGACGTGCGGGAATTTGTTCCGGCGGCGGGCCAAGGCGCGATTGCCATCACCATACGGAGCGGCGATGATGCCACGCGGGCACTCCTCGCGCCGGTTTTCGATGCGGCAACGGGGATTGCGCTTACGGTGGAGCGCGCATTTTTAAGGATCCTCGATGGCTCCTGCAAGACGCCGATCGGCGCCTACGCGCGGGTCGAAGAAGGCAATGTCGATTTTCACGCCATCGTGCTGAAATCCGATGGTTCCGAGGCGTTCGAGACAGCGGTGTCTGGGCCACCGAGCGAGGCGGCATCGCTCGGCGAGGCGGCCGGGCGTGACCTCGCCGTGCAAATCCCCGCGGGCTTTTTCGATTCTTAGCATCGTGTCCACGCGAGAGCGGTGGTTTTTGAGGTTAGATCGTGACGAAGTGCCTGAACCCGGCGAATTGAATCTGGCTCTGCGGGAGAAGTGCGTTTTGTAAAACGGCTCTTCCGTCTTTCCGCTTGATAAATCCCGTTGGGCTGGGCAATCTGCGCCGCGGGCCTCCCAATGCAACAGAAACAGCGGCGCCGTTGCTTCCGCCATGTGGTGAAACAAGGGCCAACATCAAACCTCTTTCGGCCGTTTTCTGCGAAATGACGATCGATATCGAGGTCAATGTCGTGAAGCATTTGAATACGATCATCTCGCATTTGCGGGCGAGGCCAGTGGTTAGCAAGGCCGAGCGGGTGAACGGATAGGCGGTGTAAGCATCAGCGCGGCGCTGGGGAGTGGCGTTGTTCATTGACTCCTATTTTAATTTAACTATATTATTTTGAATATTTTGCTAAACCGGGGAGCGGAAATGATAGAAAACCTATTCTCTGCATATAAGGTTATCGTTCCAAATGACTCTGGGAATAGTGATAGCCTCCACGCATATTTGATTGAGAGTACCGCTCCAGTCAATATTGATGATAAACAAATCAATTATTTGAAAAATAACAACTATGAAAAGATATTAATACCTATAGATATTAGTAATGGCGACTTTACAGGTGGAATTGCCTCTAGTATTGCGGACACATTAAAAACTTCGCAGAATCCAACACTCATTATCAGCGTTCACGGATTCAACTGCCCTCGCGATGTGATTTTACCAGGGTACTGGGATTCGTTAGGAAAGGTACATCAAGACGCAAATATCACAAATCAAGATATTGTATGCATAGGATATCGCTGGCCATCAGAAGCAATTTGGAGTCCAAAACACACAATCTTTAGCGCATCTCCTATCTTTCTAAGCTTACTAACTTTGTTTGGCGCTCTATCATTTTTATCCGAATGGTACTATCATATACATAAACATTCAAGTGATTTACTGACGATTTGTTTCACAATGTTCAGCGGTATTTTTTTATTTATACCAATAGCACTTATTTTGTTACGTATTGTTGTTTATTTTCGTGATGGGTACCGTGCAACTTCCTACGGTATTCCAGAGCTAGTCGAGATAATCCGTCACATCGACAAAAGACTAGTCGAAAACAACGAAGTCGAGAAAGAATCCAACGGACAGGAGCTAAAAAAACGGGTCGCGTTATCCTTCATAGGCCACAGCATGGGAGCTTACGTAGTGACGGGCGTCGTTAGAATCCTCTCCGACGTTTTCGATCCGGAGACCATGAGAGTAAACACGCATTCAACCGAGATACCTAACCCTGCGAAACTGCCTCAGATAGGCAATGCGTTCAAATTAGCGCGCTTAGTACTTGTATCGCCTGATATACCCGCCGAAGCTTTGATCGCAAACAGAGCAAACTTTCTTATGAACTCAATAAAGCGATTCGAGGAAGTTTTTCTCTTTAGCAACGAGGGAGATGAGGTTCTCAGGCAGATATCCACTACAGCAAATTATTTTTCGTTTCCAACGAGAAGCAATAAGTTTGGTTATCGGCTCGGTAATTTATGCTTACCAGGAAGACAATGGGGCATAGGAAAAGGAGTAGAATGGTGTGATCTAACACTTGGAAAGATGACCATAGCGCAAATTTGTGCTGCACTTGGTATAATACGTCCAGAGGCAGGTTCATTGGATGACCTTTCTGCTAGAATTTCTTATTTTGACTGTACAGACTGCGTTGATGACACTATATTTGGTAAGAAGGGCATGCTTACATTAGCGAAACCTGGAAAAGCCATGAAACGCGCATCCTACAATCATCTTCTGCTTCTCCTCCGCTATCTGTTACCTCTCGAATGTCCTTCGCGTATAGATGTTCACGGAGGATATTTTCTGTCTCCCTTTTTAAGTCAGCTCATCTATCGCTTGGCTTGCCTCGGATATGCTGGAACGGTGCACGCCTATGGAGGAGAACCTCAATTGAACGAGAAATGCAAAGAGCATCAGGTGAAAGCATTGTTAACCTTGCAACCAAACGCGAGTGGCGCAGTAAATAGCTGATGGTGTCTCAGCCCTACCTTCGCCTTGGCGTCAATGTCGATCACGTCGCCACCTTGCGCAATGCGCGGGGCGGCGCCTTCCCCGATCCGGTGCGCGCGGCGCTCCTTGCCATCGAAGCGGGCGCCGACGGCATTACCGCCCATTTGCGCGAGGACCGGCGCCATATTCGCGACGAGGACATGGCACGCCTAAAGCGGGAGATTTCGAAACCTCTGAACTTCGAGATGGCGGCAACCGACGACATGGTGGCGATCGCCCTCGATACGCGGCCGCATGCGTGTTGTCTTGTGCCGGAAAAACGCAGCGAGCGCACGACCGAAGGCGGCCTCGATGTTATAGGCGGCCACGATCATTTGAGAATCGTCACCGCCGAACTGCTCAAGGCCGGCGTGCGCGTCTCACTCTTTATCGAGCCGTCGTTAGAGGCCGTGCGGGCGTCACGCTCCATCGGCGCGCCGGTGATCGAATTTCATACCGGCGCCTGGTGCGACGCGCTCACGCATCACCAAAGCGAGCGCGCCGCACGCGAATTTGCGCGCATCAAGGCGGCGGCGGCACTAGCGAGCGGCCAGGGGCTCGAATGTCACGCGGGCCATGGCCTCGATTTCGCCACGGCAAAAATCGTCGCGGGCTTGCCGGAAATTGTTGAACTCAATATCGGGCATTTTCTGATCGGCGAGGCGGTCTTCATTGGTCTTAGCGCAGCGATCGCCAAGATGCGGGCGGCGATGGACGAGGGGCGGCAGCGGGCGGCTGGCCAGGCATACCAAACGTGACCAAATGATCATCGGCTTTGGCAACGACCTTTGCGATATAAGACGCATCGAGAGTTCGCTCGCGCGCTTCGGCGAGCGGTTCGTTCAGCGCTGCTTTACCGAGACGGAGCGTCTCAAGTCGGACACGCGGGCGGGCCGCGCCGCGTCTTACGCGAAGCGCTTCGCCGCCAAGGAGGCTTGCGCCAAGGCGCTCGGCACCGGGCTTCGCGCCGGCATCGGCTGGCGCGACATGGGCGTGGTCAATCTGGCGTCCGGCCAGCCGACTATGTGCCTCACGGGCGGCGCGGCGGCGCGGCTTGAAGCCCTCACGCCGCCGGGCCACCGGGTCTTTATCCACGTAACGCTGACCGATGAATATCCCTTGGCCCAGGCGCAAGTGATCATCGAAGCGATCGCGGATCGCGTCCCTTGGCGCGGTGTCGCTGGCGCGGGATGATCGCCGCAATTTCGGCGTTGGCCGGATTGGCCGGGCATTTGCGGCGGTTCTCGACTCGCGTTTCCCGCGTGAAATCATGGACGATCATCATGTTCTATGATGCCCGCCACAATCCCTGGCGATGGTTTTGTGTGCGAGCGAGCAGTTGACCCATCAATCGCCTGCCGCCTCGATCGCCTTGGCGCGTTGGAGCGCCGGGCGGGCGATGCGGCAAAAAGCGACGACGATTTTAAGCCGCAAGCTGGGCTCCTGGTGCCTGGGTTTGGAAGAGCCGGACGATCCGTTTTTGCCGCAGCGCAACGAATACGCTCTTCATGCTCTATTCTGTGGCGGCGTCGATATACAGCTGGGTGGTGATGTTTTCGATTTTGTTTTTTCTGTTTAAGGTATTTCAGCCTTACCGTTTAGAAGTCATCGGTCAAATCATCGCCACGGCCTCGATCGCCAGCCTGATTGGACGTCCGCTTTGGAGCGTGGGAAAATTCTTTTACGTGCCTGGGAGGCTGCAAGAAGTGAAAAAGCCAAGGTTCTACATCACGCTGGCAGTCGTGGTCGCACTCCTAGCGGCGATCATCTTTGTGCCGCTGCCCTACCACGTATTCTGCCCGATCGAGGTTCAACCTCGCTGGGGCGGCGCCGGTCTACATCGGAGCGGTCGGTGGGCAATTGGATCAAGTGTACGTTCACCCCGGTCAGCATGTGGAAGCCGGTGACAAATTGGCGGATTTAACCAATGCCGACCTCGACACCCAAATTGCTGACCTCCAGACCAAGCTTATGCAGGCTCAGGCCCAGTACAAAAGTCGCGAATACGAGGGTCTCGCGGTGCCCGGTTCCAGGGCCCGAGATGAACTATCCGGGATCAAAGCAGTAATTGACTCGTACACAGAGCAACTCGTCGGAAAGCAAAATGATGCGAAGCGATTGCATCTCGTTGCATCACGCGCCGGACAAGTCATTCCGCCGCCAAACCAGCCGGCGCCGCCGGCCGCCGATGGAAAACTTCCGATGTGGAGCGGTTCGCCGCTCGACGAGCATAATCTCGGCGCCATGCTTGATCACGGCAAGTTGTTTTGTCAGATCGGCGATCCGGGCAAGTTCGAAGCAGTAATGTATGTCGATCAGGCGGATGCCGATCAAGTTTTCCCAGGACAGAAGGTAAAGATCATGCTTGGCGAATTGCCAGGGATAACTTTGACTTCCGTGATCGACGAAAAATCGACCGACCCATCGAAGTATTTGCCCAAGGCGCTTTCGAACAAGGCCAAGGGTCCGATCGAAACGAAGGCCGACGAAAGCGGCGTGCCGCGACCGGCGAGCATTTTGTATCAAGCCCGGCGCCGCTGGATGATGAGAACGGCGAACTCGAATCCGGGCTGCTAGGCGAGGCCAAAATCGACGCACCCTGGCATTCGCTCGGCTGGCGCTTATGGCGGTTTTTGCAGCGCACTTTCCATTTCAAGCTGTAGCAGCCTAGTTGGTTCGGACCAATCTACACGCTACACTTTCTCATGCATGTCATTGGACATTGGTCCCTGGTCATTTTGGCCCTCTGCGGCGTGATGCCGGGACTTGATGAAGGACCAGCGACAAATGACTAACGACCAAGGACACACACCATGCGAAAAGTGCTAGTCACCGGCGGCGCCGGGTTTATCGGTTCTCATATTGTCGACGCGCTGGTGGAGTCGCGGGCTGCAAGTCCGCGTGCTCGATAATCTTTCCACCGGCCGGCTCGAGAACCTGGAACAATCCGCGAGAAGATCGATTTTATCGAAGCCGATTTGACCGACGCCACGGCCGTCGCCCGCGCGCGTGACCGGCATCGACTGCATTTTTCATCAAGCCGCGCTGGCCTCGGTTCCGCGCAGCGTCGCCCAACCGCTCGAAACTCATGCCGCGTGCGCAACGGCCACGCTGACGCTGCTCACCGCCGCGCGCAAGGCGGGCGTGAAGCGCGTGGTGTACGCCGGTTCGAGCAGCGCTTACGGCGATCAACCGACGTCGACCAAGCGCGAATCCGATCTGCCGCTGCCGATCTCGCCGTATGCGGTGGCGAAGCTCGCCGGCGAACAATACTGCCAGGCATTCGCCGCGATGAAGGCCGTCGAAACCGTCACGCTGCGCTACTTCAACGTCTTCGGACCGCGCCAGGATCCGAACAGCGAATACTCGGCCGTGATTCCGAAATTCATCACGACGCTATTGTCGGGCAAGAGCCCCGTAATTTTCGGCGACGGCAAACAATCGCGCGATTTCACCTTCGTGGCCGACGTGGTGCAAGGCAATCTGAAAGCAGCCGAGGCGGAAGATGTTTCCGGCCGCGTGTTCAACGTTGCCAATGGCGGCCGCGTGACGCTGCTGGAATTGATCGCGCATTTGAACAAACAGCTCGGCACCAAGCTGCAGCCCAAGCACGATGATCCTCGTCCCGGCGATATCCGCGAAAGCCAAGCCGATATCACGCTCGCCCGAAAGTACCTCGGCTTCGAACCAAAGGTCGATCTCGAACAAGGCTTAAAACTTTCGATCGAGTATTACAAGTCGATCGTGAAAAAGTAGATCGAGCGTTTCGAGACTATTAGGAAGACAGGAAGCGAAGAGACCAAGAAAGAAGGGCAGTCGTGTTTTTTGCTGCCAATTTTTGGGCCGCAGACTGACGCGAAGAATTCTCAGATTCATGTTTGCCATTTCCGTTCCGGAATTCCTCACTTCCTGGCTTCCTAATAAATTCCGGATGCCCAGAATCTTCACTAAATCCGCCAGTAAATCTTGCTGGCAGCGCTAGCCGAACAAGTACACTAGGATGTATCGCGCGCGAAAAACCTGCCAGGGAGGGCAACGGTGGCGGCGGCTAGTGGTTGGAATGCGTTTTGGCTTTCCTGGCTCGCGCGCCCCAAGGGCGATCGGAGTTTGTTCCGATTAATCCGCCAGCGCAAGCCGCGCAAGATGATGCTGCTGGGCCTCGGCGATCTGACCCGCGCGGTGCGGATGATTTCGCTGGCGCAGCGCTACCAGCAGGCCGACTATATCCACTTTGCTGGCATCGATCGGTTCGATACGCGGCCCGTCGGCGCGCCGCGATTAGCCCTCAAGGATGCCCATGTCCAGCTTCGGGCAACCCGCTCCTTGGTTAACTTGATTCCCGGGCTGCCGCGCGAAACCCTCATGCGGGCGGCCAATGCCCTTTACGGCATCGAGTTGATCGTCGTCTCGGCCGACCAGGACGCCGAATCGATGGCCCAATCGTGGTTCTACCTCCAGCGAGTGCTTGCGCCTGGCGCCGTCGTGCTTCAGGAGGAGCCGGTCGAAGACCAGCATGTTCTGCAGATGCTATCGCAGGACGAATTGAGCCGCCTGGCAGCCGCCTCGGCCCCGCAGCGCCGCCGGGCTGCCTGACCGCGGCTTTCATTTGGCGGCGTCCAGTTAACTGTCCAGCGCCAGGCGATTTCCCAACCCTAGTCGCGGCAACCATTACCGCTGCGCAAACTTGCGCGGTCGCCAGAGGTCTGGTTGAAGAGTATGATATTGGACATCCCGTGAACCGCTGCAAGCTGGTTAGCCGACCGGTGTTGCGCGTCGAAATGTCTGGTTTGGATCCGCTGTAAAGGACTGAGGATCATGATCGATTCCGCGAGCGAAGCTACCGTGGCCGCCCCGTTGTTGCCGAATCTTGGTTCGGCCAGCCAAAGTCATTCTGACGGGCCTTGCTGCAAAGTCGCGATGTGCGACGGCTCGAGCCCGCACTTGTCGAAAGAGACACAGTCGCTGTTGCGTAGCCGGCTGCGGATGGCGGCGCTGGCGCTAGGCGGCGGCTTTGGAGTATTTTTCCTGCGCCAATTGTTTACGGTCGATTACCGCAACGCTTCAGAATTGTTTTTGTTTATTTTTCAAGCATTGGTCACGCTCACCTTGTTGGCCGTCGGCGGGCGAATGTGCAACAAATGCACGTTCTCGCTGAAAACGTTGCGCGGCGCCGAGTTGGTGATCTTCGGCGTACCGGCGCTGTTTTTCGTCGCGATGCAGTGGCTGGTCATTAAAGGGCAGGCGCCAGTATTAACCGGCATCACTGCGCCTTGGATGTTGTTGATCTTAGTGTACTCGCTGTATATCCCGAATAATTGGAAACGAGCAGCTTGGGTGCTGGCAAGTTTCGCCGTCGCGCCAACGGTGCTCTGCATTGTGGCGGCAGTATCCATGCACGATTCGTATCGGGCCGCCACGGCCAGCAACATTTCGACCGTGTTCATGACGATGACGCTGGCCGCCTTCATCGGCACCTGGGGCGTTCACACCATCAACCGCCTGCGCCGCGAAGCGTTCGAAGCCCGACAGCTCGGTCAATATCGACTGAAGCGCCTGCTCGGCGCCGGCGGCATGGGCGAAGTCCATCTGGCCGAACATCAACTGATGAAGCGCCCCGTCGCGATCAAGCTGATCAAGCCCGGCAAGGCCGCCGATCCGCAGGCGCTGGCGCGCTTTCATCGCGAAGTGCAGGCCACCGCCAAGCTGACGCACTGGAACACCATCGAAATTTTCGACTACGGCCACACCGACGACGGCACGTTTTACTACGTGATGGAATATCTGCCCGGCAAAAGCCTGGCCGATCTGGTGAATCAGCACGGCCCGTTGGCGCCGGCGCGCGTGGTGTGCGCTGCTGGAGCAAACTTGCGAGGCGCTGGCCGAAGCCCATCGACTGGGCCTGATTCATCGCGACATCAAGCCGGGCAACATTTTCGCCGCCGAACGCGGCGGCGTGTACGACGTGGCCAAGCTGCTCGATTTCGGTCTGGCCAAGCCGATGATCGACAGCGGCGATATGAACCTCACTCAGGAAGGCTCGATCACCGGTTCGCCCCTGTTCATGGCCCCCGAGCAAGCCACCGGCGATGGGATCCCGACGCGCGCAGCGATATCTACGCCCTGGGCGCCGTCGCCTATTACCTGCTGACCGGCCATCCGCCGTTTGAAGCCGATAACGCCGTGAAGGTGCTGCTGGCCCACGCGCAGCAAGCCGGTCAAGCCGCCGTCGGAGTTGCAATCGGGCATTCCGGCCGATCTGGATCGCATCGTGCTCCGGTGCCTGGAGAAGAAAGCGGACGATCGTTATGCAAGCGTGACGGACTTGGAGGCGGCGCTCGAACATACGTCACTGCACGGCCTGTGGACGCGCGATCATGCGAGCCAATGGTGGCAAACCAACGGCGGCATGAATGGCAACGGCAACGGCCAATTCATTTCGGCTGCTGCTCCGATGACCAATCATGCCGACAGCGACGCGACGATCGTCGGCCAAAACAGCGATTCGGTCGATCACACCGTCGACAGCGCCTCCGCGCCGACGGCTTTGGTTGGATAGACCGTCAAAAACTAAGCATCCGCCGATAATCTTCCATGCGGCGCTCAAGGTCGGGGCGTTCGATTTGTTTCATGCGGTCGAGGCCGAAATCCTCGACGTTGAAGCTGGCGACGTAGAATGCCGTAGGCCATGGCGGTCTTTCAGCGTTTCGGGGTCGAACTTGTCGTGTTCGGCCAGATAGCCCATCATGCCGCCGGCGAAGCTGTCGCCGGCGCCGGTCGGATCGACGACGTTCGGCGTCGGGATAGGCGGGCAGGACGTAGGTTTCGTGCTCGCTGAAGAACATCGCGCCGTGTTCGCCCTTTTTGATGATGACGAACTTCGGGCCGAGCTCGCGGACGCGGTGTGCCGGCGAGGACCAGGTTTTCGGTCGCCTGATAGAAGCTTGGCTTCGCTGTCGTTGAGCACGAGGCCGTCGATGCCGCTTTAGAAGCAGCATCAGGTCGTCGTGCTCGATGTTGATCCAGAGGTCCATCGTGTCGGCGACGGCCAGCCGGCAGCGGGAACTTGGTCGAGCACTTTCACTTGCGGGGCCGGCGAGCCATTGCCGAGGAAGACGAACTTGCAGTGGCGATAACTTTCCGGCAGCACCGGATCGAAGTCGCCGAAGACGTTGAGCTGCACAGCGAGCGTCTCGCGGTCGTTCATGTTCGGCTCGTAGCGGCCGGACCAGCGGAACGATTTGCCCCCT
>CAVQZL010000036.1:0-101556 GCA_963718265.1 uncultured Alphaproteobacteria bacterium | reverse complement strand
GACCAAGGATACAGGTGTCGAGGCGCGCAGATCTAGAACGACCCGCAGCCCGATGGCGCCCATGTGGCGGAAGCGGAATTTCAAACCGAGGCATTATTCCCCAATCGCGGCTTGACCAGGGCACCCGCCCGGCGTACCCAAATTCTTGGGACACCTTTCCCCAACGAAAGGCGCCCATCTGAAAGGATGGTTTTATGGTAGCAATTTTTCCCGCCGTGCGGCCTGCGCAGCCGAATTTTTCCTGCGGTCCGTGCGCCAAGCACCCTGGTTGGCAACTCCAAAATCTTGCAGATGCCCCGTTTGGGCGCTCGCACCGGGGCAAGCCCAGCAAAGCCAAATTAAAATGCGTGATCGATTTGACCCGCGAGGTTTTGCGGGTTCCGCGAGAATATCGAATTGGCATCGTCCCAGGCTCGGATACCGGGGCGGTCGAGGCGGCGCTTTGGTCCTTGCTCGGCCCACGTGGCGTCGATGTCTTCGCCTGGGAATCCTTCAGCGAGGGCTGGGTCCACGATATCGTCGAGCATTTGAAACTCAAGAACGCCCGGGCATTCGTCGCAGACTACGGCGAGATTCCACATCTTGGCCACGCGGATTTCGACAATGACATCGTCTTCGCCTGGAATGGAACGACGTCTGGCGTGCGCGTCCCTGATGCCGATTGGATCGCGGCTGATCGCACGGGTCTGACGATTTGCGACGCGACCTCTGCCGCCTTCGCCCAAAACCTCGATTGGGGGAAGCTCGATGCCACCACTTTCTCCTGGCAGAAGGCGCTTGGCGGCGAGGCCGCGCATGGCATGTTGATCCTTTCGCCGCGCGCCGTGGAAAGACTTGAAACCTATACGCCGCCCTGGCCGCTGCCAAAACTTTTCCGGTTGACCCATGGGGCGAAATTGATCGACGCTATTTTTGAGGGCGAAACCATCAACACGCCTTCCCTCATTTGTGTCGAGGATTATATCGACGCCCTGAATTGGGGGAAATCGCTTGGCGGACTCGACGCTCTCATCGCCCGCGCCGATGCCAATTCGCAAGCGCTCGGCGACTGGGTGGCGCGGACGCCGTGGGTGGATTTCCTCACCGCTGACCCAAGGATCAGATCGAATACCAGCGTCTGCCTCAAGGTGGTCGATCCGGCCATCGCAGCGATTCCGCCAGCAGGCCAGGCGGCCTTCGCGAAAGCGCTCGAAGATTTGCTCGAAAGGGAAAAGGTCGCTTTCGACATCGGCGCCTATCGTGGTGCGCCGCCCGGCCTTCGGATTTGGTGTGGTGCGACCATCGAGACGAGCGATATCGAGGCGCTGACCCCTTGGCTCGATTTCGCCTTCGCGAAAACCAAGGGCGATCTCGCCAAGGCGGCGTGATTCCGCAAGAGTTCGACAGCGGCGCCGCAAGGCGAACGCTCCGGCGCAAACAAGCCTCCCCTGGCGAAAGCGGTTTCGCCAGGTAGGAGGGGCAGTCCGCGCCAATTTGTTGGAGAAGCGCCTTGGCTCCGCGCGTTTTGATTTCCGATTCTTTATCGCCCGCCGCTGTCGCTATTTTCAAGGAGCGCGGTATCGAGGCCGATTTTCAGCCGGGCCTCGGAAAGGACAAGGACAAGCTCGCCGCCGTCATCGGCGGATACGAGGGCCTTGCCATTCGCTCCGCTACGAAGGTCACGGCTAAATTACTTGAGCGCGCGACGCGGTTGAAAGTAATCGGCCGCGCGGGGATCGGCGTCGACAATGTCGACATTCCGATAGCCACGGCGAAAGGCATTATCGTGATGAACACGCCGATAGGCAATTCGATCACCACCGCCGAACATGCGATCGCCTTGATGTTCGCGCTCGCTCGCCAGATTCCCCAGGCAGATTTGTCGACGCAAGCGGGCAAATGGGAAAACAACCGTTTCATGGGCATCGAGATCACCGGCAAGGTGCTCGGCATTATAGGCTGCGGCAATATCGGATCGATCGTCGCCTCGCGTGCGATTGGCTTGCAAATGCAGGTCATCGCCTACGATCCTTTCCTCTCGCCCGAACGCGCCCTCGATCTCGGAGTCGAGAAAGTGGACCTAGAAACCCTGCTTGGCCGCGCAGATTTCATCACTTTGCACACGCCGCTGACGGCGCAGACGAAAAACATTTTGTCGGCGGAAAATCTTGCCAAGACCAAGAAGGGCGTGCGGATTATCAATTGCGCGCGCGGCGGGCTCGCCGATGAAGAGGCCCTGCGCGCGCTGCTCGATAGCGGCCATGTGGCGGGCGCGGGTTTCGACGTATTCGGGCAAGAGCCGGCAACCGGAAATCCGCTTTTCGGCCATCCAAACGCGGTCTGCACGCCGCATCTTGGCGCTTCTACCCGCGAGGCGCAAGAAAACGTCGCGCTCCAGATCGCCGCGCAAATGTCGGACTATCTGATCCGTGGCGCGATTACGAACGCGATCAACTTTCCCTCGATCACCGCCGAGGAGGCCCCCAAACTCAAGCCTTTCATCGCGCTCGCAGGCCGCCTCGGTTCGTTTGCCGGGCAGTTCGTCGAATCCGGAATTAAAAGGGTGACGATCACCTATGAAGGCGAGGTGGCGCAATTGAACAGCAAAGCGTTGACCGCATCGGCGATCGCCGGGCTTTTGCGGCCTCTGCTCGCGGACGTCAACATCGTTTCCGCGCCCGGCGTGGCCAAGGAAAGGGGGATCGCGATCGACGAAGTAACCCGCGCCGCCGATGGAGATTACCAATCGCTCATCACCCTCTCGGTCGCAACGCAGGAACACGAGCGCTTGGTCTCCGGCACTGTTTTTCACGATGGCAAACCACGCATCGTCGCGATTAATGGGATCAAGGTCGACGCACTGATCGCGCCCGTGATGATTTACGTCAGTAATGACGACAAACCGGGGTTCATCGGCCGTTTCGCGAGCCTTCTCGGCAATGCCGCGATCAATATTGCGACATTCGCCCTCGGCCGCGACCGCGAGGGTGGCTCCGCGATTGCGCTCGTCGAGGTAGACGGCCCGGTCCCGGAAAAGGTGGTCGCCGAAATCGCGACGCTGCCCGGAGTTAAAGAGGCAAAGTCACTGGCGTTTTGACGCCGGATAGCGCTGCCTTTGCAGGAGTAAACCATTCCAGCTTTTGCGGTATGAATGATTTTTACCAGCCCAATTTTGCAGGTATTGGGCGAACCAATCCTTTATGCTCGCTTATCAACCTGTCTCGCCGGTGCTCAAATTCCCTGCGGGCCACCGTATTCACACGAGTTCTTGCATCGCGCGCGAAAGGAATTTCAAGCCCTTTTCATTTGCCGGGACTGGGACGTTTAGGAGGCGGTATTTTGGCCAGAATGCGTGGACACATCGCAAGACGATTTCCGGTTCTGCCGGGCCAGACGAGCACCGCGCGATGATCGGAGCCGTGGGAGAGGCGCTTGTCCTGTTCTCTGGCGGCCAGGATTCGACGACTTGTCTTGCCTGGGCGCTCGATCGCTATGCGCGGGTTGAGACGATTGGATTCGATTACGGCCAAAGGCATCGCGTCGAGCTCGACCTGCGCCCCACGATCCGCGAAAAGCTGCGCCAAGATTTTACCGCCTGGCGCGAGCGCCTCGGCGAGGACCATCTGATCCGCATCGAGGCTTTGGCGCAAATCTCGACAACCGCAATGACCCACGATGTTGAGATCGTCACCGGCGCGCATGGACTGCCCAACACCTTCGTGCCCGGCCGCAATCTCGTGTTTTTGACGTTGGCGGCGGCACTCGCCTACCGGCGCGGCTTCAAATATATTGTCGGTGGCATGTGCGAAACGGATTTTTCGGGCTATCCGGATTGCCGAGACGATACCGTGAAAGCCATGCAGCTCGCGGTGAACCTCGGCATGGATACTCGTTTTGTTTTAGAAACACCTCTGATGTGGCTCGACAAGGCAGCAAGTTGGCGCCTCGCGGAAACGCTCGGCGGAGCCGCGCTCGTCGATCTCATCGTTGAGTCGACGCATAGCTGTTACCTCGGCGAGCGCGCGACAAGGCACGATTGGGGTCGTGGCTGCGGTTCGTGTCCTGCCTGCCGGCTACGCGCCGAAGGCTGGCGGAAATACATTTCCTCGTCAGGAAAACAAGTGCCAGCATGATGCCATCCGGTAGATGCCGGCCGGGAAGGAGGGCGGTCAGCTAGCGCGGCTCGGCCAACCATGGTTTGACGCGCGGCGCACCCCTACGGCACATCATGTCCCGGTTTCGCTGCTGCACGGGACCAAATCTTCTTTTTCACGAGTAGGAGAAGTCCGGCGTAGACGATGAGGAAGACCAGCACGCGAAGGCCGAGGCGCTTGCGTTCATCGAGTTTCGGTTCGGCGGCCCACGTCAGAAAGGCGGCAACATCCTCGGCATATTGCTGAACCGTCTCGGGCGAGCCGTCCGCGTAGTCAATAAGTCCGTCACTCAGAGGGTCCGGCATAGCGATCTTGTGGCCCGGGAAATATTCGTCCCAATTCAAGTCGTTTTGCTCCGTGTAGCCGGTCAAGAGCGCATAGATGTAATCGGCGCCTTGCTCTTGATATTGGATAAAGGGGTCGATCAGAAAGAGCGGAAAACCCCGCTCATAGGTGCGGGCCTTGGCGAGCAAGGACATATCCGGGGGCACCGCGCCGAGCGCCGCCTTCGCGGCCTGTTCATTAGCAAAATTCCACGGGAAGTAATCCGATGGCCGGCCGGGCCGTTCGAACATTTCGCCGGCATCGTTTGGGCCGTCCTTGATCTTGTATGTGGCGGCGAGCGCCTTGACTTGCGCTTCCGAGAAGCCAGGACCGCCTGGATCCGCCAAATTGCGGAAGGCGACCAATGCGAGGGAATGACAATTGGAACAAACCTCATGATAGACCTGAAACCCCCGCTGAAGCTGCGCCCGATCGAAGCGGCCAAAGGGGCCGTGAAAGCTCCATGCCTGACGCGGCGGATTGGGTTGCTCATGGGAATTTGGTTCCGGTTTAGGGTTATTTGCGGCGAGCAGTTTGGCGGCGCTCGGGGCCAAAACCGCTACCAAAGCCGCGCCAAATGCCAATCCAATGCCGCGGCCGATCCCGTGCCTCATCGCTGTTTTCCTTTTGGCCAGGCGGTCATTGCTCCGGTTCGCGCGCCTAACTTGAACTGGCGTCCGCCGCCGCGGCTTGGCTATGCTTGCCCAATACCGCGTCGCAAATGGAGGGAGGCACGGGCATGGGCTTCTCGAATCGTCCAAGCAACGGCAGGATTACCAGGAAGTAGAGGAAATAATAGACGGTCAGGAATTGGGCGGCGATCACATAGCCTCCTTCCGGCGGCTGCGATCCCATGTAGCCGAGGAGCACCGTGCAGGCGACAAAGAGCCAAAAGAAAACTTTATAAAGAGGCCGGTAAGCCGCCGACTTGACCTTGGAGCTGTCGAGCCAAGGCAGAAACGCGATTATGATGACCGCGGCGAACATCGCGGCAGTTCCGCCGAGTTTGGAAGGGATCGACCGCAAAATCGCGTAAAACGGCAGATAATACCATTCCGGCACGATATGAACTGGAGTTCTGCAGCGGGTTAGCCTCGATGTAATTATCCGCGTCGTAAAGATAATTCGGCACGTAAAAAACAAACCACGCGAAAAACACTAGGAAGCAGACGAGCGCGAAGCCATCCTTCACGGTGAAATAGGGGTGAAATGGCAAGGTGTCCTTGGCGGTCTGCTTTTCTATTCCGGCGGGATTGTTCGATCCGTGAACATGCAGGGCCCAAATATGCAAGACGACGACGCCGGCGATCATGAAGGGCAGCAGATAGTGAAGCGCGAAGAAACGATTGAGAGTTGCGTTATCGACCGCATAGCCGCCCCAGAGCCAAGTCGTAATCGAATTGCCAACCAACGGAATTGCCGAGAAAAGGCTGGTAATGACTGTCGCGCCCCAAAAACTCATTTGCCCCCAAGGCAGGACATAGCCGGTGAAGGCTGTCACGATCGCCAGGAGAAAGATGATGACACCGAGCAGCCACAAGACTTCCCGCGGCGCCTTGCTGGAGCCGTAATACATGCCCCTGAACATGTGGATGTAAAGCGCGAGGAAGAACATCGAGGCGCCATTCGCATGGGCGTAGCGCAGAAGCCAGCCGTAGTTCACGTCGCGCATGATATGCTCGACCGAGGCGAACGCGAGGCCGGACTGGGGCGTGTAGTGCATCGCAAGGACAACACCGGTGACGATCTGGGACGCCAGCATGAACGACAAAATGCCGCCGAACGTCCACCAATAGTTGAGGTTGCGCGGGTTCGGGAAAACCACGAAGGAGGAGTGAATAAGGCCACCCACTGGCAGGCGGCTTTCGAACCATTTGGCCACGCGGCTCTTCGGCACGTAGGTCGAGTTTCCGCTCATGATCAGGCCGTCTCTCAAAAACATCTACCCGGGATCTTCGCAGACACCCGCGGGGCGGCAAGCCTTCGCACGCCGCCCCTTATCCTATCGTGATCTTCGTGTCGCTCGCGAACTTGTACGGCGGCAAGGCAAGATTGTACGGCGCCGGACCATAGCGGATGCGGCCGGACGCATCGTAGACCGAGCCGTGACAAGGGCAAAAATAACCGCCCTCATAAGGTCCGTCGTTTTTGAGTGGCACGCAGCCGAGATGGGTGCAAATGCCGATGACGACGAGCCATTCCGGCTTTTGGACCCGCGACTTGTCGGATGCGGGATCGCGCAGCTCGCTCAAGGGCACGGCGCGCGCGGCTTCAATTTCTTTTGGGGTGCGGTGGCTGATGAAAATAGGCTTGCCGCGCCATTTCACGGTCACCACCTGCCCTTCCGCGATATTGGCGATATCGGCTTCCGCCGAAGCGGCTGCCAGGGTCGTCGCGTCAGGATTTATTTGGTCGATCAGCGGCCATGCCGCGAGCCCAGCTCCGCCCACGCCCATCACGCCGGTCGCGACGACTAGAATGTCCCTCCGGGTCGGTTCGTCTGCCATCGTGTTCGCTGCCATGATATCCTCGAACTCCGGCGTTTCCGGCCTGCCTTACGAATAATCGAGTGCCATCGCAGAAGCAATAGCCGAGCCGCACCGTTTTCGCCTGCTTGATGCGAGGTCCGATGTCGGCGGAACGAGCCGCGAGAGTATGAGGGAACTATCGGCATTCCCGGTCAACTTGAAAGTCCATGCCAGCAAACACGCAGTCCGGCCAGACCGCGCCTCTGACGGTGGCCCTTTTTCAACCAGACATTCCGCAAAACGCGGGCACGATTTTGCGGATGTGCGCCTGTCTCGGGCTCACTGCCGCAATTATCGAACCCGCCGGCTTTTTGGCGAGCGACAAGCATTTTCGAAGGGCCGGCATGGATTACCTCACCCACGTCGAAATCGACCGCTATCCGCATTGGGAGGCCTTTGAGGAGCGGCGCCGCGCCGCCAAGCGGCGGCTGGTCCTGCTTACGACCAAGGCTGGCCTGGCCTACACGGCCTTCAGGTATGCTGCCGGCGATATCCTGCTTTTCGGCCGCGAGTTGGCCGGTGTGCCCGCAAAAGTCCATGCCGCAGCCGATGCGCGTCTAGTCATTCCCTTGAAGCCGCCGATGCGGTCTTTAAACGTTGCTGTTGCCGCGGCAATGGTGGCGGGAGAAGCCACGCGGCAGTTGCAGCTCGCCGGCAAGTCTTGAGCTTATGTATGAAGGGTCAGACATGCCGGGCATATTAGGTGCCGGCGGCGCACTCATCTCCGGCCGTCACGCGGCAAGGTTCAGTGCCTGCAAAAAAGCCTGCGCGAGGATCATGTGCCCCGCCAAGGTTGGATGCACCCTGTCGCCAGCCAGCGCCATGGGATGAAGTTTGGTCAGAACCGAATCGAACGCGGCCTGAGTATCGACCGGAATGGCGTCATATTTCGCTGCAAGTCGGAGCACAGCGCCGCCGTAGCGGTCCATCATAGCCCGCATGGGCTCAGCCCGGTTGGGCTCAAGAAAGTAAGGCGTCATGAGCACCAGCCCCTTGAGCTGAGGCCTCGTAGCACGGATCAATCTCTCCAAAGTCGATACATATTCGTCCAGTGTGACGTGCCATTCTCTTTGTAGGGGGGCATCAAACTGGCGCCAGACATCGTTGACGCCGATCATGATGGAGAGCCAGTCGGGACGTAGGTCGAGAACATCAGTTTGCCAGCGCGCCGCGAGGTCCCGCACAGTGTTTCCAGAGACCCCGATGTTGCGGATGCGGATCTTTTTCTCGGGATAATTAGCCCCGAGAAAGGCATGGATAAGCGAGACATAGCCATTGCCCAGATCCCAATTGATGCCTTCGGCGATCGGCCGGGCGCGGCCGCAGTCGGTAATGGAATCGCCGACCATGAGCAATGTGCTATTGGATTGAATTTTCATCATATCTTTCCTGGCGTGGCACGTCCCCCCGGGAAGCGCGGGCTAACGGCCGGAGCGGGGTAGACATAGTTTCAACATGGCGGAACGGACTTGTCCGGTTTTGCGCTCGGTCACAAGCGAAACGCGATAAGCGGTCAAAAGACAGACGATGACCGTCACAGCGAACTGCGCAAAGGCCATCGGACTTGGGGAGATCTTGTCTCGTGCAAGACCGGCGCTTTGAAAGAGGGAAACGGTGAGAAACACGACTGGCAAATGGATCGCGTAGAGGGTGTAGGAAAACCCGGCAGCCCAGCCAAACAATCGCGGTGCCAAGGGAAACGCGCTCAGTTGGCGGCACGAGATCGCCAGGGCTACACCCGCCGCGATTGTTGTATCAGTCCCAAATTCGCCCGCCGCATTGAGGTGCCGCGCCGCCATGCCGGCGACGATTAGGCCAATGCCTAAAAGTCCCGCAAGGAGAGGGACCTGCCTCGTATGTAGAATGCAATAGGAGAGGGTGCCGAGAAACCAAGCGCTGAACCAAAACACGGCTTCACTGGGATAGTGGCACACAGTCGCGGCAATCGCAAAGACAAGCGTAAGCGCCATTAGGCGAAGCACCATCGATGCCTTCCACAAGAGCAATTGAATGACCGCGGGGGCAAAAAGATAAAGCGCCCATTCGTATCCAAGCGACCAAAGCGCGGGGTTTTGCTCCCAAGCTGGACAACTGAAGCCCTGCAGCCCTGAAAGAAAGCATACTGATTGCGAAACGCCGCCAAAATCCAGTTGCTTATGCTCATAGAGCGGTCCATCTGCTGGATTGCCAAGGAGGAGCAGTCCAAGAACAAATATTGCCTGGGTAATCACCAACGCCGGGAAGTAGACGATAAAGATGCGTGTAAATCTCGCAATGAGATACCGTACAAGATCAAAACTGCCTCGCTGTATGGAATTGGTGAGGCTGCCACCGATCAAAAAACCGCTCAGCACAAAAAAGATAACAACGGCCTGATGCCCCAAGCCAGTGAGGAAATAAAACAGTTTGAGCATAGCGCCCTCTTGTTCGGGCACTTCGAGATAGACAAAATACATGGCGCGGCTATGCGCGAGTGCGACAAGGAGTGCTGCCGTCGCCCGCAGAAAATCGAGGAACGGCCAATGGTTTGACGCTTTGCCAGCTCTTTCGGTCATCGCCCCGCCTGTTTGCCAAGATCGGCAAGTGTCCAATCGCAATCCTGCTTGTTTCCAGCCGCCCGCGCAACGCTCGCGGCGTTTCCTTTCGAACCAGCTGTAGGACATGGGATATGCCATAAGTGGAAGCGGCGAGCGAAAAATGGTGCCAAAACTGTTATCCTGCTTCCATCATTGAGGGATGGAGGGTGCGATGTCGAAAGCCTTGGACTATGTCAAAGCAACTGTGCAAATCGCTTTCGGCCTTATTATCCTCTCCATCATTCTATTGAATTTCCGGGCTCTTCACCTTGCAGTGCAGAAATTTCTCCAAAGAGCAGCGTCGGTGAGTTCAGTCAAGGTTCTTGGCATCGAGATCGACATGGACGCCACCGACCGCGCCCTCTCCGCTGCGGATGCAAAGCGGGCGCTCTTCCACGTGGCAAATTTGACGGATGCCGAGAAGCGCCGCGTCCTGGCCCTGATTTATGGACTCGACGGCAAGGAATTCATTCGTTTGATGTATGTCGGCCAGCTCAAAAACCTTTGCGAGTTCGAGAATCCCTCAACCGAAATGCGCCATGACGTAGCTCTCGATTATGAATTGCGCGACAAGGGCCTGGCGAAGATTGAGGCCGACCCCGCCACGCTGGAATCGGTGCGGGCCGAGTTGGCGAAGATGGTTGCGCAAGGAAAGAGCCTGGATAATGGTTACCCGCGCGCCTGCTACGACATGACGTTCACCGACGACGGCTACAACGTCAAAACGGTGCTTGTGAATAGTATGAGCGCGACGTTCGACAAAGGCCGAAAGACCTCGCCATGAGGGCTTGCCATGCGGGGCGAAGGGGAGGGGATGGGCCTATTTGAATTACCGGCATCGCGCTCGATAAAGCACGTTCATTTGAGGCGCGTGCCGACGCTGAGCTTGGAAGACCAAATTGTATGACCATCGCCGATGCAACGGACAGCCGCAAAAGCGAGACCCGAGCGTGGTTCGAGCAGCTGCAGGTAGAGATCATCGCGGCGATCGAACTTCTGGAGAGCGAGGCGGAGGGGCCTTTTGCAGAGGCGGACATGGCGCCAGGACGTTTTTCGACGAAACCATGGACAAGAATCAATCAGGCCAGCGGCGGCGATGGCGGCGGTGGCCGCATGGCGATGCTTGCTGGCCGCGTGTTCGAGAAAATGGCGGTTCACACCTCGACGGTCTTTGGAACATTTCCACCCGAATTCGCGGCGCAACTTCCCGGCGCCGGAAGCGATCCGGCGTTCTGGGCTTCAGGCATTTCGCTGATCGCGCATCCGTGGAACCCGAACGTTCCCATCGTTCACATGAATACGCGTTTCGTCGAAACCACCAAGGCGTGGTTCGGCGGCGGCGCCGATCTCACTCCACAGCTCGACCGAAGGCGCCTCCAAAGCGATCCGGACACACGCACCTTCCACGCCGCCATGAAGGCCGCCTGCGACAGCCATGGCAAAGTTGCCGATCACACGAAATTCAAGCGATGGTGCGATGATTATTTTTATCTGAAGCACCGCAACGAGCCGCGCGGGACGGGGGGAATTTTTTACGATTATCTCGACTGCCCTAGCGGCGACGAAACTGCATTCGCCGCAAACTTCGCTTTCAGCCGGGCCGCGGGCAGGGCTTTTCTTGCCGTCTATCCAGAACTCGTGCGCCGCAATTTCGCGCTTTCCTGGACCAAGGCCGACCGCGAGGAGCAACTGACCCGGCGCGGCCGCTACGCCGAATTCAACTTGATCTACGATCGCGGGACGATTTTCGGCTTGAATACCGGCGGCAATGTCGAGGCGATTTTGTCGTCGCTACCTCCCCTCGCGCGGTGGCCTTGAAAGAGATTCGGTGGCGGCCACCAATCCTTCTGCTTCCGCGACAGCAGGGAAAGTCCATAGCCTGTGCGCGGTGAAGCTCCAGAGCATGACGATCCCGGTTGTCGCTATCTGAGCGAATAGATACGGAGCGCCCGCGGCATGGATGAAAAGAGACATAAAAATATAGGTGAGCCCGAAGCCCACGGCGGCGACCGCCACGAACCGGGACACGGCCGCCTCATGCCGCAGGTGGGTGCGAAAAACATGACGGCGGTTGAGACCGTAGGAAACCGTGCCGCCCGCCCCATAGCCGATCAGCGCGGCCGCCACCGCCGAAAATCCGGCTATCTCAACGAGCCCGATCAAAAGAACATAATGAACGCTTGTGGCGATAAAGCCTACCACGACAAAGGATGAAAATTGGCGAAACAATAAAGGCATGCACCCAAACGTCCAAGATTTAGCTGTTCCGAGGCCGGATGCGGGGGTATAAGCAAGCCCCCTTTTCAGCGGCCTCGCCGCGGCGTCTGACAGGGAATAGGTTCTCTCATCCAGGAGTAAATCTTCATGAATTGTTCGTTTTTTCCGCCGGTGCGCGCGGCAATCCTCGGCACCGCGTTAATTGGTCTGAGCGCAACCGCGTCGAGTGCCACACCAGTACAATCTGGCGTGCTCGAATGCAATGTCGCGCCGGGCGTCGGTTTTATCGTAGGGTCGAGCAAAAGCCTCTCCTGCGTGTTTCACCGGGCGCGCGGCGGGCCCGAATTTTATGCCGGCACGATTAGCCGGATCGGCCTCGACATTGGGGCGACTGGCCCCGGCCACTTCGTCTGGGGAGTCTTCGCGGAGCCTTCCGGCCCCCATTACGCACTCACCGGCAATTATGCCGGCCCCGGCGTTGGTCTCGCGCTAGGTGCCGGCGGCACCGCCGATACGCTCGTTGGCGGCTACGCCAATTCGGTGAGCCTGCAGCCGCTTTCCGGCCCATCGACAGGTCTCAATTTGTCCGCCGGTATCGGCGCCCTAACCTTGCAGCCGGTTTTGGCTGGGCCTCCGAGACGCCACCATCACGGCTAAACCAAAAAATCCGGTTCGCTTCCCGTCCAGGATTTGACGAAATCAATATGACGCGTTGCGCGGAGTTGGGCTCGGCGCTTCGCAAACCCGCGCCGCAGGGCAAAGGGTTGTGACCAAGCGAGCTGGACTTATATTTTCCAAGAATTGTGTTTTCCCTGGACCGGCCGAGCGCGAAAGTGTGTCTCGGTTGCCATCGCACAAGGCGCTTCAAATTGGCTACTCCCCGGTCCGTGGACTCTTCGCATGCCAAAGTAATCATCGTTGGATCAGGACCCGCCGGCTATACCGCCGCGATCTACGCCGCCCGCGCGATGCTGGAGCCGGTTCTGATCTCTGGCTTCGAGCCGGGCGGCCAATTGATGGTCACGACGGACGTCGAGAATTATCCAGGCTTTGCCGCCGCGATCCAGGGTCCTTGGCTCATGGACCAGATGAAGGCACAGGGAGAACATGTGGGCGCGCGCATGGTCGCGGACCATATCGTCGAAGTAAACCTTGGCCGCCGCCCATTCCGGCTCACCGGGGACACTGGGGCGCGTTACACTTGTGAAATCCTGGTCATTGCGACCGGCGCCAAGGCGAGATGGCTCGGCATCCCTTCGGAAACGAAGTTCAAAGGCTACGGTGTGTCCGCCTGCGCGACTTGCGATGGATTTTTTTTTCGGGGCAAGCCGGTTGTCGTCGTTGGGGGCGGCAGTTCGGCGGTTGAGGAAGCTTTGTATCTGAGCCACATTGCAGCCAAGGTCACACTCGTGCATCGGCGCGATTTTTGCGCGCCGAACGCATCTTGCAGGAGCGGCTATTCAAGCGGCCGAATATCGAACTGATTTTCGATCACGCCGTCGATGAAATCCGCGGCACCGAAAATCCCCCCGGCGTTTCCAGCGTCCGTCTGCGGAACGTCAAATCGGGGAGCTTGCACGAAGTCGCGACCGATGGCGTTTTTGTAGCGATCGGACACGAGCCCGCTTCCAGTCTATTCAAGGGACAGCTCGCGATTAAGCCGAATGGCTACATCGAGACGGCGCCTTTCTCGACCGCGACAAGCGTGCCCGGCGTATTCGCGGCGGGCGATGTCGCCGACGACATCTACCGCCAGGCGGTGACAGCGGCCGGGCTCGGCTGCATGGCGGCGATCGAGGCCGAGCGCTGGCTCGCCCAGCAAGGCGACATGCAGGCGGTGGCGGAATGAGGCTGCCATCCGAGGAGCAGGCTGGAATGTGGCAAGCCGCAGGTCGGCGGCGTCACCATTACCCATTCGGGCGAGGTCCACAGCGACTCAACGAAACTTATTCATGCCAGCTTCATCTTCACTAATTTAGGTCAAGGCGACGGCTATTTGAGCCCCGGCAACTGGCGCAAGGACGCGCAGGTTCATCCAGGCTCTACAAGAAAGGCAACGCCATGAAAAAACTCAGGACAACAATCCTCGCACTTTGCCTTTGCGCGGGTGCCGCTTTTGCGGCGCCCTGTTTCGCCCAGGCGGTTCAATCCTCTACCCCAGGCGCGGCTAGTCCCACGGCAAAGACCAACAAGCCTATGTCAGTGGCAAAACCTGCCAACATGCAACTCCTCGACATCAATACGGCAACCGAGGAGGAGCTGCGCGCGCTCAAAGGGGTCGGCGATGTCCGCGCCGCCAATATCATCAAGAACCGTCCCTACAAGGGCAAGGACGAGCTGGTGCAAAAAAACATCATTCCTCCCGCCGTCTACGCTGCGATCAAGGATAAGATCATCGCCAAGCAACAATAGACGGATCGCTGTGTGCGTGTACCGCGCCAGACGGTGTTTGGCGCGGTACACGCATAGGTGAAGGCATTTTGCTGGCCAACCCTTTACCCAAGGACAAATCATGTTTCCCAAGCCCGTGGCGCGATTAGAGACCAATACCTACGCCTATGAAAGCGCCCCGATGGTGAAGCCGGCCGGGTTTCGCGAATATGACGCGCGCTGGCTTTTTGAACAGGAAATCAATTTTATGGGCGTCCAGGCCTTGGGGCTGGGCCTTGGAACCCTCATCCATGACATGGGCGTTGCGCCCGAAGTTGTGACCGGCCACGATTTCCGTGCCTATTCGGCGTCGATCAAACATGCGTTGACTGTTGGCCTTATGGCGGCGGGCATAAAGGTTCACGATATCGGCCTCGCGCTGTCGCCGATGGCCTACTTCGCGCAATTCGAACTTGACGTCGCGGCGGTCGCCATGGTGACCGCCTCGCACAACGACAATGGCTGGACCGGCGTGAAAATGGGCACCCAACGGCCGGTAACTTTTGGCCCAGATGAGATGGGCCGCTTGCGCGATATCGTTCTTCAGGGAAAATTCCGCTACGCGGATGGGGGTTCCTATCGCTTCGTCAACGATTTCCCCGCCCTCTATATTGCCGACCTCGTCAAAAGGCCAAAGATCGCCCGCAAGCTGAAAGTGGTTGCCGCGTGCGGCAATGGCACCGCTGGGGCCTTTGCGCCAAAGGTGTTGGAGATGATCGGCTGCGAGGTCGTGCCCCTCGATACCGAGCTCGATTTCACCTTTCCGCACTATAACCCGAATCCCGAAGACCTACATATGCTGCATGCGATGGCCGCCAAAGTGCGCGAAAGCGGCGCCGACGTCGGCCTCGGTTTTGACGGCGACGGCGATCGCTGCGGCGTCGTCGATAATCATGGTGAGGAGATTTTCGCCGATAAAATCGGCGTCATGCTCGCGCGGGATCTCGCAAAACTCCACCCCGGATCGACTTTTGTTGTCGATGTTAAATCGACGGGCCTTTTCGCGACCGATCCGCAACTTCTCGCGCAAGGTGCCAAGGCCGATTATTGGAAGACCGGGCATTCATACATCAAACGCCGTGTTACCGATCTTAAGGCGCTCGCGGGCTTCGAAAAATCCGGACATTATTTCTTCAACGCCCCGATAGGGCGCGGCTATGACGATGGAATTGTCTCCGCTATCCAGATCGTGGAAATGCTCGACCGCAACCCGGGAAAATCGATGGCGGAGCTTTATGGGGCGCTGCCCAAAACCTGGGGTTCGCCAACAATGTCGCCGCATTGCGACGACGAGACAAAATATGGCGTTGCCGATAGGGTGACGGAACGCTTCAAGGCGATGCAGGCGAGGGGCGATGTTTTCACGGGCCAAAAAATTCGCGATCTCGTCACCGTCAATGGCGTGCGCGTAACCGTGCAGGACGGCACGTGGGGGCTTGTTCGCGCGTCCTCGAACAAGCCGGAACTAGTGGTCGTGGTCGAGAGCCCGGTCTCGGAGGCGCGGATGCGCGAGATGTTTGCGGCGGTCGATAAAATCCTGCGCGAGAATCCGGAAGTCGGGGCGTATAATCAGACGATTTGAAGCCGGCGCCGATAGCGCTGGCATTGCCGGGCCATCGGAAACCTCTCCCCTTCTGGAACTCGGAAGAGCAGGAGGGCTTTTTTGCCGTGCGGCAGAGCCCGCCCTAGCCGACTCTTCTACCCGGGTACGCCGCAAGCCGGAATGCCGCCCTCAATCCAAATGGCTTCCACAAGGCGCCTCCGGCTCGCCCGCAAGCCCAAATTGAGCAAACCGCTGGCCGAAAAGCGTGTTTTCCGCGTCTGTCATAACGCGGAAAACACACGCGGTGCAACCGTATCGCCTCGCCGGGCGGGAAGGTGCGGCTCACGCTTGCGGCTGCGGCTCCAATCCGCCTGGCTCGGGACCAGGCTTTGGCCGCACGACGCCAGTGGTCGGGACGGGAGAGCCACGCAACGGCGGTTCATGGTCGTCGCTGACGTCGCGCACCGGAGCATGCCCCTTCAAAAGCTCTACAATCTCTACGCCGGTAAGAGTCTCATATTCGAGAAGACCTTTGGCAAGAGTCTCGAGATCTTCGCGCTTTTCGGTAATGATCCTTGTGGCTTCGGCGAGACCCGCCTCCACCAGGCGGCGCACTTCCGCGTCGATTTTCTGGGCGGTGGCCTCAGAGATGGTTTGCTGCCGCCCCATGGAATAGCCGAGAAACACTTCCTCCTGATTTTCGCCATACATGACGGTGCCAAGCTCGTCGGAGAAGCCCCAGCGCGTCACCATGGCGCGGGCGAGCTTGGTCGCCTGTTCGATGTCGGATTGCGCGCCTGACGTGATCTTATCCTTCCCGAAGATGATTTCCTCGGAAACCCGGCCGCCCATGCAGATCGCGAGCCGCGATGTCATCTGCTCGTAGCTCATCGAAAGCTTGTCGCGTTCGGGGAGCTGCATGACCATTCCGAGGGCTCGCCCGCGCGGAATGATGGTCGCTTTATGTACCGGGTCGGTGGCCGGAACATTGAGGGCGACGATCGCGTGCCCGCCCTCGTGATAGGCGGTGAGCATTTTCTCTTGCTCGGTCATGACCATGGTGCGGCGCTCAGCGCCCATCATGATCTTGTCTTTCGAATCCTCGAACTCGGACATGGTGACGAAACGCTTGGTGCGCCTTGCCGCCAGCAAGGCCGCTTCGTTGACGAGATTCATGAGGTCGGCGCCAGAAAATCCAGGCGTCCCCCGCGCGACCGTCCGCAAATCGACGTCCGGTGCGAGAGGCACCTTGCGGACATGCACCTTAAGGATGCGCTCACGCCCGACGATATCGGGGTTCGATATGACAATCTGGCGGTCGAAGCGGCCGGGGCGGAGCAGCGCAGGATCGAGCACGTCGGGACGGTTCGTCGCCGCGATTATAATGATGCTCTCGTTGGGCTCGAAGCCATCCATCTCGACGAGGAGCTGGTTCAAGGTCTGCTCGCGTTCGTCGTTGCCCCCCCCGAGGCCGGCACCGCGATGCCGGCCAACGGCGTCTATTTCATCGATGAAGACGATGCAAGGCGAGTTCTTCTTGGCCTGCTCGAACATGTCGCGGACGCGGCTCGCGCCGACGCCGACGAACATTTCCACGAAATCCGATCCGGAAATCGTAAAGAAGGGCACATTGGCTTCCCCCGCGATGGCGCGCGCAAGCAGCGTCTTGCCGGTCCCGGGCGGGCCAACAAGCAAAACGCCGCGCGGGATTCGCCCGCCAAGCTTCTGGAAGCGTTGCGGATCGCGCAGGAATTCGACAATTTCCTGGAGGTCTTCCTTGGCCTCGTCGACCCCGGCGACGTCCTCGAAAGTATACCGCCCATGCGCCTCGGTCAGGAGTTTCGCCTTGGACTTGCCAAATCCCATGGCCTTGCCGCCGGCGCCCTGCATTTGCCGGGACAGAAAGATCCAAATGCCGAGGATGGCAATCAGCGGCAGCCCGTTGACGAGAAGGGTCATCAACCAATTGGTGTTTTCCGACGGAGGCTTGGCCGCGATCGACACGTTTTTCTTGTAAAGGCTCTGGACCAGCGTCGGGTCGTTTGGCGCATAGGTCGCAAAGGCACGATTGTCGGTGAAATGACCCGTGATTTCGTTGCCTGCGATCGTGACCTCGCGGACATGGCCTTGGTCAACCTCATTCAAAAGCTGGCTAAAGGCGATGTCTTGCGACGGAACTCGCTGCCCAGGATTTTGAAACAGCATGACGAGCGCGACGACGAGCAGGATAATGATCACCCAAAGGGCGAAATTCCGGAAATTCGGATTCATCTTCTTTCCCGCTAAACATCGTTTCGGCCCAAAGGCCGTCACTGGTTGATATGGCACCCGCTGCGAATTGGGCGTCTCTGCAATGTAGGCCTGGTTTGGCTGCTTGCCAAGTGAGTCTTAACATCACGCCCAAGTGAGCCTTACATTAAGTTCTCGCCCCTGCTTCAAGATTCCGGGCGGGTTTGCTTGGATGGGCGGCCGCGCACCCCTTCCCTCGCAATGACAAGAATATGGTTGCTTTGCAGCCGCAACACCGCTCCGCCCAAGGTTGCTGCGAAGGTGATCCCTGCGCGCAACGCATCACCAAACCGTGGTACAAGAGCTTCGAGGCGGTCGAGACGGACCGGCCTGCAACCATTGATCAATTTTATTTCATCGGCAAGAAATCGTAAAAGTATTTCTTCCGGCTCGCCGACGAGCGCCGAAATGTCCGCCCGAAATCCGTCCGAATTGCGCCGTGCGGCGAGACCCGAGCGGACGGCGCAGGCGCGGGCGGCAAGAGCGGCGTCCGCTCTTGCCGCCCGGCGGCCGAGTCTAAGCAAGGCGGCGGCGCCAAAACCGTCCTCCGCAAGCAAGCCGCCGAGGCGCCGCATCCGGGTCCTCGCATAGGCAGGATTGTGGTTCGATGGATCGTCGAAAAAAGGCTGCGCCCGCGATTTGCATAAAGCGACGAGGTCGGCCCTGGCATGGGAAAGCAAGGGCCGCGCAAGGACCAGCCCGTTGCGTTCGCTTGACCGTGCCATGCCGGAAAGCCCGGAAATGCCGCTGCCGCGCAGCAGCCGGAACAGAATCGTTTCGGCTTGATCATCGGCATGATGCGCGGTCATGACGTGATCGGCGCCATTCCTGGCCGCATATGCGAACAACAGTTCATAGCGGGCCTCGCGGGCGCGCTCCTGAAATTCTGGACGCCGGCTTGACTCCATCCCAGACCAGAATGGCGTGCGGCAGTGCAAGCCTGGCGGCCCAGCGGGCGACCATTTCGGCTTCGCCGCGCGAGTCCTTGCGCATACCGTGGTCGACGGTCGCGACATAAAGCGGTGGAGTGGCCCGCACCCGCGCCCAATCCGCCGCGAGCAACATTAGGGCGACCGAATCGGGGCCGCCCGAGACGCCAAGCACGATTCCTCGCGCAGCCTCCCAGGGGCCGAAAAGAGCAGCGAAGTCCGCGGTGGAGAATTGGGCCAAGTCTTTGGCAAACCCGGCGCTGCGCTCGTGCGCAACGTTTGCGCAAGGCTTAGCCGGATCAAGTCCATCCCGCAGCGGCATCAGCATTCGGCGCGCTTGGCTTCCCGTTCGGCGCCGGTCTTGATCTGGGCCGGTGCATTAGGATATTTCCGCGCGATTTCGCCGTAGGCCGCGCAGGCTTGTTCCTTGGCGCCAAGGCTACTCAGTGACTGGCCGAGGCGCAAGAGGGCTTGTGGTGCGCGTGGCGAATTGGCGTATTGGGTCGATATCCTTAGATATTGTTCCGCCGCCTCGGGGTGCCGGCCCCGCTGGTAGAAGCTTTCGCCGAGATAATAGATGGCGTCGGAAGCCAATTTGTTTTTGGGATTTTTTCAAGAAATCCGGCAAAGCCCTTTTCGGCGTTTTCATATTCTCTTTGTTTGAAATAGCTCAAAGCAATCTCGAATTCCTCTTTCGCGGGATTGGGTGCTGCGGCGCTAACCGTGCCGGCCGGGGTGGTAATGCCGGAGGTCCGGACTGCGGCGGGGGCCATCGGCGGCGTTGGCGTAGCTGGTGGCGGTCCTGCCATGGGGGAATGGCCATTGGAGAGATCGAGCGGTGCGCCCGGTTCATTTCGGCCGAGGTCCGCTGGAGCGCTCTCATTGGGTCGCCCGCCTACCGAATTTGTGCTCGCGCCAAGACTGAGACCTCCTAGCGGGCGGGGTTCTCCTGGGGCGCCAGGATTTTGGGATGGATCGAAAGCGTCGCCACGCCGGTTCGCGCCGGAAGAGGGGGCGGCTGCAACACTTTGCGGCGAGTCCCGGCCATATCCATTGATTTGGGTTTCGGATGCGTCGCCGCGCTTCTGCGCGGGTTTGGCTGTGGGAGCGCCCTGGGGGCCGCCCTCATGAAAACGGAAATCAACGTCCTCCTGGAACTTTTTGAGTTGCTCCGCGAGTCTGCTGGTCTCAAACTGCATCTGTTCGATTTGCCCGCTGATCTGCCGCATCTGACTTTCGAGCCGCCCGATCCGGACAACGAGACCCGCGGAACCCTGTTGCGTCGCGTCCTGCTGCTCCCCCGCGTAGGGGACATCCCCGGGCTCGCCGATTTCGCCCGGCGGGCGCCCATAACCTTGGGCGATGCGAATACCATTTTGCACAGCCGCGATTTGCGCCTCTAGCCGGACAAGCCGGGCGTCCGGAGCAGTCACTGTCTCTGCGCCAGCGCTAACAGCAACAAACGCCACAAAGAAATTGGCCGCGGCCACGAGCAGCAAAGGTTTATCGAAATGCGTCATGCGGCAATATCCTCTCGGGTGGGCGGGTTCCAGCGTAGGGCCGCTTTTCGGGTTAAATTTTGGACACCGGACTCCTGTCCTCGAAAACGATCATGATTGAGTCAGATAATGCGGCTTTTTGAATATAGTAGCCAGTGGCCTCACGCCGCACCGATGTGAAGGCGCCACAATCGGTTCGTGTGCCCTCGCCAAAAGAAAATCGGAAACGCGCCAGAAATGTCTATGTTATCCCAATCTTGGCGGGAGGAAATTGGCGCATTTCTTTCTTCATTCTATTCGCAAAGGAAGACAATTGGACCCCAGTCCTCAGACCCCGCGCCCACGGGTCTCGCGCGCGCCGTGTCACAGCGGTCACTTTGGCTTGCGCTCGCGCACAAGGCCGGTTTACAGGGTGTCGGGATTGGAGAGTGTTAACCATTCATAGGTAATTCCCTTCCTACGCTTTCCCTTTCTGACCCAAAGGGGAGGCGGAGATGATTGGGTGCTATCAATGCGGCTGCGAACGATGCGTGAAGAACGGCTTTATGCAGGGGCAGCAGCGCTACAAGTGCAAGGAATGCGGCTACAATTTTATCGACAAGCCCCGGCGCGGACACAGCCAGCCGGTTCTGGCTCTTGCCGTGTGGCTCTACCTCAGCGGCTTATCGCAACGGCGCATAGCGCGGCTTTTTGGCGTTTCACCCCCCGCCGTCCTTAAATGGATCAAGACGTTTGCCCTCAAGAACGCACCCAAGCCAGTCCCGGCCGGAGAAGGCGCTGCGGTCGTCGAGCTCGATGAAATGTGGCATTTTCTTAAAAAAAGGCCTGCAAAATCTGGATATGGAAGGCTTATTGTCCAGGTACAGGACAGCTCATTGACTGGGAATGCGGGCATCGTGATCGGGCCACGTTAGACCGCCTGCTCGAACGACTGAAGTCCTGGAAAATCCTGCTCTATTGCACTGACGATTATCAGCCTTACGACAGCGCTTTGCCGGCCGGGCGGCATTACATCGGCAAGGATCAGACTTATCGTATCGAGCAAAACAATAGCCGCCAACGTCACTGGTTTGCCCGCTTCAAACGCAGATGTGTCGTTGTAACGCGTTCCCTGCTTATGTTGGAACTCACCATGCGCCTCTTCGCCACTTTTCACGTCAACGGAAACGACGCGCGGTTGCTGGAAATGGCATCATCTATGATTGGTTAACACTCTCCGGGATTGAGCCCAGTCTGTAGGCAGAGGATCATGCGCATTGCTTGTCCGATCTGAACGTACGCGAGACGCTGGTACCAGCTCCGCATTTCGATGAACAGACGTTTGACGGTGTCGTGGAAGCGCGAGTTGAACTGTTTCCTGAGAACTGACAAATACGATTTGTGGTCCAGGGCTGCCGCGTGTGTTTACCAACTGGGCCGAGGGTACATTGGTGCGGGACGAGGAAAATTCCCGCAAAACCGAAATCACCTATTTATCGAGGCCAAAATGATCACCAAGCTCAACAAGACGAGAACCGCGATCCTAGCCAACGCCCTCGCCATTGCATTGTCTTGTTTGATCCTGGTAGCACCTTGGCGCTGTTTGAACGCGCTATCCGCGGAAAACTCCGCACCTTCGGAAGCCACCGCCAGCCGGATTCAAGCCAAAATAAGTCAGATTGGTGCTGGCGCTACAAAGCTCCACGAGTCCGGTGGGGATGTGTCCCCGCTCCAGGATAGCATGCAACAAGTCGATAAGCTGCTCAAAAGCGGGAACATCGAGGACGCTGAGAAAATTCTTGACACGCTCCTGACGAAACTCGGGCTGCCAGCGACAGGCTCCGCCGGCTCGGTTGCCGCCCCCGCGCCCGTCGCACCTGCCGGCGGCCGCGATTGCGATCCGCGACAGCCGATGACGGTGAGCGGCCCTGTGACGATAAGCGAGGACTGCACTATCGGCGGCGACTTGACCGTGACAGGCAATGCCGTCCTGCACTTCGACTATACCGGGCATAAAGGCGGGCGCTTGGTCGTCAGCGGCAACATCATCGTGCGGGATGGCGCGACGTTATGGATCCAGGGCCGGCCGGAAGAGCGGGCCGTGTTCGCGGTCGACAATGAGTTCAGTCAGCAACGCTCGATCACTTCGAAGGACGACGCGACGATCAAGCTGGACTACGTCGAGTTTCGTACCCAGAAATCCCCGGATCGCGGCAAAGGCAGCGTCTACATGAGCTATAACGCCAAAGGCCGGTCATCCTTCGAGGCGACCGGCTCGTCGCTCGTCGAGGAAGAGGCTTGGCTCCTCGCCAATCTCAACGAATTCCGCCAAGTTGACCATCGCCGATACGACGCGAGTTCCGACCGAGATCTACATCCATGACTCGTCGTCCGCAAAAATTAGTGGAGCCGGCACGCGAGCCGGTCTCTGGCTAGACGCGGGTGGCGCCAAGGGGACCTTGAAGCTGCCGCACATAAACGCTCCGTTCTCGTGGCGGACCGGTGCCGGAGCCGGTTTGGAAGTGGGTTGGTCGCTGCAGGTTGATGACGCCCAACCCGGAATTGGTATCGAGGTCAAGCCCGCCTCGGCGCTCACGATTATTGGTAACGGAGCGCAGGCCGCCACAACCGGCGAACTCAAGATCTCGTATTTTGTGATTGGTTCGCGAGAAACACTGGATGGCCTCAAGGCCGGCTTGCAGAATCGCCAGATCAGCGATCGGTTGACCCTAAAGGATGTCCAACTCGGGCCCATCGCCTGGCAGATCTATGTTGGCGATAACTCGGATTTGACCATCGAGAATTCAACCATCAATGAAATCGGCATCTTCGGCCGGAACGCAAAAGTGCGCGTCGAACGCTCGGTTTTGCAACTCGCTGTGCTCGCCGCGCTTGGGCCCGGCAGTTCGCTCGATATCCGGGATTCGGAAGTCTGGAACCAGACCATCGAGGTGGCGAACAAAGGGAAAGTGTCCATCTCGGGCAGCAGGATTCACGGCACGCTGTTTCATACAAGGGACAGCGGTTCGAATATTTCTATCGAAGGCGGATCGTTCGAAGAGAATCCCGCGCGCTGCACCCAGGCAACGATGGTGAACATCGCGACCGGCCAGCCGAAGTGCAATCCGTTCAGGCCACCGGGAATGCCGCGCGCGGAGGGAGCGGGCAAGGCCCTGTGCGCGGGCACCGAAGGGTGCACATGGAGCCGTTAAATGAACCGGGGCGGCATAGATTGCGCCTAGGCCTACGCGCACCGGCGCTTGCGGGGCGAGTTGGGCCGCTTGGACCCCAAACCCCTGACCACAAGGAAAAGAAACGGGCGATCCGGCGTTAGCACGGCGAAGGGCGGCGAAGCGATTGACGGGTTCCCTTCGCGGCGAGGGCCTGCTATCCCGGCCCTATGACCAGGCATGCACTCGAAAACATCCGCAATTTTGCCATTGTCGCCCATATCGACCATGGCAAATCCACCCTCGCCGACCGTCTCATCCAGGCCACCGGTACGATCTCCGAGCGGGATATGGTCGAGCAGGTGCTCGATTCGATGGATATCGAGCGCGAGCGCGGTATTACCATCAAGGCGCAGACGGTGCGCCTCGAATACAAGGCGCACGATGGCAAGACTTATATTCTGAATTTGATGGACACCCCGGGCCACGTCGATTTCGCCTATGAAGTGTCGCGTTCGCTCAAAGCCTGCGAAGGCTCGCTGCTGGTGGTGGACGCGAGCCAAGGCGTCGAGGCGCAGACGCTCGCCAATGTCTATCACGCGCTCGATGCCGGCCATGAGATCGTGCCTGTTTTGAACAAGATCGATCTGCCCGCCGCCGAGCCCGAGCGCATCAAACAGCAGATCGAGGATGTGATCGGGCTCGATGCCGCGCAGGCCGTGCTCATTTCGGCGAAGACCGGGCAGGGCGTCGATCAAGTCCTGGAGGCGATTGTTGCCCGCCTGCCGCCGCCGCAGGGGGACGACAGCGCGCCCTTAAAGGCGCTGCTGGTCGATTCCTGGTACGACGCCTATCTCGGCGTCGTCGTGCTTGTGCGCGTCATCGACGGCACGCTCAGGAAACATCAAAAGATCGAGATGATAGGAACGAATGCCCAGTACGAGATCGACAAAATTGGGGTGTTCCGGCCGAAGATGCAGGATGTTGCCGAGCTCGGACCTGGCGAAGTCGGCTTCATCACGGCGCAGATCAAGGAGGTCGCCGACACAAGGGTCGGCGACACGATCACCGACGCCCGCCGCCCGTGCGCGCAAGCGCTGCCCGGCTTCAAGCCCGCGCAGCCGGTGGTTTTCTGCGGGCTGTTTCCGGTCGATGCCGCGGATTTCGGCGATCTTCGCGCGGCAATGGGAAGGCTTCGTTTGAACGATGCGAGCTTTTCCTACGAAATGGAGAGTTCGGCAGCGCTTGGCTTTGGTTTCCGCTGCGGATTTCTGGGTCTCCTGCATCTCGAAATCATTCAAGAGCGGTTGGAGCGCGAGTTCAATCTCGATCTGATCGCGACCGCGCCTTCCGTCATCTACCGGATTCTGAAAAGCGGCGGGGATGTGATGGAACTGCATAATCCGGCCGACATGCCCGATCCAACCAAGATCGAGACCATCGAGGAACCCTGGATCCGTGCGACGATCTTAACGCCAGACGATTATCTCGGCGCGGTTTTAAAACTCTGCCAGGAGCGGCGCGGGGTCCAGGCCGATTTGAGCTACGCCGGCAAGCGCGCGATGGCATCTTATGATTTGCCGCTCAATGAAGTCGTGTTCGATTTCTACGACCGGTTAAAATCGATCTCGAAGGGCTATGCGAGTTTCGACTATGCAATAACCGGTTATCGTCCAGGCGATCTCGTGAAGATGTCGATTTTGGTCAACGCCGAGCCGGTGGATGCGCTCTCCATGCTGGTTCATCGCGACCGCGCCGATACGCGGGGCCGCGCCATGGTCGAGAAGCTGAAGGAACTCATCCCGCCGCACATGTTTCAAATTCCAATCCAGGCGGCGATCGGCGGCAAGATCATCGCGCGCGAAACGGTCCGGGCGCTGCGCAAGGATGTGACCGCGAAATGCTATGGCGGCGACGTCACCCGCAAGCGCAAGCTTTTGGAAAAGCAAAAGGCCGGCAAGAAGAAGATGCGGCAATTCGGCAAGGTCGAGATTCCTCAGGAAGCTTTTATCGCGGCATTGAAGATGGATGGGTGAGGACGTCGGACATTTGCAGTCTGCCCTACTTGATTTAGCCAGGAAACCTTGTTCGGCTGCGGAGCCCGGCATGGGGCAAGTTGCGCCTAAGCGGACGATGAACCTCGTCCGCTCCGGTATTTTAGAGCGAAATCCCTCATCCGGTCTGACTTTAGCGCATCGGCATGTTCTGCGACAATTGCAGAGGCCCTTGCGGAATCAACCTGATACGCCTCTCTTATTTTCAATAGAACATTTTCGAGCGTTCTTGCATCCAGCCGTGATCCCAACCTAATACCTAATACTGATGGGAAAATAGTGTGAAGACTTTCCTGAACCTGAGCATTCGTCGGATTGTACGCTATATAATTAAGAATAAATTCTGGACGCATCACGTACTTGTTTCCCCTCCTGTTTGGAAAACATTTACTGGCGGCTACTCCTGATACGACATCTTGAGTGAGATACCATGTCTTGTAACCGTAAGTGTCCGTCCAGAAACATATTGAATTGGATGAATCATTTGTGATTTAAGGATGGCGGCCTGATTCGAGGAGGGACCGCCGATGTGGACGAAGGAAAACCGCGTGCGCTACAATCGCGACAAGCTGCGTTATCCGAGTGATCTGATTGACGCTGAATGGTCGCTGATCGAACCGCTGATCCCGCCGGCCAAGGGTGGCGGCAACAAGCGCCGGGTGAACCTTCGCGAGATCGTCAACGGGATCATGTATGTGCTCTCGACGGGATGCCAATGGCGGGCGATTCCGAAAGACCTGCCGCCGAAGAGCACGGTGTTCGCCTATCTCGATTTATGGATCTATGACGGCACCCTGGATCGCATGCACCACGCGCTTTACGAAGCGTGTCGCGAGCAAGCCTGCCGCGACACCAGCCCTACCGCCGCGATCATCGACAGTCAGAGCGTGAAAAGCGCCGAAAAAGGGGGGCCTGCATCGATCCACCTGGGTTCGACGCCGGCAAGCTGATCAAGGGCAAGAAGCGGCACATTCTCGCCGACACCGAGGGATTGCTGCTGCATGCCATCGTGCATGCCGCCGACATTCAAGATCGCGACGGAGGCGTTCTTCTGCTGGCCACGCTGTTTGGCCTGTTTCCTTTCTTGAAGAAGCTGTTCGCCGACAGCGCTTATCAAGGGCCGATCTTTCACAAGGCCGTTGGCAAAATCCTGCCCCAACTCGACATCGAAATCGTCAAACGTTCCGATCGGGCCAAGGGTTTCGCCGTCCTACCAAAACGTTGGATCGTCGAACGCACGATTGCTTGGCTCAATCGATGTCGCCGGCTCGCCAAGGATTGGGAAAATCTGAATGTCAAAGCGCTCGCTTTCTTGCGCTTTGCCTCAATCCGCCTCATGCTCAGAAAACTCTGTAATCCTTCCTGATGTTCTTGGACGGACTCTAAGGATTTCCGCTCGAATTTTCCTTAGACCGCCTCATTGAGTCAATTCGCAGGATTAACAAAGCATCGTTTTCGGAGAGCCTTTCGTGTTTGGTACTTCGCCGCGTGCTTTTAATTTGATTTGCGAGTGTTCTAAGCTCATCAGTATCCACCCCGCTACTGATTTCGCTTTGTGCCTCGTATTCAAAGCCAAATCGTTGACAAAGCGTATCCCGTAATGACCGCATGCTAGCTGTTGAGGTTGCCCCAAACAGCTTTGCTGACGATAAAAAATTATTGATATACTGTGTCCAGGTACGAGGTCTGTTTGGATTCCCATCGTCGAATTTTGAATAGTAATACGCTCTAATTAGAATACGATCGCTTTGCGATGCAAGCACTTCGTCAACTAAGAAATCTATATCCATATAATAGTTATTGTATTCTAGATGCGACGCGAAGATGTGGCTGTGAACTTCTTCTAGCATCGCTTCCGTCAAAATCAGCTTCGATCCCGCCTGCCATAAAATCTTGAATGCATTGACCGTCATTTGATCCGATTGGGGTAGATAATACTCCGAAATAGCTCTTACTATGAGATCTGAGCCTATGTAAAGGATGAAATGTTTTGACATCGTGTTGAAATAGTTGATAATTTCTGGAGTATTTCTTATTATAAATAGAAGAACATATGTCCTTGAAAGTCTAGCGCAATAAGTCCGTTCTGACTCAGATGGTTGATAAAAAACCTGTCGAATAACCGTTTTCGTTACATTTAAAATACCCTTATGTTTATTGATATTTAGTCCTGATAGTTTTAGCTGATCCTCTGCGATCTCAACAATAGATCTGTTGTCCAACAGACTGTCCATTTTGTCTGGATCGCTAAGAAAATGACAGGAAGCACCGAACCCTTGCCGTTCAAATACAGCCTCAATTATACAATGCAATGCGTTTGTTATGGTGTTAATAACGTTAGAGCCGTATGCTGCATTGCTTGCCTCTAATATTCTCATTCTAAAGCCTTCGCTTACCGCAGCTTTGAGCGCTTCATCCTGAATTGTATGCTCAAGGATGACGGAGCGGCTCTCGAATGGTAAGCAGTATCGTCCACTTTTTTTGTAAATATTAACCCGACGCCCGCCGTCAGATTTGGACGAGAGATGGCGGAGGCGCGTGCGAACTTCACCTTTGAAAAATTGTTTCGTGGTCGGAATGACATTCTCGACTTTCGCTACAATTTCTTCCTCACTCATCAGCGCCTCGGTAGCAGGGTCTGTCCCCTCCAAAGCCCAAAGGATTAGCGCGTCGCATACACCATGCAAAGTTTTCGTTGTACCAAGGCGTCTTTCCAGCTCCTGACCAAGAAACGCTGAAACAACTTGGGCATCTTGAAGTGTGTTTTTGGAAGGGAATGAAGGACCAAACGTCTCTGCGAGAAATGCAATTGAAGGGCGAAGGAACGTTTGGAACGCGGCCACGATGTCGCCGCTATAGTTTGCATGCTGTACAAAAAATTGCGCGTCGTATATCCTAATGTTCGCTTCTAGTTGTTCAGATAACGAAACCTGGAGCCTGTCGATGTGTCGTACTTGGCGTGACGTCGCATAATACAATGTTTTAGGCTCCCTTCTAACTTCAATTAATCGCTCGATTGTCTTACGGATCTTGTTGCCTGAATCAATCTCTGTGGATGCCTGGAAGAATGAAGTGGGTTTTGATACTTCTTCGTGAATATCGGAATCTAAAAAGCCATCAGCGCCTCCGTCTTTGTGTCCTCCCAAAGGCTTGAATTGCGGACCTAGGACCGCGCAGAACACAGTTTGTGCATATTTTTCGAATGCGGTGGTTTCGCACCGCTCTAAGGCCATGATAACCAGCTGCGGTGAGATCTGGGTCATTTCAGAGCCCGCGGGTGAAACGACGAGCAGGAACGCTCGAAGAATAACGAGAAGTCATTGTCACTCATTGGCATGACGTGTCGGTAGCCGGAGAATACCAATTTCTAAGGATTTCGCTAGCGCAGGCAGCGGATGCGTCATCGACCCGGCTAAATGGAATGTCAGGTTTCCATCCTTCATGGAACTGAGCCAGGCTAATCCTACTGATCGCTTAGGGTCGATACTGTTGAAAAACTCAGAAAATGAGCGAAGTTAGAAAAACGGACTTTGATCATGCAAGGCACTTAGTGTCCGTCCGAAAAGAAGTTGAATCTGATGAATCGGTTGTGATTCAAGGATGGCGGCCTGATTCGAGGAGGGGCCGCCGATGTGGACGACCGCAAACCGCCCGAAATACAATCGTGACAAGCTGCGCTATCCGAGCGACCTGACGGATGAAGAATGGCGGCATATCGGGCCGCTGATTCCCGCGGCCAAACATGGTGGCCGCAAGCGCAAGGTCGATGTGCGCGAAGTTGTGAATGGGATCATGTACGTGCTGAGCACGGGGTGCCAATGGCGCTACGTGCCCAAGGACCTGCCGCCGAAGAGCACGCTCTACGATTATTTCGACCTGTGGACCTACGACGGCACGTTGGAGACTATCCATCATGCGCTTTATGTGAAGTGCCGTGAACAAATCGGGCGAGAGGCCAGCCCCACCGCCGCGATCATCGACAGCCAGAGCGTGAAAAGCGCCGAAAAAGGGGGCGCTGTATCGACCCACCGGGCTACGATGCAGGCAAGAAAATCAACGGCAAAAAGCGCCATATCCTCGTCGATACTTTAGGGCTCCTGCTTCAGGCGATCGTGCATCCGGCCGATATTCAAGACCGCGATGGAGGCATGCTCGTTCTCTCGACCCTGTTCGGCATGTATCCGTTTTTGCAAAAGCTCTTTGCCGATGGCGGATATCAAGGGCCGGTCTTTCAAAAGGCTTTGGCCAAAGCGCTTCCGCACCTCGAAATCGAAATCGTCAAACGGCCGGATCACGCCAAAGGCTTCGAGGTTCTCCCCCAGCGTTGGGTTGTCGAACGCACCTTCGCCTGGTTCAACCGATGCCGGCGACTGGCCAAGGACTTTGAAAATCTCACCCGCAATGCCCTGGCATTCTTGCGTCTCGCCTCGATCCGGCTCATGCTCAGAAGACTCTGTAATCAATAATCAACTTTCCGGACTGACTTTTAGCGCCACGCGTTGCCATCACCAATTCGCTACGGTGGCCACACACAGAAAAGTTAGCCTTTCGGCCGGACCTTTGGCGCTTTCTTCCTAAAGTCCTCCTTCTACCTTAAGAATTGTGATCGCGGCTAAAAATCGAGTTTTTCAACAGTATCGGTCACAAGCCGAAATTCAAACATGAGACACGGCTGTGAAACAGCAAATCCCTGCCTTTTCTGACGCTCACATAGCAATGCTCATTCAAATTTGGCTGACCGGCGCCAGCACTTTCCAATATGCAAGGTCCCAACGTAATGTCCATTTTGCCCGAACAACGCATTTTCCTCATCATCGGCGGCGGCATCGCGGCGTATAAAACGCTCGATCTTGTCCGGCGTCTGCGCGAGCGGGGATTTTCGTGCGCGCGGTAATGACCGAGGCGGCACAGCACTTCGTGACCAAGCTCGCGGTCGAAAGCTTTGCTCTCCTAAAAAACCGGCACGCCGCGCGCGTTGAGGGCTTGCGCCAGGCTTTCCAAGGCCTTCGCCCGCTTGCGAAAGAAAGTGTGCGGCGCCCATTGCTTTTCGGCGCAGAGCTTCTTGATCGATCTTCCGCGCGCGCTGCGCAACGCCCAAAGGGTCGTGACAAGCGCCATGCCGAAATCCTCGACGCGCAATTCGCACAACCATTCGAACGCCATTTCCATCTGGGTAATTTGGGCAGCGCTCGGGCGGATCACGATGCGATTGGCGGCTTGCTGGCGCGTCCGGCGTTCGCTTTCTTCGAGCTCCGCCTGGGCCAATTGATCGGCCCATTCGGTGAGCGTGCGGGGCCAATGACCGCCGGGTCTGCGGGGGCCGCGCACCCTTGGCAGGCGGTCGAGGGTGACAAAGGCTTGCACGAGCCTTTTGCCGACCAGGTCGGCGTCCCACACTGGCGGCAGGGTTTCGCGCTCGCCGAAAAGCGGTGCTTCGTAGCGGCTGTCCAATATTTCGAAAGCCATGCTCAAGCTCCGTCGTCGAGAATATTTTCGAGGAGGTTGGGATCGCCGGCGACTTCGAGAAGCAAAATGCAAATCATCGCTTCGCGGGTAAGGCTGCGCTTGGCTGCTGCCGTCTCGATATTCCTTGTGGCATCGGGCGGCAGATGCAACGAAAGGGCGGCCGCCGCCGCGCGAAACGCAAGGCCAAACCTTTGCGCCTGCCGGTGCACATTGTTGGGGGTCGAAGCGATGATGGGGTCCGCGGCGACGCGTTTGGCGTCCCAGCCAAGGCCAAGTAGGAACCCGAGGCGGGCAATTCGCTCGCCGGTCCAACGCGATTTATGGATTTCCGTGGCGACATTCACTGCAAAATCTCCTTGCTGTGTCGAGCGGAGCGGCGAGAAAGCCGTTCCACCCGGCTCATGTACGGTAGAAATACCGTACATGTCAAGGTGAATTTACCGAATGCGTTTCTTTTTTTATGCGGTTACTCTACCGCTATGAAACTTGACGACGTTCTCGCTCGTATCGAAAGCCGGCTACAGGCTCTGGGCCTCTCCGCCCATGCCGCATCGCTCGCCGCCAAAAGGCCTGACGCCATTCGCAATTTGAAACGAGCGGTCAAGAACAACGACCGGCGCGGGATCACGACCGAAACCCTGATCGCGCTTGCCCCGGTGTTGCAAACGAGCGCGGCGTGGCTGCTTGAGGGCGCTGGAGACCCGGCGTCCGGCAATCTCGTCCGCGTGGCTGGGCGCATTGGCGCCGGCGCGGAAATTCAGCCGGAGTTCGGCCAAATCCCGGCCGCGGGTCTCTACACCATCGAGGTTCCGTTTCCGGTCCCGGCGGATGCGATCGCTTTCCATGTCGAGGGCGACAGCATGTGGCCGCGCTACGATCCGGGCGATGTGATTATTTGCTGGCGGCAGGGCGCCAATATCGAGGATCTCATCGGCTGGGAGGCCGCGGTCAGGACCGCGGAGGGTAAACGCTATCTGAAGCGTATCCAGCGGGGAGCCGCGAGCGGAACCTTCGATCTTGAGAGCCACAACGCGGCACCGGTCCGCGGGGTGCAAATTGAATGGGCCGCCGAAATTAAAGGAGTCGTCAGATCCGGTCAGTGGCACCGGAAATAAAAATTAGTGTGAGGTAATAATACCTTGACATAGGTATTATTACCTGTAAACGGACTCCGGCTTTTCCGGAGTCCCTCAATGCCGAACCGCCCGACCGCCCGCGCCATTGCCGAAGCCGCGCTTCGCGCTCAAGCAACGCGCACCGTTGTCGATCTGATTAAGCATCGGGCGCGCGCCTACGCGAAACGCCCGGTGACGCTGGAAAATATCTCTCCTGGCCTTTCGGCCGCCGCGCCGGAGACACTCATTGCCGTGGCGAAGCGTCTGATCGCGGCGGAGCGGCAAGCGCCGCGCCGGTGGCTTGGTTTTGGCGGGGAAATCCCAATCCTCAACGCCAAGGCGGTTTTGCTTTCCGCGCGCGCCCTTCGCCGGAACCAAGGGCGGCGAGCCCGCAAGCTTGCACCCGATCTTTGAGCCGCTTGGCGGGCGCGGATCAGGTTTGCCTTCGGGGTTCAGTATTCTATTCTTGCCGAATATCAGGGATTTGAAGCGGGCTGCCTGATTGGGCGAGGACTGAGAGGGTTCCTCGGTTGGGGCCGTCAGGGCAATCTGTTCGCGCTCTTGGTTGCATTCCCGCAAATGACGCGATTCTCGTCGTGGCCGGCACACGGGCCGCCGGTCGATGGGGCGGGAAGCGAAAATCGCTACAGAACAAAATTGCAATCGCCATCGCCCAAAAGCCGCCAGATAGTTCACATTCGCGACAGCACGAATTAAACTCAAGCATGCCGGTCCGTCATTTCGCATGAAAGGGGCCAGCACCTTACGATAAATCGGGCCGGTGGCGGCTCGAATGTTTCAAATAGACAGGAAGCTTCCGTGGCGCGAGCGATCGAATTCATGAAAACAACCGGCGCACGGCGCCTCTGCGGGCTGACACTTGCTGGCATTTGGCTCTTGGCGAGTGGGACAGGCGCTGTTTGTCAAGGCGTCGTGAAATCCAGGCATGGCGAATGGGAACTGCGCTGCGAGACACCGCCCGGCGCCGCCAAGGAACAATGTGCGCTGCTGCAGAGCGTCGCCGCGGAAGACAAGCCAAACATCAATCTGACGGTCATCGTTCTCAAGACGGCGGATGGGAAGAGCCGCCTGTTGCGTGTCATTGCGCCGCTTGGGGTACTCCTTCCTTCGGGACTTGGGCTAAAGATCGATGACATCGATGTCGGACGCGCCGGGTTCGTCCGCTGTCTTCCGACTGGATGCGTGGCCGAGGTCGTCATGGAAGAAAAATTGATCGACCAAATGAAAACTGGCCAGAAGGCCACCTTCATCATTTTTCAGACCCCGGAAGAAGGAACCGGCATACCGCTTGGCCTCGCCGGGTTTAAGGAAGGCTTCGATGCGCTGCCGTGAATTGGGCCGGAATTCGATGGCGCGGCCTGTGCCACTCCACCAAGCAATATTTATTTTGGCTGCTGCTGCTGCGGCGGCGGTAGGACTTTCTGGCTGCGGCGGCCATCTCGGCACTTTAGACCCGCCCCAAAACCAAGGAGGCGGCTCGCAAGTGCTCGCTATGTTGCTGGGATTTAAGAACAACGACGCGCCCGCGGCGCCTGGAACCCAGGTCCGGCATATCTTCTGCCCCGAAGTCCTCATTCTCGAAGGCACGGCGGCGAGCCAGGCTTACGCCGGAACGCCGCCTTCGAGCGCCAATCTGCGTTATCAATATGCACTCGGCGATACAGCGCGCGAATGCACGCTCGAAGGCGATCAACTCGCGATCAAGATCGAAGTCGCGGGCAAAGTACTGCTTGGACCGGCAGGCAGCCCTGGCGCTTTTAGCGTGCCAGTGCGGATGGCCGTACTTCGCGAACGCGATAATCAGCCAATCGTGAGCAAGCTTTATCACGCCGCCGTGACGGTGAATGCAGGTGAGACGGGGGCGGATTTCACACTCGTTTCCGAACCGCTCCACGTGCCGTTCATCCAGGACCACGCCGAGGACGATTATACGATCAAGGTTGGCATCGACGAGGGTACTAGCGGAGACAAACCCCAGGGCAAAGCGGCAAAACATTGAGGCCGCGCGAATGGGAAAGCCAACGCTCCGCCAGCCTTTAAATCTTGCCCTATCGTGCGGAGCAATCGTACCAAAACGTTTCACGTGAAACGTTTTGGTACGATTGGGGCCAAATAACGTTACAAAGACTCATACAGCACGCGGCCTTTGAGGGCGTGCGATCAATCGGAAAGCTGGTCTTTTTGCTTTCCTTCGTTATCCCGAAAGCGTATCCTTTTTCGATGACGAAGTTGCTTGACCGTGCCGTTGAAGTTGTTCGCGGCCTGCCCCCCGAAATGCAGGACGAGCTTGCACGAATGTTCCTGCAGTTTGCCGGTGTGGATCAACCGGTCATCCAACTCACCCAAGAGGAGCGCGCCGCGATAGGTTTGTCGAAAGAGGCGGCCGAGCGCGGCGAGTTTGCGACGGACGAAGAGGTCCGGGCCATCTGGGCAAAATACGGTCTGTGAGGATTCGCTATACCCAGCCCGCGCTTTCCGATCTGGAAGCGATACTTGCCTACATTTCTGCCCACTCTCCGCAGGGCGCAATGCGTGTTCAAACCCGCATTCAGGCCGTCATCGAGCTCTTGGTGATGCACCCGCTCGTTGGCACCAATACCGATGATTCTTCGATTCGGCGATTGCCGACCCCGCCCTATCCGTATCTCATCTTTTACGAGGCTGCCGTAGACGAGGTCATCATTCATGCCCTGCGCCACTCGGCGCGCGATCCCTCCTCTATGCCTGGACCGGCCTGACGGACAGGCGAGGTCACATGGCAAGGCCTGTGCACTCTCATTCTTTCTACATTGACAAAAAGGCGCAGCTCACTATTTCTAAAAACGTCAGATTACGGAACCCCAGCGGAAGAGACCGGCTTACGCTTGTTGCGCCGAGCCGGCGCCGAAGGCGCAACCGCCCCGGAAACGCTCAGGCCCATGGACCGCTCGGGGATGACACTCTGGAAAGCGATTTTCCGTCTCTAAAATGGAAAATCCACCGAAGGAGGTAACGCCGCGCGAAAACACTTGCCGCGCGACGGAAATCTTTCAGGTTCCGGGACAGAGGGGGCAAAGCGCGACGGTTTTTGCCGCCGCGCAGATGCCATTACTTTGCCCGGCCAGGTATTTCGATGTCCGATAGCCAAACCGCCGCCGACGACGCTGGGCACGATCTCGCCCGCACTCCGCTTTACGATGTACATTGCGCGCTTGGCGCCCGCATGACCGGTTTTGCCGGCTATGCCATGCCGGTGCAATATCCTCCTGGAATCATCACCGAACATCTTTTCACGCGCACGAGTGCTGGACTGTTCGATGTTTCGCACATGGGCCAGGCGATTCTCGCGGGGCCGGACGCCGCGCGCCGCCTGGAGAGACTGGTGCCGGGCGAAATCGCGGCGCTTGCTCCAGGCCAGATGCGGTATACCCAATTGCTCGATGGCCAAGGCCATATTCTCGACGATCTGATGGTGACGCGGCTCGACGACGAAGCCGGTCGCCAGCGGCTCTTTCTCGTCGTCAATGCCGCGACAAAAGCAGCCGATTTCGCGCATTTCGCCGCCGAGCTGCCGGACTGCACGCTGACCATTCTCGACGGGCACGCATTGGTCGCCTTGCAAGGCCCGAAGGCCGCGGAGGTCTTGCGCCGGCATGTTTCTCCCGCCGCTTCGGAAAGCCTCTTGGCGATGCCCTTCATGTCGGCCAAGAGACTTTGCGCGGGACGGCGTCGTTCTCAACATTTCCCGCTCCGGCTATACCGGCGAGGACGGCTTCGAGATTTCGCTTCCAGCCGCCGCGGCGGCTGGCTTCGCACGAGAATTACTTGACGGTGTGGACGTTCGCCCGATTGGCCTAGGTGCCCGGGATTCGCTCAGGCTCGAGGCAGGCCTCTGCCTTTATGGCCATGACATCGATCGCACAACCGGCCCTGTCGAGGCGGGACTCTTATGGTCGATCTCGAAACGCCGGCGCGAGGCCGGAGGATTTTTTGGCTATGAGCAAGTGAAGCGGGCAATCGAGCACGGTCCGTCGCGCCTGCGCGTGGGGTTTTTGCTCGAAGGCAAGGTTCCCGCACGGGAAGGGTCCGAGATTGTGACGCTCGGAGGCGAGACCGTAGGCCGCATTACGTCAGGGGGCTTCGCGCCGAGCCTCGGGCGGCCGGTCGCGATGGGCTATGTCGATGCCGCCCGCGCCGCGCCCGGCACGCAAGTTTGCTTGATCGTACGCGGCAGGCCGCTCGCAGCAATAATCGTGCCGCTGCCGTTTGTGCCGCACCGTTACTTTAGGGGAGACCGATGACCACGCGCTACACCAAAAGCCACGAATATGTCCGCGTCGAAGATGGCACAGGCATCGTCGGGATCACCGATTATGCGCAATCCCAATTGGGCGACGTTGTGTTTGTCGAACTCCCGCCAATTGGCCAGAACTTGTCCAAAGGGGCCGAGGCCGCCACCGTCGAAAGTGTGAAGGCCGCCAGCGAAGTCAATGCGCCGGTGTCGGGCACGGTCGTCGATGTCAACAGCGCGCTCACCGATACCCCCGGACTAGTCAACGAGGATCCTTCCGGCAAGGGCTGGTTTCTGAAAGTCAAACTAACCGATGCCGCTGAACTCGACAGCCTGATGGACGAAGACGCCTATCAGGATTTCTTGAAAGCAGTTTCTTAGAGCCATTCCTCGACTGTACTTCCATCGACCGGCATTGAGAGAAGCAAAGATGCGTTATCTTCCTTTAAATTCCGAGGATCGCGCCGACATGTTGGCGCGCGTCGGCGTCAACGGCATCGACGCGCTTTTCGCCGATATTCCGGAGGCCAAGCGGCTCCAACAGGATCTCGATCTGCCGCCGCGCAAGACCGAAATCGAGGTGGAGCGCTTGCTCTCTGGGCTTGCCGCCAAAAATATGGCGGCGGGGTCGGTGCCGTTTTTTGTCGGGGCAGGGGCCTACAAGCATCATGTTCCAGCAAGCGTCGATCATCTGATCCAACGCTCCGAATTTCTGACGAGCTACACGCCCTATCAGCCGGAAATCGCGCAAGGCACATTGCAAGCCATCTTCGAGTTTCAAACCCAGGTCGCGGGTTTGACCGCGATGGATGCCGCCAATGCGTCGATGTATGACGGATCGACAGCGACGGTCGAGGCGGTGGCCATGGCCCGCCGGATCACCAAGCGCCTCAAAGCCGTAGTATCGGGCGGTCTTCATCCGCATTACGCCGAGGCCGTGCGCACCCATTCGGCGATGAGCGGGGACGACGCTTTGGTGCTTCCACCCGACGTTTTCGCGGCGGAGACATTTCGGCTCCCTTGTAGATGACGAAACTGCCTGCGTCGTGGTGCAAAACCCGGACTTTTTCGGCAATCTCCGCGATCTATCCGGAGCCGCCGCCCTCTGCCATGCGAAGGGCGTGCTGTTGATCGCGGTATTCACGGAAGTTGTCTCTCTTGGTCTCGTCAAGCCGCCGGGAGCGATGGGCGCCGACATTGTCGCGGGCGAAGGACAGTCGATCGGCAATCGCTTGAATTTCGGCGGCCCTTACGTTGGGCTCTTCGCCACCAAGGACAAATATTTGCGCCAGATGCCTGGGCGTCTTTGCGGCCAGACCCTGGACGCCGCGGGACGGCGCGGCTTCGTCCTGACCCTCTCGACCCGCGAGCAGCATATTCGGCGCGACAAGGCGACATCCAACATCTGCACCAACTCCGGTCTCGCCAGCCTTGCCTTTACGATACATATGACCCTGCTTGGCGACGCGGGTCTGCGGCGCCTCGCCCGGATCAATCACGCCAATGCCGTTGCTCTCGCGGACCGGCTCGCGGCGGTGAACGGCGTCGAGGTGCTAAACGAGACGTTCTTCAACGAATTCACGATCAAAATTCCGGGCGATGCGGCGCGGACGGTCGAGCGCATGGCGGAAAGGGGCGTGCTCGGCGGGGTTCCCGTCTCCCGGCTTTTACCGGACGCGGGATTGGACAATCTCATTCTCGCCGCCTCCACGGAAGTCAATACGGACGCCGATCGCGCGGCCTTCGCGGAAGCCTTGCAAGGAGCGCTCTCATGCTGATGCAGCAAAAGTTCGGCCCGCAAGCGGCCATGGTCGAGGAACCGGCGGCGAAAACCTTCACCGGCAATCGCGGCCTTGCAATCGAGGAAGGGCTTATCTTCGAGATTGGGCGCCCGGAAAATACCGGCGTCGATCTCGACGAGCCCTTGCCCTTTAAACACCGGCTCGGCTCGCTTGAGCGGCAAGAACCGGCCGGGCTCCCGGGTTTGAGCGAGCCCGAGACAATGCGTCATTACGTGCGCCTGTCACGGCTGAATTATTCGATCGACGCCGGAATTTATCCGCTCGGCTCCTGCACGATGAAGCATAATCCCCGCCTCAACGAGGCATTAGCGCGGCTGCCTGGCTTTGCCGATATTCATCCCATGCAACCGCAATCCACCGTGCAAGGCGCGCTGGAGCTGATTGCCGAACTCGCCCGCTGGCTAATGGTTCTCACCGGCATGGACGCCGTCGCCATGCCGCCGAGAGCGGGCGCGCATGGTGAGGCATGCGGCATGATGGCGATCAAGGCCGCCATCGCGGCGAAGGGAGAGGTTGGATCGGCGCAAAATTGTTCTCGTGCCGGAGTTGGCGCATGGCACCAATCCGGCCTCGGCGGCGGGTGCCGGATTGGAGGTGCGTTCCGTTCCAGCGCGCACCGATGGCACGCTTGATCCCGCTGAAGTCAAGCGCAGGCTCGGGCCGGATGTTGCAGCGATCATGCTGACCAATCCCAACACCTGCGGGTTGTTCGAGACGAATGTCGTCAAAATCGCCGCTTTGGTGCATGAGGCCGGGGCCTATTTCTACTGCGACGGGGCAAATTTCAACGCGATCATGGGCAAGACGCGTCCGGGCGATCTCGGCGTCGATGCGATGCACATCAATCTCCACAAGACGTTTTCGACGCCGCATGGCGGCGGCGGGCCCGGCGCCGGCCCGGTTGTGCTTTCCGCGCGGCTTGCGCCTTTCGCGCCGGTGCCGTTCCTGCGCCGGGAGGCGGGCGGCCTTCGTCTCGTAGAGCATCAAAGCGAGGCGCCGGAGTCCTTTGGCCGGATCGCGGCGTTCCACGGCCAGATGGGCATGTTCGTGCGCGCGTTCGCCTATATGCTGTCGCATGGCGCCGATGGATTGCGGCAGGCCGCCGAGGATGCCGTGCTGAATGCGAATTATGTCCGCGCGAGCCTCAAACATCTCATGTCGGAGCCCTTCGGCGATAGGCCCTGCATGCACGAGGTTTTGTTCGACGAGGCGTGGCTGAAACCGTTTGGTCTCACAGCGCTCGATTTCGCCAAGGCGATGATCGACGAGGGCTTTCACCCGATGACGATCTATTTTCCGCTGGTCGCGCATGGCGCGATGCTGATCGAGCCGACCGAATCGGAATCGAAAGCTTCGCTCGATCTATTCATTGCAGCGCTGCGCGATTTGGCGTTTGCCGCCAAGCGCGGCGAGACCGGACGCTTCGCCGGCGCGCCCTATCACGCACCGCGCCGGAGGCTCGACGAAACGCGCGCGGCGCGGAACCCGGTCTTGAAATGGACGAAGCCAGGGGTGTGATGGAAACTGGAGACTGACGTTTGGATGGTCAGGGGAGGACGCGATCAACGTCGGATTGGAGGATTATCATGGCAGATAAGACTTTGCGGTGTAAAAATCTCGAGCCTGGCCACCCTGGCGATCTACTCGCCGAGATCGTCATTCCGGCGACCGGCAGGACCAAGGTCGAGATCGGGCAACTGCTTGGCATCTCCCGCCAGACGCTTCATGACATTCTGGGCCGGCGCCAGAGCGTCACGCCTGCTGTCGCCGTGCGCCTTGGCAAGCTGTTTGGCAATGGCCCCGAAATTTGGCTACGGATGCAGCAAACATATGATCTTTGGCACGCCGAACGGGAACTTGAGGCCGAACTCACGAAAATCGAAACCCTCCGTATTGCGTAGAGTCCCACTTTACCTCGTCCACCATCGACCAAAAATCATATAAAGACTTGTTTATATCTTTATTGCGTTTTGCGCGAAAGCCTGCTACAGACGCTCAAATTTTCATTCTGGAGCGCCAGCAGCCATGACCCACGCCTCGCCGCACGACTACGCCATTGCCAACATCGAGCTTGCCGCCTGGGGACGCAAGGAAATCGCCATCGCGGAAACCGAAATGCCGGGCCTCATGGCGGTTCGCGACGAATTTGGCGCGAGCCAGCCACTCAAGGGGGCGCGGATCGCGGGCTCGCTGCATATGACGATCCAGACCGCCGTGCTGATCGAGACGTTGAAGGCGCTCGGCGCCGATGTCCGCTGGGCGTCTTGCAACATCTATTCGACCCAGGACCATGCCGCCGCGGCGATCGCCGCGACCGGCACCCCGGTGTTCGCCATCAAGGGCGAGAGCCTTGCCGACTATTGGGACTACACGCATAAAATCTTCGAGTGGAGCGACGGCGGCACGCCAAATCTAATACTCGACGATGGCGGCGACGCCACCATGCTCATTCATCTCGGCATGCGCGCCGAGGCCGGCGACACGGCTTTTCTCGACAAGCCAGGCAATGAGGAGGAAGAGGTCCTCTTCGCCGCGATCAAGAAACGGCACGCCTTCATTCCCGGCTGGTATGGCAAATGCGGCCAAGCCATCAAGGGCGTCAGCGAGGAGACGACCACCGGCGTCCACCGGCTATATATCATGGAGCGCGACGGCAAGCTCCTTTGGCCCGCGATCAACGTCAACGATTCCGTCACCAAGTCGAAGTTCGACAATCTTTACGGCTGCCGGGAATTGCTCGTCGACGGCATCCGCCGCGGTACCGATGTGATGATGGCGGGCAAGGTCGCGATGGTCAATGGTTTCGGCGATGTCGGAAAGGGCTCGGCGGCCTCGCTGCGCAACGCGGGCTGCCGGGTGCTGGTGTCCGAGGTCGATCCGATCTGCGCGCTTCAGGCGGCGATGGAGGGCTATGAGGTCACGACCATGGAAGACGCCGCGCCGCGCGCGGATATTTTCGTGACCTGCACCGGCGATATTGATGTCATCACGCTCGATCACATGCGCGCGATGAAGGACCGCGCCATCGTTTGCAACATCGGCCATTTCGATTCCGAGATTCAGGTCGCGGGCTTGCGCAATTTGAAATGGCACAATGTCAAGCCGCAGGTCGACGAAATCGAATTTCCGGACGGCAAGCGGATCATCCTTCTGTCGGAAGGCCGGCTCGTCAATCTCGGCAATGCGACGGGACACCCTTCTTTTGTGATGTCGGCGTCGTTCACCAATCAGACCTTGGCGCAAATCGAGCTTTGGACCAAGCAAAGCCAATATGAACGCAAGGTCTACACCTTGCCAAAGCATCTCGATGAAAAAGTCGCGGCCCTCCACCTCGCTAAGATCGGCGTTAAGCTGACTAAGCTCACTTCCGCCCAGGCGGCTTATCTGGGGCTGCCGCAAACAGGCCCGTTCAAGCCGGATCATTACCGCTATTAGTCGTTCAGCGTTCAAACACTGCGATGTTTGTTCGGTAATGAGCATCCCGCAACCGTGACGCGGCAAAGGGGACTTTTTTTTCAACAACCCGAATGATCGGCACTTTTGCGCGTCCTCACACAAACGGACTTTGAATGCGTAATCATTCGCCTCCGACGTGTGCGCCCTTCTCTGCCACAGATCGCTTCATCACAAAAATGACTGGAACGAGCACAAGCATCACCATGGCGAACACCCAAAAGCAGTCGAAATAGGCTAGGGCCGAGGCTTGCTGCTGGCGTAGATTCTCGAGTGCCTGCCAGGCCAGCTCCTGCGAGGCGACCGGGTCACCAGTCTGCTGGAGTACAAATGCTTGGGTTTGTTCTGTGAAGGAATGCACGGCTGAATTAAAGGGATCGAGATACTCGCCGAGCCGGAGGGTATGGAATTGCTCGCGGTGATCCTGCAGGGCCTGGCTTAGCGACGTTCCGACGCTCCCTCCCTCATTGCGCAGCAGACTTAACAAGCCGACGGCAGCTCCACGCAACTCCTTCGGCGTATAGAGGTAAGCGGCGACATTTGTGGGAGCAAAACATATGGCCAATCCTACGACCACAGCGACCCGGGGCCAGACTATCTGCCTAGGGCTGATGTCGAGATTGAGCTGCGACATCCAATAATTCCCGGCCGCCATGACCAACAGGCCGGCCATGATCACCCACCGTGCATCTGTCTGCCGGCCGAGCACACGGGCCACGACGGGCATCGCAAGGACGGCAAAAAAGCCCGCAGGAGACATGACCAACCCCGCCTGCAGCGCATTGTAACCAAACAAGGACTGAAGCAGTCCAGGCAATGAAGTGCTGGCTCCATAAAGCACCCCATAGGCGCAGAAAATAATAATGCAGCAGGCGCTGAAATTGCGTTCCCGCAACGGCCGGAAATTAACCACAGGGCTCCGGTGGCGCAGCTCCCAGAAGATCAACCCGCCCAGCGCCAGGACGAAAAGAGCTGCCAATGACTGCACCCGACCGAAAGCGTCACCCAGCCAATTCCACTCTTCCCCCTTGCTGAGCATCACTTCCCAGCTCACCATGGTGATGACGAGGAGCGACAGACCGATCGTGTCAAAGCAAAACGCTTGCCTCCTCTGCTCGGCACGCTGGGTCGTGAGATATTCCGGGTCACGGACTACGGCGTAGCAGGCGGCCGAGGCCAAAATGCCGATCGGGACGTTGATATAAAAGACCCACCGCCACGAATAGTTATCCGTAATCCAACCGCCAAGCGTCGGACCAACGACCGGCGCGATGAGGGCAGCCAAGCCAAAAAGCGTCATTGCGATGCCTTGCTTCTCCCGCGGAAAGGTATCAAGCAGCACTCCCTGGCTGCATGGCTGCAGCCCACCGCCTGCCAACCCCTGGATCACCCGGAACAAAATCAACTGATAAAGGCTCGTGGCCATCCCACACAGCCCCGAGGCCAAAGTAAATACGGCAATCGACGCCAAGAAGTAGTTGCGGCGTCCGAAGCGGTTGATCAACCAGCCGGTGATCGGCAGGATAATGGCGTTGGCGGCGAGGTAACTCGTGATAACCCATTCGCCGTCGTTGACCGTCGCCGACAGCCCGCCCGCAATATAACGCAGCGCGACCACAGCGATGGTGGTGTCGAGCACCTCCATAAAGGTCGGCACCACTACAGCGGCGGCCACTAGCCAAGGGTTCATCGACGCGCTTGGGCCATGAAGCGTAATCGCCGCCTCTGTCATTTATTGCCGCCCTCCAGCGGCATAGATGGTTGCAGAATCTTTCCAGCATCGGGTCCTGTCGCCGGCCGATTAAGATAGACGTAAGGGACAACCGAAAGGCCGATGAACAGAGGATCCTTGTTTGGGTCGTAGTTTTGAAGCTCGATGCGCACTGGCAATCGTTGCACCACTTTGACGAAATTGCCCGTCGCATTCTGGGGTGGGAGAAGCGCTAAAGTCGAGCCGGTGCCCATCGTAAAACCTGTGATCCGGCCTGAGAAGACGCGCCGATCGCCGTACATGTCGGCGTACACGTCCACCGGCTGGCCGATACGCAGATCGCTAAGTTGCGTCTCCTTGAAATTGGCGTCGATCCAGATTTCGGTGAGCGAGCGGATCGCCATCAGACCTTGTCCGGCCAGGACATTATTGCCGGGATTGACGTTGCGGCGCGTAACAACGCCGTCAATTTCCGCGATGATTTCACAATAGCGAAGGTCTAATTCAGCCTGATCGAGATCGCGTTCGGCGGACTGGAGTTTTGCCTCGACCTGCTTGACGGCGGGCGCCCCCGGCACAATCGCGGCGAATATTTTGTCAATGTCACCTTGGGCATCGCGTTTATAGAACTCCTCGAGCATCTGTTTTGGGGTTTGGTTGTAGGAATGGACGATGCCAAGCTCGGCTGCACTCTGAATCAATTCTGACTGCGCCTGGCGCACCGAGGAAAAATTTTGATCGAGATCGGTGGGCACGAGGCCTACGTCTCCGCCATTCTCAGGCTCCGCTGGCAGACCCAAAGAAACACGAATTTGGTGTATATCTTCTAAGGCTTGGGTAACTTCTGCGCGGGCAACCGATAACGCCGCTTCCCGCTGGTCGAACTGCTCGCGACTTGCCACTGAAGAGGCAATCAACTTTTTTGTCCTCTCGAATTCCGCCTCTGCCAATGTCAGTGTGGCCTTGCTTTTATCCAGGGCAGCAACCTTCGAATGAAGCAATGCAACTTGGTTTTCGACGTCCTCAATCGCGTGCTGGAGTTTCCAGCGTTGGCTTCTGGCCCTAGCCTCAACACCACGCACGTTAGCTTTTGCAGCCTCCAGGTCCGCCATTGCCGTATCGACAGCCGCTTTCTTAATTGCGACTTCGACCTGATAAGGCTCTTTGTCGAGTTCGACGAGGAGATCTCCTTTATTGACATGATTGTTGTCATCGACCAGGACCCTTGACACCTGACCGGGCACGCGGGCCGCCACAAATGTGACGTGACCGTTGACATAGGCATCATCGGTCGAAACGGTGGTCAGCATGAGCTTAAGCCAAGGAATGCCAAAGACAGCGAAAATGGCCAGAGCTAAAACAGCGGCCACCCCCATCATTAAGCGCCGCCTACTTATGGGCTTAGGGCCGCTCGGAGCGCCCGGTTCGGAATAAGTGCCAGTCTGCGGTCTATCGGTATCACCCTCTGGCGCGCCGGCTTGGCCTACCGAACTTGCAGGATTTGAATTTGATTCGCCTTTGTCCGCACTTTGACTTTGCTCAGTGGGCATGGGCTCGTTCCCGCTACGCGCGCGCTACATGCAGCGCATCAAATGCAACAGCCGCGGTTGCAGTTGTTTCTTCAACGAGGTGCATGCTGCGTAGTACCTTGTCAGCTGCGGTTCCTGTGAACACGTGCGCATCATGTGAACACGATGTCGGGCGATTTTTCGAATTTAGGACAAAAAGTGAACATGATATAGTTTTAAACGTGCGGGCGAAACGGCGGCCGTGTCGCCCGTTGATTTTATTCCGCGGTCGTCAAAATGAAAACCCTAGGAGCCGGCAAGCTGGATATTGTAGGCTTAGCCTCGAAGGAATGTTCACCGATGGCGCAGAAGCTTTTTGGCACCGACGGCATTAGGGGCGTGGCCAACACCGCGATCACGCCCGATCTCGCTATGAAAGTCGCCCAGGCGACCGGAGTCATGTTTCAACGCGGCGAATATCGCCATCGCGCGGTGATCGGCAAGGACACACGGCTTTCCGGCTATATGATCGAAAACGCCTTAGTCGCGGGATTCACCTCTGCCGGCATCGACGTCTTGTTGCTCGGGCCGATTCCGACCCCTGCCGTTGCTATGCTCACCCACTCGATGCGGGCGGATGTCGGCGTCATGATTTCGGCCTCGCATAATCCTTACGAGGACAATGGGATCAAATTGTTCGGCCCGGACGGATTTAAATTGCCGGACGCAATCGAAGCGAAAATCGAGGCGATGCTGGATCAGCCGTCCTTGCTCAAATTATCGAAACCCTCGGATCTCGGCCGCGCGATGCGGGTTGAGGGCGATCGCGCCCGCTACATCGAATTCGCCAAGCGTACCTTAAGACGCAATCTCACGCTCGATGGTTTGCGAATCGTCGTCGATTGCGCCAATGGTGCCGCCTATAAGGTCGCCCCTGAAGCCTTGTGGGAATTGGGCGCCGAGGTCGTTGCGATCGGCGTCGAGCCGGATGGTTTCAACATCAACCGGGATGCCGGTTCCACCGCGCCAGGAGCGCTTGTAAAAAAAGTCCGGGAAGTGCGGGCGGATATCGGGATCGCGCTCGACGGGGACGCCGACCGCGTGCTGATCGTCGACGAAGCCGGGAAACTTGTTGATGGCGACCAATTGATGGGCGCGATCGCGCAGAGTTGGCAGGAAGACGGACGCTTGGCGCGGCCAGGCATTGTCGCGACGCTCATGTCGAATCTCGGCTTGGAGCGCTATCTGGAAGGGATCGGGCTATCCCTCATGCGCACCGCGGTCGGCGACCGCTATGTGCTCGAATACATGCGGCGGGAAGGGTTTAACATCGGCGGCGAGCAATCCGGCCACATTATCCTCTTGGATCATTGCACGACTGGCGACGGACTCGTTGCCGCCTTGCAACTCCTGGCGATTGTCAAGAGCCAAAATAAACCGGTGAGCCAAGTCTGCCATCGATTCGATCCCGTGCCGCAAATCTTACGGAATGTGCGGTTCAAGGCCGGACAGCCCTTGGCGGATACCGGCGTCGCACGGGTCATCGAGGATGGCCGCGAGAAGCTCGGCAAAAGCGGCCGCCTCATCGTGCGCGCATCCGGCACCGAACCAGTCATCAGGGTCATGGGCGAAGGGGACAAGCTCGATCTTGTCGAGCGAGTCGTCGATGAAGTTTGCGCGGCGCTCACGGCGTTAGCACAGGCGGCGTGACCGGAGACGGGACGGTTGGTTCAGTGCCCGGCGCGATGGCGATGCGACGGCGCGAAAAATGCGCGGCACGCCGGGCTGAGCTTGGCTTTCTGACGCGCCATGCAACTGGCCACGCGCGCCTCGTCGGGAATTTCATCGGGGCAGAGACGATAAGCGTCGTCCTCGCATGCCGACTGCTCCTGTGATCGCACATCGGACTGGCAGAAGGCCGGACCCGTCATGGACAGCGAGAAGGCAACCAGCGCGAGCGCGGATTTCATTTGCATTTCGGCAGACCTTAACTTTCAAAGATGCCAGTGACGGCAGCGCGTTGCAGTGAACATGATCAGGTTTAATTAAATCTGATCGTTGTCAAGTATTTGTTTTTACGAGATCTTTGTTTCAGGGGGCATGGTCGGGGCGAAAATTCCTGCCTTATTTATCCGTCGGTGAAAGGGCGTGCGAAGGAGCCAGCTCTCGAGTTCCGCCTCGTTGCGGGTCTTCGCTGTTCTTGGCCGGTCCGTCGAGCACGCGGCGGACCGTCATGGCAAGCCGTTCACGATCATAGGGCTTGCTCAAGAACTCCACTCCTGGATCAAGCCGGCCGTTATGAAAATTGGAATTTTCAGCATATCCAGAAGTAAACAATATTCTGATCCCCGGCTTGATTTCGGCTGCCCGCTCGGCAAGCTTGCGGCCACTGACCGCGCCCGGCATGATTATGTCCGTGAACAAAATATCGATTGCCGTTCCTTTTTCCAAGATCGATATGGCCTCTGCGCCGCTTGCAGCCGCAATCACGTCATAGCCCAGGCTCTCTAGCATGGAAGCGACCGTTGCGCGGACAATTTCGTCGTCATCGACCAATAGAACTGTTTCCGTTGCAGTGACCGCGGGCGCCGCCGCTTGGCGCGGCTGGAAGGATTCCTGACCGAGATCGCGCGGAAAGTACAGCTTGATCGTCGTGCCTTCGCCAGTCTCGCTGTAGATATTCAAATGTCCACCGGATTGTTTGACGAAGCCGTAAACCTGCGGCAGCCCGAGCCCAGTGCCTTCGCCGGCGGGTTTCGTTGTAAAAAACGGATCGAGCGCGCGCATGGCGGTTGCCGAGTCCATTCCCTTGCCGGTGTCGGTGATCGCAAACATCACATAGTGCCCGGGCTCGACTTCCGCATGGCGTGCCGCATAGGCATCGTCGAGCACCGCGTTAGCGACCTCGATCATAAGCTTGCCGCCCTCAGGCATGGCGTCGCGTCCGTTGATCGCAAGGTTCAAGACCGCCATCTGGAACTGGGTCGCGTCGATAATGATGTTCCAGAGGTCGTCGCCGGTCATACATTCGACGGCGATCTTTTCGCCAACCGCGCGCCGCACCATCGGCAGAACCTCCGCCATCAGATGGCCGAAATTGACAAGTTCCGGCTCGAGCGGCTGCTGGCGCGCGAAGGCGAGAAGCTGCCGGATCAGCCGCTCGCCGCGCTCGGCCGCGAGGGTCACCATATCGATGCGCTGGAGCGCCTCCGCGTCCGTGCCCACGGCCCGGCGTAAAAGCCTCGCTCCGCCGATGATGACGGTGAGGAGGTTGTTGAAGTCATGTGCTATCCCGCCGGTCATTTGGCCCAGCGCCTCGAGCTTTTGTGTCTGGCGCAACGCTTCCTCGGTTTTCCGCTGCTCCGTCCTGTCGAGGAAAGTGGTGACAGAGACTCCGCCTTCGCTCGGATTATGAAAAATCTCCAGTGATCTTCCGCCTGGCTCCTTGCGCTCCACGAGTGCCGCCTTGCCCGTTCGCTTGACCTCGGAATTCGAGGGCCTCGAATTGTTCGCTGAACCTTTCGATTTCGGATGTCTTGTCCGTCGGCAGGGCCGCGCCACGCCGCAACCTCCCTTTCGGCAGCTTGAGCATTAGCCTGAAAGGTTGGTTCCATGCGAGCAGGCGGCGGTGCGGGTCGAATGCTGCTACGCCCTCGCGCACGCTATCGAGCGTCGCTTGCAGGATTCTTTCCGAGGAAGCGGCTCGGCGATAGGCCCGGGCAAGCAAAACTGCGCCGGCGATGAGTGCGCCCGCTGCAATGAGGCTCCCGATCGCGACGGTCAATGTCACGCGCCGATCCAAAATTTCCGCGGTGTCCATTTGAGCTTGCAAGCGCGCATTTGCCGCGTCCAAAATCGAATCGATATCGGCTTCGACGGCTTCCATCGCGGTCCGCCCGGCGTCGGTGTTCACCATGGCCTGAGCCGCGTTGAAGCCTTGTTCGCGCCGCATTGCGATAGTCGCGGCCAATTCGTTCATCTTAGTCGTCAGATCGCCCCGGAGTGTGAGCAGCTGGCTTTGCTGATCGGGTCTATCGAGGATCGCCCGTTGCAAATCTCCCAGCAATTGCGGAATACGTTCCTTGGCGGTTTCATAAGGCTCGAGGTAGGCGTCCCGGCGCGTGATCAAATAGCCTCGCTGGCCCCGCTCCGCATTCTGGATTGCGTCGGCGAGAGAACTTGCGGTGCGCACGACAAGAAAAGCGTTTTTCGTGTCTTCGCGTGCCGATCTTGCATCGGGCACGTTTCTGAAAAGCTGATAGAAAGTGATCGCGGCGAGAAAAGCCAGCGGCACCGCGGCGAAAAGTAGAGCGGGGACGATATCGGCGCGAGGGGTCGAAATCCGTGACATGGACCGCCTGCTCCAAATTATCGCGCTGTATTCCTCCAGCCAATGATTCTAATATCAAGGGCATGATCGGGGTCAAGATCCTCGCCGTTCGTGGCGAAAGAGCGGCCAGGATGCCGATCCGCCCGAGCGCGGGTGGAAGCGGCATGAGCACGATGTTGTCTTGCCCAATGAGCCGCGCCGGGCTCGGCCGGGGGGCGCCCTCAAAGATCAGCAAAGCGATGGCGCCGGCGTATTGGCGTGATCAGGACGCCGCCGCGGGTGCCCAATCGCGGCTTGACTTAAGGCCCGGCAATTTGCCTTGATTGAAGCGCGAATGAGGCCGATGCAAACTGGTCCTGGCAAGAATTCCGGTCCCAGATATCATCGCGTCGCCGTTCGATTCGCGGAGCCTCATGCCGATGTCCCTTGCCTACCCGAACATCGATCCGGTGCTGATTGCCATCGGCCCCTTGCCGATCCGCTGGTATGCCTTGGCCTATATCGCCGGGCTCGTGCTCGGCTGGGCCTATGCGCGGGCATTGACGAAGCAAAAGGTTTTTTGGGGCGGCGCGGCTCCGGTCAATCCTTTGGACGTTGACGACCTTCTCATCTATTCGGCGATGGGGGTCATTCTCGGCGGCAGGCTCGGCTATGTGCTCGTCTACAATGCCGGTTTTTACTTCGCGCACCCGGCCGAGATATTCGCGGTTTGGAAAGGCGGCATGTCATTCCATGGCGGACTCGCCGGAACCGCTCTCGCGATTTACTTACTCGCTAAGCATAAAAGGATTTCAGTGCTTAGCCTCGCCGATGTCTGCGCCGCCGCGGTCCCGATCGGGCTTTTCCTTGGACGTGTCGCGAATTTCATCAAGCCGGAACTTTGGGGACGTCCCACCGACGTGCCGTGGGCGATGGTTTTCCCCGGTGCCGGGCCGAGCCCGCGCCACCCGAGCCAGCTCTACGAGGCAGGCCTCGAAGGGTTTGTCCTCTTCTTCGTGCTGCATATCGCGGTTCATTTCGGCGCGCTGCGGCGGCCGGGCCTTGTCACCGGGCTTTTTTCCGTCGGCTATGGCATGGCGCGCATTGTTTGCGAATTTTTTCGCGAACCGGACCCGCAGCTGGGCTTTCTCTTCGGCGGCGCGACAATGGGCATGCTTTTGTCGCTGCCTTTGATTGTGGCGGGCGTTATTTTTATCGTCCGCGCTTGCCGGCGGCCGCCGGCGGCATGAAGAGGCCCGCATGAACCCGCTCGAAAATCTCATCCGCGAGACGATTGCCGAGAACGGGCCGATGAGTCTCGATACCTACATGGCCCTTGCGCTGGCGCATCCGGTGCATGGTTATTACGCCTCCAATATGCCGTTGGGGGAGGGCGGCGATTTCATCACGGCGCCGGAGATCAGCCAGATGTTCGGCGAATTGATTGGCCTGTGGTGTGTCGCGGTTTGGCGCGCCATGGGCGAACCGCGGCCCTTTTTACTTGTCGAATTGGGACCGGGGCGAGGCAGCTTGATGGCGGACGCCCTGCGCGCGGCGAAAATCGCGCCAGATTTTCTTGGAGCGCTAAATCTCCATCTCGTCGAGACGAGCGAGCTCTTGCAGCGATGCCAGCGCGGGTTGCTGAAAGATTCGCAGGCTGTGGCGAGGTGGCACAATACCGCGGACGAGTTGGCCAATGGCCCCGCGATCATCGTCGCCAATGAATTTTTTGATTGTTTGCCGGTGCGCCATTTCGTCCGTGGGCCAGATGGCTGGCACGAAAGGCTCGTCGGACTGGATGACGAGGGGCGGTTGTGCTTTGGCCTTGCGCCGGACGCCGAACCCAGCTTTTCCGTGCCCGGCGAACCTGGGCAAGTGATCGAGGCGGGTCATGCGGCCGCGGGTTTGATGACGCGGCTCGCGGCGCGCATCGCTGCCCAGGGTGGCGCGCTTCTCGTCATCGACTACGGCTACGATACGCCCGCGGGCGGCGAAACCCTGCAGGCGGTGAAGCGGCATCGCTTCGCCGATCCCTTGCGTGATCCCGGCGAAGCCGATCTTACTGCGCATGTCGATTTTTGCGCCCTTGCCCATGCGGCGCGCGCGGCGGGCGCTAGAGTTCATGGCCCCGTGCCACAAGGCGAATGGCTAGCCCGTCTTGGCATCCGTGAACGCGCCGCGCAGTTGCGGCGCTACGCAGGCGAGCGTCAAAGGGCCGCCATTGATGCCGCCGTCCTGCGACTCGCGGGCGGGGGCCAAAAGTTCGCCGCAACGGACATGGCGCGGCTTTTTAAGGTGCTCGCGGCGACGGGGCAGGGCCTTGGCGCACCACCCGGTTTCGAGACCGCATCGCCATGACGCAGCAAGCCGTGACGCCGCTGCGCGCCAGCAGTCTTGACGCGCCGGGCCTAACCCATGGATTTTTCACTCGGGCAGGCGGCGTCTCCACCGGCGTTTACGAGTCGCTTAACGGCGGCATAGGCTCGCAAGACGATCCGCGCTCGGTTGCCGAAAACCGGCGCCGGATGGCGGCGTATCTTGGTGTCGATCCGGCGCATCTCCTCGTGCCCTACCAGATTCATTCGCCAATGGCGCTGATCGTGTCAGCGGCCTTTGCCGAGCGCCCGCGTTGCGATGCGCTCGCGACCGCGACGCCGGGCCTCGGCCTCGGCGTTACTGGTGCCGATTGCGGCATGATCCTGTTCGCCGATCAGGAGGCGCAAGTGATCGCGGCCGCCCATGCCGGCTGGAAAGGGGCGCTCAATGGGGTGCTTGAAGCCACACTTGACGCGATGGAAACGCTTGGCGCGCGCCGGGCGTCAATCGCCGCGGCGCTGGGCCCAATGATCTCGCGGAATAGCTATGAGGTTGGCGCTGAATTTGCCGATCGATTCATCGCGCAATCTGCGAGTCACGCCTGCTTCTTTGAGGCCTCGCAGCGCGATGGGCACTACATGTTCGATCTGCCGGGGTTTATCGCGATGCGGCTGCGACTTGCGGGCATCGGCCTATTCGAGGATGTTACGCGCGACACTTATGCCGAACCGGAGGTATTTTATTCCTACCGCCGTTCGGTGCATAAAAACGAACCCGATTACGGCCGCCAGATCGCTGCGATCGCGCTTCTTTGATTAAAGCCTCAGGCGGCAGCTTTCTCGACGATCCGCTCCGCCATCCCCTTGGGCTCTGCCGGCGCGCCGGCCCATTCGGAATGGGCCGGGATTTGCTCGCCCTTCATCACCAGGGTCAAGGGTCCCAACCGCGCAAAATCGGCAACGCGGGTGTCGTAAAGCACGGTCGAACCCGCGCCGACGGTTACACCCTTGCCGACGAAGACCTTGCCGACCTTCATGACACGGTCCTCGTAGAGATGCGTTTGCAAGGCGCACCAGGTGTTGAGGGAGGAGTAATCGCCGACGGTCACACAATCGAATTCGGTAATATCGGTAATATCCATGAAAACCCCTTGTCCGAATTTCGTGCCGAAAAGGCGCATGAGCCAAGGCAAAAACGGAGTCCCGCGCAAATGATCAACCAAAACTCTGCCGGCTAGGCCCCAATAGATGACAGCGACCGCTTCCGTCCGCATCGCCCACCAAGACCACATCGGCTTCATCATTGGTTCGTAGCGCCCCATGGTGATCCATTTTATGACGATGACCACGAGCGTCAGGGCCAAGGAAATGATCACCGAAGCAGGGACAAACTCGCAAACCACTTCGAAATATTTACCTTCGAGCAGTCTGGCGCTGAACCATTCCACGGCCCAGGTTCCAAACGTGATGAACAGCATGGTCGGCAGCGAAATCGTAACGGCTTCGAAGCAAGCGCGGGCGAATTTCTTCCAGCGCGGCGGCTCATAGGTCCAGTTCGCGCCGCCGCCGCCGAAAGTTTGGCGGACCGGCAATTTAATTGGCGGCGAACCGAACCACGTATCGCCCTCGTGCATCAAATGGTTCGCGGGCGGCTTCGACTTGATGCCAATCAGCGCATTGGCCGGAATGTCGGACCCGGCGGGAACGACAGCGCTGTTCCCAATAAAAACGCGCGGACCGGTTCTGACGCGTTGCAAGTGCATCCAGCCATTGCGGATTTCCTCATCGCCGAGCACGACCTCGTCGGCGATGAAACATTTTTCGCCGATCTCGACGAGGTCGTACCAGCCGGCCAAATTGGCCGAAATTTCCGCATCCTTGCCGATCTTGGCGCCCATTAGCCGGTACCAAGCACGCATGTAAACTGTTGCGAACAAGGACGACAGCGTTTCAAGTGTCACCTCGGCTGCAAGCGCCACCATCCATTTGCGGAAATAGAACCAGGAATGGACCGAATGAATCCCTTCCCGTACACGCGGCAGGATGATCCAGCGGCAAGCAGCGATGAAGCAGACCGTGACAATGACCATCACGAACGCGGTCGGCCAGGCCATCACCGGAATTGAGAGCATATAGGACGTGCGATCGAAGTCGGCGGTGCCGAGCACATCGTCGACCCGCTCGAACACCCAAAACGCGGGGACGATCGGCAGCAAGCCGAGAGGCGGTATCGCGAGAAGGCAGATCACATACATGACAGCCATGGTGCCGCGGCGCAATTGGGAAGCGGCGGGAGGGCGGCGTAGTGCGGCGCGATCCACCATGCGCACTTTCCGGCCTGGCGACCCGTCCCAAACTTCCCATGCACCGGCGCGTCCGCCAGCACCGATCGCGGTCAGGTCGCCGAGCTCGGCTCCCTCCCCGACGATGACATTTTCCTCGATGACACAGGACGACCCGATATAGGCATTGGCGCCGATTTCGATCGTTCCAATGACGAGCTCATTTCCTTCGACCCGCGCATTGGCGAAGTTGGCGCCCGATCCAATGCTGGTACCGGCGCCGATCGATATGAGGTCGACCGCGCCCGGTTCGATCTCGCCAATGAGCGCGTCCTTGCCAATTTTCGCCCCAAGCGCAGAGAGGTATAGCCGCATGATGGGGGTTCCCTGGAACCATTTGATATGGACCAGCCCAAATAATCGCTTCACCAGCCACCAGCGGAAAAAATAAACTCCCCACAGAGGATAGCGCCCAGGCTTGGTCTTGCCGATCACCAGCCATTTCGCGCCAATGACAATCGCCACCGTGGCGATATTGATGCATATATAAACGCCGATGAGCGAGATCATTTCTTCGAAAAAGTCCGCCTCCGCGCCGGTTAGCAACATGTAGCTCACGAACACGCCGAGCCATTGCACGGTCACGAGCGCGAGGATGAACGGAAGTGCCACCGCCTGCGCGCAGCCGCAAAGAAAGCGGCGCAATAAAGGGGGCGGCGTGAAAGAGAGATCCTCGGGGGCAGCGCCATGCGCCGATTTGCCGTCGAGAAGTTCGGCGATCGCGCGAAGCGATCGCGCGGCGTAGACATCTTGCAAGGTGATCCGCGCCAAGGCGGGGGTTTCACGCACTACCGAGATGAAGCGCGCCGCGAGAAGCGAATGGCCGCCGAGATCGGTAAAAAAATCGGCGTCGAACGGTATGGCCTGCGGCGGCATCACGCGCTTGGCGGCGGCGAGAAGTTTTGCCTCAGTCCCGGTGCGTGGCTCTTCCTGCGTCTCAGCCAAATCGGCCGGGCTAAGTGCAATCTGCTTCAGACCCTTGCGGTCGATCTTGCCGGACGCGAGTTGCGGCAGGCTTTGGACGAACTCGAACCGTTCCGGAACCATGTAGGCGGGCAGGCTTTGCCGCAACTCGTCGCGCAAGACTCTTCTGTCGATTTCGGCGTCCAGGGAAGGGACCACGAACGCGACGAGCTGTTCGATGTCATGATCGTTGCGCAACACGGCGGCGGCGTGCGCAACGCCCGGGAGACCGGTGAGCTTTGCTTCGATTTCGCCCAATTCGACGCGAAAGCCGCGAACCTTGACCTGATCGTCGATCCGGCCATGGAACACGATCTCGCCGTTCGCGGCGACCTCCACCGCATCGCCGGACCTGTACAAAACCGGATCGGACGCGTCACCCACAGTGGGATTGGTCAAGAAAGGATTAGCAATAAATTTCTCACGGGTCAGCCGGTCGCGGCGCAAATAGCCTTTGGCGACACCAGGCCCGCCGATGAGAAGTTCGCCTTCGACTCCAGGCGGAAGAAGGTCGAGATGCTCGCCTGCCACATAGCAAGTGTAATTCGGAATCGGCCTGCCGATCGTGACCGGCGTGCCCGGCCGCACTTCCGCAACCGTCGCGACGACCGTCGTCTCGGTCGGGCCATAGGAATTGAAGATCTTGCGCGAAGGCCTGCACCAGCGATTGGCAATCGCCGGCGGGCAGGCTTCGCCGCCAAGAATGATCAGCCGCAAGCTTGCGATGTCGCGCGGCAGAAGTGCTAGAAGTGTCGGCACGGTATCGAGCACCGTCACCCGATTTGCTTCCATAAGATCGGGAAGCTTGTCGGCCTCGCCGATCATCTCGGCGGTCGCCACGAAAAGGCCGGCGCCGACAAGGTAGGGAAGCCAGATTTCCTCCATTGAAAGATCGAAGGCGACGGAGGCGCCCTGGAATACAACGTCGCTCGCCTCGACCCCATAGACTTCGTTGGCGGCGCGCAAATAATGGCAAATGTTGCGCCCCGAAATCACGATGCCCTTTGGTGTTCCCGTGGAACCCGACGTGTAAATGAGATAGGCGGGGTCCTCCGGGCGCGCACCAAGCGCATGGGCGTCGACTTTCGCTCGGTCCGGAGTTTCAAGGGACTTGGCCAAAAGGCCTTCACAAGTCCACGCCGGGCAGGATACCGCAAGCTTCGCGGCGAAAGCGGCAGCGGTCAGGAGGCCCTTGGCGTCGGCATCCCTGAGACAAACCGCGATACGCTCCGCGGGGGCGTCTGCGTCAAATGGAAGCCAAGCGGCGCCGGTCTTCGCGATCGCGATTTGCGCAATCAGAAGTTCGTGTCCCCGCGGCATAAAGAGACCAACGATGCGGCCCGGGCGAACCCCCTTGCTCAGAAGGGCGCGGGCGAGGGCCTCCGCTTTCGCGTCGACCTCGGTATAGGTAAGTTTGCCCTCAACCGTGATCATGGCAACGGCGGAAGGACGGCTCGCGACGGTTGCGGCAAAAATCTCGGAGAGCAATTCGTCGCGGATCAAATCCGGCCGCGCAGGGCCGCGCAAAATCGCGCCGGAGGCAAGCGCCAAGCGATCGTCATCGTCCGGGGAAACGGGTGCGGTTGGCAGACTATGCAGCATAATTTATCCAGTTCGAACCGCGGCCCCCGGCTGAAGCGCCATTGCCGGATAATGTGACGGGGCCAGGGCGGCTTGGTAGCCGCCGCGTATATACAACAAATCAGTCCCTTTTTTGCCCAACCACATTTTGCCAGAGTTTACCCTCGCCGATTGAACCTTTGCCCTCCGCGCCGCGGAAGCTCGCGCGCCAGGCCCAGCGTTACTCCACTGTAGTTATGGCGCGTGTCTAATCTAACTTATGGCTGTCCGGCTGAATGAGCGGTGAACGACCTAATCCTTGCCCACAACCGCGATATCCGGCGCGGCGGGATTTTTCATGCCGACGACATGGTAACCGGCATCCACATGCAGAATTTCGCCGGTGATACCCCGCGCCATCGGCGAAAGCAGAAAAGCAGCGCTCTCGCCGACCTCCTCGATCGTCACCGTGCGCCGCAACGGGGAATTATATTCGTTCCATTTAAGAATATAGCGGAAATCGCCAATGCCGGAGGATGCCAATGTTTTGATTGGCCCGGCCGAGATCGCGTTGACCCTGATGTTTTGTTGGCCGAGATCGGCGGCGAGATAGCGCACGCTCGATTCAAGCGCGGCCTTGGCAAGACCCATGACGTTATAATGCGGCATCCATTTTTCAGCCCCGTAATAGGTAAGGGTTAACATTGCCCCGCCATTACGCATCAGCTTCTCGGCGCGCTGGGCCACCGCAGTGAAGGAATAGCAAGAAACCACCAAGGAATTTACAAAGTTCTCGCAAGTCGTGTCGATATACCGGCCCGTCAACTGATCCTTGTCGGAAAAAGCAACGCAGTGCACGACGAAGTCGAGATTCCCCCAAATTCGCTCGATTTCCGTAAATACCGCGTTCAAGGCCGCCGTATCAGTGACGTCGCAATCACCCACAATTTTGGCGCCGAGTTCCTGGGCCAGTGGCCGTACTCTTTTTTCAAGCGATTCGCCTTGGTAAGTGAAGGCGAGTTCGGCGCCTGCTTCACCGGCGGCCTTGGCGATTCCCCAGGCAATCGACCGGCTGTTGGCGACCCCAAGGACCAAGCCGCGTTTTCCGGCCAGAATTCCCGTGGCGTGCAGTTCAGGCGTTAACATTTCCGCTTGCGTCATGCTTGATCCGGACAGTGAACTAAGGAAGCCGCGTTTTGGAACGGGCGTGGCGTCCGCTGCGTTTAAGCGCTGCGGGGGTTAAGCGCAAGACCGCCCGCCGGGAGACGCGCGGACATTTGCTTTGCCGATGGTCATGGCGCCGCCGAGGCGGTACTATCGATTATCCGGGCGGAGCCGCCACGGCCGGTAAACAGCGCACAAGGGAGCGCGAAGGTGGCCTTGCGGGACGATTTGACTTTATGCGCGCCGCGACTTTGCCGTTATGCGCGCGCGCTCGTTACCGGTCAGCCGGGGCCTAGCGAACTCGCCGACGATCTTGTCCATGCGGTTTTGAAGCGAACATGGGAAGCCGGACCCGCCTTGCGGTTGACCGGACGCGATCTCCCTCTCCACCTCTACTCGCTGCTCACGGAATGGTACCGCGAAAAATTGGCGGCCGAAGGGATGGTTGGCAAGGTTCATATCGGGAAGGAAAATTTCTCCTCGGGCGGGCCGCGCACCGCCGGAACCCTGCCGGTTCCTGCTTCGCCTCGCGACAAATTCGCGGCAACCCTGTTGACCCTCGCGCTCGAGGAGAGGGAGGCTTTGCTGCTTGTCGTGCTTGAAGGGTTCAGTTATGCGCATGCGGCGCGAATCCTGAAAATTTCGCGAACTGCTCTCGTCATGCGTTTGGCAAGCGCGCGTGCCAAGCTGAGCGAAATTCTAGCACAAGAAATGCCGTCGCGTCCGGCCAAGACCCGCCCCTCCTATCTGCGCGTGGTCAAATGAGAGCGTCATGCGCGCAGGCGTCCCTCCTGTAAGCGAAGAGGAATTGCACGGCTTTGCCGATGGCGACTTGGATCGCGGCCGGCGCGAGGCCGTTGAGGCCTTTCTTGCCGCTTCGCCAGGGGATGCGGCGCGAGTTCGAAACATGGCGGCGGCAGAATGAGGCCATCCATGCTGCTTTCGCGCCGGTCGAGACTGGGGCTTGGGCCGTGCCGCTTGGTTCCGGTTCCGGGGGAACAGAAACGGGGCAAGCTGCCGGAGGACAGGCCGAAGCGAATGGCTCCGTCGAGTGGCGCGCGCGCTGGTTCACGCGGCTGATGGGGTTTTCCTTCGCGAGCGGAGCGCTGCTGGCGCTCAGCGCCGCCTATCTTGCGGGTTTCGTGAATGGGCCGGACGCCTCGCCGCTGTCGCCCGAGGGTCCTGCGCCAGGTGGGATGAGCGATACCTTCGTCACCCGGGCAATGTCGGCGCTCCGGGCATTTGAGCCGCCAATCAGTGGGGTACATCTTTCAACAAATAGCAATGGGCTGGAGCAAGGCACGGCGGCTCCGATATTGCCGAAATCTCCTGATGGAAGGCCTAAAGCTTGCCGGCGTTCGCGACATGCCCGGCGAAAAAGGCCAAATGTCATGCCTGGTTTACGCGACCCCTGACGCGGCGAATATCGCGCTCTGCGTCGAAAAAGCCCATGATCCGGGCGAGACGGTCCCGCACACGTCCGGGAATTTTCCCTCGGCCGCGATCCATTGGCATCAAAGGGGCGCCAATTATGTCCTCGTTGGGGCCTTACCGGAGACCGGACTTCGCCGTTTGGCTGACGCGGTGCACGCCCAAGTCGAGGCCTTCGACGGACGGTAGAGCAGGCAATTGGCAATCCGGAGCTGCGTCACCGCTCAAAAGTTCGCGCGGATGCGCTACAAAAATTGGCTACACGTTCTGGTGCAGCTCGTATTGAGATGGCGTCCATCAAGTCAAATCAGCCCGGCGGCGATGTTGATCGTGAGCGCCAGCACCGCGCTGTTGAAAAAGAACGCGAGGATGCAATGTACAAGCGCCACCCGCCGCATCGCCGGCGAAGAAATGCTGACATCGGCGGTCTGACACGCGACGCCGATCACATAGGAAAAATACAAAAAGTCAAAATAGCCGGGGTTTTCGGTGCCAGGAAAAACCAAGCCGCCCCGCACTGCCGCCGGTCTGCCGGGTTCGGCAAAATATTCATCAAAATATTCATGCGCGTAATGGAGGGCGTAGGTCAGATGGATGAAGAACCAGGCGCTGATGATCGTCGCCGCGGCGAGCGCCATATGCAGGCCTTTGATCGTCCCCGATAAATCCTTGACGGCGGCGAGATGTGCGATAATCGCCGCGATCGCCGCGATCGCGGCCAGGCTGGTGAGAACAAGAATGAAAAATTTTCCCTCGTCGCTTGTCTGTGCCCTATGCCGGATCGATTGCGTAGTCGCTCGGGCAATCATTATGCCGGCGGCAATGAAATAAAGCCAGGTTCCGACGTTCCAGGCAATCAACAGCCTTGTTGCCAAACGAATTGAATCCGGCAAAAGTACTCCCGCGAGGAGGCCAACCGCCGTGCCTACGAAGAGACGTGGATGGCCCTGCACGATGCGCAGGGGAAGCCTAAACCGGAAGCCGTGCCTCACTAGAGAAGGCACTGCCATTCCGCTGCAGCAAGATGCTTGAACATTGGGTTGTTCGCCCAATCTGAATTGTCGATGAACCGATACGGCGGTCGAGTGGCACCATTGCGACTCATTTGATCAAGATGGGCTGCAAGATAGCCGGTAAACTTCTCATCAATATCCGATGAGATTGAATTTCGCCCCTGCTCAATTGCCACTCGCGTCGTAACACCGCTACCAGCAAAAAAGTCAAGGACCGTCGAACCAGGATAGGACATCGACCCAATTATGCGCTCGATGAGAGCCTTAGGCTTTTGCGTAGGATGTCCCACACGTTCTTTGGAATTTCCGTTCAGGCGGGGGATTTTCCATACGTTTGTGGGATTGATACCTTTTACGAGATTGTCATGGTTCAATCGCTTGTCCCGCTTGTAAGTCTCAAGTCGTCTCGCGTCAAGCTTCTCCCGGACGGCGTCCAGATCAAAATAGTATTTCGATGTTTTCCCAAACCAGACGATCTCTTCGTGCCGATTTGCGAAAAATCTCTGAGCACTCATTCCATTAGGATAGTTCCAGACTATTAAGTTCGTCAGTAGCATACGGCTGTGCAGACGCATCCAATAAATAAGGCTTAGCAAGTCTCCTGCAACCAGATTCGCCCTGATATTGCAGACCACCAAAAATGACGAAGTTGCCCGTTGGCATCAAGACACGCTCAACCTCGGCAATCCATTGTCCGGCCCAATCAAGGTAGTTGGCCACGTCATCCCAAGCGGCAACTTTGATGTTGTAGGGCGGGTCGCAAACAACGAGCTGAATTGAATCATCGGGTACCCGCTTTAGGAGTTCGAGGCAGTCGGCAACGACCGCAAGATGGATCGAGCAATCACTTGCGGACGGCTTCAGATTAGCTACAGACGAGTGAGCAATCCCCTTCTTCCTCAGAAGATTCATGCCAATATGGCCGCCATTGAAGTGAGATCTATTGGACATCTTTATTCTTCAATCTCAAGAAACTCGGTGAGGTAATAACGATCGGTAAGAAAGTTTTCGCCGAACAACGACTGGAGGATGGCAAGCTCGTCGGACGGCATGGAGGATTTTCCTGTTCCCCATTCCGCTCTAATGATTGATAGCCGTCGATCTCCAGCCTCAATGCGCTCACCTGCGTCAACAAGCATGTTCTTGCTAAGTGTCCGTCTAGAAACATATTGAATCGGATGAATCATTTGTGATTCAAGGATGGCGGCCTGATTCGAGGAGGGACCGCCGATGTGGACGAAGGAAAACCGCGTGCGCTACAATCGCGACAAGCTGCGTTATCCGAGTGATCTGATTGACGCTGAATGGTCGCTGATCGAACCGCTGATCCCGCCGGCCAAGGGTGGCGGCAACAAGCGCCGGGTGAACCTTCGCGAGATCGTCAACGGGATCATGTATGTGCTCTCGACGGGATGCCAATGGCGGGCGATTCCGAAAGACCTGCCGCCGAAGAGCACGGTGTTCGCCTATCTCGATTTATGGATCTATGACGGCACCCTGGATCGCATGCACCACGCGCTTTACGAAGCGTGTCGCGAGCAAGCCTGCCGCGACACCAGCCCTACCGCCGCGATCATCGACAGTCAGAGCGTGAAAAGCGCCGAAAAAGGGGGGCCTGCATCGATCCACCTGGGTTCGACGCCGGCAAGCTGATCAAGGGCAAGAAGCGGCACATTCTCGCCGACACCGAGGGATTGCTGCTGCATGCCATCGTGCATGCCGCCGACATTCAAGATCGCGACGGAGGCGTTCTTCTGCTGGCCACGCTGTTTGGCCTGTTTCCTTTCTTGAAGAAGCTGTTCGCCGACAGCGCTTATCAAGGGCCGATCTTTCACAAGGCCGTTGGCAAAATCCTGCCCCAACTCGACATCGAAATCGTCAAACGTTCCGATCGGGCCAAGGGTTTCGCCGTCCTACCAAAACGTTGGATCGTCGAACGCACGATTGCTTGGCTCAATCGATGTCGCCGGCTCGCCAAGGATTGGGAAAATCTGAATGTCAAAGCGCTCGCTTTCTTGCGCTTTGCCTCAATCCGCCTCATGCTCAGAAAACTCTGTAATCCTTCCTGATGTTCTTGGACGGACTCTAAGAGCTAACTTCTTTACCTCAATGTCGTAGGTACCCTGCTCGACAATGTCGCAGCTTTCCAAAATATTTATCAGAAAGGGGCAGCGATGTTTCGCTGATTCAAGGGTCTGCGGCTCTATACCTACTGAATCGCAAAAGTCGACGACCGGCCTCGTTGTAAAAAACGTTTCGTAAATCCGCGTTTTACGCACTACCCGAGTTCGCTCTTGGTAATACAACAACTGAAGCATTTGCTGAACCGCTGGCATGTTGAGCATAATTGTCATGTATAGATCGCGTGCTTCCTTGAACATCAAAAGTAGTTCAAGCATAAGCCTATTGTAGTAAGCTGTGGGTTTTTGGGTTGTGGACGAATATTCACCCCCATCGTCAGCTACAAGGACCAGATCATTAGTATCAACGAATGACTTCAGCAATTCCCAAAGCCTGTGCCCGTCCTGGGTCAGCTCCGGACTGTAAGCGGCGTCATTCTCAGCAAAGCGAATATCTGTGACGAGGCCAAGTTCAATAGCTGCCAAAAGTTTGTATTTGACCTGTCTGCGATAAGCTGCGATGCGCCCGGCCCCAAGTGATCCATTGAGCCTTATAAATGCATCATCGAATGCAGTTCCCTCTCGCTTTCCGGAAAAGTACCAAAGGATCGCGAGAATGTGCCCTAGGTGGGTGCCTTGCGGATAGTGAAAGCTTGCCTCGGTAGCTCGCAAGAAACGGCGGTGCTCAGCTTCGCTAGCTGGCAGTCGCGTGCCACCACGCCACCGAGCTGCGTAAGCCGTCTCCTCAACTACGGGAAGCTGGAAAATTGAGCTTAGGCGAGCTCGTGGAGGGCGCTTTGTCTCGCCTTTTCCGTTCCCCTCTCCGGACTCCAGGTCTACCCGAACCGGCCTGAGCCCTAAATATCCTGCTAGCAGCAACTCCTCGATGTCGGACGCTGAGCTGATCGGCATGAGACCTGGAAGGCGATGGCGGAACCAAAATCTGATTCGCTCGACAATGCTTTGAAGAACCTCGTCCTCGTCGCCATTGTCAGTATCGAGGATCACACCTGCTTCGACGTTCAACCCCGCAATACCGGGGCCGGTGAGGTTTGCCGAGCCTACATAAGCTGTCTGGCTTCCGTCAGTGCGGACGAAATGATAAACCTTCGGGTGAAACAAGGCTCCTTCAAAGCTGACCACCCCAAGATCGACGTTCGGCTGTGGCACACCCAAGATTCCAGCAAGGTACGATACATGAGTTGCTAGCGTGGCACATTCATTGGAACCAATCAGGATCTGGATGGATGCTCCTTCTGCTGCACACTTCTTTAGGAAAGGAAATAGGAGGCTGGAACCTTCCAGGGTGAAATAGCCTGCCTGGCAACGAAACTCACTGACGCCTGCGGTGAGCGTCTCACTCATCCAGTTAGCCACAGTCTGGTTAGCTTCACGAAGACCGGAATCTATGTAACGCACAGGGACATTCACCTATGCTGCCGAAACAGAGGGCTAGGTTCGACTGTTCGGAGCGAAGAATTGATCCTTGATATGACCAGCGCTGATGACGTGCCATGTGGGCGGCCATTTTTACCAGAATGCCTCAAGTTAGAATCCATAGCGACAGCTCCAAGGTCGTCGACCGCAGCACGATTGCGCCTAGATCAGCACGCAATTCGGCCGAATCCCACTTTACCGAACTATGCCCGCTAATGTGGACGGCGGCAACGAGGACTTGTAGTTTCGGGCCGTAGCGCGGCATCAATGGTTCCGCGCGGCGACGAAACGGGCCGCCTCTTTCAAGACTGCCGCCTTGCTGCCTTGCGGAAACGAATCGAGCGCGGCGATGGCCGCCACCACGAGGCTGTCGCGCCGTTCCCGCGCCGCATCGACGCCGAGCGCGGCGACGAGCGTTGCCTTGTTGCGGCTTGCGTCCTTACCCGCGCGCTTGCCGAGCGCCGACGCGTCGGCCTCCACATCGAGAATATCATCGGCCACTTGAAACGCCGCGCCAAGCACGCGGCCATAGCGAGAGAGCGCGCTCCGCGCCTCGGCACCGGCTCGCCCAAGAATTGCGCCCGCTTCGACCGCATAATGCAACAGCGCGCCGGTTTTCATCGCTTGAATTTCTACCACCGCTTCGGGCATGTGCGGTTCCAGCGCCTGCTCGGCTTCAAGATCGAGCACCTGACCGCCGATCATGTTTCCCAATCCAGCCGCGCGCGCCAGAGCAAGTATGAGTTCCACCCGAACCCCAGGGTCCTCGTGTGTCGCGGAGTCCGCGGTCACATCGAACGCATAGGTGAGAAGCCCGTCGCCAACAAGAATTGCGGTCGCTTCGTCGAAAGCCTTATGCGTGGCTGGCCGCCCGCGCCGCAGATCGTCGTTGTCGAGGGCCGGAAGATCGTCGTGGACGAGCGAGTAGCAATGGATCATTTCAACCGCCGCGGCGACACGCAACACGCCTTCGCCTTCAACGCCGAGAAGGCGCGCGGTCTCGATCGTGAGAAAAGGCCGGATCCTCTTGCCGCCGTCAAGACTTGCGTAGCGCATGGCTTCGAGAAATCGCGCCGGCCGGATCGTCTCGCCCGGCAGAATGGCGGGTCCCAGCAGGGAATTGAGCATAAGCTCCGTGGCGGCGGCGTTCGCCGCCAGTCTAGCTTCGAATTCGGGTGATCCGCGCGCCGGTCATTGTGTCGCCGTCCTTTGGCCAGTAAAGCCGAGGTTTTGCTTGCCCGATTGGGCACGACTGGTCAAGGCTCGGCCATGGTTTCCAGCTATCGGCGCAATGGTTTGATCGGCTCGATTGCGCGGATTATCGTTGGCGCTAGCTTGGCGCTGGTGCTCGGTTTGGCCGCGTTGATTTTCGCCTACCGGTTCGTGCCGCCCGTTTCGACGCTGATGCTTGCACGTTGGCTCGATGGTGAGACGGTCGAGCGTCACTATGTTCCGCTCGAACGCATTTCGGGCTTTCTCCGCGCTGCGGTCATCGTCTCGGAGGACGCGCATTTTTGCGAGCATAATGGCGTGGATTGGGGCGCGCTGCGCGAAGTCCTCGACCGGCCGGGCGCAAACGGCCCCACGCGGGGCGCTTCCACAATCCCGATGCAGACCGCAAAGAACTTGTTTCTTTGGCCATCGCGATCCTACGTTCGCAAGGCAATCGAAATTCCCTTGGCGCTTTTGATCGACCTCGCATGGCCGAAACGGCGCATTTTGGAGGTCTATCTCAACCTGGCCGAATGGGGGCCAGGAATTTTTGGCGCCGAGGCGGCAGCAAGGCATTATTTCCACAAGAACGCGGATAGGCTCGACGCCAAGGAGGCCGCGTTGCTCGCAACCGCGCTACCAAATCCCGGGCATCGCAATGCCACAAAACCGTCCCGGCGCCATTCTGGGCTCGCCACGCGCATCATGGCGCGCGCGCTAGCGGCTGGTTCGCTCGCCGCATGCGTTGAATAAAGGGAGTAATCATCCCTCCCGCATCAGGTTCCGCATCGCGGCCGCCGCTCCTCATTTTTGAATGGTCAAGCACGGGATTTCCTTGTAAGAGGCACGTAAATCCCGCGTGCGCGATGTGGCTGCGCCCGCACGAACCGAAATGAGACAGCGACATGGCCGTTCCGAAACGCAAAACCTCTCCGATGAAGCGCGGGTTCCGGCGTTCCGCCGATGCGCTCAAGGCGCCTGCCTATGTGGAAGACAAGGATTCCGGCGAATTGCGGCGTCCGCATCATGTCGATCTCAAGACCGGCATGTACCGCGGCCGCCAGGTTTTCACCCAAAAGGCCAAGGAAGAGTAGGCGGCGCAGGGCATGCGCTTAGCGGCTTAGCGACTCCCGCGTAACGCGTCGTCCACCCGATTGAGGGCGGTTGGCAAGCCGCTATCGCTCACCTCGGTCATCATAAATGGCAAGAGCTCAAGTCATAATCAGGAATGTCACGGAGCCCGCCGCGAGAATGACAAAGCGTAAGCACCATTACGTATTTCGATCATCGGATCGTCTGAGGGTTCGATACCTTCGGTGAGCTGACCGGGCAGGAACAAAAGCTTCTTTTGTGCCTCGAGGCTGTCGGCTACAGGTTTGTCGATCGTTAACATCCCGAGTTCGACGACCTCGTTACTGTCGGGCCATGGCTGCGAGGGATCGTTCGTCATATCGCCGGGGGAGGCAAGCTGAACCTTCAGGCGAAAGTTCACCGGGCCTTGGGCAAGACGTGCCGCCAGCTCCTCGATCAAAAAATCCGGCGGCTTCTTGGCCGCTTCCGCTGGGTCCAGGTGCACCAGTTTCTCTGGCGCCATGATATAGCGCACGGCACGTCTTTCGCCCTTATTGTTGACGAAGACAAACGCATTGATCCCGTAATATTCTTCGTCCGCGAAACTCCCGGGTGTTTGCACCGTGGCCTGGGCACGCGGCACTGCTGGATGGGCCGCGACGAATTGCTCCAGCCTTGTCGGTTTGGGCGCATCTGGCGGGCTCGCCGCTACGGCGAGTAGCAAGTCGCGGAAATCCGCGCTGTTGGAAACTGGAAAGAATTTGAGGGAGTTGAGGACCATGTCGGTCTCACTTCCGTCCGGCAGATAAAACTTGATCGCCATGCCATGCGGGTTCGCAAGATCGGAGCCATCGGCAACATTCGGAACGCCCGTTGCGTCTGAGAAACGTATCGTAACGGGTATCGTGCCGCCGGCAAACAGCACCGCTTTGCTCAAACCGGCCGCTTGCGGCGTGGCCTTGAAGCTACCCGCGACTACCACTCCCTTGGCATGATTAGCGCGCAAACCGGGGTGTGCGCCAAAAAGCTTATTCATCGCGTCGACGAGTTGCGTCTCAACATTCGTGTCTTGGGCTGGGAGTGGTCCGCCGGCCGCGAACAACATGAATACAATGAATCCCGTCCGAAGCTTTATCGCGGTCATTGGGGCGTCCTTTCCCGGGGCGATTACCACCTCCTGAACAATTCGACTACGCACAGTCAATGAATTTTCGTGCTAAGCCGCTTCCTGCAGCTGCTTCGACACCTGCTCTCTCAATGCCCGCAAATCCTTGGAAAAAACCCTGATCCCCTCGGCGAGCTTCTCGGTCGCCATGGCATCCTCATTCAACAGCAAGCGGAAGGACTTTTCATCGAGCGAGAACTTCGCTGACTTGTGCGTCGCAGCCTCTGAAGGGTCCAGCCGGCGCGGCAGATCGCCCATGTCGCGCGAGAGTTCTTCGAGCAATTGCGGCGAAATGGTCAGCCGGTCGCAACCGGCCAAAGCCTCGATTTCGCCTATGTTGCGGAACGACGCGCCCATGACAACGGTCTTAATCCCGTGCGCCTTGTAATAATTGTAAATTTGCCGCACGGAGCGTACACCGGGATCGGTTTCCGACGTGTAGTTCTTGCCCTCGGCCTTGCGATACCAATCGAGAATACGTCCAACGAAAGGCGAAATGAGAAATACGCCCGCATCGGCGCAAGCGGCTGCTTGGATCAGTGAGAAAGTCAAAGTCATATTGCAGTCTATCCCCTCGCCTTGAAGAATTTCGGCCGCGCGGATGCCCTCCCAGGTCGCGGCGACCTTAATCAGGATGCGCTCGCGGCCTAATCCCAGCTTTCCGTATTCGGTGACGATCGCGCGTGCCTTGGCGACGGTTCCCTCGGTGTCGAAGGAGAGATCCGCGTCGACTTCCGTCGATATGCGGCCAGGCACGATCTTGGCCAATTCCAGCCCGAAATTTAAAGCGAGCCGGTCGGTGATCTCGCTTGACACCCGGTTGCGCTCACGGCCCCAACGAACCGTTTCCTCCAAGAGACGCGCATAATTCGGCATATGCGCCGCTTTCAGGATTAAGGTCGGATTGGTGGTCGCATCGACGGCCCCGAAGCGACGGATGGCATCCACGTCGCTGGTATCGGCGACCACCGTGGTCATGGCTTTCAACTGATCGAGTTTTGAGGGCATTGATCTTGACCGTTCGATGAAAGGTAAGGGTTGGGAGGATCGGTGATAAACGCACGAGAGAAGGGATCGTTGCCCCGCCATTGCCGAGTGCACTGGTTCCGCCAAACCGGACTGGGCGTTACGCCGTATTCCTCCGGCCAAGAGGGATACGAGTGGACGTGAGGAGATCATCTACGGGCAAGTTCAAGGCGCGTGCGGCCCTCTGACGAGTTGTCGGCGAAAAGATGGTCCAGGTGACCGCCAAATGCAAGCGCGTCGAATCGATTGGGTCCTCGCCCGCCTCACGCCGTGTCTTTCGGCCTGCCATGCCCAGATGTGCGCAAAAAGTCCGGTATGCAGCAGCGTACTGCAGATGCGCTTGCCACCGGCGAAAGCCGAGCGCGCGAAAACCTAGCCGCCGATATGACAGAGCTACGCCAGATGGCGCGCTAGCGCGGCCTCGATCACATGCAACGAGTCTGCGCTTGAAAATTTCAGGAGAGCAGGGCGTGCGCTTATGCCGGGTGGCGATCATGCGCGCCGCTTCGCCGCTCGCGCGAGTTTTCATGAGGACGCCGGAAGCTGTCCGGGCAAGCTGATTAAGCGCGCGGAACACTTGCGGCGTGATTGCAGGTCCTTTAAGTTATCTCAACGAGAGGCTCTATTTCTGATGTGGCGCGCCATCCTCGAACCTGCCCTTTTGTTCGCCTTGCCCTTCGCCGCCTATACGATCTATCTCGTTTTGCGCCAAAACTATCCCTTCGCGATGGAGCATTGGACGAAAGGGGCGGTCTCGACGCTCACCTTGGCCGGCCTTGCGATCGCCGTCGCCGGCATGATCGCCTTCGGTATTTTCGCCCCGCGCCACGAGGGCGCCTATGTCCCGGCCCATATCGAAAACGGGAGGATTGTGCCGGGGCGCATGCAATGAGCCAAGCGCAAGCCCAGGGAATCGCGGCGCCGGAGGCCCTTGCCGCGCTGTTTGGCGGCCAAGCCTTGCCCAGCGTTCTTGTCGCGCTCGATCAAGAAGGCGAGGAAACCCGTATAGTCGGCGGCGCCTTGCGTAATAGGCTTCTGGGCCGGCCGGTGCATGAAATCGATCTTGCAACCACCTTAGTTCCCGAGGCTGTCATGGCGCGCGCAACGGCCGCCGGCTTGCGCGCCATCCCGACCGGCATCGCGCACGGCACGGTCACAGTGATCGCCGGTAAGCAAACCTTCGAAGTGACAACCCTGCGCGAGGACATCGCGACGGATGGGCGCCACGCGAACGTCCTTTTTGGCCGCGATTTTAGAGCCGATGCGCTGCGCCGCGATTTTACGATGAACGCGCTTTCCATGACGCGCGACGGACGCCTATTCGATTACACCGGCGGCCTCGCCGACATCGCGGCGGGCAAAGTGCGCTTCATTGGCGAGCCCGCGCGGCGCATCGAAGAGGACTATCTGCGCATCCTGCGGTTCTTCCGCTTTTCCGCCGATTTCGGCGAAGGCCCGCTCAATTCCGCGGGACGTTCGGCGGCCATTCGCCGAAGAGACGGTCTTGCCCGCCTCTCTCGCGAAAGAATCCACGCAGAGCTTATGAAGCTTCTTTGCGCGCGGCGGGCAGCAAGCGTTTGCGCGGACATGTGCGCCGATGGGCTGCTACATCCGCTTATCGCATCCGTGCCCCATCCGGCGCGGCTGCGGCGCGCCGTGGCGATCGTCCCGCCGCAAGATCCCCTTCTGCGTCTTGCCGCGCTTTGCGTGTTTCTACCTGAGGACGCGGCGCGGCTGCGCCTGCGCCTGCGTCTTTCCAACGCGGAGGCGGAGCGTCTCGAACGCGGGGCGGCTGCTCTCGTCACTCTGCATGGGCTGAACGAGCCGCCAAAGCCCGCTGAATTGCGGCGCATGCTCTTCCGCCACGGCCGCCAGGCATCGCGCGATGCAATCATATTGGCGCAAGCCGACGCTCGCCCTGGATGCGATGACGAATGGGAACGCGCGCGAAACTTTCTGCAAGATATAGAGGAACCGCGCCTGCCGTTTTCAGGTGCCGATTTTATCGCGCGCGGATTGACCGAGGGACGGGCCATTGGCGCGGCGTTGAGAGACCTTCAAGCGCGTTGGATCGAGGCTGGCTTTCCGACGGATCCGGCAGACCTCGCGCGTTTGCTCGACGAGACGCCGCGGGGAATGCCATGATCTCCGCGCGAACGGGCCGGGCATCGCGGATCAGGCCCGCTCCTTGGCGAGCCGCGCGATCATAGTGCCGATCGTCGCCGCGGCCGTGGCGACCTTTGCCGGGTCCTTTCCGCGCACCACGATCTCATTGTGAAAGCCACCGTCGCGGAAAGCGGGATAGGAGCCGATCGAAAGCTCCGGATTGGCGGCGGCGAATTCGCCGAGTGCCGCCGCATAGGTTCCCTCGAAAAGGCTTCCCGCCGCAATCGTCTCGGCGATTACCGCAGTGCCAGTTGCGAGCTTCGGCGCGACATCGTCGAGCATGGCTTGCATGATCGCGGGAACCCCCGCCATGACGATGACATTGGCAATCCAAAACCCAGGCGCTTTCGATATTTTGTTTTCGATAAGGCTGGCGCCATGTGGAATGAGGGCCATGCGGCGGCGTGCCTCGTTGAGATCCTCCGGCTTGATCCGTTCGAGCAAAAATTTTATTGCACGCGGGTCTTCCGAAATTCCGACCCCGAGTGCGGCGGCAACAGTGCCTGCGGTAATGTCGTCATGCGTCGGGCCGATGCCTCCGGTCGTGAAGAGATAATCGTAGCGCACCCGCAGCGCGTTGACCGCGGCGATAATCTCGGCCGAATCATCCGGAACGACGCGGGCTTCGCGTAGATCAATGCCTATCTTGGTAAGGTAATCCGCGATGTAACCAATGTTTTGGTCCTTGGTGCGCCCGGAAAGGATCTCGTCGCCGATGACGAGAAGCGCCGCGGTCACGGATGCAGCTTGCGTCATGGCTGTTCTCCAAGACGCATGCTATCATGAAGAGGAACATAATTCGACTTTTTTAAAGGAAAGGCTGTTCTACGCGGCTAAACCAGCCGCGGGCCTTCGGCAATTCCTGTTCGAGAGGACACGATGGCGGAGTTAGCGGTTGTGATCGACGGCCGGGGCTACCGGCTGGCCTGCGACGAAGGCGAGGAAGTCCGTCTTGGTGACCTCGCGCAATTGGTCGACGCCAAAATAGCCGCGCTGCGGCAGCGTTTTGGCGAAATCGGTAACCAGCGACTTATCATCATGGCGGCGATTACCCTCGCCGACGAATGGGCCGAGGCAAACGGCCGCCTCCGCGAGCTCGAAGCCGAACTCGCGCGGCTGAAGGCTCCTTCGGTTGCCGCCCCTGACTGGGCCGAGCAATTGGCAGTGTCGCTCGCCGAGGCGGCGCGGCGGATCGAGCATGTGGCGCAGGACCTGAATGAGTTGCCGCGAGTGAGGCGGGGCATTTGAAGTTGGGGCGCGGGCCGAAACATGAGCGGCCAAATTCGCCCCTCTTGCAATGGGAAACGCCATTCCCACATCAAAGCTGCGCGGGCCGTTTCAGGACGCGCGAGCGGAGGTGACGGGTCCGGCGAAGATGCCGGGACATCGTCGCACCTCAACATTGTTGTCGCTTCATTCAAGGAGGATAGCGAGATGCGTCAATTTGATCTTTCCCCTCTTTATCGCTCGACCATCGGGTTCGATCGCTTGTTCAACATGATTGATCAGGCCGCCGGGCTCGAAACCATGCCGGGGTATCCGCCCTATAATATCGAACGTACCGGCGAGAACGCCTACCGGATATCGGTGGCGGTCGCGGGTTTCGCCGCAACCGATCTCTCGATCGAAACCAAGGAAAATACCCTCACCCTTCGTGGTTCGCGGGAGCGCGATGGCGAGGACGAAACAGCGAAGCCGGAAGTGCTCTATCAGGGCATTGCGGCCCGCGCGTTCGAGCGCCGCTTCCAGCTCGCCGACCACGTCCAGGTGACTGGCGCGAGCCTTGAAAACGGCTTGCTACACGTCGACCTCATGCGCGAACTCCCCGAGGCGCAGAAACCGCGCCAGATCCCGATTGCGGCCGCCGCGGCCAAGCCGGCGGTTGCGACGCCACGGGCAGCCTAACTTCGCGAGCCGGGCGGCTCCCTCCCACGCCTGGCTACGCGGTCGAAGGGCGTCTCGCAGGAGACGCCCTTTTTTGCGTCGGGCTAAGCGCTTCCGCCTTCCATGGATTGCCCCATTTCACCGGAACGCGTTCGAGCTGGCGTGCGCGTTGCCAACGCTCACCACTTTGCCAGGCTGCCGCCGTTTGTCGCGCACTTCTTCACCCGGTGTCCCTGCCCACCAACTCGCAGCAACAGACGCAGACTCTGGCTGCATGATTTAAGTCAAGGAAAGGGAACGGACCCGATTCCAAACTAGGAATCGCTTGCCCTTAGTCCTCATCAGGAGGTCGACCTCAGCCCACAACACCTATAGGCAGCCGAATGAGAGAGAACGGATGTCATTCAGCATTCAATATTCTTTATCGCTGCGCATAGGACATTCGTCGGATGTGGCCGGATGGATAATGCGGTTAGTTAACCTGAACGAGACAAACAAAATTGCCTCGAAAATCATGGAGAGGAAAATGGCGGAACAAAAAAAATCCGGACGCCATTCGCTACTCAATTTCGTGATGGCGTTCAGTCTGGCGGCGATCGCGATTCCATTAGTAACTAGGGCGCTGGCGCAGGTTGCGGCGCTGGAACCTTCGAGCGCAACCGAACTCCCCAAAGTCAAAATCGTTTCCACCGAATTCAGCTTCACTCCGGCGCAAGTTCGGGTCGCTGCCGGGCGCGAGGTCACGCTGGTTCTCGACAACCGCTTGGGCGAAACCGAGCACAATCTTGTTTTGCCTGCCCTTGGTTTTCATTTGCAAGCCCGGGCCGGCGAGATCGCTCAGAAAAACATCGTGTTCGCGAAGCCCGGCACATATGACTTCACTTGCGACCTGCCAGGCCACCACGACGCGGGCATGCAAGGCATGCTAATCGCCGTTGACCAATGAGCGGCCTGCCGGTTGCGGGCGGCATCCACAAGACGAACTTGGCCGAAAAACAAGATGCGTCGATGGCAAAGCCAAGGGCGCGGATGCAAGGAGTAAAGGAATGCAGCCCAAGAATTCAGGGAAAAGACTTAGTGAACGGCGACTAGTGCCGTTTATGCGTGCGGTCGCGCTTCCCGCCGCCTTATGCACAACATGGTACGCCGCCGGCGCCCAGGCGCAGGAGGCGCAAAACCCCACCCCCCCGGCCGCTTCGTCTCCCGCTTCCGTGGAGGATGAGGCGCAAGTGCCCGCTCTGCCCGTTAACCTCGAGCGGCTGCCCGCGCCTTCGGCTGCCCCGCCGGTCAACCGCAAGAAGCCGGCAACTGTTCATGTCGAGCTGGAAGCTCGCCCGGCCACCGGACTCCTCGCCGAGGAAATCGGCTACCATTATTGGACCTACAATGGAACCGTGCCCGGCCCGATGATCCGCGTCAGCCAGGGCGATACCGTCGAGCTCACCCTGCGCAACGCACTCGACAGTCCGGTGAGCCACAGTATCGATTCGCATGGGGTGCTCGGACCCGGCGGCGGCGGCAAGGTAACTCAGACCCCGCCCGGCGCGACGAGTGTGTTCCAATTCAAGGCTATGAAGCCCGGCGTCTTCATCTATCACTGCGCGACACCAATGATCCCCTTTCATCTTTCGCACGGAATGTACGGCCTCATGGTCGTCGAACCACCGGGGGGCTGGCCGAAGGTGGACAAGGAATTCTACGTGATGCAAGGCGATATTTATCTCAAGGGAGATCGGACCCAAGGCGGCATGCGCGAGGTCGCCGTCGACAAAATGGAAAGCGAGACACCCGATTTCGTGGTTTTCAACGGGAGCGCCGGATCGCTCGCAAAAGAGCGCGCGCTGAAAGCCAAGGTAGGCGAGACGGTGCGGATCTTCTTTGGGAATGCCGGACCTAATCTCGTGTCGAGCTTTCACGTCATCGGTGAGATTTTCGACAAGGTCCATCCCGAAGGGGCCACCGAGACCCTCAGGAATGTGCAGTCCACCCTTGTCCCGGCTGGCGGGGCGACGATGGTCGAGTTCAAGACACAAGTTCCGGGCACTTATATTCTCGTCGATCACAGCCTCGGCCGGCTGCGGAAGGGCGCGGCCGGATTTCTTGATGTGGAGGGACCGCCCAACCCAAAGATATTTCAGAGTATACAACAGGGCAGCCAAGACGCCGGCGGTCATTGACCGGGCGGGTGGCGCCGTCCAATCAAGTATGGGCGCTTGAAATGAAAAGTTCCCGCGCGTCTGCTGGCGGACGCGCGGGAACCTCAGTAATTAGTCCGTAAACTCAATCGAATTTAAGGCACAATATGCCAGCACCTCTAAACCACGTTGCACGACGCCGTCCCGGAGTTTCCAGCAAGCCGATTCGCGTGCCGAAATAAAATGCGATTGGCTTTTTGCCCAATCGTCCGTTTATAATGGCGGCGAAATGGCCGGCTCGCATCCCCCAAGTGGGGGAGGTCGACATTTTTTTTCGGTGCGGCCGGAAAAAAACCTCGCTTGGTTTAGCAATCCTAGACGGACAAGCCGAGATGCGGGGGTTTTTCATGGGCTCACGCGACTCTGGCCTTCCTTGCTAAGGCTTTGCGGCGACTACCGTGAGATCGCGAAGCAGTCTTTCCAGTGCCTTCTGGTAGGCTTCGTGCTCCTTCCATTTCCGGAAATCGCCGATGTGCCGGTCATCGCGCAGCTTGCGTGCCCAAGGTTCTGACGTTGTCATTACGGCGTCATCGATACGTACAGGGAATAAGACGAGGCGTTTTCTGTCGCGCTCTTCCGCGAAAGCCTTGGTCACTTCATCCTCGACCCAATCGCTGGCGATCGAATTTTCGGACAGAATGAGCAGAACTTTGTCACGCAGCCTAATCGCCTCATCAATCGTATCCCAAATCTTGGCGCCGATCGGCAAATCATGCGGCGCAAACCAGCACCGGACTCCCTTGTTTTGGAGATCGGCGTGAAGACGTTCGGCAAAATCCTGGTCCTTGCTGGAATAGCTGATGAAGCAACTATACATTTGGATCGGCTGGTTCAGCAGGGACGGCAAATATTCGATGAAGGAATCTGGAAGACCCACGCCGCGCAAAAACGCCAGAGGCAATGGGCCGGATTTTTGCAGTGTTCGATAATCGATAATGCTCGGACCATAGTGTCGGCAAGTTTCTAGTCCGGTGACGGCCGAAAGATCAACATCGACAAACACCGTTTCATATAAAAATACTTCATGGAAGTTCGCCCCCCTGAGGATCGACCAGTTGAGGTTCGCCCCGCCGAGGTTTGCCTTGCTGAGGTTCGCGTCGATGAGGAGCGCCCGGCTGAGGTTCGCTCCGTCGAGGTTCGCCCCGCTAAGGTTCGCCTCGGTGAGGTTCGCCCGGATGAGGTTCACCCCGCCGAGGCGCGCCTCGCTGAGGTCTATCGCATTTTGCTTCCCCCGCTCGCGCCAAGCGTTCCACTTAGTGGCGCCTTGCCGAAGTATCGCGACGAGTTTTTCATCGGCCATCGGAGCGGTTTTCATTGTTTGGGGTGGACTGCAGCGGCTCAGGTATCCCGTCTGACAATCTCGATACCATCAGCGAGCCTTACACTTGAGATGCCTACCGGCAGCGGGTCAAACCGTAGGGAAGGCTGCGGCGCGCTCCGGCAATCGCACCAATAAACTGATCGATCTTACGTAATCGAAGCCGGGCCGCCGTGTGATCCTTTGTCCGATTTTGCCTGCCAATCGTACCAAAATGTTTCACGTGAAACAATTTGGTACGATTGCACGAGAAAACCTTACGTCCTGAAAAAGCCAGCGCGACGATCACAGAGGAATATTGCCGTGCTTCTTCCACGGATTCTTGAGGTCCTTGTTGCGCAGCATGGCAAGCGCGCGGGCCACTCGTTTTCGCGTTTCACGCGGCATGATGATGTCGTCGATATAGCCACGCTCCGCCGCGACGTATGGCGATAAAAAGCGCTCCTCATATTCGCGCGTGCGCGCGGCGATTTTTTCCGCGTCGCCGATGTCGGCGCGAAAAATAATCTCGACCGCGCCCTTGGCGCCCATGACCGCGATTTCGGCGCCTGGCCAGGCGTAATTCACGTCGCCGCGGAGATGTTTCGAGGCCATCACATCATAGGCGCCGCCAAACGCTTTTCGCGTGATGACGGTCACTTTCGGTACCGTCGCCTCGGCGTAAGCATAAAGGAGTTTCGCGCCATGCTTGATGAGGCCGCCATATTCTTGCGCGATGCCGGGAAGAAATCCCGGCACATCGACAAAAGTCACGATCGGAATATTGAAACAATCGCAAAAGCGCACGAAGCGAGCGGCCTTACGCGAGGCATCGGAGTCGAGCGTGCCCGCCAGCACCATGGGCTGATTGGCGACGACGCCTACCGTGCGCCCTTCGATGCGGCCAAAGCCTATCACGATATTGCGCGCGTAAGCTTCCTGGATCTCGAAGTAATCGCCTTCGTCCACGGTCTTGGTGATGAGTTCCTTGATGTCGTAGGGCTTTGCCGGATCATCCGGCGCGAGCGTATCGAGCGAGACCTCGCATCGCTCGGGGTCATCGAAACTTTGCCATTGCGGAATGCCGCTCGTGTTCGATGACGGCAGGAAATCGACCAGCCGCCGCATTTGCAGCAAAGCCTCGACATCGTTGTCATAGGCGCCATCGGCGACCGCGCTTTTGACTGTATGCACGGACGCTCCGCCAAGCTCCTCGGCGCTCACGATTTCATTGGTCACTGCCCGCACCACATCGGGGCCGGTCACAAACATATAGCTCGTGTCCTTGACCATGAAGATGAAATCGGTCAGTGCCGGCGAGTAGACGTCGCCGCCGGCGCAAGGACCCATGACGAGCGAAATCTGCGGGATCACCCCGGACGCCAAGACATTGCGCTGGAAAACCTCGCCATAGCCTGCGAGTGCTGCAACCCCTTCTTGGATGCGGGCGCCACCCGAATCGAACAGCCCGATGAGCGGTGCGCGATTGTTGAGCGCCGCCTCTTGCAGCTTGGCAATTTTTTGCGCATGGGTTTCGGAAAGCGAACCGCCGAAAACGGTAAAATCCTTGGCATAGACGAAGACGGTCCGGCCGTTGATGGTGCCGGAGCCGGTGATGACGCCATCCCCCGGCGCGTGGCGCTCGCCCATCCCAAAGTCCGTCGCGCGATGTTCGACGAACATCCCAAATTCCTCGAACGATCCTTCGTCGGCCAGAAGCTCAATTCGTTCCCGCGCGGTGAGCTTTCCGCGCCCATGCTGGGCACCGATCCGCGTTTCGCCGCCCTTGAGGGCACGCGCGCGGCGCTCGGCGAGGCGTTCGAGACTGGGTTTCACAGGCCGTCTTCCTGCTTGCCGCAAACCACTCAGTCAAACACGGACTCGACAATACGCGTCAGCGGCCTAGGAGCCGGATAAATTGTTTCCTCATACGTCGGCCATTCGACCTCTACCGCGCGCGTCGCCACCATTGCGCCTTGCCAATGCGATGGGATCGGCAGGCTGGGCGAAGGATTAGTCGAGGCGTGCGTCAGGGGAGCATTTTAAAGCCACACCCTACGGTAAATACGAATACTGCGAATGTCCCCCCTGCACTCACACCTTTTGATTTGACCTCGAAATAGCCGACGATAAAGGCATTAGCGACAGCTCCTGCACAAAGCCCCACAATCACGCTCATAACAAATCGGTACAGTTTCGGGTCCGAACGCACAAAGTATGCTATGCTTAGTAAAAGCAACATAGCAACAATGGACAAGAGCAACGGTACCCACCAGGGGTTTGCTAATTGGCCGATAGCCCCGTCTTGCGATCGTACCTCTGACATATCTCTGTCTCCCCCACGACCTTCTTAGCCCGCCTCAAGAGCATACACACTTAATAATGGCACCGCAATGTTGGTTCGTATACATGCCTGCATCTCAATGGGCTGGTTAGGCGGCAATATTCGGCGGGTTTGGAAACGTCCTGCGGTCACTTCGGAAACCCGCGTACGCTGTCATGCTGCGGCGCCATGGACGGCCTGAAACAGGCGTGCGGCAGCGTCAAATTCGTACCATTGCCGCGCGCGGCGGCGAAGCGCTTCCGCGTCCTCGCCCCAAGCGCGCATTTCAAAATCTTCGTCGACATGGGCGGCGGTCCAGGCTTCCGCTGGTGTCAGTACGCCATGCGCCACGGCGAGCGGGAGTAAGACCGAGCCCGTGAGCGTCGTCATCACATGCAGAGCGGCGAGTGCGAAGGGTGCCGCTGGGCCGCTGTTTGCGATGCTAAGGACAGCCTCTTGCACAGCCGCGCGGGCAGGCTCCGGCTGTTCGACAAACACCACGCCTTCGGCGCAGATGAAGTAAGCTCCAAGATTTTCGCGCGCGAACGCAAGGACCGGATCCCAGGCGGTAACTTGCGCCTCTATCAGCGTGCTTGGCCCAGCCGCGCGATAGCAAACAAGGTCCGCCCCGGCATATTTTGTGATGTCGGTGGCCGTGGCGCGGAGCTGGCGGGCCACTCCGTCGATCGCGGAATTGACGATGCAAGTTAGGGGCATGGACGCGGGATTGATTGATTCGCCCTGCGCGGACCATTCATCCGCCATTGCCCGCGCCGCCGCCAGTGCCGGAAGCACCAAGGAATTTCCGCCCGGCGACTTGGCCGCGCGGCCGTCCAGTAGCAGCATGAAAGCGCCATCCCGCTGTTGCACTGTCACCTCCTTGTAGAAGCGGCGGGGCAGGGCTTTGTTGAGATCCCGCCTTGCTAAGGCGATGGGATCGGCAGCCACGGCCGGCCGGGCGAAGGATTGACCGAGAGGTGCCTCAGGCGAAGATTTTTCAAGCATCGATTTCGTTTTCATTGACGTGGGCGGAAGCGCCTCGTTCGGTTCCAGACAGCCAAAATACTCAGCCGCGTCCCTTAGTATGGTGTAGCTGGCACCCGCTCACTACAGTTTCCGACGGTTGCCGAATTGGTCAGGCGGATACGGCGGACACTCTGACGATTGGATCATCGCGCAAAGGAGCGATGGTTTCCAGTGTCATATAAGGGCAGGGTGGTTCGCCTTCATTGGAAGGGTCGGCCGGTATCGAGGCGCGAGCGCCGGCGCGCTAGTCGCCGGACGGCCCTAACAATAGGTTCTGGCTCACGCCAGGGCGTAACATCCCGTGTAGCCGTGCGGGACCTCGACCGTTTGAACGGTGACCGCGGCAAGCGCCGGCAAAAAGCAATTGGGTTCGGGATGGATTGCATAGCCATCCTTCGTCAATTCCACCGAAAAATCCTTGAGATGCGCGGAAATTCCGGCGCCGTAGGCTTTGAGGACCGCTTCTTTGCAGGTCCAGATTTTATAAAAGGATGAAAGCAGCTTGGCGTTCGCCAGACCTTCGAGAGAGCGGTATTCGGTGGCCGAAAAGAAGGACCGCGCCAAGTCTAGTTCGTCTCCTGCCGCGCGCATAAATTCGATATCCACGCCGATTGCGCGGCTGTCGGAAAATCCGATCAACGCCCAGCACCCGGAATGGGAAACATTGAAATGCGGCCCCTGGATTCCAACTAGGCAGGGCTTTCCGTAAGGTCCTTCCGCGAACGCGATCTTGTCTGCCGGCATCTCCGTTGCCTCGCTCAAGAGCCGGCGCAACGTACCACGGGTCAAAGCGAACAGCGTCCGATCTTCCGCGCGCCGGAATCGGTTTGCCCGCTCTTTTTCGCCGGGCGAAAGTATGTTCCACAAATGCTCCGGAGCGCCGCCCGGGCCGGCGGGGCCCGCGAGCCAAAGCTCGACGCCCGCGCCGCTTGGCAACGTTAACTGCTTGAGGGGAAGTGCGCGGGTCTCCGCCATGCCGATCCCAGGCCCGGCCGTATCGCGCCGGCGTTCAATATCCTAACGCTCCCATGGCGCGGAACGATCGCCGTCCTCCGATGCCAAGCCCACCGGTATGTCGCAATCGGCGCGCGATCCGCTTTAACACGCAGGAAGCACTGGTAAAAATCTCCGTCGCGCGAAATCCGGCGCGCCGGGCGCATGGCATCGCGCCCTCTGACGACTTGCGTCCGCCCGTTTGATGTGGTTCTCTACAGCCTTGACGGCAATCGAAAATATTGACCGTGTGCCAGCCATCCTTTCGCTGGAACAGAAAAGAATTTAGCAAATTATCTCAAGGCTTTATCTGCCTTCTCTCACTCGGCGGCATAAGGTCGCGTAGGATTACGGTCATGCAACGTTTTACGATCCTAGGCTTGATGATATTCGCGGCAATCGCCCTCCCTCTCGCTCCCGCCAGGGCCCTGAGTAAATTGGTCACGACCTACCATTACGACAATCTGCGTAGCGGCTGGAATCGCAATGAAACAACGCTGACCCCGGCAAATGTCGGATCCAGCACATTTGGCGTGCTGTCCAAGGTCGTGCTCGACGAGCAAGTCGATGCGCAACCCCTTGTTGTTCCAAACCAACAGATTATCGCCGGTACCTTTACGCTTGGCTCGCCGGGGACGTATGAAGTCGTTTATGTCGCCACCGAAGCCAATACGGTCTACGCGATCAATTCGGCCAATGGCGCCGTGCTGGCTAAGAGAACCCTCGGAACTCCGGTTCAAAACCTGCTGAATTGCGGCAGCACTGCTTCAAATGTCGGAATCAAGAGTACTCCGGTCATCGATATGACGACCAAGACGCTTTATGCCATCGCCTATAGATTGATAAGCGGAACCCCAACCTATCAGCTTTTTGCCCTCAATCTGAAAGATTTGACTGACGGAACTCCGCCAGTCACAGTTGCTGCGTCGCACAAATTGAGCGATGGTACGACCATCAAATTCAACGCCACATATCAACAACAGCGGCCAGCGCTGCTAGAGTCATCGGGCGTTGTTCCATTAGGGCTCCACTCATCTGGCAATATTTACGCCGCCTTTGGCAGTTTTTGCGATAACGGCGGCACGCGTTCGCGGGGCTGGGTTTTGGGGTGGCGGGCCAGCAAACTGACGCCGCTTCCGGCCAACGAGCTGACCAACACGCTTGCCGCGGGGAGCATTTTCTTATCCTCCATTTGGATGTCTGGCTATGGCATCGCCGCCGACCCCACGGGGAATTTGTTTTTTTCGACCGGAAATTCCGCGACGGGCACCTATGATGGGGTCCACAATATTCAGGAGAGCGTGGCAAAGTTCGACCCGCAACTCGCAAATCTTCTCGACATATTCACGCCGTCGAACCAAAATTCTTTGGACGCAGTAGATGACGACCTTTCGGCTGGGGGCGTGCTCCTCCTGCCGCCCCAGCCGGGTCCGTTTCCGAATCTGGCGGTGATCGCCGGCAAACGTGGAACGATGTATTTGCTCAATCGTGACAGCTTGGGAGGGTTTACGCCGGGCGGCCCCGACAAGGTCCTCGACACAAAGACAATCGCGCCTTGCTGGTGCGGGCCGTCCTATTTCACCGGTTCGGATGGGATCGGGCGGGTCGTCAGCAGCGGCTGCAGCGGCTGCACTCCCACCAGCGGCGCGACCCTCGCCCAAATCACGGTCTGGAAGGTTCAGACCTCGCCCACGGTTGCCTTTGTCCAGGAAGGGGCGGCGTTGCCGGTCGCCAGCGGCCAGGATGGCGGAACCTTTACGGCGGTTTCGTCGAACGGCACTACAGTCGGGACCGCCATCGTATGGGCGACCGGACGACCGAGCGACCCGACTACCTTAGCCGTCCATCTTTACGCCTTGGCGGCGGCGCCGTCGGGTGGCACACTGCCGTTGCTGTATTCCTCGCAGGCTGGATCATGGCTCAACTCGCAGGTCAGCGCCAATATCGTGCCGGTCGTGGCGAATGGAAAAGTCTATGTGGCGAGCGACAAGTTGTTAACAATTTTCGGCCTCGGCGGGCATGCGTTTGTGGTGAGCGCGGCCGCTACGGCCGCCGCGGCCGGGTCGGCGGCGGGCAATACCCAAGAGTCGCCGCATCAAGTGACAGGGGTTCTTCAACCGGCTTCCGGCACTGGGCTCGCGCTGCGGACGCGGGCAGGCACTATCGCGCGGGTCGACGATTCGGAAGCTCTCCGCAGGGAGCACACCGGCATCCTAGTGCCAGGGAAAGCCTACACGGCCCAGGGAACCTATGATTCGACCGGCACGCTGCAGGCAAATGCCATCACGCGGGCGAAGGGTCCGCCCGCACTTTGGCCACCGGATCGTTGACGCGTCCCACGTGCTTTGCGGCGGCGAGCGGCCGGCATTGGGATAGCCCGGCGCTTGGCACGTCCACTCGCGTGCAAGCGAGGCGGTGGTTCGACTTCCGTGATTCCGGGATGGGTTCGATCACTGTCTCAGTTCGAAATCGTGGTTCACGAAGCCTGGATTCAAACGCACGTCGAGAACTTCGATAATCGCTTGATTACGCGAACGCCGACGCGAGGCGGCGCGTTTCGACAGCGCACGAAAGTCGTCTCCAAGGTCAAGGACATGGTGGACTTTCTCTTCGCCTCTCCCATTATGTTCACGCCAGCTTTTATGGAAGCTGACATGGCAGAGGTGATCTATGGCGCTCTTTCCGGTCCTGCCAATGTTGCCGAGCGGGAGAGGTTACGAGGAAATCGAAATGCTTGGCAGAAGAGACGCCGTAAGAATTGAAAGAAGCTTGAGGCTTAGAGTTCGAGGGCCGATTCTAGCGCTAGGATTGTTGGGCGGGTTTCTTTGTGCCGGCCCCGCTTTTGCGCAAACGGCGTCCCCAGCGCCGGGTTCCCAGCCCGCGGCAACCCCTCCGGCTGGGACCTCCGCCGCACCCATTGCACCAGCGCAAGCAGCGCCCGAGACTGGTGCCAAGCCCGCCGCGACGCCGGCGCAAGCCGCCAGCCAGCCACCACACCTCACGGATGCCTTGCTGCCATCCGCTCTGCCGCGCGACCTTTCCCCATGGGGTATGTTTATGTCCGCCGTCGTGCCGGTCAAGCTCGTCATGCTTGGACTTGCTTTCGCATCGCTTGCGACCTGGACAGTCTGGCTCGCCAAAACCATCGAACTGTGGAACGCAAAGCGCTTGGCCCGGCGCGGGCTCGCGGTGCTTGGCGGAGCCGAGAGCCTTCGCGCGGCAGAAAAGCTGCTCGTGTCCCAGGACGCGCAGGCTCCCGTCGCCCGCTTCATCGCGGCGGCGGCGAGCGAAGCCGAGCGCTCCGAGGGGCTTGCGCCGGATGGCATCAAGGACCGCGCCGCGACCCTTTTGTCGCGAATCGAGGCGCAAGCCGGCCGGGCAATCCTGCGGGGCATCGGGGTTCTCGCGACGATCGGCGCGACCGCGCCATTTGTTGGTCTCTTCGGCACCGTCTGGGGGATCATGGACAGTTTTATTGGCATATCGAAAACCAACACGACCAATCTCGCCGTGGTGGCGCCCGGCATCGCTGAGGCGCTGCTGGCGACGGCCATGGGGCTCTTCGCCGCCATTCCGGCAGTCGTCATGTACAATGTCCTTGCGCGTGCCATCACGGCCTACCGCGCCCAGCTTGGCGACGCGGCGGCGGAGGTCCTGCGTCATCTTTCGCGCGACCTCGACCGCGCGTTTCATCCGCCAAAGCAAGAGGCCGAGGTCGTCAGGTTTCGTCAATCGGCCGAGTAGGCGGCGATGGCCATGCGTCTTTTGCTCGAAGAAGATAGGGTCGAGGAAACCCATGAGATCAATGTGACGCCGTTCATCGACGTCATTTTGGTGTTGCTGATTATTTTCATGGTGGCGGCGCCGCTGTCCACGGTCGATGTCAATGTCGATCTCCCCGCCTCCTCCGCGCTGCCGGCGCCGCGTCCCGATAAACCCGTGTTTCTGACGCTCAAAGCCGACCTTTCCCTGGTGCTTGGCGAGAAACCGGTGAAGCGAGAGGAACTGGGCATTGCCCTTGATCAGGCAGCGCAAGGCGACAAGGAGCAACGCGTGTTCGTCAGGGCTGATCGCGCCGTGTCCTATGGCGAGGTCATGGAACTCATGAACCTCTTGCGGGGCACCGGCTATTTGAAGATCGGGCTCGTCGGCCTGGAGGCAGGCCCGTCAGGCGGACCCAGTTCCGCGGCGGGCGAGAGCACGCCGCCAGAGGCCAAGCCATCGGAGAAAACGCCGTTGGATGCAAAGCCGTGACGCACGCGAGCCATGCCACCCAGTCGGCCGTTCAACCGATCTTATTAGCAGAAGACGCGCCGTCCCTGCGGCGCTGGATCTTCGCTGCCCTTGTGGTCGTTCTCGTCCATGCGGTGGTTGTCTTTTGGCTCTTGTACACCCGCGACCTGTACTTGGCCGGGGAGCCTCCGGCGGCGATCATGATCGAGCTGGCGCCGGTCGATGTCGCGCCGCCAAGTGAGACGCCTCCCGCAGCCGTGCCAGGACCGCGAATGACGGAGGCGCATCCCGAGGAGGAGTCCGTGCAGCCGCAGGCGATTCCGGTGCCGGAACTAACGCCCGCACCGAAACCGAATGTCGTGTTGATGCCGCCGCGCAAGCCGAAGCCGAAGAAGATCGTGAAAGAGGTGCAGAAACCGGTGGCTAAAGCCGGTACACGAACCAGCCGCGCCGCGGACTAGCGCTCCGCCGCGCTCGGCGGTAGCGGCGCAGGCGGCGGGCTCGCATGCATTGAGTGCGGCGGAGGCGGCGGCGTGGCGCAGCTCCTGGGCAGCGGCACTGAGTTGGGCCAAACATTACCCGGAAGCGGCGCGGGCGCGAGGCGAGCAAGGCACGGTCCGGCTCGCCCTCACGATAGGCCGCGGCGGTCGTGTCCTGTCGGCCCGGATTATCGGGAGTTCGGGCTCGTCGATCCTCGACGAGGCGGCGCTTCAAATGGCGCGGAGCGCGAGCGGCCAGCCTTTGCCACCCGGTATGGGATCAAGCGTCAGTCTCACCGTTCCCATCCGTTACAGCATCAGATAACGCGCAACGGGGTTCATTGGGAGTTTAGCACGGCAGCGGCGAGGTAGATCATTGCTGAAAAGCTACGGTCGGTTTTTTCGGCGCGCATGGCAATACGCTTGAACTCTTTGAGTTTGCAGAAGAAGTTTTCGACTAAATGACGCCATTTGTAAATCTCCAGATCGATGGCGAGGGGGCGGGAGCGGCGCGGGCGTTGTGAGATGACGGCCTTGGCTCCGCGCGCATCAAGATCAGCAATAATGGCGTCGCTATCGAATGCCTTGTCGGCGATCAGCGCCTCGAACTTCACCCTTCGATGAGCGGAGGAACGCCCACCGTATCAAACCGATGGCCTGGCAGGAGTTCAAGCCGCACAAGATTGGTCTTTCAACCATTTCCAGCCATTCAGGCAATCGCCTTCGAAGTCGAGTTCCAAGCGTTGACAGACTCTCTAGCAGCCCCTACGGTGCGCCATTCCTGCATCCTCCCCGCACTCACGCGGGTTCCTTTTCGGGGCGGCGCAGGGAAGATGGACTCGGCTGTAGGGCAGGACATGACGAGCTTAATCCATACTCCGGCAACCCAGCCGGCTCCGATCCCTATCAGCGTAATTCTTCCATGGGCCGTATTCGCGGGAGTTCTTGGGCTCCTTTCGATCTATTTCATCGGTGCCGAGCAAGGTGCGACGGCGCTGATATCCGGCCATTACATCCATGAATTTGTGCATGACGGGCGCCATCTCCTGGCCTTCCCCTGTCATTAAAGGGGCAGGCGGTGGTCAGCGGTCTGCTTCTCCGCGGCCTGCTTGCCGGCGTCCTCGCGGGTCTTCTAGCGGCGGTCTTTTCTTTTCTCGCGGGCGAGCCTTCAATTGATCGCGCCATTGCCTTCGAAACCGCCATGGAGCAGGCAGAAGCGCAACCATCTGAGCCTGAAATCGTAAGCCGGAGCGTGCAGCGCGGCGCCGGACTCTTGACCGCCCATATTGTCTATGGCGCCGCCATCGGCGGCCTGTTCAGCTTGGTTTTTGCGCTCGCCTATGGCCGGGTAACTGGTTTCGATCCGCGGGCACTCTCGGCGCTCCTGGCCCTTGCTGGCTTTCTCGCGATGGGGCTCGTGCCGGAGCTGAAATATCCGGCCAATCCGCCGGCAATCGGCGCACCGGAGACGATCAGTGCGCGCACCGCGCTTTATTTTGCCATGCTCGCGATCTCTCTCCTTGCCATGATCCTCGCCGCGACGCTCGCCCAGCCGTTCGCGGCAAGACTCGGCCCTTGGAACGGCGTGCTGGCTTCTGCCGCCGTCTTTGTTGCGGTCGCGGGGTTGGCTGCCGTGGCGCTGCCGCCCGTCGATGAAGTTCCCGTTAATTTTCCGGCAAGCGTCTTGTGGAATTTTCGTCTGGCGTCCATCGGCGCACGCGCGGTCTTGTGGGCGGCGCTCGGACTTGCCTTCGGCGCCATGACGCAAACTTGGTTTTGCGGTGGAATGAAAGGCTGCGGTTAGCGCACCGCCGAACGGGAGGATCGCCGCATGCTCCGGGACTCTATCGCCTCGGTGGGGAATCATTTTCTGATTGGCCTTAGGCCATCGCCGGTGCTCGATGATCACGACCGCGCGCTTCTTTCTGATTTACGGCCCGCCGGCGTCATTCTCTTCAAGAGCAATTTCCGACATGATCTTTCGTACGATGCCTGGCTCGAGGGCCACGCGCGGTTAATTGCCGATATTCGCGCGGCAACCGGACGCGCGCGCATGTTGATCGCCATCGACCACGAGGGGGGCCGGGTGTGCCGGACGCCGCTGCCCATTACGCGCTTCGCCTATGCCGCGCGATGGGCGGAACAGGCCGCCGGCGTTGGCCGCGCGATGGGCCGTGAACTTGCCTCGCTCGGTTTCAATTTGAACTTTGCCCCAGTACTCGACATTCACACCAACCCCAAAAATCCGGTGATCGGCGAACGCGCCTTCGGGCAAACAGCGGACGCCGTGATCGCGGCGGCGCTGCCTTTCATGCAGGCCATAGAGGAGGAAAAAATCATCGCCTGCGGCAAACATTTTCCAGGGCACGGTGATACCAGCATCGACTCCCATTTCGGTTTGCCGTCGCAGCCGCTCGGTCTCGATGCGTTGCGTGCGCGGGAGCTCAAACCTTTTGCCGCCGCGATCGACGCAGGGCTTTCGATGATCCTGCTGGCGCATATTCTCTATCCCGCGGTTGACGCGCATGCGCCAGTCGCGCTCTCGCGCCGGTTTGCGACCAGCATTCTGCGCGAGGAGCTTGGTTTTACGGGAGTAGCCATCTCCGACGATATCGGGATGGGCGCGATGAAAGGATTTTTCGAAAGCCCGGATGCCGCCGTGCGCTTGATCGAATCCGGCTGCGACATGGTGATGGTCTGCGCGCATTTCACCGGCACCGGCCGCGTCAGGGATTTCGCGCAAGCAATTCTTGCGGCGGTCGAGGAAGGCCGCTTGGACGCGGAGCTTTTGGCGCGTTCGCACGCGCGCATCGAAAACCTGCTCGCGCTGGCGGCAACGAACGACGTGAAATTTTTGCCAGAGAGCATGTTCCACGCCCATGCCCAGGCTGGGGAGCACTACGACGACGCGACCGTCGAGGTCGTCTAGCGGCCTTCCTTCTCAGCGGAGGGAAGCCCGCGGTTCCCGTGCGATCGAAGGGAACGCAAAGGAAGCGGGCAGCGTCGCGTTCGTCGCTTCCGAAGGTCCCGACGGATTGAAGGCAGCTATTTGCGCGTGTTTTTCGGAAAGGGCGTGGCAACGCTGTTACGTGCACTTTTTAAAGAACGCGATTGACCAATTGCCACGCTTCACCGGATCGCCATAATGCTTTCGCAGAAGTTGCCGCAAACAACTGTCTAAAGCCTTCGACATACCAACTATGCATTCGGCTGATGGAAGGCGCGGACATCTATCATACTAACCGCCCGAGAATTTGACTCGTCATTGCGAGGAGCAAAGCGACGAAGCAATCTACGCTTGCGACTCCCGGATTGCTTCGCCTGCGGCTCGCAATGACGGCCCGACCCAAAAGGTCATTATTTACGGCGGTTGGTATCAGATCGCCAAGATCCGCCGCACCAGCGTCGAGACAATCGAGAAATATTTCACTTCTCATTTCAAAATGAGCCTCGATGCTGCTGCGCTCAATGTGCGCAAACCAACACCAATCGCGAAAAAGAAATGCCGTGAGGACTGGCTAAGACCAACTCGAGAATTTTCTTGGTCGAAGCTGAAGCCAAGTCTATAAGAATCAACGTTATGCGGGCGTGGCGAAACTGGTAGACGCAACGGACTTGAACGCAATTTGAGTGCTCTCCGGGAAACCGGGGAAGTAGAACTGCCCAAAGTCGGGGAAACCTCGCAAGTGGCAATCCCGAGCCAAGTCCACCGGACGTATGTCCGGCGGGAAGGTGTAGAGACTAGACGGGCAGCACCTACAGCGGACGCCATCGCCGGGCGAACGCCAAGGTGAAGGGATAGTCCAGACCACAAACTCGCCTCAGCGCGGACGTGCCTGGCGAGGCGGCGAAAGCCGTAGCTGGTAAGAAAATCCGTAGGGCCGAAAGGCCTGTGCCGGTTCGAGTCCGGCCGCCCGCACCAATGGAACTCGATATCAATTGATCCCTTGCTCACGGAATGCGGTGTCTACGCCACGTCGCGCGCCGGGTTGATGCAGTCACTCTATTGTGTCTGCTTCGCGCTTCTTAACATCAAGCGGAACATCTCCCCGCACACCCACTCCGATAGACCTGAATTCATCGACAAGCGCCTGCATCCCATTTTCGATCTCGACCGTCGCGCGCCAACCTAGCAATTGAAAAGCCCGTTGAGGATTCCCCACAAATCGGCTCACATTGTAGTTATGGGAGGCGTACTCGATGACTGGCGAACGCGAGTTTGCACATCTGATCGCAAGATGCGCAAGTTCGGCGAGGGTTGTCGAACGACCCGTCGCGAAATGGATAACGGGGAGATCCATTGTGCCGCGCGCGAGGAGATCAACGACGCTCATCAGGCCCTGCACGACGTCGGATATATGTGTGAAATCAAACGCATTTTTGCCGCCATAAACGTGCAACGGGAGGCCCGCGAGAGCGGTCCGTGCAAAAGCCGGTGAAGCACGGTCTGCATGATCCCGGCAACTTCCATATACGTTCGCGAGACGAACAATGGCGATGCGGGCTCCACGCCGGCGCGCGTTCAGCACAAGTTCCTCCGCATCCGCTTTGGATCGTCCATAAACATTCACAGGACTTGGACAATCGTCTTCCAGGACGGGGAGCCGTTGGGGTTCTCCATAGACTTCGCGGCTGCTACTGAACAAAACCCATGGCTTATTGAGCGACTCTTCAGCAGCGCTCAGCACATTAGCCGTACCAGCCACGTTCGTCTGAATGCAAAGTTCCGGATCTTTTTCTCCCCAAGCGACGCGCGACACCGCGGCGAGATGCACTATTCCACCACACCCCTCCGCCGCATTTCGCAGAGCATCGGCATTGCGAATATCGCCGTAGCCTGGCCGTCCAGGCTCAACGCAGCAATCGAATTCAACGACGTCGAAATTTGCGTCAGTCAGCGCCGGCGTCAGCGCCGATCCCACGAGCCCTCTGGAACCCGTGACGAGAATACGGCTGGTCACATTCGCCCCGTCCTTCCCGACAAGATTGCAGCTCGCCGACTTCCAACCAGATTGCATCGCTGGCAAGTCCCACGTCGTGGTGGGGGTTGATTGTGAAGCGTTCTGGCTGGGTTGTCCATGTTTTGCCGATTTGTTTTAAACAGCGCCGGACCGCTCCCAAAGTGGCCAAGGAAGCCGCCATGCTAACGGCGGACTATCTCGCGCCGCGAGACCTGACCGCCTAGTTTTTATCGATGGCGGCCGGGTTGCTGACAGTAACCTTGGCTGGGGCCGCGGGGGCGGCGGCGTGCCCCATCCGTATAATAATGCTGGTCTCGACAAAGGCGACGAAAGCGATGAACAGCGTGCAAAGGTAGAATTTTATGGTCGAGTTCATTTTAAAATAATCTGGTTGGCGAAAATGATCGTCAACCATGCCGGATTGGCGCCTGATCGCAAGCGCCGCGTGCGAATATGCTTAAAATGCCACGGGCTGGTACGGCTAGGACACAACTTAAGACACGCGCCTTAAAGAGGCAGATTTCCCTCTGTGATACACTCACGCGGTACTGCGTAAATCGAAGTTCTGGGAGACGGAAAGGCGTTGGCGCACGCAATTTGACAGATAGTTTACGCAGCGTATCAACCGGGCAGTTCAAGCGCGAGCGCGGTTGCCTCGCCGCAGCGGGCAACTTTTGCTAAGGAGGGCGGAACGGAACGCCGCGTTTTAGTCGACCGGGCAACTTCTCAATCCGCGTAGGCGGCGAGAAATGCGTTCGCGACGGCGACCTTCAGCGCGCAAACGGCAATATGGAACTTCCACGTTTTTGACATTCAAAAGGATACGCGAACTACCCGCTTACTACCTCCATCAGCAATGTCCCTAGAGATGTCAGATACGGATTAATCCTAGGCCCCGTCGAGTTGACGAAAGTGATGCAGTCCAATTTGGCAAGGTTGCCAAAGGACACGAGAACGTGATGCATTGAACCGTTCGTTCTTGCCATGATCACATCGCGCCCGTTCGGCGACCAGTATTTTGGACCATTTTCGGCAACAGCTCTCAACACAAGAACGTCAAACGGGTCCATTTGCTTGACTATCTGGATGAAAGACTGGCGAACCCAATCGCGCCGTTTTGGGTCCATAGCTGCCGCTAAAAGGCTTGCCCACAAGTCCTGAAGTTCTTGATTGCTCTCATCGGCAGCGGCTTCAAAAATAGGAAGGGCAAGCTTCAAACTTGGAGGTTCTGGCTCGACAACTCCTCGGTCCTGTAGATGCTTCTTGGTACCCTCTAAAAGGATCGCAAGCCGCTTGGCACGTGCAACCTTCACGCGGTCGCCTGCAAGTAGTCCAACCAAATCCTTTGGAAGATCACCCACGATGTCCGCAATGTATCCGCCGAGATCTCTTCCAGTCTGCAAAATTTGCTGGCTAAGCTTCGCCTGTTCGTCACTAGAGCGGTATCCGAACGGGGTGAATTGCTGAGGGATTCCCGAATCGGTTGAATTCTGATTCATGATTCCTGCCGCGCAAAGGAGGCGGCGGGGATGGCGCTTTCTGATGATCTTCGCAAGCGAGTAGTTGAAGCGGTCGTGTCGGGCGGGCTGTCGCGCAACGCAGCAGCCCAGCGCTTTGACGTGAGCATAGCCAGTGCGGTGCGCTGGGTGAAGCGCTATGAGACGACGGGAGAAATCTCGCCTGAGCCTTCGGGCGGCGACCGCCGTTCCGGCCGGGATCGAGGCGCAGCGCGACTATCTTCTGGGTCTGATCCGGCGCAGGCCGGACATCACGCTCTTGGAAATCCAAGAGCGGCTGATTGGGAATTGCGGCGAGCGTTTCGCGGTTTCCGTGCTTTGGCGCTTCTTCGATCGCCACAACATCACATTTAAAAAAAGACCGCGCACGCCGAGGAGCAGCAGCGCCCGGACGTTTTGAAGCAACGCCGGCAATGGTTCGCCGAGCAACTCGATCTCGATCCAAGGACGCTCGTTTTCATCGATGAGACCGGGGCCTCCAGCAATCTGGCGCGCAAAGGCGGACGCTGCCTTCGCGGACGGCGGCTGCGCGTCGGCATTCCGCATGGTCATTACAAGACGATCACGCTCATCGCAGGCTTGCGCCTTTCCGGACTTGCGGCGACGAAGGTTTTCGACCGGCCGATCAACGCCGCCTTGTTCGAAGAATGGGTGGAAAAATGCCTGGTTCCCACGCTGGCCCCCAGCGATATTGTCGTCATGGACAATCTGCCCGCCCACAAAGGGCCGCGGGTGGAGGAGCTGATAAAAGACGCCGGTGCCGACTTGCGATATCTGCCGCCCTACAGCCCGGACATGAACCCTATCGAAAAAGCCTATTCAAAGCTGAAGGCCTACTTACGCAAAATCGCCGAGCGTACCATCGCCGGCTTGATGAGCGCCCTCCAAGCCTGCGCCGATATCTTCAAGCCTACCGAATGCCAAAACTACTTCTCAGCCTGTGGATATGATACAGAGTGATCGGAGTTCCGCTCTAATTGGGATGAGGTTATCGTCGCTCACAATGTTAGCCTCGAAATCGTCCAGCCGCTGACATGTAGCTGCGGCCTATCGAACGCAAGTGTTTCCTCGCCATGATAGCGGCGCCAGCGTCAAGCGCGGCTGCCATTCGCGCCAGTATCGCGAGCGGGCGTCGATTTGCGGCGATGGCGGCGACGGGTTGAATTGACGGACTCCATCATGGCCTCTGAGAGCGACGCGAGCCAGCAAGCGAATTGGCTTTCACGTCAGTCCCGCACGCTCCGCAACCCATCCCTTTATTATCCGTCTGCACATAAGCACTGCTTCTTGGAGAATCATTTGGGATGGCGCCGGATTTTTCTTCCAATGGCGATGAACATTGTCTGCCGTGATCCAAAAGTCTTTTAATTCCTCTTTAGTGGCCCACCCGCGCTTCCACAGCAGGCGGTTCCCTTTCGATTTCGAACCCTTCCCCAGATCGAACCTGATCACTTCGAGAATTTTGTACAGATTGAAAAAATCCGGTGGGTTCGACAAGTAATGCAGCACGTCATTTACGAGCCGGTCATTTGAACGGATAACGTGTTCCATTATGTATTGTTCGAAAGTCCGGCTTGGTGCGAACCCCGGCTGCCTCACACAAACAACATTTACTAAATCCAGACCGATCCTGACAGGCCGCCCATGCGGAGGAAATTTTTCCTCTCTCCCATCCGCGAAAACCCCGATGATGTTAACAATGGTCAGGGGACCAGGACCCTGGCTGATCCGCAGGATGCCAGTCAAAAGCGCAACCAACTCCTGCGTTTCGTGCAAAACCCCTTCATAATCCACGTAACCATCGAAAGCGGAATAAGTTAGTTTGCCGAATATCTGGCCGTTGAAGTCAAATGGTTCAAGTCGAGGGTCCTTCATAAGTTCGAACGTGTCAAAGTATGGCTGCGATGCGTTTAAAATAGCGTACCAGTTAAGCGGTAGGTTTTCATCAGCCATAACGCTATGTTCTCGCCTCGCTCATGCAAAACCTGTGGAACCGCAGTCTGGGAGGCGGAAAGGCTCCAGCGCAGACAATTTGATGAAAAGCTTGTGCCGCGTGTCAACCAGCCAATTCGAGCGCGAGCGCGGTTGCCTCGCCGCCACCGATGCAAACCGCCGCCGCGCCGCGTTTCAAGCCGTATTTTTGCAAGGCCGCAAGCAGCGTCACGACGATTCTGGCACCCGACGCGCCAATCGGATGGCCGAGCGCGCAGGCGCCGCCATGCACATTGACTTTTTCATGCGGCAAGGAAAGCTCTTGCATCGCCGCCATGGCGACTACCGCGAAGGCCTCGTTGATCTCGAAAAGATCGACATCCGGAGCCGACCAGCCGGTCTTGTCCATCAGTTTTCGCAACGCGCCGATGGGGGCGGTGGCGAATTGACTTGGCGCCTGCGCGTGGGTGGCGTGAGCCAGGATCGTCGCCAAGGGCGAGATGCCCCGCTTTTCGGCCTCCGAGCGGCGCATGAGAATGAGCGCCGCGGCACCGTCCGAAATCGAACTCGAATTCGCCGCCGTCACGCTGCCGCCTTGTCTGAAGGCCGGTTTGAGATGAGGGATTTTATCGAGCTTCGCCTTTAAAGGTAACTCATCGTGCAAAACGATCTTGCCTTCGGCCTTGCCGGACTTGACCGTGACCGGCGCGATCTCATTTACAAAACTGCCGTCGCTGATCGCCCTTTGCGCCCGCTCCAGGGACGTAACCGCGAAAGCGTCCTGGGCGGCGCGGGTGAATTGGAATTGTTCGGCGCAATCCTCCGCGAAGGCGCCCATGGGCAAATGCTCGGCATAGGCATCCTCGAGCCCGTCGAGGAACATGTGATCGATCAGTCTGCCATGCCCCATGCGGTAGCCGGATCTCGCGCGATCGAGCAGATAGGGGGCATTGCTCATGCTTTCCATGCCACCCGCAAGCCCGATCCGCGCACTCCCGGCGCATAAAATGTCGTGCGCCAGCATGATCGCCTTCATGCCGGAACCGCACATCTTGTTGACGGTCGTGCAGGGAACAGCTTGCGGCAGGCCAGCGGCAAGCGCGGCCTGGCGGGCGGGAGCCTGACCCTGGCCAGCAGGCAAAACGCAGCCGAGAATCACTTCTTCGATGTCATCGGGCGAAAGCCCGGAACGAACCAGCGCTTGCTGCACCGCTGTGGCGCCAAGGGTTGCGGCTGCAAGGTCCTTGAACTCGCCCTGAAAGCCGCCTATCGGCGTGCGCGCGGCGGCGGCGATGACGACCGGATCGGCGTTCGCCATGGTATCTCCTTCTTTCCATTGCCGTAGATTGGGTTTCGTGGCCGCAAACGAAAGGGCTACCCGCGCAAGCGCAAGGCCGCCCATGCTCGTTTTAGGCCGCGAAACCGGCGCTCATTTTCGCCAAATCGTACCAAAATGCTTCACGTGAAACATTTTGGTACGATTGACAATCGGCGCAAATGCACCTCAGCGATGCGGGAGAAGCCATGAGCCGGCGATTTGGATGGGGCACGAAATCACAATATTTTTAACGTTTTATGGGGCAGTTTTTTTTATGACATATCCATCGTGCTACAGGATGTTATTTAAAATCCCAATGGCCACCTAATCGATCTATGACCCAGCATCAGAAATAGCTTTTTGAGCCTGCGCCAACTTATTGTCGCATCGCCATACTATGTCAATTGAACGATTTCATCCGGCCTCGAAATGCGCTAGCGTTGCCATTTGAAACATCCAATAAGGTTGAGACATGGATCGCAATCTCGTCCTCGTGCGCCACGGCCAAAGCGCCTGGAACCTGGAAAACTTGTTCACGGGCTGGAAGGATCCAGATCTCACCGCCAAAGGTGAGGAAGAAGCACGCGCGGCCGGGAAAACCCTCAAGGCGGCCGGTATCACCTTCGATCGCGCCTTCACCTCAAATCTCGTCCGCGCGCAACGCACCTTGCGTTTAATACTCGCCGAACTCGGCACGCCCTACATCAAAATCGACTGCGACCGGGCCCTCAACGAGCGCGATTACGGCGTGCTGTGCGGTCTCAATAAGGACGATGCCATACGCAGATGGGGCGGCGAACAGGTGGATCTCTGGCGCCGTTCTTACGATGTCCGGCCGCCGGGCGGCGAGAGCTTGAAGGACACGGTGGCGCGGGTTCTCCCCTATTATTGCCAGAAAATTCTCCCCGCCGTGCTCGGCGGCAACCGCGTGATCGTCGCGGGGCATGGCAATTCGCTGCGCGCCCTCATCATGGTTCTCGAGGGGCTAACGCCGGAAACAATTCCCGAATTGGAACTCGCAACCGCAGTGCCGCTGGTCTACCGGCTGAAGCCAAACTCGACGGTCGGAACGAGAGAGCTGCTCATTCCAAAATGTATGTCGGCATGATTTGACGTGACGCGGTCCGCAGGAACGCTCATGCAGGATTTGTTCGAACCAACCGAGGTGGCGGCGGCCAGATGGCTTGCGCCGGGGCTAGCGTTTTTCGCGCGCTATCTCGATGACGCGGCGCAAGTGGTGCTAACCGGAGAGGTCGCGGAAGCCGTCTTGCAGGCGCCCTGGTTCGTGCCGCGCATGCCGCGCTCGGGCAAGGCGTTTTCGGTCAAAATGACGAATTGCGGCAGCCTTGGGTGGGTATCCAGCCGCGATGGGGGCTATCGTTATCAGGCGACGCATCCGGTTACCGGCACGGCTTGGCCTGCCATCCCTTTGTCCGTGCAAAAAATCTGGCGCGCGGTAGCGTCCTATCCGCATCCGCCGGAGGCCTGCCTGATCAATTTCTACGATTCGTCCGCGAAGATGGGCTTGCACCAGGACCGCGACGAGGATGATTTTGCCGCGCCGGTTGTCTCGATCTCGCTCGGCGACAGCTGTTGTTTTCGTTATAGCGGTTCGCGGCGCGGCGATCCGGCAAAAAAGCTTGAACTGCACTCCGGCGATGTTGTCGTGATGGGCGGGCCCGCGCGGATGATGTTCCATGGCGTGGACAAAATCCATGCAGGCACTTCCTCCGCTGCTTGCCGGGCGGCGGACGGATCAATCTCACCCTACGGCGGGTGACGCGCCCCTGAGTGGTGCGAAACACTTCCCATTTATGATCATTGCGGCCATCCGCTATCCCGGAGCGATCCATGAAAATTTCCCTGATCCAGATGAACTCGATCAGCGACAAGCCGGCGAATATCGCCGCCGCGGCGAGCCTCGTCGAGCGAGCCGTCGCGGAGGAGCGGCCGGATTGGATTTGCCTGCCGGAATGTTTCGATTTTCTCGGCGGCGATCGCAAGGCCAAGATGGCGGCAGCGGAAAACGTTCCCGGCGGCCGGGCTTATGAAACGATGCAGACGCTCGCCAAGAAACATCGCGTCTACATTCATGCCGGCTCGATCTTGGAAAAACCCGAAAACGGAGAGCGCATCCACAATACCACCGTGGTCTTCGACCGTGCGGGTAGCGAAATCGCACGCTATCGCAAGATCCACATGTTCGACATCACCGCGCCGGACGGAACAAAATATAACGAAAGCGCGGTTTTCGCACCGGGCAATGCCGCCGTGACCTATGCTTGCGAGGATATGATTGTAGGTTGCGCGATCTGTTACGACATAAGGTTTCCGGATCTGTTTCAGGCGCTCGCCGCCAAGGGCGCGGACATGATTGCGCTGCCCGCGGCTTTCACGCTGCAAACCGGCAAGGATCATTGGGAGGTTCTTTGCCGCACCCGGGCGATCGAAACCGAGGCCTATGTCTGCGCCCCGGCACAGACCGGCGCCCATGACGCGGGCAAGGAAAGGCGCCAGACCTACGGCCATTCCCTCGTCGCCGATCCGTGGGGTCATGTCGTCGCAAAAGCCTCTGATGGGATCAGGAATCGTCTCGACGCGGATCGATCGCGATCTCGTAAAAAAAATTCGCGCACAAATCCCCGTGGCGCAACATAAGGTGCACTTCGATTGAGCGGCAGGACCAGCCAGCAGCGCGGCGGGTTCCGCCTTTTATTCCGCGTCGCGGCCTTTTGTCTTGCCGTTTTGGCGCTGGCCTTCGCCGCACGTGCCGGACTTGCCGATCCCGCGCCACCCAAAATGGTTTGGCATCGCGGCGAGCTTGGCGATCCTGGATCGCTCGATCCGCACAAGGCGACGACCTTGATCGAAAGCAATATTTTAGACGAACTTTTCGAGGGCCTTGTCACGTTCGACGCGCGGGGCGAAATCATTCCTGGCACGGCTGTGAGCTGGACGGCCGACGGCAACGGCACGATCTATAATTTTAAGCTGCGCGGCGACGCGAAATGGTCAAATGGCGACAAGGTCACCGCAGAAGACTTTGTCTTCGCGTTCCGGCGCCTGATGGCGCCCAGGACCGGCGCGCCTTATGCCAATATCCTCTATACGTTGAAGAACGCCGAAAGAATCAACAAGGGTGAACTGCCGGTCGAGGCGTTGGGCGTCCGCGCATTGAATGAAAAGACGCTGGAAATCGCGCTTGAGCATCCCGCCCCCTATTTCATCTCCCAGCTCGCCCATCTGACCGCCAAGCCGCTCCACCGCAAATCCATCGAGGCGTTTGGATCCGATTTCGTGCGGCCCGCCCATATGGTGACGAACGGCCCTTTCATGCTGAAGGAATTCACCCCGAACGATCGCCTCGTGTTGGTCAAGAACCCCAATTATTACGATGCGGCGCATGTCGCGCTCGACGAAGAGATTTTTTACGCGCTGGAGGATCGCGCCTCCGCGCTGCGCCGTTTCATGGCTGGCGAAATTTACTCCTACGACGACGTTCCGGTGGAGCAGATCGGTTTCGTCCGCAGTCATCTCGCGGAGGCGTTCAAGGTCACCCCGAACCTCGCCAGCTACTTTTATGCCTTCGACACAAGGCATAAGCCGTTTGACGACCGCAGAGTGCGCCAGGCGCTATCCATGGCGATCGACCGCGAGTTTTTGGCCGAGCGAATCTGGGGAGGCACGATGGACCCCGGCTATAGTTTTGTGCCGCCGGGCATTGAAAGTTATGGTGCGCCCGCCATGGTCGCGTGGAAGGATATCGATCCTTTCAAGCGGGAGGACGAAGCCAAGCGGTTGCTAGCTGAGGCGGGTTTTGGTGCCGGCGGTGAAAAACTAGCGGTGGAAATCCGCTTCAACAATTCGGAGAACCACCGCGCAACGGCGGTGGCGATCGCCGATATGTGGAAAGCGATCGGCGTCGAGACCAGGCTCCTTGCCACCGACGCCACGACTCACTACGCTTTCTTGCGGGAAAAGCCGCCGTTCGATGTCGCGCGGTCGGGCTGGTTTGCCGATTATCCAGACGCGCAGAATTTTCTGTTTCTCGGCGAAAGCGGCAATCAAGCGCTGAATGCCGCGAGCTTCGCGAACAACACTTACGATAAACTCATGCACGCAGCGCAAATGGAAGGGTTGCCGGAGCGGCGCCGCGCCATTCTGCACGAGGCCGTAATGCCGCTTCTCGACGAACAGCCCGATCTCGTGCTTCTCACTTACAAGTCCCGCAATCTTGTTTCTGAAACTCAAAGGCTGGGAAGAAAATGTGCTGACAATCATCCCGGCCGCTATATTTCGATCGCGCGATGAGCGGATCGGCGCAACGGTCAGCGGCCAAAGGAGCGGTTATACAATAAGGCTGGCGCCGCCTCGTCACATGCCACACCGATGGAATGCGCCAGGCGCGGGCAGCTTGCCGCAAGAGCACTACTGCCCATAACTTCTTGCAGCCTTGTCTGACGCACGCAGACCGCCCCGCTCGCCCCCCACGCGGCCTCAAAGCTCATTCCTCGGCGCCGGCTCGTCGCGCTGTATTCCAATCGTGTCGAATATGTCGATCGGCGTGCCATCGCGCGTATGGCCAATTCCGTCGCCGCAATAATCGGCGCACCAGCCGGACGCAGGCTTGATAGTAGGGAGCGAGGGAAACACTGTTGGGCCCAAAACCCCAGGGCTTATAGCCGAAGCGGATGCACTTGCCCTCGGCGCCGCCGGTGCACGTGAGGAGAATTCCCCTGGTGCGACGGCTCATAGAGCCCGTCGGCCGTGACCGCCCCCACGAGCGGGAAGCCGAGGCGGCGGCCATCAGGATCCGGCAGGCACAGATTGCGCCACTCGCCGCTCCCAGGATCCTGTTCGGAGAGCGCGTAGAGGACGATTTCGCCCACCGGGTCCTTCGAGTCGCGCTCCACGGCATCGATGCGGATGCGGCGCTGCCGCCCGGTGCCATCCCCAAGCGCAAGAGTGGTCCCTGGCAGCTGGTCCTGCGCGACGATCCTCCCGTCGCTCAGGGTGACGCGAAACGCGGTCCCCTCGACCTCGACGCTTCGCACTACCACAGTTGCGGTGGCAAATCCGGGTGAGCCAAAGGCGAACGGCACGGCGAGGATTAGGAAACTGGCCGTCAGCCATTGCATCCCGTGCCCTCGCCACCGGTTAATCTATTATATCGGTCATGTGACTTCCGGTACTGCATACGGGCCGTTCATGGAGAGACCGTCAGGTGGTACGTAATATCCAGCGAAAAGTTGAAAGCTGGGAAGCTCCCGGTGAAATGGAGCAGATGCGGCCCCGGCGAAAGCGGCTGAAGCATCACATACACCCCATCGTCGACGGCAGTAAAATAAGTGCCGGCGGCCTAACGCCGTGAACACATTGTCATCAGGAAGAGTGAAGTCGAACACCGAAGATTGTATCCGGAACGCGCTCAAGTCTTTGAGGGACTGCCCATCGAGGTCGACCTCAAGTTTTGTGGCGCCGTCGATGACGCCCTGGACGGACGCACGGAAATTGTTGATTGTATCGGGCGGAGGAGGTGAATTCACTGAATTTACGATTGGAAAGAAAAAATCTTCCCACGCGGCACGTTGCAGCTTCGATTCGCAATACTGGCATTACAAGTCGGGTCGCCCGTGCTGCAAAACTTTCCGCCGAGGAAGAACACCTGGCCGGTTTGCCCGGTCGTGCAGTTCCCCTTGTCGAACAAGGGATGCGAAGAAACTGGAATTCAAAGTGTCCATTGCCACCATGCGGCAGTCCATTCGCCGTAGGTCCTGCCTGCGATGACAAAATCGGGTGTGATGACCTTTGACGTTAGGCCATTGTCTGCCGCCGCAGGGAACGGCAATGCCACAAAGGCAGAAACGCTGAGGCAACGAGCAACTGCGATATTCGTCGGAACATCTTGTCCTCCTCCCTATTCGCTGATTTTGAATTCAAACGTCCGCTCCGATTGACTGGGTCTAACGGACATCACCGGGCGCTCGAAGGCGCCATTTGTTCCTAATTTGGCAACCGCGCTCCGGTTCAACGAAGGGCGGCTTCCGGGATGATGACCGTTTCCACTGCGACGCCGTTGAGATCGCCGAGCGCCGCGGCCGTTTTCCGCGCGTCGGCGGGGATGCCGTTTTGTGTGATGGGGTCCGTGGAGAGCTGGTTCAAGGAGGTCCCATTCGTGGCCAACTTTGCTCCAGCGGGCGTGACGCAGGCCAGCACGGCGGCGAGGGCCAAGGGCGCGCCTATCTTCGAGGCAGAAGAGAAGCGTGTAACATCGCTTTACTCCCATGCAAAAAGGATGACGCTGACAAATGCAAACATCATTGCCTGCGCCAATCGAACCAGGACAAAACTCCAGCCCTTCCTTTTTAACATTATGACGCGTTTCCGGCCTTGGCGTCGTGCAAATGTACGATACCGAGTTCAAGCAGCATTTTGTTGTTCAGACGCTGGCGGGAGGACCGGGCAACGCGGTCTCGAAGAACCTGCGGATGAGTTCCGTCTGACGGTTAGTTCCTGTTTTCTCGAGAATGCGGTACGCGTGGGTGCGCGCCGTCGCTCCGCTGATCTTAAGCCGCGCCGCGGCTGCGGGAAGGCCATTTCCGCCGATGATTTCCCCAAGGACGCGTGTCTCGGCGGGTGTTAGCTCAAATCTTGCGCCAAACCGCCGGATCTGGGCGCCGAAATCGGCGCTGGGATCGACGACGAAGACGGCAGCAGCAGGCCTCTCAATATCGAGGATTGAGACTGTGCGGTTCGCGGCAAGCGGGATGACATGGGCGATAAGGGCCGGGCAATTTTCGCCGTGCGGCAGCTCAAGCGTGCCGCCGATATCGCCGTCGACTCGATCAGGTCTGCACCCCCTGCCGCGCGAGCGCTTGCAGGCGCGCGGTGAGCGCCGAGCTTGTGGCCGTAAGCCGCCCGCGCTCATACCGCAAGCCTATTCCGTGCCGCAAGAGGTCCTCGGCCTTGGCGTTGGCGAAGACGACGCTGCAATCCTCGGTCAAGAGAAAGACGGCGAAACCGGCTTCGGCGATCGCCGCGCCAAGTGAAACCGTTGCCGCTTTCGCCCGCGAGAGAAGCTGATGAA
>CAVQZL010000035.1:0-8304 GCA_963718265.1 uncultured Alphaproteobacteria bacterium | reverse complement strand
GACGATTCGCGATCTTGCCGGCCTCGGTGCCCTTTTCCAAGGCGAGCGCGAGCAACAACCGCTCCACGGTGACAAAGCTGTCGCCGGCCTTCTCGCCCGCCTTCTCGGCGGCATCGAACACGCGCCCGAGCGCCGGATCGAGATACACTTGCCCGGCACCGCCCCCCGAAATTTTGGGCCGCTTGGCGAGCGCCGCCTCGGTGGCGGCCAGCGCCGCGCGCGAATTGCCGCCGGCCCGGTCGATCAGGCCCGCGGCCAAGCCTTCCGGGTCGTCGAGCAAAACCTTGAGCAGGTGCTCGGGCGCAAATTGCTGGTGGCCCTCGCGCTGCGCGAGCGACTGGGCCGACTGCACGAAACCGCGGCTGCGGTCGGTATACTTTTCGAAATTCATGTCCGTTTTCCCTCGGCCTGACCTACCCGTCCCTAAGGCCCGGATAAGACATCGTCACTGGTTGCACTAACCACGGCTGGGTGGCGGTTCCATGATATAAATCAATAATATCCGACACCCGCGGCAGATCCCCGAAAGCGATCCGCCACGTGTAGATATGGGGGCGGATTCCGGTCGGGAAAAGAGGGTGTATCGCCCGAAAAAACTCGCTTGCCGGCCGGTGAGCGCCCTATGGTAAACCGCAACCGGGGCAAATCGGGCTGACTGAGAAGCACAATGCTGACTGGTGAATTGCGCAACCAGATCGACGGCATCTGGAACGATTTCTGGTCGGGCGGCCTCGCCAATCCGCTGCAGCTGCCGCGCCCACCTCGCAATGCTCGACGCCCTCTTCGCCTCGCTCCAGCATCGCGCCTTCCGCGGTGAGCTGTAAGCCATGCGCATTGACTTCGACTGGGACCTGGCCAAGGCGGCGAGCAACGCCACCAAGCACGGCGTCACCTTCGAAGAGGCGGCAACGGTGTTTGGCGACCTGCTGGCTCGTTCGATCCTCGACCGCGAATCCGGCGCTGGCGAGGAGCGCTGGATCACGCTCGGCGAGACAACCCGCGGTCATTTGCTTGTTGTTGTCCACACGTGGAATGATATAAACCCTGATCGCGCCGCGGTGCGCATCATCTCGGCCCGACGGCCGACCACAAAAGAGGCCCGGCAATACCGCGAGGAGCCGATGCGATGAGCGACGACATGAAGGACGAGTACGATTTTTCGCGCGCCGAGCGCGGACGCTTTTATCGCAAGGACGCTGTCCTCATGATGCCGGTGCATCTCGATCCGGCCGTGTCGGCCTTTTTGGCGGCGCGGGCCGAGGCGCGCGGTATTACTTTGAACGACCTCGTAAACGAACTCCTGAAAAAGGACATCGAGCTGATCGAGGCGGCCGAATAGCTGTCAGGATGGACGCCGCAATGCCATTGACCTGCAGCTTTAGGGATCATGTCAAAGCCAGGATTAAATCCGATCCGGAATTCCGACGGGCATTATTCCAGGAAGCGACGCAATCCTGGATCGAAGGGGACGCCGGCACGGCGCGCATGGTGTTGCGCGCCTACATCAACGCCACGATCGGCTTCGAGAAGCTGGCCGCGGCTACGGGGACGCCGGTCAAAAGCCTGATGCGCATGTTCGGGCCGAGCGGCAATCCGACCGCGGCTAATCTGTCGGAGGTCATCCGGGTATTGCAGAAGAAGACCGGCGTGCATCTGGAAGTCCGCGCGTCGGCCGCGTGAGACATGGGCAAGACTTGGCGATGTCGCAATTCGCCTTTCTGCAAGCCGAATTCCCCGACATCTTCGCCCACGGCGCCGTCGCCGCCTTCGAGCGCTACGGCAAAGGCCGTAAACACCGCGCCAGCCTGAATTTCGGCGATTGCCTGTCCTACGCCTGCGCCAAAGCGCACGGGGCCAAGCTTTTGTTCAAGGGCGAGGATTTTGTGCACACGGATGTGGCGCGGGGGTGAGGGGCGGGTTCCGGCCGGGAAAAGAGGCTGGACCGCAGCGATTTTCACCCTCCCCTGCCAGGGGGAGGGTCGCGGCCCGCAGGGGCGCGGGGTGGGGTCTACGGCGATGCGGCGTAGCCTTGATTGGAGAGAGCGAAATCGGGGCCCGCTTCGCGAAACATATCCCCGCCTATCGTTACGCGCATTTCGGCTACGTGCTACCTCTGTCCCCGCCAACCAGCTATAGGCTGTGATTAGGATTTGGGACGGCCTTCGGAAAAATAATGGGATTTACCGACAACCCGATCATCAACTCGCCGTACGAACGGCCGCAATGGCATTTCGAGCTGGACGACGAAGGGCAACCGACGGGCAAGAAGTTGCCGGACCGGCGCGAGAGCGTCCAGGTCGTCCCTGTTCCAGCCGCGAAACGGCGCGGTCCGCGACAGCGCGAACTAGCGCTTGAGGAAAAGACCACCAGCAACACACTCGTCAACGCAATCCGCAAGGACGTCGATCAGTGGCGCGAGTTGCCGCCGAGTCAGTGGGGCGTGACGCCGGAGACGCAGCGTCTTCTGTTGCACTGGCGCGATCCCCATCGCGAGCGCAAGCAATTCTTCTGTCAGCGCGAAGCCATTGAAACACTGATCTGGCTCACCGAGGTCGCCCCAAAAAAGTTCAGCGACGATATCAAGACCGCGAATGCAGAGGCCAATCCCGGTCTTTATCGCCTTGCCTGCAAAATGGCGACTGGCGCTGGCAAGACCACTGTCATGGCGATGATCATTGCTTGGCAGGCGGTGAACAAGGCGCGTCGTCCGAATGCAAAGAATTTCTCGGATGCGTTTTTGATCGTCACGCCAGGCATCACCATTCGTGATCGCTTGCGAGTACTAAACCCCGGCGACCCAAGCAATAGCTACGAATATTTTGACTTGGTGCCTTCCGATTTGATGGATGCAGTACGAAGAGCGCGCATCGTCATCACCAATTACCATGCGTTCATGCTCCGCGAGAAAGAACATGTCTCCAAGCTCAACCGCCAAATCCTAGGCGGTCGCGCGGGCGAAAAGCAATTCACGGAAAGTGAAGGAGAAATGATTGCGCGGGTCGCGCCCGAGTTGATGGGGCGCAAGAAGATCATCGTCCTTAATGATGAGGCTCATCATTGCTATCGGCATAAAGTCAGTGACGAAGATGAGGAATTAACAGGCGAAGACCGCGAGGAAGCCAAGAAAAACGCTGAGGCGGCGCGCGTTTGGATCAGCGGCATCGAGGCGTTCGAGCGCAAGCTTGGCGTTGACGCGATCTATGATCTTTCAGCGACACCATTTTTTCTGCGTGGCTCAGGCTACCCGGAAGGGACGCTGTTTCCCTGGGTCGCCTCGGATTTCAGCCTAATGGACGCAATCGAGAGCGGCATAGTTAAGGTGCCGCGCCTGCCGGTGCTGGACGACGCGGTCCAGGGCGAATTGCCCAAATTCCGCGACGTGTACAATGTCATTCGCAAGGACAATCCGCGCGCATTGCCGGCAAAGGGACGCGGCAAGCAGGCCAAGAGCGCGATGGACCCGCAGAGCCTGCCGCACTTGCTCGGCCAAGCCATCGAGGCGCTCTATAAGCACTATGAGACTGTTTATGGCTTGTGGGAGAAAGAGCCGAAATCTCGGCCGGCCGCCCGTGTTTATTGTCGTCTGCAATAACACATCCACGTCAAAGCTCGTTTTCGACTGGATATCCGGGTACGAAATCACCGAGGGCGAAGGAGACAAAAAGCGGACGCGCATCGTGAAAGGCGCGCTCCGCCTGTTCTCCAACGTCGACGAGAACAATCGCTGGCTGCCGCGTTTTCGCACTTTTCTCATAGATAGCTCGCAGCTCGAGTCGGGTGATGCACTTTCTGATGACTTCCGAAGGCTTGCCGCACACGAAATTGAGGAATTCAAGCGCGAGCTTCAACTCCGCGGTGATCCACGTGATCCGGACGAGCTGACCGACGCCGATATCCTTCGTGAGGTGATGAATACCGTGGGCCGGCCGGGGCGTCTTGGTGCCGATATTCGTTGCGTCGTCTCAGTATCGATGTTGACCGAAGGATGGGACGCCAACACGGTCACGCACATCATGGGCGTGCGCGCCTTTGGCACTCAGCTTTTGTGCGAACAGGTCGTGGGCCGGGGGTTGCGCCGCGTGTCCTACGAGGTCGATCCGAAGACGGGACATTTCCCGGTCGAGTATGCAGACGTTCTTGGCGTGCCGTTCTCCTTCGCTCAGCAAGGATCGTCTGCTGCGCCCAAGCCACCACCCCGGGTTATTCGTGTGAGGGCGATGGAGGATCGCGCCGAACGCGAAATCCGGTTCCCCAATGTCGAAGGCTATCGCGTCATCTTTCCGCGTAAGCCGCTCAAGCCCGTATTCACGACCGACAGCCATCTGATTTTGACGCCGGACGATATTCCGATGGTCACCCAAAACGAACCGCTGATCGGCGAGGGCATAACGTTCGATCTGCGCCAGGACGCCGACAAGCTGCGCCTCAAATCCGTGATCTTTGACGTGGCGGGATTGCTGCTGCGAGAAAAGCTCAAGGATGAGGACGGCAATCTTGAAATCTGGCGTTACCCCGAACTCGTCAAAATCACCGAACGCTGGTTCGCCGAGTGCTTGGACTGTAAAGGCGACTTTCGACCGCAATTCCTCAAATGGCGTTCGCTCGCAATCCGAGCCGTCGAGAAGATCTGGCGCGCAGTCCTGCCATCGAGAGAAGACGCAGTTAACGCCAACGACACACTCCTGCTTCCTGTACTGAACGCTTACAACCCCTCAGGATCGACGCAGCACGTCGACTTCACCACGTCAAAGATGACAATCCTCGCGACAAGACCGGATAAGTGCCATCTAAACTACGTCGTCTATGATCGTGACTGGGAAGCTGGGTTCGCCGAGCGGATCGAGGGCATGAACGAGGTTATCTCCTACGTGAAGAACCATAGCCTCAACTTCGAAGTACCCTACGATTATAAGGGCGACACTCGCAAATATCGGCCTGATTACATCGTGCGCGTAGCGAATGGCGACGGCGAGCCGCTCAATCTCGTCGTCGAGATCAAGGGCGCCCGGGACAACTCGGATGCGGCAAAGGCCGATACGATGCGCAAGGCCTGGGTGCCGGCGGTTAATGCATCAGGCCAGTTTGGGCGATGGGATTTCATGGAATTCACCGACGCGCCGTACGATGTCGACAAGGCGATCCGCGCGCGGATCAAGCCTCTAGTGGCAGCCTGAGGCCCTCAATGGCGAAGAAAACAAAGACCTCAAAGCCGACTGCCAAGACAGCAGAGGTCGAGAGCTACAAGCACAAGGAGGCAAGACGGAAGAATATCCCGACTGCCGAATTGCAGAAGCTCGTTCCCGACGACGATAAGGCGATCAAAAGGCTGCGCTGGAAGCGCAATCCCGATCTCGATCCGCAACTTGTCTGGCGCGGCAAGGATTTCGAAGCCGATCCGCTCGAAGTTCCTGCGCCCCCGATTTATATACAGGAGAAGATTCAGCCGCGTGCCATCATTGAGGACCTTCGACGGCAGACGAAAGAACGGCGTGCCGATGAGGCATCGCAGTTCGATTTTTTTCACGACTTCAACGGTCTCGCCGATCCGGAAGCGAAGACTGAGTTCTACGCCCACGACCAGAATTGGTCGAACCGCATGATTCTTGGCAATTCACTCCTCGTCATGGCTTCCCTCGCTGAAAGAGAGGGCCTTCGCGGTAAGGTGCAGTGCATCTACATGGACCCGCCGTATGGGATTCGCTTCAACTCGAATTGGCAACCGTCCACTAAGAGCAGAGATGTTCGTGAGGGCAAGGAAGATAGCGTCTCGCGGGAACCCGAAGTGATCCGGGCATTCCGTGATACCTGGAAACACGAAATTCACTCATATTTGGGTTATCTCCGCGATCGGTTAGTTTCGGCGAGGGCGCTACTGCATGATAGTGGCTCCATCTTTATTCAGATTGGCGACGAAAACGTGCACCGTGTGCGCTCGTTGCTCGAAGAGGTTTTTGGGCCAGAAAATTTCATTGCGCTGATTACGGTCGAAAAAACGAGCAGCCAAACACAGGAATACATCGCGCCTGTCTGTGACTACATTTTGTGGTCAGGAAAAAATAAGAGTCAGCTCAAATATCGAGCGTTATGGGTCGAGCGGTCCGCTGGGCAGGCGGGCTTCAGCGAATATAGCCGGATTGAATTCCCATCGCTCGAACGCCGAACGATGACATCGGGAGAACTTGCAGATCAGAGAACACTAGAGCAGGGAGCGCGAGTTTATCGGCAGGACAATTTAACGAGCCAAAGCATGGGGCGCGAGAAAGGGGAAGGCGCAGCATCGTGGTTCGAGGTTGCCGTAGATGGCAAAAGGTTTTCGCCAAGTCTACAGAACCGATGGAAAACAAATGAATTGGGGATGTCGCATCTAGTCAAAGCTCGGCGTGTGGAACCAAGGGGGTCAAGCTTAAGCTATGTTCGTTTTTTTGAAGATTTTCCGGTAATACCCCTGAACAACATCTGGAAAGACGTTAAATTTTCTAGTCGTGCAGAGGAAAAAATCTACGTTGTTCAAACATCCGCTCGTATGGTTGAGCGCTGCCTACTCATGACCACGGACCCAGGCGATCTCGTTCTCGATCCTACCTGCGGCTCGGGCACTACCGCTTATGTCGCCGAGCATTGGGGTCGTCGCTGGATCACCATCGACACCAGCCGCGTTGCGCTGACACTGGCCCGCGCCCGGCTGATGGGGTCGAGATACGATTATTATCTTCTTAAGGACAGTCAGATTGGTGCTGAGAAAGAAGGCGAGATAGCGGGCAAGCCCCCTGTAGATGGTCCTTTCACAAACAATATCCGCCACGGCTTCATCTACGAGCGTGCGCCACACGTCACACTGAAATCGATCGCCAATAACGCCGAAATCGACGTGATCTGGGATCGCTGGCAGAAAACGCTGGGGCCCCTGTGCGAGAAGCTTAACAAGACGCTCAAGCAGGCTTGGGAGGAGTGGCAGGTTCCCCGCGAGGAGGACGAGGCGTGGCCCGATTCTGCCAAGCAACTCCACTCACAATGGTGGGAGGCGCGCCGCGCGCGACAAAAGGAGATCGACGACTCAATCGCACGCAATGCCGATGTCGAATATCTTTACGACCAGCCTTACAGGGCGCGCGGTGTCGTCCGTGTCGCCGGCCCCTTCACAGTCGAAAGCCTATCGCCGCATCGTGTGCTGCCAATGGGTGAGGACCCGTATTTAGAAGAATTATTGGCCGCAAAGGAGGAAGACGTGGATGGCCGGGTCAAGCCCGGCCATGACGACAAGAGCGGTCCGGTGATTACCGATTTTACCCAAGTGGTCTACGAGAACCTCAAAGCCGCCGGTGTGCAGAACACCAAAAAGCGCGAGACGCTGAAGTTCGAGTGGCTCAAGCCGTTCGCGTCGCGCTCTGGTCTGATCCAGTTCGAGGGCCGCTATCAGGAGAAGGGCGAGAGCAAGCGCGCCGCCGTCTGCATCGGCCCGGAATACGACACTGTCGGTTACGATCTTGTGCGTCGTACTGCGCGCGAGGCGGCCGATCTATTCGACACTTTGATCATTTGCGGATTCGCTTTTGCGCCGGAGGTTGATGACACGCGGCTCAATTTCGGTGCGCTTACCGTGCTTAAGGCACGTATGAATCAAGACCTGCGCATGGCCGACAAGCTCAAGGCAACCGGCGCGGGCAATCTGTTCGTCGTCTTCGGTGAGCCGGATATCGTCATCCATAAGCTCAAGGGCGACATGCTTAAGGTGGAAATCCGAGGCATGGATATTTTCGATCCAACCACGGGCGAGGTCCGCTCGTCCGGTGGCAAGGAATTGATGAATGACGTCGCTGCGTGGTTCATCGACAATGACTACGACGAGGAAAGCTTCTTCGTGCGTCAGGCCTATTTCGTTGGCGATGACCCCTACGATGGCCTCAAGCGTGCGCTCAAGGCAGATATCGACGAGGCCGCGTGGGCGGAGCTGAATTCCACCGTCTCCCGTCCGTTCCCTCGACCTAAACATGGCCGCATCTGCGTCAAGGTCATCAACCATTTCGGCGATGAGGTGCAGAAGGTATTCCAGGTCTGAGGCTCGGGACGCTGTATGCACGCTTTCCCGGGCCCATAGAATTTGTTGCGGCCATCTCCGGCCGCACACATGACAAAGATTCGTTCGCAGGCAGAAGTCCCTGTCATTCAACGACTTCTCGCATTTCCCCCATGCGCCTTGGCACGCGATTTGACCGCCGGTCCACGCTGCGGTTCGGAATCCCCGAGTTAGCCGCGCGTTCGCGCGCTGCGAAAACCCGCATGAATGCCGCGTTTTCACGATAGGTC
>CAVQZL010000034.1:0-14113 GCA_963718265.1 uncultured Alphaproteobacteria bacterium | reverse complement strand
GAGCCAGATGAACCTTGCCTCGGCACCGCCGCCGTCCGCGCCGGCGCGGCCTTGCTGTGGGTCGGTGCACTTGTACGCGGCGCTGGCGGCTCGCGTTCCGGCTTCTCCACTTTCTTCGCCACTTTTTTCGGCGGCTTCGGCTTCGGCTTCGGTTTTGGTGCCGTCATCAAAACGACTGCCGGCTTCGGCGCTGGAGGCAAAGCCGGAACCGCAATTGTCTGCTGCGGTTCGACGACCTCCTCCGGCTCGGCTTGCTTCATTTGCGGCCCCGGCGTGATCTCCGGCGGCGCATCGGAGGGGGGAGCGACCGGCAAGGGAGCAAGCTCGATCATCACCGCCGCTGGAGGCTCTCCAACGGAAGTGTTCGTCTCGCGCAAAGAGATGAGCCAAAACGCGATTGCTGCATGGATGAGGACGACCGTGGTGCCGGCGATCATCCAGCGCCGCAGAGACGGCTCTTCGGCGGCGGGCAAAATCGTTTTGGCGACCGTCACGGTTTCAGCCCCACCGGCCTGGTCTCCGTGGGCTTCGGCGCTACGGGTTTGATCTCGCTGGCTGGGCCGCTGGTTCGCCCGGGGTTGCGGAGCCGCCTTCTGGGCCTGCTTCCAAGGCGACGAGCCCGATCTTCAAATAGCCGCCGGCGCGCAGGAGATTCATGAGTTCCATGATCTCGCCATAGGCGACGGTGCGGTCGGCGCGAACGAAGATGCGCTGCTCCTTGTCTGCCCCTGTCGCCGCGTCGAGCGCGCCAGCGAGGTTGTCGCGGCTGACAGCAGCTTCGCCTAGCGCCAGGGAAAGATCCGATTTCACCGTTACAAACAAGGGCTTTTCGGGACGTGGCGCGGGTTGGGCGGTAGACGCCGGAAGATCGACATTGACGTCGACGGTGGAGAGTGGCGCGGCCACCATGAAGATGATCAAGAGAACGAGAATGACATCGATGAACGGCGTCACATTGATCTCATGTGTTTCCTCGATCGCGTCCTCTTCGAGCGAAAGCCGAATGGCCATGTTCGTTCACTCCGCCGAGTGGCGTATCGGGATGATCGGGGCATTTTCGTTGCGGGAAAGAGCCTCACGATCGAGATCGCGCGAGAGGTGACGAAGAACTTCGGCCGCCGCATCCCCGAGCATCGCGCGATAGCTTGTGATGGCGCGCGCGAAAGCATTGTACATGACGACCGCAGGAATGGCCGCGATTAGCCCCATGGCGGTTGCGAGCAGAGCCTCGGCGATGCCGGGCGCCACCACCGCGAGATTGGTCGTGTTGGTCTTCGATATGCCGATGAAACTGTCCATGATTCCCCAGACCGTTCCAAACAGACCAACGAACGGCGCTACGGCGCCGATGGTCGCGAGAATACCCATTTCTCGCGATATAGCTCGTGCCCTCTGTGCTTCGAGGCGTGAAAGCAATGTGGCCGCGCGGTCCTTGATGCCTTCTGCAGCAAGCCCTTCGGAACGGTCGGCTTCTCCGACAGCGGCGGCGACCAGGCGGCCCACAGGGGATTTCGCTTCGCCGAATTCCTTTTCCGCGCCATGCAGGCTGGTTGCATGGGCAAGTATTTCGAGACCGCGTCGCGCTGATCGCTTCGCGGCCCAAAGTTCGATAATTTTCGCGAGCATGACCGTCCAGGTGGCCAGGGACGCGATGGCAAGCCCCACCATCACGATTTTTACGGGCAGGACGGCATTGAGAAACATTCCCCAAGGGGAGAGGTCCCGCGGCAAGGTCGCAAACAGCAAACCATTTGTTTGAGGCCCATGGTTCGCCTCCTCCATTGCCGGCCCGGACGTAGGCTCGGCGATGGGATGGGGCGAGCCCGTCGCGGGTAAGGCCTGAGCGGGCGGGACTGGAAGCGGCTGCACCGGCGTCGCTACGTCCTGCATCGCTGGCGCTCCGTGCTGCGTCGGTGCCGGTGTCTGTGCCATGGCCGGAGCGGCACTAAGAATCGCGCTCAAGGCCACAGCCGAAAGAATTGTTCCGATCACACCCCTCGGCCGGCGGCGTTCATGCGCCAAGTCACTTTTGTTACTGATCATTTTTATTCCCTCTTCTCCCACTCCTCGCCGGCGCGGCCATCGCGCAAAATTAGGCAGGCTGTGTCTAAACAGCAACAACGTTATATCATAACATCTGTTACAGTGTTTCAAGGATCGGGCAAATTTAAGAAGGGAGCTGCCATGTTGTTCGCGCCGCGCGGACGGGCGAAAATGAGCGCCGTCGTCCTGACACTTGCCGCTGCTCCCGCGCTTGCGGAGAGTCCCGCGCCGGCGCCGCAAGCATCGGCCGATGCCGGGACAACCTCAATCACCCTCGATACGATTGAAATCATCTCGCAAGAACTCAACGCCGCGCGCCTGCAAATTCAGCCGAGCCTCGGCGCCAGCACCTATACGTTCAGCCCAGAAGCGCTGGCGACCATTCCGCAGGGCGAAAACGCGCCCTTGAACCAGGTCCTGCTGCAGATGCCGGGCGTCGCGCAGGACAGTTTCGGCCAAATCCATGTCCGCGGCGAGCATGCCAATGTGCAATTCCGGATCAACGGCGTGCAATTGCCGGAAGGTCTTTCGGTCTTTGGCCAGGCGCTCGAAACCCGTTTCGCCAACAGCATTTCGCTGCTCACCGGCGCCCTGCCGGCGCAATATGGATTTCAGACCGCCGGTGTTTTGGACATTCAGACCAAGACGGGCCTCACCAATCCGGGCTTCGCGCTCTCAATGTATGGCGGAAGCTTCAATTGGCTGCAGCCGAGTTTCGAATATGGCGGGCACGAAGGCCCGGTCGATTGGTTCTTGACCGGCGACTATTTGGGTAACGACCGCGGCATCGAAAATCCGGCCGCGACCTTCAACGCGATCCACGACGCGACGCAGCAATTCCACGGCTTTTCTTATATGTCCGGCATTATCGATCCGGATACGCGGGTGAGCGTGGTCGGGGGCGCCTTCGATGGACGTTTCCAAATTCCCAATAATCCCGGTCAGATTCCCTCTCTCGGCCTCAATGTGCTTGGCACAACGTCGTTCAACAGCAATCTTCTCAACGAGGTTCAGCACGAAGCCACGCAATTCGGCTTGATATCTCTGCAAAAACACGTCGGTGACATCAATTTGCAACTCTCGGCCTTCGTGCGCAACAGCGTTCTGTCCTTCAGCCCGGACGTGACCGGCGATCTTCTCTTCAACGGAATTACCCCCTTTGCGCGGCGGTCCGATCTTGCGGAAGGCGTACAGGCCGACGCCAGCTGGCGGATCAACGACAGCCATACGTTGCGGGGCGGTTTCCTCGGGCAGGTTGAGACCACCGCCTTCGACACAAATTCTTTCGTGCTGCCGGTCGACGCAACGGGTGCGCAGACCTCGAATGTGCCGCTCAGCATCGTCGATAATGGCGCTCGGACCGGCGGACTTTATGGTGTTTACCTTCAAGATGAATGGCGGCATCTCGCCGGCTCTGACCCTCAACTCCGGCCTCCGCTTCGATGGCGGTCAATGAGTTCACCAATGAAACTCAGCTCAGCCCGCGTGTGAACTTGGTCATGAAGGCGACCGATACCACGACGGTCCATGCCGGCTATTCGCGCTATTTCGTACCGCCGCCTTTCGAACTCGTCGCGCCGACCACGATCGCGCTCTTCAACAATACGACGGCCGCCCCCGCCGTCCAACAGGACGGCATCGTCAAGGCGGAGCGGTCGCATTATTTCGATGTCGGGGTCAACCAGATCATCGTTCCCGGCCTGACCGTTGGACTCGATGGCTATTACAAGCTGGCGACAAATCTGATCGACGAAGGCCAATTTGGCGCGCCGATCATCCTGACCGCGTTCAATTACGCCAAAGCCTATGTCGCCGGCGGGGTCTTCACCGTAAGCTACGACCAGGGGCCGTGGTCGATCTATGGCAATGCCGCCTATTCGCGCGCCATGGGCACCGACATCAACTCCGCGCAGTTCAATTTCGGGGCGGACGAACTGGCTTACATCGCGCAACACTACATTCATCTCGATCATGATCAGACATGGACCGCGTCGGCGGGAGCAGCCTACACGTTCAACCAGGGCACAAAATACCAAACCCGTGTCTCGGTGGACCTCGTGGCGCAAAGCGGCTTGCGCGCCAGCACGGCCACAGTGCCGAACGGCGCGTCCCTGCCGGAATATGCGACTGTCAATGCGAGCATCGTTCAAAAGCTCGACCTCGGCTTCGGGCAAGGGACGGAACTTCGCCTCGATGTTTTGAACATCGGCGACGCGGTCTATGAAATCCGCAACGGCACGGGGGTCGGCGTCGGCGCGCCGCAGTTCGGCATCCGCCGCGCGATCCTTGCGGGATTGACCCAGCGGTTTTGAGCAAAAGTCGCAGGCAGGCATCGTGCTGAAGGTCAAGCGACAAACCGCTCAAGGTGAACGGAACTTTCCGAATGGCTCGGAGAGCTCCGCGGAGCCAATGTCAGGCCAACTGCACAGGCCCGTGGTCGTCGCAATGATCGCCATGCGGGTGATGGAGCCGTCCGTTCATCAGGTAATCGATATGATCACCGTGCGGGACGGCTTCGTGTCCGCAGTTCGGTCCATGCTGATGGCCTGAACACCGGAATTCGGGGGTGCAGTGCACGGGATTCGTGGCGCCGACCGCGATGATATGCTCGTCAACATGATCCCCGTGCATGTGGTGGAGATGGCCGTCATGAAGATAGTCAACAAGGCCGTCATGGCGAATCGCCGTGTGCCCGCAGTTCGGGCCTGCGGGGATGGTCGGGATGGTGCGCCTCGGTGCAGGTGATCATGAAATTGTCTCACCATGGTGCCGTTCGGTGACCGTCACCTCGGATCGCATTGACAGCCATCATGGCGACACGCCACGTATCCATCGCAAATGCCCTAAACGCCGTCGCGGGTCGTGTTCTAAAGATACCTTTCGAGCTCGCGCGCGGCCTGTTGCGGCGGCCTCGAAAGATTGAACGCGCTCACGAAACGGCCGCGCTTGTCCATCAGATAGACAATCCCGGTATGGTCGACCGTGTAATCGCCGGGTTTTCGGCCAGGCACCTTCTTAGCGAACACGCGAAAGGCCTTGGCGATGGCCTCGGTTTTCGCGGTGTCGCCAGTCAGCCCAATAATTCGCGAATCGAAATTTTCGAGATAGGTCTTCAAGACCTCTGGCGTGTCGCGCTCGGGATCGACGGTCACGAAAAGCGCAGTGACCTTTTTGTCCGGCCCTAATTCCTTAAACACCGCCGAAATATCGAAGAGCACAGTCGGACAAAAGTCCGGGCAATGCGTGTAGCCGAAAAACACCAGATAAGGGCGCCCGGCGAGATCCGCATTCGTCACCGTGCGGCCATCCTGCCCGATCATGGCGAAAGATCCGCCGATAGCCGGTGAACCGAGGTCCCCGCGCCCAGGCATGACGACATAAGCCACGCCTGAAAGGCCGGCGAGGCCGATTGCGAAGGAGAGAACAATATAGAGGAGCTGGCGGGAAGCCTTCTTCTGGGAAGCTTTCTTGGATACTTTGGCCATGGCGCGAAGTTAATCAAAACGAGCAGGCGGCGCCAGTGCGGAAACATTAAAAAAAATCGTGTGCCCCTAAGCTTGGGAAATCGGCGTCGGCCGCGGGACGCTTATACCGACATCCCCTAGATGACGATCTTGTTGAGAACCAGATCTATCGACTGATTTTGATACTGGGCCAATCTAAAGCCTGTCCTGGAACCGGGCGAATCTCAAATCCTTGTCGGACTTAGCGCCGATCCGCGAGGCTTGCTTGCCGCGTGTGAAGCTACTTGGCTGAATATTCCCAGCGAGTGTGTGCGACTTTCGAGCACCCAGGATGAGGAAGGCACCAGCTGCGGCGCCATCCCTTTCTCGTTTGCATGATCTCTTTCGCGAAATCGGTTTTTCCAACTACGCGGATCAGGCTCAAGCGCGTTCAGGTGTCCAATCCACGCCCGAATTGTCCGCGCACATGGTTCCATGCCCTGACCATGTAGCGGTCAATCGTGCGGATCGATAGGCCCAGCCGTTCCGCGATCTCGGCATAGGTCAGACCATCGATCCGATTGAGCAGAAAGGCGGCGCGGCAGAGCGGCGGCAGTTCGGCAAGGGCGGCTTGAAGCCGCCGCAGCTCCATCGCACCTTCGCTGGCCGCCTCCGGACTTCCTGCACTCCCGGAGAGTTGATCGAGGTCGACATTTTCGCCAGCGTAGCGGGATCTGATTTTGGTCTTTCGCGCCAGATCCACCGCCAGATTGGCGGCGATGCGAAACAGGTAGGCGCGCGGATGTTCGAGGGTCGCAGCAGCACCGCGCTGGAGCAGATGGAGATAGGTGTCCTGCACGACATCCTCTGCCTCTTGGCGTCCTACGCGGAGCCGGGCAAACCTGTGCAATTCATGAGCATGGGCCTGATAGAGGCCCGTGAGGACAGCGTCAGACGCGGACATGAGCGGCCTCCGCGGGTTGAGCGCCTAGTAGCAAGGACCAGGCGAAAATCATGGCAAAAGCCAAGGCGGCGATGCCGACATCGAAATGGAACATGGGATGACCTCATGACGAGGACCGGGGCCGCAAAGGGTCACGCCGGCCGAGCGAAATGGAAAGGCGTTCTGGTTCAACGGACGCCCGCGCTATTGCGCGCCGCCAGAGCCGCACGCGCCGGTGTGATCGGGCTCTTGTTCCCCAGCCTGATGTCCTCGCCCGACGACCTGGACCGGTCGGCTTCCCCGGCTAAGCCGGCGGCAAGCGCTGTGCGGTCCTGCGGCAAGGGCAGGAAGTCACTCCAAGTGGCGATGGGATCACTTTAAGGGAGCCGGGAAAACCGGGCAGCGAGGGCGCGATCAGAGGCTGATCGGAGGACCGCGCGCGGTAAAATAATACTTGAGCGGCGAACGGTCGGAGAGCCCGGGTTCCGGCGCAACGTTAAATGCCGAAGCAACGCGCGGCGAGAAAACCACAAGCGTCGAAGCCGACGCGACGTAGGCGCAGCCGGCGGCGGCGCATGCGAGAATGCAGCAAAGACCGTGATGACGGGCAGGATCTCCACCAGGCGTTCCCGGATTTGCCCCGTCCAGCGCACAACTAATGCCGCCCGGGACGTCGAGAGCGGCAGCCGGCGCGGATGCCGCAAGGAACCCCTGTAGCAAGAGCGCATAAAGCGCGATCGCACTGATTGCGATGCGCCTTGCGACCGACCCTTGCCGAAAACTCCGCATTCTCGAGCCCCACTGGGGTGCTGCTAACGCAGTCTGATTGGTCAAAACAACAATGGCCGGAGTGAAGGATTCCCCTAGGTGTGCCACCAGGCTGTGTTACACTCCAATGTGCCGCCGAACCTTTTCCGCGCCGCACCTTGCTGTGCTGATCTTATAGCGGCGCTCGACCACGCGGGCAAGAGCTGCTGGCCCGATGCGACGGACGAACGAGAACAGCGCGCCCTCATTGTCTTGCCACACCAAGCACCGCATGTGATCAGATCTGCCGGGGCGAGAGACCGCCGCGACTGGCACAACCAAGGGCTTCCCAGCAACATTGGGAGTATCGTGCCGATAGTGCACCTATTAGTTGCAGAGACATTATGATGATTAAGTGGCGCCCTCTGGGGTGCTCGGACGTTTATGTCTTTGGAGAGTTTCACGGAGCGCGCGGCAATATCGCATATGAGATCTAAAATGACCCAAGATGAATTCGTTATCGAAGAGGCAAGCGATGAGACAATCCTGGTCCGGCATTTATTAGCCGGCGTGCGATTTTTGTTTGTGATGAAGGATAGAAAGTTCGCTGACGTGGCCGGCGGTGAACCGAAGCCTTCGGATCTTAGCCTACGAAATCAAGCTCGCAGATTTGCATTGCAGGAGGCCCGCATCCAAGGCTGGATCGATTGAAGTCTAATTCATCGCTGAAACGGCATGGGTTACGGAGGATGGTTGCCATTTCCGAAGCGCACGTGGTTGAGTTGTAAGCTCAGCCGCTATATTGAGGCCGCGAAGCCTCGACAGACTGACGGTCGCCTCATGGGCGAGGGCGCCGACGAAGTCGAGGCAAAATCCTGAGATGTCCAAGCCGTAAGCAATAACAGGGCTGATATCAACGGACACTCAACTACCCGTGACCTGTTGCGCGAAAGCCATGGAGCTCAAGAATCGCTGCACTTCAGCGGGCCTAACCTATACCATTAAGGATTATTGCTTGACTCATTATGGGAAGCGTTCGCATTTTGATGACGCTATCATTACTGATGTTCCAAAGGCGCAGCCGTGCGAGCGGCCCTCTCCATACCCATCCGCCACGTGAATGCTTCGCGAAACGCCGCGCGCGGTTGGACGCGCGCTGCCCGTTGTTGCCTCATCCTGCTTGCTTGCCTCGCGCAATTGTTGATGCCGGCGCAACCGCGGCATGTGTCGCACTTTGCCTCGCGCTCCACCGTCCTCACCACTGTCGCCGCAGGCTCCAACCTTTCGCTCACGAGCGTCAGCGAGGAATCACGCGTTCCACGCGTTCCCTGTCCCCTTCATGCTAGCTCCCATGATGGCAACGGCCCCTCACCTAGTGACCACGGCAATTGCCCCTGCTGCGCATGCCTATGCTGCTGCTCGCTCGTGCATGCTGCGTTGGGCATTCTGCCGCAGGAAACGTTGCGGCCAGCCTATGCGCCGCTAGTTGCTGCAATCGCCGCCCCGCCCGCGCTTGTCGGTGTCTTCAGCCGATTTGCGATATTTGCCGGGCAGCCACGCGCGCCTCCAATCCTGATCTGATCGACGAGCACTCGCCGGGCGCCACCATTGTGGTGGGCCTAAGGCTATCACTCACTTTCAGATCGAGGATTTATCATGTCTTACAAAGCTTCGATGGCTTGTGCCGGCGTATTCGCCGCTGCGGCCGCTTTCGCCGGATCTGCCTTCGCGGCCGAGCCCGCACCGACACCACCGCCGCTAGTTCCGGTCTTCACCTGGACCGGCCTCTATGTTGGCGGCCAAATTGGCTACGCGTGGGGTCGAGACCCCGTTACCTGGTTCGGAACGGCCAATGATCTTGATCCGGCCGCCGGCGCGTTTACCCAAAGCCCGCAAGGCGTCATTGGAGGCGCCCATGTCGGCTACAATCTCCAGTATAATCCGTGGCTGGTGATCGGCGTAGAAGGTTCCATCGACGGCACGAGTTTGAGCAAGACGGCTGTCGTGCCATTGATCGACTTGCCAGGGGATACGTTTGGGAGCGCAACATTCAACTCTAGCGCAAGTGTCCAAGGCTCAATTCGCGGCCGGCTCGGCATTGCCTGGGACCGCGCTCTGATCTACGGCACCGGCGGCGTCGCCTTCACCAGCTTCAACACCACCCTTGTCGATACGGCGGGCTTCTTCACCGGCGTTCCGGGAACCAATGCGGCTTTCTCGAACACGCGCGCGGGTTGGACGGCCGGCGGCGGTATCGAATATGCCGTCACTGACAATTGGTGGGTGCGGGCCGAGTACCGCTACTCGAATTTCGGCCACACCACGGACTTTCCATTCAGCACTGTGCTCCCCGCGGGTGGCTTCCTCACCGTGCGGCACAATCTGACGGAAAACCAAGTCCAGGTCGGCTTCAGCTACCGGATCGACTGGACCGCGCCTCCTGCCGCGGTGCCCGTGGTCGCCAAATATTAAGCCGCGCATTCAAATCGAGGATTCATCATGTCTCATAAAGCATCCTTGGCTTGCGCTGGCGCATTCGCCGCCGCGGCCACTCTCGCTGGTATAAGCCCGGCACTCTCTCACACGATCGTCGGCAACCGCGTTTTTCCTGCCACGCTCGACATCGACGATCCCGGCGTCAACGACGAATTTGCTCTGCCCTCCTTCGCCTATATCGCAAATCCGGATGGCTCAAACCAGTATGACTTTGGCGTCGAATGGCAAAAGACCATCACGGCCGACTTGTCGTTTTCGATCGGAAGCGCGTTCACCCATCTCACCAATGCATTGAAGCCGGACGGGACCATCGGCACGTTGAACGGATGGCAGAACTCGAAACGCAGTTGAAATATGTTCCCTACCAGAACGCGGAGCATGAATTCATTGTTGCGGTCGCAGGCAGCGCCGAATGGGGTCATACCGGCAATGCAAGCGTCGGCGCCGAACCCTTTACGTCCCTCACGGCGAAAGGTTTCGTTGGCAAGGGCTTTGGCGATGTCGAGGCCGAGTGGCTGCGCCCCATCGCGGTGACTGGCGAAGTAGACTACACCTGGTCAACCCACCCGATCGACGTTGGCTTCGATCCCGACACCGGCCTCACCACGATTGATCACACGCCCACGGTTCTAACCTATGGCGCCACAATCCAATACAGCTTGCTCTATATGAACTCCTACGTGCACGAAGTGCCGGAGTTCTTCAGACAACTCGTCCCCGACTTCGAAGTCGTTTTCTCGACCCCTGTTTCGAACATAGGCCCCTCGGTCCCCGTATCGATCCCCGGAACGCACGAGACCACTGGCACCTATGGTCCCGGGCTTTATTATTTCGGCAGGCTTGGGCCTTTCTCGTTTGAACTCGGCGCCGTGATGCAAATTCCAATTAATCAGGCGAGCGGCAGACATGTCGGCGCGCTCGCCATCCTGGATTTCTTCTTCGATGACATGTTCCCCAGCACGCTTGGAAAACCGCTCTTTGGGCCTCCTCAGGCCCGACCCAGCGGAACTTTTTACTGAGGAGTTTGTCATGCAGCTTTTCCTGAAGTTTCTCATTGTGACGGCTTTCATCTCTTCCGTTGCCGTGCCTCATGCCCTTGCCCATGCTTTTCTTGATCACGCGGTGCCTGGCGTTGGAATGACCGTGAGCGGGCCCGTGCATGAACTCAGGATTTCGTACACCCAGGGCGTGGTCACCGCCTTTTCCTCCGTTTCGGTCGTCAAGTTCCTCGGGGGGGTCAATTCCGGTGAGCAAGCCCGTCAACGATCCGTCGAACCAGCAGATTGTGATCGTCCGTCTCGGACGCGCGCTGGGACCCGGAACCTACACGGTGAGCTGGCGCGCGCTTTCGGTCGATACACATACGACCACGGGCACATTCCACTTCACGGTCTCTTGAGCCGTAGTGAACGTGCGGCTGCGCAATCATCGAGCTGGGCTTGCCACGTCATAAGCATGCGGCAAGCCCGGCCGGCATAAAGCAAATCCACAGGAGCCATCAGCCCTGAAAGGGGGCTATCATGACGATTTTTCAATATCTCGTCCTCGCGCAAGACGTCGCTCAAGACGTGACACAAGAAGCCATGGGGCAAATGGATCAAGCGTCTGGTCAGGCACTGTGGATGACTTACAAGCCACTCGTTATCACACGCTGGATCCACTTCGCGTCGGTGTTCGTGCTGTTCGAATCTCGTTCTTTTGGTTCTACATGCCACGCGAACATTCCTTGGCCCATCCTGGACAATTGACCAAAACTCTTGCCGCGACAACCATAATGCTGCGCGTCGCCGCGCCGGTCGTGGCGATTTCCGGCGCCGCCTGGATGGCCCTCGTTCTGATCAATATGACGAGCGACTTCCAGAGCATCGTCAACCCGGAAGATTTGCGTCTTTTCTTTTTTGAAACACCGGTTGGCACGGTCTCCATCATCCGCCTCGCGCTCTTTGCGATCACCGTTGTATGTGCCTTCCTGCCTTGGCATGGCCGATTGTGGTATTCGGCTCTTCTTCATCTCGGCGCCCTGCTTTTGATCAGCCAAGCCTGGCTCGGCCACGCCGCCGAAGGCGGCGCCCGGGGTTTATGGCGCGATCATGATCACCGTCTATGCCATCCATGTGCTGGCCGCGGGTGCCTGGGTGGGCGGACTGCCGCCGCTTCTTTCCGGGCTCGTTGAACAACGCCACTTTGCCCCCAATGACGCACGCCTATGCACCGTCGATATTTTGTCGCGCTTCTCCGCTATGGCGATGGTTGCGGTGACCTTGATTGTCGCAAGCGGCATCACGAACGCTGGATTTCGTGTCGCCGGGTCATTTGGGGTACTTTTTGATACCGAGTATGGGAATGTCTTGTTTACGAAGATCGGTATCGTCGCGGTCATGCTGGCCTTTGCTTATTTCAACCGTTTCGTTTTTATGCCAAAGCTGCGTCGCGCCGCGCTAAAGGGAATGGGGCAGATCACCTGGCTCCGCCGCAGCGTCGCTCTCGAGTTGGCTCTTAGCGTGCTGGTGGTTTTCGTGGCGGCAGTCCTCGAAATCACGCCGCCGCCGCAATGAAAGCCAAACAGGCGGCGGCTGACGTTTGAATGTCCTGGTGGCCGTTAAAGCACAGGATGATATGGCAAATCTGCTGTGTCGGGCTCGGCCCATTGAATTTGCAACCTGGGGCATTTCCCGGCGTTATCGGATGCTCGGAACTGAAGTGAAAGGTTTCAACCGAAAGGAGAGGGCTATGCAATCAATCGTGATCTCTGCCATCGTGGTTTCCTTAATTGGGTTCACGGCCCAAATCGCGCGCGCAGCAACTTACACGCTGCAACAATATCCAGAGGGTTTGGTGAACGTTCCGTGCAGCGCCTTCAAAAGGACCCCGAACGGGTCATGGAAAGAGGTGGCGTATCTATTTTTCATGGTAGCAAGTTCACCGGGAATACATACCCCCCGGGCTCGCACGAGGCTGGTATGATCAATCAAAAGTGCGGCGCGAAGTAACAAGGCATCCCGTGGATCGTCGCAAATTCATTGCCGCAGCCGGAAGTGCGGCTGCGATTGCTTCCTCGAGACAGGCTTTTGCCCGGTTTATGGGTGGCGCGTTCCTCGATCACGCGGTCCCGGGCGTCGGATTGACCGTTAGCGGCCCGGTGCGCGAACTAAGTCTCTATTTTAACCTGGGCGTGATCGCGGCCCTTTTCCAGCGTCGGGTCATAAGACCCACAGGCGCTGTGATATCCATCGAGCAGGCCCGTCAACGATCCTTCCGACCAGCAGATTGTGACCGTCAGGTTAACCCCCGCGCTGCCACCCGGCACCTATATGGTGACCTGGCATGTCGTCTCGATTAATCAACGTCCGACCTCAGGCACATTCCACTTTACGGTCTCTTTGAGATCGAGCCATGCGTTGTTCATGAAAATAGGCTATTCTCGGCATCACCGTGCCGCCGCAATAGAACTCGGCGAGCTGCAGCTCCGGGTTCGGTTTATCGATTTTGCGACGTAGAGCGATTTTCTACGTTCGAAGGGGCCGGTTCGAACCCCATTATTCGAACCCTAGCTAGTTCTACTAAGTCATGAAATTTGATGGGATTCGCTGTGCTCGCTGATCTGGTAATTTGGTAATTCGTTGACCGACGAGGGTCGTTGATATGGATCTTTCCGGGCAAGCCAGCCAAGCGCGTTTTGCGTCCTATGTCGAGGCTCTCGTCGAAGTCATCGGCCACGCCGATCGCGCTGAGCCCTTAAATGATTATTGCGTTGGCCTGCTGATGCCGGGCGAACGCAAGAGCGTCGAGCCGATGGCGGCGATCGTGGCGCCGGCCCGGGTTTCCGCCAAACATCAATCGCTTTTACATCTGGTCGGCCAGGCGCCCTGGTCGGACGAGGCCGTTTGCAAAAGATCCGCGAGCTGGTTTTGCCTGGCATCGAACGACAAGGGCGGATCGAAGCCTGGATCGTCGATGACACCGGTTTTACAAAGAAGGGCACGCATTCGGTCGGCGTCGCGCGACAATATTGTGGGCGGCTCGGCAAACAGGACAATTGTCAAGTCGCGGTTACGTTGTCGATCGCCAATCATTCGGCAAGCCTGCCGATCGCTTACCGGCTCTATCTGCCGGAGACATGGGCAAATGATGCGGCACGGCGGAAAAAGACACATGTGCCGAAAGATATCAGGTTCAAAACCAAGCCGCAGATCGCGCTGGATCAGATCCGCGCAGCCCATGCGGAGGGTGTCGCCCCCGGTATCGTCTTGGCCGATGCGGGCTATGTAAACAGTGACTTCCGTGCCGGTGTCAGTGCTCTGAACCTGCCCTATGTCGTCGGCATCCAATCGACGCCCAGCGTGTGGTCGCCAGGTCAGGCGCCTTTGCCTCCCAAGCCGTGGAGTGGCCGCGGCCGACGCCCTTGCAATGTGCAGCGCGACGACGAACACAAGCCTGTCTC
>CAVQZL010000033.1:0-65076 GCA_963718265.1 uncultured Alphaproteobacteria bacterium | reverse complement strand
GTTTTTCCGCACGTGCGTGCCGCAATTACATTGGGTTGATCGATCCAGGAAAAGAGTATCGCTCGATCCCGTGCCGTCGCATCAGGTGCCTCGCCTGCTTGCCGTCGATCGGTTCGAGATCGTTGTCGTTGATCGGCCGCGGCTTGCGGTAAACGCCCGAGCGCGCCACGCCGAGCATGGCGCATTGCCGGCAATCGACGGGTCGGGATGGGCGCGCTCGAGCTCGGCTCGACGGTCCCAGGCGCTTATCTGGCGAACATCTCGGGAAAAAATCGTCTCAATCGTCAGCCGGCCGATCTTGGCGTGGAGCCTCTCGATCTCATGCGCGGACGGCGCCTCCGCGTCCATCGCGATCGTGGGATCGAACGTCCACGCAGCGTTGTCTAGCTTGCGATGTCGGTGAGCCGCTGGGCGTTCTCGAGCTGCCACAGGGTCGGTCGCGACCGCGCTGTCGGGCAGGCGCCGCACGCGAGCTTGAACATCGGGTCGCAGCGCAGCACGTCGAGGTCGTCCGCGTCCTCCTACAGCAAATCGCAAAAGCCTTGGCTCTGATCATCGCAACCATCGTATCGGCGATCCGCCAGCGATCGCGCCCGTCGCAATTGCAACGCACCTGGCGCTCAGCCACACCAAGCACCGCTCCGCCGTCCGCAGCGATCTCACTCCGCCGTCCGATCCAGGCCTGTCGCCACAAACGCGGCTCTGACTTGCCGTCGACGCCTAGAAACGAGAGAGCGGGATCATATCGTCGGTCATCGGTGGCGTAAGCCGAGCCAAAATGCTGCGCGCCCGTCCTGTCCGACGAAATCTTTGAGCTGCGAGGCCCGAATAAACCGCTCGCCTGCACGAAAGTGGTAGGGAGGTATCCCAATCGGTTTCCCAGATGGCCGGATGGAACAAATAGGCGGTGCCGCTCACCCGAACGGCCGTTTTCGTTTTCGCGAAAGTGGTAGGTGGGTACTGCTCGACATTCAGTGCGGTGCCATTGTAGAGACCTAGCTGTCGAATATAGTCATAATTCCCGACAATCATAAGTCCCGGCTGGCGATCTAGGTTAGCGTCTAGGCTCGTAGGTCTTGACTTAGATTTTTTGAATAAGAACGAACCGTCGCTTGCGAATTCGTTGGGGGCATATCGCTTCACCCAAACGGCGGTAGCTTGGCGAAAAGAACTAAGGTAACCCCGGCAAACACGGCAGCGCAGACAATTGACAGTCCATCACCAGGAGAGGCCGGTGTCGAATAGTGTTGTCGTTGAAAAGAGTGCAAGCGCGCAATTCGGATCCTTTGCGGGGCTACTCGATTTGGAGCCGGGGGAGCGTTGGTTTGTGGCGCGTGTGCACCCCCATCGCGAAAGCACCGCGCAACTCAACCTCCATCGCCTGGGGTTCCGGAGTTTCGCTCCGAGAGTGCGGCGCACTGTTCGACACGCCCGCAAATTGCGCCACGCTCTCGCGCCGCTGTTTCCTGGCTATATTTTCCTTATTCTTGATCTTATCGAGGGACCGCTGGCATTGCGTCAACAGCACCTTCGGCGTCGCCTCGCTGATCATGGGGGTCGAGCAGCCGATCCCCGTGCCGCAGGGCATAGTCGAGACGCTGCTGGCGGCAACCGAAAGCTCTGGAACGGTTCGGCTCGACTCCGACCTTGAGATTGGCCAGAAGGTTCGCATTCTGTCCGGGCCATTCGCTGAAACCCTTTGTCAACTCGTTCATCTCGACGACAGAGGGCGAGTTCGCGTGCTCCTCGAGTTCATGGGCACGGAGGTCTCCGCGCGGCTCGACCGATCGTGCGTCGCGCCAGCGGCTTAATGACTCGACTGACGGCGGCAGCCGAAACTAGCCTGCGAGTCGCAGCGGCATGCGCAGATCAGGTAGCAGACGCCCGTTTCGCGAATCGACTTCTGTTTTCGTCGGCCTGGACGAAGCAGTACGGTCGATTTGACGATGGTGGCCTTGTTGTTGGTCGCTTATGGCGTCGAGCAGGTTCAAAGATGCGAGGTGGTCTTCTGTCGCGAAGACGCCGACGTTCGCCTACTAACGAGCGAGACCTTATGCGCTACGAGCGATTGCGGAGACAACTCGAGGCGGCGCCGAAGACATGGCTGATCAGCGGGGTCGCCGGATTCATCGGCTCGAACTTGCTGGAAACTCTCCTTGACCTTGACCAGTTCGTGGTGGGACTGGACAATTTTGCAACGGGACATCGACGCAATCTCGACGAAGTCCGAGCTATAGTGAGGCGCGACCAATGGGCGAAGTTCCGTTTCACAGAGGGCGATATCCGCAGCCTTGATGATTGCCGCCAAGCCTGCGAAGGCGTCGACTACGTCCTGCATCAGGCGGCGCTCGTCAGCGAGTCGCGCAGCGTCGCCGACCCGCTCTCAACCAACGCCGCAAACGTTACGGGTTTCTTGAATATGCTGGTGGCCGCGCGCGACGCGAAGGTCAAAAGCTTCACGTACGCCGCTAGCAGTAGCGCTTACGGTGACCACCCGGACCTGCCCCAAGTTGAAGAGGTTGTGGGCAAGCTGCTCAGCCCCTACGGCGTGACCAAATATGTGAACGAACTCTACGCCGGCAGTCTTCGCCCGTTGCTACGGCTTTGGCACGATCGGTCTGCGCTATTTCAATGTGTTCGGGCCAAGGCAAGATCCCGAGGGCGCATACGCTGCTGTGATACCGAAATGGACCGCCGCTATGCTGAAGGGCGAAGAGGTCTTTATAAATGGCGACGGGAATACCAGTCGCGATTTCTGTTACGTCGACAACGCAGTCCAGGCGAATCTGTTGGCCGCCGCGACTGACAATCCCAGGGCGATCAATCAAGTCTACAACGTGGCGGTCGGCGAACAAACGACGCTCAATGAACTCTACGCCGAGCTTCACCGTTTTCTGAAGCGGATCTATCCGCACTTGGGGAAGGTCAAGCTTGTGTATCGCGACTTTCGTGTTGGCGATGTGCGCCACAGCCGGGCTGACATAGGGAAGGCGCGCCGGTTGCTGGGCTACGCCCCGACGCATCGCCTATGCCAGGGCATTGCCGAGGCAATGCCCTGGCATAGCGGGCGACTCATGGCTCAGACCGGTGAATCACGCGAGTTACAAAACTTCAAGCAAGGTTGAAGACACCGCGATGCCCTGAAGGGATGGGGACAATGTCATGTCATCACGTGGGGCAAGATAATATTCTCGAGGTCGGCATAATGCCGATCGATATCCACGAGGTCGCGATACTTGAAGCTGCCTTGTTTTAAAGTGCCATTGGCTTTTCTCAGCCATAAGTAATGTGCCAAATGCGGCGTGCGTCCGCCTGCCGGCACGCCGATTTGGATCTTGAGGTAGCGGCGACAAAGCGGAGGGGTCGTGAAGTCATTGCCAAACGAGGTTTCCACCGTGCCAATCGAGTACACCGAAGAAGTGGGCGGCGCACAAGCTCCGTCGATAGATTTTTTTGCTATCCTGGTAGCCGTACTGCGACGTTGGAAGCTAGTTATCGCTATTGCGCTGTCGGCATTGATTGCAACAAACGGCGTGCTGAGGTTCGTGCCAAGAGTGTACAAATCAACTGTCGAGATCCTCGTCTACGATCCGCAACAACAAATTGACGCGGCGGTCCAGAAACCGATCTCCCCGTTCGTAGATGCCGTCGGTAACGAGTGATGAACACTGAAATCAAAATCCTCAGGTCCAAATCGGTCGCGTTACGTGTCGCCAGTGAACTGGGCCTTGACAAGGACCCGGAGTTTCAATCCCAGCAACCCGATCGGGGATGTCGTGGAACGATCCCGCGACCGAATCGCGGATTTGGCGGAACGGCTTGGTTTCCACGGCCTGGGTCGAGCCCCTGATAACAGTGCAGAAGTCTTTGGCGGTACGGAGGACTAAGGCCGAGAAGCTGGACCGGGCAGCAGATGAATTGCTTAAGAGACTGGATATTTGGCAAGACTCCTACATCATAACTGTTTCTACTACATCACAGGAACCGATCAAGGCGCAGCGCCTGGCGTCGGCCATCGCGAATGATTATTTGGCGAGTCAGCGGGAAGCGCGGCAAGAAGCACTTGAGCACGTGGTGACTTGGCTGAAGGGTCGTGTCGACGATCTGCAGTCTCAGGTGTTGCAAACCGAGTCCTCAATAGAGAAATTGAAGGTTGAAAGCGGCATCCGTGATATTGAAGTCGATAAGGTTAGAGAGCAGCAGATTGCGGGCCTAACTGGCAATCTCATGACCAGTCGCGAAGAAGTGGAGGACAAACGTGCCCGCCTCGAACAGGCGCGTAAGGTGATCGACAACAAAGGCGATATCGACAGCATCCCGGAACTGACCGCTTCTCCTACGCTCTCAGAACTCCGTCGAAAACAGATGGAATTGAATTGGAGCGCCGCGGAGCTGCAAAATAAGATGGGTGAGCGTAACGCGCAAGTTGTCTCTATTCGAGCGCAGCTGGCCACCGTCAGCAAGCAGATAGATGCCGAGGCGGAGCACGTCCTTGGCAATATGAAAAACGCTTATGATATCGCCGTGCAGCGGGAGCAATCCCTAGAGGCAAACCTCCAGGCCCTAACCGGGAATCTTAATTCGGAAGCCTACACGAAGTTGCAGCAACTCCGGCGCGCGGCCGACGCACAGCGCAAAGTTTACGAGAGCTATCTCTCTCAGTACAACGATATCTCAGAGCGGCGCGAATTGCAGGACGCAAGCGCGCGGATCATCTCACCGGCTACGCTTCCGAGGTCACCCACTTCGACTCGTGCAAAGTTCTATGCGATTGCCGGGATGGCCGGCCTCGCCGGCGGTTTACTGCTCGCCTTCCTGCTGGAATATCGACCCGGCGTCAAGACTGGTGCTGAGATTGAGCAATCCTTTGGCCTGCCAGTCGTCGGGAATATTCCTTTAGTGTTGCGCCGGAAAACCCGACCACTGGACCGAATGGTTAATGAACCTCTTTCGCATTTAAGCGAGGCGGTGCGCGCGATACGAATCGGCCTCGAGCTTTCGAACGCGAATCCAAAGGTCGTTTTAATTACCTCGGCGCTACCCGACGAAGGGAAATCGACCGCCGCAATGTTGCTTGCTGCTTCCAGCGCCAGCTCAGGCAAGAGAACCATATTGCTTGACTGCGACTTGCGCATTCGCTCGACCTCCGAAGCACTCCGAAACAAGCACACAGCTCGGTTTGTCCGAGGTACTCCGGGGCGCAGCCGAACCCAGGGATGTAATCAAGCCGAAGACCCGCGAACCAAGATCTATTTGCTCCCCGCCGGATCCATGGCGCCAAATGCAGCCGACTTGCTGATGTCTCAAGCCGATGCTGGATCTCATCACCGTGCTGCGGGACGAGTTCGACTATATAGTGATGGATGCTCCGCCCTTGCTGCCGGTCGTGGATGCGCTGGCCCTCGCGACCGTCGCAGACAAGATTTTGGTGGTGGTCGAGTGGTGCCAGACGTCGCGTGTCAGCATCCATGAAGCTTTCAGGGTTTTGGGGCCGGAGGCGAACCGCGTCGCCGGCTTCATCCTCAACAAGGTCGATTTCAATCAGCTCCCCGGGTATGGCGCCGGCTATCACTATCGCTCCATCGCCAAGTACTTCAGTGACGCATGAAGCCCGTTCGCTAGGCGTGGGGTTGCCGCCGGCGCAGCTAGACCTGCCGGTCCGCTACTTCGAGCTGCTGATGCAGCGTATGGAGAGCGATCCGCGCGTTGGCACCACCACCGGCAAGCCGTGGTTCGTTCACCCGCAGAGCGGCGCATTGGCGCGGGAGGTCTGCGGAGACGAGATGTCGGTGGGCATGACCAAATTATACGGGGTCGCCTGCTTCAGGGAGATCGACGGCTTCGTGCGCCAGGTGATGTGGGACGGCATTGACTGCTACCGGGCGCGCATGTTCGGCTGGATCGCCGAGAGCATTGATCTCGAGCCCGTCCTCTTCGTTCACTTGCGCCCCGGCGTCAGTCAGAAGGGTATCTGGACCGGGGGGCTTCGGGACGACTTCCGGCCGTACTCCATGGGCGCCTCGCCGCTTTACCACCTGGCGGTGCTTATCTATCGCCTGCCGACTTACCCGGTGCTGTTCGGCAGTGCAGCCATGCTGTGGGGCTACCTCAAGAGCTGGCTCAAGGATCTGCCGCGCTACGAAGACCTCGAGTTCAGACGCTCCCTCCGCTCCTGCCAGCACGCCTTTCTGCGTATGGGCAAGCGGGCTGCCACGGCCCGGGTCAATACTGGGAGGGCCCAGATCTGGCCCGCCAGCCACGCGGCTGAGCCTGATGAAGCACGCTGAACGGATCCCAGTGCGATCTTCTAGTTTCGCTCGTTGGGCGCCAGTCGCATCAGGTCGCAATCCCAGTCATGCGCATGAAGTGGCCATACGCAAGAGCGACGTGCGCTCCCACCGACTTGAGGTCATTCCGTCGCTGGATGGAATTCGGGCTATTTCGGTGCTCATTGTCGTGTTGGGCCACTCTGGCCTTGAAGATCTCGTTCCAGGCGGCCTCGGGGTCACGATCTTCTTCTTTCTGAGCGGGTACTTGATCACCACGCTTATGCTGACCGAGCATGAGCGCACCGGCGGAATCAATATTTTGAATTTCTACACCCGCCGCGTGTTTAGACTGATGCCCCCCTTACTCGTCTCCTTGGCGATCGCCTATGGACTGACTTACGCCAGGTTGCTGCCTGGCGGCATAACCGGTGCGGGGCTGGCAGCTCAGCTATTGTACTTCGCTAATTACTACGGCTTGTTTTTCGATCCAGGTAACACAATCCCAGACGGTACGGGCATCCTTTGGTCCCTTGCAGTCGAGGAGCACTTCTATATCGTTTACCCGCTCTTGATGACCCTTATGCTGGGTAGCGCCCTTCGGCCCCGCACGATCGGCGCATTGCTCGGCATCGGCTGTCTGGTCGTCCTCGCCTGGCGCATTCATTTGGTGCAGTCTCCGGATTTTGTTTCTGAACGGACTTATTACGCTTCGGACACGCGCATCGACTCAATTATCTACGGATGTATTCTGGCGGTGGTCACGAACTCGAAGCCGCAGGCGCGTCGGCAGAGTACAATGTCGGTGGTTCAGTGGGCAGTTTTGGCAGGCGCCGCGGGCACGTTGATCCTGACTTTGCTCTATCGCGATCCCACGTTCCGAGAAACAATTCGGTACAGCATCCAAGGGCTCGCCTTGATGCCACTCTTCTATTTCGCGGTCCGATTCTCCGACAATCGACTTTTTCGGAAACTAAATTTTACCTGGGCAGTAACTCTCGGCACTTATTCATATGCGATTTACTTAATCCATTACGTGGTGATCAGTCTGATTGCCAAAAACGTTCCCGCTGTCGCCGCAATGTCCTTCATCCTCTTCCCGACCGCGCTTCTGATCTCGATTGCCTATGCTGCCGCCGTCGATCGTTTCGTCGATCGGTATTTTAGACAGCTCAGACGCAAATTCGGACCGGGGGTTGCGACGAAAGCCGCCGCCGGTCCTCAGCGTCTTTAAGCGAGTTGCGCTGCGACTCGATGCCATGTTCAAACGGCACCTCAACCGTTTTGCGCTTTTGGCCGCGGGACTCAAGGCAATCGGCACCCCTCACTGCACAGTACCAGCGGCCCGAGGCCTTTCGGGCAGGAGGCGAATACGCGGAATTCGCGGGCCGCGTTAACTTAACCCACTCTCCTGAAAACGAGTTGCCGGGATGGCCGACAAGCCCGGTTTCATGCATTAATATAAGGTGCGCGAAGTGGATGAGAACTCATCCGCCGTCAGGCCAAACCTTTGCTGCGCCTCGTGATGGCAAGCGCCTTTAGCAATTGGTGAGCGAACTACGTCAATTTGCCCCCGTTCGGGTCGTGCTTAAGGAGATCGTCGGGTTCCAGGTCACCTGGGCCGCGGCTCTGGCCAGCCTCGGTCTCCCATTCGCCACCTTCAATCCACATCAGATCCGGGATTTTGCCCAATGAGCTTCCACGTGAACCCCTCGCGACGCTACCTGCTCATCTCGCCTTGCCGGGACGAGGCCCAGTACCTCCGCCGCACGCTCGACAGCGTGGCGGCGCAGTCGGTGCCGCCAGCGGCTCTGGGTGGTCGTCGACGACGGATCGACCGACGAAACCCCGGCCATTCTCGAGGAGTACGCTCGCCGACTGCCATACCTGCGCGTGGTGCGGCGCACCGATCGCGGCCGCCGGCAGGTGGGGCCGGGCGTCATCGAGGCCTTCTACGCCGGTCTGGAGACGGTGCGCCTGGAGGACTTCGACTATCTGTGCAAGCTGGACATGGATCTGGACCTGCCGGTCCGCTACTTCGAGCTGCTGATGCAGCGGATGGAGAGCGATCCGCGCGTCGGGACCACCTCCGGCAAGCCGTGGTTCGTCCACCCGCAGAGCGGCGCGCTGGTCCCGGAGGTCTGCGGAGACGAGATGTCGGTCGGCATGACCAAATTCTACCGGGTCGCCTGCTTCAAGGAGATCGGCGGCTTCGTGCGCCAGGTGATGTGGGACGGCATCGACTGCCACCGGGCCCGCATGCTCGGCTGGATCGCCGAGAGCGTCGATCTCGAGCCCATCCGCTTCGTCCACCTGCGCCCCGCCGGCGCCAGCCAGAAGGGTATCTGGACCGGGCGGCTTCGGCACGGCTTCGGGCAGTATTTCATGGGCACCTCGCCGCTTTACTACCTGGCGGTGGTTATCTATCGCCTGCCGACTTACCCGGTGCTGTTCGGCAGCGTAGCCATGCTGTGGGGCTACCTCAGGAGCTGGCTCAAGGGCCTGCCGCGCTACGACGACCTCGAGTTCAGGCGCTTTCTCCGCTCCTACCAGCACGCCTGCCTGCGCATGGGCAAGCGGGCCGCCACGGCCCGGGTCAATGCCGAGCGGGCCCACCTCTGGCATGCTAGCCGGCCGACGCCGCTGTCGGCTATCGCACGCGCCTCGAGCAACACGCCGACGGCGATCGGCAGTTCGTGAAGATTCTCGGCCGCGTCCCCTGAGGACGGCGCCGCCGCCGCGGCGCAGGCCCGCGCCGAAGCCTGGAGGCCGGAATCGCCAATGGCGATGTCGTCCCTCTTAGCAATCCTCGCCGCAAACGGCGACGACCGAGGCCGCCGAGCATCACGCCCGAGGCGCTCAAGCTCAGGACCGAGAGATCGCCACTCGCGCTCGTTACGACCATCTGCACGAGCGAACGGAGGACACAAAATGGAGCGACATCAGATCATCGACGCGATGACCGCCTTCAGGCTTTACGGCACGCGGAAGCGGCTGCGGCGGCAAGACGAATTCCGCCCGGGTCTCGAAGGCGCCGCTGACCGCCCCGCGCAGCGCGGCGTTCCGGAAGCGAGCGTGGAACGAGCGGCCGAGGCGAGCAGGGAAAGGCAGACGGTGGCCGCCGCCGAGCTGGGCGGCATCTCCATCAGCCACCCTTCAGGGTTGCACGAGTTCGACTGGTCTGGCCACCCGCGCTTCGTAACCACCCTGAACGCGGAGTTGATCCTCCTGGCGCGGCGCAATCCCGATTTCCGCAACTTCCTCCGTCACAACATCATTACCGTCGACGGCCAGTGGACGCTGTGGGCGACGTGTTGGAAGCGCCGCGACGGCAGCACCGTCGCGAAGCAGAGCGGGTTCGACCTGCTCCAAGCCGCCGCGACGGCGTGCGCACGGGACGGGCGGAGGCTGTTCGTGCTCGGCGCCTCGGCCGAGGCGAACGCCCGGGCGGTGGAGCGGCTCGCCACAGAGCACGGCTGCCGCGCGGGTGGGTTCTCCCCCCCGCACGCGCCCTTCCCCTTCCCCGAGCCCGTGGACGCGTTGATCCGCGCTGAGGTCGCTGCTGCACGCCCCGACGTTCTGGTGGTCGGCTTCGGCGCCCCAAAGCAGGAGTTCTGGGCTCGCGACCACGCCGCCTGGCTGAGCGAGCTTGGGGTCTCGTATGTGCTCTTCCTGGGCGGGGCCATCGACATGGTGGCCGGCAAATTCCACCGAGCGCCGCGCCTGGTCCGGCGCCTTGGGCTGGAGAGCCCCTACCGCCTGGCGCAGTCGCCACAGCGCTTCAGGCGCGAGCTGCGCAAGCTTGCATTTCTCTGGCTCTTCCTGACCGGAAAACTCTGGGCGACGGGACAGCAAGCATGATCGTCGTCACCGGCGGAACTGGACTGGTCGGCGGTAACTTCGTGAAGGTCCTCAACCAGGTCGGCCGCGGAGACATTGTGGTGGTGGACTCGGTGGGTGAGACCGAGAAGTGGCGGAACCTCGAGGGCACCCGGATCGTCGATTTCATCAACTATAAGCAGGGTGCCGGAAAGCTCGACGCCGCCACTCAGGCGATGCCGCTACAGGCCATCTTCCACATCGGCGCCAACGCGGACGTGCTCGTCAGGGACGTCGACCGGATGCTCGACGACAACCTCGAACACTCGAAGGCTTGGTTCCGCATTGCGCAGGCACGCGGAGTTCCGCTCTACTACGCGTCGACCTCGGCAGTGTATGGGAACTCGCCGGAGTGCCGCGTGAAAACGGAGTGCGAACGGCCGCACAACCCATACGCGTTCTCGAAGTGGCTCTTCGATCGCTTCGTCACGGAGGCAATGCGGAGCGGCCTCAAGGCCCCTGTGATCGGATTCCGGCTCTTCAACGTGTTCGGCCCGGGCGAGGAGCACAAGGGCAAGAACGCTAGCCTCCCCCTGCGGTTCCTGGGGTTCTTGCGCGAGCAGGGGAGGATCGACCTCTTCGAGGACGACATCCAACGCGACTACGTATCGGTGGAGGGCGTCTGCGCCGTCTTCCTCGACGCGTGGAAGAACGCCCGGCCCTCGCAGATCGTCAATCTGGGCGCCGGCAGCCCCATCACCCACCGCGAGGTGGCGGAACTGGCGGTGGCGGCGGCGCGGGCGTCCGGCATCCGCGTCGAGGGCGAGGGGATCGCGCTCATCCCCATGCCCGAAGGGCTGCGGGGCAGCTTTCAGTTTCGGACCTGCGCCAAGGACGTCCCCGACTGGATCCGAGCTCACGTGTCGAGCAATCGCGAGCCAATGAAGGCGTACCTGAACCTGCTCGCAGCGGGATAGCAGCGGTCGCCGTTTCGGAAGCTCGGAACTGTTCGGCACAAGCCCTGCGCAGTTATGGTCACCGTGGAGTCTTCCGAAAACGCACTTTAAGCGAATTTGATCGTCACTCAGCAAGTTGCGCAAAATACACGATTGAGTGGACTAAACCTGATTGACAAATTGGCTAGGCGGACACGGCAAGTCCTGCTTAGCGTGCATCTTTCGGGAAGATTTTGCGCTTGCCCCGATAGGCGCAAATCGCGCCGCCAGACCGCCAAACGCTAGCGTTTCGTGCTCGAAACAAGAATCGCTACTCTAGGGGCCGCGCTGAGCATTGATGACCGCAGGTCGACGCGCGGATGACGTGGCGAAGTCTTGGTTTACACGAGGCGGCGCAAGCACCGCTATTTTTCTCGCAGCAGAATGCCGCAACAAGAGATTCCCGCCTGCCATATTACCTGATCGCGCATCGACCAGGTCCGAGGCGCCCAGCGTTTCGTGCCCGATTTCCGAATAAGGCCACGAGTCGGCGTCAGCAATGCTAATTTCGTCTCACATGAATCCGCACGTTCGCGCCATTTGGAACGCCCGCATTGCCAGACTGATTGCGACATCGTCGAAGTTTTCCACGCTTCAGAATTAGCTAAACTGCAACGAAATCAATACTTAAGTTTAAGTCAGACAGGCTGTAGGATAAATGACAGTTTCAATTCAGCTCAGTTCTGGACGCTCGGCAAGAGTCGACCGCCTCGCGGTGCCAGTCTTCAACGTTAGGGCGCGTGCTCCACTGCGGCTTGGCTTGGCCGGAGGCGGCACCGATCTGTCGCCTTACTGCGACGAATATGGAGGCGCAATTCTGAACGCTACAATCGACCGGTTCGCTTTTGCACATGTCTTTTCAAACGACGCGAACAAGATCATTTTTCGCGCCCGCGATGTTGATCAGGAGGAGCTGCTTGATCCTGACGCCAACCTGCCCGTCCGGCAGGGGCTGATGCTGCATCGGGCCGTCTATGCGCACTTCATGAATAGCTATTGCGGCGGGCGCGCACTTCCGCTGGTGGTCTCGACGGCGATCGACGTTCCCGCCGGATCGGGTCTCGGGGCCTCTTCCGCGTTGGTCGTCGCACTTATCGAGGCGTTCCGAAGCGCACTTCAGCTTCCACTCGGCCCCTACGACGTGGCCCGTCTGGCGTTCGAGATCGAAAGAGTTGATCTCGGCCTTGCCGGCGGACGCCAGGATCAATACGCGGCCGTTTTCGGCGGGCTGAATTACATCGACTTCCTTGCGCAGGAGCGCGTGATCGTCAATCCGCTGCGCATCCGGCGCGATTATCTCAACGAGTTCGAATCGTCGCTGGTCGTCGCCTTCACCGGGCAGTCCCGGCGCTCCGATACGATCATCAAGGAACAGGTTTCGGGTCTTGCCGCGCTCAATCCGGAAACCATCGCCAACATGCACGCCCTCAAGCGCGACGCCGTCGAGATGAAGCTTGCGCTGCTCAACGGTAAGATCCGCCAGGTCGCCGAAATCCTGAGCCACTCCTGGGCGGCGAAGAAGAAGACGGCGGCCGGCGTCTCCAACGCCAGGGTCGAAGAGATGTACGACGTGGCGATGCAGGCCGGCGCGTGGGCCGGCAAGGTTTCGGGGGCGGGGGGCGGCGGCTTTCTGATGTTGATGACCGACCCGGAAAATCGCTATCGCCTGATCAGTCGGATTAACCAAGCCGGCGGCCAGGCCAGCGCAGTCAAGCTTACGTTCGAGGGCGCGGAAGGCTGGACGCCCCGGCCTGAGTCTCCTGGGCCGCGACAGCGATTTGGCCGTTTTCGCATTGGAGGAATGAGTTTGGGCAATCAGTGCGCGATCCTTGTCGGCGGGCTGGGGACGCGGCTCGGCGAGAAGGCCACGACCATGCCCAAACCCCTGCTCGACGTGGGCGGAGCGCCCTTTCTCGAAACCCTACTCGGCGAGGCGCGGCGGCGCGGTTTTGACGACTTCCTGCTGCTGGCCGGACATCTCAGCGAGGTTGTCGTCGGCTTCCTCGCCGAGCGCGACATCGAAAGGCGGTTCGCCTGCCGCGTCGAATTATCGATAGAGGCGACGCCGCTCGGCACGGGCGGGGCCCTTGTCCACGGGTTGCCGCGGCTGCGGGACGATTTTCTGCTGCTGAACGGCGACACCTGGTTCGACTTCAACTGGCTCGATCTCGTCGCCCGCGCCCGCCGCGACGGCGTCGACGCGGCCTTGTCTTTGCGTGAGATCGCCGAGCCCGACCGCTACGAAACGGTCGAACTGGAAGGCAGCATGGTTCGGGCGATCCGCCCGCGCGGGCAGACCAGCGCTGCCGCATTGATCAACGGAGGGGTTTACTATTTCACCCGTCGAGCACTTGAGGAGTGGGCGTCGCCCTCTTCGCTGGAAACCGACGTTTTGCCTAGGCTCGTCGGCCGAGGCGCGTTGCGCGGCTATCCCTATTCCGGCTTTTTCATCGATATCGGCGTTCCGGCAAGCCTTGCGGCGGCTGCCCAACTAGCGCCGAAACATCGCCGTCGCCCGGCGGTTTTTCTCGATCGCGACGGGGTCCTCAATATCGATTACGGTTATGTCCATGCGCCGGAACAGCTGGAATGGGTTCCGGGCGCAAAGGAGGCCGTGAAGCTATTGAACGACGCCGGCTATTATGTGTTTGTCGTCACCAATCAGGCCGGCGTCGCGAAGGGACGCTACGGGGAGGACGCGGTTGGGACGCTTCATCGCTGGATGGCGAAGGAATTGGCCGCCGCCGGCGCTTCGATCGACGACTGGCGGTATTGCCCATTTCACCCGGAGGGAAGCGTCGGAGCCTTCCGCGCCGAACATGACTGGCGCAAACCGAATCCGGGCATGTTATTGGATTTGTTTGAGCATTGGCCAATCGAACGGGAGGGGAGCTTTCTCATCGGAGACAAGACAACCGACATCGAGGCGGCTGAAGCAGCGGGCGTCCCCGGATATCTGTTTGAAGGCGGCGATCTGGCGGCGTTCATAGAGAGCAAAGTTGTTGCAGCAACGCCTCTTGCGGGACAACCGGTCGGACGAGCCAAGGACGGGTTTCCATGAATTATTCCCGGGCCGCCCGCCTAGCGCAGCACGATTCGATAGAAGACATCGCCGCACATACGCGAACTTGGCTGTTTGATTCGGTCGCCTATCTTTGGAAAGCCGACCCGGGCGCCAACGTTCCGCTCTTTCCCGAAAGACTATCGATCCACGGCGAGAAAGACGTCTGTCCGCATCGCCTGTTTGTTCAGGCTCGCCATGTCTTTTCGTACTGCGAACTCGGACGGCTGGGCTGGATCGGTCCGTGGCGCGAGATGGTCGACGCCAACGTCGACTTTCTCGTCGAACGCGGACGGCGCGCCGACGGGTTCTATATTCATCGCTTCGATCATAAAGGCGGCGTCTTCGATGCGCGCGCTGACCTTTACGATCAGGCGTTCATGCTGCTCGCGCTCGCTTACGCAGGCCGCGCATTGCAGCGTCCCGACCTCTTCCGGGCCGCCGAAGACCTGGGCGACGCGCTGGAACGCCACTGGAGGCTGCCACACGGCGGCTATTACGAAGGGGAGATCGCCGTCTGCCCGCCCTATCGGCAAAATCCGCATATGCATCTGCTCGAATCCTTCATCGCGTTGCATCGCGCAAGCGGCATGGCGCGTTGGCGCCGCCACGCGGAGGACATCGCCCGGCTTTGCGCCCGCTCGTTCCTCCATGCGGAGAGCGGAGCGCTGCTCGAATATTTCGACGTGAATCTAGAGCCCGTTCCCGGCGAGGACGGCCGAGTGGTGGAGCCGGGCCATTGTTTCGAATGGGCGTGGCTGTTCGAGACGCTCGCGCGATGGAACGTCCCGCAGGCGACCGTGATTTCCGATGGCATGACGGGGTTCGCGCGTCGGTGGGGTCTCGACCACGCTCGCGGCGTCGCGATCAACGAGGTCCTGACCGACGGCGCCGTTCGCAATGCGGCCGCACGCCTCTGGCCACAAACCGAGCGGCTAAAAGCGGCGCTCGCTCGTTATCGGCGAACGGGCGATGAGGAGGAACGATCGGAGGTTGCGGCGGCCTATGCCGGCCTCGCCAAATACTTCGACACGCCGGCGCGCGGCGCATGGCGCGACAAGCTCAACGCCGACGGCTCCTGGGTCGAAGAGCCCGCGCCGGGCAGTTCAATGTATCATATCACCTGTGCTGTCACCGAATTGATCGAGACCGTCGAGGCCGGCGCACTCCCCGCGACGGAGTGACAGACCTGCCGATCCTTGACCGGCGGACCCGCTATCTCGGCGTGCGATGTCCGCGCAATTGCCGAAGGTGACATGCACTGAGGCCCGGCCTGTCGGCGCGGATCGGGACCACGTTAAGTAAGGCATATTCGAAGCGGCAACTCAGTGAAAATCAAAAGACCAGCAATCGCGACCTTAGCCGCTGTCACTCTTATTGGTGCGATTGGCGCCTCGGCTTTGCTGTGGCGCCTAGGGTCAGGGAAATCGATCGTCAATCCAGAAGACGCGTCGAGCGAACATATTTGGGGCTCGGTCTTATGTCGGGCGCGGCTATACTTGCAAAAGGCGAAGGGCGAAGTCTCCGGCGTTTCATGGACTGAGCTTTGGGGGCTGATGCTCCCCGGGAGGGGGTTCGTTTGTGCCAAAGGCAGCAGCCTGGAGGCGGACGTCCGATACAGCGAACATGCCAACGAAGACGATCGCAAGGCGGGGGCGCGAATCTTTCGCGAACGGTGCGCGGGCTGCCATGGCACTGATGGATCGGGTGGTCCGTTTGCCCCATCGCTGACCCGATCGCAATACAATCATGGCGATAGCGACCTGGCCGTCTACAAAGTGCTTGAGGGATGGTATTCCGGGCACGGCCATGCAGAGCGTGAGCCTGACGCTACTTGAGCGATTGCAGGTCATCTCTCACCTGAGAACGTTACAGAACCAATTTCCTGAGAAAAGCAAATCCGGAAGCGTCGCGCGCTAGCTATTCAGGTGAGTAACGAACGCCTGCTAGCTGCCGGAACCAATCCGAACGAGTGGCTGACGTATTCCGGCTCTTATAATGGATGGCGACACACGGCGCTTGCTGAAATTACTCCCGAGAACGTCGCTCATCTGAGCATGCGCTGGGTCCAGCAATTCGACATCGATAGTCAGAATATCGAAGCAACACCGCTTGTGATCGACGGAACAATATTCACCGTTGCAGACCCTGGCCATGTCTTGGCCTTGGATGCGAAGACCGGCGCCAAGATTTGGGAATACGAACGTCCCATTCCGTCCGACTTGCCGATAGAATTCCCGGTGAACCGAGGACTTGCGGTGCAAGGCAGCACGCGTCTTTTTCGGCAGTCTGGATGGGTATTTGGTCGCCATCAATGCAAACAACGGAAAGGTCATCTGGGAAACGTCTGGTTGCAAAACCCTCCGATGGTTATTCGATTACCGGAGCCCCCCTCGTCGTAAATCGTTCCGTCGTGGTCGGGATCGCCGGAGGCGAGTTCGGAGTTCGCGGGTTTCTCGCCGCCTATGACGTATCGACTGGCCAACAACAGTGGAGATTTAATACGATTCCGGGTCCTGGCGAAGCCGGGCACGAAACGTGGGAGAACGAGGCATGGCAATCTGGTGGCGGTGCGACCTGGAATACCGGAAGCTATGATCCGTCGACCGGACCTGCTCTACTGGGGCGTCGGCAATCCAAGCCCGCAGCTTTCAGGTGACGTGCGCCCTGGCGACAACCTGTTCACCGCCAGCGTGATCGCCCTGCACGCGAGCACCGGCAAGCTAGCGTGGTATTTCCAGTTTACCCCTCATGATGACCACGACCGGGACGCAGCCCAGACTCCAGTTCTTGCGGATCTCCTTATAAAGGGTGTAGTCCGCAAGGCGATCTGTTGGCCGAATAGAAACGGGTTCTATTACGTTCTCGACCGGGTCACAGGAGAGTTCTTAGCCGGGGCGCCGTTCGTTGAAGTTGATTGGGCAAAGGGGCTTGACCTCGACGGGACGGCCGATTCTCGCGGATGATGCCAAGGTATCGCCGGAGGGCCGCTCGACAAGACCCGGTATTGCTGGCGGAACGAACTGGCAAAACCCGGCCTTCGATCAAAAACGGGGATCTATATTCATTCCGGCAACCGAGAGCAGTTCAGTCTTCACAAGGCAGCCTGCGGATAGAGTCACGCGCGTAAAGAATCAGTTATTTATTGGCAGTGGTTCGAGCCAACTCGGGCCGATCACCCGCAAAGTCCTTGCGCTCGACGCTGCTACCGGCGCGCAAAAATGGGAATATCGCGCACCGTCCGACACCGAATTCAGTAATGACATCACCGGTCTGCTTTCAACGGACGGAGGATTAGTGTTCGGGGCGTCGGGAGGGGTGTTTTTCGCGTTGGATGCTGACACCGGACGCGAAGTCTGGCGTCGTTCGCTCGGCGGGAACACCAAGGCTGCTCCGATTTCATTTACCGTCGATGGACGACAGGTGGTTGTCGTGTCGGCTGGGCGGGCGCTATTCGAATTTGGATTATAAGCTTTTTTGACGTTCCTCGACCATTTATAGTCATTTGATCTGTGGCGGCAGTCAAGTAATCCGCAGCCGCGTTTTTGGACGTTGGTGCAGGTCGCCAATGAAGGACCCGCAACCCGCCGCCGGAGATCGCTCATGAATGAAACTGCTTTGGGCATATCGTTGAAGCCCGCAGCCTTGGGCAAGAAACGAGAAGGACTCCTTGCAAACAGGATAACGGTTTATATATGTATTATCTTGGTCGCTTCTCTGGCTTCTTATGGGCACTGGATACGGACCCGTTCCATTTTTGCCTGCATGGCTGACGGATACACGGCCGATCGATACGTTGCCAATTGCAACGCAACCGGTTACGGGGACTATGAGCACGGCGCGTTCTGGTTTGGGTTAGAACCTTCTGCGCAAAACTTCGCCAGTGACGCTGACGTGCTGTTTCTCGGTAACAGCCGCCTTCAGTTCGCATTCTCCACTTCAGCGACGGCCGATTGGTTCTCCGCAGCTTCCGCGCGGTATTACTTGCTGGGGTTCAGTTACTTCGAGAACATGATCTTCGTAGAGCCGCTTCTGCGCAAGATCCGTCCGCGGGCCAAGGTCTACGTCATCAATGTTGACGATTTCTTTGACCGAACCGAATCGCCGCCAGTGAAGACGATTTTTCACGATCGGACAGCACGCACTCGGTACGAGACCAAACGTCTCTGGCAAAGTGTGCATGAGCGGATTTGCAAAATAGTTCCCGCTTTTTGCCGGCATGAAAATACCATTTTCCGGTCGCGCGAGACTGGCGCCTATAGTAGGTCCGGCCACTTCTTGAGAGAGAACATCGCGCCAGTTTCTTATGATCAGGAAATAAGCGAGGATGTGGTTAAAAACAACTCGGCTGCGGCAATCGATTTCCTTTCACGTCTGCCAGTGCCAAAAAAATGTGTAATACTAACGATGACTCCTACAGTCGGGACAAAAATTGGCACTGTAAATGCGATTGCGGCGGCTCTTGGTAAAGTCTTGGTGACACCAAAAATTCCGGGACTTCAGACGTTTGACGAATCCCACTTGGATCCGTCGAGCGCGGAGCGGTGGTCTGAAGCTTTTTTTCAAGCAGCGGGGCCCCAAATTCGGTCTTGTCTTGGCGAACATGGCGCGTCACAGCAGTAGTGTCATCTTATAATTAGCCCTAGCCTCTGGAGTCGTTCGTTCGCATGCAATCCACCGCCCCACGTTCTCTGATGATGGGCTGGCTGCCGATTGCGCGTGATTTCCGCGGAGATTTACAGGCGGCGCTGGATAAAGCCAAGCCGGCTGAATGTCTGGAGAGCTTGGCTGTCCTCGCCGGTCACCGACTTGGGTTCTTGGAAACGGTCCAACTCGATCGCGCATTCGGCCGACTAGGCCTGAAGGAAGCGCCCGGTTTTGCGCCGGTGCGGCTCGCTCTGCTTGCTTCCTCGACCGTCGATCATCTACCGCCCGCGATCCGGGTCGCCGGCCTGCGTAGGAAATTGTTGATCGACGTCCAAGGCGGCGCCTATGGGCAGTACCGCCAGGAGCTTCTCGATCCGAGGTCTTCCTTGCATCAATTCGCTCCACAGGCTGTGCTGTTCTCGCTCGCCGCGCGCGAAGCCATCGCCGGCGTTTCGCTCACCGCAACGGTCGCGGAGGTCGACGAAACGATCGCCCGATTTGTCGGCGATTTGCGGTCGTTCTGGCGCAAGGCGCGGGAGATCGGCAACGCGGCGGTCATTCAGCAAACTTTCCTCGACGTGAGCGAGCCGGTGTTCGGCGGCTATGATCGCATCGTTCCCGGAGCCCCGGCGCGCGTCGTCATGCGGCTCAACGATCAATTGTGCGAGGCGGCGGCGCAGGATGGCGTTTTGCTGCTCGATGTGGCCCGCGCCAGCGCGCGGGACGGAATTGACGCATGGTTCGACATCGGGCGCTGGCTTCAGGGCAAGCTGGAAATCGCTCCGCAAGCGGCGCCCCTTTACGGCGATCTCGTCGCCCGCATCCTGGCCGCTCAACGCGGATTGTCGAAGAAATGCCTGGTCCTCGATCTCGACAACACCCTTTGGGGCGGCGTAATCGGCGACGACGGGCTCGACGGCATCGTCCTCGGCGAGGGAAGCGCGGCCGGCGAAGCGCACCTTGCTTTGCAGCATTACGCCAAGCAGCTCAAAGAACGGGGAGTCATTCTCGCCGTCTGCTCCAAGAACGACGCCAAGATCGCCGAAGCCGTATTTCGCGATCATCCCGAAATGGTGCTTCGCCGCTCGGATATCGCCGTCTTCCTGGCGAATTGGGACGATAAGGCGCACAACCTCAAGGCCATTGCGGCGCGCCTTAACATCGGTATCGACAGCCTGGTTTTCGTCGATGACAATCCGGTCGAGCGGGCGCGCGTGCGCCAGAGCTTGCCGATGGTTGCCGTGCCGGAATTGCCGGAAGACGCCGCCCATTATGTCCGTTGTCTCGCGGAGGCGGGCTATTTCGAAGCGGTCGCCTTTACGTCCGAGGACCGGAATCGCGCCCAGCAATACGCAGCAAACGCCGAACGCGAGGCTTTGCTTGGATCGGCGGAAAGCATGGACGAGTTCCTCCGCGGGCTCAAGATGTCGGTTTTGTACGGGCCATTCACGCCCGTCGATCACGCCCGCATCGTCCAGCTGATCAACAAGACCAATCAATTCAACACCACGACGCGCCGATACGCCAGCGAAGAGATCGAGCATATCGTCAACCAGCCTGAGGCTTTGACCTTGCAGTTCCGCCTCCTCGATCGCGTCGGCGACAACGGTCTCGTCAGCACGATGATCCTCCGCCCCACGCCCGACGACGAGACCGTGCTCGAGATCGAGAATTGGGTGATGAGCTGCCGAGTGTTCGGCCGGCAGCTCGAGTTTGAAGCCATGAATATCGCCGTTGAGGCGGCACGAGAGCGTGGTGCGCGGGCATTGGTCGCAAATTATATTCCCACCGCTAAGAATGACGTGATCAGTACGCTCTACCCAAGTCTCGGCTTTACCGAAGTCAATCAACCGACGGCCGACAGCGGAGCGACGCGCTGGTTCCTCAATCTCGCCGATTACGTTGTGCGGGACACTCACATACTTGTGCAAGAGCAGCAGGATGACCGACCAAGAGATTCTGTCCAAATTCACCCGAATTCTTCGCGACCTGTTGCTCGACGACTCGATCGAGTTGACCATGGAAACCCAGCGTGAGGATGTGCCAAATTGGGATTCATTCAATTATATCAATTTCATCGTAGCCGTCGAAATTGAGTTTGGGGTGAAGTTCAAGGTCGCTGACATCGAGTCATTTGCGAACGTCGGCGCAATCGTCAAACAGACGACGAAGATGTTGGCCTAAAGAGACAGTTGGGTCTTTTTTGGACATGTTTTCGATTGAAACAGACACAGATCGTTTCAGCAGGATAGGCGCCAATGCTGTTTAATTCAGCAGAATTCCTTCTCGTTTTTCTTCCCATAACTCTTGTTGGATTTTATTTGCTCGGCGCCGTCCATCGCCGATGGGCGATCCTGTGGCTTATCCTGATATCCCTAGTGTTTTACGGGTGGTGGCGACCGGTCAACATCCTGATCATTGGGCCGTCGATCGTCATCAATTACGCCTTGGCGACGACTTTGCTGCGGCTGAACCAGCACGACGGCTCACCCCGACTGTCCCGGGCGGTTCTATTGCTGGGGATCGCGTTCAATGTGCTGTTTCTTGGATTTTTCAAGTATACCGACTTCCTATATGGCACGATCAATGAAGTATTTAGCGCCAAGCTCATACTGATGCACATTATTCTGCCGCTCGGCATATCGTTTATCACCTTTCAGAAGATCGCGTTCCTGATTGACGTGCAGGCCGGGCGGGTAAAGTCATTCACGTTTCGCGAATATTGTACGTTCGTTCTGTTCTTTCCTCAGCTCATCGCCGGACCGATCGTCCATTATCGTGAAATGATGCCGCAATTTGCGACCGCGACTTGCCGGTATGACAAGGAGAACTTTGCGGTTGGTCTTACGCTGCTGTTTTTCGGCCTGTTTAAGAAGGGGGTGCTGGCCGACAATATCGCGCCCCTCATCACGCCGATCTACGAGCACTCTGCCGCGGCAGGCCAAACGCCTCTGCTGCTGGCGTGGATGGCGGCGGTCGGGTTCACGCTGCAGATCTATTTCGACTTTTCGGGCTATACCGATATGGCGCTCGGGCTGGCCCGGTTCTTCGGGATCAAGCTGCCGCCGAACTTCAACTCGCCGCTGAAGGCGTCCAGCATCATCGATTTCTGGCTGCGCTGGCATATGACGCTGACGCGTTTTCTGACGGCATACATCTATAACCCTTTGGTGCTGTGGTTGACGAGACGGCGGGCAACGAAGGGGCGCCCGGGATTCGGCGTGCGGAATCCGACCATCGGAGCATTTGTTTCCCTGCTGATGGTTCCCCTGATCACGACGATGTTCATATCGGGGCTTTGGCACGGCGCCGGGTATGGGTTCATCATTTGGGGCTTGCTGCACGGCGTCTTTCTGACGATCAACCATGCCTGGCGCGTGTTCGTCGCGCATCGGTGGCGCGATCGGGCGCAGCTACGACCGTATTATGAAGCCGGCGGGTTTCGTGTTGACCTTCGTCTCGGTCACCGCCGCGATGGTCTTCTTTCGGGCTCAGACGGTGGGCTCGGCCCTCGACCTGGCGAAAGGCGTGTTTGGACTGAACGGCGTCGCGCTGGCGCACGGGGCTCAGACGATTGCTGAAACCTACGGCACAGATCTTCAGAAGGCGGCGATGTGGATCGCCATCCTCCTGTTCATCGCTCTCGTCTGCCCCAACACGCTTCAAATCCTCGCTCCTTATGAACCAGCGCTGGGTGTGAAGCCGCAATCGACGGCGCCGGTGATCGGAAAAATCAGAATCCCGGCGTGGGCCCCCTCACTTCCTTGGGCGATCGCAGTTTCGATCATCGCAGCGTTCGCGACCCTTTCGATCGGCGGCCCAAGCGAGTTTTTGTACTGGCAGTTCTAGGCACAGGGCAGGCGGGAGAGCAGTGATTTCGACGAGACGTCCCGGAGAAGGACTTTGAGAGCGAACAATTCAGCTGAACCGGTGCGAAAGAGACAGAAGGTCATCTTTTTCGGTCACTTTGGATCGGATAACTTCGGCAACGAGAGCACTCTACAAGCGATTTATTTCAACTTGCGTCGTCTGATACCGGAGGCTGAATTCGCTTGCATCTGCACGCTTCCCGAGACCGCAGCGACGATCCACGGCATCACGGCCATGCCGATTAGTCCTCCCGTCACCACGGCCTGGACGCCCAACAGTCGCATCACGCGCTTGCTCCGATCGGTGGCGTTGGGAATCCCATGCGAACTCTACCGTTGGTATGAAGCTTTTTGGACGCTAAGAGGCGCAGACGCGCTCCTTGTCCCGGGAACCGGGCTGCTCACGGATGCCTTCGGTCTCTTGTCTTGGGGACCCTACAACATCTTTAAGTGGTCCGTGTTGGCCAAATTGCGCGGTTGCAAGCTGCTCTTTGTAAGCGTCGGCGCGGGCCCCCTGCACGGTCGTCTAGGCAGATTTTTTGTGAAATCGGCGCTGGCTTTGGCCGATTACCGATCCTATCGAGATATTTCTTCGCTGGAGTATCTCAGGGAGATCGGGTTCACGCGCTCCATCGATCGGGTTTGTCCCGATTTAGCCTTCAGCTTGCCCGAATCTCTGCTTCCGCCCGACGGCCGAGAGAGAGGGCGCAGACCTGTCGTCGGCCTGGGATTGATGAATTCCGGCGCCATGTACGGCGATAGTAATGTGAGCACGGATGTCTATAGGAGTTACATGGAGAGTTCTGGTGGGCCTAGTCACATGGCTGCTCGACCGGGAATACGACGTCAGGTTGTTGATTGGCGAACTGGGAGACCCTGTGTCGGAATTCAAGCGCCTGCTGGCCGAACGACTGCCAGCCTGCGATTTAAGCCGAATTGTGGAGACGCAGGTAGCCTCGGTTCAAGAGTTGCTGTTACAATTTGCTGATACCGATCTGGTCGTGGCGACGAGATTTCACAATGTGCTGTTCGCATTGCTGAGCAAAAAACCTACGGTTTCGATCGCGTTTCATCATAAGTGCACCTCGCTGATGAACGCGATCGGGTTGCCGGAATATTGTCTACCAATCGACCGTTTAACCACTGAGGGTCTTATCGAAAGGGTGCTCGATATGGAGGAGAACTCTGACAGGCTGAGATCTCTGATTGGCAAGCGGGCCGAACGTTTTCGTGAGATTCTGGAGGAACAATACGTTTCTGTTACGACTTAGCGGGTACAAATGTTTGTGTCGTAATAAAAGACGTTGCTATGGTCAAATCTTTGGTTCCTGTTGAGACAAAGTCGGTTAGGCTTGGCCGGTCCGCATCAGCTGAGGGAGATGCTTCGGTGCAAGGCGGCCACCGCTTGGACAATTCCCACCCGGCTCCGATACTGTCTCTGGTCGTTAGCACGCACAACAGGCTCGGCAAATTGAGACGTTGTGTTGACGCTGCCTTATCCGTCACGGCGCAACGGGAGTGGGAGCTCCTAATCGTTGATAATGGCTCGACAGACGGAACAAGTGAATATTTGGAATCGATAAACCTGAAAAAATACAATCGGATCTCCATAAGGACAATCTCTGAACCAGGGCCGGGGGCATGCCGCGCCCGGAACAAGGGCTGGCGTGCCGCCAAGGGAGAGATCGTCGCCTTCACCGACGATGATTGCTATGTGGATAAAGACTTTGTGGACTCGGTTATTCAGGTGTTTGATGAGGACCCGAATATAGGCTTTCTATCGGGTCGTATTTTGCTATTCGATAGCTCTGACTTTAGGATGACATTCAATGAATCGGAAGATCGAGTCGAATTTCGACCGTTTACGCTCATTACCGCGGGCGCGGTCCAAGGAGCAAATCTCGCGTTGCGGAAGACTGTACTAAGCCAAACTGGGGGATTTGACGAAAGGCTGGGCGCCGGGATGGCGTTCGGAGGAGAAGATCAAGATTTAGCAGCCGCTGCTTCATGGTCCGGGGTGACGGGCGTGTACGATCCAAGGCCCATTGTCTATCACCATCATGGCAGAAAGACCCAGACAGAAGTGAACAGGGTGTTTAGAGTTTACTGTGCCGGTCAAGCGGCAAATTATGCGAAGTATATTATTAGAAAAGATTCTAGACGGACGTATTTCGGAGGTTGGATGCGTAGCATCGGTCACGACTGCATCGAGTCTGTTCGTCATGGCCGTCTTCCCAGGCAATCCCTCCGAGAATTCTATTACGGCGTACGATTTGTCCTTGGGCTGTGAATGGTCGTCGCTAAAAACCAGCGAACCTCCGGAGTGGCGCGGCATTGGATGGTCGTTATTGCGACAAGAACAAACCACCGGTCGTCGCTCGCCGGCGTCAGCCCGAATTGACGGCCGCACTTATGCTGCATCTAGGCGGACCCGACTTTCGTTGGGGCGGCCTTGGTTCCGGAAAGCTCTACGCTTCAAAGGAGCAACGGTTGCGAGACTTGCAATCCCCTCCAGCATTGTCAATCGTCATCAGTACGCGCGACAGGCTCAGCAAACTTAAACGTTGCATTGAGGCTGCCTTATCTGTAACCACCCAGCGAGACTGGGAGCTCATAATTGTTGACAATGGTTCCACTGACGGGACGGGTGCGTATCTAAATTCCATAAATCAGCTACAATACAATCGTGCGCATGTAACGACAATATCTGAACCGCGGCCGGGGGCGTCGCGCGCCAGGAACAAGGGCTGGCGCGCCGCCAGTGCAGAAATCGTCGCCTTCACGGACGATGATTGCTACCTGGAAAAAGACTATGTGGATTCAGTCATTCAGGTGTTTGCTGAGAATAGGAATATAGGCTTTGTAACAGGTCGCGTTCTGCTCTTTGATGCCTTAGATATTAATTTATCGCTCAGTGAATCCCAAGATCGGCGCGAATTTCTGCCGTTCACGTTCCTCCGCCCGGGTGCGGTTATCGGGGCAAATTTTGCCTTGCGAAAGACTGTCCTTAGCCAGACCGGGGGATATGACGAAAGGTTGGGTGCAGGGATGCCGTTTGCAAGTGAAGATACAGACCTGGCGGCGGCTGTTTTGTGGTCGGGAGTGATGGGCGTCCACGATCCAAGGCCTGTCGTCTATCATCACCATGGCAGACGAACCAATGCAGAATATACCAAGCTTATGAAATATTACTTTACCGGTGATGGAGCATATTACGCTAAATACGTCTTGAGACAAGACTCAAGAGGGACGTATCTAAGCGCGTGGTTGCGAAGCATCGGCAACGACTGCATCTGGTCTGCTCGTAGAGGTCGTCTTCCGGGGCGATCTCTCCGAGTATTGTATCACAGCATGCGGTTTGTCCTTGGACGGTGAACGGTCGCTGCCAGCAGCTGACGACCCCACCCGTCCTCATTGCAATAGGCGCAAATTGGTCACCCAGTCATTTGTGAGCGTGCTCACGCCATTTTTCAACACCGCGTCGTATCTGGCAGAGTGCATTGAGAGCGTACTCGGGCAAACCTATTCAAATTTTGAATATATACTTATGGACAATTGCAGTACCGACGGTTCATATGAAATCGCCAACAGCTACGCGGCGCGTGACTCTCGGATACGTCTGGTCAGATGTTCAGAGTTTGTTCCGATGTTAGAGAATTACAATCGCGCCCTGCGGGAAATATGTGACGCCAGCGTGTACTGCAAAATCGTCCAGGCGGATGACTATATTTTTCCGAATTGCCTGCAGTTGATGGTGCAAGCGTTTGAGCAATCAGCTTCGATCGGACTGGTGTCTTCCTATCGGCTCTCCGGGGACGAACGTCGAGGGCTCCAAATATCCCTACCCAACGCCGATGTCTCCTGGCAAAGAATGCGGACGATGGTTTCTGCGGACTGGGATCAACGTGTTTGGCTCCCAGACTACCGTAATGTACCGATCTTCCCTGGTGCGCGACCATGGTCCTTTTTATGATGAATCACTTCCGTACTGCGACCTCGACAAAGCCATGGCGATCCTTCAAGATTGGGATTTTGGATTCGTCCACCAAGTGTTATCATTTTCGCGAGCGCAGGAAGAGTCGGCTACGTCCACAATTCTCAATTTTTTGCCATACGCATTGGATCGATATATTATGGCGCAGCAGTACGCTCCAGTCTTTCTGGAAGACGACGAGTCAGCGCGCTTGATGAAGGACTCTAAACGTGCCTACTATACCCTGCTCGGGCGGGCGGCGCTCAACTTCCCTGGACACGCCTTTTGGCAATATCATAGAGATGGATTGAATTCCTTAGGGCAGGCGCTGGATCGGCGCTATCTGGCGTTCCAAATAGGCTTGGAATTGCTTTGGAAGATATCAAATCCGGGGAGAACGATCCTGCGAGCGCTACGCGCGCTAAAAAGATTGCCGGTGCTATGAACGAATTGATCGCACAACTGTCTATCTTTTTCGCTTACCCTCGGCGCGCGGTTTCCAAGGGCGCATCCGAGGTATTCGGTGAAGATGAATGCCAAACGCCGTGGGTGTAGCGCTAGCCGCCTCCCCAAGCGCAGATGCGCCCATTCAATCGGCTCCTACGATGCGGTTGGAGCGCAGTTCAAGAGATCTTCACGATCGTTCTCTTTACAACCGGGTAGGCAGGGTTCCGACTTCGATCGCGTTAGTTTCCGCTCAGCCCTCGTAGTTGCCACCCAGCTCCCCCAAGTCAGATGCGCCTGGTGCTGCGCAAGCAACCTCTACTGATGCTGACGGCTCGTCACGCCATTTCGAGCCCTCATTCACTACTTCGAGGCCGCAGGATATGAACGAGCTTGAAAGGAGTGCGCTCTTAAGCCTTTGCGACCAAAATCCGCGGCCACTGGCGTACCCTGAACGTCGAATTGGTCAGAGGCGCGCACTCGTGCAAGGAAATGTATTGCTGTTGTCGCAGCGCCGGATTGCTGACCTCGCGGCTTATTGCCTCGCTTACGAGTTCGAAGACACTTTCGCCGCCGTTACCGATGCCCAGCGAATCGACGCGCACCGACCTGCCGGCTCTGGAGTTCTCCCGGCGCGCCTACAAGCTCGCACGCCTGGCGACCGGGTCGCCCGCGGCTTGCGCGTCGGCTCGCGCCTTACCCACGCAACAAAGTGGTCTTGGAGCGCGACTTCGAACTCTTTTTTCCGGTGTTCAACCACGCCTATGAATTGTATTCGCTTTCGATGATTCCCAACTGGCGCCAGCGCTGCCGCAAGGCGGCATGCTTCATCAACGAAGTCTGGTCGGATATGTTGCCGGAATATCTACTCGAGCTCTTATCTGCTTTCGACCATGTCTTCATTGGGACCCGCCACAGCGTTAAGGACGTAGCGCGCATCACCGGTCGACCGTGCACCTACCTGCCGCTCGCCGTTGACGTACCGCGTTTCGCGCCTGCATCGCGCGATCAACCGCGCCCGATCGAGGTTTGCAACATAGGCCGGCGCTCGCCGGTCACGCATCAGGCGCTGCTCGATGACGCCGAGCGGCGGCAGAGCTTCTACTACTACGACACTGTGGCCGCGAGCGGCGCCGACCTGAAGAACCGCACGTTCCGCGTCGACAGCCCGCACGAACATCGCCGCATGCTGGCGACATTGCTCAAACACAGCTGCTACTACATCGCCAATCGCGGCCACGTGAATAAACCCGAGTTCACGGCGGGCCGCGACGAGATCTCCGCGCGGTTCTACGAGGGGGCCGCGGCAGGCACAGTCATGATCGGCGAGGCGCCGCGCACGGAGGAATTCAAGCAGCAGTTCGATTGGCCGGATGCGGTCATCCACGTGCCGTTCGATTCTCCCGATATTGGCCGCATTCTCGCGGACCTGAATGGCGACCCTGAGCGGCTGCGAGAGGTTCGGCGCAACAATGTTCGGGAGGCCGCACAGAGGCACGACTGGCTACATCGAATTCAGGTGGTGTTCGATACCCTCGGCCTGGCGCCGACCGAGAAAATGCGGGCTCGCGCGAAACGGCTCGACCAGATCGCGTCACAGGCGCCATATCGTTAGGTCATTTCGATGTAGCTCAACGGGCGAGGCCCGAGTCCCTGAGGCCTGAATTTCAGTGTAACATAAGGGACATTTATGTTACCTGTGTCTCTCGGCAAACTTAGACATCAGCATGGATCGCTCTGTGAACCTCAAGACCACGAACAATAATGCGCTCAAACATCTCGAATGCCGCCTGTGTAACGCAGCGCTTACGACAACCTTTGTCGATCTGGGCATGTCCCCCCTTTGCGAAAGTGTCCTCGCCGCCGATCAAATTGATCAAATGGAGCCGTACTTCCCGCTGCATGTTCTGGTTTGCAACAACTGCTTCCTTGTGCAGTTGCGGGAGTACGTCAAACCTGAAAGTATTTTTTCCGAATACGACTATTTTTCGTCATATTCGACCTCTTGGGTCGAGCATGCCCGGCGATATTGCGAGATGATTCAGGCCAGACTCAACCTCGGTCCAAACAGCCAAGTCTTTGAGATTGCAAGCAATGACGGATACCTCCTGCAGCACTTCGTGCGGATGGGCATCCCCGTGACCGGCGTCGAGCCGGCCGCCAATGTTGCTGCGGTCGCTCGCGAGAAGAATATTCCAACAATTGTGGAATTTTTCGGCGTGGAACTTGCACGACGTCTTATTTCTGAAGGGAAACACGCCGACCTGATCATCGGCAACAATGTGCTTGCGCAGGTGCCTGACCTCAACGACTTCGTTGGGGGAATGGCGACTCTCCTTGGCCCGAACGGGGTGATCACGCTCGAATTCCCCCACCTTGAGCGGCTCATCGACGAAAATCAGTTTGACACGATCTATCACGAACACTTCTCTTACTTTTCCTTTGTCACGATCGACCGCCTCGCAAGACATCACTCTCTAAAGGTGTTTGATGTCGAGCACCTTGACCACTCATGGCGGTTCCCTGCGCGTCTACCTTTGCCACTCCGGCGCCCCCTACACACGGTCGCCCGGCGTTGACGCGTTGCTCGCCCATGAACGTCAAAGGGGATTTGAGGATATCAAGACCTATGCGACGTTTTCGGCGCAGGTTCATCGAACAAAGCGCCAGCTCTTGTCATTTCTTAATTAAACTCAAGGACAATGGCGCGAAGCTGTGCGGCTATGGCGCGCCTGGCAAAGGCAACACGTTGCTCAATTACTGCGGCATCGGTACCGATTTCCTGGATTTCACCGTGGACCGCAACCCTTACAAACACGGTCTATACACACCAGGGATGCATATCCCAATTTATCCGGTGTCGGCTATTGATGACGCGCGGCCTGATTATTTGCTTATCTTGCCATGGAATTTGAAGCGAGAGATCATTGAGCAGATGCGTCACGTCGGCGATTGGGGCTGCAAGTTCATTGTAGCGATACCTAGCGTAGAAGTGATAGATCCGAGAGAATCAACTTCATGAAGGTCGTCCTATTTTGTGGTGGACTGGGTACGCGCATTCGCGATTACTCGGACAGTGTTCCAAAGCCGATGGTGCCAATTGGTCATCATCCGATTTTATGGCATGTCATGCAATATTACAGTCAGTACGCAGCATCGTGATTTCATTCTGTGCCTTGGATACAAAGCCAATGTTGTCAAGAATTACTTCTTGAACTACAAGATTGCCGAAAGCAGCGATTGCATAATCTCCGAATTTGGCTCCAAGGTTGAGGTTATTGGCGAAAGACCTCCTGATTGGCGTGTTACGCTTGTTGACACTGGCGTTTGGAGAAATATCGGAGAGCGTCTTTTTGCGGTTAAGCACTTTGTGAACAATGAAGAGTTTTTTTTGGCTAACTACAGCGACGGATTGACCGACGCGCCTCTTGACGGAGATGATCGCTCGGTTCAAGGCGAGCAACAAGATTGGTTGCTTCCTTGCCGTTCATCCACCCGTAAGTTTTCACTTGGCTGAATTCGATGAACAGGGAACCGTACATCGCATACGTGCGAGTCATCAATCTGATGTTTGGATCAATGGCGGCTATTTCATCTTTCGCAGGGAGATTTTTGATTACATCCAGGACGGGGAAGAGCTGGTGCTTGAGCCGTTCAATCGCCTGATCAAATCCGGAAACTTGATGGCGTACAAATACGAGGGTTTCTGGCGCGCTATGGATACGCTAAGGGACAGACAAGTGCTCGAGGAGATGGTCGAACGGGGCGAGACGCCTTGGCGTCCGCAGCGAACGTAATGGACAGTATACGTTCCATGAAACCGTTGCAACTCGCAGCGCCTGGAGATCGGTTGTCGGTCCTCTGCCTGGGCGCGCATTCGGACGACATTGAGATCGGCGCCGGGGCGACGCTTCTGAGCATGCAGGAACGTGGAGTGCGCCTTGATGTGCACTGGTGCGTGTTGAGCGGCGTCGGCGAGCGGGAGAAGGAGGCGAGGGCCTCGGCGTCTGATTTCTTGTCAGCGGCGGAAAGCTCGCAGATCGAAGTTATGTCGTTCAGGGACGGTTTTTTTCCCGAGCAGGGCGACGCGATAAAATCATGGTTCACGGCGCTCAAAGAACGGGTCCGTCCCGACCTTATCCTCACCCATCGCAAGGGGGACGCGCATCAAGACCACCAGCACGTCTGCCGACTCACTTGGAATACTTTCCGGGATCACTGCATTCTTGAGTACGAAATTCCGAAATGGGACGGCGATATGGGTCAACCCAATCTGTATGTGCCGATTTCCGCCAGCGCTCTGAAGCGAAAAATCGATCTCCTGATTACGCATTTCGGCAGCCAGCGCTCGAAACACTGGTTTGACTGCCGAGACCTTTCTCGGGTTGGCGAGGCTGAGGGGTATGGAATGTCGAGCGCCCGAGCGCTATGCTGAAGCGTTTGTCGGGCGTAAGTTGGCGCTGGTCTGAGTAGCTGTGCTTGCGAAGACAAAGGCGCGTCTGCGTTGCGAAAACAAAAAAGGAAATTCGATGCGCGTTTTGGTGACTGGACAATCTGGGTTACATCGGCACGATTCTTTCGCCGATGTTGGTTGAGGCTGGCCACGAAGTGGTCGGCTTGGACAGCGATCTCTATTCGCGCTGCACATTTTGCGGCCGGCGGCAGGCTGAATGCGGACATGCCGACGATCAAAAAGGATACGCGCGATGTCCGTCGCTGCGGATCTCGCCGGATTCGACGGCGTCATTCATTTGGCTGCTCTTTCCAACGATCCTCTTGGCAATCTGAACCCGAGCCTCACCGACGACATCAATCATCGCGCAAGCGTCCGCTTGGCTGAGCTTGCCAAAGAGGTTGGCGTCCGCCGCTTCGTGTTTGCTTCGTCCTGCAGCAACTATGGTCAGGCGGGCGATGCGATGATCGATGAGACCGGCGATCTGAATCCCGTCACCGCCTATGGCGAATCGAAGGTGATGTCCGAGCGTGACATTTCGCTCCTGGCGGACGACAAGTTTTGTCCAGTTTATTTGCGACCCGCCACCGCCTACGGCGTTTCGCCGAGGATGCGTTTTGATATTGTCTTGAACAATCTTGTTGCTTGGGCGTTCACGACGGGGAAGATCTACTTGAAGTCTGACGGCACCCCTTGGCGGCCGATCGTTCATATCGAGGACATTTCGCGTGCGTTCATTGCCGCGCTCGAGGCGCCGGCGAACGACGTATGGAACGAAGCCTTCAATGTCGGGCAGACTGACCACAATTACCGCATTCGCGATTTGGCCGAGATTGTCGCGGCAGTCGTGCCTGGATGCAGGATAGAATTTGCTGCCGATGCGGGCCCCGACAAGCGCTCGTATCGGGTGAGTTTCGAAAAAATCCGCCGTAAGCTGCCCGCCTTCAAGCCTCGCTGGGACGCGCGTATGGGAGCAGAGCAACTCTACAAGGCCTACCAGTCGTCCGGCCTGACATTGGAGGAGTTCGAGGGGCCTCGATACCAGCGCATCGCCCACATCAAGAAGCTGTTGGCCGACGGAGTCCTCGATGCAAATTTGCGGCACACGCAATCGTTGCGCAACGACAGGGCCTCGTTCGCCATGTCGGCGAAGCTCTGAGCACAATGTCGCCCGGTCCGCACGACAGCATCGAGCTCCAAAGAGATTTTGGGGAACAGCTCATCACTCAGGACGTGGGCGAAGAAATTTTCGCTCTTGCCGCGAGAATATTCCCCATTTGTCGGAGCATCACCGGTAACGGCGTACGGCAGACGCTACGCGAAATCGGATCGCATCTTGCGTTGGAGGTACACGAAGTTCCCACCGGAACGGAGGTCTTTGATTGGACGATCCCGCGTGAGTGGAACATCCGTGACGCGTACATCAAGAATGGCGCAGGCGACAAGATCGTCGACTTTGCCCAGTCAAACCTTCATGTCATGAGCTATAGCGTCCCGGTGCGCACGCGCATGATCGCTGGCTGAACTCAAAAAGCACGTTCACACTCTGCCTGACCAGCCTGATCTCATCCCTTATAGAACCTCGTATTACGCCGAGGACTGGGCTTTCTGCATGGCGCACCGGCAGCTTGAGGGTCTTCGGGAAGAGACCTACGAAGTCGTCATCGATTCGAGCCTGGAAAACGGGTCCTTGACCTACGGCGAGTATTTGCACAAAGGCGAAACCGACGAGGAATTCCTGCTTTCGGCGCATGTTTGCCACCCATCGCTTGCTAATGACAACTGCTCGGGAGTTGCGCTCCTGACGCAGCTGGCAAGACGAATGGTTGGATTGCAGACGCGGTATAGCTACAGATTTCTTTTCGCCCCCGGCACGATAGGGGCAATCGCCTGGTTGGCGCGCAACGAAGAGAGCTAGTTGCGCGCATCAAGCACGGGCTCGTCGTCTCCATGGTAGGCGACGGGGGCGGTCCAACGTATAAGAAAAGCCGTCGTGGCGACGCCGGCCATCGATCGGGCCATGGGCCACGTTCTTCGTCACTCCCGACTGAGGCCGGTGATTGAAGAGTTCTCACCCTACGGTTATGATGAACGTCAGTATTGCTCGCCTGGCTTCAATCTACCGGTTGGGCTTTTCCAGCGCAGTAAGTACGGGACGATTTCCCAGTATCACACGTCCGCGGACGATCTCGCGTTCATAACGCCTGAGCATTTACTAGAGTCCTATAACCTCATCGTCAAAGCGATAGATGTTATCGAAACCGACGCGACCTACTGCAACACGATTCCAAAATGCGAACCGCAGCTCGGAAAGCGTGGGCTTTACAGTACGGATTGGCGGCAACAGGGACATCGCGACTGAGAATATGGCCATGCTATGGGTGCTAAATTTTTCTGACGGCGCCCAATCAATACTCGACATTGCCGAACGATCCAACCTGCCGTTTGAAGTCGTTCGCAGAGCAGCGCAGTTACTCCAAGCACAGGGCCTTTTGGCGATCGGACCATCGGCCTCTCCTGGCTCGTGCACGCCCCGCACGGCGGTATAGCCATCGATCGAGTTCAGAGACACGCATCAGACTTGTTTAATGGGGCATGAAATGAAGGCGGTAATCCTGGCGGGCGGCTTGGGCACTCGGATTTTGGAGGAATCTCATCTACGGCCCAAGCCCATGATTGAAGTGGGCGGCATGCCAATTCTTTGGCATATAATGAAGATCTACGCGCATCACGGCATCTCGGATTTCGTGATCTGCCTTGGCTACCGGGGGTACGTCATCAAGGAATATTTCTCGAATTACTTTTTGCATTCTTCCGACGTGACGATCGACGCCCGTGAGAACCGTGCGATTTTCCACGCGACGAAGGCAGAACCGTGGCGCGTAACGTTGGTGGATACCGGTGAGAATACGCTGACGGGGGGCCGGTTGAAGCAAGTCGCCAAATTTCTCGACCCCGGCGAGCCCTTTTGCTTCACCTATGGCGATGGCCTCGCGGACATCGACATCACTGCGTCGGCCAGGTTCCACCTCGACCACGGCCGCAAAGCCACTCTTACAGCCGTGGTGCCACCCGGACGCTTCGGCGCCTTGATGCTCGACGGCAGCCGCGTCACGCATTTCGTAGAAAAACCGCCGGGCGATCAAGGGTACATCAACGGCGGATTCTTTGTGCTCGACCCCTCGGTTATCGAATTGATCGACGGCGACGAGACTTCCTGGGAACGTGGGCCGCTTCCTGCCCTTGCCGGCATGGGCGAACTGATGGCTTATCAGCACAATGGGTTTTGGCAGCCAATGGATACCCTGCGCGATAAGGAAGCGCTGGATCGCCACTGGGCGTCCCCGCGCGCGCCTTGGAAAATTTGGTCATGACCGCACAGAGGCCACGCCAGGATTTCTGGCGCGATCGGCGCGTGCTGGTGACCGGCCGCACGGGTTTCAAAGGCGCGGTTACGCGCAATCTGATTGAAGCCTATCGCGCACTCAGCGCCTCCTATGCCAAAGAGCGAGACCGCGATGATTGACGCCTCTATCCCGGGCGTCTGCCGCTTTTGCGGCCTGCCACTGACCTGCACGCTCGCCGATCTCGGCGAAACTCCGCTCGCCAATAGCTTCGTCACGGCGGAAGATGTCGCGGCTGGCCGCGACAGACGCTACCCCCTGCAGGCGCGGGTCTGCGATGCCTGTTTTCTCGTTCAGGTGGACACACCGGTGCGTCCGGAGGCAATCTTCAGCGACTATGCCTATTTTTCTTCAATATCCGCATCATGGGTCGAGCATGCCCGCCGTTACGCCGAAGCAATGATCGAGCGTTTCGCTCTGGGGTCCAGTACTCTAGTCGTCGAAGTCGCGTCGAACGATGGCTATCTGCTTCAGCATTTCGTCGCGGCCGGAGTAAAAGTGCTCGGGATCGAACCCGCCGCGAACGTTGCGAAGGACGCAGTTGCAAAGGGCATTCCGACTGAGGTCGCTTTTTTCGGACGTGCGACTGCGGAACGGCTAAGCGAAGCCGGAATATCGGCAGACGTCGTTGTGGCCAATAATGTTCTGGCCCATGTTCCCGACATCCGAGATTTCGTCGCGGGTTTCGAGTTGATTCTCGCACCCCAGGGAGTGGCGACGTTCGAATTTCCCCATCTGCTCAACCTAATCCGCGACACTCAATTTGACACCATCTATCACGAGCATTTCTCCTATCTTTCGCTCAACGCGGTCGAGAGGATCTTCGCCGAAACAGGTCTTCGAGCTTTCGACGTCGAGCAACTCACGACGCACGGGGGGTCGCTGCGGCTCTACGCCTGCCGGGTGGCCGCGCAACATCGCGAGACGCGGTCGCTCATGCGAATCCGAGCGCAGGAACATGAGGCTGGCTTAGACACGCTCGAGGCCTACAGAGGGTTTGCGGAACGCGTCGACGTTGCGAAACGATCGTTTTTGGACTTCCTCGCAAGAGCGCGCGACGAGGACAAAATTGTGGCGGCCTACGGAGCCGCCGCTAAAGGCAATACGTTCCTGAATGTTTGCGAGGTGAGCGCGTCCGATATCGTTTGCGTCTTCGATCGCAGCGCCGCCAAGCAGGGGAAACTCATGCCTGGCAGCCACATTCCAATTTCGGCGCCGGAGCGAATAAATGAAATCAGGCCCGACTATCTCTTGGTGCTGCCCTGGAACCTGATCGATGAAGTCAAGGCCGAGATGAAGTTTATTGAGCAATGGGGCGGACGCTTCGTGACGGCCGTTCCGTACACGATAATTCACTGCTACGGATGATTTTCGACGGGAAAGCGTTGCTCATTTGCAAGTTGCGCGCGCGGGTTCCTTACCGCCGAGGACTCGAACCGCGTCCTCTACCAGACAGTTACGATTAATAACGAAATCACGTGAGGCCACAAGCGCGTTCGTTCGAGGGACAAACGGCCGTCATTACCGGGGGAGGGACCGGGGTCGGCGCCGCCCTGGCTCTTGCGTTAGCCGACGCGGGAGCCAGGATCGTTTTGATTGGCCGCAGATTGGACAGATTGGAGCTGGTCGCGGCCACGGTCCGCAAGATGGGGACGCATGCGGCAGTTTATCCTGCTGACATCTCCTCAGGTTCGAACTTGCTCGAGGTGACGCAGCTCATCAAAGCCGAACCTATGCAGGTCGATATCCTCGTTCAAAACGCCGCCATGTACGCCGCCGCCTCTTTCGAGAACGCTGACCTTTCAGATTTTGACAAGCAGTATCAAACAAACGTGCGGGCTCCGTACGCATTGACGCAGGCCTTGTTGCCGATGCTTAAAGAACGGCGTGGACAGGTTGTGTTCATCAATTCAAGCAGCGGGATAACAGCCAAGCCCATGTCGGCGCAGTACGATGCGACCAAGCACGCCCTTAAGGCGATCGCCGACAGTTTGCGAGCGGAGATCAATGTGCATGGCGTTCGAGTGCTGAGCGTCTATCTTGGACGAACGGCAAGCGAGATGCAGGAGCGGATCTGTCAGATGCAGGGAAAAGCTTATCAACCGGACTTATTGCTGCAACCGGCTGATGTTGCATCTGTTGTACTCAATGCCCTAAGCCTACCGCGCACCGCCGAAGTGACCGACATCTCTATAAGGCCGATGCTTAAGTCGTGAATGGGATCATCGTTCCGAATTGTATTGCACCGCCTTAGCGAGAGGACAAGAAGCTGCTGTCATTTATTGAACCATTCCTCCAAGCGTTGTGGGCTGCGCACCCTCACCGCCTTGGGCAGATTTGGATCGCCACAACCATTGCCGCGGTGGTCTTCGTGGCCGCGGAGATCAGGCAGGTAGCGACTCCAAATGGCCAGTGGGCAAAAAGGCCGCCGATTATTCTCATTGGGAGGTCGCGTCAGATTGGGACGTCTAATGCTCTCGTGGCTCTGACTCTGCTGGGCGCGTTCCTGGCGTTCTACATTGCTGTGATCTTGGCGTGGGAGGATTTCGCCTTCTACGACAATGACATGTTTACCCAATTTACGCTGAGGGGCCAAGACTTTCCGATGCCGGTCTGGCCTGCCGCTGGACGCTTCTTTCCGTTTGGCCAGCAGGAGTACAACCTGATACGGCACTTTACCGATACGCCTGCCGGTTACCACGTGCTGCCGATCGCCCAGCTTTTATTGTTATCTTGTATTCTTCTGGTCCTGGATGACGAGCTTAGCATCGTCGCCCGCGCGGCCCTGGCAATCGTCGCGCTGTTGACCCCGAGCATTCTCATCAGTTTCAGCTTGCTTATCGTCCCGGAGCGCAATGTTCTGTTTTTCCTCGCCTGTCTCGCGCTGTCGGTTAAGAACTTCGAACAGACCAAGTCAATAGCGTGGGCCGTGGCTGCGGTTATCAGCGCCCAATTCATGATCTACTTCAAGGAGACTGCCTTCCTGCTGCTCCTGGGCTTCGCTGCCGGCAGACTCATACTGCGCTGTAGAAACAAATATGACGCAGGATGGGATTTCGGTCGACTTTGGGACGGGGAAAGCCGTCTCGACCTTTGCCTTGCCTTTTTGGCGGTGGCGTTCCTGGTCCAATACTTCGCCTTCATAGGAATCCACGGAGACAGGGGTTACGCGGTCGAACACCGATTGCCGCTCTCAGTAAACGTACTCGCCTACTCGAGGTGGGATCTGCTGTCCTGGCTGTTTATGGCGCGTTGTGATCGGCCGATTTTATCTGATCCTGCGCCGCCGGGTGACGCCCTCCTCGCTGTGGGACGGACTGGCGCTTGGCGGCGCGGCTTGCTTTCTCGGCTACATTGGCCTTCGCCTGTTCGGTTCCTATTACTTGGCCCCGGTCGATCTCATTGCAATATTGTATGTCGGTCGATTCGCGGCGCTGGGATGGAATAAGCTGCCCTCGCGGAGCAAACTGGCGGCATTGTTGATCGGGTCCGCAGTCCTGGTTCAGGACCTCGCTTTCTCGGCGTTCAGCGTCTTCGAGCGAAAGAACGTCATTCGCGCAAAGGCTGAAATCGCGTCCGTCGTGGAAGCGCGATATCGAAGCGGCGCAGGAAATGTTCGCAGGCTGTACTTTCCGTTTGCAAGCCATTACATGATCGAGGAATTTGCTGACTATCTTGAGTATCGAGGCGTCCCTGTGGAAAGAGCCGAAGGTCAAGGCGGCCGACCGAACAGCGTTGCTATGGTCTCCACGTCTCCTGCTGACGGGAGCGGGTACTGTGGATGGTGCCGCATGGCTGACGGGCCCGCCTCGGGCGTTGTGCGCCCGATCCAGGCGATCTGGTGATCGTGCTGCCGGAGGACGAGGCGTCTCGCGCGGAGGCGTCGGCGTACCGGAAAAGGGGAGACCTCTTGCTTTCCTATGACCCTCGTCCTCCCCTTCCGCAAATGTTGCATTCGCTCTACGTCAGCCCCTATGGATACAGGGCCAAGCTTCCCGATCGCTGGATGGATGCGTCGGTGACTTTGTGGAAGTAATAACTTCCCATAGACGCTGTTTACGCTGCATTCCACGGGGCGCCCGAACTTTCCAAGCCTGCTCTTGGGTTCATCCGCTCGGACTTGAACCCACGGCGGCGACGACACTGTTCCTTCCATTTCTTTCACCAAGCCTTCCGAACATTGCCATCGGGCTGCCGAAGGCTGCCAAAAAGTTGCAAATTCCTGCCAAAAATTGCAATTCCTTACCCAAAATCGCCAGTTATCAAAGGCTTACCGCCGAACGAAGGGAAAAAGGAAAAAAACCATTTCGATCTCGCGCTACTACCTTTTCCCCGCCGCCCGAAGACGGCCGATCCGGCGGACCGAGAACAGAGGTAGCACAGCTTCTGATTTTCGTAAAGGATTTGTCGGCCGAGCAATCGGCGGGGGCGGGGGCGTTCGGCGGCGGGTTTTGGGGCATGGCCCGGTTCGTCGATCGGCTCCATAGCGCTCAGTTGCGCTGGTGACGGTGGTGCTGCTGAAACGGCGACGCCGTCATCGTCAAGCCCATCGGTCTGATCGCGAAGCCTCGAGGTGGGCGAAGCCTAGCCAGTGTCCTGAGCAGCGGTGATTGTCGCTCGGTCATCGTCCGTCATCGGTTTCCGCCGGGTGCGCTTCATGCTGGCCGGAAGTCAAGCGGTCCGGTAGGGTTGGGCATGTCATTTGATCCGATCCCGACGCAATGGAGTTCTCTCGCCGTCGGGCAAGGATGCATCGTATTGGGCGTGGTCATGCCGTCTGACGCTGAAGAGCGTTGAGTATTCGATCAAAGCTGAAACCGTTGGTCGTGGATCTCGATGGAACGCTCGTTCGCCTCCGACCTTCTCGCTGAATCCGCCTTCGCCCACCTCGGACGTGATCCATTGGCCGTGGTCGGCCTATTGTCGGCATTGCTTCGTGGGAAGGCGGCGTTGAAGGCCGAGATCGCGGCCAAAACAGTCTTAGACGTTACACAATTGCCCTATGACGACGTCGTCGTAACGATCATTCGCAAGGCGCGCGCCGCGGGCAACCCGGTCTATCTCGCCTCGGCGAGCAACGAACGGTACGTGCGGGCCGTCGCTGACCATCTCGGTCTCTTCGATGGATGTTTCGGATCGACCGACGAGAATTTGTCTTCTGCTTTTAAGGCGCGCCGTCTGGTGGAGGTTTTCGGAAAGGCGGGCTTTGACTACATCGGCAATGAACGCGCCGATCTCGCCGTGTGGGCTGTCGCTGATCGACGCACCGCGGTGCGCGCGTCACCTGCGGTGAAATCAAGGCTGAGGGACATGGACCCTGACGCCATCGTCTTGGAAGACGCGGCGCGCCGAATCCGCCCCTGGCTCAAATTGCTAAGGGTACATCAATGGGCGAAGAACTCGCTGGTCTTCGTGCCCTTAGTAACCGCCCAACGGTTCCCGATCTCCTCTCATTCGGCAAAGTGTTCGTCGCGTTCGTCGCTTTCTCGCTGGCGGCCTCTGCCATTTACATCATCAATGACTTGGTCGATCTAGATGCCGATCGGAAGCATCCCCGCAAAAATCAGCGTCCGCTAGCAGCGGAGTACTGTCCCGATCACGAACGCGGTGGCGTTAGCGCCGGTCCTTCTGGTCATTGCCTTTGGCGCAGCCCTCGCTATCGGTCCCTTGTTCGCTGCAGCGCTGTTCGCTCACGTTTTCCTTACGACGGCCTACACGCTCGTTCTAAAGCGCAAGATGTTGCTCGACGTCATCGCGCTGGCGTTGCTCTATACGATCCGCGTGATTGGTGGCGCGGCGGCAATCTCCGTGCCAGTGTCGGAGTGGCTGCTCGGCTTTTCGAATGTTATTTTTCACCGCGCTTGCACTTATCAAGCGTTACGTCGAACTGGCGGCCCGCGTCGACGAGGGCCTGCCGGATTCAACCAGTCGCAACTATCGCAAGTCAGATCTCGACATTGTTGCCGCCCTGGCAGCCGCCGCCGGTTTCAATGCTGTTACGGTGTTCGCGCTTTACATTTCCTCAGACGCGGTTAGCCATATTTATCGACATCCAATGGCGCTATGGCTGATCTGCCCCATTCTGATGTACTGGCTCTCGCGCGCCCTCTTCATGGCGCATCGCCGACTAATGGACGACGACCCTATTGTTTTCGCTTTGCGAGACAGAAACAGCCGGGTCGCGCTCGGGCTCATTGGGTTCATCCTGATTGGAGCGATATATTGATCAATATGTAAAGCAATGGGACCTTGGCGCGATAGACAAATTGAATAGGACAATTCATGCGTACAGAGTCCAGCGGCTTTGATTTTCGTCAGTGTGGCTTTGTCATCGGGCTCTCAGATCATTTTAAAACGGGGGATGGGGCGCAGGAGGTTCAAAGCGCCATCAGTACCGGCACCCTACAGCAAATCGCGTTCAAAATTTTCACGTCTTCGCTTGTTCTCGGAGGACTCGGCTGTTTTGGGTTGAGCGCATTACTGTGGCTCTTTGTGTTGTCGCGAGTGCCGCTTTCATCTGCATATCCCTTCGTCGCCCTAGGCATTTTCGTCACAGTGCTCGCCGGCTCGATCATGTTTGCCGAGCCGATTTCTATTACAAAAGCGATTGGCGTCAGCTTCATTGTAGGCGGCGTTCTTCTCGTCGGAATCAGTGGATAATTGAGCGTGTCGGAACCGATAGGACAACGATCATCACCGACGTCGCGCGCTCGAGCGTGTGTCGGTGTTCCCGGGGCTGGCTCGCTTCAGGCCGTCGGACCGTGCGCTGGTAGATTCAGTCGCGGATCGTCTTTCGCCGGCATTGCATGAATGGGCGTCCGCAGCGCAGCGGCGTGATTGCTGTCTAGGAACTCGCAAAGCCGATAGTCTTTACGGCCGGGCGGGCGAGCTGCGCCTCAATTGCCGCCAAGGTAGGTTCGGACTACACAGTCGGCGGGGAATAGCGGGGGACGAGGTGCTCGACCAGCAATTAGTGATTGGCCGACAGAGGGGCGATGCGCCAGTCAAGCACTCCTATCGTCCGGATATTGATGGTCTTCGCGCGATCGCCGTGGGCGCCGTCATTGCCTACCATACCGGCATTCCGGGGGTTCGCGGCGGCTTCGTCGGCGTCGATATATTCTTCGTTATCTCCGGATATTTGATAACCGGCTTGCTGCTGGCCGACATCAACAAGTACCAGCGCATCCGCATGTTTCAATTCTATGCGAGGCGCGTAAGACGAATATTGCCTACGTTGCTCCTTGTGGTTCTCGCGACCGTCTTTGCGAGCGCGCTTTTATTGTCTTCAGCTCTTGGTGAAATACAAGGAGTGTCGAAGTCCGCCCTGGCGACACTGCTGATCTCCGCCAACCTGTTCTTCCTGGGCGTGACCACAGATTATTTTGCCCCAAACTCGCAGTTTCTACCGTTGCTCCACACTTGGTCGCTGTCTGTCGAGGAGCAGTTCTATTTGCTATGGCCGGCGATGCTCGCGGTGGTCTACGCGATATCGGCAAAGTCCAGATCTCCAGTTCTTTGGCTCAGCGTCGCCATGGGTGCGCTGGTCGTCGCCTCTGCGGGATTAGCCGTCGCGCTCGCCGGTTGGAACGAGAAATGGGCGTTCTACTTTACGACCGCGAGAGGATGGGAGCTTGGAACAGGCGGAACTCCTCGCGATCGGGCTGCCACGGCTCTATGCCATACCGCGCCGCTGGGGTCTGACGGCTTCGATTGCTGGCGTCGCCCTCATCGCCACAGGCATCGCGTTCATCCCGGCTGATCGTTCCTCCCCGCTCCTGCTGGTGGCGTTCGCGGTGCTCGGCACGAGTCTCGTCATCTTCGGCAACACAGTAAACCCGACGAGTCCGGTCGGGCGGTTTCTGTCGCTGCGCGTAATGGTGCAAGTCGGGTTGGTGTCGTATGCGTGGTACCTATGGCACTGGCCGGCGCTCAGCATTGTCCGGATCCTCGCAGTTGGGCCGCCCCGACTTGTTTCGGGATTGTACGATCTCTCTCTCGACGCTCGTCTTGTCATTTTTGACGCTGTATTGGTACGAGCGGCCGCTGCGCTTCCGTATAGGCCGCAACGTGCCCGCCAAGTGGGTAGTCTTCGCCGGCTGCGGCGCCACAGTCGTGGCCCTCGCCCTCGTCTCCGGTGTCGGCGCTTGGGCCCATCGGGCTCCGCGAACCGCGGCGGAAATCGCCCTCTTTGCGGCTAGAGGAGATTTCGACAACAAATGCCTGGTCCCGATCGGGTCGAATGAGACATCCGCCCCGGCCAACTGCCTTGCCTCAGGGGATCTGCCGCGGGTGGTGCTTTGGGGGGACTCGATCGCGGATCGGCTTTCTCCTGCCTTGCACGAATGGGCGTCGCAGCGCGGCGGCGGTGTGATTGCTGTTGAGGAAGTCACCAAGGCGGCCTGCCCGCCCCTTCTCAACGTTCTGCCAACGGAACCATTCGTCGGCGCCTGGAAGCCCTATTCCGGATGTCGGTCATTCAACAGCTGGGTCGCGGACAGGCTCGCGCTCGCCGGCGCAGTCGGCGGCTCGGGCGTCTTGCTCTCCGACAACTGGTGGTTCCGAGCCACCGACTTCGACCTGACCCAAGTCGGAGCTCCTGAGTCTCGGCATTCCTTCGACGTCAACGCCACGACGACCGAGGAGTCGCTGTCGATTTTAGAGAGCGCCATGAGATCGACGCTTCGTGACATTGTCGGCCACGGGCTACGCGCGGTCATTGTCCTGCAAACGCCGTGGCTTATCAGTTCCTGGGGAGGCAATCTGTATGCGCCGGACTGCCTGTTTCGAAGAAGCGAGCGCGAATGCTCAATGCCCCTGGCCGTTCACAGGCAGCTCTCAAACCAAGTCAATCAAATTCTCACGAAGGTTGCACGGGGAATTCTCCGACGTTCGGGTTTTTGATCCAACCCCGCTTTTCTGCCCCGACGAAAGATGTCCCGCCCGCATCAACGGGATCGTCGCCTACACGGATGAACTGCATATTTCCGCGACGATGGCGCGCACCCTGGTCAGCGGCGCCTTGGCCCCGTACCTCGACTGGCTCGTCGAGCCAAGGCCACAAATCCGTGAAAAATAGAGGCAAGCCGCGGCAGCCTACGGGGTCTATGAAGCTTTCGCGCCGACAGCTTTTAGGCGGTATCGCGACCCTGCCGGCGCTCTCCAACCAAGTTGGGGCGAAAGTTCCGCGTGGGGGATCCAGTGGTTTGGGGCCAATCGTCGCAAGTACGAATGGACGATATTTCGTCAATCAGGCGACCGGTCTGCCCTGGCTGATGGTCGCCGATTCGGGCCAGGGCATGGCGATCATGTCGCCGCCCGACGTCCAACATTATCTCGCGACGCGCGCTCGTCAGGGCTTCAACGCGATCCAGTGGGATATTATAGTCACCGGTCTGTGCAATCCTGACCGGACCAACTACACGACGTTGGACGGGATTGCCCCATTCACTGGCGCAAAAGTCAAGACGCCAAACCCAGCGTACTTTACGCGCATGGATTCAATCGTTCAGTTCTGTGCGCAAAACAACTTGGTCGCAATTCTCAATCCGTATGAGACCGCAGCTGGATTGTCCGATCTTATAGCAGCGGGCCATTCGGCCTGCTTTACCTTCGGCGCTTATCTCGGCAATCGCTATAAACTTGCTCCGAATGTGATGTGGCTAGGCGGCAATGATTATCAACAGACCGGCAACGCGACTCGATGATGCGGCTGTTCTTAACCTCTTGCTGGGCATTGCGAGCGTCGCGCCAAGCCAACTCAGATCAATCGAACTAAACTATAACCAGAGTACGGGACGCGATAATTCGACTCTCAATCCGGCGTTGACAGCGACAGGGGCGTATACCTACTCAGCGGCATTCATTGAATGCTTGGCAGCTTACAACCCTCCTGGCACGAAGTTCGCAGATCTATTTGGGACGAACGCCTCATCAGCGCCCTTCTATCCTGGATTTCTGTTCGAGACCGTGTACGAGTTCACGCATTGGAGCAGTCACCCTCCCGGCCCAAGCGATGATGGCGCGACAATTAATATACGGCGCCAGTCCTATTGGGCCATGCTCGGCGGCATGGGGGGACAGATTTACGGCAATGCTATCGTTTGGGGGTTTTCCACGACAATGGCGGAGTTCCGGGAGTTCAACCCGCCCGGCATCATTACGCTCGTTGGTCCGTACTCTTCAAAAACGCCTCTATGGAAGAACAATCTCGAGACCCCGGGAGCGACGTGCGTCGGGATTTGGGCCGCGTTTTTCCAGTCAATTCCTTGGTGGAATCTCATTCCTGATCAGACGCACGTCATTGGTACGGCCGGGTATGGCAATCCTGGGACCAGCACGACGTACCCGTTTGCCGCCTGCACCTACGTGGCGCTATCGGCGACGGCCGACGGGCATTGCGCTGTGGCTTATTTCAGCCTCGGCTCGGCGAGCACACTGACGGTCGCACTCGGAGGCTTTGCCGGGACAGTGACCGCGCAGTGGTTCGATCCGACCAACGGGGCCTATACCTCGATAGGGACGTTTTCGAACAGCGGCTCGCACAAGTTCACCCCGATGGGCAAAAACAATGCGGGAGATCCAGATTGGGTTCTGCTGCTGAGAGTATGAAGAGGCGGACGACGACGGAATCGCTTGCAGTCGGTGGGAGAGCGGGGGACAAGGCGCTCCAGCAGCAACTGGTTGTTCAGCCGAAACGGAAGATCGTTTTACCTAGGGTTTCTTGCAATCAGTAATTGCGGGGCTGAACCGCTATTTCGCGTCCGGAGTCGACGCACCTTACTGGAGATGAAGACGGGTCATGCGGGGAATTAGCGACAAGGCGGGACGCCTCCTGGCTGCGCTGCTTCTCGTCGTCGTTCCGATGGGGACGTCAGCGAAGGATTGGAGCGGGACGGATCAGAACAGCCCGCACTTCGTTTACAAAGGCGCCAATAGCAAAGGTGTGGAGCTCTACAACGTCCTTGGGGACGACCCGACGAAGGGTCCGCTGGACGTCCGCATCCTGCGGCCGACCAATCCCACGGCCGGCGTTGCGCATAATTTCCTCTTCGTCCTCCCAGTCCATAGCGGCACAGAGGATCTAACTTGGGGCAACGGGCTCGACTTGTTGCAGGGCCTGAACGCTCAAAACCAATACAACCTGACGATCGTCGAGCCTTCCTTCGCTGTGACCCCTTGGTACGCCGATCAGGCGGACGACCCCGCTATTGCATACGAGACTTTTATGAATTCCCAGCTTGTGCCCTGGGTGCGATCGACTTTTGCCTCCACGAGCCACGAACAGAACTGGCTCATCGGTTTCTCCAAGTCAGGCTACGGCGCCATAGACCTGGTGTTGAAACATCCGACGACTTTTGCCCTCGCCGCGGCATGGGATTTCCCCGCAGATATGTCGAGATACGATCAATACGGCGACAGCGCCAATTACGGTACAGACGCCAACTTCCAGAGTCATTATCGCCTGACGAGCGCCTTCGTCGGTGCACGCAAGGCGCCATTTACCGAAGCAGACCGTATCTGGCTATCCGGGTATAACACATTCCGCGCCAGACATGGCCGACTTCGACGCGATGCTGACCTCGATTGGCATAAGGCACACGTTCACACAAAGATCGATTCGCGCGCATACTTGGGGGGCGGGCTGGTTACCTGAGGCGGTCGCCGCGCTGTACGAAGATAGCTTGCCGACCGTCGGTTCATTTTCCATTCCACGGGCCTATTCGTCGCTCACCATTCCGATCAATTCATTCGTCGGCCGCGACAGCGTGGGCATCGCGGCCTATCGATTGACGGAAGACCCGACGACGCCTCCCGCAGACGATCCCGGTTGGTCACCGTCCCCGCCAAGCTCCTACACCTTTGCGAGTCCGGGGAAAAAGACGCTCTATGCTTGGACAAAGAACGCGGCGGGAGCCGTGTCGACCGCCATGAGCTGTTCAGCCACGGTCGAAAAAGAGGGGCGGCGCGACAGCCATCGGCGACAGCGGATCTGATCCTCGCCCGTTCGAAGAAGCCAGCGGGGCGTGCGACCGCACTTCGGGCCCGCAGACCGCGGTATCTGAACGGCGACGGTGTTGGGTTCGTCTCGGTCAAGAAAGTGACTGTGGCGATCAGCCTATTCGCAATGTTTCTGCTGGGTTGGTTTGTTGTATCGCGCCGACGAAGCAACAAGCGAAAGACCGCCGCTGGATGGTAAGTGCAGGGTACGTGGGGAAGCCGTACACATGCACAAACGCGGAGAGAGGGTCCGTTCCGCGCGACCCAAGAATAGGAGATTTTATGGGGGAACCATCCCCGCGCCATCCCACCTTTGCGCGCCCCGCTCTCGACGAACTGAAACTGAAGTCCCTGCGGGGCGGCGCGGTCGCGGCCGCTGCGCAAGTCGCGAAGCTTGCGCTGCAGATGGGGACGGTGATGGTGCTGGCGAGGCTGCTTTCTCCCAGCGATTTCGGGCTGACGGGAATGGCCGCGACCTTGACGGGTTTTCTCGGGCTGTTCGCGCGACGCGGGACTGGGCACGGCGACGGTCCAACGCCATAAGGTCACTCATGAACAACTCTCGACCCTTTTCTGGATCAACGTGGCGATAGGAGTCGGTCTGGCGGCGCTCACAATCGCTTTGGCTCCCGCTTTGGTCCGCTTCTACGGCGAGCCGCGACTGTTTTGGATCGTCATCATCTCCGCGGCGGCGTTCGTGTTCAATGGCCTGCCAATTCAACACTCGGCCCTGATGTCGCGGGAGATGCGCTTTGCGACGCGGGCGCAGATCGATTTAACGGCTCTCGCTGTAAGTTCGGCGAGTGGGCGTCGTGATGGCGTTCCTCGGCTGGCGTTACTGGTCGCTGGTGGCTATGGGGGTTGTCGGTCCAATCGTCGGCGCCGCCGGCGTATGGCTCGCCGTTCCCTGGGTTCCTGGACCCCCGCGCCGCAATTGCGGCGTCCTGTCGATGCTTCATTTTGGAGGGCTCGCGACCCTTAACAGTTTTCTCGTGTTCCTGGCTTGGAACACGGATAACATTCTCTTGGGCCGTTTCTGGGGACCGCATGCCCTCGGACTTTACGGTCGGGCATACCAGCTCGCCACCTTGCCGGTGGAACAATGGACCGGGACGCTCAGCGGCGTCGCTCTCTCCGGCCTCTCTGCGATCCAGCATGACGCCGACCGACTCTCCAGGTCTTTCCTCAGGGCCTATTCTTTGCTCCTGTCGGTAACGCTGCCGATTGCGATCACCTGTCCGCTGTTCGCCGAGGAGATAATCCGCGTTTTGTTGGGCCCCAAATGGATGGAGGTGGTCCCGATCTTCAGATTGCTTGCTCCGACATCGCTGGTCTTCGCGTTGGCCAATCCACTCTCCTGGTTGGTTATGTCGACAGGCCGGGTGGGCCGCGCCGTCAGCATCACGGCCACGACGACCCCGGTGGTGATCCTGGGGATCGTCTTGGGTCTCAGCCATGGACCGACGGGTGTTGCGTTGGGGTACTCGGCCGGAATGGTGCTTATCACTATCCCGATTATCGCCTGGTCGAAGCAGGGCACGGGAATTACCTGGTTGGATCTTTGGAAAGGCGCCAGAACTTCGCTTCTGGCGGTCGTCCCGGCGGCCGTGGTCGGATTGACGGTGAAGTTGACCTTGGGCGGCGGCGCGTTGCCTCCAATCGCGGTTCTGATCCTGGGAGGTGGACTTATCTTCGGCGTTTACGCCAGCGCCCTGATCGTGATGGGCCAGAAGCAGCTGTACCGGGATCTGCTGTTCGACGTGTTGCGCGGACGCCGCGCCGAATAATGAGGATGCGCGGCGGCCATGGATTAATGAAGGGGCGTCGTTTATAGCAACGCATCACTGCGCAAAATGTGATCTCCAAAGACGAAGTTCGGTTGAGGAATGCGACGAAGGTCTCCCGTTGGTTTGTATTTGCGGCTCAACAAATGGGTATGGAAACGACTTCCTTCCAGATTCCTGAATTCTGGGCTCATTTTTTCCTATGGTACGTTTTTGCAGAAGCTGGTTCGTCGCCGTGCGAAGCGTGAGCACTATACGGGCACTTTCTTCTTGCGGAACCGGCCCGAACTCGAGCTGATGCGTCGCCTGGTCGAATTGAACGCCAGCGGTTCGAACTTGAGAATTGCAGTCGTGGGTTGCAGCATCGGGGCGGAAATCTATTCCATTCTGTGGATCCTCCGCTCAGCACGGCCGGACCTACAAGTGCAAATGAGCGCTGTGGATATTTCAGCTGAGGTGCTGAATTTCGCCAGAGAAGCCGTTTACAGCAGCCAGGCATCCGACCTCGTGGGGGCGCCCATTTTTGAGCGGATGACGGAAAAGGAGTTGGCGGAACTGTTTGAGTGGGAAGGAGGTCAGGCAAAGGTGAAATCCTGGCTTCGGGAGGGGATTCGCTGGCAGGTGGGCGATGCAGGCGACCCCGCGCTGATTCGTATTCTTGGATCTCAAGACATCGTCGTGGCGAGCAACTTTCTCTGTCATATGGAGCCGCCGGATGCGGAAAAGTGCCTGCGCAATATCGCAGGGCTGATGAAACCGGGAGGATACCTGTTCGTTTCGGGGGTTGATCTGGAGGTTCGAGCCAAGGTGGCGGGCGACCTTGGTTGGCGGCCGGTCCCGGAACTGATCGAGGAAATTCACGACGGAGATCCCTCTGTGCGAGGGGACTGGCCGTGGGCGTGGTGGGGCTTGGAGCCGCTTAACAAAAGACGGCTCGATTGGCAGATGCGGTATGCGGCGGCTTTCCAGCAGGGCAGTCGCATCGCGGAATAGGGCGAGGGATGACCGCCCGACCGGGCGGTTGTACCCAGGCGATCGGCTTGGGCGCCGGCCCGCGCCATTCGTCCCGTAAAAAGAAATCCCCATTCAAGTTGCTTGCTCAACAGTTTGTCGTAACTTGGTGAGAGATATTTGCGACAGAGGGTAGCGGCTGAGGCGCTTTGGGCGGAGTGGAGAAGCGGCGCCAATGGAGTCGGTCGAATGCCTCGTCGTTGGAGCCGGCGTTGTTGGCCTCGCCGCCGCAAGGGCTTTGGCGCGGGCTGGACGCGAGGTCATCGTCGTTGAAAGCCAAGACTGCATCGGTTCTGGAATCAGCTCGCGCAACAGCGAAGTGATCCACGCGGGCATCTACTATCCGAGCGGCCTCGATAAATCTCGCTGGTGCGTCAATGGCAAAGCAATGCTCTACGACTTTTGCCGGGAATATCATGTTCCGCACCGGCGATGCGGCAAGCTCCTCGTCGCCGTGACGAGGCGGAAATCGGCAAGCTTTCCGCAATCAAGGCGCAGGCCGAGGCAAACGGCGTGATGGATTTGGTTTGGCTCAGCGGCGACGAGGCGCGCGCTCTCGAGCCGGCTCTTGCGGTCCACCGGGCGCTGCTGTCGCCATCGACGGGTATCATCGATAGCCACGCTCTCATGCAGGCGCTCCGCGGGGACGCCGAACGGTATGGCGCCATGGTGGCGCTCGATACGCCCGTTCTTTCCGGTCGGGTCGACGACCTCGGCATCATAGTGGAAACCGGCGGGGCGAGCCCAACGCGAATCGCCGCAAGGGCCGTGATCAACGCCGCCGGGCTCGGCTCACATGCCTTCGCCCGCTCCATCATTGGGATGCCCGCCGACAGAATTCCGCCCCTCTATCTGGCGAAGGGAAACTACTTCGCCCTGACCACGCGATCTCCCTTTGCGCGCCTGATCTATCCGATCCCGACGCCGGGCGGCCTTGGCGTTCATCTCACCCTCGATCTTGCTGGGCAGGCGCGGTTTGGGCCGGACGTGGAATGGGTGGAAAAGATCGACTACAACGTCGATCTCTGGCCGAGCGGACGGGTTCTACGCCGCCATCAGAGCCTATTGGCCCGACCTGCCGGATTATTCATTGCAGCCCGCCTTTTCCGGGATAAGACCAAAAATCTCCCGGCCTGGCGGGTCCGAAACCGAGTTCCTCGTCCAATCGGAAAAAGAGCATGGGGTGCCCGGCTTGATCAACCTGTTCGGAATTGAGTCGCCCGGCCTCACAGCCAGTTTGGCGATCGCAGAATGGATTACGTGGCTGGTATGAGTCCCTCGGGCGAAAAATGCCTGCCGTTAAGCCAGAGCCGCCGACCTCTGAAACATTTGTCCATTAATAGCCGGGATGGTTGCAAGCAGTTTCACTCGACAATACTCCAAGGAGCTTGGCAGATTGATCTGGAGCCGGGGCGCACTGGCAGCCTATCGGACTCAGAAAAAACGCGCGCTATCTGCGAGGTTATCGAAAAGCATGTAAACCTAACTTCCGGCCCGAGCCACTTCTCGGAGGGTTATTTCCGGTATGTTTCCACGTCCGTTCTTAAGTCCGACAGGTTGTCAGACGAGTCCATTTGGAGGTCCAGAGAAACACATGCATGATTTGAAGAGGCGGACGCTTCGGGGTGGTCTTGCCAGATTCGGCGCTACAGGGGCGAACTTTCTCCTGCGGATGGGCGCCATCATGGCGTTGGCTCGGCTCCTGAGCCCAAAAGACTTCGGCCTGGTGAGCATGGTGGTGGCGTTCACCGGGGTGTTGTCTTACCTTCGCGATTTTGGGCTCTCGTCTGCCGCCGTTCAGCGAACGACCATCTCGGAGGAGCAGTCCTCGACACTATTCTGGATCAACCTATTGATTGGAGCGCTGCTCGGGATCATCGCATTGGCGATGGCGCCGGCTATCGCCGCCTTTTACGGCGACCCTCGGCTTTTTGGCATAACGGCTGTGCTGGCGCTTGGATTTCCTTTCAATGCGGCAGGAACGCAGCATCAAGCGCTTCTTCAACGCCAAATGCGTTGGACAACCTTGGCCGTGATCAGTGTGGTCTCTTTGATGGTGGGAGCTGCGATCGCCATTGCCGGCGCTGAAGCTGGCTACGGATATTGGGCCCTTGTGTGGATGTCGATCGCCTCTCCACTTGCTGGCACTGTTGGTCTTTGGCTAACGACGGGCTGGGTCCCCGGGCTACCACAAAGGCGGGTTGGAGCTCGATCTCTGATGCTCTTCGGCGGCACGGTCACTCTGCGGGGCCTCGTAACCTTCGTCGCTTACAATGCCGATAAGGTTTTGATCGGCCGCTTCTGGGGAGCAGAGGCAATCGGGATCTACGGAAGGGCTTACCAGCTGGTCAATATTCCAGCAGACCAACTGAATTCGGCCTTCGGCGAGGTGGCGTTTTCGGCATTGTCCAGGCTCCAGGACGATCCCGTTCGCCTCAAGCGCTATTTTCTGAGGGGCTTCGCTCTAGTCCTCGAACTGACACTTCCAATTATGCTTGCGTGCGTTTTTTTTGCCGATGAATTGGTATTCGTTGTTCTCGGACCAAAGTGGAAAGACGCGGCGGAGATTGTTCGCTTGCTGGCTCCGGCGATGGCGATCTATGCGGTTATCACTCCCTTAGAATGCTTGATTTTTTCAATAGGACTGGGAGCGCGAAGCTTGAAGATTGCGCTTGTCTTCGCGCCGTTTATGATCACGGGTTGCCTTATTGGGTTGCCTTATGGACCCAAAGGGGTTGCGTTCGCCTATTCGGCGGCGATGACGTTGTGGTTCATTCCCCATACTTGGTGGTGCATACGCGGAACCGTGATTTCGCTCCGGGACATATTGCTGGCGATGAGCCGTCCGGCCGCCTCAAGCGTGCTGGCAGGCGGGGTCGCGTTTGGAGCGCGGCTGATGTATGGTGAATTGTTTTCTCCTTTGCCCCGGTTAATTCTGGAAAGTACCGTTCTTTTCGCTACATTCTTTGGGGTGCTCTTGTTCGCCGCGGGGCAGAAATCACTGTACCTGGATCTGCTGAGAGGATTGAGGTCTTCATCAGTTGCCGGAGCGGCCGAAGTCGAAATTCCGCGTGGCCTTGAGCGACAAAAGATTTGATGCGGCGGTTCGGTCAGAGACTGGCGACGCTTAGCAAGGCGGCGGGAAACGGTGATTCAACGAAACGATCGTCGGGCCGCGCCATTTACGGCGCCGTTGTGAGATGCTTCGTCGAGTCGCTTGGGCAATACATCCTTCGGTCCTATCGTCGTCCTTGAGGCCAATAGGCGGTTCCCAAAGAAGGCTACGGAATTGATCATTGAAAAAATTCCAAGGCGAATCATCCAGGTCTGGGGCCAGGGCGGCGCAGACCTGCCGCTCTTCGCAAAGGCAGCCGCGGCTAACGTGCGCCTGCTCAATCCGGGTTTCGAGTACTTGCTTTTCGATGACGCTCAGATCGAGAAATTCATAGACGCCGATTTTCCCCGATACCGACCCACGTTCGACTCGTTCTCCGCACAAATTCAGCGTTACGATTTCTTCCGGTATCTAGCGGTCTATCGTTTTGGCGGCTTCTATTTTGACACTGACGTGTTCCTTGTATCCTCTCTCGACGATCTGCTTGGATTCGATTGCGTATTTCCGTTTGAGGAATTGGGCATCAACAGATTCCTCTCCAATGAGTATGGGATGGACTGGGAAATCGGAAACTATGGTTTTGGCGCTGCGGCTGGCCATCCGTTTCTCAAGGCAATCATTGAGAACTGCGTCCGGGCCCAGCAGCATCCCGAGTGGGCGAAGCCAATGCTGAAATCGATTCCCCAAATCTTCCGAAGCGAGTCCTTCGTGCTCGCTACGACTGGACCCGGCCTCGTGTCCCGGACGCTGGCAGAGTATCCGGGCGCCAGCGAACAGGTGAAGGTGTTATTCCCTGAGGATGTCTGCGACCAGAGCAGCTGGCATTGCTTCGGGACTTATGGCCTCCATCTTCAAGTCGGCGCGTGGCGTGGGCGCAAGGGCCTGGTGCACAGGGTGCTGCATAGGATTTGGGAATCGAGGACACGAAATGCGCTTCGGAAGGAGAGCTTGAAGCGGGGAGGGAAAAGGGCCTTGGAATTCAATGGCATACACGAACTTTCGTCTATACCCCGAGGAACGAGAGAACATTCTCGTTCCCCCGGTTATTGAAGAAGCGGGCGTATGCTCTAACAGCATGAACAAGCTGCCCGTCATTCATGAGCCAAGAAAATCGGATCAGTCAGCGGCGCATGCTCGCGCCAATCGCAATCGCCGAGGCCGCGGCCACGCGGCAAAACGTTTCCTGGATTTTTTAGACGCCACGATCCGCAACAAGAATACCCCCATGGCTTATTACCGGGCGGTAGCGGATTTCTTCGCCTTAGGTCGAGCGGCGTGACGTGACGAAAGATTTCGCCGTGGCACGCCCACCAGCGCTGGTTGCGACCAGGTTGATTCATCCGGGTCTGTCATCGTCGTCCGCGGGTCACAGCAAACCGCAGCCCGGGGGTGGACCCGGCGATCCATCGACTTGCGGGTCAAGCCCCGGTGTCGGCAACGGAAAATGATTGTGCTTGGTCGGAACCGGTTCTAATACGATGCTCGATGCTTCTGTCATTATTTGCACGCATAATCCTCGATCGGATTACTTCGCCCGGGTATTGAATGGATTGCGCAATCAAACGCATTCTCTGGATAAATGGGAGTTGCTGATTGTAGATAACGCCTCGCGGGTGCCTCTGGCGTCGACTTGGGATATCTCATGGCACCCCTGCGGCCGCCACATATTGGAGAGCGAGCTTGGGGTTTCCTGGGCGCGGCAACGAGGAATGCGGGAGGCGTCCGCCGATTTGATCATCTTCGTCGACGACGATAACGTCTTAGACCAAACATATTTGGCACGAGCCATCAAAATCAAACAGGATTGGCCGTCATTGGGCGCGTGGGGCAGCGGTTGCATCCGGGGCGAGTTTGAGGTAGAGCCGCCAGAGAATTTGCGGTCTTGGCTCCCCGTACGAGAAATAACGGCTCCTCGCTGGAGTAATCTTGCCGGCTTATATTTGTTTGGCGAATCACGCGATGAAGCGATACCTTGGGGCGCAGGGTTGTGCGTTCGCAGGGAAGTAGCAATCGCCTATCGCGAATTCTGCATTCGGTCGTCGCTTCAGATAACCAGCCGTCTGGGGGGATCTCTCCCTGGTTGCGAAGTCGAAGATACAGAAATAACATTCGTCTGCTGCAGTCTCGGCTTGGGTGTTGGGATCTTTCCAGAGCTTAAGATGAGCCATCTGATTCCGAAGCGCCGCGTTTCGGAAGAATATCTTGCGCGCTTTGCCGAAGGGACGTGTTTATCAAATTTATTACTCTTTTATAAATGGAAGCATGTGATTCCACAATCAACATATAGTATAAGAACGCTTTTGGCCGCTCTTAAGATTGTTCTATTTTATCGCGGTGTTGACCGCAAAGTTCACTTCGCGTGGCTGCGTGCCCTTGCCAGAGCGAACAGGATTATTAAAGAGGATTTGCGGAAGAACGATTGCCAAATTCAAATTATCGCGCAGGCGCCATCGAAAGCCGAAGTAGAGGCGGATCAGAAGATCTCTTGAGGTGCAATCTGTGGAGCCTTAGGGTCGTGACGCTTGAGTGATAAGCAGCGCTGCTTGATTTATGCGCCCCCAATTTTCGACGACAACTCGTCCGATCCGGGCGGGGATGTGTTCGACGATCGAGCGCTTCGGCAGCGCGACGAAGCCGCCTGGTCGCGCTCGATCAACAGAACATAAGACATTCGCGCGGAGCGAGCTCATGACAGAGCAAATACCAAAGCGGATCATCCAGACCGGCAGGAGCGCAAACCTGACCCTCCTAGCAAAGGCGGCCGCGACAAACGTGCGCCTGCTCAATCCGGAGTTCGAGTATTTGTTTTTCGATAACGCTCGGGTCGAGGAATTCATTGACACGGAGTTTCCCGAATATCGGACGGTGTTTAACTCGTTCCCCGTACCAATTCAGCGTTACGATTTCTTCAGGTATTTAGTGATCTATCGCTTCGGCGGCTTCTATTGTGACACTGACGTGTTCTTTGCATCCGCTCTCGACGATCTGCTTGGATCCAACTGCGTATTTCCGTTTGAGATGCTGGGCGTTAACGAATTCCTCTCCAATGAGTATGGGATGGACTGGGAAGTCGGAAACTATGCCTTTGGCGCCGCGGCTGGCCACCCATTTCTCGAAGCGATCATAGAGAACTGCGTCCGGGCGCAGCAACATCCGGAATGGTCGGACGTCATGTTGAAATCGATTCCCCGAATATTTCGTGACGAGTACTTCGTGCTGGCGACCACCGGACCCGGCCTAGTGTCCCGGACACTGGCGGAGTACCCGGGGGCTAGCGAGAAGGTGAAAGTACTGTTTCCCGAGAATGTTTGCGATCGGAAAGGTTGGTATTGCTTCGGAACTTACGGCATCCACCTTCAAGCGGGAACCTGGCGCAAGCCGAGGGGCGTCGCGTACAGGGTCATGCATAGGCTTTGGGAATCGAAGACACGAAAATCATTGTCAAAAGAGAGCCTAGAGCGCGGCGGAAAAAGATTATTGGAATTCAATAGCCCTCCACGATCGTTCTCTTACGTTCAACAAGCTAGAGTAGGGCTCCGACTTCGGTCGCGGTGAGAAGTCTGTACGAGGAGCCCGCATCACACGCCCGGGCATGCACGCGCAGCGTCGCTCGCTGTCGACCTATTGATAAATCGGGATGATTGCACGCGGTCGCAAGTCAAGTTAACGCCAGTTAATGAGCTGCGCCCCGAGCGTCATCGATTTCGGAGTCGTCGAATGACATGCGACGAGCGATGGTCCTGTCGACTACTCGCGTGACGCGTCTCAAACACGCTCAACTCCGCCGTCAATCGCCTCGAGGCGCGTCAGCCTAGCGCTTTTTACCCAATTCGAAGCCGCGGGCTGAACTTGACTCCAGGGTTCGAGGGGCTCATTGCCCGAATCTCTGGCGAAAAATCGTACTCGATCGTCAACTGGCCGGGAGGGAGAAGGGGATGGAAGTGCGCCGGGAAGGGAAAGAAGACAAGCGGCGTGGCCAGATCGCTGGCGGGAATAGCGGCGGAGGTCGAGTGGCGCCGGAAAACAGTCTGCGGATTAAGGCGTACTATTGGTTGCTCCCCGCTTCTCGGCCTCCACTCGACGGCGCCGGATGGAAAGCCTGATACGGATGCTGGAGATAAAGCCGGGGACTCGCGTGCTGGACCTGGGTGGCGGCCCCTCCATTTGGGAGAGTGTTCCAGTGCCACTGGACATTACGATCTTGAACCTCCCAGGCGGGATCCCGTCCTTCGAACTGGATTCATCTGAAGGGAAAAGGAGCATTCACACGTTTCATTATGTGGAGGGCGACGCTTGTAACGTCCATCAATTCTCCGATCGTTCCTTCGACCTGGCGTTCAGCAACAGCGTCATCGAGCACGTCGGCGCGAAGGAGAAGCAGGAAGCGTTCGCCCGCGAAGTAGTCCGCCTTGGCAAATCGTACTGGGTGCAGACGCCGTCGGCCTGGTTCCCAATCGAAGCGCATACAGGCATGCCTTTCTACTGGTTCTACCCTGAACAGCTCCGCGCATGGCTATTGCGTAGATCCCAGAAGAAGCTTCCGTCCTGGTGGACGGAGTACATCGCCGAAACCCAAGTCCTCTCGCGCCGCAGGATGGCCGAATTGTTCCCGGATGCCCGGGTACATGTTGAGTTCTTATTTGGGCTCCCGAAATCCTATGTAGCGTACTCACGACAGTGATCCGCGGTTTTTGACGCACGCCGTCGGCCCCGCGCCGGTCTTCAAGTTCCGTCGCTCCAGCCCTCAGCGGGACCACAAGCCCTCAACCGAAGGCGCCTTGGCCCTGCGGATCCACCCAATCAGGCCTGAAAGTCAATTTGACAACTCGATCGCCTCCATGCGCGTTGCTATTTGCGCCCGCCTTCTCTCGATGGGGTTGCCTCTAAAGGCGACACGATCTGGCTGCGCCGATCACCTCTCGCGATCCGTCGTGAGCCTGACTTCTCGCCGGAGAGGGCCGGTGATCCGACGGGAGACCAGTACGAGCTGAGGTCAACCATCGAGTTCGACGTGGACTGACCGGGCGCGACCCTCTACAATCTCTGCCTGTGGCGAGGCGCTGGGCCGGTGGTTCTTCCTCGACTCGGGATCTGTTAAGTGGCTGTTCTTCGCATATCGCAAAAACGAGTGGTTGAGGCCCCAAATACCCGAACGCGGACCTGATCGAGGACCGTGGGAAAACCTAAACCACCGAGGGTCGAATTCGTGAGATGAGCCAGGGCATGCAATCCCGAATATCGGAGACGAATCGTGTGCGAAGCTACGACGCGCGCCAAAGCCGGGGCGCGTCGCGTGCCGCTTTGAGCGGCCCAACCCCTAAAGCAATGATCGACAAATTCGCAGTCATCCCGATCACGGCGTGTCTTTTTTCGGTAGCAGTGTTCCCGTTATTGACCTTTTTCACTAACACTGACATGCAAGCGTCGCTGGAGGGCCGCCCCGAGACCAGATTTTTCTGGCCCGCCATGGCTGCTGTTTCCGCTTTATTGACCGTACAAAACCGTTATCGCCTTATTTTGCCTCCCCACATCATCTGTCTGTTCGCGTATCTTGCCTTTGCTGGAGCGAGTGTCCTGTGGGCTTTCAGCCCGGAGCGCTCGTTCATTCGATATCTTCAGCAAGTGATGATAGTTACATCGATTGTTCTGCCTGCCCTGCTGGCGGCCCGAACAGTGGATATAATGCGCGCTATCTTTCTGTGCTTCGCAATCGCTTTGATCTTGAATGTCCTTTTGGTCTTGCATGGCAGCTCTGACATCGCCGTGGATAATTTTAAGCTTGTTGATTTAGGCTATAAGGGATATTTTGGAAGTAAGAATGAACTCGGAGAATGTGCATCGGTCGCCTTTTTGCTGTCGTTTCACGAAATACTCCAGCGCGGGTGGCGGAGGGCATTGGGTATAATTGTTACCGTCATTGCAGTTTTACTCGTTTTCTTAAGTCATTCAAAAACAGCATTTGGACTATCAATGATTTGTCCATTAATTGCTTGGCTCGCGCTGCTCTTTAGAAAAGTAACGCGTATTTCGCCGGCGATAACTCTTTCATCTCTAGTGCTTTGTTTTATGCTATTGTCGAGCGTATCCAGCATAAATTTTGAGCGCGTATCGTATATGCTATACGGCAATTCGAGTTTGACCGGTCGTACTATTATTTGGGATTTCGCGAAGGATGAGATCGGGCGTAGACCGCTCTTCGGTTGGGGGTACCAATCCTTTTGGCTGGTGCCGGACTCCCCCAGCCTTGAGGCTTCGGGCTGGGTCAAGATGATGCCGAATGCACACAACGGCTATTATGATACGATGCTGGAGTTGGGGTATGTCGGCCTCGCCTTGCAATTGGTCTTCATCATCGTAACCCTCCATGCCGTCGGGCGCGTCTCAGACCGCGACCCGGGTCGGGCTCGGCTCCTGCTCTCACTTGTACTCTTTTTTCTTCTCTATAACTTTTTCGAAAGCCTCTGGATGAGGGGCTTCGAACTTTTGTGGGTGGTGTTTGTCATTGCCAATGCCGAAATTGGTCGATACTGGCGACCCTTTCCGCTGGGAAGGTGGGCGCACAGATCGAGGAGCCATGGACCGGCCAGCCCTGCCGCTTCGCCAGCAGCGCGCATGCCTCGGCTACGCATTGGGCCGTCGTGACCCGCCCGGGAGTCTGGGTCGGTTGCCTACAAGCTCAGAGAGATGCGGTCGGTTTGCCCGGATGGACGGCGACGTCGCCAGTAAGCAATGACATGACACACCCTCGGGGGCCAACTACGCCTGGATTCTGGCGGCATCGATGGACGACGCCGTGCCGCACTGCTCCTAACAAAACGATATGGGCCATAATCTGACGGGCCGATCAAGGTGTTTGTAAATATACGATTTCTCGAGGGCCTTAGTTGATGTGTGGCATCGCCGGGATCATCGGGCGACTGGACGACCTCAACCGCGCCGCGCTGGAGCGAATGAGCGACGCGATGGTCCACCGCGGCCCGGACGCCAGCGGGACGTGGGTCTCCGCGCCGGACTCTCGCGGCTGGGGCGCGCTGCTCGCCCACCGCCGTCTCTCTATCCTCGACCTCTCGCCTGCCGGCGCCCAGCCGATGGTGGACCCGGTGACCGGGCACGTGATCGTCTTCAACGGCGAGATCTACAACTTCCGCGACCTCCGGCGGCGCCTGGTGGCCGAGGGGCAGGAGTTGCGGTCCACCGGCGACACGGCCGTCATGCTGCGCGCCCTTGGCCTGCACGGGCCCGAGCGCGGTGGGCTGGCTCCGCGGCATGTTCGCCTTCGCCTGCTGGGACCCCAAGGAGCGCCGGCTCCTGCTGGCCAGGGATCCCCTGGGAATCAAGCCTCTCTACCTGGCGCGGTCGTCGGATCCGGATGCGGGCTGGTCGTTGGCCTTCGCCTCAGAGCTTCGCGCCCTGCTGGCCTCCGGGCTGCTGGGCTCGCCTCGCCTCGACCCTCAGGCCGTGGCCAGCAGCGTGTGGAACGGCTTCGTGATCGGCCCTGGCACCGCCGTCAAGGGCGTCGACCTGCTCTGGCCGGGCCGCCTGCTCGAGTTCGACGGTGAGGGCAAGGAGGTTCGCCAGCAGGACTTCTGGCGCATCCCCGACCGCGCACCCGATCCGATCACGGACGAGGACGGTCTGGCGGCCATCCTGGAGGAGGGGCTGAGGCTTCACCTCGCCAGCGACGTGCCCCTCGCGGTCTTACTCTCCAGCGGCGTGGACTCGTCAGTCACCGCCAACCTTGCCCAGCGCGCGGCCGAGAGCCCCATCCACACCTTCACGCTGGCCTTCGAGGAGCACGAGCTGAACGAGGGCCCCATCGCGAGGCGGATCGCCGCCGCCATCGGGACCCAGCACCATGAGGTCGTGCTGACGGAGGCGCGCGTTCGTCGAGAACCTCGAGGCGGCGCTGGACAGCCTGGACCAGCCGACCTTCGACGGGCTTAACGCCTACTACATTTCGCGCGCCATTCGCGCAGCCGGGTTCACTGTAGCTCTGTCGGGAGCGGGCGGCGACGAGCTCTTCGGAGGCTACACCTCCTACCGCGATCTACCGATGCTGCACCGCTGGTCCCGGCGCGCCATGTGGGCGCCGCGAAGCCTACAGGTAGCCGCGGCGAGGTTGGCCACCTGGCCGTTGCGACGCTCCGGCGGGACGGTGCCGCCTCAGACCCGTTGGGCCAAACTTCCTGAGATGGTCCGGCACGGCGATGATCTGCTGGCGCTCTACCAACTGGCCTACGCGCTCTTCCTGCCCGGATTCCAGCATGAGCTCCTGGCGCCAAGCTTTGCGGAAGCGCTGGCCGACGGCCTGCCCGTGGCAATGCGGCAGCGAATCATCGCCGAGAGCCGGGGCCGCACGCCACTCTCGGCCATTAGCGTCATGGAGCAGCGGCTTTTCCTCGGCGAGCGGCTGCTGCGGGACAACGACGTCGCGAGCATGGCCTGCTCGCTGGAGCAGCGGGTGCCGCTGGTGGACCAGGTCCTCTTCGAGAGCGTGGATCGCCTGCCGGACCACGCGCGCTACTGGCCGCTGGGGCAGAAGGCCATGCTGCGGCGCATCGGTCTGCGCGGCCTCGACCCGGCGCTGTTCGAGCGGCCCAAGAGCGGGTTCGTCCTGCCGTTCGATCGCTGGATCCGGCGCGGCCTGAAGGACGCCATGGACCAGACTATGCGGGACCCGCAGGCTATCGCTCCAGTCGGGCTCGACCCTGTAGCGGTGGAGCGGCTCTGGCGCGCCTTCCTCGATGGGGCGCCCGGCATGTATTGGTCGCGGGTTTGGTCGGTATACGTCTTCATCCGATGGTGCCACCGCAATCGCGTTTTCCGGTGAGGTGGCCGTCCCGGACGCGCCGAAGGTTTTCCCGCCTGTGAGCCCTGAACGCCTCAATATCCTTTATGTTTCCCCGATGCCGGCCAGCCCTCCGCGCTTCGGCGCCCAGGCGCGGATGCATGGGCTTATGACCCGGCTGGGGCGACGCCATGACCTGACGGCCGCGGTGCTGATCGACGACGAGTTTGACGCCGACGAGTGCCGCCGAGCCATGCAGGCCTACTGCCGCGAAGTCGTGATGGTCCCCAACCCGTACGGTCGGAAAGGCCTCGCCAAACGGCTGCTACAGGTCCGTTCCCTGGCGTCGACCCGGAGCTTTGAGCGGCTACGGGTCACGCTGCCAGAGCTGCAGCAGACCCTGGATCGGGTCTTGCGCGCCAAGCGATTCGACGTCGTCAACCTGGAGTTCCCGGATCTTGGCCACTACGACCTTCGCCAGGCTCCGCCCGGCGAGCGACTCCCCCGCCTGGTCGTGGACTCGCATGAGATAGCACATGACCTGGCGCGGCAATTCGCCCGCGCCGGCGGCAACTTGGGCCGTCGTCTCTATGCCGGGGCCAACTGGCGCAAGCTGCGGAGGGAGGAGTTGGAGACCTACCGTGAGGCCGACGGGGTCTGCCTGTGCAGCGCGGCGGATGAGCGGCGCCTGCTCAACCAGGCGCCTCGCGTGCGTACGGCGGTCATCCCCAACGCCGCAGACGTCGAATACTATCAGCCGCGCTCCATGGACCCGCGACCTGACGGTCGAACCGTGGTCTACTTCGGGCTTCTTTCCACCGTTCCCAATATCGATGGCGTAATCCACTTCGTCCAGGACATCTGGCCCCGCATCGCCGCGGCACACCCCGAGGCACAGTTGCAAGATCATCGGCGGGCGGCCACCACCCCCGCTCCTGGCGCTGGCCGGGCCCCGAGTCGAGCTGACCGGCTTCGTGCCGGACTTGCGGCCGCACCTTGCGGCGGCCGCAGCTGTCGTGGCGCCGCTCAGGCTGGGCGGCGGCACCCGCCTTAAAATCGTTGAAGCCATGGCGATGGGGAAGGCCATTGTCTCGACCACGTTGGGCGCCGAAGGGATTGAGGCCGTCCCCGGGCGCGACCTCCTCGTCGAGGACCAGCCGGCGGCATTCGCGGAAGCGGTGGGCCGCCTGCTGGCCGAGCCCGGATTGGCGGCGCGTATCGGCCAGTCGGCGAGGAAGCTCGCGGTAGGAGCGGTATGCCTGGAGCGGGGCCGCCGGGGCGCTGGAAGAGTTCTACCGTCTTGATCATGGAGAATACCGCGTGAGGGCAGCGCTTATCGGAGCCGGGCAGATCGCCAGACAGCACCTCTCCTGCCTGAAGACCCTGCCGGGCGTCGAATTGGCCGCCATTTGCGACCTCTCGCCCGCCACGGCGGAGGCCGCCGCCGAGAGATACGGCATCCGGTCTTGGTTCACCGACCACCGGGCGATGCTGGAGAAGGCCCGACCCGACGTCGTCCATGTCACCACGCCGCCGACCTCCCACTTCCGGCTTGCCATGGACTCGTTCGCCGCCGGGGCCCACGTCGTCGTGGAGAAGCCGGCCACCTCGACGTTCGAGGAGCTGGAGACGCTGGTCCGGCGCGCCCAGGAGGGCGGTCGGCATTTCGTCGAGGACTACAACTACGTCTTCAATCATGCCCCGCAGGAGGTTCTTCGACGCATCGAGTCCGGCGAGTTCGGGGCGGTGACACACGTCGAGGTGTTCATCTGCCTCGACATCCTCGGCCCGGGGGGTTTCGCCGATCCCAACGCGCCGCACCCCGCGCTCAACCTGGCTGGCGGCGCCATCGCCGACTTCCTACCCCACTTGGCGTCGCTGGCGCACCTCTTCGTTGGTCCGCACCGGACCGCCCAGACGATCTGGACCAAGCGCAAGTCCTCGGTCCTGCCGTTCGACGAGTTCCGCGCCGTGTTGGACGCGGAGCGTGGGACTGCGGCCCTCGGCTTCAGCTCCAGTTCGCAGCCGGACGCCTTCTGGCTGCGGGTCTACGGGGAGCGAACGCAGGCCGCCGCCAACCTGTTCGAGACACGCCTCACCTTCGACGGACCCCGCGACGTGCCCAAGCCGCTGCGCCCCTTCTTCAGCGGCCTGGAGGAAGGGAGGACCATCCGGCGCGCCGCGGTGGCCACGCTGCTCCGCAAGTTCAAGGGCCCCGGGGCCTACGAAGGACTGTGGGAACTCCTTGCCCGCACCTACCGGGCGCTGGCTGACGGGTCGACGCTGCCGGTCACCGCGAGCCACGTCCTCGAGGTCAACCGGATGGTCGAGGCCCTCAAACCCAAGGAGAAGCGGCCATGAGAGCCCTGGTCACCGGCGCTAACGGGTTCCTCGGCCGGCACGTCGTCGGCTCGCTGCTGGCCCGAGGCATCGAGGTTCGCGCCATGGTCCGCCCGGCGGCGCGTCTGGAAGCGCTCGGCTGGCCCTCGTCGGTGGAGGTCTTCAGGGCCGACCTGCGCACCTCGCGCGAACTCGGGCGCGCTTTCGAGGGCGTCGACGTCCTGCTCCACCTTGCGGCGGTGGTCTCCGGCGGCGAGGACGCGCAATTCGCGGGAACCGTAGCCGGCACCGAACGCCTGCTGGACGCCATGGCCGCCAGCGCCTGCCGACGGCTGGTGCTGTGCAGCAGTTTCTCAGTCTACGACTACAGCTCGATCAGCCGGATCCTCGACGAGGACTCGCCCCTCCACCAGACGCCGGATCTCTATACCCGAGATGGCTACGCCATCTCCAAGTGGTGGCAGGAGCGGGTGACCCGACGCTTTGTCGAAAAGCACGGCTGGGACCTCACGGTGCTCCGGCCCGGCTTCATCTGGGGACGCGATCACGCGTACCTCGCTGCCCTGGGTCAGCAATTCGGGCGACACCACCTCGTGATCGGTCCAATGACCCGCATACCGATGACACACGTGGAGAACTGCGCCGATGTCTTTGCGCTGGCGGCGACGGACGCCCGCGCCCGAGGCCAGACCTTGAACGTGGTTGACGGCCCCGGCGAGCGCATCTGGACCTACCTCTCCGACTACATGCGCGGCAGCGGGAAGCCGGGCTGGCGCCTGCCCGTCCCCTACTGGCTCGCCATCCGGGTGGTGCGGCTGGGCTTCGCCACCGTCTTCAGGCGCGCCACCAAAGTGCCCAGCATCCTCACCCCGCGTCGGCTCGATGCGATGCTCAAGCCGCTTCGCTTCGAGAACCGCAGGCTGCGGGAGACACTGGGCTGGACCCCGCCGCTCGACTACCAGCAGTGCCTGGCGCGCACCTACAGTCTGGTGACGCCCCGTGGAGTAGGAGCGATGCTTCCGAGCAGCGTTGGCGGCTGCCGGCCGGTAGACTGACGGTTACAGTATAGCTGAGCAAGCCGAGTTCATGCGGCGGCGTGGCATGGCC
>CAVQZL010000032.1:90000-141199 GCA_963718265.1 uncultured Alphaproteobacteria bacterium | reverse complement strand
AATCGTGGCAAAATTGCGTCGCGCCTATTTACATTGCAAAAGCCCCCGGTTAAATTGCGTCCCACGGTCACACCGCTGTCGCGAAAGACGGGGAAAGTCGCAATCCATCTTGGGCGCGGCGTTTGATGCTCGGGTCTCCGTGGGGCCACCTTGCGCGATGAGTGGCCCGCAAAAAAGCGCCCGGCGGCGGCCTTCAAACAGCGTAAGCGGCGGCATTCGGCATGCAACTTGCCAGAAGCCGTATGAAACAGTGTTAAGCACAAGGAGCTTTGTAATGACGGTTCAAATGGCCACGGCAGAGATGCCGTTTAATCCCATTCAAGCAAATGACATTGACGCAGAGCTAGAGCACAGCCTGACGCATGAGTGGGATGCGCAAATCATGACCTACCCGAACGAGGAGTTCCCGTTCAACGAATGGATCCTGAACCGGGTTCGGATGATGGGATATAAGCTCGACGAACTCGACTATTTGCATAAGGCGGTGCCGCAGCCGGAAGTCTTCAAGGTCACCAAGCAGCTCTGCGCCGATACCAATTTGCCGGAATTCCAGCGGATGGTGAACCGCTTCGTCCGCGAAGTCGTGATCCCGCAGGGCAAATTGCGGACGCCGGTCGCGGTGCAGCGCTATATGAACGTGCGGATCATGCTGCCGACCACGCCGGACTTGTTCTTCCCGTTCCACACCGGCTTGCTCTATGGCCACGGCATCGCCTCCCGCAGCCTGTGGCTGCCCTTCGTCGACGTGACCGCGGACGAGGACCGCAGCCGGTCGATGCAGATCATTGGCATTAAAAAATCCCGCGAGCTGATCAAATACGCGATCGACAAGCGGCTCAGCATGGAAGAGATGACCGAACTGTTCGGCAAGGAGAGCCATCAGATCAAGGCGAAGCCCGGCAGTTTCTGCGCCTTCACGCAGGAAAACATCCACGGCTCCGGACGCCCCAACACCACCGGCAAGACGCGGGTCAGCATGGATTTCCGGCTCGCCGAGGGCATGTATGGCGATCTGCTCGGACGGAAGATCCCGGCCGGCTATTCCCACTTGATCCCCGAGACCGAAGAAGAGGAAGAATTACTGGCGCAAAAGCCGCCCCGGGAAGTGTCGTTCAACAACGGCAAGAACAACATTTTCTACGTCGCCAACAACACCTCCGCGACCTATCCGATCCCGGTGCATTTGCAGCGCTACATGCTGTTGGATTACAGCAAGAAGCACGGCCTCACCGCCGATCTCGAGCTGTTCGATCTCGAGGACATGCTGCATCTGCCGACCTTGTGGCATATCGTCGAGCACCGCAACGTCAACGTCATCATGTACAGCATCTTTGCCCTGCCGGAAGACACGGCGGACCGCGACCGGATGCTCGAATTGGCGCTCAAGAAGGGGATGATCTTCCATTTCGTCAACGAGGGTCTTTCGCTGACCTCGGAGGAGGATCTCCAGACGATCAAGCGCTATCTGGAGTTCTCCAAATACGGCAATTCGCGGCTGCCGATTGGGCTGCCGCTATCCGATCTTAGCCGGGCGTATTTCAACAAATGGTCGGCCTCGCTGGCGGAATGGCGGCAATAAGTAGAATTTAAAAGCCTGGACTTGAGATTTCAGCCGGCGGCGCGGGAAATCGCCGCGCCGCATTCCTCTCACGGCGGCGACCCCCGGGCTAAACCCGGGGGTGACGAGCGGATCGAGGCCGTCTCGCCGATAATGCTCGCCGTGAGATGAGACAGTGAATAGTGAAATCTGAATAGTGAATTCTGACAGTGATCGATGGATCAAATCTAGATTTTTACACCTAATCCTTGAGGGAAAGCCGCCGATGAACCCTCCTCCGAATGCCCTCGCCGGCGCCAGCCTCGCGGTTGACCAGAAGCCGGCGCCGCCGGTTGCCGGGGCCGCGCGAAGCCTTGGCCGGCTGCACGCCGTGCCGGTGTGCGACGCTGCGGCGTCATCCCACTGGCTGGCGGAGGCGGCCTATCGCGGCTTCGAGATCCTGGCCGCGTTGACCGGACTGCTGGCCGGGTTGCCCTTGGTGCTGCTCGCGGCGGTGGCGATCCGGTGCGATTCGCCCGGGCGGGTGCTGTTTTTTCATAAGCGCCCGGGCCGTTCGGTTGCCATGCGCGGCCGCGATCTCAAGGGCCGGACGGATTTGCTGCCGCCGCCGGGCGGTTTCGAGGCGGACCGTTTGTATTATGTGCCGAGCTACTTCACCTTGGTGAAGTTGCGCACGATGTACGCCGATGCGCGGACCAAGATTTCCCCACTTCTACGCCTACAAATATACGCCCGACGAGTTTCGCCGTCAGTATCCGACGATCCAGCGCGATCCCCGGGTGACCAGGGTCGGCCGGATTTTGCGGATGACCTCGGTGGACGAGCTGCCGAATTTGTGGTCGGTGCTGGTGGGCGATTTGCGGCTGGTTGGGCCGCGGCCGGAGGCGCCCGAGGTGTTGCAATATTATACCCCGGAAGACATGTACAAATTCGCCTGCAAGCCGGGAATCACCGGCTTGGCGCAGATCAACGGCCGCGGGCTTTTGAATTGGGACGAGACGCTGGCCTATGACCTCGCCTATGTCCGCACCAGGAGCGTTTGGCTCGACCTGAAAATTCTCCTGCTGACCCTGAAGCGCGTCCTGATGCGCCACGGCGCGTTCTGAGCGCAGCTTGACCATCAAGGCATAGTGAACAGCGAAAAGCCATGACCCCCAGCCTGATCTTTCTCGTGCTGGCGCTTGCCGTCGTCGTGCTTCCGGTGGCGGTGTTGCGCTTTTCTGGGCTGAAGGGGCTGGTGCCGCTGGTTGTCGTTCAGATCCTGGTGGGCATCGCCCTGGGGCCAACGGTATTTGGCCGCCTGGCTCCCGGCTTGTTTCAGACCTTCATCAATCCGGCCTCGCTGGCTTCCCTATCCGGTATCGCTTCGATTGCGGTTCTGATTTTCGGCTTGATTACCGGCCTGCATTTGGAACCCGGCATCTTGCGCGGCAACGGGCGGATGTTCACCGCAGTGGCTGCCGCGAATGTTATGATTCCGGCCGCCACAGGCTGTCTCGCCGGGTTCTGGGTTCTCGCCCGCCATCCCGGCGAGCTCCCGCCGGGGATCAGCTCCACCGAGTTTGCGGTCGCGGTCGGGATTTGTATCGGCATGACGGCGCTTCCGGTCCTCGGGGCGGTCCTGCGCGAAATGGATTTGTTGGGCAGCCGGATTGGCCATCTCGCGCTTGGGATCGCCGGGATCAACGACGTTGCTCTATGGATCCTTCTAAGTGTTCTTTTGGCGGCTCGGGCGGGGCCGGCAGCGGGAGGACCGGCTGGTCTTGCCACTTTCCTATTGATCCCACTCTATTTGGTCTTCATGGCAAAGGTGGCGCGGCCACTCCTCGGTCGTATGGTGGCTGCTAGAATGCATGATGGAATAGCCGGCGAGGGGGCGCTCGCGGTGGTGGCCGCCATGACCATCGCCTCCGCCCTGTCCACCGAGATCATGGGATTACATTACATCATCGGCGCCTTCGTGACCGGCGCCGTGATGCCAGCGCATTTGCGCAAGCCGATTCTCGACCGGCTGCAAGTGCTGACGGTGACGCTGTTGATGCCCTTCTTTTTTGCCTTGACCGGGCTGCGCACCCTGATCGACCCCGGCTCACCCGCCTTTCTGGAAGTTTTTTTCATAGCCACGGCGGCGGCTGTGGCGGGCGTTGTTGGCGGAACCGCGGTGGCTGCCCGCCTTGCCGGCGCGCCGTGGCCATTCGCCCTGGCACTTGGCGCACTTTTGCAAACCAAGGGTCTGATGGAATTGATCGTGCTGACGATCCTCTTGGATGCCGGGATAATTTCTGCCAACGTCTTCGCGGCGCTGATTTTGATGGCGGTGGTCAGCACGGCGCTGGCGATGCCGCTGGCAAGACTGATGCTGGCCCGCCAGGCGGCCCAGACCGGCAGGTGTGACCGCCCTATCCTGAACAACGACGACATTGACCAGATCGAAAATCGCCGGTCCGCGTCGCCGGGACCCTGACCGGCTTTAGGTTGGATTGCTCAGGGTCTCGCCGCCTGCCGCCAGTTTTTTGACGACCTCGCGCTTGATCGAAAGCGCGTCGCGCGAAAGCCCTGTATCGCCCGCCTTCACCAAGAAAGCATCGAGGCCGCCGCGATGTTCAACAGTGCGCAGCGCCGAGGCGCTCACGCGCAGACGGACTTTGCGCTGCAACACATCGGATATCAACGTGACATTGCAGAGGTTCGGCAAAAACCGTGTCCGTGTTTTGTGGTTCGAATGGCTGACCAGATTTCCGGTCTGCACAGCCTTGCCGGTCAATTCGCAACGGCGGGACATCCGCTATTCCTCGCTATATTCCGGCAAGTCAGACGCCTCGTATCCGGTCAGGCCGCAAAGGCCGGCGGGCGAGTCTTCCATTGCACGGGATGGGACAGGACGTCTCTTAGGCTAGGGTCCGGGCGACGTCAAGGCTGGGCGGAAAACCTGGAAAGATCGGGTGAAGAAGTGCGTGACAAGCCGGTAATGTGCTGGTTCTATCGTAACCTTCTGATTTAATTTCTGGCGCCATCGTCTTGTTTTTGATGCGGCGACTTTTCGCCGTCTATGCTTTTACCTGCCCCTGAATGGTGCGACATGATAGCTCGTTTCCCATGACCCCTGGTGCTCGCATCGCTGCGGCGATCGAAGTTGTGGAAGAAATTGCAACCCGCAAAAGGCCGGCCGCCGATGCGCTAAAGGAATGGGGTCTCTCCCACCGGTTCGCAGGCGCGAAAGACCGCGCCGCGATCGCCTCGCTTGTGTTCGACGCGCTGCGCAAGCGCGCGTCCTCCGCGTATATCATGGGTGACGAAACGCCCCGCGCGAGCGTGCTTGGCGCCTTGCGTCAACTGCGGGGTATGAATGCCGAAGCGCTGGCGGCGCTCTGTTCGGGCGAGGCACATGCGCCGCCACCGCTCAGTAATGGAGAAATGGATCGTCTCGCTGCCGCCGATCTCACCGAAGCGCCAAGTTTTGTCGCGGGCGATTTTCCCGCGTGGCTGGAGCCCTCCTTGGCCGCGGTCTTCGGACCGGCCGTCGTCGCCGAGACGAGTGCGCTAGCGACGCGCGCAGCTGTTGATCTGCGGGTCAACACATTAAAGACGACGCGCGAGAAGGTGTGCGCGAGTCTCGCGCATCTGCACGCGGTGCCGACGCCATATTCCCCTTCGGGGTTGCGCTTGCCGCTGACGCCAGACGGGCGCGGCCCGGCACTTGCGGCCGAGCCCGCCTACATCAAAGGCCTCGCCGAAATTCAGGACGAAGGCTCGCAGCTCGCTGCCGCTCTTGCCCTTGCAAAACCGGGCGAACAGGTGCTCGATCTTTGCGCAGGCGCGGGCGGCAAAACACTGGCACTTGCCGCGTCGATGCAAAACAAAGGTCAGATCCACGCGACCGACCGCGATGGGGCGAGACTCATGCGAAGCATCGCCGAACTCGAACGTGCCGGGGTGCGCAATGTTCAGGTCCATGCGCCGCGCGGCAAAAACGATGTGCTCGCCAGTCTCGAGGGGCGCTGCGATCTTGTTTTTGTCGATGCGCCCTGTACCGGCACTGGCACCTGGAGGCGCAGTCCAGACGCCAAATGGCGGATAAGACCCGGCGCCCTGGCGATCCGCATCGCGGAGCAGGACCAGGCCCTGGAAGAGGCCGCGCGTTTCGTCAAGCCGCGTGGCCGGATTCTTTACGCGACGTGTTCGATTTTGCGCGAGGAAAACGAAGACAGGCTCGCGGCGTTTCTTGGCTCCCATGCAGACTATAAGAGCCTTCCGGCGCTGGAGTTGGCAGAGATGGCGCGAATGCCTGGACTTGGGCCGTTCGCTTCGCGATTTGGTTTTGGTCTGCGTCTTTCGCCGTTGACGAGCGGCACCGATGGTTTCTTCATCGCCATGCTCATGCGCGGCTAGGGCACGATGGTTTCAAGCGAGCAGGAAATTCGAATAGTGCGCCCGTGCCGGGACGGAGCAGTCTTGCCGGCGCGGTTTGAATACCGGGTTTTGGCCGGCAGCTCCACCGGTCAGGGCTTCAACTCCAATTTGAAGTCGAGATACTCTCGCACCAGCCCCAATGCGCCGATGCCGGTCCAAGCTGCTCGGGCCTCGTCTCGCAAAGCCTCACGCTTGGCTGTATCGGTTTCGGTCAGACTAGCGCAAAAGGCGCGCCAGCCGGGTCCAGCGAGTTTGCTCGGGTGGCTGGTTTCATGCGCAAGGACTTTGGCCGCGGCCGCTGGAAGGGAAGCGAAATCTCCCCGGAGCGCTGCAATTTGCGCGAGACGAAGGCTGCTATGCGCTATGCCCCAAGCGTTGTTGAGCGTCTGATATTTTTTCAACGCATCGCCAAACTTCGCCTCCGCATTGACCATGTCTTCCCGGGTCAAAGCCAATGCTTCAATATATGCGGTGTTTGCCTGGCCAATGCTCCCGCCAATCCGGACATAGATATCCCGCGCCGCCTCCAGATGGCTCCTCGCGCCCTCCAGATCTGCGCGCCGAAGCGCCACTTCGCCGAGTGATTGATGCGCATTTGCCTGGCCAATGCTCCCGCCAATCCGGACATAGATATCCCGCGCCGCCTCGAGATGGCTCCTCGCGCCCTCCAGATCTGCGCGCCGAAGCGCCACTTCGCCGAGTGATTGATGCGCATTCGCCTCGCCATGGCTCGCGCCAATCCGGACATAGATATCCAGCGCCGCCTCTTGTTGGGTCGTCGCTCCATCCAGATCAGCGCATCGAAGCGCCACATCGCCGAGGGAGTGAAGCGCATGCGCCTCGCCAAGGCTCGCGCCAATCCGGACAGAGATATCCCGCGCCGCGTCCAGTTGGGTCTTCGCACCATCGAGATCATCGCGCCGAAGCGCCAGATCGCCGAGGGATAGACGTGCATCCACCTCGCCAGACCTCGCACCAATCCGGACATAGATTTCCAGCGCCGCCTCCAGATGGCTCTTCGCACCCTCCAGATCGGCGCGTCGAAGCGCCAGAACGCCAGCGGCATCCAATGCAGACCCTTCGGCCTTTTTTGAATTTTTCATGGCTCGCCTGCGCAATATGGAGGCAAGCTCCAGAAATGCCGTCTGCTCAAATCGGCTCTCATCGAACGCCAAATTTTGTGCTGGTGCAATCACCTGCCCAATATTGGCAACCGGTTGCGTGCGGCCCGCCTCGACAAGGATGGGCGCGAAATTACCAAGATGCGGCAATAGCTCGGCCCTCGTGGCAGGCCACTTATCTGTTCCAGCATATTTTCCTTTTTCCAAGAGCTTTAGACCGGCGCTCACGACCCGCTCCAAATCCGGGTTTTTTAACGGGCGCTCGATAGCGACACATTCGCGCAGCGGATTGAGAAGCTTGAGTGATCCATCGGCGCGAGGCGGGATTAGGCGGAGGCGCCGCAGAGCATCGGTGGCTGCATCCGATTTTGAGGTCGTTATCTGCCGGTCTTCATGACCAAGAAAAGTCTTCAATCCGCCATCCGGCAGTCCATCCGGCAGGAAGCCCAGAATGGAGAGCAGCCTGTTGGCCATACCGTTCATGTGGCGGGATGTAAGTGACAGGCGCAGCGAGGCCCGAACGGAATTGTGCCGGTCCTCACGGGAATCGGAACGGCGCAATAGGTCGGCTTTTTCCTGCTTCCATCGCTCCAGCATGCGCCTCAGACGGAGATCGCCATCGACACGGCCGGCCATGATGGTGAGGGAAAGGGCATGGCCCTCAAGGGCCATCAGGAGCGGATCAAGGTCAGGATCGTCCGGTTTGATCGAAGGAGCGATGCGCAGGAACAGCTCACTCGCTTCGTCGATGGGAAGCGGCGATAGATCGTCGATCCTTCCCCAATCTAAAAGACCCGGCAGGCTTTCGCGGCTGGTGACGACGAATGAGAGTCCCGGCGTGTCTCTCAACAAACCCAGCAAGCGGCTGGTTTCCGGCTCGTTGGCTTCGATCAGCCCCTCGGCGTTGTCCAGAATTACAAACGCCGGGGCGAGCCCGCAAGCATATCGGATAGCAGCCAAGGTGCTGTTATGTGTCGGCTCCGTAGTGAGCCCCAGTTCACTCGCCAGCAGGATAAAAAGATCGAGCGGGTCGCTTCGATGTTCAAGGCTGACGAAGACACGCCGCTTATTGAACCGGCCAATGATCCGGGGATCATAGGCCGCAGCCACCGCGACGGTGGTTTTGCCCATGCCCGGCGCGCCAATGACGATACAGGGGCGCCGGTCAAGTGCCGTGGAAACTACGCAAGCGATCTCGGTTCGCCGCCCGACGGTGGGCGGATGGGGAATAATGGACTCGATGCTGTTGACGCTGTCTGGGGCGGTAATTGATGCTGGCGGGGCGGCGCCAACTGCAAGGCTGCGCAGGAAAGCAGGCAAGTCATCATGCTTGGCCCCGTACTGCACACGGGTGACGGTCGGTGGCCATCCGAGCGCGCTCATCTCGTCATCTGTTACAAGGGCGAAATGGTTCTCGCCCAGTCCGCCCCAAACATCTTCGAACCACTTTAAGAGCTTACCGATGTTCTGATCGGCCAGACCATCCGCCGAGCAGCCAATGAAAATGAGAGTATCGGCAAATGCGGCGTGCTGCTGAAGGAACTGAGCCCGATCACTGTTCTCTACCCGGTGGTAATCGGCGTTGGAGAAGATCACCGATTCCGGCTCGTCCCACTTGCCGTGGATATGCCAAATATTGGACGACTCCCGTTTCGGCGACTGCGTTGGGATTTCGCCACGTCTTTCCCTCGACACCCATATGGGCACGCAGCAAACCGTCGTAATTCGTCGTCGCGAGTTTACACTTCAGAGCCTTGATCGCATCGAGCAAAGCGGGGTTAGTGGCCTTTAGTTCACCAACGCTTTTCTTGAGCCAGGCGCGATATTGCCCGGCTGTACAGCCACCCAATTTCTTCTGGACAATATCTGCCGCACTAAGCCACGTCTCGGAATCTGAAGACGAAAGAATTGCTTTGCACGCGGCCCTCCAATTCTCACCCGGCTCTTTGGGCGCCGCGTCAACCGCACTCTCAATCAGCCCCTTCCAGCCAGGGGCAGCATCTGCTGCAACGGCCCTGCTCACGCCTGCCCCGCAAACGAGCAGTGCCTTTCCGCCCGAGATGGCGGCTTTCAATTCGTCGAGCGGAGTAGGCTCTGGCAAAGGGATCGGCCTCGTTGCGACCCCGGCCAAGCTAAAAGGAAAGCAAGGAACCGCAAGACTTTTGTTTCGCCCTCGCCGCAGCGGGAAAGCACAATCCCACAAAAATTCCGCGCGATCCCACGCGTCTCAAGGCCACACAACGTATGAGCGCTAGTAAGGTTTTTGGCCCAAATCGTACCAAAATGCTTCACGTGAAACATTTTGGTAAGATTGGCGAGTCGCTAACCCCTCATGCTATTTGGCTTTATCCGCTACTTGCCGGTTGCCGCCAGTTTGGGCAAACTCAGGGTTTGGTTTAAGTAACCCCGCATGGGAGACCGCGCGCGTGAATATTTTGCGGCTCGTGCTGTTGGGCCTTGCCGCCCTTGCCGGAATCGTCACCGGCGCAGCCATTCTGCAAAAGGCGCTCCGCCCGGACACACCGTCCGCGCCCTTACTCACAACGGCGTCCACGCGTCCGGGCGAGCCGAAGACGTCGTCTCATGAACTCGACGCCGCCACGCACGCCTTTACGGAAAAGCTTACAACGGCGCCAGAATATGCGGCTTTCTTTGACCGCCTGAAAACCGTCTTTCCTTCGGAATACGAGTTTTTTCTTGCGGCATTTGCCCGGCGTTCCAACACAAACGGCAAGACTACAAGCGCCGACCTTCTTATGGCGGAAGCCGCCCGCTCGTTGCGCCTTTCCCGCGGGATTCTGGCCGCCAAAGCCGGCGGGCAGGCTCTGGAACATATTTTTGAATTGCATTTCGCAATGTTGCGGGCGCTCGCGGCCAAGGATCCGCATCTATGCGTCGATTTTCTCAACGGCGGCGAGAGCCCCGGCTTTTTTGAATTTTCGGCACAAAATCGTGGTCTTGTTGCTGCCATGGCAAATGCTGGCATCGACGCGATCCTTGATGGCGAAATCAAGCGGATCGATCGCCCGGCACCGACCGGGGCGGATTTCGCCGTACTCGAAAAAGCATTGCGCGCGAAAGGCCTCGATACCCCGGAAATCGAAGCGCTTCTCGACGGCAAGGCCAGCGATCCACCTATCGGCGACGCCAAAATGTGCCGTGCCGGTCAGGTCTATCTCGAAACCCTCGCCGCGATGCCGGAGTCCATCCGGTTGCGCATTTACGGTCTAGCCGTAGAACTCATGGCGCGATCGTGATGGGCTGCCGGCGCCAAAACCCGGCTGGCATCCGGCGCTAATTATTAAAAGATTTTCGCGGCGTTTTCGAGGGTCTTCCAGACACCCCAGGCGAGCGGAAGTCCCACCAATGCCCAGGCGACGAGCACCTTGGCATCGAGACCGCCCGGGCCGATACCATAGGCGCGCTTCACCCCAAGAGCCTGGCCGCGCGCCGCGGATTTTATGCCCGCTTCTTCCTCTATATGCCATTTGGTGTGGACCGGCCTGATGAGCGCGTTACAAATGATTCCGGCGACGAGGAGGCAGGCAAGAACATAAAAGATCTGGTCGTACACATGATCGCGCGGGACGCCTTCGGCCACCCGCGTGTCATGCAGATAGTTGACGATCACCGGACCGGCGATTCCCGCTGTCGACCAGGCGGTGAGCAAACGGCCATGGATCGCGCCAACATACCGCGTGCCAAAGATGTCCGCGAGATAGGCCGGCACGGTGGCAAATCCGCCACCGTACATCGAGGCGATAATGCAGCACGCCGCTGCAAAAACCGCCATCGCCTTCAGTCCCGCGAGGGTGGGCGCGATGGCATAACAAAGGACGCCGAGCGTGAAGAAGACAAAATAGGTCGTCTTGCGGCCGATCGAATCGGAAAGCGTCGCCCAGAAAAACCTGCCGCCAATATTGAACAATGAGAACAGTCCCACGAATCCGCCCCCGATTGCGGCGGCCAAGGTCTTTTGCGCGTCGGAGAACTGCGTGAAACCGACCGAAGGATCGCGGAACAGTTCGCCGCCGAACGTCTCCTGCAACATCGGCGATGCGGCGCCGATGATACCGATACCGGCCGAGACGTTGAGGCACAGGACTGTCCAGATCAGCCAGAATTGCGGTGTCCTATGCGCGTGGTGCAGAGCAACATGATTGGCTGTGATCATCGCCTTTTGCATGGCGGGCGGTACCCAGCCGTCCGGGCTCCATCCGTCGGGCGGCACGCGGTAGCCGAAGGCGCCGGCCGTCATGTAGACGAAATAGCCAAGACCAAGGACGACAAAGGTTTGCCACACGCCGACTGACGTAGGCGTCTTGAAATAGTCCATCAGCAGATTGGCGAGCGGCGAGCCGATCATCGCGCCGCCGCCAAATCCCATGATCGCCATGCCGGTTGCCATACCGCGCCGGTCGGGGAACCATTTGATGAGCGTCGACACCGGCGAGATATAGCCGAGGCCAAGACCGATCCCGCCGATTACGCCCGAGCCGATCCATAGCATCCACAGCTGATGCGTTCTAACCCCGAGCGCTGAAATCATCAGGCCGCCGCACCAGCAAAGCGCTGCGTAAACCCCCGCCTTGCGCGGCCCGGCGCGCTCGAGCCAGCCACCCCAGATCGCGGCCGACGAGCCGAGCAGAACAAAAAAGAGCGTGAACGTCCAGCCGAGATCGAATTGCGTCCATTCGCAATTTGTCGCCGTCAGCGCGGTGAGCGTACCGAGAGTCTTGTCCCAGAATGTTGTCGCGGCGCCCGCGCAGGACGCCACCTTCGTGCCGGTCGCAGTCCCCACCGCCCGCGACAACGGCAGCCAGAAAACGCTGAAACCGTAAGCCATGCCGATGCACAAATGGATGGCGAGCGCGGCGGGCGGCACCAGCCACCGGTTGTACCCTGCCTTCGCGATAATTCGTTCGCGGTCAAGAATTCCGCCGCTCGCAGCGGCAGCGACGGCGTCCACGCCGACGGTTCTGCTCATCGTCAACACCCCCCCGATATTTGTCACTTTTCACGGTGACGTCCCTCCCCGCGCCGAGTGCCAAATGACACTCGCTAGAGAATGATCCCAAAAGTTGCAGACATTTTGGATAAGATCATATGACAAACCAATGACTTAGATACAAAAAGCGATCCATGTAGAGGCGCTCATCGTCTGGGCACCCGTTGCCGTCGATGCGCATTCCGGAAAATTAACAAATGCCGCCAGGACGAGCAACAGGCGCCATCGTTGCAGCAAAACCTGTGCCACTATATAATTACTATATAATAAGTCAACTTATGATTAGTCACTTCGTGACAAGCACTGGGCACTGGGCAAGTTGCATGATGCGATCCGCGCGGCTCCCAACCATCCGTTCGTACAATGCCGAATGGCCTCTCGCCCCAATAACGAGCAAATTCACGTTGAGATCGGCGGCAAGCTTGACGATGTCGCGCACCGGATGCCCCGCCACGACATGGGTGTGCAGTGTGACCTGGCATTCTTCCGCCATCGCACGTGCCCGTTGGATGACGCCGTGGAAACGGCGGGCAGCAGTCCCCGTTTCTTCTCTCACCTCTTCTATGAACTCAGGCACATAGTCGATCTCTTCGACCGAAACCATGTGGAGCTCCGAATTGTTCTGTTTCGCAATCGCAAGCGCCAGGGAAAGTGCATGAAACGCGTGTTCCGAGCCGTCATTGGCGTGCAGGATCTTGGCGAACACCGGATGCCTCCCAGATTATTCGGCCCTCCTAACAATTCGCGGAAGCTTTGTCACGGGCGGGGGCTGTTGAGCAGCAATATCTTCCATTTCCGTCTTGGGCAACAAATGGCGCGGCAGATAGAAGGCGTTGGCGATCACCGTCGGGATTACCGCGCTCCCCATCACCGCCGCTACCAGCGCCGAATATTGACTCTTATCGATGATTCCATGGGACAGGCCAAATAAGGATGAGATCGTTCCGAAGGTAAGGCCCGTCGACATCATGAGGGTCGTATACATGGCCTCCTTGTTGGGCGAGCCGAAGAGCTTCGTTACCGGGTAGACACCAACGATTTTCGTAGCAACTTTGACGGTGAGGAAAACGACAAAGGCGGCGGGCGCGGCGATTAGCGCGGGTATCGAGACAAACGACCCCGCACGGATGAAATAGAACGGCGTCAGTAATCCGAATGTCAGCGTCCGCAAGCGTCTGACCAGGGCGTGATCCTTGCCAACGGTCCCGGCAAGCACCATTCCGATTAGATAGGCGGGAAGGACGGCTTCACTGCCGGCCCAACCAGCGAGCGCCCCCATTCCAAGCAGGCTGAGAAGCAAGAACTTCGTTTCGAACTCCGAAGGCCGCCCGCCATAGCGTTTGAACAAGCCCTGCGCCGCCCATGGCACGAACACGACGGCCGCAATACAGGCACCAACAAATATCGCTGTCTTGGCGGTGAACGGCGCAAAGATGAGGCCCAGCGCCACCACCGTTCCAAGATCGTTCACGAAGCAGGCGGCCAAAATCGTCTTGCCGTACTCGGTTCTATTAAAGCCGAATTCGAGCATTACTGCGTACACGACGGCCACCGAAGTCGTCGACATGGCAACTCCGGCAAGCCAGCTTGGCATGATCTGCCATCCCAACAAATAGTGAGCCGCTGCCGCGCATCCCAGAAAAGGGAACAAGAAGCCGGCGAGCCCGAGGGCGGCCACCTCTTTCCATTTGAGCTTGAAGACCTGCGGGTCAAGCTCGGCGCCGGCGAGAAACGTCAGAACAATCGCGCCTATCCCTGAGAGGAACTTGACCCATGGTTCGTCGGTTCCGAGCACCCCCAAGCCGAAGATAAATTGAGCGATCGTTCCGACGGCGATTTCAGTCAATGCCGTCGAAATTCGAAGCCAGATAGAGAGAAGGGTCGCCACCACGGCGAGACCCAGCCACAGTGTTGCAAGTGCCCATACACTGGTCATGATTTTTATCCTGTCAATTAAGGGGTCTTTCGTCTCTCGCGCACGGCTGAGCCCGGCAAACGTCTTGCACCATCCGCCGGATCAAGACAGTGCTTGCCAGTTGCGAATCTGTGCGAAAGAACCCGGAAAACCGCTCTACCCGGCAGATAAACAAAAAACTCCCGCTCGTTGCTGTTGCACGGCAGGAGTTATCAGCCACTTCGGCGATTTTGGGGAACCCCATCCCCATTTGGATGATCGATTCTGAAATCGAGAATCAAACGTTAGCACAACAAAAAATCAGGCGCAAATTAGGTGGGCGGCGTGAACAGCCGCACGAACCAATCTTCAAGCAATTCTTTAAGAAATCCTTTCTAGTTGAAGAGTTCTCGTTGATACGTCGCACGCAAATGCGGCCATCAAGGACGTCGATCTCATTGATCGCGCATGGATCCTGGGCGATCCGCCAATACGCTGAGAGGGGTTGATCGAGAAGCTGCAAGAGCAGGGCTCGATTGACGCTATCGTGCCCGACAAAGACGACGGTCTCCGTTTCGGAAGCGTGACGTTCTAACACGAGGCGAAGCGCGTTGGCAGTCCGGGCCACGAGGTCCTGCAGCGAATCGCCCCCGGGGAAACGCACGAGATGCGGCGTCATGTGCCAAGCGGCAAAGAGTTCTGGCCATGCGGCCCGGACCTCGTCAAAGGTCCGCCATTGCCAATGGCCGTAATCAAGATCGTTAAGCGCCTCTATTGGCTCGCTTGCCACCCGGCAAACCCTGGCAATTTCCTGTCCTGTCGCGACGCAGCGGCCCATTGGGCTTGTGTAGACCTTCGCCGCGTTCCAGGTTTTGGCGATCCGCACCGCAACCGCCCTTGCCTGGGCCTGCCCAAGTTCAGTCAAGGGCAACTCGGTGCGGCCGCGGAATCGCGCGGGATTGATTCCTTCGACATGGCCATGGCGGGTTAGAATTATTTTTGTCACCCCCACCTCCCTTTAACGGCATTGTTCGATCCCAACGTGCGAGTGCGCAACTTTTTGGGACGTGCTGGGGACTATCGGCGGCATTTCCCTTCAAGCCCTGCGGGTTGCTGGCCGCTCCGGCGGAGACCATGAAACTCGCCACAAGAGAGCGAGCGCCGCGACCTGCAGCACCACCGAAACAGCGGCGAGCGCCGGCACAGACCAGTCGTAAAGCACACCGAGCAAACTGCTTCCGGCGAACCAGGCAAGGCCATAGGCGGCGTTGAATATGCCATAGGCGGTACCTCGCTGCGAAGCCGGCGCGAGCGGCGCGATTGCCGCGCGCATCACCGATCCCTGGGCGCCCATGCCGATCCCCCACAACACCATGCCGATCATCGCCGCGGCCGGTCCGCCTAGGAAGGCGAGGGGGGCGCTAAGCGCCGAGGCGCCAGTGGCAAGGATCATCGCGCCGATGCCAATCCGGTCGAACAGTAGGCCGAGGAGGAGAGCGGCAATCGCGTCGGCCGCCATGGCGAGCGAATAGAGCACGGGAATCCAAACCGGCGCGATCAAACCGGTCTTTCCGAAATGAAATGCGATCAACGGAAAGTCGGCATAGCCTGCCGCGATCAACCCCGCGGCGGCGGTGTAGATCCAGAACCGGCGCGGCAACCGGCCAGGTGTCAAATCGGCAGGCGCCACATCGAGATCGCGCGGACGCGGATAGAAATGGCGCGCGCCGAAGAGCAACGTCATCGTGAGCAAGGCGGGGATCGCCAATATGGCGAATGCGCCTTGATAGCCGCCCTTTAAATAAAGCACGGCACCAACGATCAAGGGCCCGAGAATGGCGCCCGTCTGATCGAGCGCGCCGTGCAGGCCAAAACCCCAGCCAAGCCCGGTTTGACTGCCCGCGTGCGACAGCATCGCGTCGCGCGCCGGGACGCGGATCCCCCTGCCCGCGCGCTCGGCGATAATCAAAATAATCGCAAGTTCCCAGCGGCCAGTCAACGCAAGGAGCGGCACGGCTAAGAGATTGATGCCATAGCCAACAATCGTGATCGGCCAATAACTACCAGTGCGATCGCTGAGATAGCCTGAGACCAGCCGCAATACGTAGCCGAGGAACTCGCCAAATCCCGCGACAAGGCCGACAATTGCGGCGCTCGCTCCAAGAACGCCAAGGTAAGGGCCGGTGACGCTGCGCGCGCCTTCATAGGTCATGTCGGCAAATAGGTCGACGATGCCAAGCAGCACGATGAACCGCACGGCAGCATGGCGGGGAAGACTAATGCTGGCGGGCGCCGCCTTGCTCATGATCGCGGATCTCCTTGGCTCTGGCGGGGCGGGCGGCTTCGTGCCTTGGCAAGGCGCGCGATGACTTCCTCGATGGGTTGGGCAAGCGCGAGGATCAGGCTAGCGATTGCCACGATGTCGTCAAGGTGGGCGTGCGGCAAACGTAACGTCGGACCATCGGCCGCGTCACTCGTGAGCGCGGCGATCGTTGGGTCGTCTGGGTAGAGAAAAGGCTTCGCGTTCGCCGTGCGATGGACCTCGATTTTGACATGGGCGTCGCGCTTATAGCCCTCGACGAGAATGAGATCGGCTGGACTCATGCGCCGCAGAAGTTCGGCAAGGCCGGGCTCTTCGGCCCCGCGCAATTCATGCATGAGCGCGAAGCGCCTGGACGAGGCGACGAGGACCTCGCGCGCGCCGGCCTCGCGATGGAGGTAGGAATCCTTGCCGGGCTGATCGACATCGAACGCGTGATGCGCGTGCTTGAGCGTCGAGACAGCAATGCCGCGTTCGCGCAAATAGGGGATTAGCTTGACGATCAAGGTCGTCTTGCCCGCGCCGCTCCATCCGGCAAGACCGATTACCCGCATGGTTTGAAACTCCGCCAAGGATTACCTGTCATGCAAGCTGTCACGGTATTTTCCGCGCACCCGCGCGGGATTACGAATACCCGCCGCAAATTCTTGAAGCACCCTCTGGACCCTGAAGCCCGCATCCCCTACCCTCCTTAAGACGAAGTTTATAGCGTCGCCAAGAATGATTTTTGGATTTTCCTCGATGCCTCTGGGGGCTTTTGCGACGGCAACTTTCCTTTGGGGTTCGTTGCAGGCTTCACTGCGGCGATCTCCGGCAATATTTGCCGGACTTCGCCCCTTATAAGATTTCAGCCTCATGCCACGCCTCGCCGTCTCCGTCGAACGCTTTCGCATTCGCGGCAGTTTCGTGATCGCACGCGGCGCGAAATCGGAAGCCGTCGTGGTTGTGGCGGCGATCGAGGACGGCGCCTTTCGCGGGCGCGGGGAAGCAGTGCCCTATGCGCGCTACGGCGAGACGGTCGATTCGGTTCTCGCCCAAATCGGATTGGTTCGTTCCGCGATCGAGGCGGGCGCAGATCACGTGCTTTTGCAAACCCTGCTTCCCGCCGGCGCCGCCCGCAACGCCATCGACTGCGCACTGTGGGATTTAGCGGCCAAGCGTAGCGGCGTTCCGGCCCATGTGCTCGCGGGCGTCGTGCCGCCGGGCCCAGTCACGACCGCCTTCACGATCTCGGTGGGCACTCCGGACGAAATGGCACAGGCGGCAGCCAATGCCCGTGCGCGGCCGCTGTTAAAAATCAAACTCGCGGGCGAAGGCGATGCGGCGCGCCTCAAAGCGGTGCGTGCTGCCACGCCCGATGCAACCCTCATCGTTGACGTCAACGAGGCCTGGGCGGAAGCCGGTCTCGAACGCGGTCTCGAAGCCTGCGCTGCGGCCGGCGTGGCCTTGGTCGAGCAGCCGCTTCCTGCGGGCGAGGATTCGGCACTTGAAAAAATCGAACATATCGTTCCGATTTGCGCCGACGAGAGCGTTCACGATCGTACCGGGCTCGAAGATCTGCGCGCGCGCTATGACGCAATCAATGTCAAGCTCGACAAGACGGGCGGGCTGACCGAGGCGTTGGCCTTGGTGAAGGAAGCCGAGAGTCTTGGCTTCAAACTCATGATCGGCTGCATGGTTGCAAGCTCGCTTGCGATGGCGCCCGCACTTCTGCTCGCGGCCCGCGCGCGTTTCGTCGATCTCGACGGCCCCCTTCTGCTCGCGCGGGACCGGCCGGATGGACTTTTATATGAAGGCTCGATCGTTCATCCGCCCATCCGCGAATTATGGGGCTGACACATATTCCAGATCATTTCTCGATCCGCCGCTTGAGCGCCGCCGCGGAAAGCGCAAGCACGAGGCCAGCCATGGCGAGCCCCGCCATGAAAAGATAGGTTTTTTCCCCATAAAGGTTCGTCAGCCTGCCGCAGGCAAAGGTCGAAAATGCGAGAACTCAGGGCCGTGGCGGTGGCCAGCCATCCTTGCATGCGCGCGCGGTGGGAATCACGCGCGATGCCGGCAAGCGAAAGCACGCTGCCGGCATAGGCCGCGCCGAAACTCAATCCGTGCATCGCCTGCAAGGCAATGAGCCACAAAGGTCCGGGGTCGGCGCTCATCGCGAGCCAGCGGAGCACCGCCCCGGCGCCACCGAGAACAAGAAACGAAGGGGCGTTTTTTCCAGCGCTGGAATAGCGCGCAGTCGCCAGAAAAATCGCGCTCTCGGAAGCAACCCCGATCGCCCAAGCGACGCCGATGAATCCCGATGGCAAGCCCGCGAGCTTCCAGTGCAAGGTAGCGAACGAATAGATCTCCGCGTGGCTCGCCTGAAATCAGCGCCGCGGCGCCGATGAAGACGAAGGCAAGCTGCAGGCGGGCGGGGTCCTCTGTCAGACCCCCCTTGGGCGCGCCATGAACCTGCAGAGTTTTCAGTTTCGCGGCGGCAATGATCGCTATGAGAGCGGGAAAAAGCGCAAGGCCCGCCAGCGCAAAAATAATTTGTTCGCCTGGGAAAAAGGTGACGATCCAGCCGGACAGGAGCATCGTGCCCAACACACCAAACGATGTGCATACCCGGATTCGCCCGTAGGCGATGTAGCCAAGACCGGCAACTTCGGCGCGCCGAATCCCGGCGAGCGTAAGGGCGTCGGAGAGCGAGGGCATCAAGCCCAGCGTGGTTGCGACGAACGCCGCGCCGATAAAAACTGGGATGAAGCCTTTGACAAACCCAAGGCCGCTGTAGCCCGCGAATGTCGCGAGCGCACAGGTGGCAAGCGTCGCCGCGATTCCGCGCTTGTCGGCGATCGCAGCGACGACGGGCGTTGCCACGACGCGCAATACCATCGGCGCGGCGAGCGCGGCGGCGATCTCGCTGTTGGAAAATCCGCGCGCGGCGAGCCAAACCGGGAAATAAGGCAGATGCAGCCCCATCGGCAAGAATAATGCGCCGGCGAGGAGCGAGAGAATGAAAATGGTTCGGCTACGCGATTCCCCATGGGGCGGCGTACGCAACCTGTCCAAATTTGTGTCGCTTTTCATGAGGCTAGAGCATGATCCCAAGAAATTGCAGAAATTTTAGATAAGATTGTGTGATAAAACAGAGATATAGAGCCAATAAGCAATTCAACTAGAAGTGCTCTAAGGCCCGGGCCGCGCGCAAGGATGACACGCCCTGATCCCGATTGGCCTTTCAATGCAAAACACTTATCAACTCAATTGACTAAGTAAGAATACTCAATGCAATGATCCAAAACTCTTCCCATTAAGATGGCCGGCGGACATCGACGGGAAATTGCGGCCAACGAGCATTTTCATGTTTTCACCAAAACAGAAATCCCCTAACCAAAATTTTGCGCAAATGAATTGGATTCGGTGATGGAACAAGCTAAGCCCGGCGCCGCTTCAACAATTGCCATTATCGGCGGCGGACAGGCAGGCGGCGAGGCCGCGACGTTGCTGCGGCAAAACCGCTTCGAGGGCCGCATAGTCCTCATCGGCGAGGAGGATTATCTTCCCTATATGCGCCCGCCTTTGTCGAAGGCATTTCTGGCGCGCGACATCGGCAAGGATGCGTTGATTTACAAGGCCCCGGTTGCTTATGAAAAGGCCGGTGTGGAGATGCGGCTTGGCGTCCGCGTCGACGCGATCGACCGGGGCGCGAAGACGCTCTTGATCAAAGGCTGCGCGGCGCTCCGCTATGATAAGCTCGTGATCGCGACCGGGGGCCGCGCCCGCGAGCTTCCGGTGCCGGGCGCCAATTTACGCAATATTTTTTATTTGCGCACGATTTCCGATGTCGAGGCATTGCAGCCGCTGATGGAGGCCCCCCGGCGGCTCGTCATCGTCGGTGGAGGCTATGTCGGGCTTGAAGTTGCCGCCGTCGCGGTTAAACGCGGGCTTGCCGTGACCGTGCTCGAAGCGGCGCCACGCGTGCTCGCGCGCGTTACCGCGCCAGATCTTTCGAAGTTTTATGAACGCGTCCATCGCGAAGCCGGAGTTGACATTCGCACGGGGGTCACGGTCTGCGGTTTCACCGCTGGGGGCGAGGATGGCAAAGTCGGCGCGGTCGCATGCGCCGGCGGTCAATCGTTTGCCACCGATTTGGTGTTGATCGGCATCGGTCTCGTTCCCAACACGGAACTTGGCGAGCAAGCCGGGCTCGACGTGGGCGACGGAATTGTCGTCGATGCGGCGAGCCGAAGCAGCGACCCCGATATTTATGCGATCGGCGACTGCGCGATGCACGCGCTGCACGGGTTCCTGCGCCGGAAAATTCGCCTCGAATCGGTTCCAAACGCGCTCGAACAAGCGCGCGCGGCAGCGGCGGCGATCACTGGCGGGCCAATTCCCGAAGCCACCGCTCCCTGGTTTTGGTCCGACCAATATGATCTTAAATTGCAAATGGTTGGGTTCTCGGACGGCTATGAGGAGCTCGCGATCCGGGGAAGTATGGAGACGTCCTCCTTCGTTGCCTTTTATCTCAAGGAAGGGCGGGTGATCGCCGCCAATTCGGTCAACCGCCCCGGCGAGTTCATGGCCGCCAAACGCATCGTCAGCGAACGGATGCAAATCGCCCCCGGGCGCCTCTCCGACGAATCGGCGCCGCTCAAATCGCTTCTGCGGGCCGCCGCTGCTTAAAACACGGTTTATCGGGCAAACCGCTCCATGCTCCCCGCCCTTTTGGATTAGTCAACCGGAAAATGTTTTCGTTCCGTTCCAATCCTGCCTTGTTCATGGCATAAGCAGCCGCCAATTAAATCACTCGAATCACAAGGACAAATCAGCGCATGGCGACGAATGGCGATCTCTTCAGCGATACGGCGCGCAAAGAGCCGCCCGCTCGACCGGGCCGGCAAGCCGTGGCGCCGCGAAAAGGCGGGCCGCCGAATCACGCAACGCCGGGAGAGCTTGGCTATACCGCCGCTTCGATCGAGGTGCTGGAGGGGCTGGAACCGGTCCGGCGGCGCCCGGGCATGTATATCGGCGGCACCGATGAAGCCGCGCTCCATCATCTTTTTGCGGAAGCCCTCGACAATGCAATGGATGAGGCTGTTGCCGGCCACGCTTCCTTCATCGATGTCCGCCTCGAAGCCTCGGGTTTTCTTACCGTGATCGACAATGGGCGCGGCTTTCCGGTCGATCCGCATAAGAAATTTCCGAAGAAATCAGCACTCGAAGTCGTCATGACCATGCTGCACGCTGGCGGCAAATTCGATCAGAAATCCTATCAGACCTCGGGCGGGTTGCACGGAGTCGGCATTTCCGTCGTCAACGCGCTTTCAGAACGGCTCGAAGTGGAAGTCGCACGTAGCCAAATGCTCTATCGACAGGTCTTCGAGCGGGGCCACCCGGTCACGCCCCTCGAAAAGCTGGGAAAGGTGCAAAACCGGCGCGGTTCGAGCGTGCGGTTTAAGCCCGACGAAAAGATTTTCGGCAAGGGCGCGAATTTCAAGCCGGAGCGCTTGTTCAAAATGGCCAGGGCAAAGGCCTATCTCTTCGGCGGGGTGGAGATAAGGTGGCATTGCGCGCCAGAATTGCTCAAGCTGGATGGCAGCATCCCGCCCGGCGCGGTTTTCCGCTTTCCCGGCGGCCTCAAGGATTTCCTTCTCCAGGATATCGCGGGCAAGGAGCTTGTCACCGACCAAATATTCGCGGGCAAGCTTGAAAAACACGGCGGCCACGGGTCGCTCGAATGGGCGATGGCGTGGCTCGCCTTCGACGACGGATTCGTGCATTCCTATTGCAACACCATCCCCACCCCCGACGGCGGCACCCATGAAGCCGGACTTCGTGCCGCCTTGGCGCGCGGCCTAAAGGATCACGCCGAGCGGATCGGCCTGGCAAAGAAGGCGGCCGCGGTAACCGGCGACGACGTCATGGCGTCCTGTGCCGCGATAATTTCCGTCTTCCTTCGCGAGCCGGAGTTTCAGGGTCAAAACAAGGGGCGGCTTTTGACCAATGAAGCAACAAAGATTGTCGAAGGAACCTTGCGCGATGCCTTCGATCATTGGCTCGCGGCCTCCCCTTCGCATGCTGGCAAGCTCCTCGAATGGACGATCGAGCGCGCCGAGGAGAGGCTGCGCCGGCGTGCCGAGAAAGATGTTGCGCGCAAGACCGCGACACGCAAGCTCAGGCTTCCGGGAAAACTCGCGGATTGCGCCAATAGCTCATCGCAAGGTTCGGAACTCTTTATCGTTGAAGGCAATTCCGCCGGCGGCTCCGCCAAGCAGGCACGCGATCGCGCGACCCAGGCGGTGCTGCCGCTGCGCGGTAAAATTCTCAACGTCGCCAACGCCACCCGCGACAAGCTCGCGGGCAATCAGCAGCTCAACGATCTTGTCCAGGCGCTCGGGTGCGGCACTGGAGCGCATTACAAGGAACAAGACCTTCGCTACGAAAAGATCATCGTCATGACCGATGCAGATGTCGATGGCGCCCACATCGCTTCCCTGCTCATCACCTTTTTCTTTCGCCAGATGCCGAAACTCGTCGAGGCCGGACACCTTTATCTGGCGGTGCCGCCGCTCTACCGGCTGACCCAGGGCGCCAAACAAGTCTATGCCCGCGATGATGCACATCGCGATCAGTTGATCGCTAATTCGCTTACCGGCAAGGCCAAGATAGAAATAAGCCGTTTCAAGGGGTTAGGCGAAATGCTTCCGGCTCAACTTAAAGAAACGACGATGAATCCAAAAAGCCGCGGCTTACTCCGCGTGGTCGTTCTCGCCGAGGATCGGGAGGGCACGTCGGACTCAGTCGAGCGTTTGATGGGCAACAGGCCTGAGGCGCGCTTCGCTTTCATCCAGGAGCGTGCGGCTTTCGCTACCGCCGCCGAACTCATCGTGGTTTGAAATTAGCGGCAGTTTGAAATTAGCGAAGGTGGCCGGCGGCAAATGGCGTTTCGAGGAGGCCACTCCTATAACCATTTACGCGCCGGCCAACCCTACGGACCCAGGAGATGCGGCGGACCCGAGCACTCCGCAGGGTATCTTAGTTCATCGCCGGATACGCATCACGATACGCACGGCCACGGGCAAGGCTTTTTGTCAAGGAGCCTGCTTCGCGCCGCCAGATAAAATCACGTCCGGCGCGGCTAGTTAATCCGCGAACGCAGCAAATTGCAATCGGCTTTTGATTTCGGGCGCCTAATTTTTCATTGGGGCCGGTTAACCTTCATTTCAGCGCCAAGACCGCAGCGCCAAGGTTGATCATGGCGGAAAAAATCCGCGCTGTGATCCAGCTGTCCGCTTCGCCGGCCTGATGGTGGAACCAGTTGGACGAAAGGGCGCCGGGCTGCCCGCGCGGCCAGGCCAGGCGCGTTCTGCCATTTTCCCTCGCCCCCGGCGTTGCCGCTCCCGCCGATCCCTTGCTCGTGCGCCGCCGCTCGAGAATGATGACCGGGCGGGCCTTCGTATGGCTTACTGCCGCCAACCTATTGCCTGGTGGCTTCAATTGCTTCTATCGCAAGAGTCTCTTGCCGTCCGCGAACAGCACTTGCGTCGCGTCAAGTGCTGCCCAACGCCGTGACACCCTTGCATCGCGCAAGGCAACGGATAGGATATACCTTAATCTGGCTGGATCGGCGGCTCTTTAAAAGGTTTGGCGTAAGGGCAAGGCTTGCGCGCAAACCGGGACCTGAGGCGTGGCGCGTCCCTCCGTGTGCCTAAATTATGTGCAATTGCCTAAAAAGCGTAACAAAAGGGTGCGCGCAATTTAAAAAGAGTCCGCGACGCATATCGAGCTTAAGTTTGGGGGTATCGGGTCGATCTCTGGCTTTGGGCGAGGCCGGAGGATGCAGCGACAAATTGAGGACTGGAAAATGAGTATGAACCGCGCCTACCGCAACCCGAACGAAATGCCGGTGGCGTTGCCGATTTTTCCGCTTGCAGGCGCTTTGTTGCTGCCGCGCGGCGAATTGCCTCTTAATGTTTTCGAGCAGCGCTACCTCGCCATGGTCGACGATGCCCTGAAAGGCGAGCGGATTGTCGGAATGATCCAACCCGATCCCGAGGCGGCACCGGGGACCGCCGTGCCGGCCCTATTTTCGGTCGGTTGCGCCGGGCGGATCACCCAGCTCGCCGAAACCGGCGACGGGCGCTATTTCGTCACGCTAACCGGCATCGCGCGGTTCAAGATCGTCGAGGAAGTCGCTGCGGTGACACCCTACCGGCAATGCCGCGCCGATTTCAGTCCGTTTGCCGTCGATTTCAGTCCCCGCGCGGGCGAGGACCAGGTCGATCGCGACGGCGTCTTGCGCACTTTGCGCGACTTCGCCGAGACCAATCATCTCCAGATCGATTGGAACAGCATCCACGACGCGCCAAACGAGGCGCTCGTCAATGCGCTGTCCATGATGAGCCCGTGCAGCCCGAAGGAAAAGCAGGCACTTCTCGAAGCCCGCGACCTGAAAGGGCGGGCAGATGTGCTTGTCGCGATTACCGAAATCGAACTCGCCCGTGGAAGAAGCACGCCGACGCCTTTGCATTAAGGCGGGAGGAAATGACTTGCTGCGGCAATCGAGGTGAAATCTTCGTTTCAGCGTTGTCATTACCCAAAATCCGGCAATAGCTTTCCGCAGACGGCCTACTTAAACCACGGGGTGGTTCGGTCAGCCCAACTTTCCACATAAAACGGCGAATGCAGGAGGACGCACCTATGGCGGGTAAGGAAAAAGAGTCAGGCAAGCAAGACGCTCCCGAGCCTTCCCGGATCGATCCACGGCTGCTGGAAATCCTGGTGTGTCCGCGCACCAAGACGACCCTCGAATACGACGCGCAGAACCAGGAATTGATTTCCCGCGCGGCAAAACTTGCCTATCCGATCCGCGACGGCATCCCAATCATGCTTCCGGAAGAGGCGCGTCCTCTGGATGGATAGAGCGGCGGTCGGAAGATGGCGTTACCGGTTGGCGCTTGACTGAGCCGCCGCAAGGCTCACGTCAGGCTTCCGGAAAGGACGTCGCGCGCGCCATGTCGAATGCCGTCGAAGAACTTTTGGCTATTCTCGATCTTGAACGGATCGAGGAAAATATTTTTCGCGGGCGCAGCCCGCAAGTTGGCTGGCAACGCGTGTTCGGCGGGCTTGTGGTCGCGCAAGCCCTCGTCGCGGCGGCCCGCACGGTTGAAAGACGCGCGCCGCATTCATTGCATGGCTATTTTCTTTTGCCGGGCGATCCAGCCGTGCCAATTGTCTATGAAGTCGACCGGATCCGCGACGGGAAGAGTTTTACGACGCGGCGCTGCAACGCAATCCAGCACGGCCGCGCGATTTTCTCTCTCTCGGCATCGTTCCAGATCGAGGAGTTCGGGCTCGAACACGCCGTTTCGATGCCTAAGGTTCCGTTGCCGGAAAGCCTGCCGAGCGAATTCGAAATGCTGCAGCGCTTTGGCGCGGTCATGCCGGAAGCCATTCGCCGCTGGTTCGCCCAAGACCGCCCCATCGAGGTCCGTCCTGTCGATCTGCCCCGTTATATGAGGCACGAAGCGGGCGCCCCCGAACAATACGTATGGTTGCGCGCGAGCGGGCCGCTCCCCAGCGATCCAGCTATTCATCGCGCGGTTCTTGCGTATCTCTCCGACATGACACTTCTCGATGCTGCGCTTGGCGCGCACGGTCATTCGGTATTCGATAGCGGTCTTCAGATCGCGAGCCTCGATCATGCCTTGTGGTTTCATCGGCCGTTTCGTGCGGACACTTGGCTTCTTTATGCGCAGGATAGCCCAACATCCTGCGGCGCCCGCGGTTTCGCGCGCGGGCTCCTCTTTACGGATGACGGCCGCCTAGTTGCCTCGGTTGTCCAAGAAGGCCTTATCCGCCCCAAGCCATCCAGCCGGGGCGTTTTGATTTGAGCGCGGGATAAAGCGTCTCTTCTGATGCAATACTTAAAATCGTCAGCGTTCATCTTGTGATCTGCCGATCACGAATTCGTGATCGGTAACGACCGCGGACATATAGATTTCGGCCGCCACCCCAACTCCAAATTTAGCAAATACTTAATTCCTATGGCGTTTCGGACGCCCTCGCGGCCTACTGCTGACCAAACCGAGCCTCACCGTATTTTTGTTTCACGGCGGCAAATTTGCGCAATCTGGCATGTGGCTCGCGGCTTGCTTTGTGCAACTCCAGGCATGACCGCGATGCCTCGCGCCCGGCACTGCGGCGACGAGCCGGTTCGCAAGCAGTTTCAAACTTCCCAAGGTCGAGCAAGCAGGAAAGCAACATGAAAATAGTTACTGCGATCATAAAGCCGTTCAAGCTGGACGAGGTCCGTGACGCGCTGACAGCGCTCGGCGCGCACGGAATGACTGTGACCGAAGTCAAAGGTTACGGCCGCCAAAAGGGCCACACGGAAATCTACCGTGGGGCGGAATATGCGGTCAGCTTTCTTCCCAAGTTGAAGGTCGAGGTCGCGGTGCCCGGCGATCTCGTAAATCAGACGATCGATGCCATCACCTCGGCGGCTCGAACCGGCGAGATTGGCGACGGCAAGATTTTCGTCACCGCGCTCGATCAAGCGGTCCGGATCCGTACCGGAGAACACGATAACGAGGCCATCTAACGCTCCCTTCCCCCTTTTGAGCTTCGCAGGAGTTGGATATGAACCATAGTATGCTTCCAAGGATCGCTCCCCGGGCGATCGGTCTAGGGCTTTTGCTGGCCGCCGGTGCGGCCGGGCTAGCCTTTGCAGATACCGCCGCCCCCGTGCCAAATAAAGGCGATAACGCCTGGATGCTGACTTCGTCGGCGCTCGTCCTGATGATGTCGATTCCTGGCCTTGCACTTTTCTACGCCGGTATGGCGCGCCCGAAAAACGCGGCCTCGTTGGCCGCCCAGGTGTTCGCGATTGTGGCGATGGTTGGGGTCATTTGGTGCCTTTACGGTTATTCGCTCGCCTTTACGGAAGGCAGCCACGCATTGGTGCCGGGCGCCGCAGGCGGGCTTGCCTTTCTCGAAGGGTATCAATGGAACAATCTCGTCGGCGGGTTTGACCGGGCCTTTCTTAAAGGAATAACCCCGGATTCGAACGTCGCGACCTTTTCCAATGGCGTCGTTATTCCTGAATATACTTACATGGTGTTTCAGATGACCTTCGCCATGATTACCCCAGCCTTGATTATCGGCTCCTTCGCCGAACGCATGAAGTTTTCGGCGGTCTTTGTCTTTATCCTGCTTTGGGTGACATTTATTTATTTCCCGATCGCGCATGGCGTTTGGTACTGGGCGGGTCCGGACGCGATCGGCGATGCCGCGAAGGCGCTTGCCGATGCCCCCGACGATGCCGCCAAGGCGGCCGCGCAGGCGAACCTCGATGCAGTTCTCAACAATGCCGGCTTTTTCTATAAATTGGGAGCGCTCGATTTTGCCGGCGGCACGGTGGTCCATATCAACGCTGGAATCGCAGGTTTTGTTGGTTGCCTGATGATCGGCAAGCGGATCGGCTATCCGGGTGATATCGAGCCGCCGCATTCGGTCATGATGTCGATGATCGGCTCGTCGCTTCTTTGGGTCGGCTGGTTCGGCTTCAACGCTGGTTCGAACCTCGAGGCAACTGGAATGGCTTCGCTCGCTTTTGTGAACACCATGGTCGCGACCGCAGCTGCGACGCTTGGTTGGATGTTCACGGAATGGGCACTCAAGGGCAAGCCCTCGTTGCTTGGCATGGTCTCGGGCGCGGTCGCGGGCCTCGTCGCGGTGACGCCGGCATCCGGCTTTGCCGGGCCAATGGGATCAATCGTGCTTGGTTTGGTCGCCGGTTCGGTGTGCTTTTCTTTTTGCGCATACGTCAAGCCGATGTTCGGGTACGATGATTCCCTCGATGTCTTTGGTGTGCATTGCATCGGCGGCATCCTCGGTGCGATCGGCACCGGTATTCTCGTCGCGCCCTACCTCGGCGGCACGGGCCTCACCGACTACACGATCAAACCTGGCTTTGCCTCGCCGGCGGATTACAGCATGATTCCGCAGGTGATAATCCAAACGAAAAACGTGCTCTTTACGCTCTGCTGGTCTGGTATTGGTTCAGCGATCCTCTACAAGCTCGTCGACCTGACCATTGGCCTTAGAGCAACGAAGCAGGCCGAGCTTGAAGGGCTCGACATTACCGATCACGGCGAGCGCGCCTATAATCAGTAACACTCGTCCGGTCTGCTTGGCCCTTAGGTCGAAGCTTCGAACAAGCCGGCCGTTAAGTTAAAAAGACGAAGATGCAAGGAACACCATGGGCCGCCTGTAACGGCCCATGGTTTGTGTCCAGATGGTGCGACGCCGCGGCGGCTGCATCGCAACGCCGGTCATTGTCTGGCAGGTTAGATTAAGGGACCAAACCTTGAGCCCCGAGGCGATCGAGGCGCTCGCTCCACACAAGGTGTTCGAAGGCAACCGGCCGTCGAGCACTTTCCTCTATAAACAAATGTCGCCGCGCGTGCTCGGCCAATTGATCGCCCTCTACGAGCACAAGTTTTTTTTGCAAGGGTCATTTGGAACATCAATTCCTTTGACCAATGGGGGGTGGAGCTTGGCAAGGAACTCGCCACGGATGCAAGCTGTTCGACGGCGGATTTAGATTCGTCCACGCTGGGGCTCAGCGTCGCTGCGCAAATATGGCGGGGGCTGAATAATAGTGCCCACCTATTGTGGCCTCACTTATTCTTCCTCGCCGAAGCGGTTGGCCACGAGCGCCGCGATTGCCTCCATTGCCTCCGCAGCCTGGGCGCCGGCCGTGGTAACCGTGATGGTCATTCCCGGCCCGGCGCCAAGCGTCAAAATACCCATGATTGAGGCCCCACCGACGGTTTCCCCGCAACGGCTGAGTGTGACAGTGGCATCGAACCCGTCGATACATTGCACGAGTTTCGCCGTCGCGCGCGCATGGAGTCCCTTGCGATTAACGATTTCAAGGGTGCGGACGAGGGTATCTCCGGGCGGTTCGAAATCCGGACAATCATCGCCGGGCTCAAGTCGGATGGCACGGTCCTCGATCATGTACCGCTCAATACCCGGCTCGCAACATAGATATATTTGCGGCCCGCATCCTGAGCCTGAATCACCGCCTGGTCGAGATTGCAGCTTTCGCGTACCGAGGCGAGCTTAATGAGCATCGGCAGATTGACCCCCGCGATGACTTCGATATTGGCGCTATCCATAATCGAAATCGCGAGATTTGAGGGAGTACCACCAAACATATCGGTGAGCACGACCACGCCCGCGCCGCTGTCGACGTTGGCGGCGGCGGTAACAATATCCTGGCGCCGCTGTTCGATATCGTCGTCCGCCCCGATGCTGACCGATTCCAGCTGCTTTTGCGGACCGACAACATGTTCCAACGCGGCGCGAAATTCCGATGCGAGCTGGCCATGAGTCACGAGGACGATTCCAATCATTGAACGGTCCGGTTCATCAGGAACTTCGTGCCTGACCGGCACGGCGCGAAATGTTCGTCAAGACAAGAACCATCCACGGACTTAAGGAAAAATCCGCCGCCACGCTGCCTGGCGGCTTCGCTTGGGTAAATGGGTTTACTATCAAGGACCGGCAAAAGCTACGCGGGGCGCCCATCGCAGGTGTTTTCGTGTTAAGGCAATAACGCAATACCACAAACGGCGTATAGTTGGGGGGCAGAATTGCACGTGTCGCAAATATGTCCATGGCATTTTGTGCGGCGCATTGGAATTGGAAAGTCAAGTGACGTGAAGTTCGCCTGGAAAGGGCGGCTCGAACCCAAAGGCTTGGCATGTTCGAGGAACGACAGCACCGCATTGATAAGGCCTACGGAAGTTTGCGCCGACAGCGCGGATCTGCCAAGACCGCGAGGGCAAGCCTGGCGGCCGCGGCATCTTGCCGCATCGAGAAGAACGGGAGTGTGACGCCCGCCAGCTCAATGCGATCGCGGTCACACTCCGGATACCGCGGCAGTGCTTCACCATCGAGTCCAATCACAAGCCGGACAACGGCTGCAGGCAAAAACGGTATTTCGAAGATTCCGTAGCCGCGTCGTTCGATCTTGCCCAGGATCGTTGGATGGCCATGGGCGATCAGGCGGCCGCCGCGGGGTTCAATCCCGATCCGGTCATCGCTCACAAGCCTTGCGAAATTGCCCGCATCTCCGGCGGCCGCGATCATAGCGAACGCCAGGCTACTTTTTCCTGCGCCGGATGGCCCTAAAATGAGCACGCCGGCTTCCCCAATCACAATGGCGCTTGCATGGAGATCGACTTCACACGCATTCGCCGCCGGTCGGTCCAGTTTTATGGACAAGGTCTATTGCGCCTTCGGCAAAAATATAACGAAGCGGGCACCGAGAACAGGAGTCAATCCGTCAGAGCCGAGGGTACCAATCCGGTTGAGCGCCGAAATGCGCCCGCCATGGGCCTCAATAATTTGACGTGAAATGGAAAGCCCAAGGCCCGAGTTCTGCCCGAAACCCTGCCCGGGGCGGTCAGTATAAAACCGTTCGAATATCCGTTCGAATGCATCGGCCGGAATACCGGGGCCGTCATCGTCGATGATTATTTCGAAACCGTCGCGCGTGTTGCCGTGGGACGTGTGGTCCTTGGTCTGACGCAACCGCACTCGAACGCTTCCATCAGCGGTCGAAAACGATCTCGCATTGTCAATGAGATTATTGAAAACCTGGCCAAGGCGCGAATCGTGCCCGAGAACCAGGTATGCTGGCCTGCGGCTAACCTCCAAGGGCCCTGGGGAAGAGATGGAGAATTCGACGCGGATGGCACCGGTATCGGTGACCACATTGACCATGGCGGCAACGGTTTCAAGTAGGCGCTTAAGATCGACCAGATCCACGTCGTCGCGCGCCATTTCCGCATCAAGCCTGGATGCGTCAGATATATCGCTGATCAACCTATCGAGCCGGCGAACGTCATGCGCGATAATCGCCAAGAGCCGCTGGCGCGAGTCCGGTGAGCGGGCAACCGGCAGAGTTTCGACGGCGCTGCGCAAGGATGTAAGGGGGTTTTTCAGTTCGTGCGCGACATCGGCGGCAAAGCGTTCAATCGCCTCGATGCGATCATAGAGGGCCTTGGTCATATCGCGCAGCGCACCAGACAGATGGCCGATTTCATCTGCGCGGCCCGTTAAATCAGGGATTTCTCGGCGTGCCTTTGTACCTCGCCGCACGCGTTCCGCCGCCCATGCTAGGCGCCTTATGGGGTCAGCTATCGTTCCCGCGATGAACACGGAAAGGAGGAACATGATGGCCGAGGAAACCAGAAAGATCCGGACTATAGCCCAGCGTTCCGAAGCAATGATCTTGTCTACGTCGTCGCCTTGCGTGGAAAGGAGCAAGGCGCCGCGCACGGCCCGGAAACGTTGGATCGGCACGGCGACCAATACAATGGTTTCTCCCTGGGCATCGACACGTACGATCGATTGCGCGCCGCCGCTCAACGCCCGCGCCACTTCCGGATAGCTCTTACCATTTCCGGCGCCCGGATCCTCATAGAGGGATAGGCCGGACTGGCCAGTCAGCCTCTTCAAGGCAATGCCGACCCGAGTCCACCACGAGGACGGCTCCTGTCGCGCGGGCGGCGGCAGGTCATAGCGCATGATATTTGACCGGCTCGTCAGCGAGTGCGAATCGAGCAACAAATAGCCGTCGCGATCGTAGATTCGCGCCCGCGTCCGCGTCGGCGAAGCGAGCCTGTGAAGCACGGGCCCGATGCGCTCTGGATTAATCGAAAATTCCAGCGACGGCGCGGTTTCGTCGGCGAACGCGTAACTCTCGCCCGGGGCAAGGTGAAGCAACTTTTCGGGATCGATGGCAATCGAGTCGGTCTCGACAGTGGCCGATGCCGCGATCGCTGCGGCGATGATCTCGGCCTGGATCTGCAAACTCTGCACCTTGGCCTCAATCAATCCTTCGCGGAACTGATTTAGGTAAAGGAAGCCGATGAGGAGAGCCGCGAGCCCGCCTAGGTTCAAAACGACGATGCGGCGGGTTAGCGGGGATGCAAAACGGGCGCCCGCGGCGCGTGCAAACCCGCGCAGCCGCAAGCCGACACTCCGGCGTATGCGCTTGGCGCGCCGCGCCGTGCGGGGCACTCCTTCGAAGCTCTCGCGTGCTTCGACACTCATTGTCCGGCGATCCCCCTCCAGAGGCGCAACATGTTATGCTTAAGCCCGAAACGGCGACCGGACCCAATCCCGATTCGGATCAAATACAGGACCAGTGCTTCGTATCGCAGTTACGCCGGGCATAATGGCGGATCGCGCCGCCACGGTCTCCGCCGAAAAGCTCGCTCGACTTACTGCGAAACTGGCTGCCATTTTCCCATCACGCCCTGAACTTTGGTGCCGGTTGCGGCAAATGCGCCTCGCTCCGCTTGCCTAAACCGATCGCCTCATGGCAGTGGTTCTTCATTCCTTGAAGCGGTAGCCCACGCCATATAGCGTCTCGATCATTTCGAATTCATCATCGACGGCCTTGAATTTCTTACGCAAACGCTTGATGTGGCTGTCGATCGTGCGATCGTCGACATAGACCTGATCATCGTAGGCCGCATCCATCAGGGCATTGCGGCTTTTGACGATTCCCGGCCTTGTCGCGAGCGCTTGGAGGATCAAGAATTCGGTGACCGTCAAGGTCACGGCGTCATTCTTCCAAGTGCAGGCATGGCGCTCCGGGTCCATCTTCAGAAGACCGCGTTCGAGGATTTTCGCCTCGGATTCCTTCTGCGTTCCAGGTTCCTTGGGATTGGCACGTCGCAAAATGGCCTTCACACGCTCGACGAGAAGCCGTTGCGAGAAAGGTTTGCGGATAAAATCGTCGGCGCCCATTTTGAGCCCGAATAATTCGTCGATCTCCTCATCCTTTGAGGTTAAAAAGATCACCGGCACGTCGGATTTCTGGCGAAACTTGCGGAGCAATTCCATGCCGTCCATCCGCGGCATTTTAATATCGAAAATTGCGAGATCGGGAGGATTGCTCTTCAAGTCGTCGAGCGCCGTCGATCCATCCGTATAGGTCTGCACGCGATAACCTTCTCCTTCGAGGGCAATCGCCACGGAATCGAGGATGTTGCGGTCGTCATCGACCAGGGTAATCGTTAGCATGAACGGTCCCAATTTCGAAATCGAGCGCCACGATCACGTTCTCGACGGGCTACGCAAAAAATCCCCTGAACCGTCACCGGAGATTTCATGCTTTTTTCAGCGAATTGCGGCGGCGCCCCGTAGTTCAAATGGTCCGCGGCCGCGGTGGGCCGTGGCGAAACGTCAAGTTCAGCATTCGACCGGGACCACATAGCAACACCAATGTTCTAACAAGGCCTCCCGGAACTTCACTCCCCAATTTAGAGAGTGCTCGCCAGTCTGGTCCTTTCACGAACGGTCACGCAAGGCTCTACTTTGGGTTGGCGAAAAAAATCTCGCTACTCTATATCAGGAAAAATGCACGGCTGAAATAAGGCAGAACCGAACGTCTCGCGACGACGCCCCGTTTTTCGCAAATAGGTCTGTTTGCTTGCAGCGGCGCGGTGTCGTCGAGGCAAGGCCTAAATCGCATAGAACGCTATAGAATATGTAATATTATACAGTTACAAAAAGAAAAAATGGGCAAAAGTCGCGCGGTCCGTGGGGCAGGGTTCATTCTCCCCCCTCGATGCAGGCAAAAGGCGGAGCTTGAGCAGCGTCAACGAATAAGCCGCGCCCGAAAAATTTGGCGAAAAGATCAGTCTTTAGGCGTCCATCGCCGCTGCGCCATAGCTAAAGTACGCCCTCGCCCGGAAACCGGGCGAACGGTTTCAGTCGGGCTAGGACGCGAATGGCAAACGTTTATGTCGCGGTGGAAACAGGTCCGGAGCGATTTCTGGAAGACCAGTTCGGACTTAATTCTGGCAAATTAAACCGCGCATCACATAGACCCGCCCGTCGGGGCCAACTATGCGGGTGACCCTGACGCAGTCCTCCTCCTCGCCTGCCGCCGCGTGGCCAAGCTGAAATGCCGGACCGTTTCCGAGAGGCGAATAGATTGTTTTCGTCTCGCTCGTCCGCTGCGCGGGACCAAAAACCTTCGCTTTCGGGGTGATCGTCATCGGGGCCGCGAATACCGCCGCTCCAAGACAGGAAACAGCAATTCCCGTCATGGCATATTTGAGAGCCTGCTGTCCGATTGTGTTGCGCGACCTGATCATGAGTCCCGTTCCCTCCCGTCTGGTGAGCCGGGCGCCCAAGGCACAACCTCAGCAAAGTCGGCCGGTGAGTTCCTTGCTTCGAAGCTTAAACGCAGGCCGCCCGAAAAGGTTGCGCTGGATCAGACGAAAATTGAAAAAAAGTTAAAGCCCTTCCTTCAAGCGGGGCTTCAGGTCAGCGGCCCAATATCAATAGCAAACCTGGACCGGTTGAAAGCCCGCAAAATTGCCCCAACCATCATAGGTCGGCCTATTTTGCACATAGCAAGTGCCATAATAGCTCGGGCCGTAAGCATAGGCCGATCCTGCGAGCGCACCGAGTGCGAGCCCGCCGAGGACACCCGCGGCGACCGGTGCGCCCCAGCCATAGCCGCCGCCATACCAGCCCCCTCCGTTCCAGCCATAACCGCCGTGCCATCTGCCTCCGCGCCAGCCATGACCACCGTGCCAGCCTCCCGCCATGGACGGCGTCGCAGTCGCTGTAATACCAGTTGCCAGGGCCACAGCGGCGATGGTGCTTATAGCGGCCTTCCTCAACGTGGTAGTCATCTTAACATCTCCTTGACTTTGCCGCGCCCGGGGTCCTTTCAGGGCGAAGTCCTGGGGCGCTTGTCATTGCCACATTGCGACCGTTAGCCTGAATTTCCCGTGAACAGAGAAGCCGCATGTTGGTTTCGCTTCCAAAACAAAATCGGTGAAGTGTTCCAGTAAGCTGAGGGCTCCGCCCTATGCAGTGAGACGATAGTCGTCGGCTTTCTGGGCGATCTGTCGCGGACTCAGCAGTGCCGCGATTTCGCTTGCGGGAACTGGCCGGCTGACCAGATAGCCTTGCATCTCGGTGCAACTCGTCCGGCGCAACCATTCGAGCTGGCTTCTCGTCTCGACGCCTTCCGCCAGCGTGGGAATGCCGAGGCTCGATCCAAGCTGGATGATTGCCGAACAATCCGCACTCTCGCCAAGCTCGGAAATGAAGGACCGGTCGATTTTGATCTTGTCGAATGGAAAGTCGCGCAGATAGCTCAGGCCGGAATAACCGGTTCCGAAATCGTCCATCGCAATGCCGACGCCGAGCGCGCGCAAGCTGCGCAAAGTGGCGAGGTTGGTTTCGCTATCCGCCAGAAGAATGGATTCCGTGATCTCGAGTTCGAGCCGCGCCGCGGGCAGCCCCGCGCTCGCGAGCGTCGCGAACACCACCTGCGGTAAATTACCTCTCTTGAACTGCACCGGCGAAAGATTTACCGCGACTTTCATTTCATTTGGCCATCGCGCCGCCTCGCTGCAGGCTTGACGCAGCACCCATTCGCCGATCGGGACAATCAAGCCGGTCTCCTCGGCAACCGGTATGAACTTCGCCGGAGGCACCGTCCCGCGCAAAGGATGGTGCCAGCGTAGCAGAGCCTCGAAGCCGGAAATGACTCCGGTCTCAAGCGTGACGAGCGGCTGATAATAGACTTCTAATTCGCCACCTGCGAGCGCTCTGCGCAAATCGAGTCCTAGAGAGTGGCTGGCGCGAAGGCCGGCACCCATACCGTCGCGGTAAAAGCAGTAAGTGCGCCGGCCGTTCTTCTTGGCCTGATAGAGCGCCATGTCGGCGTTCGCCAAAAGTTGCTCGGAGGTCTCGCCGTCGGCTGGTGCAAGCGCGATGCCGGCGCTGGCTCCGATTACGGCCTCTTGACCGTCGATATCGTAAGGCTCGCTCAAGCGCGTCACAATACGATCGGCCAAGGCACCCGCCTCATGCGGTCCGGCGAGCCCCAATTGCAAGACCGCGAATTCGTCGCCGCCGAATCGAGCGACCATGTCGTAGGCGCGCAAGCACGCACGGAGACGCTCCGCAGCCGCCACCAGGACCTTGTCCCCTGCGGGGTGACCCAAGCCGTCGTTGACGGTCTTGAATTGATCGAGATCGAGATAAAGTACAGCGAGCTTTTCCCGGTCTCGGCGCACGCGCGCCAATGCGTCTTCCAGACACTTGTTAAACAACACCCGGTTTGCCAAACCAGTCAGTGCATCGTGATGCGCCATATGGTCGATGCGTGCCTCGGCCTGCCGCTTTGCCGTCAAATCTACGATCGCGACGAGCTGCGCACGCCCGTCGCAAAACATGGTCTGGCGCCAATATGTGAGGACGTCGATTTCCGTCCCATCTGCCTTGACATGTTGCCAAAGATGACTCGGGTTTCCGTCCGCGCCGGGATTGCTTCGAATCGCTTGCCCGACAGCGTCCCCGTCCTTTTGGGGCACAAGATCGAGCAAGGACATCTTCAAAAACGACTCTCTATCATATCCGTAAAGAATAGCCGCCGCGTCGTTCACGGCCAAAAATTTCAGGGTTTCCGGATCGAAAAGCCACATTGGAACCGGATTTTCTTCGAAAACCAATTTGAGCGATTTTTCCGCCTCGTAAGCCTCGGTTACATCCCTGTATGTCCCGATCCAGTGGACCGCCGCGCCAGTTTGATCCAGAACCAATTCGGATTCGTGGTGAACCCGTCGCACCCCGCCGCCAGGCTGGACGATGCGAAACCGGAGGTCGGACGGCATGTTGTGAAACTGGCCCGCGGCGGCGGCTTGGTGAGCGGGTCCCTGCGATTCGCATGCGGCGCGATCGTCAGGATGGAAGAGAGCGAGGAACGCTTCCCCCACGGGCGGCGGCCGGTTCGGATCTAGACCGAAGATTCGGTAGGTTTCGACGGACCATGTGATGATGCCGGTCCGCAAATCCTGTTCGATGCTGCCGGTATGAGCGATCCGCTGAGCGCGCGCCAGATGTTCCGCGCCGCACCGGAGCCGCTCCGCCAAATAATTATCCGCGGTCACGCCCAGGAGGCCGAGCGCGGCGACGAACGCAATTACCGTGGCGAGTGTTATCGCGAGGACAGCGGCGGCAACGGCGTGGCCGGGCACCGCGACAAGTGCGTCTGGCACAAAAGTAAGGGCCGCCATGGCCGCGAAATGATGTCCGGCAATCCCCAGGACGAGCAGCATCACGGCCATGAGTCGGCCCCACAAGACCGGTTCCCGCGTCAAGATACGCATCGCGGTGGCGGTGCCGGTCATGACAATCGCGACCGACATCGGAATGTAGGCGCCGTCCCAGTGCAATTGGGCGGGCGCCCGCAACGCCGCCAACCCTATGCAGTGCACAGCGGCGATGCCCGCCCCGATGATGGCCCCGCCTAGAACTGGAGCCGTAAACCGGTGCACGACAAACATCCCGAGCCAGACGGCTCCAATCACGGCCAAGAACGAAATCCCTGTCAGACCAGGATCGTAGCTGATGGGAAAACCCGACTCATACGCTAACTCGAAAACAAAATGGGTTGCCCACACGCCCGCGCCAAAGATTGCGGCCGCCACGAACAACCACGGAAGCGGCCGGTCCCTCTCTGCGTCATTGGCACGGACGAAAAGATTCGTGGATACCAAGCACGTGCAAACGCAGATCAAGCCCGCAAGAAAAACGAGCCAAAGATCATAATGTCCGGAAAGGCTGCCATATACGCGCTGCATCGTTCATCCCGTTCGGTCCGGATCGTAGTTTCGGCGCCACCAAACGCTGGGTCCGGGAAATTGTTTCGACAATCGGCGCGGAGGGCCGCCGGCATCCCTGCGCTTCTCACCTGATTCTCCCCGCAAATTTGCCACCTTGCCGTTGCGTTTCGATGTTCGGGAATGGGCAAGTTTTACCTTGTTGGCTAATTGAGCCGCCGGCTGGCCTTTCTGTCGGGGTCTCCGTGCCCAGAATACGAACTCAATTTATCCGGGTGTTGGGCTGGAATGGCTTAATCGGTCTGCCAGATCGGGTTTCGCATGCGCTTGCTGGACGATCATCTGGCCGTATTGCAAATCTTGGGGCGATGCCTGAGGCCACTTATCCGCGAATGGCGATGGTTTTGAGTTCCTGCAGAATGCCGTTCACGAAGCCGGGAAGGTCTGTCGCGTGAAGGAACGTTGATTGCGCCGCGACGCCCCGCAGATAGGCTGCGAACTCGGTTGTATCGCCTGGAAATTGGTGCCCTTGCCCGGCAAGGAAGCACCGCAATTTTTCGAGGCAATCGGCGAGCTCTCGGTTCATTGTGAATGCGGGGCGCTTGCCGCCGCCTGATTTGGATCGAATTTCATATTCGAAAACGGTTTGGGCAAGGCTCAACCAGATGACCCGCCCGTCGCACGGCACATTGCCGAAAATCGAAAGTTTGATGGCGACGGCTTCCTGCACCGCTTTTGCATCGTGTTCACCTTCTTGCGTCAAACTCCCTGGCGGCCGCCTGTGTTTGTTAAGGGCACGCGGACAGAAGGCGATTTTTCCCCTGCGCAGGCACGCGGCGTAAATCGCCCAATCGCCGCAATAGCGCAAACCCTCAGCGGCGCTCAAACTTTCGTTGAGCGCGTCGCGCCGGAAGAGAACCGCGCTTACGTTGGGAATTGTATTCTTGATGGAAAGAGCCTCGGCGATTTCGCGCTGGCCCGTCTCGACATATGCTCCCAGCCATTTTGTTTCGCTGAGCGAATCGGTATAGAATCGGTAGGTTGAAGAGAGGATTTCTCCTTCCATTCCGATCACTTGCGAATTGCAATAGGCGACCACAACATCCGGATCTATAAAGGAGGCGGCCATGCGCTCGAGAAAGCGCGGGCAAGACGAATCATCGCTCTCCGCGATCCAGACGAGGTCCCCGCGAGCCCTTTCGACTCCTTTTGCCCATTGCTTAACCGGCGAGCCGCTGTTCAACGCATTTGCAGCGATCGCGAAGGGAATTTTCGACCGCGCCTGCCATGCCCGTGCGATCTCCAAACTGTTGTCGCTCGACCCATCGTCGAGAAATATAATTTCGTCCGGACGCAATCGTTGCTCAAAAATCGACTTGAGCCTCACATCGAGATAACGGGCGTGATTGTAGTTTGGAACGATTGCGGAAATTGTCATGTGACGGGGCGCGCGATAGGCGACGTGGCGAGCCAATAGTTCCGCCCTACCCTCGACGGTGAGCTGCCCTGAACCCATGAGATTGTGGTACGGCAGACCGATGTCAACGCATGTCCGGGCGAGCGGCAAAGCGGCGCAGGCCGCCTCGCAAACAAGCCCCTTCGGGTCCCGAAAATTCAACGCCCGTAGCACGCGATCGAGGACAATGCTGGTGTCGATCGAAGCGAGATCCGGCCGCGACAAGTCGAGAACCGCAACCCCTGGGATCGCTTGCATGGCCGCGTTGGTCACGCAATGCACGTCCAATCCCGGCAACGCAACAAGCGCCGTTAAGAGCTGGCTCAGCCGTGCGGGATCCCTTCCGGCGGCTTCTCCAACATCGACGATCATGATACGAAACGGCGCCTCGCCGGCGCCAGGCAACGGCATAGGTGTTTGCCAGGGAAGGTCCTCGAAATAGGTGCTCGGGGACGCGGGTGGCGGAAGAATCTTATGGGTGCTGTGCCACCCTTCGCGCCCGCGCCCGGCATAAAAATCCAACGCCGTCGCGCGCGCCGCGCCCAGCCTGGCGTAGGCCGCGGCATAAAACTCCGTATCGAAAAAGCGGGAGGGGTCGCGGCCTTCGCGCGCGCCAATCGCCAGATAATGGTGCAGCGGCTCGATGCCCTCGTCCCGTACATCGGCATTGTTCATAATGTACCATGCCGAATCGAACAGCGGACCAGGCGAACGGCCGTCCTTCCCTCCAGACGCCACGAAATGGAGAAACGGGTCGAAGCCCGCGCGCCGCACGTCAGGATTGTTTTCCAAATACCATGTCCGGTCGAACAGGGGCGTCGGCGTAAGGCCGCGCGGTAGCCCGTAAGCCACGAAATGTCCAAGCGGCGTCAAACCGGCGGTGCCGCCAGCGACTTTTCGATAGAACGCGGTTGCAAAATAGGGAGACGGCTCGAAGCCCTCAAGCGCGCCGTATTTTATGTAATCAATGAGGGGATTTGGATCGCGCTGCCGGCGTCCGCGCGCGTTCATATACCAAGCTGGATCGAATAAAAGATGAGGCCGGTAACCCCGCTCCGCGCCGCTAAGCAGATAGTGGAGGATCGGATCCACCCCCGCGGCGCCGCTCTCAAGATATTCGGTAAGGTACCATTTGCGATCGAAGATCCGGCTTCGCGCAATGAGCCATTTGTTGCGAATCCGCGAAAGCTTGATGGAAAGATTTCGTGAGTTCAGCACTCTACCAGCCCACGCGCATGGCGGGCATTGTGGTTATAGAACGTAACGCACCGCCCGAATAGAAATTGAAGCATGGCGGACGAGTTTGCAATCTATCAGATTTCATGGAATCCTTCTTGCCCGTCTCGAATCCCCTTGGCACCCTGGAAAATGCCTCAACAAACTGCACCCGCCTGTCCGGTGACAGGGCGTCCGGCCATCCGGCTTGTTCAGTGGGTGGCGGCCCGGCTCCTCACCGATCTTTGGCGTATTGAGTTCAAGACGGATTCTGGTCCGAGCTTTTGCGGGGTGGATCGATTTGGATTATGGGAGTCACCTGCAGGTCTTTATTTTTTCGATCCTCCTCTTGAAGGAGACCACACGTTTTATCTTCAGTTCTACGCGAGGGTGAATGCCAAAAGGCTTTATTCACATAACGCCATCCGCCACGAGTTTCTGATCGCCGCGGGGCAAATTCAAGCAGGTGCGCGCGTCCTCGATGTCGGGTGCGGGTTTGCCAGCTTCCGGTCATGCGTGCCGCAGGCGGCTTACACAGGGCTCGACCCGCACTTCGCCGAATGCGGCGCGCCCGATGGCGTGCGCAACGAAACGCTCGCTCAGCATCTTGTCGCGCATGCGGGCTCTTACGACGCCGTCTGTGCCTTTCAGGTTCTCGAACATGTCAGGAAACCGGCGGCCCTTTTCGCTCAGATGGTACAAGCGGCGAAACCCGGCGGCCTTATCTTCGTTGGCGTACCGCACGTCCCATCCGCGTTGACCCGCATCCCAAATTTTCTGCTCAATGCGCCGCCCCACCATTTGACGTGGTGGACAAGATCCGCTCTCGCCGAACTTGCAAACGGCGCCGATGCTCTTGTTGACGGTATCGAGCATGTCCCATGGGGCGGCCATGATTTGCTCGTATATTGGATCGAGCGTTGCTCCCCGTTCAAATGCACGGGGGAGCATTTTCGGGGTGCTGGGTCTTGGCACGCCGCCGCGGCCTTTGGCCTGCTCGGCGGCCGTCTTGCTCACTGGTTGCTTGGCACGCCGGTAACCAAGGACGAGGGCGCGGGACTGCTTCTCACGGCGCGGCGGCCGAGCCAGGACACAACTCTGCAATGACTACCATCGCCGGCATTCTTGTGGCCGCGTGGATCGCGATCGCGATCGCAAATACGGTTTCGGCATGGCGTTACACATGGGGCCTTCCGCTCACCGAGGTTCCCGGAACCACGCCCCCCGTCGTCGTCGTCGTGGCCGTGAAGAACGCTTCGGACCTGTCGCGCGCCTTCTTCGGCCGGCTACGCCATCAAGCCTATCCGGATTATCGGATCATCGCAGCGGTCGAGTCCGAGGAAGATCCTGCCTTCGCAATGGCAATGGAGGAATCGAAACGGCCAGGAGCACTCCTTCGCACGGTTGTCGCCGGCCAATCCGGACGGACCGGTCAGAAGGTCTGGAATTTGCTCGCCGCTCTCGACGCAATCGAGCCCAGCGATGAGATCGTGGCTTTCGTCGACGCTGACACGCTGCCGGCGCCCGAGTGGCTTTCCCGGCTCGTTGCCGCTCTGGTCAACACGGGGCGCGACGCGGTCACTGGTTACCGCTGGATCATCCCGGCCGACAATCGGGTGAGTTCGGCCATCGTCGCGGCGGCGAATGCATCCATTGTGACGGTGCCGAGACTCCCTTCGATCATTAACCATTGCTGGGGCGGCACGATGGCCATGCGGCGCACGACGCTGGAACGCATCGACATCCGCCGCTACTGGACAGGCGCGATCAGCGACGACGCGCAAATGACACGTGCCTTCGAGAGTGCAGGATACGAGGTCCATTCGCCGCGCCAGATTCTCCTCCTCTCGCCCGTAGCCATGAGTTGGCGCGAAGCTCTATCGTTTGGGCGGCGCCAATATCGCATCCTCTGGCTATATAGCCGTGACCTTTGGGCGCTGGCGGCACTCGGAACGCTCTTCCCCATCGCCGCCGCGCTCACTGCCCTGAGCATGGCCTTGCAAGGGAGTATCCTCGCCACCGTTCTCATTGGCGTATCTCTCGTCCTGGGCGAAATTCGTTACCAGTGTCGGCGCAAAATCGTTTTCGCGTTGTGGGGAGAGGCGACGACAGCCGGACAGCCTACATACTGGCGGGTCGAACGGTGGCTGCGCCCCTTCTGGTGGAGCTTTCATGCGGTATGCGTGTTTTCGGCGCTCGGCTCCCGCCACATTCGCTGGGCTGGCATCGATTACTGGGTTCGCGGGCCGCAGGACGTCGAAGTATCGAGGCCGCCCACCGCACAGCCCTCGAAGAGCGGCTCTCGCTAGAGTAGTGTCTCGTGCAAAGGATTACAATCGGTCGTGGCTCGCGAGCTTGGGCATACTTAGCGCCGCGCGACCGCGATTGACCTTGAGTATGATTGCGTTGGCGTATTTTGTCCAACCGAAAGGCGGCGGATTGGCATTGTTGCATTCGATATAGTCATGGAGGGCGCGCTCAGGTTCCGGCACGCTTGTAAAAGCGCCGCGGCGGCTACGCTCCATGGCGGCCTTTCCGAACAGCCGCTAGAGCACATTCATGATTGGCGGAATCGTCTGGGCTTCCCGTCGCGCTGAGGTTGTGATTCCCACTACAAAAAGCCCTCGAAAACCAGGCAATTGCAGGGACTTGACTTGGTTGCGGGGACAGGATTTGAACCTGTGACCTTCAGGTTATGAGACCGATAATCCAATTGCCAATTAGAGCGGACTCCGATCACTCTGTATCATATCCACAGGCTGAGAAGTAGTTTTGGCATTCGGTAGGCTTGAAGATATCGGCGCAGGCTTGGAGGGCGCTCATCAAGCCGGCGATGGTACGCTCGGCGATTTTGCGTAAGTAGGCCTTCAGCTTTGAATAGGCTTTTTCGATAGGGTTCATGTCCGGGCTGTAGGGCGGCAGATATCGCAAGTCGGCACCGGCGTCTTTTATCAGCTCCTCCACCCGCGGCCCTTTGTGGGCGGGCAGATTGTCCATGACGACAATATCGCCGGGGGCCAGCGTGGGAACCAGGCATTTTTCCACCCATTCTTCGAACAAGGCGGCGTTGATCGGCCGGTCGAAAACCTTCGTCGCCGCAAGTCCGGAAAGGCGCAAGCCTGCGATGAGCGTGATCGTCTTGTAATGACCATGCGGAATGCCGACGCGCAGCCGCCGTCCGCGAAGGCAGCGTCCGCCTTTGCGCGCCAGATTGCTGGAGGCCCCGGTCTCATCGATGAAAACGAGCGTCCTTGGATCGAGATCGAGTTGCTCGGCGAACCATTGCCGGCGTTGCTTCAAAACGTCCGGGCGCTGCTGCTCCTCGGCGTGCGCGGTCTTTTTTTAAATGTGATGTTGTGGCGATCGAAGAAGCGCCAAAGCACGGAAACCGCGAAACGCTCGCCGCAATTCTCAATCAGCCGCTCTTGGATTTCCAAGAGCGTGATGTCCGGCCTGCGCCGGATCAGACCCAGAAGATAGTCGCGCTGCACCTCGATCCGGCCGGAACGGCGGTCGCCGCCCGAAGGCTCAGGCGAGATTTCTCCCGTCGTCTCATAGCGCTTCACCCAGCGCACCGCACTGGCTATGCTCACGTCAAAGCGCTGGGCTGCTGCGTTGCGCGACAGCCCGCCCGACACGACCGCTTCAACTACTCGCTTGCGAAGATCATCAGAAAGCGCCATCCCCGCCGCCTCCTTTGCGCGGCAGGAATCATGAATCAGAAATTCAACCGATTCGGGAATCCCTCAGCAATTCACCCCGTTCGGATACCGCTCTAGCATTACAGTTGCTTTTTTGGAGAGCATCTGAATCTATGGGCAACCATGATTCGGAGATCGTGGACGCCGGCAGCGTCGATTGAGGAGACGCTTGCGGTGTGGGCGGCGTCGCTTCGAGAGGTCAAGAAGCGGATACGTCCATTGTTCACGCAAGAGCGTGTTGCGACGAATGCAGGTCTGTTCCTGGAAGGCCTGCTGGGAGATGAGCGGCGCAAGACCGGTTGGATGCGTGCGGAGGCGGCTGGCGATCCCGGCCCATGGCGGCAGCAGGCAATCCTGGGCCGCAGGGATTGGGACGCTGATGCCCTGCGCGACATCGTACGGGAGTATGTCATTGAGCACCTGGCGGATGACGATACGGTGCTGGTGATCGACGAGACCGGCTTTCTCAAACAGGGCAAGGCATCGTGCGGAGTGGCACGGCAATACACCGGTTCGGCGGGCAAGATCACGAACTGTCAGATCGGAGTCTTCGCTGCTTACGTTTCGCGCCACGGTCATGCCTTCATCGATCGTGCGCTTTATCTTCCGAAGGAATGGACCGACGATCCAGATCGCCTGGAAGCTGCATACGTGCCTCCCGATATCGGCTTTGCAACCAAACCCACGCTTGCGACGAGAATGATCGCACGCGCGATAGCCGCGTCTGTACCGTTCAAGTGGGTTGCCGGTGATACCGTCTACGGTGTTGGCGACATCGAACAGCAACTACGCCTTGCAGGCAAAGGCTACGTGCTCGGGGTCAGCAGCGCTCATGTATTTCAATCCTGGGGCAAGCGGCAGCCTGTCGCGGGCAAGGCAGAAGACATCGCCCGGACGCGGCGCCCGTCCGACTGGAAGCGTCTGTCGGCAGGAGCCGGAACCAAAGGACCGCGGCTGGATGATTGGTGTTATCTCGAATTGGCCGATCTTGAGGCCGGAGAATTCACCCGCGCAAATCAAGGTCTGTGGACGCGCGGTGTGCTGATCCGTCGCCACATCGCCGATGGCGATCTCGCCTTCTTCACCACCTGGTGTCCAGCGGGAACATCCATCGAAACGCTGGTGGCGGTCGAAGGCCATCGCTGGGCGATCGAGGACAGTTTTGAGACCGCGAAAAACGAGTTCGGACTAGGGCCTGTTGAGATTTAGGATTCCCTTTTGCGGGGGCATGTGATTCAAGCTTTGGATGGAACGATTTGTTTTGACGGACGCCCAATGGGCGAGGATGGAGCCGCATTGCCTGGGCAAGCGGACGGATCCGGGGCGAAGCGGCGGAGACAACCGCCGCTTCATAGAGGCGGTTCTTTGGATTGCGCGGACAGGAAGCCCGTGGCGTGATCTGCCGGTCTTTTTCGGTCACTGGAACACCGTGTTCAAGCGGTACCGCGATTGGGTCAAAGCCGATGTTTTCACGCGCCTTTTTGAGGCTTGCTCGGATCCGCCGGACATGGAGTACGCCATCCGATCATAACGAGAGCAGGTCATGGCATGGCTGGCATCGTCACGTGTCGCTGGTGATGCTCGCCTTCGCCATGATGGCCACGATCCGGCATCGCGCTAATCTGATGCCAAAAAAAACGAAGCGCCGCCCCCCGGCAAAAGCCGAAACATTATCACGCCGCCACTGATCCGCTGGTCAATCCAGGAAATCCGCCGCATCGCTAGTAGACTTGCGCGAAAGCGCATTCAACCCGCACATATCATCGCATGGTCACTCTGGCGAAGGGCTCACCAGGCTGCCGCTCAACGCGCTCACTTCAGATCAAAAAAGCAACTGTAATGCTAGGGCCTGTTGAGATTTAGGATTCCCTTTTGCGGGGGCATGTGATTCAAGCTTTGGATGGAACGATTCGTTTTGACGGACGCCCAATGGGCGAGGATGGAGCCGCATTGCCTGGGCAAGCGGACGGATCCGGGGCGAAGCGGCGGAGACAACCGCCGCTTCATAGAGGCGGTTCTTTGGATTGCGCGGACAGGAAGCCCGTGGCGTGATCTGCCGGTCTTTTTCGGTCACTGGAACACCGTGTTCAAGCGGTACCGCGATTGGGTCAAAGCCGATGTTTTCACGCGCCTTTTTGAGGCTTGCTCGGATCCGCCGGACATGGAGTACGCCATGGCCGATGCCACCATCGTCAAAGTTCATCGCCACGGACAGGGCGCAAAAGGGGGACTCAAAATCAGGCCATAGGCCGCTCCAAGGGCGGCATGACGACCAAAATTCTCGCCCTCACCGATGCTCTCGGCAATCTTGTCCGTTTCGTGCTGATGCCGGGACAGCGGTTCGATACAGTCGGCGTTCAACCGCTCATCGACGGGGTTGAATTTGGCGGGCTCATCGCCGACAAGGCATTCGACAGCAACGCCATCATCGCGGATTTGAATGAACGCGGCGCTAAGATCGTCATATCCCAGCATCCGCGGCGCAGCCAGCCACTCACTATCGACGCAGAAATCTACAAATGGCGACACCTGATCGAAAATTTCTTCTGCAAACTCAAAGAGTTCAAGCGTATCGCCCTGCGCAGCGACAAAACCGATCAAAGCTTCAAAGCGATGATCAATCTCGTCGCAGCCGTCATAAACTCACGATGAATCTCAACAGGCCCTAATTGATAATGTTCTGTAATTCACGATTATTGGCCTATATGTGCTAACACATGTGTTAGATTTTCGGCTGTTTTGCTCAAAAATCACGAAAAGTGTGTTAGCGGCGATTTTTCTGCACGCGAGAATACCCCAGTGACGCCGCACGTAGAAATTCGGATGAAGTCGTGCAATTCAAAAGCTGTCTCACGGCTTCCGATATAACGCTTATGGGCCGTGCAGGCCGCCCGTCGAGCTAGCGATGACGGGCGCTTGGCTTGGCCTGACGACCTCCTTTTTCTGCAAATTATTCTCTGGAAAGCCGAAGGGCTTTCCCCACGGCGAAGGCCTGAATGGAACTTAAGGGTAACTGGATCGCCGACCCCGCCGCTGAGGATCAACCTCCCGTGCTGACGTGAGCCTGGTCGCGGTCACGCATGGCAAAGGACGTACCCATGCGTGAGATCATAAAAGAAAGAGGGATCGCGGGAAACGTCGGCAACGATCCCATTATGTCTCAGTAACATACTGATTTATAAATGATATTGTCATATATTGAGAGGCTTGGCAATGGAGGGAAAGGACGGCGCGGAAAGGCAGTGGATTTTTTCCCGTGTTTCAGCTATAATACGGAATATCCGGAAGGTGAGTATGAACGATATGATCCGCGTATCCTCGACTGAATTCGGCAAGGAAGTTGGCCGCTATCAGGATGCGGCTTTGAGCCAGCCCGTGATTGTCACCCGCAACGGTCGTGACCGGACGGTCATGATCTCGGCGGAAGAATATCTCCGCCTCAAGCGGCGTGACCGGAAGGTCTTCGCCACCGGCGAACTCCCTGAGGAAATGATCGAGGCCGTGAAGAACTCCGAGATGGACCCGCGCCACCGGCCCCTCGATGACCTCCTCAAAGACTGGACGCCGTGAGTCTGCCAAAGCCGGAACTCGGCCTCGTCATTCGTTATTCTTATCTTTGGTGGCGGGAACATCGCGAAGGCCGCGAGGAAGGCACGAAAGACCGCCCCTGCGCCATTATTTTAGCGGCGCGCCATCATGACGGCGAAACGCAAGTCCTTGTCGTCCCCGTCACGCACAGCCCGCCGGACAACATCGGCGAAGCGCTCGAACTGCCGCCCGCTGTCAAACAACATCTTGGCCTCGACACGGAACGCTCATGGGTCGTCCTCTCCGAAAGCAATCTGTTCGACTGGCCCGGCCCCGACCTGCGCCGCATCGACGATCAAGACGACAACTCGGTCGCCTACGGCTTCCTGCCGCCACGCTTCTTCGCCGAAATGCGCCGCCGGTTTCTCGCTCTCGAAGCCGCCTCCCGTTCGCGGAGCGTTCAACGCACGGAATGATGTCAAGCGACGCGTTGGTCTGATGACTGAACTTCACGAAGAATGGATCGAGGCCATGCAGCGCGACGCTGAGTCAACCGAGACTCAAAAGCTGACTCTAACAGAGCGCGATTCCTTGCGCGTGCTCGATCTCCTCGACAATCCGCCCGAACCGTCGACACGCCTTCTCCGTGTCACGAGCGAGCTGAAACAAGGGAATTAGGCGCGAACGAAGCGCCGCATTTTGCACCTGATTTATGCACCGAAAAAGCCCTTATGGATCAAGGGCTTTTTTCAGGCGTGTGAGTCTCGATTAATGTACGCTGTCTTGCAATCGTTATATATATCTGTAATACTGGATACATGGATAATACAGAAGCAATCGCTGCCCTCGCGGCGCTCGCGCAACCGACGCGCCTCGACACCTTCCGGCTGCTCGTCAAGAAAGAACCAAAGGGCGTTCCTGCTGGCGAACTCGCCCGCCTCATGACTGTGCCGCAAAACACCATGTCGGCGCATCTCGCCATTCTTGCTCGCGCGGGTCTGGTCATTGGGGAGCGGCAAAGTCGTTCCATTATTTACCGCGCCGATCTCTCTCGATTTCGCGAAGTCACGTTGTTCCTTCTCAAGGATTGCTGCGGTGGGCGTCCTGACATATGTGCGCCGCTCGTCGCCGATCTCACCTCTTGCCGCACACGGAAGGCTCGTGTCCATGACTGACCGCGCGTTCAACGTCCTGTTTCTCTGCACCGGCAACAGCGCCCGCTCGATCCTCGCCGAAAGCATTCTGCGCAAGAATGGGGGCGGACGTTTCAATGCCTATTCCGCCGGAAGCCACCCCAAAGGCCGCGTCAATCCCTTCGCGCTGAAAACGCTCGAAGCCTACGGCTATCCGGTCGAGGGATTTTGCTCGAAAGGCTGGGACGAATTCACGGGGCCGGACGCGCCGACACTCGATTTCGTGTTCACCGTCTGTGACAGCGCGGCGGGCGAAACCTGTCCGGTATGGCTTGGCCTGCCGATGACGGGGCATTGGGACATTGAAGACCCCGCCGCCGTCGAAGGAACCGATCTTGAGAAGGAACGCGCCTTCAACCAAGCGTTCATCTATCTGAAAAACAGGATCGTGGTCTTCAGCGCCATACCGATCAAAAGTCTCGACAAGCTCTCACTAACGAAGCGCCTCAAGGAAATCGACGACATGGAAGACGATGCCGAGGGTGGAAAGACAAGCGCATGAACGAAACGATAATTGTCGTGGACAGTCGCGAAGCAGGAAAAGCCCCGTCCATGGGGACATTCGAGCGGTTCCTGACGCTCTGGGTCGCACTCTGCATTGTCGCCGGCATTGGCCTCGGGCAGGCCGTGCCAAGCGTGTTCCATGCGCTCGGCGCTGCGACAGTAGCACAAGTCAATCTGCCGGTTGCGGTGCTGGTCTGGCTGATGATCGTGCCGATGCTACTGAAGATCGACCCTGCCGCGCTCGGACAAGTAGGAAATCACTGGCGCGGAATCGCGGCGACCGTCGGGGTCAATTGGCTGGTCAAGCCTTTCTCGATGGCGCTGCTCGGCTGGCTGTTTATTGCCCATTTGTTCCGGCCGCTCCTGCCTGCCGGTCAGATCGACGGCTATATCGCCGGGCTGATCCTGCTCGCGGCGGCTCCCTGCACGGCTATGGTGTTCGTCTGGTCGAACCTCGTGGACGGCGAGCCGCATTTCACCCTGTCGCAGGTCGCGCTCAATGACACGATCATGGTGGTGGCCTTCGCCCCGCTTGTGGCGCTGCTGCTCGGCCTGTCCTCCATCACGGTGCCTTGGAACACGCTCATTCTATCAGTCGTGCTCTATATCGTGGTGCCGGTGATCGTGGCACAACTCTGGCGACGCATGCTGCTGATGCAAGGCGGGCAGGCGGCGCTTGCCCGAACGCTTCGCGCCTTGGCTCCTCTATCCCTCGCGGCGCTGCTGCTGACGCTGGTGCTTCTGTTCGGCCTGCAAGGCGAACAGATCATGCGCCAGCCGCTCGTCATTGCGCTCCTGGCGGTGCCGATCCTGATACAGGTCTATTTCAACGCGGGGCTGGCTTACTGGCTAAACCGGCGCTTGGGTGTCGCGTGGTGCGTCGCCGGACCTTCGGCGTTGATCGGAGCCAGCAACTTTTTTGAGTTGGCCGTGGCGACGGCAATAGCCCTTTTCGGTTTCCAGTCAGGCGCGGCGCTCTCAACTGTCGTGGGCGTATTGGTCGAAGTGCCGGTCATGTTGTCGGTTGTCCATCTCGTCCGCCGCTCGCGCGGATGGTATGAGCGTGCCGCTTTATCGAGACCAGCACCAGACGCATAAGCTCCACTCTGTTAAATCACGCACCGCCGCGCGCGTTGCAGGGACAATGGGAAACCGCGTCGTGGCGCGACAACACGCACAAGGGCTAGACGTGCGTTGTGTGATAAATTCGGGATTAGCCACCTGCCGGTGCAGAACGCCTTTATCCGGACATTTCAGGGTTTCTTAAACCAGGCGAGATTCCTATAACAATCTGATATGAAATGATTTATGACGACACCATAGCCGGACATCAAAGCGGACATTTCGGTGGGGATTGATCACGGGTAGTATGTGCTCATAATGTGATATCAAATTCAGCAATCGCCCGCTTCATGGGATATTTCATAAGTCATTGGTATTTCGCAATTAAATGGAATCGAAGCTGAAAGTCGCCCTTGGAATATCAGGAAATAAACCGAATGTCCTATTGTTCACATCAGAAATGCGCTAAATGTGCGCTAATGACTTTTCATAAGAAACGAACTTTTTTCAAGCTACTATGTGATTGATGGGCTTGGTTGCGGGGACAGGATTTGAACC
>CAVQZL010000032.1:0-87500 GCA_963718265.1 uncultured Alphaproteobacteria bacterium | reverse complement strand
CGGCTTAAGCTTGCTCGTCAAATTAAGTCGCTGACCCATTATACAAAAGGTACGCCGTCACCCAGAACGAATCTTGGGCTCCGACTGTTTGTAGGTATCCGGTTTCAGGGACTGTTTCACTCCCCTCGTTGGGGTGCTTTTCACCTTTCCCTCACGGTACTAGTTCGCTATCGGTCGCTGAGGAGTACTTAGGCTTGGAGAGTGGTCTCCCCATGTTCAGACAGGATTTCACGTGTCCCGCCCTACTCGAGGCTTGCGCAATTCGAAATCCGTACGGGGCTGTCACCCGCTTAGGCCCAACTTTCCAATTGGTTCCGGTTAGAATTGCGCAAGCACTGGCCTGGTCCGCGTTCGCTCGCCACTACTAACGGAGTCTCGTTGATGTCCTTTCCTCTGGGTACTTAGATGTTTCAGTTCCCCAGGTTCGCTTTTGTTCCCTATGGATTCGGAAAACAAATACCTTCGTTTGATATCTGTAAGTCCGAACCCTGGAACGCTGACGCAACTCGCGTTGCGGCAATCTCCAGAATTCAGAATTACAGATATCGAAAGTGGGTTGCCCCATTCGGAAATTCACGGATCAAAGCTTGTTCGCGGCTCCCCGTGACTTATCGCAGCGTACTACGTCCTTCATCGCCTCTCAGCGCCAAGGCATCCACCGGATACCCTTAAGACACTTGATCGCTCTCATTATCGATGCCCACCGCTCGGCGGCGGAAGACCTGCATTCCGTTCCGGAAGGCAAGCCTAAAGGGCTCGATCATAAAAGACCAGTTTGCTTCAAATACACCCGAGGACGTTGCGGTCATGCTACGCCCACTGACTGAAGCGCTTGCCCAGCGAAAACAACGCCGGAGCAATCGGATGTATTTCCTCTTTACGATGGTAGATAACCCGCGTTCCGCGCGCACAGGAAAAAACCCATGCGCGGGAAAGCGAAACCTTATGTTTGGACGATGCCGCGAAACGGCCAAAGTTGCTCGGAACCAAGGGTTGCCTAGAGCCAAAGGTTGGCGGCCCGGCTGGTGGAGCCAGCCGGAATCGAACCGGCGGCCTCATGCTTGCAAAGCACGCGCTCTCCCAACTGAGCTATGGCCCCTTTCCAGAAGGTAAGCCACAAGGTCAAATCCGCGAATGCATCCGTTGAGCCCGAGGCAGCGGAGGCCAAAATGGTGGGCCTGGGAAGACTTGAACTTCCGACCTCACGCTTATCAAGCGCGCGCTCTAACCAACTGAGCTACAAGCCCCAAGCTCAAGCAACCCCTCGCGCCACTCCTGCACGCGCCATCCGAACCAGTCCACCAGGGAGACATTCGCCCGAATGCCGGCAAGACCCGTGCGGGCTCGTCCAGGAAGAAAGAGAAACGAAGGCGGCGAAGTCCCGCATGTCCGGCCATCCGGCCGGTTGTTCCAAGCGATCCGATAGGCAGCAAACATAGACTGGCAAGTCCGGTAGATCGGAGCTGCCAAAATAATGCCTGCCGGCCTGAAGGATCATCCTTAGAAAGGAGGTGATCCAGCCGCAGGTTCCCCTACGGCTACCTTGTTACGACTTCACCCCAGTCGCTGACCCTACCGTGGTCGCCTGCCTCCTTGCGGTTAGCAAAACGCCTTCGGGTAGAACCAACTCCCATGGTGTGACGGGCGGTGTGTACAAGGCCCGGGAACGTATTCACCGTAGCGTTCTGATCTACGATTACTAGCGATTCCACCTTCATGCACTCGAGTTGCAGAGTGCAATCCGAACTGAGACGGCTTTTTGAGATTCGCTCGGGGTCGCCCCTCCGCATCCCATTGTCACCGCCATTGTAGCACGTGTGTAGCCCAGCCCGTAAGGGCCATGAGGACTTGACGTCATCCCCACCTTCCTCTCGGCTTATCACCGGCAGTCCCCCTAGAGTGCCCAACTGAATGATGGCAACTAAGGGCGAGGGTTGCGCTCGTTGCGGGACTTAACCCAACATCTCACGACACGAGCTGACGACAGCCATGCAGCACCTGTGTTCCCGCCAGCCGAACTGAAGGAAACCGTCTCCGGTCCCCATACGAGACATGTCAAGAGCTGGTAAGGTTCTTCGCGTTGCTTCGAATTAAACCACATGCTCCACCGCTTGTGCGGGCCCCCGTCAATTCCTTTGAGTTTTAATCTTGCGACCGTACTCCCCAGGCGGGATGCTTAACGCGTTAACTGCGCCACTAAACAGCAAGCTGCCTAACGGCTAGCATCCATCGTTTACGGCGTGGACTACCAGGGTATCTAATCCTGTTTGCTCCCCACGCTTTCGCACCTCAGCGTCAGTACCGGGCCAGTGAGCCGCCTTCGCCACTGGTGTTCTTGCGAATATCTACGAATTTCACCTCTACACTCGCAGTTCCACTCACCTCTCCCGGACTCGAGATCCCCAGTATCAAAGGCAGTTCCGAGGTTGAGCCTCGGGATTTCACCCCTGACTTAAAGATCCGCCTACGTGCGCTTTACGCCCAGTAATTCCGAACAACGCTAGCCCCCTTCGTATTACCGCGGCTGCTGGCACGAAGTTAGCCGGGGCTTATTCTCCCGGTACCGTCATTATCTTCCCGGGTAAAAGAGCTTTACAACCCTAAGGCCTTCATCACTCACGCGGCATGGCTGGATCAGGCTTTCGCCCATTGTCCAATATTCCCCACTGCTGCCTCCCGTAGGAGTTTGGGCCGTGTCTCAGTCCCAATGTGGCTGATCATCCTCTCAGACCAGCTACTGATCGTCGCCTTGGTGAGCCATTACCTCACCAACAAGCTAATCAGACGCGGGCCAATCCTCCGGCGATAAATCTTTCTCCAAGTGTGACCTTGGACGTATCCGGTATTAGCTCAAGTTTCCCTGAGTTATTCCGAACCGAAGGGTATGTTCCCACGCGTTACTCACCCGTCTGCCACTCCGTATTTCTACGGCGTTCGACTTGCATGTGTTAGGCCTGCCGCCAGCGTTCGTTCTGAGCCAGGATCAAACTCTCAAGTTGAATGAGAATTTGGTTCCGGCTGGTCACTTTCTCTATGACGAGTCCCAAGCACACCTGCTTACAATCCCAATAAGGATCGCAAGCACGATGAACTTAAGTTACGTGACCGCCAGAGTATCTCATTGGCCGCACCCGCAAGGAGCGCGGCCCGCAAGGACTCCGCCGTCCACGTTTCTCTTTCTTCCTATTTAATTTTCAAACAGCACAGCCACGTCAAACAGAATTGTCTGCTTAACTCCGCAACAAATTGCACCCAGCATCGAAGCGCTCTCTCCCCGGCTTTTTAACCGGGTGGTTTTTAGGCCCGAGAAACTCGAGAGAAACGATCCGCGCCGGCCGCACAAGGCAACGTTGCAGTCGATTTCCGGCTTATAGGTCGAGCCCGCTCCCAGTGTCAACCGGCGTTTTCAAAAAACTTCTAAAAAGCTCGTCGGCAGCTGCCTAGCTGCGGCGAATTTGCCTAATTCTCCAGCTATTTACTCCAGTTCATCAATTCCCCGCGCAATCATTTGGCCCGGCGGCCATCCGGTCTTTTGGTCAAGCTCATTCGCGGCGGGCACCTGATATTATTCCAAATTTCAAAAAGGCAAGGGGGACGCGAAACAAAAATAAAGTTCGCCGTGGCCGGGTTGCCAGACAATTAAGGGCGCGGGCATGGCCAAAAGACCGGATGCCCGCCGGGCTAGATAAATGCGGCGTGCCGCCGCCACTCTGCCACACAAAGCTGATGACCGTCTTCGCGGCTATTCCAAACAGCGCTTTCAACGTGCGTTTATGCCGCAATGCGGCCGGTTGCGTTCGAGGGGCGTTTGTGGTCTGGGATCAAGCGGCCCACCGCCGCAAAGGATTGAGGAAGATAATGAGAGGCGCGCCATACGGGCCGCGGCCCGCGGGCTGGTTTGTGGGGCTCACCCTGCTGGCCGCGCGACTCGTCGAAACCTCGGACATGGGCTTGTTACGGTTAAGTTTTCGCTTTGTGGCGGTACTTTTGCCATTATCCCGGCGACTTTTCGCGTGGAATTGGATTTCCCCCTGCGGTGCTTATTTGTCTGCCGCCGGCGCGCTTTTGTTCCTTGCTCTGATGTATGACACCTGCGCCAATAATCCGCTGGCTGGGGACAATCCATTGGATGCAGGCGCGCTTGTTTGGACCTCGTCTTCTCCACGTCCGTTCCGCCAATTCGAGACCCCGGCTTTAATCCAAAGTCTGGAACGTTAGGACCATGCGCCCGCGGGTGGCATGGTTAGCTTTCAAATTCAACTCCGTCACGGGTAACCGCACGATCCAATGAGCTTCGTCAGCAAAAGCAGTAATATCCTCATCGCGAGCCCTTCCGGTTATCTCGCGCTCCTAAAACCGCGCGTCATGTCGTTGGTGGTCTTCACCGCGTTTACCGGAATTCTGATCGCGCCTTCGCATGTCAACCCGGTGATCGGATTCGCCTCGCTGCTCGCCATTGCGGCCGGCGCGGGCGCGGCGGGTGCCCTGAACATGTGGTATGACGCCGACATCGACGCGCTAATGCGGCGGACGCAAAACCGTCCGATTCCGACAGGCAGGATGCGCAAGGAGGACGCGCTCGGCTTTGGCATCGTCCTTGCCGTTGTTTCGGTCATGAGTTTAGGCATTGTCGCCAACTGGCTCGCTGCTGCGCTACTCAGCTTCACGATCTTTTTCTACGTTGCCATATACACGATGTGGCTCAAGCGCTTGACTCCCCAAAATATCGTGATCGGAGGCGCCGCCGGAGCCCTGCCGCCGATCGTCGGCTATGCCGCGGCCACGGGCGAAATTAGCCTCGCGAGCATCGCGCTTTTCGCCATTATCTTTTTTTGGACGCCGCCACATTTCTGGGCCCTCGCTCTCGTGCGAGCCGGCGAATATGGCCGCGCCGGGATTCCGATGCTCCCAAATGTCAAGGGAGCCGACCGCACCCGCCGCGACATACTTCTCTACACTCTTCTGCTCGCTCCGCTTGGCCTTGCGCCATGGCTCATTGGCTTTGCTTCCTTGACGTATGGCGTGATCGCTCTCGCTCTTGGCGCGCTAATGCTGTTATTTTCGGCGCGGGTCTATTATTGCCGTATCGGCAGGAAAGCCGATCGATGTGCGATGCAGCTGTTTGGCTTTTCGATTCTCTATCTTTTCCTGCTTTTCGCCGCGATTGCCGGCGAGCGCCTCGTTGCGATTTTAGTTTAAACCATGCCATGATGACGTCTTGCAGGCGAATAGCGAATTGCAATGTCTTGCTCTGACTCCCGGGGTGCAAAGAAGAGCTGGCGCCGAAGCAACGTCGAGCCATGTATCGCTGCCCGTTGCTTCGTGGTTTTGTTCTGTGGCGTGACCTGACTATTGCCAAGCTTGGCCCGGGCCTGGTCAACCGGCGATAGCAAGCGCCACGGCTTGAAATTCGCGCGATGAGCCAGCGGATCCCCCCCGGCGCCGGCGTAGAGGCGCCGCTAGCATGGCAAGGCTCGGCATTTCCTTGATACCCTTTATAAGGAACCAATTGCCCGAATTATCCGGCCGGCGGAGGCACGGGGGTTACAAATGAATTATATTTCAACGCGCGGCGCGGCGCCGCCGGTTTCGTTCACTGAGATGCTGCTGGCGGGCCTTGCACCGGACGGCGGCCTTTACCTGCCGGAACTCTATCCGCGGCTCTCCGAAGATGCGATCGCCGGCTTTGCGGGCAGGCCTTATGCGGAGGTGGCACAGGCCATCCTAACGCCATTCATGGCACGCGAGATCGAGGCGGGCGCCTTGCGAGGCATGATCGAGGCAGCCTATGCAGAGTTCCGGCACAAGGCGATCGCCCCCCTGGCGCAGCTCGATTCCAATCTCTTTGTGCTCGAATTGTTTCATGGGCCAACACTCGCCTTCAAGGACCTCGCGATGCAGCTCTTAGCCAAGCTCATCGGCCATGTTCTCGATGTGCGGGGCGAGCGGGTAACCATCATTGGTGCGACCTCGGGCGATACCGGGGCCGCCGCCATCGAGGCATTTCGCGGACAGCCCCAAGCCGATGTCTTCATTCTCTATCCGCATGGACGCGTATCAGAGGTGCAGCGCCGCCAAATGACTACGGCTGGGGCCGACAATATTCACGTAATTGCATTGGAAGGTACGTTCGACGATGCGCAAGCCTGCGTAAAAAATATGTTTAATCATAAGATGTTACGCGACGAACTTAATCTTTGCGGGGTAAATTCGATCAATCTTGCGCGCATCCTTTTCCAGACCGTCTATTATTTTACCGGCGCGGCAGTCCTCGGTGGTCCACGCCGGAAAATTTCGTTTGTCGTGCCGACCGGCAATTTCGGCGATATTTTAGCCGGGTGGATGGCGAAACGCATGGGACTTCCCATCGACCGGCTGGTGATAGCGACGAATTCCAACGATATTCTCACACGCACGCTGGCGAGCGGCGATTATCTTGTGCAATCGGTTCATCCAACTCAATCTCCCTCGATGGACATTCAAGTGTCATCCAATTTTGAACGTCTCCTATTTGAAGCGCATGCGCGTGATGCGGGCGAGGTTTGCCGGTTAATGGCGGGGTTGCGGCAATCCCAAGAGTTTACGATCGCGCCAGTCCCGCTGGAGGAGATTCGCGCCGAGTTCGATGCGTTCAGCGTCACCGAGGCCGAAACAACGCGGGAAATCGCCCGGAGCTGGCGAGAATCGAACTTCCTCGCCGACCCACACACTGCGGTTGGCATTAGCGCCGCACACAATGCAAAGGCGCGCACACTGGAGAGCCCGCTGGTTGTCCTGGGCACCGCCCATCCCGCCAAATTTCCCGCCGCGATCGAACGCGCGACAGGAATGCGGCCGGATTTGCCTGGCCATCTTGCCGGTCTTTTCGAGCGGCAAGAGAAGTTTGCGATTTTGCCCAACGACCAACACGAAATCGAGCGTTTTATCCGTGCCCGCGCCGCGCGCGCGTCGAACCGGGCGGCGTCATGAGTGTCGAGATCACCACTTTGCCGTCTGGGCTCCGGATCGCCACCGATCGCATGGCACATCTTGAGACCGCCTCGCTCGGCGTCTTTGTCGGGGCCGGATCGCGCCACGAACGAACCAACGAGCATGGCTTGTCGCATCTTCTCGAACATATGGCGTTCAAGGGCACGCGGCGGCGCTCGGCGCGCGACATAGCCGAGGAGATTGAGACTGTCGGCGGCGATCTCAACGCCGCGACGAGCACCGAACATACCGCTTATTACGCCCATGTCTTGGCCTGCGACGTTCCGCTCGCGCTCGACATCCTCGCCGATATTTTGACTGAAAGTAGCTTCGATACTTTGGAGCTCGAGCGGGAAAAAGGCGTTATTTTACAGGAAATCGGCGCGGTCGAAGATACACCCGACGATCTCGTCTTCGAAATGCTGAACGCCGCGGCGTTTCCGGATCAGGCGATTGGGCGGCCAATCCTCGGAACAAGGGAGCAAGTTTCGGGGTTTGGGAGGGATGCGATCAGCGCCTATCTCGCGACTCACTATCGAGCCGGCGCGACGGTGATTGGCGCCGCCGGAGCAGTCGACCATGCTTCGCTTTGCGACGAGGCCGAGCGGCGCTTCGCGAAGCTTCCGGCGCGGAGCACTGAAAATGGTCCCGCACGGGCACTCTACCGGGGCGGGGAAAAGTGCTTGAAGCGGCGGCTTGAACAGGCCCATATCGCGATCGGCTTCGAAGGCACGGCTTACGCGCACGAGGATTTTTATGCCTTGCAGATTTTCGCGAACGCGGTCGGCGGCGGAATGTCTTCGCGGTTGTTTCAGGAAGTACGCGAGGCGCGCGGGCTTGCCTACTCCATCCATGCCTATCATTGGGGATATTCCGATACGGGCGTGTTCGGCTTTTATGCCGCAACGGGCGCGAAAGACGTCGCTGAATTGCTGCCTGTCGCGCTCGACTGCCTAGGCCAAGCGAGCTTGGACCTGAACGATACGGAAGTCCGGCGGGCCAAAGCGCAGATGAAGGTGTCGCTGCTTGCGGCGCTCGAATCCCCCGCCGCCCGCTGCGAACAGATTGCCCGGCAATTGATCGCTCTTGGCCGGGTCCTCACCCGCGATGAAATCATCGCGGCGATCGATCGTTTGGATGTAGCGCAAATCCGCGCGGCCGGCGCGCGCGCTCTCCGGTCGGCGCCAACGGTCGCGGCCATTGGTCCGGTAGCCAAGGTTTTCACGCCCGCGCAGGTCGCGCTGCGGCTGGGCGGCATCTGAAGGAGCGGCGTCATGGCTCTCTTCCGTCTCTCTCCAACCAGCCATAGCTCGCCTCTGGTGCGCGGCGATGGCATTTATCTCCGGCCGCCGGAGATGCGCGACTTTGAGGCCTGGGCGGAGTTGCGAGCACGAAGCCGCGCGTTTCTGACGCCGTGGGAGCCAACCTGGCCGGACGACGACCTCACGCGTGCCGCGTTTCGACGCCGGTTACGCCATAATCAGCAGGAGATCGCCAACGGAGACGCCTACCACTTCTTGATCTTTCGCGACGACGATCATGTGCTTGCCGGCGGTCTCAGTCTAGGACAGCTCAAACGCGGTGTCGTGCAGGCGGCGATACTCGGATATTGGATCGGCGAGCCCTATGCTCGGCAAGGCTTGATGTCGGCCGCGCTACGGGCCGTGACCGGCTATGCGTTCACCACGCTCCGGCTGCACCGGATCGAAGCCTCGTGCCTGCCCCATAACGAAGCCTCGAAGAAACTACTGGAACGGACAGGATTTACCAGGGAAGGCTACGCCCGCGCCTATTTGCGAATCAATGGGGTCTGGCAAGACCATTTGCTCTATGGCCTGCTAGAAACTGATCCTCTGCCGCTTCGCGTAGCGCGACACAACAAAGTTTGACCACTGTTCTTCGATCATGATCATGTCAAATTGATTCGCTCATGGTCTAAAGGACACCGCGCTGGCATGGCCGGCCCGCCACATCAAACCAAAATAAATAACGATCAAGACAAAATCGGCACCGATCCAGAGCATTGAAAAGAACCCCGGCAAAGCCAGCGCAACGAAGATTTGCGCGATCGCACACAAAAGCCAAATCACGCCGCCCCATGGCGCCGCCAGCCACAAACCAGCCGCCGCTACAAGATTGACCGTCGCGAAAAAAATCACGGCCGCGCCGCGCAGTGTGCTTAAATGGTCGAACAACGGTTCCAGCGGCAACACTATCGCACTCCACTGCAATAGGCCCTGGATAGCCCAAAGTCCCGCGAGCAGGCGCATGAATATAACCACGAAAAGTCCCGCGCGATTTTGCTCGCCGGCGATGCGCGCCGGTTCGCCGAGACAGATGGCGGCCCCTGGTTCGGCGCGCGCAGCTGTCCTTCTCGATTCGAGCGAAAGCTTCATGGGCAACAATTATGCGTGTGAAAGTCGAGCTCTCCCTCAAGAAGAGGCGCTAAATACGCCTCGATACGGGCTGGTTCGACGCTGTCCATTCCGGCGGGATTCCAGAGCGGGCGATGGTCCTTGTCGATGATCACCGCGCGCACGCCCTCATAAAAATCATGGCCTCTGGCTATGCGCGAGGCGATCCGGAACTCGGTCCGCAATGCCTCGCCAATGTCGAGCTTGGCTCCAATTTGCATCTGACACAATGCAGTTGCAAGACTCGACGGCGAATTGCAACGTATCGCATGGGCAGCGGAACGCGCGCAATCCAAGCCGGCCCGGCCTGCATCGTCGAGGTTGGCGAGAATTGCAGAAATCGTCGTAGCGGAAAAACAGTACTCGATAGGCTGGATTTTTGGATGGAGCGCAGAGGCAGGCGGCGGCGCGCTTTCGGCGCCGATCGCGGCCGCGATGTCCTCACCGCCGGTCAGCCTTTGCACCAGCTTCGCGTGCCGCACCGATGGTACATGGGCGAAAGCTAATCCAAAGGCGAGCGCATCGCCACAAAATATTGCAGCCCCCGTCAAGGCGAGATAGACGCCGGCAAGGCCCGGCAGGCGCGGCAAAAAAAATGTCGCGCCAGCATCCGGGAAAAACCCGATCCCTGCCTCCGGCATGGCGAAGGTGAAATGTTCGCCCGCGACGACGTGCGAACCGTGCACCGAGATCCCGGCGCCGCCGCCCATAACGATCCCATCGGCCAACGCGACGTAGGGCTTCGGATAGAACTTGATGCGGCGGTTAAGGCAATATTCCTCGCGCCAAAAGCTAAGCTGTTCGGCATGACGCCCAGCCTTGCCGAGACCATAGAGGATTTGGATATCGCCCCCCGCGCAAAAAGCCTTTCCGCCCGCGCCCATTACGATGATGCGAGTGACCACCGGATCGCGCTCCCATCGGTCGAGCGCACCTGTCATCTCGCGTACCATATTCAAGGTCAATGCATTGAGCGCCTTAGGGCGGTTCAACGTGATGACGCCGCAACAGCCCCTTTTCTCGCAAATGATTTCCGGTTCGCTCATGGCTCCCTGAGCGCCGGAAGGAAGCGGACCACCGGCCGGAAAATAGCCATCATGCCCAGACCCGGTTTGATCTACTTGGCGCAGGCGGGCTCACTTAGAAGCTCGAGACTAGACATTTCCCCGGCGAGAACGAAATCGCCGTAATCGAGCCGGAGCGCGCGCGAAATGCCATTTTCGTAGAGATCGAACGATAAGGTATAGCTAGGCCCGTCGTCCTTTTTGCCGGATTCAAAATAGCTGATGGTGACCGGCCAGCGCCGCATGTTATCGAGTTCCGGGATATGCACCGCCTTTTCCAGGGCAGGACCAGCGATAGGACGGCCGATGTAAGTTGTCGTATCATAGACTTTCTCGCCGGTTTCCGACCCGTCGTAAACCTTGACTTCGAGCAGATTCTGACCCTCTTCCGCCGCCGCCAAGATGCGTTTCAGATGGCCAGTTGGAAAAACCACATCGGGATCGAGCTCGAACTTATTGTGTTTTGGTTTGGTGAGATTTACCGATAGTAACCCATTGGCCGATTTCAAGGCTTTTCCGTCTACCGCCTCGGCGGCGCCACTATCAATGCTAGTTTGCAACTTGAAGTCGAAACTTCGGCCATCGGCGTCCTCGAATGTCGCCGAATGCATATCCGAGACGCGGGTGGGGCCTTCAGCAGGCTGCAATTCGGTTAACTGCCGGAAATTTTGCACATAGCCGTCGCATGCGGAGCCGGTGAAATCGAACGCAATGCGCCCATGTGCCGCTGTTGGGCTCTTACTGCCGACCGACTTCAATAGCGTCAATTCATAGACCGCGCGATGCGAGACCAGCGAAATCCCCTTCGTGAGGCCAGTCGTCGCCGAGCCTAGGGGCGCCGCGTTGCCGGTTGCCGAATTTGCCGGGGCCGCCGAGAGCAGCGAAGGAGCAAGCGCGGCGAGAGCCACCGCAATTGCGGCGGGGAACAGATTCCTGGCGTGACATGCAAGCATGATCGTAGATTCCTCAAACGACAAGGGACGAGCGCCCGGCAAATTCATTTCAAGCCGGGAAACGCAAATCATTGGGGCCCCAACGAAAGTAGGGGCGTTTCGCCTCTTATGGCTTTCGCCGGTCCCGGCCGCCAACGACACAGTTGGGAGCGCGCTTGCTTCGCGTTGAAACCATGCCGCTCTCTATCTGCGGTTTATCCAAAACGCAAGCCATGCACCTTTTTTGGAACATGTTTTATCGCCACCAGCTGGTTTTGTCGGCATGATTTCCAGACCCTCGCGGGAACTCCTTGTCGCGGTAAAGTTTAGGGCCAATTGGCTCCGCTCGCAACCCAGCGTGGATGGCTTGCGGGAGGACACTTTACAATCAACCGGTTTTGCGCTTTTGGGTGTCCTCCCAGGAAGCAAGGGAGCTTAGCCATGACGGCCGACGACAGATTGGCGGCGTTGGGAATGTCGCTGCCCTCTCCGGCGGCGCCTGTAGCCAATTATCTTCCTTTTGTCATTTCGGGCTCGCTTCTCGCCGTTTCCGGCCAGCTCGCCTTTGGCCCGAACGGCAAGATCGATCCCGCACATATTGGCAAGCTTGGCGTCGCGGTATCAAACGATGCAGGACAAGCGGCGGCGCGCTTGTGCGCGATAAATATCCTCGCGCAAGCCAAGGCGGCATTGGGCGATCTTGACAGGATTTCGCGGTGCGTGAGGCTTGGTGGATTTCATCAATGCGGCGCCGGGGTTCGCCCATTTGGCGGCGGTAATGAACGGCGCCTCTGACATCATGGTGGAGGTCTTGGGCGACAAGGGTCGCCACGCAAGATCGACGGTCGGCGTAGCCGAATTGCCGTTGGATAGTGCCGTCGAAGTCGACGCCCTGTTTGAGATCGCGGGCACTTGACGGGCTGGAGGATAAATGCGCCGGACTGGCTGACGGAGCGGCCGGTCGCGCACCGTGGCCTTCATTCCAAACAATTCGGATTGGTCGAAAACACGCCCGCCGCCGCCGCCGCCGCGATCGCCAAGAACTATGCGATCGAGTGCGATGTTCAGCGGACAAAAGATGGCGAAGCCGTGGTGTTCCACGATTTTACCCTCGACCGGTTGATGCGGGCGAAAGGCCGCGTCGATTCTTTTAGCGCCCATGAGCTCGGCCAGTTGTCCTATAAGGACTGCGAACAAAGGATCGTTTCGCTACAGGATTTTCTCGCTCGCATTGGCGGCCGAACTCCGGTCATTGTCGAAATCAAAAGCCGTTATGATGGCGACATGCGCCTTGCAGATCGGGCACTGGCCGCGGTTGCCACCTATGACGGGCCGGTTTGCCTCAAAAGCTTCGATCCAGCGGTCCTTGTTCATCTGCGCGGTGCGGGCGCACAGTGTCTGCTGGGTCTTGTCGCGCAAGCGCACTACGACGCCAGCGAGGAATGGTCCGGCCTGCCGCAAGATAGGCGCGCGAGCTTCCAGGATTTGAGGGATTTTCCGCTCGCGCGGCCGGATTTCCTATCTTGGAATCTTGCTGATTTGCCGCATGCCGTGCCGATGCTCTGCCGCAATGGAATTGGAATGCCTGTGATGACCTGGACGGTGCGCTCGCGGGAGGATCTCGCGCGTGGAAAACTTTGGGCGGATCAAATTATTTTCGAAGGTTTCGAGACTTGAACGCGGCCACCAACGCTGTTCGCAGGCCGGGAAACAATCATTTGCGGTTAAGGCGCTCATTCACGAGAAACTCGAAAGCCCGGATATAGGCACTGTCGTCGTCGCCGCGGAACTGAGCATCGGCGTGCGCAATATATTCGCCGGTCGCGAGATCGGCAACATACAGATCGACCGACGAGATCAAAGTCGAAACCTTATGCACAACCGCAAGGACCGCCAGCTCGGCACCGGCGTCGCGCGCAACATCGCGCCAGCATTCGTTGCAATTGTAACGCGGCTCGGTCGCCGCAATTCGTGCGGCGAAGCGGGTGAGATCGACACTCCGGTAGCGGCCCGTGCGCTCCAAAAGCTGGGCTAGTCTATTCGTGGCGAGCGTTAGCCTCTCCGCCTGGCGTGGCTTTGTGCCTTCGCCGCTGGTGTCCCACAGCTCGACCGGGAATATTGCCGTCGCGCGGGGCTCGCCCGCCAGCGCCGGCGCGCCGCGCGGCACGTTGGGAACGACCGACGCGATCAGGACTAACGCCGCGGCTTTTCGCACGACAGCGGCGCAAAAGCGCCCCGCTTTGGGGAAGCCCAAAATGTCCATCGCCCCGCACCGATTCAAAGACATCGAGGAAGATTACATGGTCTTCGACTTGTGGCCCATTCGGGACTCGCGGCGCGGCGAGGTCAAGGGGGCCGCCGCCTTTCCCTTGTCACTTCGGCAATATCCCAACGGGTCTTGAAAATCGTGTCGCAAATGCCCGGCGAGCCGAAACCATCGCTGAAGCTGACATTGCTTCGGCGATGATGCTCGCCATGCGCCTTGCTGGTCACCAGATGGGAGAGCCAAGCCAGCGGTTGCAGCCTGGAACGGGACCGGCTGGACTGCGGAAAGCGGACCGCGAAATCATATCCGGAATGTTCGTAGAGGCCGCCGATCGCACCGAGACCGGCGACGGTCAAGTGAAACAAAACATCGGCTCCCGCTCCAATGAGCGCCAGCGGCACAAGATATGGCAGGACGATCTCCAGGAAAAAATCCGTCGGACTCATGTAGCAGGCGCTGATCGCCTTGGCTGCGCCGGTCGAGTGATGCACGCTGTGTCCAAGCTTACGGATCAAGCCAGGCCGGTGCAGCACAAAGCGGTGGAAAACATATTGGACAATGTCGTGCCCAACGCCCATGAGCACCACTCCGGCAAGAAAATGCCAAGGGCTCAAACGTAGCGCGCTGGTGAACGCCAGCCCCATATATTGGAAGGCAACCATGGCTGGAAGCAAAATGAAAATCTGATTGAAGAGAATGCGTGGTAATAGCTCGAAATAACCGAGTCGGTCGTTGTCGCGCACCTTGAATGATGCAAGCGCTCCCGTCCGATCGCTCAATTCGAAAAGCAATCCAACGCCATGGAATACGGCCATCATGACCGCCCATGTGACGAGCGAAAGCGGCAGCCACCGAGGTAGACTAGAAACCACGTCCAACATCTCCTTTCGCGCTCGAAGACGATTTCAAATCCTGACTTGCGGGCATGGATGGTAAATTATTTGGATAGATGGCCCTCCCGCCCCATGGGCCGCGTTACCCCAGTTCGAGAAAGAGCGGCGCAAGATTAGACGATGCAATTCAATTTTTCTGACAAAGATGAAAAAATGGCTGAAACCGGCCAAAAAAATCAACGTTGGCGGCCTTGGCACCCGGCAGGTTCGCGCCAGCTATTGGACTGGCCTAACCTGCCGGCGCCGCGGCGGCATTCAAGTTGGTGGCGCCAGCCCGCCCACGGGATTTTTTCCAAGACCCGAAATCACCTTTAATGGCACCAAGTGCAAAGCCAGCCAAACCTTGACCGGCCACTTGCCGAGAAGCTGCGCGATCGAATCATAATGTTTTGCTAGCGCGGCTACCCCGCGCGACCGGCCCGCCCAGCGTGGCGCGCCGGGATCTGGGTTTTCGCAGTCAATACGCCAAAGCAGCCAGAGAAACTCGAACCAAATGAAGTCGTGTTGACCGACAAAACGACGCGCGTGCGCGACCACATGATCCACCACGGCCGCTTTTGCTTTTGCGTTGCTGTCGCCGGCGCCGCCCGGCACATAGCAAAGAACGCGGTTCAGTTGGGGCCTCATTGAAAATATATTACCGCCGTGGAGACGGTAGACCGCGACGGGAACGTCAATCAAGACGCTACCGCTGACGGCGTTGACGCCAAGGCAAAAATAGAGGTCCGTGCCGGTCTTCATATTGTGCAGTGCCGGATTGTCGGCAAACAGGAATAGCGCATCGCGGCGAAAGCAATTGCCAGACGTTGGCGACCAGACCCATTGATTGGTCGGGCCCACGAAGCGAATCGTTTCCAGCATGTGACGGTCGCAATTTTCCGGCGGCCAAGTCTCCCCGAATGCGTGCCGGTAGGGTCGCACCGCGCGAGATTTGATCCCCCGGCCGGTTCTCATAACCCGGTTGAAAGCATGCTCCGTTCCCAACACCACCTGATCGCCCGAAGTCTGGAGCATGTCGCCAGAGGTGAACCCCACATGCACGCGCAACGAAAGATGGACATAGACATGCGTCTCGACGCAATTGGGAAGCAGAAGATCGTCGGCGTCGAGAAAGATGACATACGGCCCGGCCGATGCGGCAAACCCTTCGAGAGCGGCTCGCGTTTGGCCGCCATTGTCAGCGCGGCGGATAATCTTCACATTGGCATAAGCTGCTTCGATCGTACGCAACACCGCGCTGCTCTCGTCGGTGGAGGCATTGTCAACGACGACACATTCGATATTTGGATAGGTCTGACCAAATACGGAGTTGACGGCGGCACGCAGAAAACGTCCGTAATTGAAATTGATGACGATGACGCTTACCAGCGGCAGGCGAAGGGATTTTTTTTCGCCGTCAGATTTGCTATGGGAAAAGCTTCCAAATGGCTCCATCGCGCTGTCGCGCAAACGATATCCATCGCCCGTTCCGTTCTCCAAATGAATGCCTCCGCCGCGAAGATCGAGGCCAAGGTCTGACCTCACTGCATGGTAACAGACATTTCACAATCTTGATATCGCCTTGGCAAGACGCAAGTTGTCTTGGCGAAATTTGATGCTCGTTACAAGGGGCATGGACGAGTCGCACGGGCCGACGCCCTGCAACTCGATAACTCAATGTTGCGGCCCTTGCGCGGGCGACCAGCACCCGCAGGCAATCGGAAAAGCGGTCTCGGATTTGACGTTTTCCAAGGCGAAACGCGACGTAACGTTCTTGAGCGGAATTGTTTCGATCAAACGCTTGTAAAAAACATCGAAAGCCGCGGCATCCGGCACAACGACACGCAAGCCGTAGTCAACGTCCCCCGCCATGCGATAGCACTCCATGACTTCTTCCATCGCGGCAATTTCAGCGGTGAAGCGCGCAATCGATTTGCCGGAATGATCACCCACCTGGACCGAAACGAAGGCAGTTAATCCGAGCCCCAGCTTCAGTGGATCGAGCAGCGCGACGCGCCGCTTGATCACGCCCGATGCATCAAGCCGCTGCAGCCTTTTCCAACATGCGGTTTGCGAAAGACCCGCTTGCGCGGCGATTTCGCGTACTGCCAAGGAGGCATCTTTTTGGACGATGCGCAAAATCTGCCTGTCGATCGCATCCATGGCGTTTGGTTTGTTCATTGGACGTAATCCCGGACGTTGGATGTAAGTCGATAGATTTTACCATATTAATAGCTATTACTGTTTAACGTCTGGCTTCGCAAGCTTCGCCGAAACCTAGCTGTCTAAAATCGAACAGGAAAGTCAGTCGCGCCGAAAAGCGAGACTTTTGGCTAAGCATGCGGCCTTAACGGCTTTTTGGCGGGGCGGACGCGGCATTTTGCCGGGCCAAGCCACGATATGGTCGGGATAATCGGCGAGCCCGACTTCGTTTTCCGACACGCTGACACGCCCGCGCACAGAAACCCCCGCCTCATGCACGCTCGTTTGCGATCCCGAGACGAGCGGATGCCACCAGGCGAGGTCGCGCCCCTCAGCAACCAGCCGGTAAGCGCAGGATGGCGGAAGCCAGCCAAGCGTACGAACCTTCGCCGGGGTTAATTTAATGCAATCATGAACTTTGCGGCGGCGGTCGCGCATAATCGGCGCAGCGGCAGGTGTCGGGGTTAAAGAGCTTGCAGGCGATGTCGGTGAAGTGAATTTTGCCGCTCTCCTCGTCCTCAAGCTTGACAAGGCAGCAGCGGCCGCATCCGTCGCAGAGACTTTCCCATTCGGCGGAATTTAACTCTTCGAGCGTCTTTTGTTTCCAAAATGGCACGGGCGCAACGCCGGGTTTTGCACAAACGTGTCCGCGAGATTTGTAATGCCGCGCTTTTGCTCCGGATGTTACGGGTGTCATCGGCGGCGGGGGTGGCGACATAAATTTTGTCCTTGGCGTCCAGTAGGCCGCAAGACTTGACACGCGGCTTTGGCGAACGTCAACAGGGTTGCCAAACCGCCGTCTCCTTCTTTAGGGTTCGGAGGGTTCGCCCTGGCATGCGATGGAGCAGTAAGCCTTGTTCAATAGGCCACGATCGGCGCGTCTTCGCCAGAAAATCGCGCGGACATTGCTCGCCGTCGATGCGTTTGTCGATTCCTCGCTCCATACGAGCGGCGAACGCGCGCGCGAAAATTATGCCTCCTTTGCAGCTTTCATGGACGGATTCCATCTTTCCGGTTGGCGACGCGTTCTCAACGAACTCGCCTGCGAGACGCTGACGCTCGCATTGGCTTCGGCTTGCTGGCGCTCACGCTCGCTGGTCCGGCCTTTCAGGAAACCTCCGACGACTGGCTCAAGAAAACCGATCTCGCGGTAACCTTTCTCGACCGCTATGGCCAAGAGGTCTGGGCGGCGCGGCATCCGGCACGACGACAGGTCTCGTTCGACGAACTGCCGCCAAATCTGATCCAGGCGGTGCTCGCGACCGAGGACCGGCGGTTCTTCGATCATTTCGGCGATCGACGTGATCGGCACGCTGCGCGCGCTTACCGTCAACGCCCGGGCCGACACGGTGGTCCAGGGCGGCTCGTCGATCACGCAGCAACTCGCCAAGAATATTTTTCTGTCCAACAAGCGCACGCTGGAGCGCAAGATCAAGGAGGCCTATCTCGCGGTCTGGCTCGAATTCCGCTGCCGAAGCGCGAGATCCTGCGGCTTTATTTCGACCGCGCCTATCTCGGCGGCGGCGCCTTCGGCGTGCAGGCGGCCTCGCAATTCTATTTCGGCAAATCGGTGCGCGATCTCTCGCTCGCCGAAGCCGCGATGATCGCCGGTCTGTTCAAGGCGCCCACGAAATACGCGCCGCACGTCAATCTGCCGGCGGCGCGCGCGCGGGCCGCCGACGTGCTTGAACAACATGGTCGACGCCGGCTATCTGACCGAGGGCCAGATCTACGCCGCGCTGCGCAATCCGGCGACCCCGGTCGACCGCAGCCGCGCGACCTCAGCCCCGACTGGTATCTCGATTACGCCTATGAGGAGGTGAAGAAAGCTCGCCGACGCGAAACGACTCGGCGACGACCGCGTGCTGACCGTGCGCACCGCGCTCGATTCCAGCCTGCAGCAGCACGCCGACGCGACGATCGAGGACTGCGCTGCGCCAATCCGGGCCGAGCTATCACGCCAAGCAAAGCGCGATGGTGATCTTCGAGCCGACCGGCGCGATGCGGGCGATGGTCGGCGGGCGCGACTATGGCGCGAGCCAGTTCAACCGCGCGACCGACGCGCTGCGCCAGCCCGGCTCCTCGTTCAAGCCCTTCGTCTATCTGACGGCGCTTGAGACCGGCAAGTTCAAGCCGACGACGATCGTCGTCGATGCGCCGATCTGCATCGGCAACTGGTGCCCGCACAATTACAAGAACAGCTACATGGGCTCGCTGCCGCTGATGACGGCGCTGGCGCATTCGCTGAACACGGTCGCGGTCCGGCTATCGATCGCGATCGGCGAGGCCGATTCGGTGCCGGGGCACAACAACACCTTCGAGGAGGCCAAGCGCGGCCGCGCGAAGATCATCGAAACCGCCCGCGCGATGGGCCTCACGACGCCGCTCATCGATACGGTCTCGCTGCCGATCGGCGCCGACGAGGTCACCGTCATCGACATGGCGTCGGCCTATTGCACCTTCGCCAACGGGCGGCTGCGAGCGCCGCCCTACGCCGCGGTCGAGATCGCCAACAGCCGCGGCGAGGTGATCTACCGGCACGACCGCGACGCGCCGCCGCTGCGCCGGATCGTTGCCCGCCGACACCATCGAGACGATGGATTCGATGCTGATGCAGGTGGTCTTGGCCGGCACCGGCACGGCGCGCGCAGCTCGACAACATCGAAGTCGCCGGCAAGACCGGCACCACCAACGGCTACAAGGACGCCTGGTTCATCGGCTTCACCGGCAATTATGTCGGCGCCATCTGGTTCGGCAACGACGACGACACGCCGATGGACAACATGACCGGCGGTTCGCTGCCCGCCGCAGACATGGCACGATGTCATGGCGTACGCGCATCAGGGCATCGAACTGAAGCCTTTGCCCGGCAGACCTGCCCCGGCGGCAACGGCACCACCATCGGCCGCCGGTGCCGCTGCCGCTGAAGGGCCACGCCGGCCGGCCAGCTTGCCCGCGGCCACTGCTTCAGCGCTCGCAGTCATCGAAGCCGCAATGACAAACATGCAAAAGCGGCGCCTGGACGCGGGAATCGCGGCGCAAGGTGTTTCCGGCGCTGGCGCCGAGCACGACATCCCAGCGCCGGGGGGCGGTGCTACGGCCGGGGGCGGCGGATAAGCCAAGGAATGGCCATTGCGATGAAAAGAGATGGCCAGGCGCATGGCACAATTCTCGGCAAATTCCTGTCTGCCGGCTGCGTTGGCGTTCTACTCGGACTATTTGCTACCTTTGTCGTGGTCGAGCGCGGAAAGGGCTTTGGGGCAATCGCGGCGGGTCCATGGACCGGCTGGCCGCGCACCGGAACTGCGGAGCCCGATCCCTACACCCGCGCCATTCTTGCCTATTCGGGCGAAATGACCTTAAGCGAATCGGATGGAATGAGCTTCGTAGCCCATGGCGACAGCGATGGCGCCGAGTTCGATCCGGCCTGCGATTATTCCTTGAAGGGCGAAATACCTGCCGCTCGCTATTGGACATTGACGCTGCTCTCCCCGGAAGGCGCCCCAATCGCCAATGCGGCGAGCCGGTCCGGCTTCACCTCGAGCGAAGTACTCCGCGCGAGCGACGGCCGATTCGTAATCACTCTCTCTCGCCATGCCAGGCCGGGTAATTGGCTGCCGATGGGCGGCACCTCAAGGTTTGTTCTCGTGCTGCGTCTTTACGATAGCGAACTCGGTGCCCCCGCCACGGCTCTCGACGCCGCAAGTATGCCCCGCATCGTTAAGAGCCGTTGCGAATGAACCGGATAGATCGCCTCCTCGCGGCGCTTCTGTGGCTCCTTGGCGTTCTGGCCATTGCCGGAATTACGCATATCGTTGCGGTTTTCACACTGCCGGAGCTCGCCGCGAAAGACACATACGCACGGATTTCGGAGCTGGCAAAACCTGGCCAACTAACCATTTTGCCTCCGTCAAGCTCGGATAGGCAACTCATGCCTTTCGCGGACCCCGCGATGGTTCAATCCGTTTGTCCCTTCGACCTTTCGCAAGGTGGTTTCCGCCTGCACGCGGATGTCGAAGGCAGCAAGCTACTCACATTTTCGTTTCGTACTGCGGTCGGACAAGTCTTTTATTCGATGACGGATCTTGCGGCACAACAAGGCAAGATCGATGTTGTCGTGCTAACTGCCGCACAGCTGGAAATCGTCGAAGCAGGAGATGACGAAGACGATCCATCTCAGGATTTGCGGCTCGTTGCGCCGGAACCGCAAGGATTTGTGTTCGTTAGCGCACTCGCTGCCTATCAAGGCGACAGGGCGGATGCACAAGAGCGCGTGAAACCGGTAGTCTGCGCGGTTGAACAAATTGCGCAGGAATGAACGCCAATCGTCAAACCTATCCTCGCATGCAAGCGTGCCATCTTGCTTGACCACGCCGCAAAGGCGACCAGCGCGAAATAGCTTATTTTTCCGGAGCACCGCCAGGCTTGCCGCCGCTTTTCCTCGAGCGCTTTCCCCTAACGCGGCGCGTGCGCTTGGTCTCGTTGTCCTTGTCTTTAAGGCGTTCTTGCCAAACACCGGTGAAAACGACGACCGTGCCGTGGCCGACCGGAGAGGCCATCAAATTGACCCTTCCGCTAGCTGATTTGAGAACAATAACGTCACCCACTGGCTTTCTCTCAAGATAAGAATTGCGCGCGTCCCGCGGAGAACATGATTTTTCTCTTGCGGCGAAACCTACAATGCGGTCCTTGATATGGTTTCGCAAAAAGACGAAAAATGAAAGACGCTGTCTCAATACGTTGCAAACCAATTTCACCGGAGGCCTTGCCCGAACCTGATCATGCTCGTCAAACCAAAAAGCTTTTTTTTACAAAGACGAACATAATCTGATCCCATTGCCGGCACCGGCAATATCCTTAGATTCCCTTGCTAAAATCGTACGCAAGCTCTGTGCGAGATTTTCGCCAAAAAAGCCGCGCAGATGCGCGATTCTAAAGAAATTGCGCAAGACCAGGGATCGCCGCGGCAACTTGGCCAACAAGCTCGTCTCCAGCCTTCTCGCGGATGTAGGCGAGCACTTGCCGCCCTACTGTCTGCATATCACCCATGTCGAGGCCAAGACCAGTGAGCCGCCCTGCCAAGCCCATGAGGCCGCCCCCCATCGCGCCGATCAATCCGCCCATGGCGCCTCCCCCGTTTTCCGCAGATCCTGCATCGGCAGCCTCGGCCGCGCCGGGCACGGCCGAGAACAAGGAATCTCACCTCCGCTTGGGGCCCCTCCTTGCGAAGGAACGCGAGAATCATCTCGACCGATTTTTTGGCAATCGCCGGTTCAACCTCAGCGGCGGCGGCAATGCGGGCGATCAAATCTTCCATTTGAAACCTCGTCGGTGCGCGCGAATCGCGCGTATTTGTCACGGCGCATGAGATAAAATCAAGGCGTTCGCCGCTGTTTCAGAATTTGCTGGCGCGCCATTCTCACATTGTCACGTGATTGCCATGTAAGAAGAAGAAGTCTGAGGGGAGTAACCCATCCACCTCCAACGTCATCACAAGGCATGATGCTGAGCGTCAAAGCCTATGAAGTTGGGTATTATCTGGGGAAGCGTTTTTTCGGAAAGTCTGCCTTGCGGTCGCTTAGTTTTTCCTATGAATTTTAGCGTAAGCCCGCTTTTTCTGTTGTTTGACCATGGGGGCCGCCGCCAAACCCGTCCAAAGTGCATTTGCATGTATCGACTCGAAATTGAAATGGCCAATGATCTTGTCGCGTTCACGCAGCTTCGTCACTCAACTGTCATCTACAGCGGTTAACCGTCGCGACCGCGCAAGGGAGGCGCTCCGATGACGGCCATTTCCTCGAGAGATACCGTATCCCCGCCGGTCGAAAGTCCGCGCCCAAAGCTTGATCAACCGATCGGGATCAAGACGATCCTGATTTTCCTTGCAATTATGGCTCTCGGGCTCTTCTTCGCTGCTTATAGCATTTACGGCGATATCGCGGCGGCGGGCACCCCGGTCACCAGCATTTTGCCTTTCCTCCTGCTCGGCGTCGCTTTGCTGATCGCGCTCGGCTTCGAATTCGTCAATGGGTTCCACGATACCGCCAATGCGGTCGCAACCGTTATCTATACCCATTCGCTGGTCCCTCCCGTCGCGGTGGTTTGGTCGGGTTTTTTCAATTTCCTTGGAGTTCTGTTCTCGACTGGCGCTGTCGCCTTTGGGATTGTTTCGCTGTTGCCGGTCGAACTGATTCTTCAAGTCGGCTCCGAAGCAGGATTCGCCATGGTCTTCGCTATGCTGATCGCCGCGATCATCTGGAATCTCAGCACATGGTGGCTGGGCCTGCCAGCCTCCAGCTCGCATACTTTAATTGGCTCGATCATTGGGGTCGGTATCGCCAACGCTCTCATGCGCGGACGCGATGGAACTTCCGGAGTTGATTGGAGCAAGGCGACGGAGATCGGTTATGCGCTGTTACTCTCCCCACTCGTCGGTTTCGTTTGCGCCGCGGTCCTACTCATTCTTATGAAATTCATTATCCGCAAACCGGAACTCTATGCCGAGCCGAAGGGCAAGGCCGCTCCGCCCTGGTGGATTCGCGGGTTGCTGGTTTTTACCTCGGCCGGAGTTTCCTTCGCGCATGGCTCGAATGACGGGCAAAAAGGCATGGGCCTCATCATGCTGATCCTGATCGGCACGGTGCCGGCCACCTATGCCTTGAATCGGACGCCAACGGCGGGCGATGTGCCAAGCTTCGTGCGAAATTCGTTAGCCGCCTCCAAAGTCGTCGAAGCCAAGGCGGCGGGTTACAGCGTTCTCGGCAACCCTCGCCCAGCTGTCACAAATTATTTGACCTCGCATGAACTCAATGAAGGCACCTATCCTTCGCTCGCCGTGCTCATCCGCGACATCGCGAACGAAGTCCAATCCTATGGTTCGATACCGAAAATTCCCGCGGGGCAGGTTGGCAATACCCGTAACGACATGTATCTCGCATCCGAGGCGATCCGATTGTTGCAAAAGGACAAGGCGAACGATCTTTCGAAGGCCGAGATTGCCACGCTCGGCGCCTATAAAAAGAGCCTCGACAACGCGACTAAATTTATTCCCTTCTGGGTAAAGGTGTCGGTCGCCCTTGCGCTTGGGCTTGGCACCATGATCGGATGGAAGCGTATCGTCGTCACGGTCGGCGAAAAGATCGGAAAGCAGCATCTGACCTATGGCCAAGGCGCGGCGGCCGAGATCGTGGCGATGGGCACGATCGCGGCGGCGGACAGTTTCGGTTTGCCAGTCTCAACGACGCACGTTCTTTCTTCGGGCGTGGCGGGCACAATGGCGGCCAATGGCTCGGGCGTGCAAATGTCGACCATTCGCAGTCTCGCGCTAGCCTGGGTTTTGACCTTGCCTTGCGCAATCGCCTTGTCAGCGTTTCTTTTCTTTGTGTTCCGCCACCTGTTTTAAGACCAAGGGCAGGGATTGGCGGCTGGCACCATCGCCGCGCCTATTCAGCCCCCTTACTCACACTCGCGTTGATTTCCTTCACTGGAGGCGGGTTCCATTCACCCGTCAGCGCATCGCGCTTTGGCGCATAGAGCCGCATCGTCAAGTTGAAGGGTCCCTTTGGCGCTGGAAGCCAATTGGCTTGCCTGTCCGCGCCGGGACTCTCGTTTTGGAAATAAAGATCGAGCGAACCGTCCGGGTTATACTTGAACGGCATCCAGCTGCTGACTGCGAAACGGTTGAGGCCATTTGCGACCTGAAAACCCTCCGGATCATAGAGCGTGACCGACCAAAACGCTTCGACGGGCGGGGTCTTCCCTTTGTCGAAGTGAAGCACATAATTGTTCGCGCCGTCGAGCGGCTTGCCGGACTCGTCACCGAGATTAAGCGGGTAGATTGCATCCTCGGGCACGTTCGCGCCAAGACCTAGCTGCGTGACGATGGCGCGTTTGAGATAATAATTGCCATAGACTCCCATCGTATCGGTGTTCATCGACCAGCCGTTCACGACCCGTGCGACAGTCGGAATTTTCCATCGTATCAGCTTCTGTGCATCGTCCGGCACGGTTGCAAGGGCGCTCCGGATGGAAGGATCAAGCTTATCAAGATCGAAGCTTTTGCCAACGTCGAAGCCGATGCGTTTCAAGCGTGCGATGATCGGCTCGTCCGTGATATGCGGCGGCTGCGTTTTCAAAAGCTCGGCTGCAATAGCGAAGAACTGCCCGGCCGGCATCGTATCGACTTGCAATTTTGGCGGGGTCTTCATATCGATCGCCTTGTCGATCTTGACGGCCACGGGCTCAGGCGTCTTGCCCCAGCGGGAAAGCGGCGTGATCTTAAAGCCTGCCTGGATCTTGTGGGCCGCGTCATAATCCGGCGGGCCATCGGTTTTGGTGCGTCCGATGATCCACACATAAGGCGTCGGCGCCTCGATACGCCGGGTATCTTTCGGGAGCTTGAACTTTTCCACGAATTTTTTGCCGACATCGGGCCGCCAGCCGGACGGAATCACGAGAAAGTCAGCCGCCTGCGTTCCTGTCGTGCGCCAGCCCGGCGCGGCGAACGCGTCGGTCCACATGTCGAGCATGGGCATAAGATAATAGCGGCCGCCTGTGTCCGGGACCGAGACGATCATCGCCTCCTTGGTGAGGTCGAGCCAGGCAATGGAATAAAGCGTGTCGAAATTGGGCCGCACGACGGTCTTGAAATCGGCCGAGGGAAACTCTGGAACGTTGGCGAAACTATTCATGGGGCCGTGGCCCGGCTCCTTGCCGGGCTCGACATTGGTGAGCTGCTGGCGGGTCAGCTCCATGGTCACAAGCGGATAGAAATAAAGGTAGGCGTCGACACCGATGGAATGCGCCTCGGCTTCACTGATTGCCGGTGGCGGCGAGACGGCCTCTGCGGCTGCCATGGGCACAAATGTTAGACCAAACAGTACTAACGCTTGCGCTGTCGTTTTCCTGTTCATCGAGGCCTCCTGCAATCATTGCAAGGACTGGCCGCGGTTTCAACGCCGCGGCGGCACTTCCAAAAAAAAAGGTACCAGAGCTATCGATATCGAAGGTCTTTATAATAGACAACTTCGAGGTTTCCGAGGCTGATTTCACGGTGACGCTGCGCAGCGGCCATTTCCGGAGCGCGACCAGCTTATCCTTGCCGCAGTCGGATTGACGCGCACTGTATCGCGGCCACCAAAAACCTTCAATCCGCCGCCTGCAACTCGGCGAGAATCGCGTCGCCCATTTGGGATGTCGAAAGAATTTTTGCCGCGCCGCCCGCGATATCGGCGGTACGTAGCCCCTTTTCGAGTACCCTCGAAATCGCCTTCTCGAGGCGATCGGCAAGCTCGCTAAGGTTGAACGAGTAACGCAAGGCCATCCCGAAAGATCCGATCATCGCAATCGGATTGGCAATGCCCTTGCCGGCGATATCGGGGGCGGAGCCATGCACCGGCTCATAAAGGGCCCTGCGAGTTTCACTCGTCGTCGTTTTTTCGCCGAGCGAGGCCGAGGGCAGCATGCCGAGCGAGCCGGTCAACATCGCCGCCACATCCGACAGCATGTCGCCAAAAAGATTATCGGTGACGATGACATCGAATTGCTTTGGGCGCCGAACCAACTGCATGCCGAGCGCGTCGGCAAGCTGGTGTTCGAGGGCGACGTCTGGATACTCGCGCGCGTGCAACGCGATGATCACCTCGTGCCAAAGCACACCCGTTTTCATCACATTGCGTTTCTCGGAGGATGTCACCTTGTTGCGGCGCTTACGCGCGAGTTCGAAGGCGATGCGCCCGATCCGTTCGATCTCATAGGTGTCGTAGACTTGCGTGTCGATGCCCGGCGCTTCTGGCCATTGCCGAGATCGATGATCTGCTTCGGTTCGCCGAAATAGACCCCGCCAGTTAATTCACGTACGATCATGAGATCGAGTTCATCGACGAGTTCGCGTTTAAGCGACGAGGCATCGGCGAGTGCCGGGTAGCAGATCGCTGGACGCAAATTGGCAAACAGGCTCATATCCTTGCGCAGCCGCAGAAGACCTGCCTCGGGGCGGACTTCGTAAGGGACACCATCCCATTTCGGTCCGCCGACGGCGGCCAAAAGCACGGCGTCCCCGGCGTTCGCGCGCGCCATGTCGGCATCGCTGATCGCGGCGCCATGCGCGTCATAGGCCGCGCCGCCCACAAGGCCTTTCTCGATTTCGAAATGGGCGATGCCCTCGCTTGTGAACCAAGCCGCGATTTTCTCGGCTTCGGCCATGACTTCGGGGCCGATACCGTCGCCTGGAAGGACGAAGAGATTGTAATGAGGCATGTTCGATTGTTCCTGCAAGGGCAGACGTGTAGGAGCGCTAACAGGGCTCCTGCCACACACAAAGGCGAAGGAAAATTTAAGCTGCCGCGAGCTGGCGCAGCACGTAGGGAAGAATGCCGCCATTGTTGAAATATTCGAGTTCGTCGAGCGTCGCAATGCGGCAGAGCAATGGCACTTTTTCTAACTTTCCATCTGCAAATGTAATTTCCGCCTCCATCGTTTGGCGCGGCTGCAATGTGCCGCCCAATCCATGGATGGTCACCTTCTCGTCACCCTTGAGGCCAAGGGTTTTCCAACTCGTGCCAGGTTCGAAGGTGAGCGGCAGGACGCCCATGCCGACGAGGTTCGAGCGGTGAATGCGCTCAAAAGATTTGGCGATGACGGCGCGTACGCCCAATAGTCGCGTGCCCTTGGCCGCCCAGTCGCGCGAAGACCCATTGCCATATTCGGCGCCGGCGATGACGACCAGCGGAACGCCTTCGGCTGCGTATTTCATCGCCGCCTCGAAGATGGACATCTCCTCGCCGTCCGGCCAATGTTTCGTGTAGCCGCCTTCCGGCACAATCCCATCTTGCGTTTGCCGGATGTGGTTTTTGATTCTTATATTGGCGAAGGTTCCGCGCATCATGATCTCATGATTGCCCCGGCGCGTGCCATATTGGTTGAAGTTGGCCGTCGAAACCTGCCGCTCAACGAGATATTGGCCGGCAGGCGAAGCCTCCTTGATCGAGCCAGCGGGCGAAATGTGATCGGTGGTAATCTTGTCGCCGAAAAGCGCCAAAACGCGGGCGTTCTCGATATCCTTGACCGGCTCTGGCCGCATTGTGAGCCCAGCGAAATAGGGTGGATTTTGTACATAGGTCGAGCCCATGTCCCATGTGTATGTCTCACCGGCCGGCACCTTCACCTTGCGCCAATGCGTGTCGCCGTTAAATACATCGGCGTAGCGCGCCTTGAAGACTTTCTTGGTCACGAATTCATCGATAATTGCGGCAATTTCGTCCTGCGCAGGCCAGATGTCCTTGAGAAACACCGGATGGCCTTTTTTGTCGTGGCCGAGAGGCTCCGTCTCAAGGTCCCGCGCGACCGTGCCCGCGAGCGCATGGGCGACGACAAGTGGTGGCGAGGCGAGGTAATTCGCCTGCACATCGGGGCTGACGCGGCCCTCGAAATTCCGGTTGCCTGAGAGGACTGCCGCGGCAACAATGCCATTGTCGAAGATAGTTTTTGAGATTTCCGGCGCCAACGGACCCGAATTGCCGATACAGGTCGTGCAGCCGAATCCGACAAGATTGAAGCCGAGCTTGTCGAGCGATTTCTGCAGCCCGGACGCGGAAAGATATTCGGCGACCACCTGGCTTCCCGGCGCGAGCGATGTCTTGACCCATGGCTTCACGCCAATGCCCTTGGCGATGGCGTTGCGGGCAAGCAATCCGGCGCCGATCAACACGTTCGGGTTCGAAGTATTCGTGCAGGACGTGATCGCCGCGATCACCACATCGCCGTGCCCTAGATCGAAATCCTTGCCCTCTACAAGATAGCGTCGTCCGGCCTCTCCAATCTTACCGTACTCGGTTTCCAGCGCGGCTTTGAAGTTCGATCCAACCAAGCCGAGCGCGACGCGCCCTTCAGGACGTTTCGGGCCAGCCATCGAGGGTCCGACTGAGCCGAGATCGAGTTCCAGCGTGTCGGTGAAAACCGGATCGCTTGTCGTCTTTGTCCGGAAAAACCCTTGCGCCTTCGCGTAAGCCTCGACGAGCGCGACGCGGGACGGCGCGCGCCCCGAAGTCGCAAGATAAGAAAGCGTCTCCGAATCGATCGGAAAGAAATTGCAGGTCGAGCCACATTCCGGCGCCATGTTCGCGATTGTGGCGCGATCGGCGAGCGAAAGATGATCGAGGCCGGGGCCATAAAATTCAACGAATTTTCCAACGACGCTCTTTTTCCTCAGCATTTGGGTGACGGTGAGAACGAGATCGGTCGCGGTCACCCCGGGTCCCAGCGCGCCGGTGAGACGGAAACCAATCACTTCCGGCAGCAGCATGGAAAGAGGCTGACCGAGCATGCACGCTTCGGCCTCGATGCCGCCGACGCCCCATCCCAGTACGGAAAGCCCATTCACCATCGTCGTATGAGAATCGGTGCCGACGAGCGTATCGGGGTAGGCGACCTCGACGGTCGAGGTCTTGCCGCGTGCCGTGGTTTTCTCCTTGGCCGTCCAGACCGCCTGAGCGAGATATTCGAGATTCACTTGGTGGCAAATCCCGGTACCCGGCGGCACGACTCGGAAATTGTCGAACGACCCTTGGCCCCATTTCAGGAAACGATAGCGCTCGCCATTGCGGCCATATTCGAGGTCGACATTGGTTCTTAGGGCTTTGCTGTTGCCAAAACTATCCACGATGACGGAATGATCAATGACGAGATCGACCGGGACGAGCGGATTGATCTTTTGCGGATCGCCACCTAACTTGGTCATCGCGTCGCGCATCGCCGCCAAATCGACGACAGCGGGCACGCCAGTGAAATCCTGCATTAGAACTCGCGCCGGACGAAATGCGACCTCTCGTTCGGTCTTGCCCTTATCAATCAACCAGGCCGCGATGCCTTCGATCGATTGCCGCGTGACCGAGCGGCCGTCTTCAAAGCGGAGCAGGTTCTCGAGCAAGATCTTCATCGAAATCGGGAGACTCGACACGTCCGGAAGCCCATGTTTCTCCGCCGCCGTGAATGAGAAATACTGGTAGGTCTTTTTGCCTACCGTGAGCTTCTTGCGGCATTTGAAACTGTCGAGCGAGGTCATCGTAGTTTTCCCAGGAAAGCTGATCTGAAAAGTGGAAGGCTAATTCGTTTATAAATAATTTTTGCGGCGCGAGCTACACAGATGATAGAGGAAGGCGTTATTTCGTCGGCTCGGCCCGCCCGCGGTTTAATCATCATGCAGCTTTCTGCCTCACGACTCACCGTCGAACGTGGCGGCCGGATTGTCTTTTCAAATCTGTCGTTCGGGCTCGATAAGGGTGGGAGCCTGACCATCACGGGGCCAAACGGCGCCGGAAAATCCACACTTTTGCGGGTGCTTGCCGGCCTATTGCCGCTCAGCGGCGGCACGATCTCGTGGTGGCCCGGCGGGATACTCTCCGAACAGGCGCATTACGTCGGCCACGCCGATGCCCTCAAAGGTCTTCTCACCGTCGCCGAGAATTTGGCGTTTCTAGCCGCGATGCTCGACGCCGGAAATGGCGGCATGCCGGTCGCAACCGCACTCGCCGAGTTTGGCCTCTCGCATGTTGCAAATCTTCCGGTGACCTATCTCTCGGCCGGACAAAAACGCCGCGCGGCGCTCGCCAAACTCCTGGTCGCAAAGCGTCCGGTGTGGCTTCTCGACGAACCTTTGAGCGCCCTCGACGCTGCCTCCCAGGCGTTGCTGGCGACAATTATGGCGGCGCATGTGGCGCGAGGCGGCATAATCGTCGCCGCCACCCATGCGAGGCTCGATCTCGCAGGCCAGGAACTGCGGCTTGGGGCGAGGCCATGAAAAATGGACACGACGTACCGGCGAGCCCCGCGCTGGGAGCGAGCCTTTTTGCACTTTTCGTTCGCGAGATGCGGGCCGGACGGCGAATCGGCGGTGGCACCAGCCTCGGCGTGGTTTTTTTTCTTATCCTCGTCACCCTAACCGCCTTCGCGGTCGGCCCGGATCTCGCGCTTCTCGGCAAGATCGCTCCCGCAATTCTGTGGATCTCCGGCCTGCTGGCGACCTTGCTTGGGCTCGACAGGATGTTTCAGGCCGACCAAGAGGATGGTTCGCTCGATCTCCTTTTAACCAGCGGCACGCCGCTGGAATTGATCGTTCTTGTGAAATGTCTCGCGCATTGGATCCTGACCGGTCTGCCGCTTGCCGCCGCCGCGCCCTTTTTTGGCCTCATGCTCGACCTGCCAACGAGCCAGCTTTTGAGCGTCACCCTCTCTCTGGTCGCGGGCACACCCGCCCTGACCTTGATCGGCGCGATTGGCGCGGCGTTGACGGTCAGCCTGCGGCGCGGTGGACTTCTGTTCGCGGTGTTGATATTGCCGCTTTGTGTGCCGGTTCTAATTTTCGGCGTCGCGGCCGCCGGAGCGGGAGCTGGTTCGATGGTCCCCTTCGCGACCCCGTTTCTGATCCTCTGCGCCCTCACTTTGATCGCGCTTGCGGGCGCGCCTTTCGCGGCAGCTATTGCCTTGCGGCAATTAAACTCTTGAGATTCACCGCGCCTGGCCCGATCTCAAAAAAACTAGCTGACTTTTTGGGATCCCGCGCTAGAAAGCCTGCATGAAAACCTTCTTGCTTGCCATTTGCATGGTCGGAGCTCTGATTGCCGCAAGCGCCGCGCCGTCTCTAGCGGCGGATCCCTCCCGTCTAGGAGGGGATAAACTTAGCCAAGCCGATGCCTGCCATACGAATTGCCGGGCGAATGCGGATGCGTGCCGGAGTCTCTGCTCGGATCCCGATGAGCAGGCGCAGTGCATCGTCGAATGCGATAAATCCGCGTGCAATGCGAATTGCAATAAATTCGAGGACGCCTGCAAGCAGCGCTGTCCAACAGGCGGCTGACCAAGGCGACACTTTCTTCAACGGGGAAAGAGCGCCAGCGCCTCTGCGGCAAGCACACCGCCGGTGATGGAAATCGCTGCGAAAGGGGCGGCGTCCGCCACCTGCCGGCTGCTCAGCATGATCTGCCCGATCTTTGTCGCGAGTTCATCGATCGAGGCGGCAAACACCACCCGGCCGATGCCACACCAAAGAATAGCACTCATGCACATAGCGCAAGGTTCGCCGGAGGTGTAAAGGGTGGTGCCTTTGAGCTCATCGGCGGGCCTCACCGCGACGAAGCGCCGGATCGCCACCATTTCGCCGTGCGCCGTCGGATCGTTCGTGGTTCTGCCCAAATTGCGGCCCGTCGACAGCACTTCATCCTCGCGGACGATGACCGCGCCGAAGGGAAAGTCTGCCCGCGCCGCCTCGGCGATTGCTATCCGCATAAAGTGCTCGTCGGCGGGAAGGGGCGGCGCCAATGCCGCGCCTCCAAAAGCCTGGCGCGGCGCACCGAGGGCAGCCCCGGCAAGGCCGACACCCATCATGGCTGCAAGAACTTGACGCCGGTCATTGCCTAAACCTTGGGTTAGACCATTGCAGCGCGTACTCATATGATTCCCCATTCAGTCCTGCCTTGTATCTCTTGATTACCAGTTAGTACTACAGTTGTAATTGATCAGCTCGCTTCCGATAGTATACTCGCTTTGCCAGACCGGCTACGTCCAACGAAAGTTCATGTCTTGAGGTCGCGCGGTCCATAGATGGGTCATAAGTCGTCGCAATTGCTTCGTGCTGATCGCAACGAGAGTTGTGATTTGGATCTGTGACAGCGGATGGACTTCTTTTGTTCGCTTTGGCAGTGGCGATACTGATTTGCGCTTCGTTCGAACGCCCGCGTAATCCAGCTAGAAACGCCAATTCTAAGCTGCGGCTTTTACGTTTATCGCAATTCGCGGCGCAAACCGGTATTCCTATCGCGGAAAGTACCGGGTACGATCATTTCTCTTTCCACTCCTTGTCCGCGGCATGACATTGCCCAGAAAATCTACAACTCTTCAACGGTCACGTTCCAAAAGGCGCGTGCCTTCGCCAATGAGCGGGAAGATGCACGCCAAAAGGATGGGTCATGTTCGATAGCGTCACGGTGACGGCCGCAGCCCGTCTCCACCTTGGATTTCTCGATATGAATGGCGGACTTGGACGCCGCTTCGGGAGCCTCGGGCTAGCGATCGACCGCCCCGCAACCCGCCTGACAATCCGCCGCGCGCCGGCACTGGCTGTCGAGGGGCTAGAGGCGGAGCGCGCGGAGCGCCATCTCGCTCGTCTCGCCCGCCACTTGGACCTGACCCCGTCATATGGGTTAACTGTTCACGAAGCCATTCCGGCGCATGCGGGTCTCGGTTCTGGGACTCAACTCGCGCTTGCCATTGCCACCGCGTTGCGCCGTCTGGAAGGCTTGTCGCCAGACGATTCAAACGATGCACTATTGCTGCAGCGAGGCGCGCGTTCCGGCATCGGTTTGGGCCTTTTCCAGCGCGGCGGTCTCATTGTCGACGGCGGGCGCGGCGCGCGAACCGCAACTCCACCTGTCGTGTCCCGTTTGGATTTCCCGCCACAATGGCGGGTGATTGTCGTCCTCGACCCGCAAACCGAAGGCTTGCACGGCCGTAACGAACAAGCAGCATTCACGCGCCTGGCTAATTTCGAAGCCGCTTCGGCCGCGGAAATCTGCCGGCTTGTTCTTGTCAAGGCTTTACCGGCGTTGGCCGAACACGATATCGGTTCTTTCGGTGACGCGATCTCGCGTCTCCAGGAGATCGCCGGCGACTATTTTGCGCCAGTCCAAGGCGGCGCACCCTATGCGAGCGCTGCCGTAGGCCGGGTGATGGAGGAGCTTCGACGGCATGGCGCGAGAGGTATCGGTCAATCGTCTTGGGGACCGACCGGATTTGCGTTCGCGGCCGATGCGAGGGAGGCGCGGCATTTGTATAATCGCACCCGCGAAAATACCGTCGCGCACGGACTAGACATAGCTATCTGCAAAGGAGTAAATCACGGCGCACTCGTCGAGGGGGAAACCTTCGCCACGATCAGGTAGCGGCAAAAAGACCCGGGAGGATATGTGGCCCCGAAGAATATTTTACACATGCTCAGTCCACTGCGACACATGAGCCCTTTCGACGTAAACATGGCGCTCGACGCCGGATTTGATTCTATCACTCCCTATATAGGGGTCACTCTCGACGACATCGCCCCGTTGGTGCAGGATGCCATGTTTTCGCGCTCCCCAAGGGATGCGGTGCGGACTGCCGTTTTCATCGGCGGAAAGGACGCCGGCCTCGCCCTCGACATGATGGACCGGCTGCGCCAAGCCTTGTTGAAGCCATTCGAAATTTCCGCCTTTGCCGATCCGGCCGGATCTTTCACGACTGCTGCCGCCATGGTGGCATGCGTCGAAAAGCTTCTGAAACAAAAGAAAGCTAAGTTGCTCGGCCAGACGAAAATCGTGATCTTTGGAGCGACCGGCCCGACCGGCTACACAACCGGCGTTATCACTGCGCTCGAGGGCGCGGAAGTGACCTTCGCCGGGCGCGAGTTGAGCCGTGTGAAAGCCAAGGCCGACGAGATCAAGCAGAGATTTGGCCTGGATGTCAATGCCGTCCAGACAAAAACGCCTGAGGAATTTTCATCGGCGCTAGCCGGTAAGGAAGTGGCGCTTTGCGTTGCCGCGGCAGGAGTGCAAGTTCTTTCGGCAACGATGCTTGCGGCGGCCAAATCCCTGCTCGTTTGCGCGGATGTAAACGCGGTGCCGCCACCAGGTATCGAGGGCCTCGACCTCCACGCGAACGGCGCCGCGCTGATCGGCGGTAGTCTCGGGATTGGACCGCTTGCCATAGGCGATGTGAAATACAAAACGGAATATGCAATGTTCCAGCGCGTGGCGACGTCGTCCCGTGCGGTCAGTCTCGATTTTCGCGATGCGTTCAGTCTTGCGCGCGAGATCGCCTGAAGCTGGCGCCGCAATTCTGATCGCGGCGCCTTCCGGGCGGGCCTTGGCGGCGGCCGCGCGACGGGCAGGATACAGACCGCTCGTCGCCGATTTTTTCGACGATCTGGATACGCGCGGCTTCTGCGCTGCCAACCGGCTTGTCGCGGGCGGTCTTGACACCGGATTTGAGGCTGGAAGCCTCATCGGCACACTTGAAGAGCTTGCCAAGAAGATGACGCCGTGCGGCTTCGTCTATGGCGCCGGGTTCGAGGACCGGGCCGAACTTCTAGAACTTGTTGCGCAGCGCTGGACGCTCTTTGGCAACCCTCCAGAGGTGGTGCGCAGCGTGAAGGATCCGGTGCGATTGGCGGAGCTTTGCGCCTCGCTAGGCATCACGCACCCTAAGATCAGCGCGCGAATCCCCACGGACCGCCGGCATTGGCTTGTCAAAAGCGCGGGTGGATCGGGCGGAAGCCATGTCACGCCGGCCGGGACGTTTCGCGCGGAAGGCGAGAAGATTTACTTCCAGCGCATCGCCGCGGGCGAGCCTGTTTCGATCCTGTTTCTTGGCGATGGAGCTAGGGCGCAGGTCGTGGGATTAAGCCGTCAATGGGTGGCGCCGGCGCCCGGGGAACCCTTTCGTTTCGGCGGCAGCTTACGCCCGGCTGGTCTATCTGCCAAAGTGGAATCCCGTTTGCGGCGCGCTGCGGAAGCCGTAACGGCGGCTTGTGGACTCCGCGGTCTCAACAGCATCGATTTTCTCGTCGAAGGCAACGTATTTACGCTGATCGAAGTCAATCCCCGGCCGGGAGCAACACTCGACATTTTCGAAGATCGCGGCGGATCGCTTTTTCGGGCCCATTTGGATTCCTGCCGCGGCCGCCTGCCGCCGCGCCCGCTCAAATTCGCTGGCGCCGCAGCCGCGGGAATAGCCTTCGCGCGATGCGGAATTGCATCCGTGCCGGAAATTGACTGGCCAAATTGGACGTCGGACCGGCAGAAAGCGCGGAGCGAATTGCTGCCGCACGACCCTTTGTGCACGATAAAGGCCCGCGCGGTAAAACCCCGGCGCGCCCGCGCGCTCGTCAATGCGCGGACCAATTTGATTCTCGGCCAACTTGAAAATATACAAAATAAAAACGGCAACCTTGGAACAGGAACTGCTCCTTGAAAAAAAGCGATCTGAGTATCAACATCCTAGCCGGCGAAGCGGTCGACCGCATGATCGCGAATGCTGCCCGATTGCGGGTCGCAATTTCCAAAGGCGAAGCGGGCGAGACGATTATCGACGCGGGCCAAAATGCGCGAGGCGGAATCGAAGCAGGCCTGGTGATCGCCGAAATTTGCCTTGGCGGGATGGGAACCGTCGGCCTCGCACCAACCGGCGCCAATCCGAAATGGCCCTTCGAGCTTTGCGTTCGTAGCACCGACCCTGTGATCGCCTGTCTTGCCAGCCAATATGCGGGCTGGGCGCTTTCGCATGGCGAGGGGAAATCAGCCTTTTTCGCGCTCGGCTCCGGTCCCGGCCGGGCCCTCGCGCGCAAGGAGCCTTTGTTTTCGGAACTAGACTACCAGGATCACGCGGCGCGCGCGACTCTCGTGCTTGAGTTCCCGCCGGGCGCCGCCACGGGAAATCGCCGAAAAGGTTGCCCGCGACTGTAGCGTCCCGCGCGAAAACGTCACCTTTATTTTTGCGCCCACTCAAAGTCTCGCGGGAAGCGTTCAGGTCGTCGCGCGCGTGCTGGAAGTTGCGCTGCATAAGGCGCATGAGCTCAAATTTCCGCTCTCGCGCATCGTCGATGGCGTCGCCTCGGCGCCGCTTTCGCCGCCGCATCCAGATTTTATTCAGGCCATGGGACGCACCAACGACGCGATCATCTATGGCGGCCGGGCGCATCTTTTCGTGACCGGACCCGCCGCGGAGGCAAAGGCGCTGGCCGAACGGCTCCCAAGTACGACGTCGCGCGATTATGGCCGCCCCTTCGCCGAAGTGTTCAAGGCTTACAAAGGCGATTTTTATTCGATCGACCCGATGCTGTTCAGCCCCGCGCGTGCGATTGTGACTGCCGTTGAAACCGGCGAGACCTTTGAAGCGGGCGGGATCGATCAAGCCTTGCTCGATGTCTCTTTCGGATAGGCATAACGCCGCTCGCGAGACGTCCGCCGGGCCCAAAATCGCCCTGGCTGTCGATATATACGATTGGCATGCGCGGGATCTTGCAGCGGCTTTCGCGCGCGCGGGCGCGATGATCATGCCCGTCCGCCTGTCACAGTGCGGATTTCGACACGCGGCGCAGGAGCGGCCTCGTAATTCCGGGCTTTGGCGCGGCTTTGCCTGACGCGATGTTCGTGCGCGCGATTGGATCTGGCACATTCGAGAGCGTGACCCTGCGCCTTGACGTGTTGCACAGCCTTGGCGCCCTCGGCGTTCCGGTTCTGAATTCCGCCCGCGCCGTGGAAATATGCGTCGACAAGGCAGCGACGAGTTTCGCACTTGCCCGCAATTCGATTCCGACGCCGGCAACCTGGACCGTGCAATCTGAACAGGCCGCGCACCAGATCGTGCGGCGCGAGGCGGGGCGCGGCCCGCTTGTGTTAAAACCCCTATTCGGAGCGCAAGGATTTGGCTTGAGGCTGATCCGGCGTGAAGGCGATCTGCCGCCGGTCGAGGCCGTCGATGGCGTCTACTATCTTCAGCGATTCATCTCGGTCGAACACAAAGCCTTTCGCGACCTCCGCGTGTTTGTGTCGGAGGGCAAGCTCGTTGCGGCGATGACGCGCCATGCGTCACAGTGGATTACCAATCTCAAACTCGGAGCGCGGCCGGAATGGTTCGAGCCGGATGCCGAAACAATTGATATTGCATTGCGCGCCGCGGCGGCTGTCGGTGCCGATTTCGCCGGAGTGGATATGATTTGTGATGCCGCGGACACTCTGCAGGTTCTCGAAGTCAACAGCATGCCGGGCTGGCGCGGTTTGCAGAAGGTCGCGCCGTTTTCGATCGCGGACCGGCTAGTAGCCGGCGTCTTGAAGCGAATTGGACATCCGGGGTCAGAGGCCGCCTTGTGAACGAAATTGCCTTAGCTTTCATCGCCGCCTGCCGCGACGAGATCGAGGCTCCAAAACCCGGCAATGTCCATGTTTTTGCCGATGGCCACGGCATGACGGCGCAAGATTTCTTGCGCAGCGCCGAAGTTGCCGCCTCCGGCTTGACCAACCCGGCACTCTCTGTCGGCGCACGCATCTTTGCCGCCGTGGAGGCCACCTTCGCGGCGGTCGGGATGAACACAAATCTCGGCATCGTGCTCCTCTGCGCGCCGCTCGCCGCCGCCGCGCAGACGGGCGGGAACCTTCGAGGGAAAGTGAAACAAACCATTGCCGGATTGACCCGCCTGGACGCCGAATCCACGTTCAAGGCCATACTTCGCGCGGCGCCCGCAGGACTTGGCACGGCGCGCCGCCATGATGTCCGGGACCCAGCCGGCGTCACTCTTTTGGAGGCGATGCGTGAAGCCGCCGGAAGAGACCGGGTCGCTTTCCAGTATACCTCTGATTTCGAAGACATATTTGAAATCGGATTGGGCACGCTCGCAGATGCGCGGGTCAGCGGCTGGCCGGTGCCCTGGCCGGTAACCGCCGTCTATCTGGCGTTTCTCGCGGGCTTTCCCGACAGCCACATCGCACGCAAAAATGGTCCCGAGGCGGCGGTAAGAGTTCAAATTGAGGCACTGGAAACGCGAAACCGCTTCATGAATGCCGCAAATCCGGCGGAAACGCTTCAAGATCTCCTGACTTTCGACCGAAGTCTTAAGGCCCGCGGGCTAAATCCGGGAACAAGCGCGGATCTCACAGTCGCAACTGTTTTCGCGGCAAGGCTAATTCGCATCTTGATCAACCGGCGCAATAATGGTTGATTGCCCGGTGGCGGAAATCTCCGCCGCCATCCGGCCCAACCGGCCCGGCCAATGAGCAGACGTTGACAACACAGAGTTTCGTCTGCATGTGTCGAGCGCCCGCGATGGCAATCCGGAGCGGGTTTCTCCAGGGAGGATTTAACAATGGGGCTTCTAAGTATGGCCAAGATCAATAAGCTTTGTGTCGGCGAATTGCTCGTCGGGGACGGCAACGAAATCGCTCACATCGACCTCATCATCGGACCACGCGGCAGCGCGGCCGAATTGGCGTTTGCCAATGCGCTAACCAACAACAAGGATGGTTTCACCGCACTGCTCGCTATCGTAGCCCCGAACCTGATGTGTAAGCCTGCGACCATTCTTTATAACAAAGTGACAATCAAGAATGCGACGCAGGCCGTGCAGATGTTCGGCCCGGCACAGCGTGCCGTCGGCAAGGCTGTCGCCGACAGTGTCGCGTCTGGCGTTATCCCGGTGGCCGAAGCCGACAATCTGTTCATTTGCGTCGGCGTGTTTATCCACTGGGACGCCAAAGATGACCAGAAGATTCAGGACTTCAACTATCAGGCGACGAAAGAGGCTATCGCACGTGCCGTTGCCGGCGAACCGACACCTGCCCATGTCGTCGCGCAGCGCAATATCGCGAAGCACCCTTTCGCGCCAAACTGAGCAACCGCGAGACTCAACAATATAAAGGGGCCTTGGCCCCTTTTTAATTTGCGGCTCCGGCGCCGCTCGATGCCGCCGCGGCAAGGTCGACGCCGGTCAAACGGCCATCGTGCAGCGCGGAAGCAACGAGGACTCCCCTTATGCCCGCTTTTTGTAACCGCACGAGATCGGAGGCGCCGCGAAGGCCGCCCGCGGCATAAAGCGTGACATCCGGCGCGCGGCATTTGGTTTCCGCGAGGCGATCCATGTCGGGTCCCGCGTCACCGCCGACGCTCGCGAGTGTCATGACGATCACGCGCGCAGGCCACAGATGCGGCGCATCGCAAAGCCCGTTTGGCCCGAGAAAGCTGTCGCCTCGAAAATCGAGTGATAGAACGATACGATCATCCGTGGCGAGTTCCTCAAGAACTCTCTGGCTACAAAGGGATTCGCTTCCAAGAACGAGATGCGCGCGCTTGTGGCGAGCAAGCCACGAACTCGCCGCCTCGCTGTCTCGTATGCCGGCATCAATCCAAAAAGCGACGTCCGGAAAAGCCATGGTGAGCGCAGCGATACTTTGGTCATGGCTGCCCCGCGATTCGATTCGATCGAGATCGGCCACATAGATCGTACGAAAGGGGTGAACCGTCAAAAAGCCGGCAACGATGTCAAGCGGCGCGCTCGTTTTCGCGAGCGGAGTTACGATCGGCTCATAGGAATGGCGCGGACCATGACGGGCGCGAACGACGGCGCCACCCTTCAAATCGATCACCGGAATGACTTCGATCGCATGCTTGGGCATTATTCAGTGTAACCAAAGCCCGCTCGGATTTTCATACAAAATGCCAGATATTATAGGATGGGACGTCGGCGGCGCGCATCTCAAGGCCGTGCGCGCGGAAAATGGGATCATTACAAAGGTGGCGCAGATCCCCTGCCCGCTCTGGCTCGGTCTGGGCGAGCTCGACCTGGCTTTTTCTGGCGCGGAAGCCGCGATCGGCCGTGCTCCCGTCAATGCAATCACGATGACGGGTGAATTATGCGATGCCTTCGCAACCCGTGGAGAAGGCGTCGCCGGACTGGCCGCGATCATGGTCCGGCTGCTGAGCCCCGGCCGCGCGCTTTTCTATGCCGGCCGCTCGGGCTTTACCTCCGAGAGCGAAGTCCTGGCCCAGGCAAACGAGATCGCTTCCGCCAATTGGCACGCCAGCGCGGCGCTAACCGGAATGCGTGCGCGCTCGGCGCTGTTCATCGACATGGGCTCGACAACGATCGATATTATCCCAATCGCGGAAGGGCGGCCCGCAAGCCTTGGATACAGCGACGCCGAGCGGCTGGCCCATGGCGAACTTGTCTATTCGGGCATCGCGCGGAGTTTTCTAATAGCCGGTCCCAAGCTCGTACCTTTTGCAGGCCGGTGGACGCCCCTGATGAATGAATGGTTCGCTACTATGGCGGATGTCCACCGCATACTCGGGCAATTGCCGGAGGGCGCCGATATGATGGATACCGCCGACGGCCGCGAAAAGACTGCAGCGGCTTCGCGCGCGCGGCTCGCCCGAATGATTGGCCGCGACAGCGGCGACGCGGACGAGAGCGCATGGGACCGGCTCGCGCAGTTTTTCGCGGAAGCGCAATTGCGCGATATCATGGACGCAGCGGCTCTCGTTTTGTCGCGCGGTCTTCTCGACGCAAGTGCGCCTGTCGTGGGCGCGGGCACCGGGCGTGGGGTGATCCAGGAACTGGCCGAGCGAACAGGCCGGCCCTATATTGCCTTCGACGATCTGATCGAGGCCGTCCCGGAGGTACGGAGTAAGGCCGGTGATTGCGCTCCCGCCGCGGCGGTAGCAGTTCTCTCCGCCGCTCACTTTTCCGCGTAAAATGCGTCGCGTTTTTGCATGAGCCAGGACCAGGCCTCCTGCTCGCGGGGACCCGCCGTCTTTTCGATTGCGATGGCAAGATACGCGATCTCCCGCTCGATTTTGTTGCGCGGAAGCATGTGCAGCCGGGTGAGGAGAATGGCGCATTCGAGAACGGCGTTGGTTGCCCGGTTGAATCCCGCGAACGGCGCGTGCTGCTCGCGAAGCAATATCTCGCAATGGAAGCGGGGGCGCTCGGCATGATCTTCGACATGCGCGACGCGGAGTTCCGCGTGGGCAAGCGCGCCCGCAAGACGCGGTACGGGAAACTTCGCCGAGGGCGCAAGCAGCCAGTCGCGGCGGCCAGTGACGAGCCCCGCGAAAATGCGGGCATCGTCGGTATAATTGGCGACGGCGAAAGGAGCTTCGACTAGGTTATTGAGAGTTGTCGAAGGCCGGAATGGCGCGATGACCCACTTCTGCCCGTCCTCGATCAAACCAAGCGGCGCGAGATGCGCCGCGCCAGATCGATCGATGGTCGTGACAATAGCTTCACGGATCATCGGCACCCTGCGATCTCCTCAAGCATCCGGCTTGCCGCCATGCGCGAAATATCGCATCATACATTTTTACGAAGTGTATGGCCTGCCTCGCGCAGACGGTTCTTGTCTTCTTCTTGGGTATCAACCGCGCGCCCCCATTCGAGCGGCTCATCCTGTGTATAGCGTTTGCCGAGAGCGTATGCGATCTCGGCCTTGGCAAGCTCAGCGCCTAGATAAAATGCATGCGCGCCATCCGCCTCGACGCCGAGCTCGGGAAATAAGGAGAAAGCTTCGCGCGCAACATGATGACCGTCGCGGTTAAATACATGGATACCATCCTCGGCCGTCATGATTCGAAAATTCGCGTCCCGCACTTCCTCCGCAAGCCCCGCGATCTCTTGCGCCGGCGAAGGATAGGGCGCGAGATCGTGGAGCGCGAGGAGCCCGGCCCCATAACCCTTGGGCAAGGCGCCATCTTTGGAGGCCGCGAACATGAGGCGCCGCGCCGCGTCATGCTCCTCTATCGTGCGCCGCGTATGCGGGCTCACCTGAACGGTGAGCACATTGCGAATGCCGAGTTCCGAACAAAGCCCTGCGAGGACAGCTGTAACGCCGCCCGAATCCGCCTCGGTCAATTCGGTGAGATTGCCGGTTCCCATCATCATTTCCGCGCGCGGAAGGCGGCGCCTCGTTTCGATATAGCGGATTAGGGATTCGGCAAATCCGAAATGGATCGGATCCAGGATAGGATCGACGATAAAGGTAATCCCGCGCCGGCCGGCGTCGTTCGCGGCGCGGACAAGCGAATTGAGATCACCGTGCGGCACCGGTACCAGGATTGGCGTGGCGCCCGTGCCCTCCGCGATATCAAGAGTGTCTTCATCTAGGCTGAGAAGAAAATCCGCGCCTGCCTTGGCGCCGCGCGCGAGTTCTTGGCGATCGGCGGAGTCGACGCTGACACTATGCCCAGCCGTTTTCAAGGCGCGGATGCACGTCTCGAGATGCGGAAACGGCGTGTCGGGAAGACATCCGATGTCGATCACATCGGCGCCGGCTTTTCGCAGCGCACCCGCGCGGGCGAGCAAAGCTGCAACCGGCATTCCGGACGCATCAACGATCTCCGCGAAAATACGCATCGCAAAACCCGACAGGTCCTTCGCTTTCCCGCCACGGCCGAGATAGACGGGAAGGTCGCTCAACTCATCTGGGCCTCGCGCGACCGGCACACCGAGGTGGTTCGACAGACGGGCGAGGTCCGCGCGGCAGCGGCCAGGCAAGATAATGCGATCCGCCAAAACCGGGCGAGCCAGGCGACGCATGATAATGGCTTCGGTCATCAGGGCGGCCACCTTTACCCCGATATCGCACACTTCCCAGCTGAAAGTTGTCTCGCCCATGGATCGCATCAGCCGGTCGAGGCGCGGATAAGCAAGATGACCGGTGAGGAATAGAAGCCGCTCGCTCATGCAAGTTTCAAATCGCTCCTGCGCTGGGCGATGAAAGCTTTCAGCTCGCCGAGAGTCTCCGCGACATGGGTAGCCTCGAAGCTTTTCAGCTTCTCGGTATTCTCAAGATCGATCCGGCGCGGAAAGACTTTCACCATGCCATCGGGCGAGCGGGTCAAAAGCTCCGGCGCGGTATCGCAGGCAAACACGATCGAAGGAACCCGGCATTTGCCCGCCTGGGCGAAAACATTGCTAGCGAGATTGTCCGAGATCCCCGCGACGAATTTGGCGACGACGTTCGATGTCGCGGGTGCCACCACAAGCGTATGGTACACGCCATGATAAAAATAGCCGACCTGCGGCGAACTCGCGGCGGTATCCTTATACACGCGGGCGGTCTTCGGCAGATCGAGCTTTTGCTTATACTGACGCAACACTTCGCCGGCGGCCTTGCTAACGAAGAGATCGACATGCTGCAATTCGCGCGCGAGTTCGAGGCACTCGTTGAAGAAATGGCCGGAGCCGGTGAGCGCCCAACCCCAGCGCGGTGTGACAGCTTTGCTCATATGTTGCCAATCCGTGCCGCGCGCGCACACATGTGAAGCCTCAGGCGCCCGGACCCTCTCAAGAAAGTGCCACTCGGACGCCGGGCATACCGCCGCGTTGCAAGATGGACGCGGCTCCAGCTAGAGATGCCGGACCCGCGAGCCAGACCTCGACTTGCGCTTGCGCGGCGAAGCGAGGAAACAGCGGATCGACGATTTTGTCCGCGGCAAGATCGCGCAGTGAGCCCGGCGCCGCCAGATCGCTTGCTTTGACGAGCAGCAACCGGTGAGCGCCATAGGTCCAGGCGAGCCAAGCCGCGAGCGAATCCGAGGTAACCTCCCAACACGCGGGCACGTCCAAAGCGCCAAGAACCATCTTCTCGGGCAGCCAGACAGGAATTTCGCCGGCGCTCAATGCGCGGTCCAACTCATCGCAGGAGGCCGCCAGTGTAAATGCCGCCGAATACGCCGCAAGCGCGATGCCAAATTGCCCCATCGCCATGAGCGCCATGCGGTGAGCCGCCGTATCATTAAACCCCATGGCGCCTTGTGCCGCCCGCACACAATCGGCAAAGGCGCCGCCACCCGGGACGAGCACGAGCGGGCCGTCCCATGCGGCGAGTGCGTCGAGCCAGGCCGGAATTTGCGGCGTATGCGCGAGACTGCCGCCAAGCTTTACGATCGTGACACACGACGATGTCCGGTTACGCGGCATTGCCGGGGGGCACCGGCGCGTGCGCGCTGCCGGCGGCCGGGCCCGAGGCGCGTTCGCGTTTTATCTCAATGCCAACCGTGCCACGCACGACATCGAGTTTTTCGACCCGCACGCACACTCGCACAACACATAAGTAACGCAAAATTTCGTCCGCGACCCCGCTCGCCAGCGTCTCGATCAAATCGACATGGCCCCGCCCAAGGATAATATTGATGGCGTCGATAATGAGATCGTAGGAGAAAACGCCGCGCATGTCGTCGAATTGCCGATCGTTGCGTCTCACCTCCACGTCGATGTTGAAACGCACGTTTTGGTTTTGAATGCGTTCGAAGTCATAGGCGCCGATGGCGCATGGGAGCACTAGATCGTGGACGAAAATCAAATCGGTCTCGACGAGTTGCTCTTTGGCCGGAACAAATCCTCGTCCCAAAAGGAGACGCCAGTCGATCCTCGTCTCAAAGGATCTACCTTGGCCATCGGCTTCGCGCGGAATGAGATCCCGGATCATCTGCACGGAGGCCGCGTCGATCGCGGCCTCGCGCGCCCGCCCTTGGCATAGACTTCCGCGAAAGCCGAGATAATCCGGTTGCAGCGGAAGAAGGCGCGGTACATCCGGCGCTTCGAGCGAGCCTGCGAGGCCCGGCGTCAGTCCGTTCTCGCGGCACAGGCCGATAAAGTGGTCGAGCGCGGCGACGCCCATATGATCGAGAAGGCGCCCCGCACCTTTTTTGGCGGTATCGAGCATCGCGCCGGTGAAACCGTTGTTGGCCATGAGCGTCAACATATCCAGGTCTGGCGTGCAATCGGCAAATAGAACACCGACGAGCTTGATGTTGCTCGCCTGCGGCCCCAAAGCCCGCACGCAATCGGCTCCGGACTTGCCGGGCGAGAAGCCAACCTTAACGTAATCGACTCCAGTCGCGGCCATCGCGGCGACTGCGTCAACGACCGCCCCCGGCGTGCCAAGCGAGCTGCCTGCGGCGGCGCTTACCGGCCTGCGTTTGCCAACCGAGCGAACGATGCCCGCCGCGACATCCGCATCAAGCGCGCCGAGCGCGCCCTTCGCCGGGTCCTTCACATCGATGATGTCGGCACCACCGGCCCACACCGCCTCCGCCTCGGCCGGGCTGGTCACGCTCGCGAGCATCAAGGTCATCGCCGCGCTCCACGGAATATTTGGGATGGGAATATAGGCATTGAAACCAGAAATGCAATTATTGATGAAGACCGGCGTGCTCACCCCGCGTCGAATTTCGCCGCGATAAGCGCGCGGAGTTGCACGATTGCGTCACCCGCTCGCCGCCCAAGCGGCAAGCCATTGCATTCGCTGGCCTCCACCACGCGGTTAATGCTGTTGGTCAAGAAAACATGGTCCGCCGCGACAAGGTCGTTGGCATCCAACGATTTTTCGACCGGCGCCAACCCCGCCTGTTTCGCCAGCGACAGCACTAGCGCCCGCATGGTTCCCGGCAAGGCGCCGTCGCTTTCAGGCGGCGTTTCCAAGAGCCTCTCCCGTATGACGAAGACATTGGCGGCGCTCGCACAGGCGATAGCGCCGCACGTGTTCAGCATCAGAGCGTCGTCCGCGCCTTTTGCGCGGGCCTCGGAAAGCGCCAGCACATTGTCGAGATAGGGCAGCGCCTTGATGCGCGACAGGGGGGAATGCTCGTTGCGCCGGGCCCCGGTCGCAATATGGAGAGAAAGCGGAGTTTTCCGCGCCGCTGGCATAGGGGACAGAGTCATGAAAATCGTTGGATGAGGCGCCTCAGGCGGGGCGAGACCGCGTGGGCCTGTCCCTCTCGTCACTGTAAGGCGCAAGACGCCGCAAGACGCATCGTTGGCGGCAATAAAACCCGCGATGCCGGACCTAAGTTTTGCGATATCGACCGATCCGGAAAAACTCAGAACGTCGAGACCGGAAGCTAGCCGGTCGAGATGCGCGCCGAGATCGAAAATCCGGCCGTCATTCACCGCCATCGTCTCGAACACACCATCACCAAGCAGAAGGCCGCGATCGACTATGGAAACATGCGCGTCTTCCAGCGCGATGATCCGCCCATCCTGCCATACACGCATCATGGGCGCTCGACGTGGCCGAGAAAATTGCGCAGCATCCTATGGCCATGATCGGTGAGGATCGATTTGGGATGAAACTGCACGCCGAATGTCGGATGCACGCGATGTTGCACTGCCATGATCTCGCCTTCACTTGACCAGGCGACTGCTGCAAGCGGACCATCTGGCTGATCGAGCTCAACGATCAGCGAGTGATAACGCCCGGCACTGACCGGATTGGGCAAGCCTTCCAGAATAGTCGAGGCCTCGTGGCGCACAAAACTCGCCTCGCCGTGCATCGGGCGCGCCGCGCGGGTGACCCGGCCGCCAAACACCTGGCCGATACATTGATGGCCAAGACAAATGCCGAGGATCGGCACGCGCCCGGAATATTCCGCTACGAGCCGCATCGACACTCCCGCCTCGTCCGGCGTGCACGGTCCAGGCGAAATCACGATGGCTTCGGGTTTTTCGCGCGGCAAGACTGCATCGTTGCGAACCACTTCCGGCACGCCACCCAGTTCGCGAAGATAATTGGCAACCGTGTGCACGAAGGAATTATAATTATCGATGACCAGAATCACCGCGCCAATTCCTTCGCGCCGAACGCTTCGAAAATTGCCCTCGCCTTGTCCAGCGTTTCGTCATATTCGGCGGCGGGATCGGACGCCGTGACGATCCCCCCTCCGGCCTGCACGATGCAGGTGCCGCCGCGAAAAGCCGCTGTACGGATGACGATGCTCGTGTCCATGGTGCCATCGAAACCGATGTAGCCGATCGCGCCGCAATAGGGGCCGCGCGCATGGCCCTCCATTTCGGTGATGATTTCCATCGCCCGGACTTTTGGCGCGCCGGTGACGGAGCCGCCGGGAAAGGCTGCGGCCAAAACATCGGTCGCGCCCTGCCCTTCCCGCAGGCGCCCAACGACAGACGAAACCAGATGGTGGACCGAGGCATAGGTCTCAAGGCCGCAAAGTCGCGGCACTTGCACCGAGCCAGGCAGGCAAACTTTCGAAAGATCGTTGCGCAAAAGATCGACGATCATGACGTTCTCGGCGCGATCTTTGCGGCTCTCAGTCAGCGCTCGCGCTTGCAGTGCGTCGAGGACAGCGTCGGCGAAACGGCGCCGCGTGCCCTTGATCGGCCGGGTCTCGACGCGATCGCCCTCGACCTTGAGAAATCTCTCCGGCGAAGCCGAGGCGATGACAAAATCCGAGTGGTCGAGGTAGGCCGCGAAAGGGGCCGGATTGAGCGCGCGCAAGCGGCGGTAGAAGCCAAAATGATCGAAATCCGGATGCACCGCGGCTTCGAACCGCTGCGCCACATTGGCCTGAAATATATCGCCGGAGAGAATCCGCTCGATGACTTCGCGAACCATCTGCGCATAGCTCGCCTTCGTGAAATTGCTGGTCCAGCCTTCGAGCGGAAGGCTCCCCGCGGGGGGCGCAATCGGGGCGCGTCGGAGCCGCGCCTCGAACCAGCGTGCGCGTTCGATCGCACGCCGGCCGCGCGCCGGCCGCTCGATCTCGGGAAAACCAGTCGACAGAATAAACCCGCGCCGCTCGATCACATCGAATGCAATTGCCACATCGTAGAGCCCAAGCGAAAGATCGGGGAAGGTGAGGCGATCTTCCGCGGGCTTTGGCAGGCGCTCCAGACTTCGCCCAAGTTCGTAGGAAAAAAGCCCGGCGGCCCCTCCCTGAAAAGGAGGTAATCCCGGCAGGGGCGCGGTTCGATAGGCCGCCAAGATGGCCTTAAGGCGCGATACCCAATCCTTCCCCGCCTCGCGGGCCTTGAACCGAGCGAAAGGATCGGCCGCGACAAAACTATAGCGCCCAAGCTTCCTGTCGGCCATCGCGCTGTCGAGAAAGGTGAGATACGGCAGATCGCGAAGTGCGTGAGCCGCCGCGGGGGGATCGCAAAAATCGATTTCGATGACGTGCATCGAGCTGCCTTCGCACCCCCAATAGGCCGGAACGAGTGCTTTCCTTATTGGTTCGCGCGCTGCAAGGCTAGGCGGACGTGCGACGACCAATGCCAATATGGTGTACTGGCGCGGCGCCGCCAAGCCTGCCGCGCCGTACGCGGCAGGAAACGCCCAACCGCCTATTTTTAAGAAGTCACTGCCACAACCTGCAAACTGCTATTTTTGCGGCTTTTGCCCTGCATCGGATTCTTTCGCGGGCTCCGGTGTGGTTGGAGCTGGCGCCGGGGTTTGCTTAGGCGAACCAGGAGCTGGCGCCGGGATCTTTGGCTGCGGCGCGGGCTTTGCGGCGGGCCGGCCTTTGTAGGCGAACCAGCCGCCTGCCGCTCGCCCGCCCGGACCAGAACCCGCTAGCGTGCGCCCGTCCGCCGGCGCGGTTCCAGCAATTTCTCGCGGAGTTTCGCGAATTGCCTGCTGATTGGGCATGTACTCCTCCCGTGGATTTCCCTCTGTCTCAAAAAGCAACGTCAAAACCGCTCGTTCCAGAACTATGCCCAACAATAGGCGTAAGGGCATATTATTGCAGCTGCGTCAACGGTCTTTGATGCGTCCCCGGTTAGTATCGGCCGAAAGCCCGTCAAGCGGCACGCGACGCCAAAAAAATCAATCGCTGTGTTGCACGGATTGGCGACATGACGTAGCCGTGAGCTTGCGTCGATGCCGGCAGCGCCTGCAGCCCGCGAAAACGCGAATTTTTAGAATTCGCGAAAATGATCTGCGCCAGCGCGGTTGGGAGGAGACATGAGTGAAGCCCGGGTAGACGGCAAGCCTGCTTCGCTTTTGGCGGCGACCGAGCGTGCGGCGGAGATATTGTCGGCCGCGCGAATGCCCGTTATCGCCGGTCTTGGTACCGATGCCATGGGCGCCCGCGCGTCCATTCTACTCGCCGAGAAGCTTCGCGGCGTCTATGATCACATGTATTCCGCGCGGATTTTCGCCGGTCTCGACGTCATGCGGCAAGCCGGGCTGATGTTCACGACGCCGAACGAGGCGCGCCTGCGCGCCGACGTTTTCCTATTCATCGGCAAGGATTTGACAAAGGTCTGGCCGGCGATGATGGAGCGCCTGTCGCCGGCTGAAATCCCGCCGCTCGGCCTTGCCCGCGAGCCGCGCAAGCTGTTGTGGATCGCGCCTGGACGCGGCGGCGCGAAGGTCGACGGGCTCGCGATCGAAACTCTGGACACTTCAAATCTGCACATGACGCTCGCCGGTTTGCGCGCCCGCGCCGCGGGCAGGCCGGTCAATTGCGCCAAAAGCGCGCTGCGCAAGCTCGACGAATTCGCGGAAGTTCTAAAGAACGCGCGTTTTGGCGTCGCGGTTTGGAGCAGCGATTCGCTCGATAGTTTGGCAATCGAAATGCTGCACGGCCTGATCCTTGATCTCAACAAGACGACGCGTTTTACCGGTTTGCCGCTCGGCGCAGCTGCGAATGCGTCCGGCGTCGTGCAGACATCGGGCTGGATGACTGGCTTCCCGGTGCGGACATCCTTCGGCCGCGGTTTTCCCGAGCATGACACATGGCGGTTCGACGCAACCCGCATGATCGAGAGTGGCGAGGCCGATGCCGCCTTGTGGATCTCCGCCTATGGCACTGAGGCGCCGCCGTGGAAGAAGAATATTCCGCTTGTCGCGCTCGCTTCTCCGCAAACCGCGTTCGCGCGCGAGCCGCAGGTGCGCATCGAAGTTGGCTGCCCTGGAATAGATCATGACGCGGCGGAATTCGCGCGGGAGACGGGATCGATTGTCGCCCGCAAGGCATCGCATCCAAGCCCCGCGCCTTCGGTAGCGGCAATTGCCGGCGAAATCGCGAAGCACCTCGGTGGAGACGCCTAAATGCTGATTCTCCTGAAAGGCGGCCATATCGTCGATCCGGTCAACGGGCAAGACGAGATAGGCGATCTTTGGATCGAAGACGGCCGCATCGCCGCCCCGCCGCAGGGCAGGCAGGCGGACGAAGTGCATGACGTCTCCGGCAAGATCGTCATGGCCGGCGCCATCGATATTCATTCCCATATCGCCGGCGGCAACGTGAACACCGCGCGCCTGCTGCTCCCCGAAAAGCATCAAAACCATCTACCGAACCCTCCCGCCTTGCCGCTTTCCACCGCCAAATGGTCGACGTTCGAAACCGGCACCATCTACGCCTCGATGGGCTTCACCACCGTGATCGAGCCGGCCATCGTGCCCCATCAGGCGCTTCAAGCGCATCTCGAACTCGCCGACATTCCGATCATCGACAAAGGAACGCTGACCGTCCTTGGCAATGACGATTTCCTGTTGTCGTTGCTGCGCGATGGCGAAGGACAAGCGGCGGTGGCCGATTACGTCGCATCAAGCGTGGCGGCGAGCAATGGGCTTGGCGTCAAATGCATCAACGCCGGCGGGGCGGCAGCGTTCAAATACAATGCGCGGACGTTCAGCCTCGACGATGTGGTGCCCTTCTACGGCCTCACCTCGCGGCAGATCGTCGAGGCCTTGCAGCGCGCGGTCGAGGATCTCAAGATCCCGCATCCCTTGCATTTGCACGCCAACAATCTCGGCATTCCGGGCAATGTGGCGACCGCGCTTGCGACGATCGAGGCGGCGCGGGGCGAACGTTTGCACTTGGCGCATCTGCAATTCTACGCCTATGGCAGCGAAGGCGAGAAGGGCTTTTCTTCCGCCGCCGCCGAACTCGCCGCGGCCGTCAATGCCGCGCCGAACGTCACCATCGATGTCGGCCAAGTCATGTTCCGGCAAACGGTCACCATTTCGGCTGACGTGCTGCGTCAGTTCAATGGCGCCGCGATGGCGAAGCCGAAAAAATCCGTGATCCATGACGGCGACGGCAATGGCGGCGGCATCGTTCCCTATCTCTATCGCGAGAACGATTTCGCCAACGCCGTGCAATGGGCCTGCGGCCTGGAATTGTTCATGTTAATCGACGATCCATGGCAGGTCTTCTTCACGACCGATCACCCCAATGGCGCGCCGTTCACGACCTATCCGGAGATATTCGCGCTGATCATGAGCCGCGACGCGCGCGCTGAAGCCATTGCGCGGCTGCCGCAAGAGGCGATCGCCATGACGACGCTGCCTTCCATCGCGCGCGAATACAACTCTCAACGAAATCGCCATCATGACCCGCGCCGCGCCGGCTAAGCTGCTTGGCCTCAAGGATCGCGGCCATCTCGGCGAAGGCGCGCTCGCGGATATCGCCGTCTATTCGCCCGGCAAGGATTTGGCGAAAATGTTCCGGTTTGCCCATCTTGTGTTCAAGGATGGCGATCTCGTCGTGCGCGACGGGCGGGTCACCCATTATCGCTGGGGCAAGGCGCTCAAGGTCAATCCCGGCTACGACAAGGCGATCGACCGCCGCCTTGCCGGCTATTACGACCATCATTTTGGCAATTCCCGCGATCTGTTCGCGGTTAAGGAGCACCTTCTTCCGCATGCCGATGCGTTCCGGGAGGTCGCATGCGCCCGATGAAAAAAAACGGCGTTCGGATCGATGATTCCTTTGCCGAAGCCTTCCCCATGCGCGGCACGGCGATTCTGATCACCGCGCCCAATCGCCGCTGGGCGAGGCAGGCGGCCACGACCATGACCGGCTTCGCGACTTCCGTGATCGGCTGCGGCGCCGAAGCGGGCATCGATTGCGAACGCGTCGGGAAAGACACGCCGGACGGACGCCCTGGCGTCCGCGTCCTCATGTTTGCCATGTCGAGCGACACTTTGCAGACACAGCTTGTCAACCGGGCCGGCCAATGCGTCCTGACATCGCCTGGCTCCGCCTGTTTCGCCGATCTCGACGGCCCCGATAGATTGCCGATTGGCGATCAGCTTCGCTATTTCGGCGATGGCTGGCAGATCTCGAAAAAGTTCGGCGACCGGCATTTCTGGCGCATTCCGGTCATGGACGGCGAGTTCCTTTGCGAGGCGACGACGGGCCTCACCAAGAAAGCCGTCGGCGGCGGCAATCTCCTGCTCATGGGCGCGACCCCAGAGAGCAACCATGCGCGCGGCGGAACTTGCCGTCGCCGCGATGAACGGCGTCGAGGGCGTTATTCTTCCTTTCCCCGGCGGCATCGTGCGGTCCGGCTCGAAAGTCGGCTCGAAGTACAAAGCCATGCTGGCGTCGACCAACGACGCTTATTGCCCGACCCTGCGCGGCGCGGTGGCGACGAAATCTCGACGACGATATCGGCTGCGTCCTCGAAATCGTCATCGACGGTTTGACGGAAGACGCGGTCGCCGAAGCGATGCGTGCCGGCCTTGCGGCGATCGTGAAGCTCGGGCCAGAACATGGCGCGGTGCGGGTCGGCGCCGGCAATTACGGCGGCAAGCTCGGGCCTTTCCACTTTCACCTGAAGGATCTTTTGCCGTGAAACCGCTCGTCTTCACCCTCAAGCAGGAGCCCGGCCAGCGTCTCGATCTCGCCCCTCTTGTCCCGCATCTGCTCGATGGCAAATCAGTGAAGGAGATCGCCGCCTTAGAATTACAGACCACCCGCGAAAAGGTCACGACGGGCGATATATTTAAGATTTCGCGCCGGCAGTGTGGACTCGATCCGGTTCGAGGGCGGATCAACGCGCCTCGACAATATCGGTCTAGGTGTGAAGGCGGGAGAAGTCGTCGTCGAAGGCGATTGCGGCAAAGCGCCGGGTCGCGCCATGAGCGGCGGCAGTCTCGTGGTCAACGGCGATTGCGGACCTTTTGCGGGTTCTGCCATGTCAGGTGGAAGACTTGAGATCGCAGGCGAAGCCGGAGACTTCCTCGGCGGCCCGCTCGAAGGCGAAATGGAGGGCGTGACCGGCGGCTTGTTGATTGTGCGGGGAAATGCCGGCGCGCGCGCCGGCGATCGCCTGCGCCGCGGCACCATAGTGATCGAAGGTTCCGCCGGGGATTATCCTGGCAGCCGGATGATCGCCGGAACGCTCATCGTTCTCAAGGAGTGCGGCATATTGCCTGGCTACCTTATGCGGCGCGGTACGATCGTGCTCGCGAACCCGCCGGAACTCGCGCCGACTTTTGCTGATTGCGGGGTGCATGATTTGGCCTTCGCCAAGGTTTTTTCGGGCCAGCTCCGCCCCGAAAGCCGCGCCGCGGCGCGGCTTCTTGCCCGTCCGCTCATCCGTTTCGCCGGAGACATGGCGGCTCTCGGAAAGGGTGAAATCTTCTTCCCCGCGTAAGATCGCTGTGCCAAGAGCGGCTGCTGGATTAAGGCAAAGCAAATTTAGGCCCAACAACGGCGCGCATTCTCCCTCGATCAAGGTTGACGAGCCAATGGTTGACGGAAGCCACGCTTCCATCTTGCATATCAATCCTCTCGGCATGATCGAGCGACGTGACCGTTTCCTTGGCCTTCTCGGCACGAGGCCGGTCATCATGGGCATTTTGAACATAACTCCAGATTCCTTTTCTGATGGCGGCAAATTCTTACATTTCGATGCCGCCATGCAGCAGGCAGAAAAGCTAGTCAGTGATGGCGCCGATATTATCGATGTAGGAGCGGAATCGACGCGCCCAGGCCATACTCCCGTTAGAGCGGAAGAAGAACTTGCCCGCCTCGAACCGATTCTTGGAGAGTTGACCTCTACTTTCGACGTTCCGTTTTCGATCGACACATCCAAAGCCAAAGTCGCGCGCCGCGCAACCGAACTCGGCGTGAGCGTCATCAACGATGTTTGGGGTTTGCAGAAAGACCCCGCGATGGCCGATACGGCTGCGGAAACCGGCGCGGCAGTGGTTTTGATGCACAATCGCGACGGCATCGATCCCGGTCTCGATATTGTCGCGGACATTCGCCGCTTCTTCGATCAATCACTGCGTCTTGCAATGGCCGCTTCTATTCCTCTTGCACGGATCATTCTCGATCCCGGCATCGGTTTTGGTAAAAGCCGAGTGCAAAATTTCACGGCCTTGGCCAATCTTGCCGCGCTAAGGAACTACGGCCTACCGATCCTCGTCGGGGTCTCGCGCAAGTCACTGCTGGCTGAAAATGCCGCCGCGCCAGTCGATCATAACCTCGTGCGCACGCTTGCCGCCAATCTTGCGGCGGCAGCCAATGGTGCCTCCATATTCCGGGTTCACGATGCGGCCGAACATGCCGCAGCCTTCAAGGTTTTCGATGCCATCGCCCGCCGCTGACCTTTTGGGGGCTGGCCCCCTGACGAACACCGGACTCGGACTGGGGAGCAATATCGGCGACAAGCCGGGCAACATCGCGCGGGCACTGGAGCTGCTGGAGTATCGCGGTGTTATCCGGCTAAGCGCGGTTTCCTCGATTTACCGCACCGCGCCTTGGGGTTATGTGGAGCAGGATTTTTTCGCCAATGCCTGCGCGTTGGGAGAAACCCGCCTGGCTCCCGCTCGAACTCCTTGCCGCAGTCAACGCGGTTGAAATCGAGATGGGCCGCCAACCATCGGTGCGCTGGGGACCGCGCCTCATCGACATTGACATCCTTTTCCACGGCGATACGCTCTTTCGCCCATGCCCAATTGAATTTGCCGCATAAGGATCTTTTCGAACGCGCTTTCGTTTTGATGCCCTTGACTGAGATCGCGCCTCTCTTGGAGATCTCCGGGCGTTCTATCGCAAAGGCCGCGGCACAGTTTGCCGCCGAGCCAATCGAAAAATGGGATGCGAGCAGCTGGCACCGCTGAATATGAGACGACAGGGTTCTCGCTCGTCGCGGCCGACGGAGACTCTTATGGCCGCGAATGATACCTCCCGGCTAGGGTGTCATGCCGCGGGCTTCCGCGAGATGATCGAAGCGGCGGCGAAAATGGCCGAGCCCCATGGTGTCGGACCGCAGTTCGATAATGAAATCATGTAGCTCCGCGGCCGGCACAAGCGCCTCGACGTCGTCCCAGCCGGGCCAGCCGGGCCGCTCGGCATAGCCAAGGATTTGGCCCCGGCGTCCGGTCAGCAAGCGTTGCGCCGCGGCGGTGAAAATATTCGGCACGCTCGCCGTGACGTGTTCGATCGGCTCGAGCAAGACCGGCTCCGCCTTGGCGAGACCCTCGGAAATCCCCAAGCGGGTCGCAGTTCGAAAAGCCATGTCGGAGCTATCCACCGCATGGAAGGTGCCATCGACCAGGGTCACCCCGACATCGACGACCGGATGGCCGAACGGCCCCTTTTGCATCGCCTCCTCGGCGGCCTCGCGGACCGCCGGAATATATTGCTTCGGTACCGCGCCGCCCACGATTTTGTCGGTGAACAGAAAGCCCTCGCCGCGTCCGCGCGGCTCGATCTCCAATTTGACGTCGGCAAATTGACCATGGCCGCCGGTTTGGCGCTTGAGCCGGGAATGCTGGGCCACCCGGCGCTTGATCGTTTCCTTGAACGCAATTTTCGGTGGGGCCGTGGCAATCTGGAGATTGTAGGTCGAAGCAAGCCGTTCGAGAGCCGCGTTGAGATGAATTTCGCCCTGCCCGCTCAAGAGTGTCTCGGCGGTTTCCGCTACGTGCACGACTCCCAGCGCCGGGTCTTCCGCAACGATTTTCTGCAACGCGCCCGAGAGCTTGACATCGTCCTTGCGATCTTTCGCCGTGATCGCGAGCGTAAACACTGGGGGCGAGGGCGTTGGAAACCGCAATGACCCTGCCGCGCCCAGGGTTCCAAGGATCGCCCCGGTCGCGATCCCATCGAGCCGGCCGAGCGCGACCAGTTCCCCCGCATCGGCTTCCGGCACCCTCACCGCTTCGCCGCCCACATAACGGTGGATGCCGCCCACCCGCGCGCCATCGAAGGTCGCACTATCGTGCAGCACGCCGCGCCAGATCCGGCCATAGGAAATCTTGCCCGCCTGGACCGTCTTAAAAATCTGAACGAGCGGCTCTCCTTCCGCCGCAATTCCGCGATGAGCGGCGGTTTCTGCCGCATCCGGCACGTCATGCCGCATCGTTTTCCAAAGCGGCAAGATGCCCTGCCCGCGCGCGGCCGACCCAAACAAGACCTCGACGATCGTGCCGCTGGCCTGATCCTTGCGCAATTGCTGATAAAGTTCCGCCGCTGTCGGCGCGACTTCCTCGATCAGTTTTTCCAAGAGGGCATCGTCCTGGTCGGCCAGCACTTCGGCCAGTCCGTCGAGTGCCTGTTTCTCGGGATCGCGGAGTTGGGCGGGAATCTCGATTGGTTCGGCACCTTGGTTCGCGCCGTAGCGGAAGGCGCGTCCGCTCACGACGTCGATGTAACCGGTCACCGCATCGCCCTCGCGGATCGGCAATTGGCGTGCCGCTAGCGGATATTTGGAGTGCGTCTGGAGCGCCGCGAGCGTGTCGTCGAAGGAGCCGGCCAACGTGTCGATTTTGTTGACAAAGATAAGGTGAGGAACCCGGTATTCCTCTAGAGCCTTCAGCAACAGCGGCACGCTGGACGCCCGCCCGGCCGAGGGCTCGCAGACCACAATGGCAAGATCGGCCGCCGCCAGCGCCCCTTCCGTCTCATAGGCGAATTCGACGGAACCGGGGCAATCCAGAATCGACCAGCGATCAGACAGAAACGAGCAATGCCCTAGCCTCACCTCAGTCGTCACGACCCGCTTGCGAATATCGCCGGGGCGTTTCAAGGGGGCGCCGGCCGCCGCGATCAGAGCCTCGAACAAGGTGGATTTGCCGCTACCATAGGGGCCGATCAGCGCGACCGAGCGCGGCCCCGCCACGGCGGCCTTCGTCGGAGAACCTGTCATGATGGCGTTTCCTTCTTGCCATTCCGGCTATCGTTGACGCCATCGTAGGCCAATTAAGGTTTTGGCGCAAAGGTCGGAAGAACGGGCAATTTGGGGAACCGGTGACACGAGCAGTTCGCGCAACCTCACGAGCCGGCGCGCGTTTCCGGCCCCAATCTTACCAAAATGTTTCACGTGAAACATTTGGCGATTATATAGATGACAAACGCTAAACAACCTGTAGAATGTCAGGCGCGTGACAGGCCGGGCTTTGATTCGACGCGTACGTTAGGGCGCATCGAAGATATTACTGACACGGAGCAAGAAAGCTGTAGCATCGTCCGAGAGTTTGGCGACATCAGCTTCGAGGAGAACCGCATCGCTTACATTGAAGCGATGATTTTGAGCCGTGTAATCCCCCCGCTGGACGGCCAATCCAATAGATTGGAAGCTGCCTTCATGAAGCTGCCACGCCGCACTATGAACGAACTTATTGCGACGCAAGGAAAGCTCTATGAAGCGTTTCGCAAGCAAGCGGCCATCGTTTTGAAGGGGCTCGAGGATAGCTATATCTCTTAGTGCTATTTTTAAGCACGCAACCTTCTTTTTAAGAGATAGCGGCGCTTCAGGAGAACCTTTAATCGGGCCAGCGTATTTGTTGATGACCCCGATTGTTGATGCGAGGATATTCTCAGCCCATGCCCATGATAGCGTCATTAGGCCAATTGTAGTGCATAGGTCTTGAAACTCGTTACCGGAGGAACTCATAATTCCGGACCCTTTTGAATGGCGTAGCCATCGGCAACACGCGTTCAGACTAGGCCTTCGTCTTCTTTGGGCAGCGGCCATCCCATGGTCTGGGCTACCTTACGGATGCCGCGAAAAATATCTATCGCGGCATCCTTATCAAGAGGAATTTCCAAAATGGCTCCCTGTGGAGGCACTACGAGGGCGCGCCCTAAACTTACGGGAACTTGTATTGTTAAAGCGAGCTTCACTGGGGAAACGCTGGCAGGAATTATCCGGACTTCAACATGTGAAGGATGATCAAGACGCACCTGATACACATCGCGAAAGATAGATTCAAAATCGCTGCCCATAGTCAAATTCGCTCCTAGGTTGATTCGCACCGACTAGGATAGCGAGAGCCGCGCCGGAAGTCTTGTATTCCCGGCGCGGGAGGATCGTGCTAGTAAGTGTGGAATGTCGGTGAAACCATCAAAAAAGCCGCTAGCTGGGCTGTCGCAAGAAGAGCGACGGATAATGGGTAATCTCCTGCGGATGAAGCCTGAGAAGCATAAGGATGTGTCAAAGCCTATTTCTACGAAAGGGCAAGCGCAGCGCCGCCGGCGAGAACGAGAGCAGTTGCCGGTGACTAATGGGGTTTCTCCCGTTTAGGCTTGGTAAGCTTCGTCAGGCCGCCGATACATCAGGCGCTTACCAGTCGCTCCGCGAACGATCTTTGAAGCGCGCTCTTTGTCTTCAATACCAAGCCTGGAACGATTGTTATAGCGGAAATCAAACTCTGCCAAATAGCGGTGCAGGTGCTTTTCTGAGCAATGCTGATAAACGCCTTTCATGCCGCGTTTAAAGATGCTGAAATAACCTTCAATCGTATTAGTGTGCACCTCGCCGCGCACGTATTCGTCAGCCTTGTGGCTTACGCTCTCATGGCTCGCAAAGTGATCGCCCAACGTGAAATAGTGGCCGCCTTCATCGGTCATCATCGCAGTTTCTTTCGCTACATTGGCCCTGACGATAGGGATAACATCGGCAGCGCCAACGCCATCGACGTGAAACGAGCGAACTTGGCCACCGCGCTCTACAAGGGCGAGCACCGCATTCTTGTGGCCATGGCCACGACGCTTGATAGAGTTTTCCTTATGGCCAATGAAAGTTTCATCGGCTTCGACAGTCCCGCCCGCGCCGCCCATTGGTGAAAAACTTTCTGAGCGCATGGCTTCGCGAATACGATGCTCCATGAACCATGCGGTTGGATAAGCGACGCCAAGCGAACGGCTCAGTTGATGAGCGGAAAATCCTTTTTTGCTTGACGCTATCAAATGCACGGCAATCCACCATTTAGACAACGGCACCTTTGAACGCTCGAAAATGGTTCCGACCGTGACGGTGAATTGGCGCTTGCATTCGCCACATAGAGTAAAGTCCAGCGCGGGCAGATTTGCCGCTCACTTTGCCGATCCGATCTAATGAACCACAGCGAGGACACACAGGACCATGCGGCCAGAGAACAGATTCCATCGCTTCGCGAGCGGCGGTTTCATCGGTGAAAGCAGGGGTTTGAAGATTGGCCTTGGTCATGGGGTAGCTCCTATGACTGGCATCATACCCCTAGTATCGCGTTTGTCAACTATATAATTGCCAAACATTTTGGTAAGATCGGGGCCGGAAACCTTACAACGGCCAAGACACGCCGCCGCTTTGCACGGGTAATTTGGATCGATTGTCCGGTGCAATTTTTGAAAAGCGGCGGCAGCCCCGGGTTGGCAACGCTTGTGGCCGGAATGCATCTTCGGCTTAGATGTTGGGCTAATTGTGAACGTAAAAACCGGCTTGGAAGCATTATTTGCCGGTTTTTATCCGTGTCCATTCGCGGGCTATCGTTTGTCCGGCTGTTGGATCATGGTTTGCCACCGCGAAGAGCCGCTGCATCGTCGCGGCGTCTGGGTAAATCGACTTGTTTTCGAGGATGTCCTTGCTGACCAAGGATTTCGAGGCAAGAACGCCGTTGGCGAGATGGGTGAAATTCGTGTTGCGGGCGGCGATCGACGGCCGCAAGAGGAAGTCGATAAAGGCATAAGCTTCCGCGCCATGCGGCGCTGTCTTGGGAATTGCGAGATTATCGAGCGACATAGAAGTGCCTTCCTTGGGAATGGCGTAATCAATTTCAATCCCATTATCTGCCTCTCGCGCGCGGTCGCGCGCGCGAAAACTGTCTCCGGAATAGCCAACACCAAGACAAATATCGCCAGCGGCAAGCGCATCCTCGAAGCCGGCAGAGTCGAATTTTTTTACGTTGCGCCGCATGCCGCTTAACAGTTCGGCGGCACGCTTGAGGTCGCTCTGGCGCATCGACGCGGGGTCGGCCTTAAGATAATTAAGCGCGATTGCAAACATCTCTGCGCCGCTGTCGAGGACGGTAATGCCGCAGCTGGCGAATTTCTTCAAATTCCCTGGTTTGAAGAGAACGTCCCAAGAATTTAGCGATGCTTCGGCGACTGCATCGCCCAACAGTTCCTTGGCCATTTCGACATTGTAGGCCAGGCCAGTCGTGAACCACATATAGTTCACCGCATATTGGTTTCCCGGATCATCGATCCCGAGACGCGCCGTCACTTCCGGCCAAAGGTTCTTGCTGTTTGGGAGTCTGTTTTTGTCGAGTTTTTGGTAGAGCCCTGCCGCGATCTGCCTTTGCAAGACGGAGCCCGCAACAATGACGACATCGAAGCTCGTCTTGCCGGTCAGGAGCTGCGCCTCGAAAGCCTCGTTTGAATCGTAAGTGTCATAGGCAACCTTGAACCCTGTCTCCTTGGTAAAATCCTCGATGACCTGGGGATCGATATAGTCGCCTGGGCCATAGACGTTGACGAACTTCTCTTGCGCGAACGCGGGAAGGAACAAGCCACAAAAGCTAAGTCCAAGTAACAAAAGCGCTGCGAAGAATGATTTCATGCGAACCTTGCCCGCGCGGGGCGCGGAATGGATGCGGCGCGCGCAAAGATAAACGAACTTGTGCCCACCGGCAATTTGCTGAAGAGTTCTCGATATTGCCATCAAGAAAGCATGGACAGTGGTATTCTCCAGCTGCGGATGCAGCCGGACAGCTGGCGGCGCGAGCGAACCTCCGGCCCATCTGGTCCGCCAATATGCAAAGCGTCGAAGTTCCAGCGAAAAGCGTTCTTATTCTCGGCGGCGCGCGGTCGGGCAAAAGCCGCGTCGCACAAAGGCTCGCGGAAGCCTCTGGCTTGCAACCCGTATTGATCGCGACGGCGGAAGCTAAAGACACCGAAATGACCCTGCGCATCGCCCGCCACGCCGCCACACGCGACGCGCGCTGGGTGCTTGTGGAAGAGCCCGTCGCCCTTGCCAAGGCGCTCCGCTGCGAGACACGCGCAGATCGTATTGTCGTTGTTGATTGCGCGACGCTTTGGCTTAGCAACCTTCTCTTGAAGGACGATGATCTTCCCGCCGCAACGCAAGAATTGGCGCAAAGCGTCGCCGGTCTGGCCGGACCGGTTATCTTCGTCTCGAACGAGGCCGGTTGCGGCATCGTGCCCGAAAACGCGCTTGCGCGCGCGTTCAGGGACGCCCAAGGTCTCCTCAACCAGGCGCTCGCAGAGGCTTGCGAGGCGGTCGTTCTGGTTAGCGCCGGGATTGCGCTTCAGCTCAAACCCGCGCGCGAGCCAAATTTCCGCTTCTGACTTCGTTCTTCCGAAGTGGCGTTGCAAATCCGGCGGTGGCATAATAACGTACAATTCCATGTGGAATTAAGTGTATTACAGGATATACATGTGAAATATCCCCTCTCCCCGCATTTGCGCCGGCTCGAATCGGAGGCAATCTTCATTATTCGCGAGGTGGCGGCGGAATTCGCGCGCCCGGTGATGCTCTATTCCATCGGCAAGGATTCAAGCGCCATGCTGCATCTTGCCCTGAAAGCCTTTTTTCCGTCCAAACCGCCGTTTCCTCTGCTGCATGTCGATACCACCTGGAAGTTTCGCGAAATGATCGCTTTTCGCGATGAGGTTGCGAAACGATCCGGAATGGAGCTTCTCGTCCACATCAACAAGGACGGCCTCGCGCGCGGCATTTCCCCGGTCGCTTCAGGGTCGTCCGTACATACGCAGGTGATGAAGACCGAAGGGCTGCGGCAGGCCCTCGATCTTTGGCATTTCGACGCGGCGTTTGGAGGTGCCCGGCGCGACGAGGAAAAAAGCCGGGCCAAGGAAAGGATTTTTTCGCACCGCTCCGCCGGCCATGCCTGGGATCCGCGCAACCAACGGCCCGAACTCTGGCAGCTGTTCAACACCAGGATCAAACAAGGCGAATCGATGCGGGTGTTTCCGCTGTCCAACTGGACCGAGCTCGATGTCTGGGACTATATTCTGGCCGAGGACATTGCTGTGGTACCGCTCTATTTTGCCAAGGAGCGTCCGGTCGTTGAACGCGACGGTGCGCTAATCATGGTCGATGACGAACGGCTGCCCTTGCGGCCCGGCGAAGTTCCACGCATGGAACGAATACGTTTTCGCACGCTCGGCTGCTACCCGCTGACCGGGGCGATCCGCTCAGCCGCCGCGACGCTGCCAGAGGTGATCGCCGAAATGCGCACATCGAGAACATCGGAGCGGGAGGGCCGTCTGATCGATCACGACGAATCCGGCTCGATGGAAAAGAAAAAGCGCGAGGGCTATTTCTGATGCTCGAAGCGCAAATAGACCCGCGCGCTCATCTCGAGGCGGCCACGCGTCCGACGCTCAGATTGCTCACTTGCGGCTCGGTCGACGACGGCAAATCGACGCTGATCGGCCGCCTGCTATACGAGCAGAGCCTTATCCTCGACGATCAGCTTGAGGCACTCGAGCGCGACTCACGGAGGCATGGCACCGACGGCAGCAATATCGACTTTGCACTGCTCGTGGACGGACTCGAGGCCGAGCGCGAACAGGGGATCACGATCGATGTTGCTTATCGCTATTTTTCGACCGCGAAACGTTCCTTCGTCGTGGCCGACACGCCCGGCCATGAGCAATATACCCGCAACATGGCAACTGGCGCGTCCGGCGCCGGTCTCGCGATTCTGCTCGTCGATGCGCGCAAGGGCCTCTTGACCCAGACCTGCCGCCATGCCGCGATCGTGTCGCTGACCGGCATTAGGCATGTGGTGCTAGCCGTCAATAAGATCGATTTGACTGGCTTCGACGAGGCGGGCTTTAAGAAGATCGCGGCCGATTTCGAACGATTCGCCGCCGCGCTCAATTTCAAAACCATTATGCCCATTCCGGTTTCGGCGCGCCATGGCGATAATATTTCAAATACGAGCGCCAATACGCCTTGGTATCGCGGCCCGGCGCTGGTCGATTACCTTGAAACCATCGATGTTGCGGAAGACAGGGCCACCCGGCCGTTTCGCTTCGCCGTCCAATGGGTCAATCGCCCGCATCTCGATTTTCGCGGTTTTTCGGGGACAATTGCCAGCGGAACGCTACGTCGTGGCGACGAAATTGCCGTCGCGGGCGCCGGCCGCCTCTCGAAGGTCGCGCGCATCGTCGCAGCCGACGGCGACCTTGAAAGTGCCTCTGCCGGCGATTCCGTTACCCTAGTTCTGACCGATGAGCTCGATGTCGCGCGCGGCGATCTCTTGTGCGATCCGCAAAACCGGCCTGCAGTGTCCGACCAGTTCGCCGCGCATCTTATTTGGATGAGCGAAGACAAGCTGTTGCCTGGCCGCTCCTACCTCATGAAAGCGGGCACGAGGACCGTTCCTGTCTCGGTAACCGAACTCAAGCACCGTCTCGATGTCAATACGCTCGGCGAACTCGCAGCGAAAACTTTGAGTCTCAACGAAGTCGGCTTTTGCGATCTCGCCACAGCCACGCCAATCGCCTTCGACCCCTATAAGGAAAATCATATTACCGGCGGTTTTATTCTGATCGATCGCATGACCAACGCCACGGCGGCTGCGGGGTTGATCGCTTTCGGGCTTCGCCGCGCCACCAACATACATCTCCAGGGCCTCGCCGTCGCCAAACAAGATCACGCCCGAATCAAGCATCACCAACCGGCCGTCTTGTGGTTCACCGGCCTCTCTGGCTCGGGCAAATCGACGATCGCCAATCTCGTCGAATCGAGGCTCCACGCGCATGGCGTCCATACGATCATGCTCGATGGAGACAATGTGCGGCATGGGCTCAACAAGGATTTGAGTTTCTCCGAGGCCGACAGAGTCGAAAACATCCGCCGCATTGGCGAAGTGGCAAAGCTCATGACACACGCCGGGCTCATCGTGCTTTGCTCCTTTATTTCACCGTTCCGGGCCGAGCGCCGGATGGTGCGCGAAATGCTCGACAAACACGAGTTCATCGAGATTTTCGTCGCTACGCCGCTTGCGGAATGCATCGCGCGCGATCCGAAGGGCCTTTACAAAAAAGCGATGGCCGGAGAGATCAAGAATTTTACCGGCGTCGATCAAGCCTATGAGCCGCCAGAAGCGCCCGAGCTCATCGTCGGGCTAAACAACCAGAACGCCGGGCAGGCGGCAGCGCAAATCGTCGCGCTGCTCACCGCGCGCGGCCTCATCGACCACATCGACGATCTCGCCGCCGATTGGTCGATTTGAGATTTCCTTGCCTTTATGCCGCATGCGTCGATTGGTGGAGCGAGCTGCATGCCGGCAATCTGGATCAATCGACAAGTTTCAGAGCACCGGCAGCTTCGGCATTTTCTGGTCCTCGTCCAGCACACCTTCTTCCTCCGGCTCGCCGCCCGCCTCCGACGATCCGTCCGGCTCGATCTTGATGCTGAGCCTGGCTCCTTCCTCGATCGCCGCGCGGCGCAAGGTTTCCTCCGCCTGCCGCACCTCGTTCTGACGTTTCCACAGTGCAGCGTAGAGCCCATTTTGCGCAAGAAGCCCCGCATGCGCGCCGCGTTCCACGATCCTGCCCTTGTCGAGCACGATGATCTCGTCAGCGTTGACAATGGTCGAGAGCCTATGCGCGATCACAAGCGCCGTCCGGCCCTTGGCGACGAGATCAAGTGCGTCCTGAATTTCGCCTTCAGTGAAGGAGTCGAGCGCCGAGGTTGCCTCGTCGAGGACAAGGATCGGCGGCGCCTTCAAAATGGTGCGCGCAATCGCGACGCGCTGCTTTTCGCCACCCGAGAGTTTTAGGCCGCGTTCGCCGACCTGCGCCTCGTAACCACCAGGAATATGTTCGATGAAATGGCCGATCTGCGCCAGGCGCGCCGCCTCACGGACCTCGGCGTCGCTCGCTTCGAACCGGCCATAGCGGATATTATAGGCGATCGTGTCGTTGAAAAGCACCGTGTCTTGCGGAACCACGCCGATCGCCGCGCGCAGCGAGGTTTGGGTCACCATCGAAATTTCCTGACCATCGATGGTGATTCGCCCGGCGGAAGGCTCGTAGAACCGGAAAATCAAGCGCGACAGCGTGGATTTGCCGGCCCCCGAAGGACCGACAATCGCCACAGTCTTGCCGGCCGGCACGTCGAAACTCACGTCCTTCAGAATTGCCCGGCGCGGGTCGTAATGAAACGACACATGCTCGAATGAAAGCCTGCCGTTGGTCACGGCAAGTGGCTTCGCGTCGGGGCGGTCCTCGACTTCCGGATGCTGGCCGAGAATGGCAAACATCATTTCGATGTCGATCGCCGCTTGCCGGATCTCGCGATAGACGACGCCCATGAAATTCAACGGCTGATAGAGTTGAATCATCATCGCATTGATGAGGACGAAATCGCCGACCGTATGAGCGCCGCTCTTGATGCCTTCGATGCTCATCGCCATCGCGGCCGTCAACCCACATGTAAAAATGACCGCCTGCCCTGCGTTGAGGAAGGCAAGCGATGTATAAGTCTTTACGCTCATGCGTTCGTAGCGGGCGATGGATTTGTCGTAGCGCGCCTCCTCGCGCACTTCGGCATTAAAATATTTCACCGTCTCGAAATTGAGCAGGCTATCGATCGCCTTGGTATTTGCGTCGGTATCGCTCTCGTTCATCGCCCGCCGGATGGCGATACGCCAATTCGTCGCCGCGGTGGTGAATCCCATATAGGCAAGGATCATCAAGCTCACCACGGCGGCGTAACGCCAATCGAATTGATAGAGAAAAACCGCCAGGATCAGAACGAATTCGACAATCGTCGGAACCGCCGTCAGCATCGTCGTGCGAACGATCGTCTCGATCGAATTGCGGCCGCGTTCGAGGATCCGGGTGAGACCCCCGGTCTTGCGTTCGAGGTGAAAGCGCAGCGACAGCAAATGCAAATGCGAAAATACGTCGCGCGCGAGACGGCGCACAGCGTGCATCGCGACATCGGCGAAGATCGCGTCGCGGGCCTGGCTAAGGAGCGCCATCAATATGCGCAGGCCGCCATAGAGAAGCGTGAAAGCCAGCGGACTCGCAATCGCGGCGGAAAGAGAAGCCCGCGCCGGATCGCTCATGGCGTCCGTGGCCCATTTGAAGGAATAAGGAACAGCGATCGTGATGACCTTCGCGACCAGCAGCAACACCACGGACGCGAAAATCCGCAGCGTCAAGTCTGGCCGCCCGGCCGGCCAGATGTAAGGCCAGAGCTTGCGGAAAGCCGAGCCTGGCACCGGTTTTGGAGGAGCCTTGGTCTGAGGCGTCGAAGCAGTTATCAAAGGACGCAGCATGCAACTCGGTTGCTGACGGAGGACCACAATGGACCGGAAGCGCCAAAACGCCGAAAGGACGATTCGGCGATTATTCCTTAGGTTTATGATTTCCCAATACCATGATCCACGAAATGATTTCTAGTTGCAGGGGCACAACGGGAAAACGCCCTGCGCCGCCTTCGGTTAGAGCGTATCCCCATTAGGCAGAGCCATATCCGGCGTTGCGGAAGTAATTTAGACATTCGTTGGGAGGGAAGTCATCGAGGGCGCTGCCGATGCCTTCCCAAAGGGCATCGACGGTTCGGTGAGCCATTTTACGCAGCGTGTTTTTGAGTTTGGCGAAAACCTGTTCGATAGGATCGAGGTCAGGGCTGTAGGCAGGCAAAAAGCGCTGCGTCGCCCCAGCGGCTTCGATGGCTTCACGAACGCCGGCGACTTTATGGGAACCGAGATTATCCATGATGACTATGTCGCCAGGCGACAATGCCGGCGCGAGGGCCTGCTCAACATAAGCGAGGAATGTTTCGCCGTTGATGGGGCCATCAAAGACACAAGGAGCCGTGATGCGATCGTGACGCAAAGCGGCCACGAACGTCGTCGTTTTCCAGTGACCGAAGGGCGAGTAAGCGAGCAACCTTTTGCCCCTTTCGCAGCGCCCATAACGGGGCGTCATGTTGGTTGAGGCCCATGTCTCGTCGATGAACACAAGCTTTTTAGGATCAAGAGCTTTTTGCATCTCGCGCCAAGCGAGGCGGGCCGCCTGAACATCGGGCCTTTCCTGTTCCGCGGCGTGCAGAGTTTTTTTTATAGGTCAATTTCAGATGCAGCAAAAAGCGTCCGACGGCGGACCGCCCGACTTTGATGCCGAGCACCGTCAGCTTTTTCCACAGCGCCGTGATCGTCAGATCGGGCTGCGCCGCGACCAAAGCCCGCACCTTATCTTCATGCTCAGCCAGCGCGTGCCGCTTATGACCGCCAAACTTGCGCGGCAGACAATCGCCTGTTGTTTCCCACTGGTGCATGAGTTTGATCACACAGCTCGCACTGATCTCAAAACTGCACGCCGCCTTGCGTCGGGACTGACCAGCCAAAACCGCCCGCACCACGCGGTCACGTAAATCCTGCGAATAGGGTTTTGCCATCCATGCCGGCCTCCTTTCCAGCCAACATGCTAAATCATAATTCGGCCGATTTGGGAATCCCTTACCAATTCTGACTCTTCGGGACCCGCTCTAGCGTCCTACTTGACCCGCAATGGGGGGCGCGCGACAAGCAGACAATGGCATCAAAGCACATGGTTATAGAGCCGCGCTCGCGCCTCATCCGCAACATTTGCGTCTACTGTGGCTCCGCGCAAGGCGTGGACCCAGTTTACAAAGACGCCGCGCGACAGCTCGGCCAGGCAATGGCAAAGGCGGGCATCGGCCTCGTTTATGGCGGCGGCGGCGTCGAACTCATGGAGGTGATCGCCAGCTCTGTTCTTTCCGCTGGCGGCACGGTTACCGGCGTTATTCCTGCCTTCTTGGTCGGCAGCGAAGGACCCCTTCGAGGCGTTACGGACTGTATCATTGTCGATGGCATGCACGAGCGCAAACGGCTCATGTTCGAGCGTGCCGACGCTTTTGTCGCGCTGCCTGGCGGTATTGGAACATTGGAGGAACTCACCGAGCAATTGAGCTGGGTCCAGCTTGAACGTCACACGAAGCCGGTGGTAATCGCCGACATTGACGGTTTCTGGCAGCCGCTGCTGCGGCTTTTTGCGCATATGCGGGAGCGGCGATTTATCCAATCTTCCTTGGAGGTCCGCTATCTTGTTGCCGAAAAGATCGAGGATATCTTGCCGATGATCGAAACCGCCACGGCAAAGACCGCGGTTTTCGGGGCCGGCAAGGAGACCGTCGATCCGCGCTTGTGAAAGCTTGTTTTGGGTAGTTACGCTGGCGCAAACGATAAAATGGCAAAGCCGTTGATGTCGAGAGCAAGGTGACGCTCGATCGCGAATACTCTGATGGCGCCTTCTCGGCGGATCCGTCGCACCGTCTGATTGCGCCGCGGGAACGCCAGCCGCGCGGGCCATTTGCTGGGATTCTCGCGGCGTGTTTGGTTGCCCACGCGGTGCTTTTGGCTATCATTTTTCTCGAGGACTTTTCCGTCGCCTCCGAGCCCCCCCGCGCCGAAGAGATCCCAGTGGAGATCGTCGCCGAGCTCCCGCCCGAGCTGAAAGCCGAACCAATCGCAAAGCTCCTCCCTCCCCCGCCTGATCTTGTGACCCCGCCCGTCGTGAAAGAGAAGCCGCCGCCGGAAAAGGTGCACCTCGACGACGTCGAAGTCGCGCATGACGCGCCGATGGCGGGCAACGCGGATCAAACGCGCAAAGCGGAACTTGAAAAGGAAACCTCGGCACCCCGCGTAGCGCCACCGCCCAAGCTCGCGGCGCCACAGCCTGCCCAAGAAAAGCCCGAGAAGGAAAAGGCCTCGGCTGCATCAAACGAAAAAGCTGCAAATCTGTCACCGCCGCCGGAGTCGCAAAAACTCGCCGACGACACACCTAGATGCGGAAGCTCTGGATAAGGCGCAGCCGGAGCCGCCTGCAAAACCGCAAAGAAAGCAGGCGCCGCAAAACAGCAAGAGCCCTCCCGCCCAGGGCAAAAAAATGACGGTGGCGCAACAGCTTGCCGCTTTGTCTCCGGCGCCCAATTTTTCGTTTGGAGCCGCGGCAAAGGCGGCGCCGATTAGCGGTGGAAGCGAAAAGGCGAGCTATGAGTCATTATTGATGGGATTGATAAGCCGCCAATTGCATCTTCCGCCGGAATTCCGTGCCCAGCATTTAATTACCGTGGGACAAATCGGTCTTTTCGTCGATGAAATGGGTAATCTCACGCATCAGGCGGTCTACCGCGCGAGTGGCGCGCCGGCGCTGGATACCGCGTGGATGGCGGCGGTCCGCCGCGCGGCGCCGTTTCCCGCTCCCCCGAGAGGCCTGCCGCATGGGTTCATTTTGCAGTATTCGAACCGGGAGTAGAACGCGATCGTCGGCCATGCCGATTCCGCTTACCGCGCGCCGGATTTTAGAAGCTTGTAGGTGATCGCATCGGTCAGCGCCTGAAACGAGGCGTCGATAATATTGGCGGAGACGCCGGCCGTCGACCAGCTCTCCCCAGACCCGTCGCGAAACTCAATCAATACGCGGGTCACCGCGTTGGTTCCGCCCTGGAAAATGCGGACCCGGAAATCGACGAGTTCGAGGTCTTCGATATAGCGCTGATATTTGCCAAGATCTTTTCGCAGCGCGAGATCGAGCGCGTTGACCGGACCCTCGCCTTCGGCGGCCGAGATCAAAATTTCGCCGCCGATCCGCACCTTGACGACCGCCTCCGATACCGAGACCAGCTCGCCTCGCGCATTGTGGCGGCGCTCGACTTCGACCCTAAAACGTTCGACCTCGAAATAGTCCGGCACCTCCCCGAGAATCCGGCGGGCCAGAAGCTCGAACGAGGCCTCCGCGCCCTCATAGGCGTAGCCAAGCGATTCCTTTTGCTTGACCTCGTCGAGAAGGTGCGCGACGCGTGAATCGTCCTTGTCGAGACGCACCCCGATCCGCTCCAGTTCGGCAAGGATGTTCGATTTCCCCGCCTGGTCCGACACCAGAAGTTTTCGCTTGTTGCCGACCGCTTCCGGCACGATATGCTCGTAGGTTTTTGGCTCCTTCATCACCGCCGAGGCATGGATGCCTGCCTTGGTCGCAAACGCCGAGGCGCCGACATAGGGCGCGTGGCGGTTCGGCGCGCGATTGAGCAATTCGTCAAGAGTGTGGCTGACCTTGGCGAGCGTCGCGAGCTTTTCCGGCGTCACCCCGGTTTCGAATTTTTCCGCGAAATCGCGCTTCAACAGAAGCGTTGGGATCAGCGAGACTAGATTGGCGTTGCCGCAGCGCTCGCCAAGCCCGTTCAGCGCGCCTTGAATGTGCCGCGCCCCGGCGCGAACGGCCGCAAGCGAATTGGCGACCGCATTGCCGGTGTCGTCATGCGCATGAATGCCGATGTGCGAGCCCGGCACATGCGCGCCAACTTCCTCGACAATCCTTGCGATCTCATGCGGGAGCGTTCCGCCATTGGTGTCGCAGAGAACGATCCATCGAGCCCCTGCCGCGCAAGCCGTCTCCGCGCAGGACAACGCATAGCCGCGGTTGGCCTTAAAGCCGTCAAAAAAATGCTCGCAGTCGAGGATCACCTCGCGGCCTCTCAAAAGCGCTGCCTCGATCGACTGCCGGATATTATCAAGGTTCTCTTCCAGGGTGCAGCCGAGCACCAATCGAACATGAAAATCCCAGGCCTTGGCCACGAAGGTGATAACATCGGCATCGGCCGTAAGGAGGCTTGCAAGACCCGGATCGTTGGCGGCGGAGCGGCCAGCCCGTTTGGTCATGCCGAACGCCGCGAAGCGCGCGGTTTTCAGCTTGGGCCGTTGCGCGAAAAATTCCGTATCGAGCGGATTGGCGCCGGGATAGCCGCCCTCGATATAATCGACGCCGAGACCGTCGAGCAGCGCCGCGATGTGGCGTTTATCGGCCAGCGAAAAATCGACGCCCGCCATTTGCGCGCCGTCGCGCAAGGTCGTGTCGAAAAGACTGAGCTTTTCGCGGGTCATGGCCGGCCGTCCGGCACGGTTTTGGGAGCGAGCGTTTTTGTCATGTGCGTATTGCCGAGATATTCGCCATCGATCTCGATCGTATTGCGATGTACCGCCTGATAGCCACGCGCCTCGAAAAATGGTTTTGCGGTATCGCTGGCATCGGCGACGAGCTTGGCCGTGCCCCGCGCGGCGGCGAGTTTTTCGATCGCGTCAACGAGCGTGCTCGCGATGCCGGTGCGGGCGACGGCCGGATGAACAAAAAGCTGGTCGATCAGGCCCCCCTCCAGAAGTGAGATAAAACCAACCGGGCCGCCGCCAATCTGCGCGACGAGGGTCAAGCCTTTTGCGAGACTCTGCGCAAACGCCTCCTCGTCATCGGCTTCCGAGGCCCAGGCGCGCCGCTGCGCCTCGTCATAATCCTCAACCGTCAATTCCTCGATCGCGGCAACCCGGATTTCGCTAAGAAGCGGGAGGTCGGAGGGGAGGTAAGGCCGCAGCGAAGGCTTTGGGAAGGCAATGGCGTTCATCGTTTTGGCTCCCAAGTGGTGGTGCCGTCCTTGTTGTCTTTTAGCGCGATGCCCATGGCATCAAGTTCGTCGCGTATGCGGTCGAACTCAGCCCAATTTTTCGCCGCGCGAGCTTTAATGCGATCTTCGATCAGCCCTACAATGGACGAAACATCGGTATTTTTCTCAAGCATTTGGCGCCGCCGTCGTTCGAAAGAGCGAAGATCGACGCCTAAGATATCTGCTGTATCAAGTAATTCGAATGGATCGTGCAAACGATGCATCATGGCAATTGCCAATGGAGTGTTCAGATCGTCTTGAATGGCCTCAAAAAACTCAGACATACCTAGCCCTTCTTGGCCGAACCCACTGCCATCGCCAGGACCAAAATCATCGCCGTAGCCGCTCCCATCTTTGATGCTGATTCCATAAGCATTATCCGGCGATACTTGAGCAGACCATCTGTGTAACGTCCGTTCCGCCTCCTCCAACGCCTTCACTGTAAAATCAATCGGCTGGCGGTAATGGGTTTTTAAGATCGCAAGCCGCAGCACTTCGCCCGGCCAGGAGCGGTCGCCAAATTTATCCGTGAGCAAAAGCTCGTCGATCGTCACGAAATTCCCCAGGCTTTTGGACATCTTCTCGCCTTCGACCTGGAGATGGCCGTTGTGCATCCAAAAATTGGCCATCACATCATGCCCGAAAGCGGAGCAGCTTTGCGCCATTTCGTTTTCGTGATGCGGAAACAGGAGATCGATGCCGCCGCCGTGAATATCAAAAGTTTCGCCGAGATGTTTCCAGCTCATCGCTGAACATTCGATGTGCCAGCCTGGCCGCCCGCGCCCCCAAGGGCTGTCCCAGCCAGGCTCGCCGGGGTTCGAGGGCTTCCACAGGACAAAATCCATCGGTCCGCGCTTATAGGGAGCGACTTCAACTCGCGCGCCCGCAATCATTTCGTCGAGCGGGCGTTTCGAAAGCTTGCCATAGGCGGGCATCGAGGGCACATCGAACAGCACGTGGCCTTCCGCCACATACGCATGGCCCTTGGCGATAAGCTTTTCGATGAGTGTGATCATCTCACGGATATGATCTGTCGCCCGGGGCTCGTCGGTTGGCGGCAAGCAGCCAAGCGCCTTGGCGTCCTCATGAAAAACGTTCGTCATTTCATCGGTCAGCACGCGGATGTCGATCCCGCGCTCCGCCGCGCGGGCATTGATCTTGTCGTCAACGTCGGTGATGTTGCGGACATAGGTGACATGGTCCGCGCCATAGACGTGTCGAAGCAGGCGGAAGAGCACGTCGAAGACGATCAGCATACGCCCATTGCCGATGTGCAAATGATCGTACACCGTCGGGCCGCAGGCATAGAGGCGCACATTCGCGGAATCGATCGGCGCGAAAATTTCTTTTTGGCGGGTCAGCGTATTGTAGAGCCGCAACGGCATATATCCCCCCTGTGCCTGCGCTGGCCTGGGGCATCAAAGTCGAGTTCTTGGATCGAGGACGCGACGGCTCCAGCCAGGGACAAGGCTAGGCGTTACAAATAGTGATCGTAATGAGGGTCCGGCAAGCGCCGGTCAAGCGCGTCATCTGGTGACTATGCGCGCGGAATGCTTTATTGGTCAAGCTTGGCGCTTCGGTGCCGGTTCCCGCCGGTGCGTTAAGAGAATTTTCAAGCGCTTTCGCTATAAATCCTCACGGTTCTCGCCAATTCTTGAGATTTCCATGTCGAGTTCGATCCCGCCGTTAGCCAAAATAACGGCCGCCGCGCGCGGCCACCGCAATTCGTTTCGCCTTGTGCTCTTCCTCCTCGGCGGGATTTTGGCGGCCTTCGCCCTCAAAATGCCCGCAAGGGCAGACGAAAGCCGGACATTAATCATTCCGCCAAATGACGGCTATGGTTTTGAGGAATGTCTCAAGGGAGGTTCGCAGTGCGGCCTTGTCGTCGCGGATGCCTGGTGCAAAGCGCATGGATTTGCAGGATCGAGCGGCTTTGGACCGGCGGAAGAGGCAGCGGGCACTATGGACGACGCCTCGCGATCCAGCATAGAGCCTGGCTCGTTTCATGTCACTTGCGGAAACGGTGTCAACTAGCTCGCGACAATCAGGATTTTCTCATGGGATCACATTTGGCCAGACATTGAGCCTGGCCGAAGTTGATCGGCCCGGATCAGCACGCCGCTATACATTTTGTGCGGCGCGCAGCTCCCTGTGCCTATGTCCAAATATGAAGTATTTAATGACATCACCCGCCTCATTGTAATAGAGATTTGTAACTTTCTGTTTTCGTGTTGTTCGGTCCCGCCTCTTGTACCTGGCTGCACCCAAAGTGGTCATGGTAAGGCCACGAATGGGCGCCAATTTCATTGACCGACGTGGATACTGGCTTGGCAAGTGACCCCAAGCGCCCAAAGAGACGTGCATGCATTCTGGCCGCGCCCTTATACGATCATTCACGCATTTTGGCGTCTGTTTAGGAATTGCCATGGGCGGCGTGACCTTCGTCATTTCCCTAGGTCCGGCCAATTCGCAAGCGGGAGGTTGCCCGGAATTGGCGGCTCGGATCGCAGCGCTCGACGAAGGCAGCCAGTCCTACTCGAACCGCTCTGGTGGCGGCACGCAAAAACAGCGCGCGGAACTCGATCGCGCGATCCGATCCGCGCGAGCGCTCGGCTGCGACCGCAGCCAATTCTTTTTGTTCGACGCGCCGCCGCCCCAATGCCCAGGACTTAACGCACAAATTGCACAAATGCAGGCGAACCTAACCCAATCCCAAGGAGGCAGGGATCCCGCTGGCAGGGCAGCCGCAAGGCAGCAACTGACCGCGCGCTACAATGCCTATTGCCGTGGCCAAGCTCAGACTGCCGGTCAACCACGCGAGCGGGGTTTTTTCGAAACGCTTTTCGGCGTCTTTACACCAGGTGGAAATCCGTTCACTTCAGATCAACACCCCCCGATCGAAGAGGTCCTTCCTCCGCCTGGCGAAGACCTCGCTCCGCACGGAGGTTCGCAGGCTTTGTGCGTGCGCGAATGCGACGGCGGTTTTTTTCCGCTCAATATGTCCGTGCGGCAAAGCGATCCGGACCAACTGACCGGCCTTTGCCAGGCCCTCTGCCCAAATACCGCGGTCAGCGTCTATACGCGTTCCCCGAACCAAGACATCAGTACTGCCGTCTCACTCGCCGGCGACACGCCCTATTCGGACATGCCCAACGCGCTGAAATTCGAGAAAACTTTTGATCCTGCCTGCACCTGCAAACCGGCCGGGCAAACCTGGGCCGAGGCGCTTTCCGGGGCCGAACAGATGCTTGGACGCGAACGCAAAAGCGATATCGTGGTCACTCCCGAAAAATCGGCGGAATTGGCTAAGCCGAAATACGAAAAGGCAGCGCCAACGGAGCCAGGCACGCAACCCTCCGTGGTCAAGGATGATCCGGCGGGAAAGAATTCCGCGAATGCCGAAGAGGAAACCCTGACCCAGGAGGTCATTGGCCCCGATGGGGTCAAGCGGCGTGTCCGGATAATCGTGCCGCCGCTTTAGTTTTACCAATCAAAGGCAGAAGCGCCGCCAGTTCGGGCCCATTTTCGCGGCCGGTCAAAGCGAGGCGCAAAGGATGAAACAGCGCCTTCCCCTTACGTCCGGTGGCGGTCTGCAAAACCTTGATCCAGTTCGCCCACACGGTTTCGTCCCAAGGCTCGCTGGGCAGGCTCGCGCGTGCCGCGGCAAGGAACTCGGCCTCCTCGACGACGGGCGCGATCTCGCCTTCGACGATGCGCCACCAGCCAACCACATCGAGAAAGGTTGAAAGATTGCCGCGCGTGGCGAACCAAAAGGGTTTCGCCTTGTGGCCAGCGATATCATACGCTTTGAGCCTTTCGCGCGCCGCGTCAAAACTTAACCCATGCAGTGTGCGCACAGATAGCGCAGCGAGTTCGGCGGGATCGAACCGCGCAACCGTCCGGGAGAGCTTCGCAAGATCGAGTGACGCCGCGAGTTCGTCAAAGTTTCCAACCGGATGCAGCGCCACCGAAGATCCAATCAGTACCGCCGCAGCCGCGACCGCAAGCGATTCGATTGCGACTCACGCAATGCGCCGATCGACAACGCGCCGGACCGTTTGGAGAGTGCTTCGCCACTCGCCGAAGACAGAAGGTTGTGATGCGCGAAGGAAGGGAGCCTGCCCGGCCCGGCCAATAACTCGAAAAGCTGCATTTGCACCGCCGTATTGGTCACATGATCTTCGCCCCGGATGATATGGGTAATTTTCTGTTCGATGTCGTCCACGACCGACGGCAATGTGTAGAGATAGGTTCCGTTCTCGCGCAACAACACCGGGTCGGACAGGGAGGCGCAATCGATATGGCTCTCGCCGCGCACGAGATCGGTCCAGCGCACGATCTCGTGGTCAAGTTTGAAGCGCCAGTGCGGCGTCCGGCCCTCGGCTTCGAACTTTGCCCGTTCCTGGCCTGATAGCGCGAGCGCGGCTCTGTCGTAAACCGGGGGCAGGCCGCGTGCTTGCTGGCGCTTGCGTTTGCGGTCGAGTTCCTCTGCGGTTTCGTAGCAAGGATAAAGCCGGCCCGCCTCCCGCAACCTTTTGGCGGCAGCGTGATAAAGGGGAAATCGCCCCGATTGGCGCAAAACCGCATCTGGAATAATGCCAAGCCAGGCGAGATCGACCTCGATCGCCTGGGCAAATTCCTCTTTGGAGCGTTCGACGTCGGTGTCATCGAACCGAAGAATAAATTCGCCATGGTGTTTTTTTGCATAGAGGAAGTTCAAAAGGGCCGTCCGCGCGTTGCCAATGTGAATGCGGCCGGTCGGCGAGGGAGCGAAGCGGACGATCGGATGCGGCATGAGTTTCCTAAAACTTGTTGAACCGCGAACATGCGCGTCGAACCATCGAAAGCGAGCGTATTCAGCGTATCTCACCAGAGCCGAATGCCGCTTGCTTTTGGCAGATACTAGCCCGGGAGTCTGACGATGGCGATGGCATATATGGCAGCGGGCTTTTGTTTTTTATTGACCTTTCTCAATCTAATCAGCGTCGGGCTTGCGGGAACCCAGGCAAGGCCTCGGCCAGCGCCGCTTCCGCCACTACGCCGCTCGCTCGCTACAGCGCCATGGCGAAAGGCGCGCTTCGCGAGCGACTTCGCTACCGCCGGGAATTACACCACCACCGGGGACACGACCGGCGGGTGAAACGGATTCCGGTGTGCTGAGGCTAGATTTCGGCCGCTGACTAAAGCTGAAGTTTCATGGTTCGCGGGTCACTTCGGGATGGTCTCGGCCGACATCTTCTGGCGCTACAGGAACAACAATCTACGATCAACACCCCGGTCCAATCCTGGAGCCGCCTTGTCATGCATCGGCTTTTTTGCAATCCTCCGCTTATCGTCCCAAAGCTGGACCCATCCGGAAATTACCCGATGAGACGACGGAAACCCCGCGTTACAGCAGAGAGTAGCGGACCTGGTGGGGTCGAAGTTATATTCTTTGCACGCAGAACGAGACAAATCATCGGTTGGGTTAGCGCTGGAACTCGCGGCCGGCTTTACGTGGCTTCAAATCAAGAATATCCACATTGCCTCGATTGTTACTAGTGACACTCCGGATGTCATTTGGCGCGGCGCTCTAATTGTATATTATTTATCTTGGACTGCAGGACTTCTCTTCGATACAGATATCCAAGAAGTACATTACGTGACGGTTCCAAACAAAGGGAAATGGTCACTTCATACCTATGGGGTCGTGCTTATTCTTGTTGTAGTGGCTGCGGCGCTGTGCCTGACTGAAGGAAACATCGAATGGTTTGCAATTGTGCTAAGCGTGTTTGTTTTCGTGGACCACCTAAGCTGGCGCTATTTGATTTGGTATATGAAGCCAGCAGTTGATAAATCTGAGAAGGCCTACAGGAATAGAGGCGACTGGTTCGCGACCGAAAAGCTAAATGTTGTCGTCAATCAAATAGAAGGAGGCTGGAAATGGTGGCGACTATGTATAGGCATACCAATCGTGCTTATCCTAGATGCGTTTGCGTTTAACGAAACAGTAAGGCAATACCTTACAAATATTACCAGATCTGTTGTTCCTAATATCTCCGATACTGATGCTTCGTTTCTATGCGCGAGCATACTTGTAATGGCGTTTGTCATAGCTGTAGAAACATGGCATTGGGTCATCCGAATTAATACAATCGTAGCCATCAGGCTTCTAAAGAATCTTAGCGCCAAATTTGATCTGATTCCACAAAAAAACCCGAGGGCCGAACAGGGATAGCGGCGGACTGTCAGGCGTAGGCACCGCTGGACGGCGTGTTTCTCATTCCTTGGACCGGGCGGCGCCGGGATCCCATTCACGCGGCGTCGAGGCAATGCCGGGATCGCGAAACAAATTTACGATCGGATATCGCCTGTCGCGGCCAAAACTCTTCCTTATCACGTTGACGCCCGGTGCCGAGGGGCGCCGGGGACTTGCTTCGCGCGCTGGTTGGCGCCATTTAGGTTTTAGAGTCCGTAAATAAGGGAGGAAACACGGCATGTCGCTGAGAATCAATTCCGAAGCGCCTAATTTCACCGCAGAAACCACGCAAGGCACCATCAACTTTCATCAATGGATCGGCGACGGTTGGGCCATTCTGTTTTCGCATCCAAAGGATTTTACGCCCGTCTGTACCACCGAGCTTGGCTATATGGCGCGGCTGAAGCCTGAATTTGACAAGCGCGGGTGCAAGATCATCGGGCTGAGCGTCGATCCTGTTGCGCAACACGGACGATGGTCGAAAGACATCGAGGAGACCCAGGGTTATGCGGTGAATTATCCGATGATCGGCGATCCCGAGCTGAAAGTGGCAAAGCTATATGACATGCTGCCCGCGGAAACCGGAGATACTTCCGAGGGCCGCACGCCAGCCGACAATGCGACAGTGCGCTCGGTCTTCATCATCGGGCCTGACAAGAAGGTCAAGGCGATGCTAACCTACCCAATGACCAGCGGGCGCAATTTTGACGAGGTGCTGCGGCTACTCGACTCGTGCCAGCTCGTCGCGAAGCATCCAGTTGCCACCCCCGTGAACTGGAAGCAAGGCGAGGACGTCATCATCGTCACCTCGGTGAGCGATGATCAGGCAAAGGAGCGTTTCCCAAAAGGGTTCCGCGCCGTAAAACCGTATCTCCGCTTGACCCCACAGCCTTGAAGGCTTCGCCAACTTGGCGATCGACGGTTTTCCCGCCTTTCGGCCAAAGTGGGTGCGGGCGCGCCGCATACCATCAACGCTATTAGACAGGGATAACCCCGATCGCCGGCGAGTTCGATACTTCAGAACATGTTCTCGCCATGAGTCATTCTGACGGGTTGGGTTGCGTATTCCCGTCACAGATCTGGAGCAAGGTAAATGGCGCAACCTGCCGCGAAAAATACTGAAACCCCTTGCGCCGCGCAGCTGCCGGGACGCGGCCGCATTTATGATTTGATCACGGACACGATCGGCGATACGCCGCTTGTGCGCCTAAAAAAGATTGCCAGGGAAAAGGGCGTTAAGGCCAACCTTCTCGCCAAGCTCGAATTCTTCAATCCGATCGCCAGCGTGAAGGACCGTATCGGCGTCCACATGATCTCGGTCATGGAAGACGCGGGCAAAATCGCGCCCGGCAAAACCACCCTCATCGAGCCGACCTCCGGCAACACCGGCATCGCGCTCGCCTTTGTCGCGGCCGCGCGGGACTACAAACTCATTCTGGTCATGCCAGAATCGATGTCGCTCGAACGCCGCAAGATGCTTGCACTGCTCGGCGCCGAACTTGTCTTAACCCCGGCGGCGCAAGGCATGAAGGGCGCCATTACCAAGGCGCAGGAACTCGCCGATGCGACGCTTGGCGCCGTCATCCCGAGGCAGTTTGAAAACCCGGCGAATGTGGAAATCCACCGGCTTACGACAGCCGAAGAAATATGGAACGATACCAACGGCGAGGTCGATGTTTTTGTCTCCGCGGTAGGCACGGGCGGGACCATCACGGGCGTCGCGCAAGTGCTGAAGCCACGCCGCCCGGATCTGAAAATTATCGCGGTTGAACCTGAAGATTCCCCTGTTCTCTCGGGTGGACAACCCGGGCCGCACAAGATTTAGGGAATCGGTGCCGGTTTCGTTCCGGCGATCCTTGATCAGTCGTTGATCGACGAAGTTTTGACTGTTGGCAATCAGACATCGTTCGACACGGCGCGGCTTGTCGCGCGCTTAGAGGGCATCCCGGTCGGAATATCGGCGGGTGCCGCCGTCGCTGCCGCGGTCGAGATAGGCCTGCGCCCGGAATTTGAAGGCAAAAACATTGTCCTTATTATCCCTTCCTTCGCGGAACGCTATTTGTCGACGGCATTGTTCGAAGGGTTTTGATCAATTTAGCGCGAGTTTTATCTAGCAGTGTAATGGAGGCATCTTGGGAGCGGCGGGTTTGTATTGGAATAAGGGAATTTAGATTTTGGCCATCGTACTAGACGCGGTTGGATAAGGCATTGAGATGATTCATAAAGGCGATTCTTTTCCGCAAGAGAAGGATCGCCTACATGCAACCAATATTCTCGAACGCCCTATCCAAGGCCGTAGAGAATCACATCAAACTGTCGGACACAAGGCGTGAGACGCTGGCGTGGCTGGCGCTCTTGATCATGCAGCAAGGCACGATCTGCCTGTGGCGGTTGGCGGCGTATGTCGCGAGCCCGGCGCAAACGGAATTCCGTGCGGCGGCGGTTCTATCGATTTTTCCAGCATGTCAAACTGGACGGCGCGGCGGCCGCGTGCGTGATCGTCGATCTTTTGGGACTTGGCGGCAAACCTTGGGTTTTGGCCGTGGATCGGACCAACTGGGAGTTTGGTAAAACGACGATCAACATCCTGATGGTTTCGGTGATCTGGAACGGCATGGGGATACCTCTGCTATGGACGCTGCTGCCAAAGGCTGGGAACTCGAACACGCTTGAGAGAACCGGTCTTCTGGATCGTCTGCGTGCGGTGTTTCCGGACATGAAAATCGCCTCGCTCATGGGCGACCGCGAGTTCATTGGCGACGCATGGATGGCTTACCTGCATGCGGCGAAGATCCCGTTCATTCTGCGGCTGCGCGAGAACCAATATGTCGTGCGCGAGGGCTACGAGACATGGACGATCGCCGCCATTGCGCGGCATCTGAACAAAGGCCAGACAATGATCCTCAAAGGCGCCTGCCGGCTTGGGCAAAACGGGCAGGCGTCATGGCCACCCGTGCGGCTGGTGATCATGCGGATCGCCTCGGGCGAACTGTTGGCGCTGGCCTGTTCCAGCAAGCCGCAACATGCGCTGGCCCGCTATCGCCAGCGATGGACCATCGAAACCATGTTCGGCAATCTGAAAACCAAGGGCTTCAATCTGGAAGACACGCATCTGACCAACGCCGATAAGCTGTCCACCCTTTTGGCGGTGCTGGCTTTGGCCGTGGCGCTTTCCGTTAAAACAGGCGCGGCGGCGGCGCGGCGGCGGCCTATCCCCATCAAAAAGCATGGCCGCCGGGCGTGGTCGCTGTTTGCCCTCGGCCTATCCGCGTTGCGTAAAATCTTCGCCGCCGCAAATCCTCCTCAAGTAAGCGCTTTCCTCAGCCAACTCCTGTCCCCAAAACTCCCGCTCAAGTCATTGAAATCTCTCGTACACTGAAAGTAAGTCTAGTACGGTGGATTCTGGCATAAGTATTGCGCGTTGAGAGTTTCAAAGATGGAGATTAATCCTATGGTGGAACTCGTTTTCCTAGGCGCCGCCGTTATTTCGATTGCAATGACGGCGTCTGTCCATAACAAGCGCCGCTTCGCCCCCTGCCCGCCCTTGTGCGGAAACGTCAGTTTCGCCTCGGCTAGGACAATGTGCGGCCGTTCTTAACGTTCGCATGTCCGCGCATGGCCTGGAAGATGTAGAAGCGCGTCTCGAATTGGCAACCGCCGGACCTTTCGGTGCGCGACCCGAACCATATGACGCAGGTGGCGCCGGGCAGCGAAAGCTTGCCGCGAAAACACGGCCGATCCAGTCGAGCCAATAGATTTCCTTTATGACGCTAACGGTCTGCTCTTCGACGCGATCGTGGCCCTTGCCGTGGTCAACGAAACTGCCACTGCAGGCGGCGTTCTCCTCCTGGCACGCAAGCTTGGCTGGCTGGCCTTGACCGCCAGCAGATAGCCGGCGCCAGCGTTCTCGACCGCTTTTGCGATTTTGGCGTTGGTGGCAATGGCGGTGATCGAAAGCAGAGCGCCCTTCAGGCCGCTGTTTTGGGCGAGCATTTCAAGAACAAAGTTTGTTGGCGTTGCACTCGACCGCATTTTGACCCCGCACGTGCTGCGTAAGCCGAAACAAAATGCAGCGTTTTATTTTGCCCACGGCCCGGGTTAGCGGCGGCGGAAGTCTTCCCGTCAAACAGCATAAGCTCTACCGAGCGTCCAAATTAGTTGGTTTTGTGTAAATATTAAGGTATTTTGATAATTGTACATGAGTTATTGGTTGATACAAATCATGATATGGGAATTCTAGCGCTCGACATCAGCACGAGCACGCCACGAATTGACAAGCCCGGGCAATGCTATTCCGCGTTGCCACGTAACGGCTAAACACGAGGCACACCGTGATCAAAATTGCTTTTTTATCCATTGCCGCGGCTCTGCTCGCCGCCGGCCTTTTTACCGGCCCCGCCGCCGCGGTGCCAATCTTGCCCGATCTCATTGTCACCAACATCTCGATGAGTCCTCCAAATCCAATAAGCGGGCAAGCTAGTCACCTTCACTGCGACAGTCAAGAATCAAGGAACAGCTGCCACACCGAGCGGCGTCAGCATCGGCGTCAACTTCATGGTTGACGGAAATCCGGGAAGCACCTCGGACAATAACATCATTTCACTCGCGCCAGGAGCATCTGTCAATCTCACCGCAAACCTGGGTGCCGGTGGCGGTTCAGGACCTTCGACATGGCTCGCTTCCGTGGGAAGCCACACCGTACTAGCGCAAGTTGACCCTCTCGGCCGCATTACTGAGAGCAGTAAGGCGAATAATTCGTTGAGCATCACTATTACTGTCGCTGCCGCCCCTCCAGCTTTTGTAATCGGCAGACCGTGTCACAAACCACTGCCAATATCAATGTCTATGCAACAGCCTCAACCTCAGGAACAATTCTCGGCAACAACGTACCGGTACCTTAGGTACCGTCGTGGGCGGTCCCACAACCGTCAGCGGTGTCGTCTGGTGGAATATCAACTTTGACATTGGCGCAGACGGGTGGACCATCCAGGACTACCTAGCCAAGGTCACACCCGTCCCCACCGTCACCCTTACTGCAAGCCCAACCTCAATAACCTCCGGCGGCACCTCCACTCTCACTTGGAGTAGCACCAACGCCACATCGTGTATGAGCACCGGCTTCACCGCAGGAGGGACATCAGGTACTGCCACCGTCTCTCCGACTGTCTCACAATCCTACTCCATCACCTGCACCGGCACGGGTGGAACGGCGGCCCCATCGTCGGCAACCATTACAGTGTCTGCAACGCCACTTACAGCACTGCACTGCCCAAATGGCGGGTTTAGTGGTTTAACTTTAACAGATGGGTCAATGAATGATTTGAAGGAAAGTTGTACTATAAACGGTACTTTAGTCATCGGAGGGACTGGAACCAATGCCTCTCTTCTAAACATCGGACAATCCATCGCGCTGACCGTGGCGGGCAATATCAATTTGTCGGGCTCTGGGGCGCTGAGCGTCAATGGTGGAACACTTGCTCTGGCCAATCAGTACAATCTTCAGTGGAATATCAATGCAGTAGACAATGCTAATATATCCATGCTCAATGGCATCGTAACTACGAACGCTTTGGGAACACGTAATTTGACATCGGCCCTATACGCTAATGGCAACACAAATATACAGGTCGTAACTTCTACATTGGATCGGACTAATAACTGGTTGCTAGCAAAAATGGGCAACAGTTCAAGTTTTAGCGGTACAAACTCGACAGTGCCTACTGAGATCTACTTAAATGGACAAAATTCGGTAAGCATAACAGGAAATCAAAGCCAGCATGGTCTCCACTTAGGTTTTGGTTCAGGCAGCTCCGGAACCCTCACTCTTCCCAATACATCGACGTTATTATACGTGGTCTGCCGGTAGCTCTACAGGCTTACAGGTCGGATGGAATCTCACGGTGACAGATGCCCAACCAGGCCTTTCAATTGAGTCCCATGCCAACTCCAATTGGACCATTATCGGAGCCAACGTATTAACAAAGGAAGTCGGCATTTCACTTAATTTAGACCCAGCCACGGTCCCCCACTGGTCCCGTGACGCTGAGCCAACTTCCACTAGGGATCGTCGGGGCCAGCACGCCGTATTCCCTCACGTTTCCGTGGAGCAGTCAGCCGCAGTTGACGCTTAACAATGTAAACCTCGGTCCGCTTGCATGGCAAATTTACATTGGCAGCGGTCCGGCTCCCGTCAATGCACAAATTTCTAACTCGGCTATAAACGAGATTGGAGTTATCGCTGGCAATGTAACTGTAACCAACTCCACGTTACAGCTTGCAGAGTTAGATCCCGTTGGACCGCTTTCCGTCATGAATGTTCAAGGGAGTGACATATGGAGTCATATAGTTCAAGCATCGAGCGGCGGACAACTAACCATTCAAAATAGCACAATCCATGGGAACCTCTTTTCAGCTAATGGTTGCAAATCAGGAGTGTGTTCCGTCATTACACTCACGAATGTTACCGAAGCGAATAACGGTACTCAATCGTCCTGTTCAGGTGACATCACCAATATAATTCAATCCAACGGAACCCCGCTTTGTGATCCATACAACCCGCTGCAGGGCACATCTACTTTTACAACCTCTAATGGAGGAATCATTAACCGATAACGTTGGGCCAGGAATCAAGGCTACCGTCGCGGGAGTGGTGGAAATTGAAGGTGGCGTAATCCCTACGTTGTTTCAAAAAGCGGCTCGGGGTTGGCACGCCGACGGAGATCACGCCAAAAGCAAATTCCAACCGAAATCGCGACGGTACCAGAGGTGGTGCCATGGTCAGTGTTATCGGGAATGAACGGAGCTTGTTATCCGCAAGGATTTCCCCGGCCCAGTTAGCTAGGCATCGGGTAGGCGCTTGGGGAAGTCGTTGTCTTCCACCAGTAGTTTTTAGAGGCGTTGAGAATTCAATTATTGTTATAGGTGCTGACCTCCAGTGTCTAGAATTCTACGGAAATAATGTTCAGCCCCCTATGTTCGCGAGGCCAACCGGAGTTGGCCCGCCATGGGCGAAGTCGAGAAGTTCGATCGTATGGAGCACCGGGATCGATGTCCCGCTCGCGATCTGCGCGATGCAGCCGATGTTGCCGGTGGCGACGAGAGTGGCCGAGGTCTGCACGATATTCGCGATCTTGCGGTCGCGCAGCCGCAAGGCAATCTCCGGCTCCAAGATATTATAGGTGCCTGCAGAGCCGCAGCACAAATGCCCTTCGGGAATGTCGCGGACCTTAAAGCCTGCTTGCGTCAAAAGCTGCCTTGGCAAGGCGTCAATCTTTTGGCCATGCTGCATCGAGCAGGCTGAATGATAGGCGACCGTTAGGCCGGACGGTTTCGCAGGCTCCGGCAGATCGAGCGTATCCAGAAATTCCGTCACGTCCTTAGCAAGCGCGGAAATGCGCGCTGCTTTTGCCGAATATGCGGGATCGTTGCGAAGCAGAAATCCATAATCCTTGATCATGGTGCCACAGCCTGATGCCGTGATCAAAATCGCATCAAGTCCATGCCCCTCGATTTCCGCGCTCCAAACATCAATGTTCTGCCGCGCCTGGACAAGCGCGCCCGCTTCCTTGCCCAAATGGTGCAGTAGCGCACCACAACAGCCTTCGCCTTTGGCAAGCACGATTTCAATTCCTAACCTATTCAGCAAGCGAATTGTGGCGCCGTTGATCTCTGGCCGCAAAACCTGTTGCGCGCAGCCGCCATGAAGGGCCACGCGCGCAACCGGTGCTACGGCCGGGGACATCACGCTCGGGTTCAAACAGGCGGATTGCGCACGGTCTGGAGCGAGACGAAGCATCGCGGCAAGGCGCCGCCCGTTGCGGCCAAACCGCGGATAAAGAAAGCTGAAGGGTCTCGCCAAGGGCGCGGCGGCGATCGCAACCCGGAAACGGCTTGGGTAAGGGAGAACGGCACCGAGAAAAGCCCGGAGAGCCGATCTGCGAGCGGTCTTCGATAAGTCTTTTCGATATAGCTTCTCGCCTCATCGACAAGATGCATGTAGTTCACCCCTGATGGGCAAGCCGTCATGCAAGCGAGGCAGGAAAGACAGCGGTCGATGTGCTTGACGGTCACCGCATCGGCGGCCCGGTTGTGTTCGAGCATGTCCTTGATAAAATAGATGCGCCCGCGCGGAGAATCGCGTTCGTCGCCAAGCAGCACGAAGGTTGGGCAAGTCGCATTGCAGAAGCCGCAATGAACGCAGGTACGGAGAATTTTTTCTGCCTCTGCAGTCGCCGGATTTTTGAGCTGCGCGGGCGAAAAAATTCGTCTGCATCTCAAAATTCCGTCCACATGCGGCGCGGCTCCAAAATCGCATAAGGATCGAACGCCGCCTTCAGCCGCCGCGATAGAGCGGCGAGCCCTTGCGGCTGCGGTTCGAACACTCGAGATTTGTCCACGGGTTTCGGCGGGTGCGCGGATCAAGGTCGCGTGCCCGCCCCCATTTTCCGCCACTGCTTTGCGAATGACCTCCGCCGCCGCGCCGGGGCAAGGGGTCGAGCGCGAGCCAAACCAAGCCGCCCGACCAATCGAACAAAGCTTCGGCCTCATGCGCGCGGGTAACCGTCGCAGCGATTTTTGGTCCGGCGGTTGGCGCCACGGACATTCTCCAAATGATTTTTTCGGGCGGGCAGGCGAGCGGCGCGACATCGCGAATGGCGCGCCAGAGCTTTTGGGACGCAGGCGCGTCCAGCCGGGCTGTTGGCGCCAAATCCTTCAGCATCGCTTCGAGCCGGTCGAGACGCCCAGTGACGGAGGGCAAAAAACCCTCGACGCGCAACGCCGTGATCGAGGTCGAGTACCCTTGTGTTTTTGCCGCGTATGGCGGCAGATGCGCGGCGCCCGATACATCCGCCGGCGCACCCATAGCGGCGCAAAGCGCCGTTACGGCTGGCGCCGGATCGAGGCCGGCAAGTATCAGTGTCGCCGAGGTTTCGCCGCGCGGAAGTACTTTTAAGGTCACCTCGGCTTGCCACGGCTAGGGTTCCGAAGGACCCGGCGAGGCCGCGCGACAGATCATAGCCGGTGACGTTTTTCCACGACCCCGGCCGCCCGCCCTAAAAGCCTCACCGCGGCCGGACACGGCCTTGACGCCCAAGACAAAATCCCGCGCCGCGCCCGCCTTGATCCGCCGTGGACCAGAGAGATTGGCCATGATTGCGCCGCCGATCGTTCCACTCCCGGTGGCATATAGCGCCGCGAAGGACATCGGCTCGAAGGCAAGCTCTTGCGCGTTGTTGGCGAGCATCGTCTCGATGGTCTCGATGGATGTTCCGGCAAGCGCCGAGAATACGAGTTCCCCGGGCTCATAAAAGGCGACGCCGTCGAGACGGGAAAGATCGAGGCGGCCAGGTTTCCACCGGCCTGCCAAGCGCTGCCTTCGATCCGAAACCCGTGATCGAAACCGGCGTGCGCCTTGCCGCAGCCTCGGTGATGCATTCCGCCACCTCGGCAGGATGGCCGGGACAAAAAGGGACATTGTTATTCGTGCGCCTTAACCGGAGCGAGGAATCTACCCTGCATCTTGCGGATCGATCGTACAAAAAGTTTCACGTGAAACATTTTGGTGCGATCGTGACGCGAAAAAATCTTACCTTCGCAAGGCGCGTGGTTTGTGTTTTGGGCGGATTCTTTTTGTGCGGATTGGCAAAAGCAGGCTTGGATATGGTCGTGCGCTGCCACGCATCTTCCTTCCACCCCCGGCTGATCGGGGATGCCGACGTGCAGCGCCGTATTTCTTACCATGATCTCCTTGCGCATTTCCTTGCG
>CAVQZL010000031.1:0-9563 GCA_963718265.1 uncultured Alphaproteobacteria bacterium | reverse complement strand
GCGCGTCTCGGAGCCGTAACGATATGGCACTTCCAGACCGAGGTTGTGGTTCTTGGTGTAGGCGATCACTTGTGAGTGCGATTCTGCGACGCGGCAGAACTCTGCCTCTCAATCGCTGTCGAGCACGACCCAATTGATTTGGTTCTTAGCCGGAGGGCCGCTGGTGTCCCAGCGATCAGTGCGCGACGTGTTGAACCGGACATGCCGGGTGGAGTCGGTGGGATTGTAGGGATCGAGCAGTGCCTTGATGGGACGCTCGCCAAGAAACTGCCGCGTGATGGCCGCGGTGATGCGGTTGCAGGCCATGTCGGCCAGTTCCTGATACATGAGGAGCGCCGGATAGGTTTCGCCTTTGCACACGAGGCAGGTGTCGAGCCATTGCTTGGTGATGCGCTTGAGCTGACCGAAGAGGTGGAGCTTTGGTTCCTCGCCGGGGTCGCGCCATTTCGTGTAAAGCAAGCGCTGGGTGATTTGGAAGACGAGCGAGGAGTGGCGGATGTCGCCCAGATGCGTGAGGCTCATGTCCACGCCCTCACCGATAATGCCAGAGTTGCGCGTGATAGACGGGCCCACAATATCAGGGCTAAGTACCAGGACGGAATCGGCATTAAAGTCGGCCGTCAGCCGTTCTTCTGGCAACTCCACGCGATAGCCTTCGACGCGGGGGAAGCGGATTTCGAGGGCGTCGCGCTCGGGACGCATCGCTTTGACCTGAACCGTCTCACGCGGCGGCTGCGGCGGAGCAACTACTGGCTTAGCGGTAAAGTCGAAGGGAATGCCGAAGACGTCGGCGTATTCCACATTGAACAGCCCTTCTTCATTCTCTTCGTAAGACTGGCGACGCAACGCGCGTCCAATCACCTGCTCGCAAAGGAGCTGGGTGCGGAAGGCGCGAATGCCGAGAACATGAGTGACGGTATTCGCATCCCATCCCTCGGTAAGCATCGAGACAGAGACGACGCAGCGAATCGAACCGCCAAGCTGTCCAGGCTTGCCGACAGTGTTCATGACTTCCCGGAGTAATTCTTGGTCGGTGATGTTTTCGCCAGCACGGGCATCGCCGGTGCGCTCCACCATTTCCCGGCGAAACCGCTCAATCTCATCGGCCGCCATGCCACGAAAATTATCGTCGAGCGCATCGCCCGCTTCGAGCTGCTCGCTATCGATGAGGAGTGTGTTTGGGCGAGGGAGCGGGTTGCCGGTGGTTTCATCGAAATTGCGGAACAGTGCAAGTCGTCCGTTCTCCAACGTAGTGGTGCCGTCCTCGTTTTTGCGATGGAAACCAGAGATGAAGTCGTAAACGAGCTTCGAGATCGCGGTGTTCTGGCAGACGATGATGAAGCAGGGCGGAACCTTGATACCGGTGATCTTCCAGAGGTTGAAGGTCTTCTCATAGTGGCCGTAGAGGGATTGCAGCGCTGTTTGCAAACGGAGTGGGAAGTTTGAGCGGGTCAAGTTCCTCACCTTTGCCGCGCCCTTTCTTAGGCATGTCTTTGCGGATGTTTTCCCAGAGGTCGCGGAACATTGGCATTTCGTCGCCGGGGATGTTTTCCGCCACTGGGACGCGCGGCAATTTGACGATGCCGCATTCGATGGCATCCATGAGAGAGAAGTCGCTCATCGTCCACGGGAACAAGGTGCCCTCGGCGTAGCCGGAGCCGCGAAGGAAAAATGGTGTCGCGGACAAGTCAATGACGCGGCTGAGGCCAAGTTTTCGGTTCACGGATTCGAGACCGGAAATCCAGAGGCGCGCGGCCTCGTTGTTTTTCTCGGCCTCTTTTTTCTCGTCACCTTTCAGGTCCTCATCGTCCGCGTCTTTCGGTTTCTCGCGGTAGCAGTGGTGCGCCTCGTCATTGATGGCGAGGATATTCTTCATGCCCATCAAGTCAGGCATGACGCGCTGGATCATTTGGCCTTCGGTCTCCCGCGTGTCCAGTTCCTCACCAATGCGACCTTGAAGGAGTTGGCGTCCACCTTTGGATAGGTCGATAAGCTCGCGAAGTTTGAAAGCGTGGTAGTTCGTGATGACGATCTTGGCCCGGTTCACGTCATCGAGCATGTCGCCGGGAACCAGTTCGCGGCTGGCATAGTAGCTGTCGGGGTCATTCGGTTGAAGGACGCGCAACCGATCTTTGATCGTCAAGCCGGGTGCGCAGACTAGAAAGCCGCGTGTAAAGTGTTTGCTTGTCGGGTGCCGCACTGCGTTGACGGTCTGCCAGGCGATGATCATCGCCATGACGGTCGTCTTGCCGGCGCCGGTGGCGAGTTTCAGCGCTAGACGCATCAGCGCGGGGTTGGCATCTCTGTTGGCCGACGCGAGATGATCAAGCAGCCGCTTCCCGTTCTTGGATTGGGGCGCGACCTCAGTGAGCCAGATCGCGGTTTCCACCGCCTCCACCTGGCAAAAGAAAGGGCGGACACCGCCGAACTTGTGATCGCGCCAGTGCTGAAGGAGCCGTGCTGTCTCCGGCGTGACCTGCCACTGATTGGGATTGGGCAAGGAACGCCATGCATCCACATGACTGCGGACTTCATTGATAATCGAAGTGGGGTCGTATTCCTGCTCTTTGGTCGAAAGCCCCTTGCCTTCGTCGAACACAAATCCCGATTGTGCAGCGGCTTTGCGTTTCTTCGGCTTTGGGATCGGGGTAATGAATTTGGCGCTGCGTCGGCAATCAATAACCTTCTGGGTGGGTTGCCCAGTTTCATCAAGCTCCCAATTTTTCTTCGGGCATTCGTAGGGAGAGTTCAATATTGGATGGTCAAAGAAAGGGTTAGACATAATCGACGCCTTTCGGCCGGCAAAGGCCGACGCACTCATGACGCCGCTCCCTGGCCGGCGACAGTCACCAGCCCAGCACGGCCAAGTTCAGTCAGCCGGCCGAAGCCGTACTTGGCGTCGTTCGCCGTCAAGGTCCTCATCCGATTCCCAATGTTGCTCCTGGCCAGTTGTGACGAATATGCAACCGTTCTTGGGATCGCCAGGTCGTAACTCTAAAAAAACCGCCCTGCTGGTAGCGAAACGCCGCCGCATTGCTGTCGGCACGGATTCCGCAAGGACCCGCCGCGCTCCCACACCCCGCCGGCCGGGTAGCAACGTGATGACCAAAAATCTTCTCCAATCTTCGACTTTTCCAATGCGCTCCGCGCTAATCAGACACATCGGACTCTAAGAAACCCTGTCTATCCGATCGCACGCGGTAAATTTCTGCCGCACCCGCCTGAATTTGCTTCGCATCCATTGGAGCGCGAAGCATGGCACCGGAATTCGGAAGGCCTATTCACCAACTGCCGCTCATTCCGGCCAACGTTCTCAAAAAACATCGCGTTCACGAGCCGCTCGATACGCGGATTCGATCCGCCGCCCGTTTGCTCCAAGCGTTGTGGCGCGAGGATCGGGACCTCGCGATTGGCAGCTACGTGGGCGAGGACGGCAAGCGCCGCAAACTCGGCAGCCGCATCTCGGAAGCGGCGGGCAGAGCCGGCAACTATTTTCTCACGCCCGAAATCGCCCATACCACCCGGCGCGAGGCTACCTATCGCGAAATCGGCGCGCTGATCGACACGGAGCGGCTCGCGACGAACCTGCTGTCATCCATGTCCCTTACCTTCAATCTTCTCGCCCCATGGGGGCACGCACTCGAACGCGCGTCGAGCTATCTGATCGAGCTGCTGCCAGGGTTCACCGGCGCGGCGCGCCAGCTCCTCTTCGAACATTCGCCCGGCCGCGGCAACCTGAAGTTTACTGGTGACTATACCGCCTTCGACGCGCTGATCCGCTACACGGATTTCTCTGACCGCAACGGCTTCGTCGCCTTCGAGATCAAATACTGCAAACCCTCGGGATTGAGGTCCCGGCGACCGCGGACTAACTCTTCAAAACCCAATCGCAGACCGGCGTCCGCCTGCACTGCACGATGCCGGAAACCGAACCCGACGCTTAGCCGAGAACCGCCCATGAAGACCGATCGCTTCGATATTCACCAGCACATCACCGGCAAGATCGTGAGCGCGATCGAGCGCGGCGCCGGCGAGTTTCCCCTACCTTGGCATCGCTCCGCCAGTAACATCATGCGGCCCGTCAACGTCGCGTCGAAGAAAGCTATCGCGGCATCAACGTCGTGGCGCTCTGGGCTTATGCCGAGGAATTCGGGTACGGCTCCGGCGTCTGGGGCACCTACAAGCAATGGGCCGAGGCCGGTGCGCAAGTTCGCCAGGGCGAGAAAGCCGCCTTCGTGGTTTTCTACAAGGAGCTCACCGTCGCCGCAGATCCTGAGACCGATGACGCCAAGTCGGCAACCCGCCTTTTCGCACGCGCCACGCCGGTCTTCGCCGCCGACCAAGTCGACGGCTTCACACCCGCGACGATCGATGCGCCGCCGATAACGGTCACCCCGCCAATCGAACAAGCCGAGGCTTTCGTCGCCGCGACGGGCGCAGCCATCCATCATGGGGGCGACCGCGCCTATTATCGCCCCTCGACGGACAGCATCCACCTGCCGCCGCGCGAAGCTTTCATCGGCACCCCCACAAGCACGCCGGCGGAATCCTACTTTTCTACACTGTGTCATGAGCTTTGCCACTGGACCAGCCCCGAGAGGCGTTGCCATCGCCAACTCGGCAAGCGCTTTGGCGATCAGGCTTATGCGATGGAAGAACTCACCGCCGAACTCGGAGCCGCCTTCCTCTGCGCCGATCTGCAGATCATCGACGATCCCCGCGCGGACCACGGCCAATATCTCGCGTCCTGGCTGGCCGTCCTGAAAGCCGACAAGAAGGCGATCTTCACCGCCGTAGCCAAGGCGTCCGAAGCCGCCGCGTTCCTCGCTACTCTGCAGCCCGATCAACCCGCAACCAAGGAATGAGGTGAGCCGTGCCGCCCGTCATCTACAAAGACCACCGCGGAAACCGGCTGCCGTCGGTCACCACCATCATCGGTCGCTTCAAGGAATCCGGCGGCCTGCTCTACTGGGCCAATCAGCAAGGGCTCGAGGGCAAGACGCTCGACCAAGCGCGCGCGGAGGTGACGACGCCCGGAACGCTGGCGCACAAAGCGGTCGAAGACCACATCAACGGTCGGCCGAGACGGCGTTCACGGGCGCGGGGGAAGTCGCGGAGAAGGCCCGCAACGCCTATGCCGCCTACCTCCACTGGGAGGCGATCAACAGGATCACGTTCCGGCACACCGAGGTTTCGCTGGCGAGCGAGCAGCACACCTTCGGCGGCACCCTCGACGCGGTCGGGATGATCGACAACGCGCTCATCCTGCTCGACTGGAAATGCGCCAATGCGGTCTATGCGGACTATCTCTACCAGCTCGCCGCCTACGGGCTGCTCTGGAACGAGAATTATCCCGACCACCCGCCGGTGGGTGGATTCCGTCTCTGCCGCTTCGCCAAAGAGCAGGGAGATTTCTCGCACCACTATTTCCCATCACTCGACGACGAGGCCGAAACCTTCCTGCGGATGCGCGATCTGTTCGATCGCGTCAAGAAGGCCGAGCGGCGCGTGCGCTGACGGAGGAACCCATGACCATCACCCCGGCCGCAGAGACAAGCGGAGCCGTAAAGCCGGCAATGAGTAAGGGGCAATCCGTGGCGCTCAAACCACCGCGGTTGCCGTACCACGAGGCCGTGGAAGAGCGGTTCGGCATTGACCGCGCCGGATGGAAGGCGCTGGTCGAGGCGATTTACCCAAACGCCGAAACGACGGACGCCATCGTCATGGCGCTCTCTTACTGCCGCGTCCGCAATCTCGACCCCTTTAGCGGCCGGTCCACATTGTGCCGATGTGGTCGAGCGTCGCCGCCAAGATGATCGAGACGGTGTGGCTCGGCATCTCCGAGTTGCGCACCACGGCGTTTCGAACCGGCCAATACGCCGGCATGCCCGAACCGGAGTTCGGCCCGACAATCGAGCGCGTCATCAAAGGCCACGCTGGGCGAGGCAAGGCCAAGGGCCAGGAGCGCAGCCTTACGCTGCAGTTTCCCGAGTGGTGCCGGGTCACAATTACCCGCGAGCTCACCGGCAAGGAGCGCAGTTTCGTCGGTCCCAGGGTCTTTTGGTTGGAAGCCTGTGCCAAATGGGCCGACACCGATGTGCCAAACGAAATGTGGTCGAACCGGCCGGCCGGGCAGCTCGAAAAATGCGCCGAGGCCGGAGCGCTGCGCCGCGCTTTCCCGGAAGAGACCGGCAACGCGCTTACCGCCGAGGAAATGGAAGGTCAGCGCACCCTCGATGGCGCGGCCCACGCCCCGGAAAAGCCGAAGCTGGAAAGCGTCACGCCCCCGCGTTCCGGAGGGGAACGCAAGCCTCTCCCGCCGCTCGTGTCGCAACCACAGTCCCTCACCGCCTCGTCATCGGCTGAGCTTCTCGAACCGTTCGCCGCACGGCAAGACGGCGATCCCGACATCCCCCATGCCCCCGCGCACGCTTCGGAATGAGGACGACACTGATGCCACGGTTTCGGAAACACCACGCCTGCCCTCCGGCACAAATTGCTAGGAGGAATTGGACTGCCTCTGCAACGACCGATGTCCCGCCTGCAATGTGGAGATCGAACCCGACGCGCACGAGGCAATTCAGGGTGGCAAGAGCGCCATAATTCGTACGCTCAACGATCGCTTGCGCAAATCGTTGACCGGCGGACGCGTCGTGATGACTGCAGCCGTTCGCGTCCTGCCGCATGATGTCAGGGCTCGGGCGATTGAGCTCACGCGAGCGTTTGACAATTTCACTCCGGACAACGATCCGCACAAGGGGCACGATTTCGGCAGCTTCGAGATCGTTGACCAGAAGTTTCAAACATGACTATTACGACAAGTCACTGCATTACGGCTCCGAAGATCCAGGTGAACCAGAAAAACAACGTGTGTCCTCGCGATCATGCTCGCGGACGAATACTGAGGACACCGTCTTCCTTTGGGGGGCTGGTCGACAATCTTTCAGGATAAGTCGCCGAACTGGGAGCCGCCTTCCTCTGCGCCGATCTTCAGACCGGCAAGCCGCGCGCGGACCACGCCCAATATCTCGCGTCCTGGCCGGCCATTGAAGACCAACAAGAAGGCAATCTTCCAAGAAGGCGATCCTCACCGCCACATCTTAAGATTTCCTGCAGCGACGTCTGTGAGACAATGAAGCGATTGCGCCCGTATGCCGCGCCTGGGTGTGACTGTCAGCGGTACTGTCGGCCGTGGCGTCGCGGTACCCGTTGACACGTACAGCTTTCGATTGCTGAACACGCCGTGGACGGACTTCCCGGGTTGTTCCCGGAATTGTTTGCGTCTTACCGGTGTTTTCGCGTTACGTTCCGTATCAAAGCGTCCACGCGGTTTTGTGCCGCGTGCGCTTATGTCTTGGAATTGTTTACGTTTTATTGGAGCGGGCGAAGGGATTTGAACCCTCGACCCCAACCTTGGCAAGGTTGTGCTCTACCCCTGAGCTACACCCGCATTCGTGCCGGACCCGCACGCTTGACGGGTGGCCCACCTATATGCCGCAATCATCGCTTGAATGCAACAAAATGGTGGAAAGGCACACCGGCAAACGGACCCGCACAAAATGCGGTGGCGGCGGGGCGGTGTTTTCATCGCGCTTTCAAGCGGATTTTTCGATTCCCCCGACGCATCCCGGACCCACTGCGCCAAGCCCGTTTCGGTTGGATCGGCGTTTTCAATAGTGAAGGTGAAGCTATTTAGTTTTGTTAACCGCGTTCCAAATGGCTGAAAATTTGATCGCGTTGACCGTCGAAGCGGCTTCGCGAATTGCAAATCCTGTGGCACACTCCAATGTCTATGTGGACCTTAATGAGGAGTTCTGCATGTCACGTGAGACCCATTTGGCCGCGCTCGGACAGCGTCACGATGCGCTCGACAAGGAAATTGCGAAGGAATTGGTGTATCCCGCCGCAGACGAGTTGAAATTGGCAGAAATGAAGCGGCGAAAGTTGCAACTTAAAGATGAAATCGCTAAATTGCAGAGCGATCTTCCTCTCCCTAGCATGCATTGAAGACCGCGGCCGCCTGACGATGGGCGGGTGTATCCGCGTTGCGGCTGGGCGCTGCCGTCCACCTGTTTGCCGGCAGCGCTAAGCCCGTCTTGGCTAACCCGCGCGGCAAAGAACCGTAGCCCTTCACGCGGCGAAGGGTCGTTGCCGCCCGGGCGTCGCATACCGGCAGGGGCGGGACGCTTCACGGGCACCGGTCAGGATTGCGCTGTTTGAAAGCACCCGTAGCTCAGCTGGATAGAGCGCTGCCCTCCGAAGGCAGAGGCCAGGGGTTCGAATCCCTTCGGGTGCGCCAACCTAACATATTGATTATATTGGTGAAATTTAAACCTACTGCTTTGTGCAATTCCCGCGATAATTTGTCAGGGTAACACCGGGGTAACACCCATCATGAATTAGAAATATTTTTGGCGCCGACCATTCGTGCCTCCAGCGAATCAACCGCGCAAGCTTTCTTTGATCCGAGCAACGTCGCGAACGAGTGCGTGAAGGTCCACCGCTTCGCTGTTCGGCTTCCCAAGCTCACGTATAAGCTCGGCTTGGCGTGGCGTCGCCACCTGGCCGTAGCTCGCGAACGTCGTCAGCACGTTCTCATGGCCCAGATTTTGGGACCATGCCTTGAACGCCTCGGGCGTCTCGCACACCCTCTCGCCAAATTGGGCAAGCGTATTCCGGAAGCTATGCGGGTGAAATAAGGCAGGCCCGCGCCCGTGAAGGCGTCCTTAAAAATGGCGCGGATCGGCGTGGCGTTGTTCCAGCCGTTCCAGCCGTTCCGGTCAAGTCCGGCCGTCGCTCCGCTTCAATCGGATCGACGTGATCCGGCTGCTTGGCGACCGGCGAAACGATCATGGCCAGCATGGACGTCACTGGCAGTGAGAGTGTCTGGAGCAAGCTCGCATTATTCTTCAGTTCGCGGTCGACGTTTTGGATCACTTGCTGTCCGTGTCGACGCTGAAGTTCATAGATCTGTCGGACATTGTCTTCAGGAGATCCAGGGAGGTATGGAAGAGCGCGAAATACCTGTCCGTAGCTCGCAGGATTGCTCGGACATAGTGGCGAGTTTTTGCGCTTTAACCACGTACGACTCGACCATCGTCAATGCCGGCCCGGGCTCGTGCTGATCCTTAAAGAGGTCTATCGCGTAATTGTCGACGGGCTCATATTTTGCAAGGTCCGCTGCTAGAATGCGGAATCGGTGATCAACACACTGCGAGCATGTACCGCAGTGATGCCTTATCTTGGTCGCCTCTCGCTCGCGGGTGCAGCTGAAAGTTTGCGAAATCAGGTCGGCGCACCCACGATCGGCCAGAACCTGAACTACCTCACTCTTAGTCTTCCACAAGTACGGATTCTGAATGCTGATGTTGTCCGACAGGAGTTACGAGAACAGTCGACTACAGTCTGCCAAGACGCGCGGATGGGCCGTGCGACTGGCTCTAGCACCAAGAACGTGTTCGGAAATTGGAAAATTGAAGCTAACGATGCCATTCTCAAAGAAGCTCAGATTATTCTTGCGGAACATCCGCGCGACGTTGAGACCAAGGGTGGCGAATAAGAGA
>CAVQZL010000030.1:0-25545 GCA_963718265.1 uncultured Alphaproteobacteria bacterium | reverse complement strand
TCGGGCGGGTGCAGGAGGCCTTTCATCGCCTGCTGCTGCTTGATGAGGTCGACCTCCTTGGGGCCTACCCAATGGTTGAGCTGCTTTTCGGTCATGATCCAGCCCGGGACCACGGTGTTAACGCGCACTCCCTTAGGGCCGAGCTCCTTGGCGAGAGATCGTGACATGCCGTGCATCGCCGCCTTGCCGGCGCTGTAGGGTGCAAGCTCAGGCAGCATGATCATCCAGGCGATCGAGCCGAAATTGATGATGGACCCACGGCCGGCCGCGATCATTCCGGGCGCCGCCGCCTGCGCAGCGAAGAATGAGTGCCGGAGGTTCACGCCAATCGACCATTCCCATATTTCCGGAGTAATCTTGTCGTAAGGGTAGCGCTTGTCATCGGCGGCGTTGTTGACGAGGGCAAGCGTCGCTCCGTGTTCTTCCTCGAGCCTGGCGATGGCCGCTTTGTAAGTGCTGACGTCGGTGATGTCGCAAGGGACGAAGCGGACGCTTTGCCCGGCCGCCCTGAGCTCGGACTCAAGTCGACGGCCCTGTTCTTCCGCAATGTCGACGAAGCCCACTTTGCTGTGCTGCGCGGCGAACGCGCGCACGATTGCTTCTCCGATGCCCGAAGCGCCGCCAGAAATGACGACCGGCATGCCCTTCAGGCTCGGATAGGAAGCGAATTGGCTGTCCGGCATTCGACCCTCCCTCGCTTGCGCCGTACCGATGGGTCGGCGGCGCGGCCTTGGCGGCGCAATGCGGACGTGTGAGCGCCTGCGGCGGCTCGAGCCGCATCACAAAGTTGATCACCCTTTGACTGATTCGAGGATGGCCGTGTAGTCCTCAGCGGTCACGGGGCGGGGGTTGGTCGCGTGGCTGTGGTCGAGCAGGGCCTGTTCCACAACGTGAGGGAACAACTCTGGCGTCACTCCCAACGCGCCCAGGTTTGGAGGAACGCCAAGGCGCCGGTTAAGGCCATCAAGCTCGTCGGCGAGGTCGGCGTTTGCTGGCAACCCCATTGCGCCCCTGAGCCGATCGATCTTCTCGCCGACAACGGGAGCGTTGAACCGGACCACGGTCGGCATCAGGATCGCGTTGAGCGTGCCGTGGTGAAGCTTCAGTCGACTGGTTGCGCCGAGCGCGTGGCTCAGCGAATGGACGGCGCCCAGTCCCTTCTGGAACGCCAACCCGCCCTCGAGCGCAGCCATCAACATCTCGGTGCGCGCAGCAAGATCGCGCCCATCGGCACAGGCGCGCTCGAGGTAGCGCCAGATGCGTCCGGCGCCGTCGAGCGCAATCGACTCCGCGGGCGGATTATAGCGTGGCGAAAACAGGGTCTCGATGCAATGCGACATGGCGTCGAGCCCGGTCGCCGCAGTAAGCGCGCGTGGCAGCCCCAACGTGAGCTCCGGATCGCAGATGACCCGCTTCGGGATGAGATTCGGGCTGATGAACCCAAGCTTGCGGCCGTCCGACAGCGTCAGCAGGGCGGCGCGCCCCACTTCAGCACCTGTGCCCGCGGTTGTGGGGATGGCGATGACGGGGACGAGGCTGGGGCGGATGCGCGCGATCCCGCCCAGAATCGCGGCGTATTGCGACAGCGGCGGTTCATGCGTCGCGAGCAGCGCGACGCCCTTCGCGAGGTCGATCGGCGAACCGCCCCCGACCGCGACGATCCCGTCGCAGCCGGATTTCCGATATGCCGCGACCCCTGCCAGCACGGCGTCTTCCGTCGGGTTGGCCGGCACGTCCAGGAATCTGGAGCCATCTGCAGGCAGCAAGGCCGCTACTTGGTCGAGCAGACCGGTGGCCGCCAACCCGCGATCGCTGATCAGAAAGGGAAGCCTCACGCCGAGAACGGAAAGCGCATCCGGCAGAGTGCTGATCGCCCCCGCGCCGAATTCGATGTTGGACAGATAGAGGATCGTGCTCATGGGCGCGGCTTCCTAGCTTGTTCCGCGCGGCGCGTCGAATTGGCGAAATTTCGCGATCGCGCGTCTTGGCGGGGACAGGGTCTGCTGGTTGACCGAAAAAAAGCCTCGGGCGTCTTCGGCTCTATAGCTTTCAAGTGCTGCACCTGCACGCCCAGTCCCCGTCGTATCGAGGCATTCAAAACAAGGTGGCGCCTCTATCCGCCGAATGGTCTTTTCGATTTTCCATTCGCCGCGGCCCCTAATTGGGTTCGTTTGGCCAAATTGAACACTCTACATGTTAGCGCTGTTCTTAAGACGCGTTTGCAATTCACTCTTGGAGGCTTAGTTTTCGCCAGGTCGTGGGCGAGCCGCCAATACGGCCCGGGCGGCGTCGTAATCGCGGATCGCAAATTTGCGCCGAGACCGTGCGCGCCTGTCGTAGCGGTCCAGAGCGCCTGCCTCAAAGTCTTTACCCAAGCTCCCCAACGGAGCGACAGAGTTGCGCGAGGCGCCGTGAACCACTCCCAATGAGTCGGCTTTGACGTTCTCAAGACGCCGTGCAGCATTCGCGAGGACCATTTGCGCGCTCCGGACACGCCGCAAGCGCAACTCGCCATCCGCAACCCGCCGCGCCAAAGCCAACAGCTCGGATCCCTCTTCCGCGTCGGTAATCGCACGCGCCAGCGTCTCGATTTCCTGGTCTGCGCCCGGCTCGCAGTGTGACGACGCGGCCAGTCCGTGACGCAATGCGTTAAGTCGGACAGCGGCTTTGCCCGCCTTGGTGCGTGGTCCGGTGCTCCGCGCCGCGTTAGCGCGGTTGGCCCCTATTTGTCGATCGTTTGCGACCATCGTTTCGGCCCAGGAAGCGGTCTCCTGTCTCTTGACCTTACGCGTTCGACCCGACCCCGGTCCTACGCTTCCGGCGGACCCGTCGGGCCCAACATCGGGGGCGCCCGATGGCAATTCATGGAATTCCCCTTCGATTATTTCCTCGCTCGCGCCCCGCACCAACTTCGCCCAGCCCGAGCGCCGCCGCTCGAACTGCCTCAAAATCTCATCGCGACGCCCGGCTAGGCGCTCGTCACGCTCGTCGAGGCGATGGCCGCCGGCGTTGGTCGAACGGATTGGACCCACGCCTTCGCCGCCGCCCGGACCCAAGGCGGCCCCGGCGTGACCTGCGCCGCAGCCGCTGGTGGCGACGCCATGGTCTCCGCTGCAACCGAATTGGGGGCGACATCGCTGACCTTAGCGTGGATCTTCTGCTCGAGCTCGGGGTCGTCGCAGTTCCAAGCGCAATCCCCGCAGATGCTGAACAGCCGCTGATCGCCGCCGGCGCTAAGCCAGTCCATCCGGCCGGGTGGCGAAGCATGGCCTCTGTACAGAAGGCAGCCAATCGACCATTCCCAGATTTCCGGAGTAATCTTGTCGTAGGGTAGCGCTTGTCATCAGCGGCGTTGTTGACGAGGGCAAGCGTCGCTCCGTGTTCTTCCTCGAGCCTAGCGATGGCCGCCTTGTAAGTGCTGACGTCGGTAATGTCGCAAGGGACGAAGCGGACTCTTTGCCCGGCCGCCCTGAGCTCGGACTCAAGTCGACGGCCCTGTTCTTCCGCAATGTCGACGAAGCCCACTTTGCTGTGCTGCGCGGCGAACGCGCGCACGATTGCTTCTCCGATACCCGAAGCGCCGCCGGAAACGACGACCGGCATGCCCTTGAGGCTCGGATAGGAAGCGAATTGGCTGTCCGGCATTCGTTGTATGCCCTCCCTCGCTTGCGTCTTTCCGATGGGCCGGCGGCGCTGCCTTGGCGGCGCAATGCGGACGTGTGAGCGCCTGCGGTGGCTCGAGCCGCATCACAAAGTCGATCACCCTTTGACTGATTCGAGGATGGCCGTGTAGTCCCCAGCGGTCACGGGGCGAGGTTGGTCGCGTGGCTGTGGTCGAGCAGGGCCTGCTCCCCAACGTGAGGGAACAGCTCTGCCGTCACTCCCGGCGCGCCCAGGTTTGGAGGAACGTCAAGGCGCCGGTTAAGGCCGTCAAGCTCGTCGGCGAGGTCCGCGTTTGCTGGCAACCCCATTGGCGCCCATGAGCCGAGAGCAGAAAGGGTATCCGGCAGAGTGCGGACCGTCCCCGCACCGAATTCGATGTTGGACAGATAGAGGATCGTGCTCAGCCGCCTGCCGCCTTGCTGGAACTCTCGCACGCGGGACTTCGACGGGAAAAGCTGCGTCGGCGCTCCGGATCGATGTCAGCAGGCCCATGCCTCCCTTTCGATCGTTCGACCGTCGCGCTCGCTGACGCCGATCCTACTGCCGGTATCGACCGGACGGCGGATCTTAGCCTGGCGCGTTTTGAGGTCGCGGTGACAGCCGGTGCTCTCAATCTCTGTCGTTCGCTAGTGAGGCAAGGGGAGCTTCGACTCCGCGATCGGCGCCGGCGCAAAGACCCGCGCCGCGAGACTATTCTCGAGGGTGACGACGCCGACGAGCTTGCCCTGATTGATCAAGGGCAGCGATAGGATCGAGTGAGCTTTGAGTAGGCGATCTCGTCGTCGTGGTCGATTGGTTGGCCGCCAGCCAAAAATTTCGTGACTTTGCGCGTGATCGAACCGACGTCGTATGGGTCGAGGGACCGCGCTCAAACGTTGTGGACGGCGGATGCGCCGTGGGCTAGTTGGTGTAACTTAATCCTCGGAAACTGTGGGCGGTCCGCGCAGCGTCTGCTTCCGAGACAAGACGCTTTCTTATCCTGGGGACTAAAACGTGAAAGATACCATCGAATCAATGCGTGATTGGCGGAGCTATTGGGCGCACGCCGTTAAGAATACGGGAATCGGGGACTTATTTCAACAAGTCGGGCGCACGATCGGAGGTAAGCCAGAGCCGGATGAGCAGGTTGAAATCCATGTTAAGTCTATTGCTGACTTGTTGAAACTGAATGCGAAGGATGTACTGCTCGATTGTGCTGCGTCAACGGGATGGTTACGGCGCGACTTTCCCTCTGTGCAGCACCGTTATTGGCGTCGACTACTCAGACGAACTAATCCAGGTTGCAAAAAATAGTAATGCTGCAAGTAATGTGGTCTATGTTTGCGGTTCAGTCGAAGACATACGTGAGTCTGATCTTCCTGTGGCGGGCCCAACAAAGGTATGCATGAATGCCTGGTTGCAGTATTTCACTGAGCCCACGGTGGATCAACTACTTGCTTCGCTTCGGAAGCTGGCGCGGGGGGACCTTGAACTGGCGTTTACTGCAGTGCCGGACGCCGACAAACTGGAAAAATACCATAATACTCCTGAGCGATGCGCTGATTATGAGCGGCGTATGGCGGCGGGGAACGAGGCTAACGGTACGTGGTGGAACCGCGATCATTTGATTTCGATTTTCAAGAAGGCAGGATATGACGCCCGCGCGATTGACCCGAATTCAGGTTTAAGCTTCGCACACTACCGCTTTGACGTCCTCGCTCATCTCTCAATATGATCGAAAGCTGGTTTGAGTTCATTTATTCAGTTACGACGGTTCAAGACCTTTCGCGTCTCTAACCGTCCTCGCGCGTTGCGTGCGGAAAGGGGAACACAATCGGTGCCGTCGCCGATATATGAGCAAGGAGAACGCGTAACTATGCTTTTCAGACGCTCGCGCGCAGCTGAGCGGCGGAAGATCGAGGAGAGCGGACTCTTTGATGCAGACTGGTATCGGTCCCAGTTTCCTGAAGAGGCTCCGTCCGGCGATCTTTTGGAGCATTACCTTCAAAATGGCGCCAGGCTCGGATACGCCCCCAGCCGCGACTTTGATGCCGCTTGGTATCTAAAAACCAATCCCGACGTTGCGGCCGCTGGCGTCAACCCCCTGCTCCATTATGTCACATGGGGTCGACAGGAGGGACGACGGGCCGAAAGGCAGCGGCAGTCACGGATCCTGTCTCTGAGTTGCGCCGTGAACTCGTATCTTTCCAGGAAAGATACGAGGCGGAAGTTAGCGATCTTCGCGCTCAGAACGAGTTGCTGAAGGTCGCGATCACGAAAGGCGAGCAGAGCCGTATTTCTGAACTGCGGCAGGAAACTTCATCTTGGCGGAAGCAGTCGGAAGCCGAACTCAAGGATCTAGTTAGCCAGAATGAGAGGTTGAGTAACCAGATTGCCTATATTCTAGACGTTGCGGGCGATTTACCTCGCGAACGGCAACGGGTTGACTATGTTTTGGGAGAAGTGGAGGGAATTGGAAAATTGTTTGCGGACCTTCGCGCGGCCCGCCAAACAGCGGTGTTCCAGTCGGCTTTTGATGAACCGTCCCCTTTGGTCACGGTCGTGACCGGAACAACCGAGCGACCAAAACTCCTTGTAGAACGTTGCCTGAAGTCGATAACTGAGCAAACCTACCAGAATCTGCAAATATTGATAATTGGTGATCATTGTAGTGATGAAACTGCCGAGCGCATCGCCGAATTGAAAGACAGTCGCATAGAATTCCATAACTTACCGCGGCGCGGTCCCTATCCCAGGCCAGGGCTTGACCGTTGGTACGTCGCCGGTACGAATGCGGCCAACGCGTCCCAACCACTGGCGAGGGGCAAATTCATCACTTATCTGGATGACGACGACAGGTACGAGCCGGACCGCGTCGAAACTCTTTTGAAGGTGGCGCAGGCCAACCGGGCCGAATTCGTCTGGCATAAGTTCTGGTACCTTCAACCGGACGGAACCTGGGCCCTGTGGGGGAACGGCAAACTGGAACAGGGCCAACTTGGGACCTCAATGACGTTTTACCACAACTACTTCAGCAAGATTCCCTGGGATATGAACGCTTACCGGATTCCGGAGCCTGGCGACTGGAATCGTCTTCGTAAGATAAAGCACCTTCGCCCGAACACGGTTTTCGTCGATAAACCTCTCACTTGGTACTACAAAAATTATGAAACTAGGGATTTTGTTCCGCAGGAGGGCGAAGAGTTCTTGGATTGACACACCTTAATTCTAGATTGCATTCAGAAGCTGGCTCCGGGAGAGAGGCACCGGAGCCGAGGTTCTACAAAACAAATTAAGACGCAATAATCATGGAGAGCCCAACTCGCGCGGGGGCTTTGCCGCTGGACATACCTCGCGGGGCAAGGTCGGTCCGACCATGTCGGCGGTGTAATCGGGAACCCGGTCAGCTAATTGAACTCTCCTGCGCGGTAGGCCGGGATGAAGCTCGTCGGACTGACGCCCCTGGCCTTCGTAAGCTCGTCATACCGTTCACGGTTGAATATGCGGCTACAGAAATAGACTGGCCGTGTATCCGTCGACCATCCCCTTTTGAAGGAACTCAGCGTGCCGTCCTTGGCAAGACCTGCCTCTCCGCCCCAGTTCACCCATCGGACTTTGTCGGCGAAGTATTTAATAGCGGTGTAGTACAAAGCGTAAGACGCTCCGTTTTTACTCGCAAGACTGTTTTCCGCCGCGAGATGACCATATGCGGCATCGCCGTGCACCATCCAAATGTGGGCGGCAACCGTCTCACCCTGCAACCGCGCCAACACCATAAAGGCTCCCGGCAGCGCTAGGAGCCTGTCTGCTTTATCCCTTCGCGACGGGGATTTGAAGCGCGGGACCGAGGCGCGGGAGTGGCGCGGCGCGTCTTTGGCAATTTCGCGAGGTTATGCGGCTCCGGCGTCTGCGATGAACGGAGTCCACCCTTGGGCCAGCTTCAAAACATTGTGGGCGATGCAAACAACGGCCCATTCGGCGGCGACCTTCTCGACCCCGCGCAATAGGAACTGGCGGAAGCCGCGTGCTTGCTTGATCTGCCCGAACACCGGCTCGGGCAGTTGCTTGCGCAGCCGATAGGCACTGAGGTGGCCGCCGGCCTTGATCTTCTCGCGCATGGCGGCGACCCGCGCGCCGCCGCTTTCTCCTTCCCCTGCGTGCTTGGCCCGCCCCGGCGCGATATAGGCGTCGATCTCGCGCTGCTCCATCGCCGCAAGGTTGGCCTCGGAGCAATAGCCGGCGTCCGCCGACAGCTGCGCGGGCTTGCGGCCGAGATTGGCTTCGATCGCGTCGGCGATCGGCGTGAGCTGATGCTGGTCGCTCTGTCGGGCGTCGAGGCCGTGGGCGACGATCACCTGCGCCGTCGCGTCGACCGCCGCTTGCGCGTTGTAGCCCTGAATGAACCCGTCGTTGGTCTTCATGATGCGGCTTTCGGGGTCGGTGAAGTTCTTTTGCGCTTTCGGATCGGGTTCCTCGGAGGGTGGGGCGGCGGGCTTTCCCGGTCTCTTGCGCCCTTCGGCTTTTCGTTTCTCCTCAGCCTCGGCCCGCGCTTTCGCTTCGGCCGCGGCGGCCGCCTTCGCCTCGGCCTCCAATTCGGCCTGCGCCGCCCGGATCTTCTCGGCGCGCTTCTTCTTGTCGGCCACCCAATCGGGCATCTCCTCGCCGCTCTTGTCGCGGCCGAACGCCTCGTCTTCTCGCCCGTCCAAAGCTTCGGCGGCGCTCATCCACCGCGCCACCTCGGCCTCGAGCTCCGCCGCGCGCTTGGCCATGCGCTCGTAGCTCATCGCCTTGTGCTTCGAGGCGTTCGCCTTGATCTTCGTGCCGTCAAGAGCGACATGGCCGAGCCTCGCCAGCCCCGACTGTTCGCACAGCTTCAAAACCTGGGTGAACAGGCCGGCGAGCGCCTTCAGGTGACGCTTGCGAAAGTCGGAGACGGTGCGAAAATCCGGCGGGTCAAGGCCGACCACGCTCATGAAGTCGACCCGCTCGCGCGCCGCCTTGGCGATCCGCCGCGACGAGTAGACGCCGTTGCAATAGGCGTAAAGCAACAGCGCCGTCATCATCGCCGGATCAAACGGCGGCTGCCCGCGCTCGCTCCCGTAGGCTCTCTCGATCTCCCGAAGGTCAAGATGATCGAGGATCAGCCCAACGACAAAGCGCGCCAAGTGGTCCGCGCCGACAAAGTCCTGCACGCACGGCGGAAACAGCAGCGGTTCGGCAATCTGCCAGGGGCGGAATGTCTTGCTCATCCCCAAGCAAAATCCAATTCGCTCAACCCCCGCCAGCAAAATCCGCTATTATCCAGACAGGCTCCTAGATCGGCTCGTCGGCGGCGGCAATCTCGACAAAATGTTGTCGCACCGGATCTGGTCCGTTTGGGGCAGCTCCGATTGTCAGAATTTGAGGGGACATGAGTAGGACGGTGGTGGTTACCGGATGCGCCGGATTCGTGGGCAGCAACTTGGTCGACCGACTTGTTGACGACGGAAATGTCGTCATTGGCATTGATAATTTTTCGACTGGCCAGCGCCGCTTTGTCGAGCATGCGCTTAGTAAGCCAAATTTCAAGCTGGTCGAAATGGATCTTCTGAATCTCGACGCCGTAACGGCAGCGATCGCCGGCGCGGTCGAGGTCTACCATCTGGCGGCGAATGCGGACGTTCGTTTCGGCACCGAACATCCGCGTAGGGACCTCGAACAGAACACCATTGTAACATACAACATCCTTGAAGCGATGCGCGCGAACGGCATCAAGAAGCTGGCTTTCTCCTCGACAGGGTCTGTTTATGGCGAGGCCAAGATTTTTCCTACCCCGGAGGATGCTCCGTTTCCTGTTCAGACTTCACTTTATGGAGCATCGAAGGCCGCTGGCGAAGGGCTGATTTCCGCCTATTGCGAGGGATTTGGTTTCCAGGCGTGCATATTCCGCTTCGTGTCGATCCTCGGCGAAAGGTATACACACGGGCATGTTTTCGATTTCTACAAGCAACTCAAGAGCAATCCAAAGGAACTTCGAGTTCTTGGCAACGGCCGCCAGCGCAAGTCCTACCTCTATGTGCAGGATTGTTTGGATGCAATTTTAGTCGCAATGGCTTCTGCGTCTGACAAGATCAATATTTTCAATCTCAGCGTTGACAGCTATTGTGAACTCAATAATTCTATTGGCTGGATTTGTGAAACACTCCGCGTTTCGCCCGACCTCACCTATTCGGGAGGCGACCGCGGCTGGATCGGCGATAGCCCGTTCATCTTTTTGGACACACGAAAGATTCGCGCGCTTGGGTGGTCGCCGAAACTCGCGATCGAGGAGGCTGTGATCAAGACGGTCAAGTTTCTTCAGGCCAATGAGTGGGTCTACAAGTCACGCGCATGACAGCCAAATATGCCGTTATAACTGGCGCCGGCCGCGGCCTGGGCCAGCATCTCGCTTGTCGATTTTGGGAGGCTGGTTACAGCCTCGGTTTGGTTGCCCGAAACGCCGCCTCGCTGGATGAAACGAGGTCACGCCTAAGTCGCACCGAGGCCAAGAAGTGCGATGTGTTTGGGTGCGACCTGAGCGACCCGGCCTCGGTGCAAAACCTCGTCGCAGATATTTGCGCAATGGCTGTCCAGATCAACGTCGTTATCAACAATGCGGCTATCCAGGGGCCGATCGGGCCGCTGCAGCAGAACGACTTAGGCGACTGGGAGCAAACGATCCGGGTCAACCTGATCAGTCCGGTTGTGATATGCAGAGGGCTGCTTCCGCGGATGGCGAGCGCTGCTGAGGCTTCAATCCTCAATCTCTCGGGCGGCGGCGCGACCGCCCCGCGCGCTAATTTTACGGCCTATGCCAGCGCGAAGGCGGCCCTCGTCCGGTTCAGCGAGACGCTGGCTGAGGAAGTGAGGGAACAGGGCGTGACGGTTAACTGCATTGCGCCCGGGGCAATGAAAACGGCGATGCTTGGCGAAGTGCTCAGGCGGGGAGCCGACGGCTCCGGCCGACGCGAATTCGCCATTGCGGCAAAGGTTTTTGAAGAAGGCGGAGCCTCTATGGACCGGGTTGCCGACCTCGCCATTTTTCTTACCTCGCCCGCTGCGCGAGACATCACTGGCAAATTGATCAGCGCCGTTTGGGACCGTTGGGAGTGCTGGCCGAACCACCTTACCGAACTGGCCAGCTCCGACCTTTACACTTTGCGGCGTATTGCGGGACGCGATCGTGGGTGCGGCTGGGGAGACATATGAGCGAGAGCCCCGAACGTCTGCGCGTCGGCATCATCGGATGCGGCCTTATCGGTCAGAAGCGCGCCAAAGCTCTGCCCGCGTCCGACGAATTGGTTGCGTGCGCAGATGTTTCCTTCGACCGGGCGGAGGCGCTTGCCGGTCCCTTCGGCGCCGCGGCCGTAAAGAACTGGCGAAGTATCATTGACGATCCGGCCATTGACGTGGTCATCATTGCGACGCCGCATAACACGCTCGCCGAAATCATGCTTGCAGCTGTCGACGCCGGCAAGCACGTCCTCGTTGAAAAGCCCGGAGCGCGCTTCGCGTCGGAACTCAGTCCGGTCCTCGCCGCCCGGGACAGAAAGCACGTGCAGGTCCACGTCGGGTTCAATCATCGATACCACCGATCCTTGCGCAAAGCGAAAGAACTCGTCTCCTCAGGAGTTCTCGGCGAGCTGATGTTCATTCGCGGGCGCTACGGGCATGGCGGACGCGTCGGTTACGAAAAGGAATGGCGCGCAAACCCCGCGGTTTCGGGCGGCGGAGAGCTTATCGACCAGGGTCCGCATCTGATCGATCTATCGCGCTGGTTTCTCGGCGAATTCACCCATGTGGAGGGTCACGCCGAGACTTACTATTGGAAAATGCCTGTTGATGACAATGGATTTATGTTGCTGAGAACCGAGCGCAACCAAATAGCTTTTCTGCACGTCTCCTGTACCGAATGGAAGAATCTTTTTTCACTGGAGATCTACGGAACAGACGGGAAACTCGACTTGAATGGGCTCGGCGGAAGCTATGGCGTGGAGAGCATTACTTGGTACAAGATGCTTCCCGAGATGGGCCCGCCAGAGACTTGCTCTTGGGAATATCCGATGGCCGACAATTCGTGGAACGTGGAGACAGCCACCTTCCTGGATGACATTAGGGCCGGACGCCCGTATTCATGCGGGCTGGAAGACGCGATCGCTACGTTGAAGGTCGTTGAGACAATATACAAAAGGGCGGGATATGCTCATCGCGCGTAGCCCTCTGCGTATCACTCTTGGCGGAGGGGGCACGGATTTACGTTCCTATTACCAGGAACAAGAGGGTTTCCTGATCGCCGCCGCGATCGACAAATACGTTTATGTCACCGTGACGCGACCGTTCACTCAAGGAATTTATCTGAAATACTCGAGCTTGGAACAGGTCGAAAAGATTTCCGAGGTTCAGCACCCAATAATCAGAGAGATTCTGAGTTTGCTCGGCTTCAAGACCCCGCAAATCGAAATCACCACGCTGGCTGACATCCCGGCGGGAACAGGGCTGGGAAGTTCTGGCAGCTTCACAACGGCGTTGCTTAAGGCGCTCTATACACATCGTCGCCGGCACCTAACTCAGCTCGAGCTGGCCGAACTTGCTTGCCATATTGAGATTGAGCGCCTTGGCGAGCCTATAGGCAAGCAGGACCAGTATATCGCGGCGGTTGGCGGGGTGACATGCTTCACCTTCCACAAGGACGACACCGTGACCGCTTCCCCGCTTGCAGTCAGCATGGACACCATGTTCGATCTCGAGGACAACCTGCTTCTCTTCTTCACTGGCATCTCGCGCAGCGCCGGCAGCATCCTCAAAGATCAGAATACCCGCACGAGGCGAAACGAAAGCGAGATGCTGGATAATCTCCACTATGTTAAGAAGCTGGGCTACCGCAGCAAGGAGGCGCTCGAGAAAGGCGATACGCGCCTCTTCGGCGAATTGATGCACGAGCATTGGGAGCACAAGAAGCGCCGCTCGGGGGGCATGAGCAATCCAAAAATTGACGAGTGGTATAAGTTGGGAATGGAAAACGGGGCGGTCGGCGGGAAACTCGTCGGAGCGGGCGGCGGTGGTTTTTTGATGTTCATGGCGGAAGAGCGCAACAAATTGCGCCATGCTATGGCCGCGGCAGGGCTCGAAGAAATGCGGTTTCATTTCGATTTCGAAGGCACGAAAGTCGTGATGTCGTAATGACCTTGCCGGTTGCGATTCTGGCAGGGGGCCTTGCAACGCGTTTGCGTCCAATGACCGAGAAAATTCCGAAGTCGCTGGTAGAAGTAGGCGGTGAGCCGTTCATCGTGCGCCAGCTTGACTATCTTCGCCGCCAGGGAGTTCGCGAAGTTGTGCTCTGCGTCGGCTATCTGGGCGAGATGATCGAGGCTGTCGTCGGTAACGGGTCTCGTTTCAGCCTGCGCGTCTCTTATAGCACGGATGGTCCCATCCTCCTGGGAACGGGTGGCGCGCTGCGGCGGGCCATGCGGCTTCTCGGCGACGCTTGCTTCGTCCTGTACGGCGACAGCTATCTGCCGGTCGACTTCGGCCCGATCGAAGCCGAATTTTGGGCTTCCGACCAGCCGGCGCTGATGACCGTTCTTTACAATCGAGACCGCTGGGATAAGAGCAACGTGCTCTTCGTGGACGGCAAGCTTGTGGAATACAACAAGACGGCGCCCCGGCCAGGATTTACCTATATCGATTACGGACTGACCATCGTGAAGCGAGAGATTATCGAGGGGTCTCCCAAGGACCAGCCGTTCGACCTTGCAACTCTCTATCGCGCGCTCTCACTCGAAAAGTCCCTGCACGGATACGAGGTCTTCAGCAGGTTTTACGAAATCGGATCCCCCAGTGGGCTCAGGGAAGCGCAGGATCTTTTCGAATCGGAGAAACCAAATGTCTTACGCTCAACAACACATCGCGGAAACGATCGAGATTGCGAGCAAAATAAACCTCGGCGCAATCGAGAAGATGGCGGACCTTCTCGCTCGGGCGAAAGCTGACGGCGGTCGCGTCTTTTTTCTCGGAGTTGGCGGCAGCGCCGCCAATTGCGGCCATGCGGTCAATGATTTCCGCAAGATTGTTGGGATTGAAGCGTATGCGCCGACCGACAATGTTTCGGAACTGACCGCGCGTACAAACGATGAGGGATGGTCGACGATTTTCGTCGAATGGCTGAAGGTCAGCAAGCTGCGTCCGATCGACGCTCTATTCATCCTCTCGGTCGGCGGCGGCAATCTGGAGAAGAACATCAGCCCCAATCTCGTTGAGGCCATCAAATACGCGAAGAGCGTGGGCGCGAAGGTCACAGGCATCGTCGGGCGTGATGGAGGCTATACGGCGCATGCAGCGGATGCGTGCTGCATCATTCCTCCGGTAAATCCTGAAACGGTCACGCCGCATTCTGAAGCTTTCCAGGCCGTCGTCTGGCACCTTCTGGTTTCGCATCCCAAGCTCAAAGCCCATCAGACCAAATGGGAATCGACTGCCCGCAAATGAAGAGAGCGGTTTTTCTTGATCGCGATGGCGTCCTCAACCGCGCAGTTGTCCGCGAAGGCAAGCCCTATCCGCCTGAAAATGTCGGTGAAATGGAAATTCTGCCTGGCGTGCAAGAGTTCGCTGGCGGCTTTGCGCGCGGCGGGGTTCCTGCTGATTGTTGTGACCAATCAGCCGGACGTTGCACGCGGCACGACTACGCGGGAGGCGGTCGAAGCTATTAACGCCGCCCTCGGCGAAGCGTTGCCGATCGACGAATTTCGAACGTGCTTTCATGACAGCGAGTTTGGGTGCGACTGTCGCAAACCGAAGCCTGGCGCATTGCTAGCTGCGGCGGCGGTTCACGATATTGATCTGTCCACGAGCTACATGGTAGGTGACCGCTGGCGCGACACGGAAGCTGGCCAGCGTGCGGGCTGCAAGACTATTCTAATTGACTATGCCTATAAGGAAAAACGACCCGAGGCAGTAGACTATCATGTCAAGTCTCTGCGCGAAGCAACGAAAATTATAATGGAAACAGCATGATAAGCGTGAGAGATTTAAAGGTAAAACTATTTGCGGACGGCGCAGATAAAGGCAGCATGCTAGAAATGTATGCTAATCCTTTGATTCAAGGATTGACCACTAATCCAACTCTAATGAAGAAGGCGGGCATTACAGACTATCGTGCCTTTTGCAAAGATATACTCAACCACGTTAAGACCAAGTCGATTTCATTTGAAGTGTTCTCCGATGACTTTGACGAAATGGAACGTCAGGCGCTCGAAATAGCGAGCTGGGGCCTGAATGTTTACGTCAAGATTCCGATCTCGAACACGAAGGGTGAAAGCGCTGTCGGTCTGGTGAAGCGACTGGTCTATCGTGGTGTGAAGGTCAACGTGACCGCGCTGATGACGCTGGCCCAGGTGCGCGATGTTTCATATGTGCTGAGCCCGACGACGCCAAGCTATGTTTCAGTTTTCGCGGGCCGTATCGCGGATACCGGCCGTCCGACGCGTGCGTTGATGACCGCAGCGGTCGAACTTCTGAAGGTTGTCCCCGCGGCAGAACTGATTTGGGCGAGCCCGCGCGAGCTTTATAACATCTTCGAAGCGGACCTTGCTGGCTGCCACATCATAACGGCGACATCGGACGTTCTGAAAAAACTTTCGCTCGTCGGCTACGATCTTGACGCGTATTCACTGGATACGGTTAGAATGTTCTACAACGACTCCGTTGCCGCGGGATTTAAGCTCTAACCCCGAGCAACACAGGAACTCCCCGTCAATGTTCAAGCCGCCAGACAATTTGGCTCATCAATATGTGTACGCTCCGCTTATGGGCACGGGTCCCTTTTCGGAGCAGCACCATTCCTTGCTGAGAGGTTCCTGGGATTTTGTTCGACATGGGTCGATGGGATTAGCCGCGTTGCGGGTCCGCGACGAAGCGATCGCCGGCGACATGGCTGAGGTTGGGGTTTGGCGTGGCGATTGCGCCATGTTTATCCACTTATTTGCCCCAGATAGGACTTTTTACTTATTCGATACGTTCGAAGGGTTTCCGGATCAGAAAGAAGAGAATGACAATCGGTTCAAGGGAGAGTTCTTGGATACCTCTGAGAAATATGTGCGTGAGAGATTTAAGGAGATGCCCAGCGTGATTGTAAAAAAGGGAATCTTTCCCTGACACAACGGTTGGGTTGGAGAATAATAAATATTGCCTTGTGTCGTTGGATTGTGATCTCTATCAGCCCATACTTGATGGATGGCGATACTTCTACCCGAGAATGAGCCCTGGCGGGTACATTTTTTTGCACGATCACAATGGATTTGGCTATAATGCTGGACCGGCGCGGGCGACGCAGGAATTTCTCGCGGACAAACCCGAAAAGATAATCGATCTTCCGGATCAGTGGGGAAGTATCATGATCCGCAAGCTTTGAACGTTCGGTCGAAGGAGGCGTTGGAGCCCTCACGCAGGCTCAGCAAACCTCGCGTCAGAATTCTCTGCGGCTTCCGGCCGGCGTCTACACTCCGGGGCGATATGGGCTGCCGCTTTGAGGGGTCGAGCCACTCGTCTGCGAATAAAGTGCGATCGGCGTGCTGCGTATAACTGGAAGCTTACGGTCGATACTCCGCTGCTTTAAAGTTGCCCACCGCCCCTTCCGGGCCCAACTACGTCGCCCTCACGCCATAGCGACCATTCTTACTCCCAAGCCAACCTCGCATGGAAGCCCGCGTGTAGCCCGTTCAATCGCATCTCTGCAGGCGTCCGGTCGGTACCTTAATGTTGCGATTCCAAGGCTGCGCATCGTATGATTGAAGCTCGATAAGTCCCCGGGGAACCGAAATGAGCACAGATTCGGAAAGCTTTCCGGATTTTCTGCAATGGCGAAGTGAACCTTACGTTCATCCCGATTGTATTCGAGGGTCAGCGCGCCGGGCGGCGGCTGGTTTGAAGATTCTCCACTGATGAAGACGCTAATGTCATCCCGCCCTTCGAGCAACTCTCTCACCCGTCCCAAATCGATGCCGTAACGGAGGACTCGCACGGGGTCTCGCTCTCGGAACCGGGCGTCAAGAACAGTAACCTCAGGATGAAGAACGACAAACTTCTCCAGCATCTTCTCCATCATCCCCTTTTTTCTATCGCTGAACGAACTTCCCTCAAGATGAGTGACAAAAACATCACCTGCGACCAGATGACGCCATCCTGCTTTTCGCGCTCGATAGCAAAAGTCGCTTTCTTCGCCGTAGGCCACAGGAAAATGCGCGCTGTCAAAGGGCCCAATGTCCTTGAGGCAAGCTCGACGAATATACATACAGAAACCGACCGTCGTATGAACTGCGACGTATTTTCCTGCATTCATATCGCCGGCAATACGGTTTAAGTTCTCGTCTCCAATCTCGAGCTTCCCGTCATACGGATGCATAAGGCCAGGATAACAGCTGATATGACTGCCGCGTTGGTTCGTCATGGGATTGACGGAGGCGATCCGGCTCCCCGAGCAGGCGCAGGCTGCGATCCGGTCCAGCCAGCCGCGATATACGATCGTATCGCTGTTCAGGAGCAGCACATCGCGTTCCCCGTGCAGCGACATGCCAAGGTTCACGGACCGCGTAAAACCCATGTTTTGCTCGTTCTCAAGTAGAGTGATACGCTTGCCACGAGCGAACGCCTCGAGGCGTCGCTTTAATTCTGGATCGGTGGACGCATCGTCAATGACAATGACTTCGAAAGGCACGGAGCATTCTGCATTTAGAATCGAGTCGATGCATTGAATAGAGAGATCAGTTTGATTGTGCACAGGGATGATAATGTCAACAACCTCTTTCATCATACAGCACGACCTTCGTTTCTGCCATATAATATATAATGAACAAACGGGTTTAATCCTGTTACGGAGACATCGCCGTTTGCCAGAAGATACCGAGCCGTATCAAAGGTCTTGTTAGGATTTCTTAGCTCTCTCACACCGTTTGACACGAAGTGAGAAAGGGCGTCACATTTCGCGTTACGCACGTCTTCGTATGCTCTGAGATAATACTCACTATCAAACAAGCCAGACTCTAGAATTATGACGTAATCTTCCTTGCGGCGCCGCGCGGGATTGGATTTATCGAAGTTATTTTGCCATGCGATTAGAAAAACCTTCTCACTAAGCGCGGTTTGCAGTTCGTTTAGCTTCTCGTCTCTCTTCGCAATCTGAGCAGCCAAGCCGGCTTTCTCAGCAATCTGAGCAGCCAAGCCGGCTTTCTCAGCAATCTGAGCAGCCAAGCCGGTCGGCCCAGTCCATCTCCCGAGCGAGAGTCCGGTGTTCGTCCGTGAGATTATCCTTCTCTTGGGTCAGGATGCGGTGGTCGATTGCGAGGTTACCCAATGAACTCGAAATAGAGCTGCGCAAGCGTTCCATAATAGCTATTCTGATGAAGCGTCTGGAATATTTGGGCGATCGGGCTGGTTTGGCGGCCCACATAAATAACGCCCAGTCCGTGAGAATGGGAAACGGCAAAGGCGGGGTATCTCGTCTTCAGGTCATCCCATAAACGCCAGACGCCAAAATTCCGCTCATGGACATTGATATCGTGAAACATAATGACGCCGGTTTGCGACATTTTCGGCAGCCAATTTTCGAAATCCTCCGTCACGGCCTCGTAGGTGTGGTACCCGTCGACGTGTAATAAGTCGATGGATTCGTCGGCGAAACATTCCCGTGCGTCGAGAAAGAATCCCTGAATGTAATGCTGCTCCGGGTGGTATTTCTTCATCGTCGTGCGAAATTGATCGAACACTTCAGAAGAATGAAAGCTGGCGTGAGGATCTCCGATCCATGAATCTAACGCGACACATTGTGTCTTGATGTTAAGATGTTTGGCAACCTGACAAGCCGCGAAGAAACTCATGCCGTTGTGCACGCCCAACTCAGCGTAAACCCTCGGACGCAACACAGCAAACATGGCGAATAAAGTGGGGATCAGATAGGACCATGCGGAAAATCGTAGGACTTGCGGTCTTAGGAACGATGCGGACACACCTTCTATGAGTTCCTTCATCCCGAGCTCTTGCGGCACGTTCGGATTGAGCTGTGGCAGAGCGTCGTACCGGTTGCGAACGAGCGACCCATCGCCCCACATCGGTTGGCTGATAATCCGGATTTCCGACCCGACGACCCACGCCTTGACTGGGCTTTCCGTAACGAAACTAGGTTTTTTCCACTCTATGGCTGCGTCGAGTAACAGGGTCTCGCCGAGCCGCCGTGGGGCGATCGACACGGGTTCGGGATTGACGACATAGTCCGCCAGCGTCTTGGTCGGCCAACCAAGGTCACGGGGGATGAGAGTATCGACATCGTCATCGTTGACGCCGTAGTTGGCCGCGATGACGTTGAGAATTTCGGGCTCCACTCCGTCGTCGGCAATAAGGCGAAGGGCTTTCGGGGCATGACTGCCTTCACCCTCCACAGTGTTGTGTTTTGATCGCAACAGCCTTAGCGCGCTTCGAAGCTTGTATCTTAATCGGTCAGCCGAACGGACCGGGATATGCAACAACGTCAACCCCAAGCTCTTTTTGATTGGTGGCTCGCCTATGTGGTTTGAAACGTGGTGATTGCCCTCAAAAATGTTGAATTCCGGGTTAGTGCTCATATACAGACTAGAGACGGCGACTTTTGAGAACGGCGAGACGCGGCCACTCCAATAAAATTCTTGCTTGGCATTGAACAGATCAAAGCGTCCGTAAACGGAGGGAACCAGATTGATCCAAGGCATGTCCATTACATCATGCGGAAATCCTCGCAGATATTTATGGAGGGCGGTCTTATCTTCTATGTTTACAAATTCATCTACATCGAGGAAAAAAATCCAATCCACTCCTCCACGAGCGGCCTGCCTGCTCAATTCGTTCATCATGGCGGATTGATAACGTTCCTGCGTCTTGCAAGTATACAATTCGATGTTTGGCCATATCTGCAAGAAATCCTCAATTATTTCTTTGGTTCTATCTGTAGACTGTATATCAACGATGATAACCTTATCGAATAAAGATGATACTTGATTGAGGAATGGCACGATAAGATCCGCCTCGTTCCTGACCATGGAGATCGCACATAGCGTAATATTTTCGTTGGTCACGGGCTTCAATACATCCTCGCTGCTCGTAAAGGGGCCCCATCTTCCGACTGAGGCCGATCGTATGCTTTTGAACTAGTTGTGCATAGTTTCGGTGGCGTCGACTTGAGGCAACCCCGCCGTTGGGGTACCATCAATCTGGCCTTCCCTCAAGGCGGCGAGGGAGGCCGGTTTCAACCGGCCTCAGCGCTTTCTAGTACGCCGCCAAATGTTCGCTGGCGGCAAAGTCGGGCGCCCCAACGATTGGGAGCCCACAGATTCAACTTGTCAGGGCCCCTTGAATTCGCTCGCCCCGAGCGATAGGGGTACAACCCCTCCTGACTGACTGCAAATACAGTGTGGGAAAATTGGATATTAGCGCCGAATCCAGCCATACAATCCAGACGGATGGCTACTTTCGCTTTCCTCGCCCAGCCAAATCGTTGGAGTTCACAGGCGAGCGCCTCACGAGCGCGGTCGAAGGACAGATCGAGTTCGAGCACTATCACCGGTATTGTTTGGCCCGCGACCTTTGCGCAGGGCGTGATGTGTTGGACGTTGCGTCCGGCGAAGGGTACGGAACCGCAATTTTGGCCGGCGTCGCGCGCACCATCACCGGGGTCGACATCGATCCGGTGGCAGTAAGGCATGCCGATGCAAGCTATGCTCATGCGAATTTGCGCTTTTTGCAAGGCGACGTGCTCGCGCTGCCGCTGGATGAGGCCTCGGTCGACGCTGTCGTCTCGTTCGAGACGCTTGAGCATGTCACCAATCACTCGGGCTTCCTGGGCGAGGTCAAGCGTGTGTTGCGCCCCAGCGGGCTCTTCATCGTCAGTACGCCGGATCGGGCGGTCTATTCTGCGCCGGGGACCGATCCAAATCCGCATCATCTCTTGGAGCTGTCCGAACCGGAGTTCCGCGCTCTATTGCTCGAGAACTTTGCCAATGTTCACATTTTGCCGCAGAGGGCGGTGCTAGGATCGCTCCTGGCTGCCGAGGAAAGTCCGCGATGGCGCAGTTACGAACGCCGCGGGCCCGACATCATTGAAGCAACCAAAGGGCTGGCGCGGGCGCAGTACCTCGTCGCGGTCGCTTCGGACGCCGTTCTTCCAGATACACCGTCATCGGTCTATCTCGATCGCCGCCGCGTTCACGATGTGATCGAGCAGTCGCTCCATCTGCCGGCGATGGAGGCCCAGTTGCGCCATATAATTAACGAGCGCGACTCGTATCGGGCTGAAGCGGCGCGACTAGACGGGGAACTGCGCACATCGCAACAGCAATTGGACGAATCGAACGGGCAGCGGCGCACATTGGAGGAGCAACTGGGCGAATCGAAGGAGCAGCGGCGCACGTTGGAGGAGCAACTGGGCGAATCGAAGGAGCAGCGGCGCACGTTGGAGGAGCAACTGGGCGAATCGAATGAGCAGCTGCCCGGATTAGAGAAGCAACTGCGTACTTTGGAGGAAGAGTTGCGCGCCTCGAAGGAGGAGACAGGCGCGTCGCAGGAGCAACTGAGTGCGATGGAGCGAAGATATGGGGCCATATTCAACTCGCCCCGGAGATTGATCAAATTATCGTTCTCAGCAGCGGCGCGCAGGATACGCAGAGGGAGGCTCTGAAGCATTCCTTGTGAGGCTAGCGCACGAGGCCGTGTCCAGGCTGAGGACCTACTGATTTTCTCACGCGGGCCGAGGTTTGAAGCCCCCGGATTTTCGGGGCAGCGCTTAGTTCGAAGAGATCTGCTTCGAATGGGAGAGGGCGCAGCGGCGCTCATTGCCAGATTTCAACCAACCGGAGATCTGTTCGGGCGCCCATCCCTCGGCGAGCCGATCACGCACGAACAGACGTAAAGCGGCTTCTCGTTCGAGGAGCGCTTCACGCCGCCTGCGCAATTGACAGGCTCCGGCGGCGTGAAGCGGGGAATACCCACCCGAGGGGAGTGCGTTCCGCTGCAGGTCCCTGGAGATGGTTGTTTTCGCCCGACCGACCGCCCGGGCAATGGCGGCCATCGATCACCCCGCGGCCCGCAAAATGGCGATTTGGTCTCTTTCGTCGTCCGAGAGATAAGAATAGAGTCGCATGGCAACACTCCTTAAGGTCCTGAACAACCTTGCCGATATCAAATCGTCGGGGGGTGTTGCACTTCGCGTCAGAACTCAGGCCTCTATTCGAACTCGAGGCCGGGAACCGACATTCTGCATAGCGCATCGGCAACCCAAAGCTGCGCTTTGCCTTGCAATGGGGCGCCAGCTGGGGCAATCTCACCCTCAGCGGAGCAGCGCCTGCTCCGGGAATTCAATCTTACTACCAGAGATAGTGCCTTGCATGGAATTGTTGAGACCGAGACGCAAATGAAATTCGAGGGTCGTGCCGCGTCCAGAAGTCGCATCTATGATATACTGGCAAGGCTTGAGAGGGTAAGGGCTTGACGGTTGTCGCGGACGCAATGGATGCCCTCTTCCGGAACGGGCGTCTAGTAATCAATGAACTCGATCCACTTCCAGTCGATGTATCGTTCTTTCCTGAGGGCTGGGTGACACCGCTCGAGCTGCAGGTTCTATACAACTTGGGAAAGTACGGCGACGGCGATTTTCTTGAGATCGGAACCTGGATCGGTCGATCAACGACAGCGATAGCACTCGGAAGGCGTGACAGCGGTCCTTCGACGAGTTGATTCGATGCAGTCGATTTCGGCTTTGTTTCGCTGCGGGAAGCCTGCAAAGAACTGGCCGTAGGCATGGACTACGCTTGTGCCGACGAAATTGCGAGACCGATCCTTGGTCACGGAGGACCGATCGCTATCCTGATAGAGAACCTCCGCTACAGAAATCTGTTGGAACAGGTGACCTCAGTGGTACGTGGCAATGTGGTAGACGTCCCACTCCGCGATAGCTACGGCGTAATTTTTTGCGACGCTGTACATACCGAGCGGGAAATCGATGTTGTGGGCCAAACGTTGGCTCGGATAGCTCGCCCTGGCACATGGCTTGTTTGCGACGACATACATGGCCATACAAATCTCATTTCAGCACTATCGGTTCACGTCCAGTTCGAGCACCTTACGTTGTTGGCGGACATTGACGCCGGAAACAAGATGGCGATCGGCCGCGTACGACGTACGTCGTTGCGGTCATCGGCATAGCCCGAAATAGTAACCCTCTGACGTAGGCCGGCTCGACTAGGTGGTGTGGACACTTATCGCATCCATCAGATGACGGCAGCGAGAGTTACGACTGCGCGGTAATTGCGGGCGGTCTTTTCGAAGCGGGTTGCGACACGACGGAATTGCTTGAGTTTTGAGAAACAGCACTCCACGAGATGACGCTGGGGGTAGAGATGCTTGTCGAGCGGATATTTGGTAAGCGGCGTCTTCAGGCCACGGCTTTGAGCGGCTCCGTTTTCACGTAGGCCCATGGCAGGAGATCGTGGATCTGGCTGTTGAGATAGCCGTTGACGATCTTGGCGAGCGCGTCGACGAGATAGACCTCGGGATCGACGCCATTCAGCCTGGCCGTGTTGAGAAGCGAAGAGAGGATCGCCCAGGTCTCGCCCCCGCCTTCGTCGCCGCTGAACAAGGAATTCTTCTTCCCGATTGCCATCGCCCGTTCATTCTGCCCGTGTCGGGGCTGAGGTCGAGGTCCACTATCGCTGGCACGCGCTGTACGGCCGGCGCCTGCGGCTGCATTACCGCGAAGTACGGGCGGGCACGCCTCTGAGCTACGTCGAAGCGGCCCCGGGTGTGATCATCGTGATGCCGAGCTGGATGTTGGATCCGGCGGCTTGCCCAGACACGACGCTCGGCGCGCCGGAGGTCGATTGCGCGGCTCTCAAGGACCTGAGCCGGCTCCTCATCGAACGCGGCTTTCGGCGAAGCTCCTCCGGCGAAGTCCGAGTCGCCGAGGAGGAGACGAATGAAGCGCTTGCAGGAGACGATCGAAGCAAAGCCGAGACCCGACGCCCCGCGCCAACTCGTCATCGCGTTCGAGGCTCCGCAGCTGTGGATGCTTCAGCCGTCGGAACGCCAGAAGATCGTCTCGAGCCTGGCCAACGTCCTGATTCAGGCGGCGGGCGACGACCTTCTGGAGGAGGACAGCAATGAGCGGCGCTGACCTTCTTCCCGCGACGGTCCTGAAGCGGAAAGCCGTCGTGTACGTCAGGCAATCGACGCAGACCCAGGTCCAGACCAACCTCGAAAGCCAACGCCGCCAGTATGATTTGGTCGATGAAGCGCGCCGCCGAGGCTTCCGCGACGTGGAGGTCATCGACGACGATCTCGGGCGATCTGCGAGCGGAACGATGGCGCGGCCGGGCTTCGATCGCTTGGTGGCGTGGCTCTGCGCCGGCGATGTCGGCGCAGTGCTGTGTTTCGACGCTTCGCGGCTCGCCCGCAACGGGCGCGACTGGCATCACCTTCTGGAGCTTTGCGGTCTTGTAGGCGCGCGCGTCATCGATCTCGACGGGATCTATGACCCATGTCGCCCGAACGACCGGCTTCTCTTGGGCATGAAAGGCAGCATCAGCGAGTTCGAACTCGGCGTCCTGCGCGCCAGGATGTACGACGCCGCGCGCTCGAAGGCGCGGCGGGGCGAGCTGCGGATCAGCGTGCCTATCGGCTACGTCTGGCACCGCGAGATGGGCCTCGGCTTCGACCCCGACATGCGGCTCCAGGAGGCGATCCGTCTCATCTTCGCGAGGTTCCGAGAGCTTGGCAGCGCGCGGCAAGTTCTCTTGTGCCTGGCGGCGGATCACTTGCATTTTCCTCGACCGTCCGACGGCAAGCGAATGATCGCCTTCGACTGGACACCGATCCGCTATCGCAACGTCATATCGGTCCTCAAGAACCCCTTCTACGCCGGCGCCTACATCTACGGGAAGAGCGAACACCGCACGGCGATCGTCGATGGGCGTGCACAGAAGACCTACGGACACGAGAGGCCGTTCGAGGAATGGGAGGTCGTGCTCAAGGATCATCACGAAGGCTACATCGACTGGGCCGAGTTCGAGCGGAACCAGAAGCAGCTCGCAGCGAACGCCTACGGCCGTGTCGGCGAGGTCAAGTCCGGTCGCGGCGGCCAGGCGCTGCTGGTCGGTCTGCTTCGCTGCGCCCGGTGTGGCCGGCGCCTCAAGGTCGCCTATTACGGACGCAAGGGACGCGCCTATCGCTGCGACAATCCAAACCTTATGCTCGGCGCCGCGCGCTGCCTGACCTTTGGCAGTTCGCGCGTCGATTCGGTTCTTGCTCGCGAGCTGCTGCGCGCGGTCGAGCCGATCGCGGTCGAAGCCGCCATGGAAGCGGAGCGATTGCGCATGGAGAGGGTGAACGAGCGGCGGCGCATCCTGGAGCTGGACCTGCAAAAGGCCCGCTACGAGGCGTCGTTGGCCGAGCGCCGCTACGCCGCCTGCGACCCGGATAACCGGCTGATCGCAGCGCAGTTGGAGAAGAGCTGGGAAACTGCGCTTCGCCGGGTCGAGGCCTGCCAGGCTCGTCTCGAGCCAGCGACAGATGAGATGGCGCAGTCATCGAACGCCGCCGATTTCTTCGGGCTGGCCGAGGATCTGGAAGCGGCCTGGGCCTCCCCGAACGTTTCGATGCGCTCACGCCAGCAACTCTTGCGCGCCCTTGTCGTCGACATCATCGCCGATGTCGACGAAGCCGTCCGCGATGTCATTTTGACGATCCATTGGCGAGGCGGCCAACATTCGCAGCTTCGTGTCCGCAAACCCAGGAGTGGCGAGCACGGTTGCCGGACGCCCGACGAAGCCCTGGCGGTCATCCGCAGCATGGCGGCTCGTTGGCCTGACGAACATATCG
>CAVQZL010000029.1:0-10124 GCA_963718265.1 uncultured Alphaproteobacteria bacterium | reverse complement strand
TCTAGTTTGACCGTTGACCACCCCTCTCTTTTCCCAGCGACGTGAACGGACACCCGGGGGTCATGCCCCCAAGACAAGACGAGGACTGAGAAAAGATGAGGTCAACGGTGGTACAAAGCGTCGGCGGCGACATTTCGAAAGATGCTCTCGAGGTGGCGATCCATCCCGGCGGCGAGAGCTTCCGCATAACGCGTAGTAGCTGGAACTTGATCTGACGGACGGCGTCTGGAGTTCTGGTCGGGTCCGCCTCTCGGGTTTGCTCGGGCGGCGATTATTTCTCCTTCGCCAGCGGCGTCGCGTCAAGGAACGTCTGCATCGGCGTTTTGCCGAAGCACCATCGTCCCTGGTGCGGCCTTTCCTCGTTGTAGGTCTTGACCCAATCATCGAGATCGCTCTGCAGCTCGCCGATCGAGCCGTAGATTTTCTTGCGGAAGGCGACGCGGTAGAACTCGTCGAGCACGGTCTTGTGGAACCGCTCGACGATTCCGTTATCCGGTATGTGATTCGTCGGCGCCTTGCTGTCCGCCTGTTTCCGAAAGGGAGACGGCGATATGGTGAGCCCATCCTGGACACGGGGCGCCGGGAGCACGAAGGTGCGGGCAGGCCGTCGATAGACAGTGGGCTGAGAGCCCGAGCTCGTTACATGGCCGCCCCTTGCGACTTTCCCGGATGCGCCGTGAGCGCGGATCAGTAGATGTCGTGTTGCCCGCCAGCTCCCGCCCTGAACGAACAGAGACGGAGGAGCAACCATGCGCATCATTGGACTGGATATCCACCGCGCCTTCGCCGAGGCGGTCGCCTGGGACGACGGCAAGCTCACACGACTGGGGCGCGTCGACATGCGCCGGCCGCTTCTCGAGGCTTTCGCAAAGAAGCTGTCGAAGGATGATGTGGTCGTCGTCGAAGCGACCGGCAACGCGGCCTCGGTCGCCGCGGTGATCGCGCCGCATGTCAAGAAAGTCGTGATCGCGAACTCCAAAGCAGGTGCGCATCATCGCTCATGCGAAGATCAAGACCGATACGATCGACGCCAGCGTCCTCGCCCAGCTTTATGCGAGCGGCTTTCTGCCCGAGGTCTGGATTCCAGACGAGCCAACGCAGGCGCTTCGCCGGCAGGTGACCAGGCGCAACCAGATCGTCCGGCAGCGATCGCGCTTGAAGAATATCATCCAGTCGATCCTGCACAGCCATCTGATCCCCTCCTGCCCGCACGCCGATCTGTGCGGGGCGAGCGGGCGGACATGGCTTTTTCACCAGGTCTTGCCGGAGGACGAACGGCTTGCCGTCGAACGGCATCTGCGCGAGTTCGACCGGCTCGGCGAGGACCTCAAGGTCATCGAGCGTGACCTTGCCCGTTCAGCGTTAGGGGACGAGGGCGCCAAACGCCTGATGACAATCCCAGGGGTCGACATGGTGGTGGCGCTCGCCATTGTGGCCGCGATCGGCGACGTGGGACGCTTCGAGCAGTCGCAGAAGCTGGTCAGCTATCTCGGCCTCAACCCAAGCGTCAGACAGTCAGGTCCCGGACCGGCTTATCACGGCCGGATTACCAAGCAGGGCCGTGGGCACGCGCGCGGCATGCTCGTCGAGGCCGCCTGGGCGGCAGCGCGAGCGCCGGGTCCGTTGCGTGCGTTCTTCCTGCGAGTTCCGCGCCCGCCGCGGTCAGCATGTCGCCGCTGTCGCGACCGCCCGTAAGCTCGCGGTGCTCATCTGGCATCTGCTGAGCAAAGGTGAAAGCTACCTGTGGGCCCGGCCGGCGCTGCACGCCAGGAAGCTGCGCGATTTGGAGCTGAAGGGGGGATATAAAGCCGAACGCGGCCAAAGAGGCGCAGCTCACGCTTACAATATCAAGAGCCATCGCGATCAGGAGCGCAGGTGGGTCGAGCAAGCCGAGACGGCGTACGCGCGCTTCGTCGCCGATTGGAATCCGCGTGGTCCAAAGCAGGCGCGCACGGGCGCCGCAACCGAGGGGCGACGATGAAGGCTGCGCGGCAGGGCTTGCGCCTCGCGCCCTGCTCTTCGCCACGCGGTCGCCCGTGCGCGGGAGGAAAATAACTCAGATCCAGCAAAAAAACACTTGTCGATCACATCAGTGGTCTGTGGGCTCTTGGTCTTGGTGCACGTGTGGTCGAGTCCTCGACCGGAGCTCGTATTCGTGATGCTCCGGGTTGCCGCAATATTTCCGTGCCGCGATCGGTCAGCACGCGGAGCTTCACCTCATGGGCGTCGTAGAACGGCACGACGCGATCGTTGATGAGATCAGGCGCACCAAGTCTTCGAGCAATCGTTGATTGCCTTTAGCGATCGAGCGCACGATCACGAAGAGCAATTTGACCAACGCCAATGAGATTGCCTTGGCAGGAGTCCTTGGGCTAATTAGTGCCGCGCGCCGAGACTTTTAGACCCAGACCGTTCCCATCGACAACTCCGCGGACTTATGCTTGAAACCACCAAACGCGGTAGGTCGCCCCGAACATCAATCATCGACGAGTCCAGACCAAAATCGCGGGACCTTAACCGATCACCTTTAGAAGCCATGCGAGCCTCAGCTCCTCAGTGTCGGCTTTGCTTTTACTGAGAATTCTATGATAGGGGGGCTGTATTGCCAATGTCCCATCGAGGGTACCAGACAAACGGTGCGTGATTATGACTCACGACTTCGATTTTGCTCAGACGTCTAACTATGATGAACAGGTATCTTGCTACAATAAAGCACATATTGATTACGATGTGTTTATTGATCTTACAAGTGCTGCCCTCAACTCGGTAGAAACTGATTGTCATCTGCGTCTACTTGAGGAAGAGGCGGGCATAAATTTCGATGGCAGGCGAGTTACTGTAGTGCGCCCTGGGACGGTTGTCCAGGAGGGCAGGGGCTGCCGATACCTATTTGGTGCACCTTGCGATGCGGTCGGATTGCTCCGGAGGGCAATCAAGGATGCGGCGACGCGGCGGTGTGGGCTCGCGGTCATCGTTGGCGCTTGGCGACCGACCAACGACAGCCTTTGTGCTCTCGCTCAGGTTGGGGCACTAGACCCCATGATTGCGTCTGTGCAGCCGCGCTTCTTGCTGTGCGATGTTCGCAGGGTTTTAAGCTTACCGGGGGGGCCAGAATTTCTTTTGCCATTAGCAGCACTTCGGTCAATTCCTCGAACTATAGTGTCGCCGGAGCTGGTTTCAGCTTTATTCATTCTGACACCACGAGCGTTGTCAGCTGCGCCGGCAATCACTTCGGATTCTCTCGAACATGCATTTCTCGAACTTTTGATTGGATTGCGCCGGCGCGGATTTCGCAACGTCGTGTGTAATCACATCGCAGTTCCCTTTCCTCTCAATCCTGCACTTGCCTATCCGCGCTCGGTTTCACTTCGTGAGAGTCCGGATTGGGTCTGGCAAGAGGATGCTGTGCTTGGACTGCGTTGGCTCGCCAATATGCCCGAGAGAAAACTCGAAGTCGTGCTGGCAGGCGCATTCTCTTCTCAAGGACGCCGCAGATTACTGTTGGATTGCCGTGGCCTTACAGCAACGCACAACGGAACTGCGGGTGCGGTGCTTGGCTTCCTCGACGGATTCGCCAAACTCAAACAGAATGCATTCGAAATCATAGTACTGGCCTCTAAGGAAGCCGCTTATTTTCACAAACTCAGTGAGAGATTTTCGTGCTTTGGAATTCAATTGGACCGGCCGCGAGGTTCTTTTGTTGCGGCAGTGTTACTCAATCAACCTTGGTCTTTCAGTACGATCACTGAACTTCATAGACTCGCCTCGATCATCGTATTCAACATGCTTGACACAATCGCATGGGATGTAATATATGCAGCATCAGACGATCTAGGTAGAATATGGTCTTTAATTGGCCAACTAGCGGACGGTATACTTTTTAATTCCAAATTTAGTCTGGACAGATATAGGTTTCGTTTTACTCCAAGCAGTAAAGTACTGCTAAAAGTAACCTACCACAGTGTTGTCGCTGACGAGATTATTCCTAAAGATATTGCACACAATTCTCTAGATGAGCCATTTTTATTAGTTATGGGCAACAAATATGACCACAAGGACGTCACACCTACGCTATCGACACTCGTCCAAGCCTTTCCCTTCACTCGGATAGTAGCGATTGGCGTCAGTTCGTTCCCCTGGCCGCTTGTCTCCACCCGTGAAAGTGGCGATGTCGATACCGGCGAAATTCATACCCTGATGGCCAATGCCGCAGCTATCGTATTTCCGTCTCACTATGAAGGGTTCGGGCTTCCGGTTGTCGAGGGGCTGGCGCACGGGACGCGGGTGATAGTCCGGGACTCGCCGCTGTGGGATGAGATTGCGAACGTTTCGCAAAGGCCCGAACTTATTGTTCCTTTCCGAGACGAAATTGAATTAGTGGATGCAGTAGGATGCGCGTTGCGCGGGCTTTCGCCGTCGCGCCCAGGATATGCAGTGGGAACGTCGCGCGCTGTACCGTCCTGGAGCGATTGTGCGCAGAGAGTGCTGGATCTAGTCGAGGAAATTGCGGTTGAAGCGGACGGCAGTCGTTGGCTGGCGCGCGATGCGCTCGGGGCGCAGGGAGAAGCTTTGGAGGTGACGCTCAGACAAAAGGACGTTGTCGAGCAGGCCCTCACAGAGACGCTTGAACAAAAGAACGCGGACATACGCTTGTTAGAAGCACATGCACACGCGACCGAGGAGGCCCTTAAGCAGGAGAGCGCCAAGCACGTCGAGCAGCTTAAGCAGGAGACCGCCAAGCACGTCGAGCAGCTTGCCGCGCTGCGACGACCTGACAATGGGCGCAGCCGAACAACTTGGCTGACCCTATTGCCAGTCTTTTCACGAAAGCGACGAAAAGAGCTGCGGCGGCATGCAAGAGAGCTTAGTCTTATTGCTTCCTCGCCTTTGTTTGACGCCGAATGGTACTTGGCAGCTAATCCGGACGTCGCTGCGCAGAAAACTGCGCCTGCCCTTCATTACCTGTTGTACGGCGCTAAAGAACGTCGCGCGCCCGGACCGAACTTTGACGGTGCCGAATATCAAAAGGCGAATATAGATGTCCTGACAGCGGGAATTAATCCGCTAGTCCACTATGTGACGCAAGGTCGAGGGGAAGGGCGACCGCTATCCGTCCATGTGCTAGCTGGCGGGGAAAAATTGACACGCTGAGGTGGATTCGACGTCCCTGATCTTCCGATGCGATCGACAGCAAGCCTTGGCGCGAAGCGGGCGATGGGGAGGTAACCAATATCTTGGGAATTCCCCGGCTTTGCCGCGGTAGCAGTTACAGTTTGACATTTCCGACAGAAGCCGTGTCGACGCGGCTGGATTTGCTCGGAAGGAAGAACGAGACGCAACCGCCTCGTCCTCCTCCTTCGGCTGGCGTGGGAGAATGGGCGTGGCGGCTTTACGGGGACCTGTCAGGTAGAACCGGGGCCGCGTAAAGCTGCCCTCCAAGCCGCTTTGAGCGGCTCAAGTCCTAATATGCTTGGCGATTCGAGGTGTAGAAGATCAGTCACGCGTCCGCTGCAAGCTGGCGCAGTTCGCCGAGCCAGGGCTCGTGCCGCCGCCATCGTTCTACGCACTGTCGACCTCGGCTTGCGGCAGATGCGCTTCAGGTACGATCCGGGCTATCGCGCGACCATGGCGGGTGATGATAATCGTCTCCCCGCGCTCGACGTCATCAAGAAGTTGGGAAAGGTGAATCTTGGCCTCAGCGGCCTGAATTTCGCGCATGAAATCCCATTAGTCTAGTCGATTCGACCAGTCGATTTTTCGACGACGAAGAATCATCAAGGGTGTGGGCTTTCAGGATGTTCAGCCATGTCGATCCGGTCCCTGGCGTCGTCGTCCAAGGGCGCGCGCTCGACCTTCGCCGCTGGAAGCGGGATCGCGTCGGACAACGGCTCGGACCCGGTCGCATCTAACGAGTATGTCAATCTCGATCGCCGCCAAAGTTCGAGGGCAATCGGCACCGGGTCGATGCCGACCCCGGCCCACCATGAGGCTTCATCGCCGTAACTGTGCAGATCCCGATGGTGTAGCCGGCAGACTGGGACTGTGTATTCATCGCTCACCTTTCGGCCGAGAGCACGGGGCTGCGCAAACCGAATGTGATGAGCCTCGGTCGGCGCGCGGCCGCACACGACGCACGGCTCAGTCCTGACGAACTTACAGTGCTCCTTGTCGCGCAGGCGAATGGTCTTCGCCGCAACGCGACGGCGCCGGACGCTAGCGCTATCCGGGGTAACTGGCGGTGCGACTGCATCTTCAATCATGATAAATGGCTCCCCAACCGGAGGTTCAGGATTTTCTGCCGGCACCGAATGCAGTTGTTCCTGACGAGCGGCAGACGCCACCTCGACCATTGCGAGCTTTTCGCGGAATCCGGCTTCTACCGCGTCGGCGTCGGCGGCAATCAGCGTGTTCTTGGCGGCCAAGTTCTTGTGGACCCAGTCCGCGGCCTCATCCGCCGATTGGAGTTGGTCAAGGCCTAGGAGCATCCTTTCGCGCAACGCCGCGGACTGCTCCGGACCCAGAATAGTCCGCGGGAGACGAACGGCTTTCTCCTTGCGGAGCAAAGCAACTGGCGCTGATGGCCTTTCGTCCGGTGCCCGGGCTGGTTGGGTATCCGCGGGAACGCCGACACCGGAGCCGACCGTGGGGAAAGCGTCGACTTTTCCGTTGAGGTCCGGCGCGTCGAGATCGTCCTCTCCTGCAATTCCAACCAGGGTGAACAGCGCGTAACGCCTCGCGTACGTGAGCGCCGCTCCCATGCGACGCGGCGCCGCCATCTCGGCGATCGGGCACACCGGCCATTCCGACGACAGCCACTCCCCAGACGAATGGGCGAGCGTGGTGGTGAGGCGGATCAGCCCGGCTTCTTTATCGATCGCGGTTGTCTGAACAGTTGCGATCTCATGGCCGCCGAGCGCCTTGCGCACGATATCGAGGCCGCTCGAGAGTGCCGCATAGCGAAAGGTCTGATCATGATCGCGCGGATGGGACGCCCGGATGGTCGCGACGAGCGACTTTTCTGGATTGGTGAGCTCCGCCTGTGCCTTCGCGAGTGCGGCGGCGATCGCCCCGATCGATTCGCTAGAACGCTGCATGGTTCTCCTCCGTCGCAAGGAGACCGAAGCTGACCGCGCCCGACTTCGAGCGCTTGGCGCGGACGCCGTGGCCGGTCGCTTCTTTCGCATCTTCCGGCATCAGGGTTTTGAGCTCAGACTTGGCCCGCTCATGGTCGAGGAACGCCGAGCGGGTGGCGCAGAAAAGGCCGGCGAACTCCGCCCAGGAATTGGACTCGCTCATGTCGACCACGCGAACCGCTTCGACGCGAGGCCGCGGCGGTTCGATCCCATAGGGGCGTGGCGTCTGGCCGGTTTGAACGCAGCGCCAAAACCGACGCTCGGCGGTGATAAGAAAATGCTGGTACAAGGCGTCGGCGGGGATGGTCATTTCGACCCATTTGCCCCCGCCGGTGATAATGGAAAGCGCCGCCGACCGGGCGTTGGTCACCCACATGTTGTGCTGGAGCTGAGCCATGTGCTTTTCGGCAGCCGCCTCTTCGGAGAACGACCACGGCAGCATGAACTTGGCTTCGAACACGGCGTCGAGGGCGTTGACGAACCCATCCAGCGTCGCCGCCAGATATCGATGGACCGGGTGCTGAACCCAGCGTTGAACGTCCGTGACGGCCCGCCCAGCATTGCGCTCGTACCAGTTCCGGTTCAGCGTCTCGGTGGCGACGCCCAGTTGGACGATCAGATTGTCGCTCAAATCCTCCGGCTCGGCCTCGCCGCGCTTTTCCTTCCAGAGCCGGATCAGCGCCGCTTCATCCGTGCTCATGATGATCCTTGCGTCCGAACCGCCGATGAATCGGCGGCGGTCCACTCGACTTTTTTCTCTCCATTGCGTATTCAAGGATTTCCTCCATCAAGAGATTTCGGTGATAATTTCACCACGTGACCGGATTCAGGGCCGCGTGGCACGTGCCGGTCTTGACTGGAGCATCGCCGACCTTGCGCCCGCAGCAAGCGTGAAGACACCGTCAATCGATTTGAGACATCGAGCCTCTCGGCTGAGCACAGTCGAGAGGTTGCGGTCCGCGACGGAGGTCGCTGGGTTGGTCTTTATTCCCGAAACCGGATGTTGGGTCGGCGTCCGGCCGCACGAGCCTGGATTGAGGAAGAAAACAAAAAGCTTGAAGAGCCAACAACCCCCCGGGCTGACTGGATGGAGCCTCGGGGTTGGGCTTTTCCGTCTTGCGGCCGCGATCCGAACTCGCGAACGCGCTCGGGGGCTTTTCGACTGCGCTTCACCATGCTCTTCCTTCCAAAGTCGGATCAGCCCAGCCTGGTCGGCGCTGACAATGAGGTGGCCGCCTGAGCCCCCGATGAAGCCACGGCGGTCGGGCCACTGTCTTGACGTTATTTCCAAATTCATGAGTTCCTCCGAACGCAAATCCACGATTGTCCCCCGGGACGCCGCTCACGAGATTCGTGGTGCGACTGCGCATTCAACATAGGATGAAAAATAGCATATAGGATGAAAAAGTCAACTCCCGTGCGCATTTCTCTTACGAGTGGGCAAATTCGAGCGGGTCGCGCTCTGATTCGTTGGACCGCGGAGGACCTCGCACGGGCCTCAGCTCTCGCGGTCACAACTATTCGCCGCGCTGAATTGACCGAACATCAGACATCATTGACCGCAGCAAATGATCTAGCGATCCGCCGTGCGTTGGAGGCCGCAGGCATTGAATTCATAGCGGAAAATGGCGGCGGTATTGGCGTCCGTCTTCGTGCACCTAGGAATCAAAAGGAAACTTGAACACAGCTTGCCAGACCAGAAACAACCGCAAAGTCGGGGATCAACGTTTTCGATCCCGTCGCCAAGTCGCACACTTGGGACTCCCAACAACCGACCCGCCATCCGGCCACAGCGCTGAATCGGGCGGGCGGTCGCATTGCTTTGGGGATATCTCCGGCTCTTTCTCGCGAAAACCACCTCGTTCTGCTATTGTTCTGCTCAAGTTGGCAGTTTCATCGAGCCCCGTTCAGCCAGTAATCTCAGAGAGCCCCTATGCAGAACATTAAACCGACTCACTTTTTGGCGGCCCCTGACCACCCTTCGGCAGTCAGCGACGTCCTGGACCGTGTCGCTGGAATTGCCCCCGCGCCTTTGCTGCCAGGCGAGCAGGAAGCAGAATACGCTACCCATGTCGCGCGTATTGTCGCGGCGGCCCAGCCGAGGGACGCGATCGAAGACCTTCTGACGCGCGATGTCATCGACTTATCCTGGGACGTTCTTCGGCTGCGCCGATTGAAGGCCGGGCTTTTGAGGGGCGCGATTAGCAGCAGGCATTTACCAAGTGATGTGCCGACTTGGTTACGAGGACGAGTATGCTGGAGAGCTTGCCGCCAACTGGGCCGCCGGAAAGAAAGCTGCGCAGAAAGAAGTCGTCGGCGCGCTTCAGAAGGCGCAACTGACGATGGAAGACGTGATGGCCGAGACGCTCGAGGACAAGATCGAATTCATTTGAGCGCTTCGACCGGATGCTTGCAAGTTCGGAAGCCCGCCGCAACAACGCTCTGCGGGAGATCGAGCGTCACCGCGCAGCTCTTGGCGCCGCGGTGCGACAGGCGGTCGATGAAATCCAGGACGCGGAATTCCGTGACGTCGAGACCGGAGAAGTCGGCGGAGCACCGCCGCCTTGACCAGCGACCGCCAACAGCGCGCCAATCGCGCCAACGCGAAATCGAGCACCGGGCCCAAGACTGCGGCGGGAAAGGCTCGCGCGGCGCAAAATGCATTTCGACATGGCTTGAATGTTCCAGTTCGCTCGGATCCTTTGCTCGCGCCGGAGATCGAGGCGATGGCGCGCAGGATCTCCGGCCCCTACGCGGACGCCGAGACCGTGGAAGGGGCGCGGCGGATCGCCGAAGCCCAATTTGACCTCAACCGCGTGCGGAACAGTCGCAGACTTTTGATTACACAGTTCTTGAGTCAACCCCTACTTCGTGCCACGGCACATCCGCAGACTACCGACTTTGGCTCTTGCATCTGGCTCTCGGGTGCTCGTTTTCGCGGGCCCGCCTTGCCTCCCGAAAGCGAAGAAAAGCTTGCGACTATATTAGATG
>CAVQZL010000028.1:0-19321 GCA_963718265.1 uncultured Alphaproteobacteria bacterium | reverse complement strand
TGGGCTCGGTGCCAAATGTCCATCGCGCGGAGCTGGCGGAAACCCGATAAAGGCGACGACAACCTTTTGGCCGATCACGCGCAGCAGTTAGCAGACACAACGCCCGGCGTAGAGCTGCAAGCTCCGTCATCTCCCGTTCTAACTTTAGCAATTCACTCTTCAGCAATTCACCGCGCTGTCTCGAAATAGCTTCGATCTGAACTGACATTTAACATACACCGCACTAAAACGGGGTAAGGCTAGCACGAACATGTGAAAGGTTGCGTGGCGGTCGCTTCAGCGGATCTTCAAGTTTTCGGCCGATTCCTTGCCACGGTTCGCAACCACGTCGAAGCTCACCTTCGCGCCTTCTGCCAAGCCGGCGTAGCCGGCTTTTTCCACCGCTGAGATGTGAACGAACACGTCCTTGCCGCCGCCGTCCGGCTGAATGAACCCATAACCCTTCGTCGCGTTGAACCACTTCACCGTACCTGTCGCCACGTCTAACTCCCTTTTAGCAACCGTGCAGCGACAGGCTAGGTCAGCCACCTGCTACATCGCAAGAAAAACCCGCCGGTTTTGGCCGGCGGGTGAAGTTTACCCTACGTAGTCGCGGAGAACTCGCCAAAGCCAAAAACCGCGACCACTTCAAGATAGGGCGGAATAGTTGATGGCCGGTTACCGCCCGAGACTGTGTCGGCGCTTTATGCCGCCTTGGCCATAGCGGCGAGTATCGGTCCGGCTTCAGCGTCTTCAACGCAAGGCGTGATCGAAAGCTCCATCACGTTGGCCCATTGCGCATACCATTTGTACATGGCCGTCGCATCATTGCTCTCGAAGATCGCCACTCCTGTTCCGTTCATTCCGTGCCACCGCCCTAGCATTTTCACGCCGTCGGGCGGCGCGCCGCCGGTCTCCAGAAACTTCTTAACTGCGGTGTCGATCAAGCTAGGCGGTAATTTCCAGTTCGAGATGTACTTCATTTGAAATCTCCAATTTTGAAAAAACCATGCACGCGGCCTTGCGGCTGGCTACCCAATCACGGCCGTCCAGAGTTGCAAAGAGGACACCCTGCCATAGGCACCCTGAAAACGTGGCGAGAATACAAAAAAACCGCCCCGAAGATCGAGGCGGGCTGGAAGTATTAAGGGGGCGTCGATGTGGACATCCTTCAACCGCCAGCGCGTCACACACGAACTGATGCACTTCAGCGCGTCTGGCGCCGAACCAAATCGGAAAGGCGGCGGCTCTCTGAGAATTAACGGCCGGTAGGACGTTAACCGCCTCAGCCAGCGGGTCGGCTGGCAGACTGGGCGCTGTTGGGACGCATCAGCGGCGACGCCTTGTCGTCTTCTTCGCCGCCTTCTTGGCCCTCTTGTTCTTGCCGACCGCCTTTCGAGCGGCTGACGATTTGGTTTCTTGGGAGGCCGACTAGCGATCGTCTGCTTGAGCTTCTTGGCTATCTTTTTTGCCCTCGCCGCAAAATCCGACATCGAGTCAATCGTGTGGTCTAATTCGAACTTTGCGAGCTGCACGACTTGCTTCAGCGCAAATCCGCGACGGCACCTGACAGATTTTTTTCTAATGACAAAAACCTGCAGCAAGTCTGTCATATGCGCTGCCTAGTGTAAGACCTCTTTTTTCTTCAATATTTGAGCTTGAGGGGGTTCCATGCTGAAAGAAATGACAAGGTGCTTGCGCGACCGCACGGTGGTCACGGCGGCCATTCTAGCGCTCACGGGCTATAATGCTTGCGCCGGCGGTGGTGACAGTCTCGGCGGATCGCGCGTCAACGACCGCGAAACCGACAGTCCGATCAAGCACGTGATCATCATCATGGGCGAGAACCGTACCTTTGACCACGTGTTCGCGACCTATGTGCCACGCGACGGCCAGTACGTCGACAATCTGCTGTCGAAAGGCATCATCAATATCGACGGCTCGCCGGGCGCAAATTACGCCAAAGCGGCCCAGCAAGCCGCCGAAGACACTAACTTCTTCTCCAATCATCCCGGCAACAAGACGCCCTACAACCAGGCCACTAACAAGCTGCAGGCACCAGGCACATCCTACGCCCCTCTAACCTGCTATACGAACGTGTACGACCCTAACACTGGCGCTGCGACCAACGGCCCGGGCTGCGTGGCAAATCTGACGCTCGCGCAACAGGCCGAAACCGTCGCCGATACCGCGGGGTTGTACAGCCTGGAGGTGCAGGATCTATCCCTGCTGCTCACGGGCGCGACCGGCTTGTCGAGCAATTGGCCCGACAGCCGAATCGCGAACTATAGCAACCTGCCCCGCGGTCCGTATCCGTTGATCACGGCGTCGGGCGGAAGCCTCTATGACACCTATGGTGGCAGCCCCGTACATCGCTTCTATCAGATGTGGCAGCAGCTCGACTGCGACGCCGCAGCGGCAACACGCCGCAACCCCACCGGATGCCAGGCCGACCTGTTCCCGTGGGTCGAGGAAACGGTGTCGTCGGGCAGCAGCGGCAAACCGTTCCCCTCACCTGCGCCGGTCCCTCTGCTGAAGGAAGGCAACATCGCGATGGGCTTCTACAACGTCGCCAAGGGCGACGCACCCTACTTCACCAGGCTCGCTCGCGAATATACGCTGCTCGACAACTACCACCAGCCGGTGATGGGCGGCACCTTTGCCAACCAGATGGTGTTCGGTTATGCCGATGCGCTTTGGTATTCCGACGTCAATGGCCACCCCGCAACGCCGCCGGCCAACCAGATTGAGAACCCGAATCCGGCGCCGGAAACCAACAATTGGTATACCAACGACGGCTATAGCGGCGGCAGTTACACCAACTGCTCCGATCCGTTGCAGCCCGGGGTTGCCCCGATCGTGGGCTATCTGAACGCTGTCCACGTACCTCCGAACTGCGCACCCGGCCACTATTATCTATTGAACAACTATGTTCCCGCCTTCATAGGCAGCGGCGCACAGGATCCGGTCAACAACGGCCAGTTCACGCTGCCGCCGGTTATCACGCAGAAGCACATCGGCGACGTGCTCAACGGGAAACAGGTATCGTGGGCCTATTTCGGCGAGCGCTGGACCGACTTTAAGACCGCGCCAGGTCTGGGTGCCAACTTCGGTACGATCGATCCTGCAGCCTATCTCTATTGCAACATCTGTAATCCCTTCCTGTACTCAGCGTCGATCATGACCCACGCCGATCAACGGGAAGACCACCTGAAGGACGTCAATGTTCTCTATAACGCCATCGCAAAAGGCAATCTGCCGGCGGTGTCGTGGGTGAAGCCTTCGACCTTCAATGACGGACATCCCGCGTCATCGAAGTTCTCGATTTTCGAGGCCTTCGCACGGAAGATCATCGACCAGGTGCAGTCGAACAAGGATCTCTGGGAATCGACCGCGATTCTCGTCACCACCGACGAGGGCGGCGGCTATTATGACTCCGGTTATGTGCAGCCGCTCGATTATTTCGGCGACGGCACCCGCATCCCGATGCTGGTGGTGTCGAAATATTCGCGCGGCGGCCGCGTGTCGCATGAATATACCGATCATGCCTCGATCATCAAATTCATCGAGCGCAATTGGGATCTGCCCAAGATCTCCGAACGCAGCCGCGACAATCTGCCGAATCCAAAGACCGACGACGACAACCCCTACGTCCCAAAGAACCGTCCGGCGCTTGGAGACCTTTTTGCCAGCTTCGACTTCGATCGCGACCACGATCACGGCGATCATTGATCGCACCACGCTGGATTTGACTGCCGCCTCGGGGCATTTCCGGCGCCGAGGCGGCATGTGTGCGAGGTGGCCTTGAGAACCACAAAACAGACGTTGCAAAAGGGATCAACAATCGACGATGCGCGCCGCGCCTTCGCGAGCGGCGATGTCGCTGCAACCGAGCAGATCTGCGCCGAAATCCTCGCACGTAATGCGAACGACTGGGCTGCGTGGGCGTTGCTCGCCGAGACCGCTCTGCAGCGCGGTCGCAACGATGCCGCCATAGTTTGTGCCGATCGCGCCGTGGCGCTGGCAAGCGGCACCCCCCTGCCCCTTATCCTCCGGGCCAAATGCCAGTTTCTTAGCGGTGAGGCCCCACAAGCCCTCGAGTTTGCCGAAGCGGCCGCAGCCGTCATTGGCACGGCACCCGAAGCCCTTGATGGGCTAGGGGCTATGTTCGGCTTGCTGGGCCTGCATGACCGGGCGAAGAACCTATTCCAGCGCGCGGTCACTGCGCGCGCCGATGTGCCGCAATATCTGTTCAATCTCGCGGCGACCGAACGCATGACCGGTGCGTTGTCAGATGCCGAAGCTCATTGCGACGCGGCTCTCGCGCTCGATCGCAGTTACGGCCTCGCGCATTATTTGCGCTCCGACCTGCGCATCCAGACCGCCGAGCGCAATCATGTAGCCGAGATGGAAGCTGTCATGGCGCAAGGTAGGCTGGCGCCGCACAGCGAGGTTCTGCTCCGCTTCGCCCTAGGCAAGGAATGCGAGGATCTCGAGCAATATGCGCGAGCATTTTCGCATGTCGATGCGGGATGTGCGTTGCAGCGCGGCCTGATCGGACCCAACCGTACTGGTGGAATTGCGGAGATCGGGCGCGTTATCGCCTCCCACACCAACAGTTGGATCGCCGCCGCGCCAAACGGCCATGCGACCGCAGAACCAGTGTTTGTAACGGGATTGCCGCGCACCGGCACGACGCTGGTCGAACGCATCATTGCGAGCCACCCCGCGATGACGTCGGTGGGCGAAACTAGCGCATTTGCTGCCCAGTTCTCCCGGTTGGCCGCCGCAGGCGCTGCCGGCGGTGACCCTGAGAGGCTGGGTACGAACTACATGGAGGCCGCCGCCGTTTTCCGCACGCGGCCGGACGCGCGCTTCGTCGACAAGACACTCGAAAATTATCTCTATTGCGGCCTTATCCACGTCAGCTTGCCAGCGGCAAAGATCATCATGGTGCAGCGCCGCGCGATGGATGCTTGCTGGGCGATCTTCAAGGCTCATTTTCAGAGCAAGTTTCCCTTCTCCTACGATCAGACCGAAGTCGCTGAATATTATCTGGCCTATCGCCGCCTGACGAAGCACTGGAAGGAGACACTTTCGCCCGAGACTCTGCTTGAGATCAACTACGAAGATATTGTGGGGGATCAAGAAGCGACGAGCCGCAAGTTGATCGCCTTCGTCGGGCTGTCCTGGGAAGACGAGGTGTTGCGTTTTCATGAGAGCCCGATGCCGTCTACAACCGCAAGCGCCGTCCAGGTACGACGCCCGGTCTATGCGTCGTCGGTCAGCAAATGGCGCCACCATGCCGATCGCCTCGAGCCTTTGCGCGCACGCCTGACACGCGAGCTACCCGCGGCTGAACTCAGCTAGGTCATTCGGGATCGTCTACATTCGGCGCTGCATCAGGACGATAGGCGCTGCGTAGAACTACCACGCGTCAAACGACAGCATCAAACGAGACGAGAACCCCCGCCAGGCGTGGCTGCTCAGCGAGCATCTCGGTCCGCGCGAGAAGAAGCTGCGAGTGATCGACGTGAGGCAGATGTTCGCGGAGATAAAGGAAGAGAGACATTAATTGTTCGCGGCCAAGTAGCGCTCTGGTGATCGTTCGCGCTAGGTTGCGATATGATCGATTTTCAGAAGCCGGCCTGTCGGCGACAGCCGATCGTTCCTCCGCTGTCGAAAGTCGAGGTATGGAGCCGGTCCACCGTCCATAGCGGAGCCGTCCTCCTTCATAAGTATGAACTGCAGGCGCTGCGAGACGGCCCTTGGTTCGCATCGTCATCCTTGGGCAACGGGCAATTCCGTGGGGGCTCAAAGGAGGTGAGGAATGTCTCGGCATGACCTCCATGATGGAGACTTTGTTGCGGATTACGTCGTGACAATTGGCGCGATAACGGTTGTTGGCCTTACGGTCGTGCTGGTTGTTTTGCAGTGCTTATGACACGCCGAACGGCATGTTCAGTTCTAAATTCGACATGCGGCGCGCCTTCAGGCAACTGGATGCGCCGCACCCACGACGCGCTGTAGTTCGTCGCCGTTCCGTGGAATGATGCCGATGTCCACTCAAAGTCGCTTTGTGGATTTCCAGGTCCCACCCACCGACCGCGGTTGGTATGGGGTGATCTGTGATGCCGGCAACGACATCTCGGCGGTTGCAGTCTATTGGACTGGCCGGGATTGGCTCACTATCCAAGGCTGCCTTGGATGCGATCGAGAGTCGCGTTTGAAACTGAGGAAGAGGCGGAAGCTTGGCTAGAAAAGCAACGCCCGCAATGTTAATTACCGCCCATCGTTGCCCGCGCGCTTCACTAATTCGAGTTTGCTTTGGTGAGTTGCCGGGCGTCGGAGGTGATCAAGCGAGGATTGATTTCTGCCCCCCGCGCAACCTTCATCCAGTCCTCGGCGAGACGCTGCCATGCCTCTCGATCAACCCCGTTCGTTGCTTTCTCCGCGTTCACTTCGCATTCCGCAGCTTCGTGGCGATAGCGCTGGGCAGGAGTTTCCAACTTCATGGCGGCAACCCCCTTCAAGGCAACAGTTGGCCGCCCTTCGGAGCGGTTCGGTTCATGGTCCGCGCAATCACGCTCTCGGCATCACGGGGGGTGAAGCCGATGAACCTTTTTGCGCTGGCTACAGACCAACGAAGGTATTGCGCTTCCCGTTCCCACGCCGTGACGCTTCATGTTTGACGGATTATCCAGGCGGGAAATCGTTGGTTGGGTTGTGTGCCTGGTGCTAGCCGCCGGGCTAACGCTGTTTGGCAGCGCGTATTTGGCAGTCTCGTTCATGAGCGCAGATGTTTCCGAGGTTTTGAAATCTTCTGACGGCACCAAGCACGCACCGCCGCCGCTCCGATCGCGCTGACTCATCCCTGAACGAACATTTGCCGCGCGCCGTAGCCGCGGCCGAAGGGGCGTTCAGGTTCAACTAAGGCGCGCAGAACTTGCTTGTTCATGGCACCGCAACCGTTAAAGCGCGCATCCAAGTTCCGATTTGCTCTTGCCCTCTCGTTCGGCTTGGCAGTTCATGTTCTCATTCGCGTTCATCGCCAAGCATTTTGGAGGCGCTTGACGCCCCCGCCGCCCGGAATCAAAGTTTTAGCCGGAAATTTCGGAACGGGTTTCGTCCCGCGCTGTTAGCTCTGTGGTCTGTGGCGCGACCAGCCCTCCAGCTTCGCGCCATCCACCCCGGAAAACTCATCGCCAATCGCGCGAGTATCAAGGACCGTGCGAAAAGCCGGCACGCACGCGGATATTAAGGAAATGTTTCTGCGGATGAGGGACGAATAGTGCCCGGATTTAGCCGGAGGCTAAAAGCCTGGTTCGCACTGACCTCGAGGGCGACCGCAAGCGGGAGACATTGTGCGGATGATCAAGCAACTGTTTCGGTTCAGTTCGGACAGTGAGTTTCGAACTCGCTCAAAGGAACGTGACGCGGATACGGACAACGAATCGATCATGTCGATCGCCGCCGCAATTGAGGCGGCCTTGAATAGGGCCGAAATACAGCGAACAGGTCTCAAGGCAAGAATTGCCCATGTTCTCTCTCGTGCGGCAATCGTTGCCGGAAACGACCTAGATGACTATCTGACGCGAGCTGAAGACCGCTCGACAATGCTCAACAACTCAGATGCCGAGATCAGGCGCGGGGAAGAGCGGCTGAAAGTGCTCGATCAAAACATCAAGCACGTCAAATTTCTCGAAACTGCTCTGCGAACCCGCTTTCCCGATCTGAAGACAAAGCGAGCGTAAAAGCATGACCGTCCGGATCTACATCAACAGCGCGAAAGAGGTCGGCGACGTCGATCACCTCAAGGTCTTTGCCAGCGAGGATGCCGCCAACGCCTGGTTCACAGAGAACGATCCGGAAGGTGTAGCTTTTGAGTATCCGGTGTGCGGTTGAACCACTCATGGTTGGCAAAACACCGGGCCGGTTCACGTGGAAAGATGAGCGTAAGCTGATCTCGATGGCAAAGAGCGGTGCAAGTCTGTCTGAGATCGCCGCACATTTTGGTACGTACCTAGAGACAATCGAGCGAAAGGCGAAGGTGCTGGGCGTTCCGATCAAGCAGACCAAACCTAGCACGATCCGGCGGGCGTTCGTTCGAGTATCCAACACGGAAACACCGCGAAACGGAAAACACCCACGAATCCGCTGCGGGCGATTCTGAATCCCACCGCGCCGAGGCCGCCAAGCAACTCGCATCAAAGACGGCGGCGAGGGCAATTACATCTCGACTGGCAATGACCTGATGCTGATCGACAGCGCGGAAGGGCTGGCGGTGCTGTCCGCTATGCATTCGGAAGAGGTGGCCCACCGGTCCCGTAGCGCTTCCGGAGCGGTGGGGTAGCGATGGATGTGCTTGTATCCAAAAGAGGTGGAGCGCGAACAGCGAACGCGGAAAGCGACCGACGCTCGACGTAATAATAAAACGTCACGATGATCGTGACGATAGGCAGCCCATTGGCGTCACCCGGCACGCCGGCACGGATGCTGGTCGTGCCGACGGGGACGTCGGCGTAGAAAACGCGGCAGGTTTCGTTGGGAGCTTCAGGAACGCGGCGGCGAGTGAGAGTCGGCATACCCTATGATTCCCGGCCCGAAGCGCCGGGCAAATCTGTCGCTCCATGGGCCGCCATCGAGATCAGTTTGCGTTCCTCCTTGTAAGGGCCGGGGTGATCAGCCCGACTCGGAATGAAGCGCTGCCTCGATGTACGCTTACAGGAGTTGAGCGGAAAATATCTGCTCTCAGCGAGTATTTCAGGGTTTGACCCAACTGAGACATTGGTCGCCTTCCAGCGTGCCCCATATGACTACGTGCTCACCGATGTAGTACGCGGTTTCCGAAACAGATTTTGTCCATCTTTCTTTTACGGTTTTTCGTGTCACAACCTTCCTCTGGCTCCATCCGGTCTACCAAGTTCGCCAAGCGTGGCGGGCCGCCCAGCGCGGCGCGATTATTTGATAAGTCCTTGGCACAGAAAATGCTTAACAAGCGGCACTTCGCCTCGCAACCACCCTACCGCGCAACCATCGACGCCTAGAAGGAGGACGTTCCATGCATAGCCACAGGATGTTCGAAACTGTTCGGTCGACAACCAAATGCTTGCTCGCCGGCGCAAGTGTCCTCGCTGCTGCACTCTTCGCCGGTCCGTCATTCGCCGACGATGACGCACGACCCGTGAAAGTCATGATCATCAATATGTTCGGCGGGACCCCCTTCCCGTTCTCCGAGGCATCGGCCTTCACCGCCAATCTCGGGTTGACTAAATCGATACCTGTTCGAGGCCTTTCGCCCGACTATCCCAACATTCTGTGCAACTCCGACGATGTGTGCCAAATGGTCGCCGGCGAGGGTCACGCGAACGTGGCCGCATCGACCATGGCCTTGATTCTCAGCGACAAGTTCGACCTGCGCCACACATACTTCCTGATCGCAGGCATTGCGGGGATCGATCCTCACGAGGGGACAACCGGCTCGGCGGCCTGGGCGCGCTATCTCATCGACTACGGCATTTCATGGGAGATCGACGCGCGCGAGATTCCAGGAACCGCAGCCGACCCGACCACACCGGCGTGGCCCTATGGATACCTCGCAATCTTTCCGACCGACGAGACTGTGCAGCCCTGGAACTCGTTGCCCAGTATCCCCACCCCTTATCACAGCGAGGCGTATCAGTTGAACGAAGCATTGCTGCAGAAGGTCCTCTCGTTGACCAGCAAGGTGGATCTCACGGTCAACGACAATCCGACTGCCCAGGCGTATCGAGGCCGCTATGCCGAGGCGAAGGCCAAGGCCCCGCCAAGCGTCATTCAGTGCGACACGATGGCGGGCGACACCTGGTTCCACGGCATCAAGCTGGGCGAGCGAGCCACCGCATGGACCGGGCTGTGGACGGGCGGCAAAGGGACCTATTGCACCACGCAACAGGAGGATAACGCCACCTACATGGCCCTCACTCGCGGGGCTAATTCTGGGCTGGTGGATATCAACCGCGTTGCTGTGCTGCGGACCGCATCCAACTTTGACCGTCCCTACCCAGGCGAGTTGGCCTGGCACTCGCTATGCGGCTGTGGTCCTGAGGGGGGATCGGGCGGTTTCGTACCCGCCATAAGCAATCTATGGGCGGCGTCGGCACCTTTCATCAAGGATGTCGTCGCCCATTGGGACAAGTGGAAGCACGGCGTCCCGAAATAGCGTTTGCAGGTCGAAATTGGTGATTGGAGCGGTCGATCTCGCCAAAGGGTCGATCGCGCCAACATGAGTGCACTTCACTTCGGTTGTTGGCACTTTTCAGAAGTGGCCGCCCCGACGTTTGATGACCGTTGTTGAGGGAAGATCCGAAGTCGGTTTCGGGAGCGGCCCGCAAGTGCGAGTGCCGAGCGACCGACTCCGAGGTGGCCGCAGCGCTCGGCGATCGCAACACCCGCATGGGCGCCCACTACACCCGGCACATCGAGAACGAGTTCAAGGTCGTCCAGGCGTTCGGCAAGCCCCACAAGCCGGAAGTGGACCGAACCGCGAACGAAGATTGTCTCACCCCAGGTTGAAGGTGAGGATCCGCGGAAGCCAATCAAAGCAGGCAGACCAGGCCATGAGATACACCTTGGAGGAAGCGGCCAATCGCTCAAAGGCGACTCCGCTCCATCGGGGCTGGGGGCTTGAGGATGGAGGGGAGCTACACGGTACAAGGCCGACCGTCGTCGGCAATTCGAAGGTGCTGGCAGTTTCGGGCGCAGCGGGGGCCAGATCGTGATGGGCGTTGCGGGAATTAAGGAAAGCTCGTGTTGCGCAGCGTCTTCTTTCTTAAGGTCCGTTAAGAATTTGGCTCACGTTAATTCGAAACGAGTGCGAAGAACATGAGCGATCTCGTCAGCCCGCCTCGGAAAACCGATCTGATCGGGCGCCGAAATAACGGTAGGTGCAAAGCCGTAAGCGTGATCTCTGCGAACGGCGACGCGTGCGCCGGTCACATTTATCTTTTGAGTGATCATGTCGGCGAGCTGCTCGGCACTGCATCGCTCTTTCACCATGTGATCTCTCCATCCCGAAAAAATGCCCCGTCTCGCTCAGCGGTGTAACGAGACGGGGCACTCGTGGGTTTGGGGGATTCTATAAAACTACGGTGCCCCCGCGCAAAAAAGCCTCAGACCGGGGCTGGATTCGGTTGAGGCTTTTTCGAAGTGCTCCTGAAGGCAGAGCGCAGGTTTATCTTCCTACGTTTTCCTGAACGCGAATATCTCTGAATTTGCAATGCTGCCCTCTCAAAAATTAGGACAGCACCGCATACTCAAACGCCACGCCCTCCGGATCGTGCTAACATTACAGTTGCCGTTTGTTTGCTTTGAAGTGGGCTCGTTGAGCTGCGGCTTGGTGAGCTCTACGCCAGAATGACCATGCAATGATATGTGCGGGTTGAATTCGCTTTCGAGCGAGTCTGATGGCGATGCGGCGGACTTCGTGGATTGACCAACGGATCAATGACGGCGTGTCGATGCTTTGGTTTTTGCCGTGGTTCGACGGTTGGTTTTTTTTGGCGGCAGCGGATTGGCGCGATGGCGGATCGCCGCCATCATGGCGAAGGCGAGCATCACCATGGAAACGTGGCGATGCCAGCCATGCCAGGATCTGCTCTCGTTGTGATCGAGCCCGAACTCGTTCTTGGCGGTCTCGAAACTGTCCTCGATTGCCCACCGATGGCCTTCGACCGCGACCAGCGTTTCAATAGATGTTCCCGCTGGACACCAGGTAGTGAAGAAGGCGAGATCGTCATCGGCGATACGACGACGGATCAGCAGACCGCGGGTCCAGAGCCGCGGATTTGCGTCGTTTGATTCTTCGACCTCCAGATCAGCCAATTCGAGGTAGCACCAATCATGCAGCCGCGGTCCTTTGGTTCCGGCCCCTGCCGACAGGCGCTTCCAGTCGGACGCACGCCGCGTTCGGGCGATGTCGGCGGCCGTGCCGGCGACCGGCGGTCGTTTGCCCCAGGATCGGAACACATGAGCGCTGTTGACCCCGAGCACGTAGCCTTTGCCTGCCCGACGTAGCTGCTGTTCGATGTCGCCGACACCGTAGACCGTATCGCCAGCAACCCACTCGAATGGGACAGCCGCGGCTATGGCGCGTGCGATCATTCTCGTCGCAAGCTTTGGTTTGGTCGCAAATCCGGCGTCGGGGGGTGCGTACACGGCTTTGAGGCGATCTGGATCGTCGGTCCATTCCTTTGGAAGATACAGCGCGCGATCGATGAACGCGTGACCGTGGCGCGAAACATAGGCAGCGAAGACTCCGATCTGGCAGTTCGTGATCTTGCCCGCCGAACCAGTGTATTGCCGCGCCACTCCGCACGACGCCTTGCCCTGCTTGAGAAAACCGGTCTCGTCGATCACGAGGACCGCATCGTCATCCGCCAAATGCTCAATGACATAATCGCATACGATATCGCGCAGGGCATCAGCATCCCAGTCCCTGCGACCCAGGATCGCCTGCTGACGCCATGGGCCGGGATCGCCAGCCGCCTCGGCCCGCATCCAGCCGGTCTTGCGCTGTTCATCTCCGAGCAGGCCTTCCAGAAACAAGCCCGCATTCTTCGCAACACGCTCTTGCCCGAACAATGGACGTATCCGCTTCTTGATCTCACGAAGCGACGCTGCCCACAACGCAAGCGTCTCTTCAATCGACGCTGTCTGCGCCCACGATCTTCGAATCATGGTTGCCCATGGATTCAGAGCCGCGTAAGAAAAGCAACTGTAATGTTAGAGTCTGTCCGGGAACATCAAACGGGATTACAGAGTGTGGCTGTCGATGATGGCGGCGGTGGGACTGGCCTCGCGTTCGCCTTGCTCGCGGCACTCCATATATAGGGCGTGATGGATGCGATCGAGCGTGCCGTCGTAGCTCCACAAATCGAGATAGTCGAAAAGCGTGCTGCGTGGCGGCAGATCTTTCGGAATCGCCCGCCACTGGCATCCCGTGCTCAACACATACATGATCCCGTTCATCACTTCGCGCACGTCGACGTGGCGCTTGTTGCCACCGCGCCTGGCCGGCGGGATCAACGACTCCACATGCGCCCATTCGTCGTCGGTCAGATCGCTCGGATATCGTAGTGCGCTGCGGTCGTATCGTCTGCGGTTCTTCGTCGTCCACATCGGTGGCCCTCCTCGAATCAGGCCACCACACTTGAATCACAAATGATTCACTGGATTCAACTTGTTCTCGGACAGACACTTAGGGAATCCCCGATTCAACCCGACCGGAAACCGCTCTAAGAAGGCGGCGAAGAAGACGGCCACGCGTCGCCGGTGATGCGTCCAAGGGCACCCCGGTGTTGTGTCAGCCGAGGCCGCAATAAACGCATGGGCGGCGCGACGGCCCCTTCATTTGACGACTTGAAATGTCGCTTGCCGCTGCTGTGCCTTGAGATCCCGCGCCTTGCACAACAGGCTGCGCAAGATATTGAAGGCGCGCCCCCTGGACCCGCCTGCCTGGATCTCCAAGTCGACAAATCTCTGGATCGCGCCCCAGAGTTCTCGCGCTCCACCGGGTGTAGGGATTGCAGCGCCGTTTCCGCCTGTCGGCCCAGCTCGCCGTGGTCGTTTTCACCTTCCATTTGAGGCCCTCAGGTAGCACACCCATCCCGTCACGCCGGCAGGTTTGTTGCCGCTCCGACAAGCGATCTTACAATCTCGCGAGCCTCGGGAGGAGCCTTCATGGCAATGGGAACGGTAAAGTTTTTCAACGTGACCAAGGGCTATGGCTTCATTAAGCCGCAGGACGGTGGTCCGGACGTCTTCGTGCACATTTTCGGCGGTGGAAAAGGCGGGTTACACCAATCTCGCTGAAGGTGCCCGGGTCAGCTACGAACTCGTCACCGGACGCAACGGCAAGACCTCGGCAGAAAATCTGCGCATCGCCTGAGCCAAAAAAGAACCGCCGAAGTGGGTCTATCGAGCGGACTCCAGCTTGTTGGCGGTGAGTCAGTCCCCGGCTAATAAGCTGAAAACCGGATCGGCGGATATGAGCCCATGACGACAAGGCCCACCATAGAAACCATGGAACGAGAATTGAAGTGAAACAGGAGGTGCGCAACCTCCGGGTCATGCAGACGAAACCTCTCGATAATTGCGGGCCGGCCCGCGGCCGTGGTGGCCGCGGACGGCAAGTGGATCGCGTTTTCAATCAGGCCGCAGCCGCGAGCCGTTTGGTAGGGAGATATTGGACCGGCCAGCTCCCTGCCACGTAGGATAATTTTCCGAGCTTTATGGCCACATTTCGCCATGTTTGATTTCTAAATTACCGAAGTATTTTGCGAACGTATCGTTATTTGTCGAGTTGAATTGGAGCGACCCCATGCGTGTCGCAGTAATCGTGGTGTCGATGCTAGTGGTCACCACGTCATCATATGCTTCAGAAGTCTTGTATGACCAAGGACGAAGCACGCAAAAATTTTGCTACGTCTTATCTCTATTGGCACGGGTCGGGCCATTGCTGGGATGCAAATTCGGGCCGATTCCGGTCGAAGAGCAACATCCGGCAAAAGGGCAAAGAGGAAGTCCGAAAGGAAGAAAGCGAGCCAAGTTGGCGTGAAGCCCATTCTCAAGTGCTGTCTCCCGACGCAACGCTGTCCGCTCCACAATCGCAGCCGTCTGAAGGCCATGAGGCGACGCGCGAAACCTCCGAAGGTGCACCATTATCTCAACGGTGGGTCGACATTGCGCAGGTTGTGCCCAGCTTTGATGCGCAAAGGTCGGATCCGATGCTCGCACTGGGAGCCAGTGCCCGAAGTTCGGGGCCGTCGATAGCGGCGGGCGGCATCATCCTGATCTTCTTGGGCTCTATGGTCGTCGTTGCTGTTATCGAATTCTTGCGCCGCTCGGCAAGCGTATGACAATCGAACAGGATCCGAAACGTCCATTTGGTTCGGCTCGAGGCGGATCAGTTCCGAAGCGTTGGACGCTTGGATTGCCAAGAACAAAGAAGTTAGCCTTTGCCGGCCAGAGGCCATCCGCCGCCTAGTGGTTCATCATAGTGGTTTTGACGTTTTGATACCGAGCCATTCGAGGATGGGCAAGTTTTCGGCTGTGAGTATCTTGATGCTTCGGGGAACACCGGGTTGACGGCGAATGAAACCGTTTCGTTCGAGCGTGACGACCATCTGATGGACCGAGGGTGGGCTGACCCCGAAATGCCGCTGCATGTCGGTTTCGGCGGGTGGGCGACCGAACATGTGCGCGTAGGTGTAGATAAAAGCCAGGTAATGCCCCTGCTTCTCGGTCAAGCGCGCGCCTGATTTTTAACTCATAGCTGGATTCGTCCCGGCCTCCGACAAGGAGGCGAAGCATGAATGTACGTTATCGGGTCGAATTGAGCCAAGCCGAGCGGGACGAACTGACGGTGATGCTTGGCGGCGGCAAGCATGCCGCCCGCAAGCTGAAGCGGGCGCAGGTTTTGCTGGCCGCCGATGCTGGCAGCTGCGACGCGGAAATTGTCCGAACCGTCCGGGTCAGCCTTTTTACCGTCGGCCGGACCAAGCGCCGCTTCGTAGAAGGCAATCTGGAGCGGGCCTTGAGCGAGGAGCCACGTCCGGGCGCGGAACGCAAGCTGACGGGCAAGGAAGAGGCCCTGTTGGTGGCGACGGCATGCGCCAAGCCTCCGGCAGGCCGCAAACGCTGGACGCTGACGCTGCTGGCCGATGCGATGGTCAAGCTCACCGATCACGACACCCTGTCCGGCGAGACCGTGCGCCGCCGGCTGGCCGAAAACGACCTCAAGCCGTGGCGCAGGGACATGTGGTGCATTCCCTGTGTCGACGGCGAATACGTCGCCCGCATGGAGGATGTGCTCGATCTCTACGCCGAGGCGCCGGACTCCAATCGGCCGCTGGTCTGCTTCGACGAGACCCCTGTCCAGCTCATCGGCGAGGTGCGTCAGCCGATCCCAGCCCAACCGGGACAGCGCGAGCGCTACGATTACGAGTACCGCCGCAACGGCACCGTCAATCTCTTCGTTACCTTTGATCCGCACCGTGGCTGGCGCAATGTCAAGGTTACAGACCGTCGCGCCGCCGTAGACTACGCGCACTGCATGCGCGAACTCGTCGACGTCCATTATCCCGATGCCGCCTGCATCCGTGTCGTGCAGGACAATCTGTCGATCCATACCGCCGGCGCGCTGTATCAAGCATTTGCGCCGGCCGAAGCCCGTCGCATCCTGCGCCGCCTCGAATTCCACTACACCCCGAAACACGCCAGCTGGCTCAATATGGTCGAGTGCGAGATCAGCGTGCTGCAGCGCCAGTGCCTCGGCCGCCGCATCGACGAGCCCAAAAAGCTCCGAAACGAGATCGCAGCTTGGCAACGGCAGCGAAATAAAAAGCGAGACCACATCAAATGGATGTTCACAACCGACAAAGCCCGCGCCAAACTCGGTCGCGCCTATCCGGCTGCCGCGAAAAAGTCAAAACCACTGTGATGAACCACTAGTCGAGATCGGGGCTGAAGTCGAAAGGTTCGAGATGAACCCGCTGGATTAGAAGCGTATCAAGTCGTCGGAATCGCATTCTGTGTCGTTGGTAACGACGTCTAGGACAGTCTGCAAGTTTGTAGGCTGATCTACCGGCCGATGCGCAGCATTTTCCTTCAGGCGCTTTGCACCGGTTCGCGCAATTCACTCGAAGACATTGCTTGCCTCATGTACATCCAAGGCTTTGTGGATGGCATCGGGACGGGGGAAGGCAGCAAGCAGAAGAGCGATAGACTTTGGTGTTTTCCTGACGAAGCGGCAGCCAGCCAAGCGCGTCTTGTTGTAGAGAAGTACATGCTGAATAATCCCGCGGCTCTTCAGGGCCCGGCTGCTTCAATCGTCGGCCTCGCAATGGCGCAGGCTTTTCCCTGCAAAAACGCCAAATAAGGTTTCGCCAGGCACCGGTGGGCAATACGTGCGAGTTGAACCGGCTATTTTACGTAGGCTACTGTTGAAACGTCTGCCGAGCGGATTCAAATTCGGGTGACAATCATCGATTGTTCGAATCATGATGAGGTGGCTGATTGCCACAAAAAGGGACCTTGCCGGCTGATGGCAAGGTGGAGGCGAGCGGCCTCCAAGAAGAGGCGCTGGGCCCAGCGCATTGATGGAGGGGGCCTGATATGGGCGCCCAGAGCCAGGAGAACCTGGCAATTGATCAGGGGCGACGCCTCACTTAGATGATTGACCGCTGACTGGCGGCGAGGATCGGAGCGCTGCTGCTCAGCATAGTTGCGTCTTGTTTTCCATCTGCGAAGGGCGCCTGGAATCCGGACCGGTCCGCTCTGTGAGCCGAACTAACGCTGTCCACCTGGGGGGATGGCGTTATTTGGCTTTGCGCTTCTCTTTCATCTAGGCGCCACACGAGAGTGGATATGCGAGATTATTTGCCAGTGATTTTTTAGCTGTTGTTCTTGCTCATTCGACGCTGTTCGCCATAATCCTTGCGTGAACAAATCACCAATCTTGGATGATCGCGTCGTGGCAAGATCGTGCGAGCCGGATGGTTTTACTGACTAACAGCTTAACCGGCAGCGGCTGGTGACACACAGCCGCCGCCTCAAGCGGTGAACAACAAGGGCCGCCCTGCTGATCGTCAGGGCGGCTAGATTCATTTGCGGTAGCCGGCCGTCGGACCTGGCCAAGTTTTCCTCTTTGCAACATTGGACGGCCGTGATTGGGTAGCCAGCCGCAAGGCTGCGTATATGGTTTTTCAGAATTGGAGATTTGAAATGAAGTACATCTCGAACTGGAAATTACCGCCCAGCTTGATCGACACCGCAGTTAAGAAGTTTCTGGAAACCGGCGGTGCGCCGCCCGACGGCGTGAAAATGCTAGGGCGGTGGCACGGAATGAACGGAACAGGAGTGGCGATTTTCGAGAGCAATGACGCGACGGCCATGTACAATGGTATGCGCAATGGGCCAACGTGATGGAGCTTTCGATCACGCCTTGCGTTGAAGACGCCGAAGCCGGACCGACACTCGCCGCTATGGCCAAGGCGGCATAAAGCGACGACACCGTCTCGGGCGGTAACCAGCCGTCAACCCGCCGGTGGTATCTTCGAGCATCGCGGTTTTGTATTGCGCCCGCGACAAAGGGCATAAAGGCTAGCTGGCCCGCCGGCATTAACTCAGCCGGCGGGTTTCTCTTGTCAGAAGCCTTTTCGTCCGCCTCGAGTGTTAAGGCGTAATATCGTGCCCTATGTGGCAATGAGGATGGCCGAAATCGTGGGGCAGCTCGCCTACCGAAAGATACGTGATGTTGTCGGAGCCGCTGCCGCCTGGAGTGCTATCAAGGCCTGCCAGCTTGCGCATCCGGAACGCAATTGCGTGGTCTGCGCAAGCTGTGTCACCGCTGACGCCGAGTCCGCCGATTACCTTTCCGCCCGAGTAGAGTGCGACGCCGCCGCCGAACGTGATGATGCCTCCGGGTACCTCCTTCAGCCCCGTTCCCTGCTCTTGGAAAGCCGGATTAAACGGGTTTGAATTGTTCAAGCCATATAGAGATCCCGCCGGGAAACCTCCGTTCGCCGGACCGTTGTTCGCCGGCTGAGTAAATGAGTAGAGCATGGCCGTGGAAAGGGCCAACTGGCCGTTGCTGAAATTGTTGGCGGTGGCGGCCTTGGCAATGGCGATGGAGCGGCTGCCGGGCCACGCATCCGGATCGCTGCGAATGACAGAACAGAGAACGCCCTGACGGTCGACGATAGCGGACCACATCAGATTAGGACTGAACAATCCTCCATTGCCGTCAGGTAGTTTGACGACAGCGCGAGCTTGTTCTGCAGATTGTTGACGATCCCGTCAGGGATGCTGCATTTGAGTTGCTCGTCCGCCATCGCTGGCATCGAAACCAGCAGTCCTATGGTAGCGGCAAGCAAACCTTTTGTTAGACCGGGTATGTATCGCATGGCTAATCCTTTGTATTGCGCAAAAACACGCACATCCCCGATGGAAGGGATTGCTGCAATAAATGGGTGCGATGTAATTGCGTCTGGTTGAAATTGACTGGGTGAATGGTGGTCCCCTACCTCGAAATTTCATCTAGCAATTTAAAGCGAATTCCCTCACGAGACGCCCGCCCTATGTGGACGGCCTTCCCGTATTTGGTTGGTAGGTGAAGCATCGGTCAGGTTCAAAGCTGAATCGTATTTGTTGGAGAAAAGTTGGCCGCTCGGAACTGAAGCAGGCGGTCTGCGTCCAACCACTGCGGATCCGCATGCGGCGCGCTGACATCATTACGCTGCTCTCTTCGCCCGCTCTTCTCCCAGGTGCTGTGCGGGTTGCTGAACAATTGGGTTGCCCACGA
>CAVQZL010000027.1:0-13871 GCA_963718265.1 uncultured Alphaproteobacteria bacterium | reverse complement strand
TGAAGCCGTACCGCGAGGGGAACGCGGTTGCGATCGGCGGCTCGGCTCCCGATGGCTCCCGTGGCTATCGGTTGGCATCCGAAAGCATCCGATTGGCCTGCAAAGGCAAACCTCAGTGCCGAAACGATGCCATATCGTTGCCATCGGAGAGCGGATGGCCGCCCTCGAAAAGGAGCAACGACAATGGCCTATTTCTCAGATCGTATCGTCAGCTTCCCGAAGCTCGTTATCGCCGCCGCCGCGATCTACGCGGGCGCCGTCACCCTCGCCCACGCGGAACTGGTGTGCAACATCCAAGATAAGGGCGGCAATCAACTGACTTATGTCTTCGGGCCGAACACCACCAACACCCAAGCCACCTTCGGGACCTTGGTCGAAGAGCTTCCGCCGGAACAGCGCCAACGTGGTCTCCGATGTTGGCCAGCGACCAGTCTGGCTCTTCAGCGACACCGTCGTGGGGCGTGACGTCATCTTCGCGCGCCAATCCGGGCTGGACGATCTCCACCGTCGGCAAGGGCGCTACGCTCACACACAACGGCCGCTTCGCGGGCGCTGGTTCGTGCGAGTGGACGGACGCCGTTGGCGATCAGGGCCTTTGAGGCTCGAGAAAAGGACAACGACAATGAAGGCCTTGTTTCTGACCACCGCCGCTTTTGCCGCGCTCGTCATGGCCGCGCCGATCGGCAATGCCCATGCCGAATACATCCACGGATTTGTGAACGGTCAGTACGTCCACGGGAACGTATACGGCAACAGCGGGCCGTCGGGCTTTGGCGCTGGCTTCGCCCAAGGCTTGGCCAACTCGATGGACGCTGGCGGCTCGCAAGAGCCGGCAATTCCCGGACACCGGTATTGGATGAGCTTCGACGGCGAGCGCCATGACTGCTCCTATGACCCGCCGAACCCGCTCGCTCTCGCCTTTGGCGCTAAGTGCCGGCTCAGTCAGTAGGCAGATGGAAACCAACGGCGTTCCGATGGTCGCACCGTGAGTTGGAAGGTCTTTTCATCGGAGAGCGGATGGCCGCTCCTGAAAGGGAACCGAAGGGAAAAGGAAAATGACCGATAAAATCAAGGCCAGAATAATCGACAGAGGATGGACGTTTCACCATGTCCTATCCGCATGCGACCACTGCAAGCGATCCAGAGAACTCGGCGCCGGCGCGCACCACACGCGATGGTGGCTGGGCAACCAATGGAAGGCTACGCCCGAGGTTTGCATGGCCTAAAGCACAACTCTTACGCACACGTGAGCGCCGTTTCCGTTCCGCTCAATAGCGTCCCGGTTTGGTCTGTCGCGGCAAAGCACGCACCAGCAGCAAAGACGTCATGATCGAGCACGGCACGCCGAAAAGCGAATTCGTCAAGCTGGTCTATGACGTCTACATCGTCGGCAAATTAACGGAGGCGCTGTTGGTGTCCATGGTCGAGAACCTATGGTGGATCGCAGTCATCACCAAGGAAGAGGACGCGCGGCTCAGCAGCGGCGGATGGCGCAGCAAGGCGCATGACAATGGGCCAAAAGCTCGATGGGCGGCTGTTGGAATTCAATTCTAAAATGATCATGAATCGCGCCCGAAAAGGCCGCCCTCGGATCGAGGACCGCGCCAAGACCAACGAAGCCCGCAAGCCGTGGCTCAAACTCGAGATGTCGCGGCGGACATGGTACCGCCGCCAAGCGGAACAGCGTAAGGGCCGGGAGTGATCCCGGCCTTTTCGTTCGCCGGTTTACGCGTGGGAGTGAACCAGATGGAATCGAATCCGGCCGCCCGCATTGGCCCCGAGCAAGAGCTAACCGTAACCTGGAGCGGCCCTTACGCTTTTCCGGGCTTCGAACGCGACTGGCTCCCCCCGCTGCCCAATCACGGCGGCGTCTATCTTCAGACGTTCGCCGTGGGGACGAGTTCCTCATTTACGCGCCGGGCGAAGCGGGCGATTTCCGCAAGCGGTTTGGCCCACTGCGGTCGTTCGGCGCGGCGAGTACAACGTCCTCGACGCGGAACAGGCGCAAGCCGGGGTTCGATCCGAAGTCTGGCACGGTTGGGGCTGGTCGCCCAAGAAGGCGCGGTGGAAGGTCCCACAGCAGCGCCGATGCGCGTCGCAGCCAGCTTCAGCCCGCATTGACGCGCCAGTTGGCCGCGATCCGCATCTTCGTCAGCAATGACTTGCCAAAGCGCGAGCGCTGCCGCCTCGAGGGCGCGATCATCCGCCACCTTATGCGGACGGCGCGCCTTTGCCGGACGTCGGTATGCTGATGCACCGGACGGCCGCCCATGAAGCGCCGATAACGGTCTTCAACGCCTGCGAGAGGAAGGTGATCGGCTTGCCGGAGCGGCTGCTGCTTGAGGACCATCCGCATTGGACGATGCCCGACGATCTGGCACGGAGCGAAATCATCGACCAGGAGGTCGCCGCCGGCACCGCTGGCTAGCCTTTGCACAGTTTGGGGCGCGGCGCACCGTCAGCCGTAACGCGGCCCCTCGACGATGGTTGTCTCGCGCCGTTCGTATTCCCCGATGTTCCGAACCCACGACGCGTGCGAGGCCGCCGGCTTCGGTTCGATGAGCGCACCTATTCCCACATGTGGGAATACTTCCGGTTCCGCCGCCGGCCTGACGGCGGTCACATAGGGCGCGCCGCCCTTCGCCTCCACGCTCCATCCGCCAGCGCGTCGCTCCGTGCGGCGTACTTTGCCGACGTCGGCAAATCCATGTCCCTGCTCCTGCGAGGCGCTTGGCACAGAACATCAGCGCTGCGCGGGCTTCCGGTCAATGCCTGGTTTCGAGGGGGGCGCGGCCAACAGGTAGAGAAGAACCAAGCGTGCAAAGTTTGCCAATTTGGCAAAACTCTACGTATCCGCCAGGCGGACACTTTCACCGCTTCAATGCGGCGGCCAGGCGTGCAGCGCCGCCGTCCGGTCGATTCCAATCCGCAATTGTCTTCAAGCTCTTCAAATTTTGAAGAAGTTGTTTTTTGCCCTACTGGCGGCGCAAGGCCTTGAGCTCGCGTCGAGTCGCGCTATGGTCGGCGCGCCTTCCGGGGACGCCCCATGCCGCCACTGCAGCTCACCGACGACGAAATGACCGATGCTACGGCGCCTGGCCGAACCGCTCGATCAGCAGCGCCGGACGCAATTTCTGCGAGGAGGTGGCGGCCGAGCTCGAGGCGAAGCGCCAGGCGGGTGAGATCGGCGAGGGCGCGGTGCATCGGGTCGCGCGGGCGCTTCAACGCAAGTTTTTCGACCCGCCGGACTTCACGGGCGCCGAGCCTCGCCACGATGGGCAACGCCTGACGGGCCGCTGAGCACGGGGCCATGCGAGACCACGCGCATACCCTCTCGGATTTCCGCGTCCCCACTCTATCCATCGAGTGCGAACCCTGCGGTCGCGCCGGCCGCTACAACGTCGCCAGGCTCATGGAACGGCACGGCGACGCGCAAGCCGGCCGAACTTTTGTACGTGCTCGCCGATTGCCCAAAGGCCAAGGTACAGAGGCGCTGTGACCGGCCGCCGGCTGAGCGGCAGGACGATCCTCGCTTTCGGCAGAGTACATCACGCACCCGAGCATGTCGGTAAGCCGCCGGGCGACGACTGTCTCTTTCCGCGGCGGGCACCGGACCGCGGCCCAATAGGACATGGCGCGCCTCGGTCAGGCCCGGACCGGCGAGCGCGCCGTCAGACGGCGAGGGGCGGCGGCGATCGTGGTCTCTCCTTGCGCGCCTAGCGTGAAACCCCGCTGGATCTCGCGGGCGGTGCGATAGATGAGGCCGGGGCCAGGCTCGGGACAGGCGGCAAGCGCATCGGCCACTTGCTCGAGGAATTGCTGCCTCTGACCCCAGGCGATCGGCGCAGCCAGCCGGTTGAGAACGTCGATTTCTTCGTCGGATAAGGAGAGCGGCGTTGACATCAGGCGAGGCTCATCTGGGGTTAGGCGCGATGGCACGATGACGCCATGGGCACGGCGACTTCAAGAGACCGCGCCAATGAATTTGCCGCGCTGGACATTTAGCGGCGACGGGCTGAAAGCCTGCGCCGCATCGTCGGCCGCTCGTCGTTTTTGATGTGCGCCAATTGGCACACTCCTAACCGCCTTCGGTCGACGTCTTCCAGGATAGGTTGACAATTCATAGGTCCCTCACGCCGCCGAACGCGGCACGTTAGCCAGCGAAGCCGCCCACGGACCGTGAGCCGGACCTAACGTCGGCCAATCTGGACCTCCGACTTGAGCCCACAATTCACAGAGCTTGTGCAACCGCCAGCGTGAGTGTTCTGGTCGCAACGCCATCACCGCGCGGATAGCTGGCACCATCAAGGCGGGGTCTTCAAGCCATAGCGCCACGCCTTGCCAGAGGATGCGCTGGCGCCAATGGTCACGAACACAGTCAGCGGATTCACCGTGATCGGCGACCAGCCGCGGCTTGCCGTCGAGCGCCTGGCGTTCCTCAACCAGACGCAATCGATCGAGCGCCGCGGAGGTAAGACAGGCGGCGTCGGCGACGAACCTTTGTTGTCGGAGGTTCATTTATTTCCGGTTCCGAGTTGATCAAACCACATCTCGCCCAAGCTTACCTGGTAGTGGGTGTGGCGTTTGCGCCGCGGTTCAAGTTTCAGCACACGGGGGATGAGACGGAGATGTCGAAGGATGGTTTGACGCTCACGTTCGCTCGGCGCGCCGATCTCCGCCCATATGGCGGCGGTGAGAAACACCGTGGTCTCAGTTCTCATACGCATGCGCTTAAGGATGACGCAGACGAGAAGAGCAGCGTTGTGCGCTCGCGCGTGGGCTATTTCCGCCACCACCCAGCTCGGCACTACGCTGAACCCTTTTGCGCCGTGTCTATCGCGGGTGAATGAGCTCCTAGGGATGGGCGATCGATTACCGCAGGAAAAATCTCCCTCACCTTCCGGCGCCGTCGCGGTTTGAAATTCTATCTCGAGATCTGGGTCAAATTTAAAGCTCCTCATGTGCCCCGAAACCGTCTCTGAGGAGGGAAGAGAGAGGGAGAGGATTCTAAAGAATACATATAAGACGTACCTAGTCCCCACCGTTTGGGGGGGTGGCACCCCCCCAAACAGGGGGGTAAAGGCCAAAACCCCTATCCTGCCAGAGATTGAGGGAAACTGGCCCGCTCTTCCGCCTCGCCGACCAGCTTCATCACCGTCTCGAACATCTCCGCCGACGCCGTCTTGCCCTCGTGGTAGCGTTCCGGCCAACGGAAGATTTTGCTCTTGATCGGGATCGGGGCGCTTATCAGGTCGACAGCGCATTTATCCATGGTCGCCGTCACGGTTTTGAGAACAGCGTCGGCGTCCCCGACGTCACATTCAACCAAAAAGCCGTCATGAATCGCAGCGCACACCGCAACGCCGCCCTCGGTCAACCGCATCATCAGGAGCCTCATCATGTCGGCCGCGCAGCCTTGCACACAGAAATTTCGGCCGGTTCTCTCCGGCGATTTGGTCGAGGTTCCTGGACGAAATCGAATCGTCCAGCCGAGCGGGGTGGTGAGCGGCTTGCATGTCACCGCCCGCATAGCCTTGCGATCCGACCAGGCGAAAAAGCGTTTGAAGGTCTGTCGCTGCCGTTGGAGGAATGCGCGGGCGCTCTCCAACGTCATACCCGTTCCTCGGGCAATGAGGCCGGGCCCCGCCCCATACAACATGGCCAACTGCATAATCTTGCCGATGCCGCGCGCTTCCGGATTGCTTTCCTCGGTGGCGCCTTCGGGCGCGAGACCGACCATGACCGCGAGGCTGATGTAGGGGTCCTTCCCGTTGGTCACGATCTCGATCAGCTTAGGATCCCCACTCAGCCGTGCTGCAATGTGAAGTTCTTGCGCGCTCCAATCCACCAGGATCAGAGCCCGCCCTTGTGGCGGCTGAATCAGGTGACGGAATGCGGCGTCCTTTGCGAAGATAAAACCTCCTCCCTTCGCTGTATTATTACGCCCAGTCTTTGTGCCGTATGCCCATACAGACGTGCGAGCGCGGCCATCTTTGCTGATTGGAAGATCGAAGACCTTGAGCTGATCAATGAAGTCGCGAAATTTCTGTAACTCCCCTGCAAGCGGCCACTCCTCGGCCATCATCTCGAAGGTCGCCTCGGAGGTGGAGAGCTGGCCTGTCGAAGTCCTCGGCCATCGAGCGAGTTGGCCGTGGCCGTGGAGGAACCGGGCGAACATCTTGTGGCTGAACGTTCCATCGGGGCGATAGATCGGAAACGTGTCGCTCTTGTTCTTGATCAGCCCGAGCCGAGCCGCTCCCGCGTAACGGATGAGCCGCTTTACTGACGGCATGTGCAAGGGGATCGCGGTCTTGTATATCCGAGCGGCCGCTGCCATGAACCGTCCGCGGAATGTCGTCGCCTGCTTGAATGTGCGCCGATCGGATAAGCCGGCCTCCTCCCAAAGCGCCATCAAGACGCGGCCGGTGAGGTCTACGTCGGTGTGGCAGTAATGCAGGAAACCCCCTTCCTCCTCTTTGGCGAAAGGGCCTCCTTGAGCCGCCCGATCCTGCCAATATTTCTTGATGCGCGTGGGAGTCGAGGGGAGATGGTACGCTCTCGCCGCGTCCAGTAAGCCATAACCTTTCTTCTTGCCGCTGCCCGACTCAAATTGGTCGCCCCCGTTGTCGATACGCATCCATTCCAATCGGGGGTCGAGCACGTTGAGTGGAACCGGCCAGCCCATGGCGATGAAAGTTAGAATATCCGCGTCGGCGGCGTATAAAATGAAATATTCATCTTTTGACATGTCGAACGGGCACGGCATGCCGGGCGTGAGCCAAATGTTGCGCCGCTCCAGCGTGACGATGTCCAAAGCGCAGAGGCAAATCGGAATCTGAAAGCCGGCGAGAACCGGCGTATATTCGGTGTCAAGAAGCCACGCTCGACGAACACCATGGGCGACGAGCGCGGCTCTGACACCCTGCACTAGGCCGGCCCTTCTGGCCTCTTGGCCTTCTTGAAAGCCCCGCGCATGATCACCGGGTGATTGAGTCCGGAGATGAAACAAGGTTTGTAACTGAGGTCATACAATTCCTGGTAACCTTGGGCTGGCTTGGGAAGGTCGCTGAAATGATCCGCAGCCCAAGAGACGTATCCGACAGCGTTTCCCTCGGATTGGGCCAGGACCCATTCCTTTTCCGCCTGAGCGACCACATTGCGGCGACTCACGCCCCAGACGCCTTGGTCGTCGAGATTGACTTCCAGAAAAAAAGGATCTCCGAGAGAAGTCATGCCGAGCCGGATTTGGTAACGGCGGATCTGCTTTTGAAACACGGGGTGGCTTATCAAATGCTGCTTCACCTTCTCGCTCAGGAGGTAGGTGTCGAGTTCGTTCTTACCCCGCGCGCTGCGATCGACCGCTAACAAGTAGACGGTCTTGGTTACGCCCTCCTCTTTCGGGAAGATGCGGAATGGGATCATCTTCGGCGGCGTCGTTCGCCTATTGACCACCGTGTAACGCGGCGGTCCGAGAGCGTCCTCATTCGAGTCGAGGTCTTCATCGTCCTCGGGCGCGACGGCGGATGCAAACTCGTCATCAAGATCCGGCGCGTCTTGTGACGGCGTAGGGTCCGGGGCCGGTTGCGCCTCATCCGGCAGACTCTCAGATCTGTCGAATGTCATCTCAGGTTCCGCTTGCACCTCAGGCTTAGGCGCTTCGCCGCTATTACCCCTCTTGCGACCGCGCGGGGGCGGAGTCTTCTCTGGCTCAGATGGCGTCGTGAAGTTCATGTCGGCCATTGGTTTTCTCCTTTTCAGCTTCAAGAAAACGGAACGGTTTGTGAGAGACGATTGTCGTCGAGCAGCGTGTCGAGGCTTCTTCTGCTTAGACTCGCACCGCAGGCCGTTGGCGGCCTAGCCGGTGAGCGGAATCGCGGAGATCGGGGCGGCCAGCGGTCGAAAGAACTTTGCCGGTCAGCCTCCCGGCCGCCCATGCGTCGAGGTCTGGGCCCTCGTAGAGCGGGAACCGACCGAAATACCGGAACGGCGGCCCGCCGCCGCGGCTGGCCATCTTAGCGAGGGTTGCGACGGAGCACCGCCCGCGGTATTTCTTCCGCAGATATTCGGCGGCCTCTTTGCGGGTGAACTTCTCGGTTTCGTTTTCCATTTGATTTGCTCGTTGTTCCAAACACGAGGAATCATGGGCCAGCCGGCGCGAATCCGACGGCGCAAATAAGTTTTTTTGCGAATTTATTTGCGGGTCGTCGCCCGCGTTGACTTAGATTGGCGGAGAAGGACGGCGCAAATAAGTAATGGTTTATCCATCCCCGCTATCAGGCGGTTGCAGTTGGGCTGGCTGCTCCTACGCCTGCTGCGCCTGCGCCCCATGCGGGCGTGTCGCCTCCAGGAGGCCGGCGAAGATCTCGAGCAAGCGGTCCCGCGTTCGATCGTTTAGGTTTAATATCGACAGCAGCGGGCCGAGGTCCCCGGTCGTCTGAAACATGAACCATCCGTCCATTACCGCCCGGCAGTACGCCGCGTCGTCGGCGCTCAGGCCCGTATCTCGGTACCGCGTAACCTTGCGGCGCAGTCCATCGACTCGCGATCGCCGAAGCGTGTTGCCGCCCGGCGCGGATAAGAGCTTGCGGTCGGGCTGCTCATTGCGCTTGCGCCAATTCGGTTTTTGTTCCGGCCGGGTGTTGACGACGCCGATGACGCCGAGCGTGTCGAAGTCGAACTTGACCGCGTTATCCCCCGAGAAAGTAGCATCGAGGAATTGCAACGGGACGGTGCCCACCGTGTCCCAAAGATATATGGCCGTGATGACGATGACGCGATCAGGGTCCGTGCTGAGCGTATAGGTCGGTCTCCCGCCTGAGCCCGAGACGGGACCGCGCCGCCCGGTCACTTGCGCAGCCGCGTGATGGTCGCGCTCTCGCCGCGCATCGCCGCCTCGATCGCGCCGCCGATCGTATCGGCTGCTTGGCGCATCGGATCGGAGGCAAGATGCGCATAGCGGGCGGTCGTCGACGGCAGGGAGTGGCCGAGCAGTTTCCCGATGATCGGCAATCCGAGCGATCGGGCGGCTCCGACGGAAGCGAACGAATGACGGAGATCGTGGATGCGAAGCCCGTTGAGGCCGGCGGCGCGGGTCACCGCCGCCCACGGCTTATGCAGGTCGACCCGCGACGCGCCGGCTTTAGCGCCGGGAATGACGTACGGATTGCCGACGAGGCGCGACAGGCCCGCGAGCACGGTCAGTGCCGCGGCCGAGAGATACAACGGCTTCTTGCCGGTCTTGGAATTGGGCAGAAACAGGATGCCGCGCTCGGCGTCGATCTCCGACCATTTTGCGTCGAGAATTTCACGCAGACGCGCGCCGGTCAGAGCGAGCAAGCGAATTGCCGCGGCGGCGAACGGGTCGAGCTTGACGAGTTGGTTCTCGGGCGTCGCCGCGTGCTTGGCGGTCGGTTTCGTCTCGTCAATCTCATAGGGCAGGCCGGTCGTCTCGGCTTGCCGAATTGCATCGCCAAGCCGCGCCATTTCGGCGGCGGTCAGGAAACGCTCGCGGGCGGTTTCGCGATGGCGTTTGATCCGGCGCGCCGGATTTGGGTAGCCGTCGGGAATAAGCCCGCGGTCGCCGCCCCATGCATAGAGCTTGGATGCGACCGCCAGGAGCTTGTTGGCGCTATATGGCGTTTCCCTGAGGCCGTGATGCAGCGCCGCGACATGCGTGCGGGTGAGCGCTTCCGCCTTGAGGGAGCCGTGCTCGGCCTTGAGCTTACCGAGGGCGACCGCGTAGGCCTCGCGCGTCGCCCGTTTGAGCTTTGATACATGGTCGGCGAGGAACTGGTCGGCGAGCGCTTCGACGGTCAGGGCGCGCCGTTCTGTCCGTTTGTCTCGCGCCGGGTCTCCGCCGCGCCGGACGCGGGCGAGAGCGTCGAGGGCGGCCTTCTGCGCCTCGGCGACGGTCATTGGGCCGTAGCGTCCGAGCGTGAGGGATTGTTTGGCGACGCCGCGTCCGCCAGCGCCGGGGCGGTATTCGAGGATGAACGTTTTGACGCCGGACGGTTCGACGCGGACGCGAAGGCCGCCACCGAAGGCTTGTCGATAGCGCTTGGTTGTGGGGATAAGGGCGTCGACTGCCCGCTTGGTGATCTTGAACATTGGGTTTCGGCCGCCACCACGGCCGCCACGGCGCGGCCAACGAAAGGAACGTTACGGAAACAAAATACAACAACGGGCGGCCGTTTCCAAGCAAAATGTCAAGGTTATCCAATGTGAGGAAAGATAAGGAAGGCCAGACGGCCTAATTCGTAATGATGGGGTCGGGAGTTCGAATCTCTCTTGCGGCACCAGTAAATTTCAAGCCATTAGTCTCAGAAAATCGCTCGGGGCGGGCGTGTCCGCGCCGGAGAGTGACCATATTTTGACCAGCAAGCCGGGGAGAGACAGGACAGGACAACCGCATCCGATCCTGACGCCGATTTCAAATCCGCTGCGCTGGGGACGCTACAGCGACTTATGGAAATAGCTCTCGATCTTGCATCGCCTTCGCTAAGGCGGCCAACGCCTTAGTCTTGAACAGCCAGAATCTCGGCTTCTGGACCAGCGTGCGCTTGATGAGCAGGGGGCCAATTTGGGAAGTCCCTGCGTGCCCTTGTCCCCTTGCATACGCGCCGTGCGTTTGGAGAAGCTTCGTCAGCGAGCGATCTTCCTGTCTCCTGCCAGCTGCACCAGCGCGCTGTCGAGAACTCCGACGACCTGTTCGCCCTTGTGCTCACAGCTAGTGGACGTTGGGGCTGGCTCGTCAGGCCCGAGACGACCGCGGCGCGCCTTCGGCCAGGTCCGGTCAAGCTCACGAGCCGCCCCCCTTCTTCGACTTGTGCAAAGGCTCATTGGCCGACTCATCTCTCACCTGCTTCCGAATCAACGGCGTCGGACAATCGCCGACCGGCTGACACTTTGGAAAGTTCGGTCAAAAGGGCGCTTACGTTCGAGTGGCGGACGCGGAGTTTGTCGATCGCCAAGGAAAACCGCACTCACTGGTCGTTGACTCCAAGCTCAATCCGTGAGCGTGTGGCGCTTTGGACAACATTCCATTTCTGGAATAGGAGCCCTTGTTCTGGGTTTGGTCAAAGTCAGACGCGTCCTCCTGCTTTGTCCCGGCGGCCTGGAGCACGGCGGCGGCATAGGTCGGCAGATGGGTTATTTCCTGTCCGCTTTGCCGCAACACGCGGATACGCCGGCCTATAGTGTCATCGATACGCGGGGGCCCTGGTTTCTCGGAAGCGCCCGCTGGCGCATCCCGCTGTCCGCCGCCTACCTTGTCGCCGCGGCGTGGCGCATAGCGTGGATGGGAATTGCCGGCCCATCAGGCTTGATCCACACAAACCTGACCGGCCGAGGCAGTACGTCTCGTAAGCTAGCGCTCACCGCGGTAGCACGCGCGGTGCGGCTGCCGTACGTACTACACGTCCATGACTACGACTACGCCGCGGACGTCCTTGCGCGAGGTCAATTGATGCGACGCTTGGTGCGCGGCATGTTCGCCGCAGCGGAACAGACCGTTGTGTTGGGGACTGAAGCGGAGCATACCCTCCGCGCGGCCCTCGAGCTACCAGACGCGCCCATAGTGGTCTTGCCGAACGCAGTACCGGATCCGAAGCCGTTCAAGAAGGAGCGCCCAGATGCTTCGAGGGCGGGTCCCGTGCACATCGTATTCCTCGGCTATCTTAGCGCTCGCAAGGGGGTGCCTGAGCTGCTGGAGGCCCTCGCGAGCCCGGAGCTGGCCGCGCTATCGTGGCGAGCGACGCTCGCCGGGGGCGGCCCGGTGGACGAATTTCGCATTCGAGCCGCTGATCTGGGGCTCGCCAATCAGGTGACCCTACCGGGCTGGATCGATCAGGCCAGCGCCGCCGCCCTGCGCGCGACCGCCGACATCCTGGTATTGCCATCGCACGCCGAAGGGCTGGCAATGTCGGTTCTGGAGGGGCTGGCAGACGGACTTGCGGTGGTTGCGACGCCGGTTGGTGCGCACTCGGAAGTGGTCGAGTCCGAGCACTCTGGTTTACTTGTGCCGCCTGGTGACATTGCCGCGCTGGGTGCTGCACTTACTCGGCTTGTCGGCGATCCTGAGCTACGCGCCCGTCTGCGCGCCGGCGCCCGCCAGCGCTTCTTAGACCGTTTTGACGTACGATTTTACTCGGGGCGGTTGTCACGGATCCATGCCGGGATGCTTGGAGGTCGCCTCCTCGCGGGTGGTGAAACCCAGCCCTCCCACGAGAGCTGATGCCGCGCTGCGAGCGTTCAGTCAACTCTTAAGCAGGCCGCTTCATTTTGACAGCGTGAGGAGACTCGGCCTTCGGTTGACGGAGGCTCTCTGGCGCTCTGACGCGCCGCCGCGCTCGAAACAACCGAAACCAGTTTTACTGCGTAACTGTGTGCATTGGGGCTTGGCGGGACACAGCCGGACGAGGCAAACAAAATGTGGGTGGTGCGGCGCGACCCAGCGCCACTACGCCACTACGCCTTCATCGCGACCATCGCGACGTCGGTGCGATTTTTAGCGTTCAGCTTTCTCATGACATTTCGCACGTGGACTTTAACCGTGCTCAAGCACATATTCAATTCGTTGGCGATGATCTTGTTCGATTTGCCCTGCTGGATTGCTCGCACGACCGAGAGTTCACGGCTAGTGAGGATGCTGAGCCGCGACAGTTCCGCCGACAAGGGGAGGTTCGACTGGTTTGTCACAAGTAGACAATCGGGTGGGACGTAACTCCCACCCGCCAGAACAAATCGTATCACCTCAATCGCAATTTCAAATCCCATCGTAACTGGAATGTATCCTTTCGCGCCGCAACGGATGGTGGCGCGGGCCAGGTCCGCGTCGTTCGTAGAGGCAAGAGCGATCACTGTGCGCCCAGCAGCCAATTCCGAGAGATCCTTTAAAGCGATCGAGCGCTCCTCGCTGGTGGCTTCAATCAAAGAGAGGACTACAAGCCGCGCCGAAGGGTCCTGCACAAGGTCTGACAATGCTGAATATGTGACGACCGGAGCCGACAGGGCCGCCTGCATGCTGCGACCAATGCATTCACGCAGGAACGGACGGCTGTCAACGACCGCGACAATAGCATCGGCGTCCGCTCGATCGGGACAACGCTCATCGACGGCTTCGGTGATCGGTAACCCCTCGGACAAGACAATGCTCGCTTGAGTTAGCGCTGAACTGACAATTCGCTGTCCCAAAAGCGGGGCGCCATTAATCCGTAATGGAAGTGGATAATGGTGTCAACTTTAGGTACGCTCTTAACCCTAAATGATATGGAAAACAGTGTCCAGACCAAAACAGGCGCCGAAAGTGGTAGTGGCCTGACTCTTTTGCGTAAGTCCGTATTCCCACCTATGTGTACCACGAATGAGTGCTGGTCGCTGACCGTTGGCCGCGGGTCCAAAGCAACAGCGGTAGCGAACTTAGACGCAACATAACGAGGCGTCTGAACCTTTTTGGCCAGCAAACATCGTCGCTGGAAGATCGATTGACGCTGCTTGGGACCCGTGCATCCGAGCACCGCCGGGCGCTCTTACGCGTAGCTTAGGGTAGTTCTGCCGAATTCCCGTAAGCGCTGTTCTGACCGCGCCTTCCTTGATCACGTGTGAGGTGGCAAGATTCCGATCTCTGATTTGGGATCGGCACGTGAATATGTTTGACCATAAGCTTGAGCCTAAGCCGAGCGACGCGCGTCGGGTCGAGGTGTTCACGGGGACGGGGCGTCGTCGTCGGTGGTCGTCCGACGAGAAAGCTCGGATTCTCGAGGAGACACTGGCGGTGGGGGCGGTGGTGTCCGAGGTCGCGCGGCGTCACGGGATCACCTCGCAGCAGCTGTTTGGATGGCGACGGTCCGCTAGGGGCCGCGCGATCGAGAGGT
>CAVQZL010000026.1:0-10361 GCA_963718265.1 uncultured Alphaproteobacteria bacterium | reverse complement strand
CATGAACCGCCGCGCCTGGCAAGAGCTGTCGTGACCGGTGTTACCCCGATAGCTGCCGCCACAGCGCATGGGTGGGGCGGCCGTTCCGGGCCAAAAGCTGCCATCGGCCAAGCGCGTTCTGGCGAAACTACCACCGCCGCCGGCACCATTGCCGATTAAATCGGAGTTTCAGAAGCGCGCACAGCCACGGCGAAAACTGCGGAAGGATTTGAACCGGTTCTGAGCGCACGATCGCGAGCAGTCCATCCTTCGCCTGAGCGGGACACCATGCGCGGGTGTGGTTTATCTGGAAAACTATCCGCACACGCCTAATATCAAGGCGCACTATTTGTTGGCCGCAGAACCATGGTGTACGATGGTGCGCGTTTTAATTGGGATTTCTCTGCCGGAAAAACGGAACCAGCGCTAGTGGAAACCAGGCCTCACAAAGAGTCAGTGAGTGAATCTTCCGTGAGGGCCGGTCAGGGGGATTCTGCGAGCTCTGAACAGTCCGCCGCCCAGCGCGGCGTTACACAGCTCATCGAGTATGTGCGGGTACTGATCGAACTGTCCGACAAGCCAGTTTGGTCGCTGGCAAGCTACGGCAACGTCATCCTTCATGAAGAGGACCTGCGCAATCGGGTCGGCATCCGCCACGACCTGCCGGACGTTGACGGACCGATCTACGTCAAAATCGATCGGTTGCGTCGCACAGACCCGCCGCCGCCGCCGGCTGCTGCGAAGGATTGGCTGACCATTGGCCGCGATCCGTTCAAGGAGCCTGTTATCCAATCGCTCAGGACAACCGTTATGCCGGCGACAGAAGCCGAACGGTTGATTGCTCAAGGCGTCGCTGATCGGGAGGACGTGACAAAAACTCTTAAGCCCAAGCCAGGAGAGGAGCTGCGGGATGTTGTATTGCGCCTCGACCGGTTTCCCGAGGCAAAAGAAATGGTCGACAATTATATCGCCCAGGCCTGGACTCAATGGGCAGAAGCCGAACGGCCGCGACGCGAGACGATTGACATCTATGATCGCCTCTTCAGCCTTCAGCAGGCGTTGAAGCTCGAAGGATCGGACAGGCCTCTTGAGGTTGTCCTGGGCATGGGCATGGCGCGGTGGAAGGTGCCGCCCAATGAACTGGATCATCCGATTGTCGAGCGTTTGGTCGAACTGGAACTTGACGATGCCGGCGCCATTCTCGTTCGTCCGCGCGGCGTTGATCCCATCATGGCGCTCAAGCCGTTTGCCGCGATGGAAAATCCGGGCACGGACCTTGTGGCGCGCTTTGCCCGCGAGCACTTCGCGAAGCTCCCTGCGGAGCGCGAACTGTCGCCCTTCGAAAAAGATACCTTTACGCCAATCCTTCGCTATGCCTGCGCGCAATTCGATCGCGGCGGGCGCTATCATCCGGATCACGCGCAACTGGATGACCGGAAGGTTCCCCAGGCGGGCCCCAGCCTCGTCGTTACCGACACGTGGGTCCTCTACGCGCGGCCACGCTCAGACAATTTCTTCACGGCGGACCTTGAGCGCCTGAGACAGGCGGTTGAGACGGCCGAACTCTCTGCCGAGCCCCGCTATCGCTCTCGTGACCGAGCCATCAAACAAGCCAACCTACGTTCTCCCTAAAACGGGCTTTGGCGGACAGGCTGGCGCGCCTTACGCGGAGGCTGGAACTGGTTCGATTGAACAAGCCAAAACCGCAGCGGCGCAAACCGGGCCCCAGCAATTCTTTTTTCCGAAAGCCTTTAATGACGAGCAGATCGCCATTGTACGGCGGCTGGAGAGCCCGGAGGTAGAAGGCGTGGTCGTGCAGGGACCGCCAGGTACCGGCAAGACGCACACCATCGCAAATATCATTTGCCATTATCTTGCAACGGGCAGGCGGGTACTCGTTACGTCAAAAAGCGAAGGCGCGCTCGCCGTTCTGCGGGACCAAATCCCGAAAGGGATTCGTGACCTGGCGATCAGCCTCCTCACTTCCGAACGCGAGGGGCTCAAGCAGCTTGAGGCAACCGTCAATATCCTCGCCTCGAAAATCGCTTCCCTCGATACCCGGACGACCGAGCGCGACATCGCCGACAGCGAGCGGCGCATCGCCGAACTGGAGCGCCGCATCGCCAGGATTGATGCCGAGATGCGCGGCTTCGCCGAGAAGCATCTCCACCGTATTGGCGCCGGTGCCGATACGGATGGCATTCTGCCCATCGAACTTGCCGAGCAAATTGTCCGCGACCGCGACCGCTGCGGCTGGTTTTCCGACCGGTTCGCGTTTTCGAACGCCCATAAGCCGAATTTCAGTGACGAGGATGTAGCCGCCGTCCGCACCGCCCGCAAAGCGCTGAGAGGCGATCTGGACTACTTGGGCGCAACCCTGCCCAGTGTTTCCGATCTTCCTGATGCCGCCACGCTCGCTGCGATCCATCAGGATTTGGCGAACGCCGCCCGCATTGAACGTGACCGGCGTTCCGATGCCCCGGTTATGTCTTCCTCTGAGGCTGACGCCCTTGCGCGCGCGGAAGCATTGCTGGTCGCCGTCGAGGCGCTTGTCGTTGCGCACGAGACTTGTCTGAAGTCGCCCTGGCTCGCCAATCTTTTTGCAGTATGGAGTCGTCGTGGTTTCAGCGATGAGTCGGCGCGTCCCCTCGACTCAGCTTATTGTCACTCTCAGCGGTCCCGTCGGGCGGCGGACGACCTTGGCCTCCTATGCGGTTTCCATGCCGGACGACGCGCACACGCAAGCGGAGCTGTTCGCCGCAGTGGAACGCGCAGCTTCGGGGCAAAAACCCTTCGGCCTCATGCCCTTTGGCAAGTCTGATGTGCGTGCCACCTTCAGCAGCATCCGCATTCTCGAAAAGGCCCCTGATCGACAGGAGGATTGGAAAAAAATCGCCGAAGTCCTCACCTGGAGAGTTGAGCTTACGGGCGCGCTCGCCCAATGGAGAGCGCTTGCAGCCGAATATTCTCTTCCTGCCGTCCCGGAACGTCCCGACGACGCCGCCCGCGCCCTTCAGGTGCTTTTGGAAAGAGTGAACGTCCTCGCTGATTGCATTCGTCGGCACGTTCCCCTCGTGGAAAAGGAAATCAAGCGTCTCTTTCCATATGGTTTGAACGCCGCAGATATTGTGTCCGATGCGGAACACGCCCGCCGCGCGGCGGAATCGATCCGCACCGAGGTATCGCGCCATCGGCTCGGCAACGCGCGCGTCAAACTCGCGACAGCCACCGAGAAACTGGCCGCCTGCACCGGTCGCATATCGCAGAGCATTGTGGCCTTTCTGGCCGCATCCGTGGGCAATCCGGATATATCCGCCAACAAAATCGCCGATGAATGGTCGGCGCTCCTGCTCGAGCTTGAGCGGGTAAGAGCCCTCCGCCCGCGCCTGGAGACGGTTGAGCGGGTCGCCGCGGACATCGCCAAGTCGGGTGCGCCGAATTGGGCTTACTCTATCCGCACGCAGCCGGTGGAGGGCGTTGAAGACGCCTTGACCCCCAACGATTGGCGCGACGCCTGGCGTTGGGCTCAGACAGAAGTCGTACTTGCAGGCCATTGACGGGCGTGCGCGTCTCAGGGAGTTGGATGAACAGAGGCGCACTTCCGACGAGGAGATGAGACGCCTCTTCCACGATGTCGTCCGGCTGCGAACCCTCCTGACGCTGAAAGCGCGCATTACGCACAAAGTCGATGCCGCCTTGCAGATGTTCTTGATCGCCATCCGCAAGATTGGAAAGGGCACCGGCAAGAGTGCTTCGCGGCTCCGCCGCGATGCACGCGAGGCAATGGAGTCTTCCTATGCCGCCGTGCCGTGCTGGATCATGCCCACCTGGAGAATCTCCGAAAGTCTCCCGGCGACGCTTAGCTCTTTCGACCTTGTTATATTTGACGAGGCATCGCAATCCGATATTTCCGCGCTGACCGCGATCCTGCGCGCGAAGAAAGTCTTGATCGTTGGCGACGACAAGCAAGTCAGCCCGACCGCCGCTTTCATCGAGGAGCAGAAACTCCGGTCGCTCCGCATGCACTATCTCGATGGCCAGCCGTTCGGCGCGCTGATGCTGCCCGGAAATTCTCTCTACGAGCTTACGCTTGCCTGCTACCCCGGCACACGGATCATGCTCAGGGAGCACTTCCGCTGCGTGGAGCCGATTATCCGCTTCAGCTTTCAGTTCTACACGGACGAGATCGTACCGGTGCGTGTGCCCAAAGCATCCGAACGCCTGTCGCCGCCGCTTATTGATGTCCATGTGCCCCATGGCCGCAAGGACAGATCAAACCGAAATTTGGCGGAGGCCGAAGCCATCGTGGAGGAAGTGGGCCGCATCGCCGCCGATCCAAAAATGGCCGGGCGAACCATCGGCGTCATCTCGCTGATCGGCGCAAAGCAAGCGCAGCTCATTCAGGCGATGTTATTGGAGCGCATCGGTGAGGATGTCTATCTGCGCCACGACATCGCGTGCGGTGATTCCGCTGTCTTTCAGGGCAAGGAGCGGGACATCGTATTTATCAGCATGGTCGAGTGTCCGGAAACCTGCACGTCAAAGACCGCGCTTCCCTTCCAGCAGCGCTTCAATGTTGCTCTCTCGCGCGCCCGCGATCGCGAATATCTGTTCCGTTCAGTGAGCGAGGACATGCTTAAGCCGGACGACTTGAAAGCGAAAGTCCTTCGGCACTTCAAGAACCCGATGGAAGGAAGGGCAACGCCTGCCGGAAATCTAATGTCCCTCTGCCAATCCGGCTTTGAGCGCGATGTGCTCGCCCGTCTGCTCGCCCTCGGCTATCGCGTGCAGCCGCAAGTCAAAGTCGGCCCCTATTCCATCGACCTCGTGGTCGAGGGGCGCGAGGATCGGCGCCTTGCCATCGAGCTTGATGGCGATCAATACCACGGGCCCGAGCGCTGGACCGAAGACTTGACGCGGCAGCGTGTCATGGAGCGCGTCGGCTGGCGGTTCTGGCGGTGTTGGGGATCGAGTTTCAGGCTTGATCCGGACGGCTGTATCGACGATCTCGTTCGCAGTCTCAAGTCCCTGGACATCGAGGCTGTTGGCGCTGACGAAGCGCCGACGGTGTGGACGGAATTCCGGACAGCTTCGCCAAAGGCCAGCGAGCAAACGGCGCCGCCGGCCGAAGAAACGACGAGCGCGCATAAGGACAAGACGACTGCTTCGGCCGACATGCCGGCGGAGGATAAGGGAATGGTCGTTGAGATCGGCGACCGCGTACAAGTGCAAATGAGCGGCGACACCAGGGTTCGCGTTGTCAAGTTAACGAGCGACAAACACGACCCTGATCTGGGCATCATCTCCGCACAGCACCCCTCGGGCGCGGCGCTTCTTGGCGCCGAAGAGGACGAAGAGATTGAATTCGAGATTGACGGCAAGCCTCATCGATGGATGATCATTAAGATTGAAAGAGAGCGAGCCCTTGTAACGGCGTAGCCGGGCGGTAATCTCTTACACGATGGCGTGCTGTGTCAGCCTCATTTATCTGAGCCACATGCTATTTTTTTTAAAATGTACATCCTTTGACGACGGGTTCGCCTAAATAGGGTATCGTCGCGTCGAGAGGATGCGCCGTGACGCAAGACCTATTCGCATGGACGGAGATCCAACAAACAGTGGGGGACGTTTGACATCCTTTCGCTTCATTCATACCGCGGACATTCACCTTGATAGCCCTTTGAAGGGGCTTGCGGGCTATGAGGGTCCTGCTGTCGAGTGTATTCGCACCGCAACGCGCCAAGCCTTCGACAACCTCATCAGCGAGGCGATCGACCAAGAGGTCGATTTTGTCGTGATCGCGGGCGATCTTTATGATGGCGACTGGCGCGATTATCAGACCGGCTTATTCTTCGCCCGTCAAATGGGCCGCCTCGCGAAAGCGAACATCCCGGCCTTCGTCCTCTACGGAAACCATGATGCGGAAAGCCAGATCACCCGGCGTTTGGCGATGCCCGAGGGCGTCAAGGTGTTTTCCACACGCAAGCCTGAAACCTTCAGGCTTAAGGAACTTGGCGTTGCACTTCACGGCCAGAGCTTCCGGCAACGCGACGTTACCGACAATCTCGCCGCCGCATACCCAGAGCCAGATCATGGCGTCTTCAACATCGGCGTTCTCCACACCGGCATGGGTGGCATGGACGGCCATGCGAACTACGCACCCTGCACGGTCGATGACCTTGTCACCAAGGGTTACGATTATTGGGCGCTCGGTCATGTTCATCACGGGTTTGTGCTCCATCAGAATCCCCATGTGGTTTTCCCTGGAAACCTTCAGGGACGCGATATTCGCGAAACAGGCCCCAAGGGCGCATTTCTCGTCTCTGTTGAAGACCGCGAAATCGTCGAAGCGGGGGCGCTGCACACCGATGTCGTCCGTTGGGTGCGTCTTCAAGTTAGCGTCGCCGGCTGTAACCGTAATACCGAGGCGCTCGAGCGCGTGCGACAAGCGATTGAGCAAGCGATCGACGCAGGTGCCGACGGCCGGCTGCTCGCTTGCCGCATTGAGCTGACCGGCCGTACCGAAATCCATGATCATCTTCTGATTTCGACCGAACATCTTCTCGCTGAGGCGCAGGCTGTGGCACTTGGGTTCGGCGACGCCGTGGCATGGATCGAGCGCGTTGTCATAGCCACGGAACCCATGCTCGATCCCGCGCTGCTAGCCGGCCGCGAAGATGCGCTGGGAGAACTTCACCGCATGTTGGGAGATGCCGCCGCCGATCCCGAATTGCTGGCTCAATTGGAAACAGATGTCGGCGAACTTGTCCGCAAGCTCCCACCCGATGTACGGAACGACATCGAGGACGCTGCCCTGACAGCGGCGGTTCAGGCGGATTATCCCGCTCTCATCACGCACGTCCGTGGCTTCCTCAATGCGCACCTTACGGCGCAGGAGGATTGAGCCATGAGGTTTCAGCGGCTCGACCTTCTACGTTATGGCCGTTTCACCGATACGCATCTCGCACTGCCTGCGAGCGACTCCGACTTCCACATCGTGTTCGGGCCGAATGAGGCCGGCAAATCGACAGCGCTGTCCGCCATCGAGGACTTGCTGTTCGGGATACCCGGCAATTCGAGCTACAACTTCCTGCACGATTACGGCAGCATGAGAATTGGCGCTGTCCTGGAGAACGCCGGGAAGCCTTTGGAGATTCGGCGCCGCAAGGGAAACAAGGATACGCTGCTGACCGCGGACGAGGTGCCGATCTCCGGAGGTGCTGGCGCGCTGGCCCCGTTTCTCGCCGGGGCCGATCTGGCTTTCTTCACGCGCATGTTCAGCCTCGACCATGAGCGCCTTCGCACGGGCGGTCGTGAAATACTCGACGCGAAAGACGAAGTCGGCCAGATGCTGTTCTCGGCGGGCGCCGGACTCTCTGGGCTGCGCGACCGGCTCAAAGCGCTCACCGAGGAAGCCGATGGCCTATGGTCTTCACGGAAGGCGGCGCACAGGAAATATTACCAAGCGCTGGACCGTCTCGACACTGCCGAAAAGGAGCTTCGCGAGCATACGGTCACGGCCGCCAAGTGGCAGGAGGTGAAACGCGCATATGACGATGCGCAGGAAGCCTATAACGCCCTTGAAAAGCAGAACGAAGATATCTCCCGCGAGCAACGCAAGCTGAGCCGCATCCGCCGTGTTTACCGGGATGTCCGGATGATCACGGCACTCGACGAAGAGAGCAAAGCCTTGGGTCAGGTCATACCGCTCCCCGAGGACGCGGCCTCTATCCTTGACGCGGCGGAGCGTGACCAGTTGGGTGCGACGACGCGCGTCGAGACTCTCAACGAGCAGCTCGAAACCGAACGAGAGCAGCGTAAAGCGCTGGAGTGCAATGAGGAGCTTTTGATCCGGGAGGACGACATCCAGGAGTTTCATAAGCGCCGTATCGAAGTGCAAAAAGAAAAGACGGATTTGCCCCATCGCCGCGCCGAACTTGCCAGCGCAGAGGAAAATCTGCGGCGGCTCGCCCAGGAACTGGAATGGAAAGCCGACGCGGTAGAAACGCTGATGAAGCGAATTCCGCCGCGTACGAAGGTTACCGTCCTTCGCACGCTCCTAAGCTCCCGCGGAGAGCGGGCGTCCGGCGTTACGAATGCGAAGGCCGCCGTTGACGAATTGGCAGGTCAAATCTCTGACGTGCAGCAAGAGCTTGATGGCATGGGTGCGTCCGTCGATGTGTCGAAACTCGCTGCTGTGGTCAAAGCGACCCGTGAGAGCGGTGACATTGCCTCACGGATAAAAACCGCCGAAACCGAAAGCCGAGAGGCAAAAGCTGCTATTGAGCGCCGCCTCAAGTCCCTCAAGCCGCTAATTGCCGACGAGCAGTCGTTGGCGTCAACGCCGGTGCCTACCCGCGACACGATACAAACTCATCGTGATGACCGGCGCAACGCCGACCACCGGATGCAGGCTTGTCGCGAACGTTTCCGAACCGCCGAGCAGGAGTTGGCAAGACATCGCAAGGCTCATGAGAGGCTTGCCCATGACGAGGATGCAGTCGCCCCGAAGGACGTTGTCGCCGCGCGCGAATTCCGCGATTCCGGTTGGTCGTTAATCCGGCGGCGCTTCGTCGAAGGCGTTTCAGTTCCCGACAATGAAATCCACGCCTTTACTGGCGCCGAAGCCGACCTGACCAACACCTATGAAACCGCTGTCACCGCTGCCGACACTGTGGCGGATCGCCGCTTCGACAATGCGCAGGCAGCGGCTCAGATCGCCTTGACCACCCGTCAGATCGCCGAGCAGCAGGAATTGCTGGAAGGTCTACGGGAAGAGGAGAGTGTGCTTGCCGAAGAAGGCCGCACCTTGGAGACCGCCTGGAAAGGGATGTGGACAGGCGCTTCGTTCGAACCGGTCGCGCCGGATTTGATGCTGGAGTGGCTCACCGCCCGCAATGAGATACTTGAAGCGGTCGGGCGGCGAGAGACGGCCGGCCGCCAACTGGAGGCTTTGCGCGAAGAGGAGTCGAAATCCGCGGCTCGTATTCTCGCGGAATTGGCGGCGGTCACCGCTAAACCGGTCGCCCTCGACGGCCAACCACTACGGATCGTGATAGAGGCCGCGACCGCTGTTCAGAGCCAGCACGAAAATGACGCTGCCAACAGACGGCAATCGGAGGAACGGCTTCGCAAGTTGAAAGCCGATCAGGTCCGTAAGACCACGGCGTTAGAAACGGCAGAAGCGGCGTGGCGCGGCTGGCGAACGGACTGGGCCGCCGCCATAAAACTCATTGGTTTGGCTGCCGACACGCAGCCGGAGGCTGCCACCGCTCAGCTTGATGCCATCGACCAAATGCGGGAGATCGCGGTCAAAATCCATCAACTCCGGCATGATCGTATCGAGAAGATTGAAAGAGATATCGAAGTTTTAACGCAGGACGTTGCTACCCTCGTGGGTGTTGTCGCAACTGATCTTGCGAAACTCAGCCCTGAGGACGCGGTCATTGAGCTGGAGCGCCGACTTGAGGCCGCGAAACGAATTCGCGAGCAGCAAACGAATAAGGATGCGGCAATTTCGGCGCTGCAAAAGAAGATCGATGAGTGCGAGGCGTCAGGGCGCGAAGCGCGCGAGACGATTCAACGCCTTCAAAAAGCCGCCAGCGCAAAAAACATCGATAAGCTCAAGGCCGCGATCCTCAACTCCGACAAGGCTCGTGAACTGGAGAGCGAACGCGTCCGGGTCATGGGCGTACTCGCCAAGGAAGGTGACGGACTGCCGCTGGCTGAGTTGAGTCAGGAATGTGAAGCCGTCGAAATCGATCAGGTGAGCGCTCACGAACAGACGCTGGAACAGAATCTGAAGGATTTACGCGATCGTCTTACCGAGGCGGCAGAACACCGCACGCAGACGAGAAGTGCGTTCGATGCGATCGGTGGCGACGACCGTGCGGCAGAAGCCGCGGCGGCCAGACAAGCAGCGCTCGCAGAAATGCGGGAGGTCGCAGAGCAATACGTCCGCGTTCGTTCCGCCGCCACCATGCTGCAATGGGCCATCGAGCGCTATCGGCGCGAAAAGCAGGCGCCACTGCTCAAGCGTGCCGGACAAGTCTTCGCCACTCTTACGGGCGGTTCCTTCAGCAATCTCCAGGTCGAATTCGATGAACACGACCGCGCCCAACTTGCGGGTCTTCGCCCGAAGGGTGAAATAGTTCGCGTTAGCGGACTGAGCACCGGTACAGCAGATCAACTCTATCTGGCGTTGCGGGTTGCCTCAGTTGAAGATTATCTCGACCGCGCGAATGCTCTTCCGTTCGTCGCCGACGACTTGTTCATCAATTTCGATGATGGCCGCGCTGCGACGGGGTTTGAAGTCCTTCGCCAGTTGTCCCGTAAGACACAGGTCCTGTTTTTCACGCATCACCGGCATCTGGTTGAGATTG
>CAVQZL010000025.1:0-62766 GCA_963718265.1 uncultured Alphaproteobacteria bacterium | reverse complement strand
GGTTCTTGGCGCTCGCAAAAGCTTTTTCCTGCGCTGCGTCGATCCGGGCCGACGCGACATCGGTGCCGGTGAGATTACGTACCGCCGAAGATCGCGCCACGAAAATCGGCGCCGCCTGCCTCGGCCTCGGCGAGGGAGGCGCCAGAAAAATTCGCGCCCGGAAATTTCGCAAATTGCAGATCGGTCAAAGCGAGATTGGCGCCTTCGAAATCGGCGCTGGCGGCGTCGGCGGATTTGAGCACTGCGCGCATCAGCCCCATCGACTGGTTCTTCATGTCGGCGGAAAGGTCGGCACCGGTAAACCTGGTCTTACGCAAACTGGCGCGGGAGAGATCAGCCGCAACGCGGGAGCCGGAAAAGTCGGCGCCGTCGCATTTTGCCTCTTGCATCTGGCTTGCGAAGAGATTGGCTTTCCGCAAGCTCGCTCCAGAAAAATCCGCGGCAATGGCCCAGGCTTGATCGAGCACCGCTCCGTCGAGCTTCGCGCGCGAAAAATTTGCCTTGTTCATACGCGCGGCGCGGAAATTGACATTGGAAAAATCGAGCCCGGAAAGATCGAGCCCATTGAGGCTTTTACCGGAGAGATCAGCGCCGGCGGGCGCCGCCTTGAGGCTTGCCTCGACCTCCGCCCGGCTCATCTCAGCCGAGGAAAACATCGGGCTCGAAAGATCGACGTGGCGCATTATGTCTTGCGCATAGCCGGGCGGGCAGGAAAGCCAAGCCGCCGCGGCGAGCATCGTCCATCTTCCGAAGCTTTGCATTGACGGCGCTCCCTCCGTCTGTTCGCCGGATCCTATCTTCATTTCGCAGCCATGAGTTCGAGCCAAACGGGGCTCAATTTTTGCCGCCAGCTACCATATAACATTGTGGAACCGTCGCAGTCGCAACTTCCGAAAGCGGCAGTGATTGCGTGGTCGCTCGTTTGAGCCCTTTTGAACCAGTTTACCCCTTGTGACAAAAGAACTTCTTGAACCACTCCGCGCTCCGCCCGCCGAAGACACAGCTGCCAGTCTCACGCCCACCGTAACCCGCGTGACGCGGCTTCAATCGGGCCGCGACAAGGCGCGAGCACGATCTGCTCGGCGAGAGGGATATCCCGGCGGAGGCCTATTGGGGCATCCATACGCTGCGCGCGGTCGAAAATTTTCCGATCACCGGCATTCCGATCGGGCACTTTCCCGAGCTTGTCCGAGCCCTTGCGCTTGTCAAGCAGGCGGCGGCGCGCGCCAACCGGCGGCTTAAGCAATTGGCCCCGGAGAAGGCCGACGCGATCGATCGCGCCTGCGATCTCATCGCCAAGGATGGTCTTTTCTTCGATCAATTCGTGGTCGATGCGGTGCAGGGCGGCGCCGGCACGTCGACCAATATGAACGCCAATGAAGTCATCGCCAACCTCGCGCTGGAATTCTTGGGCCACCGGCGCGGCGACTACCAGTTTCTTCACCCGATCGACGACGTCAACATGGCCCAATCGACCAACGACGCCTATCCGACGGCGCTGCGTCTTGCGGTGATCTTCGCGGCCGTTCCAGTCGCGCGGGCACTGCAAGAACTCGCCTATGCGTTCAAGGCCAAGGCAGTTGAATTCGCCGACGTGCTCAAAATAGGCCGCACCCAATTACAGGACGCGGTGCCGATGACGCTCGGCCAGGAATTCGATGCGTTCCATACCACCGTCAAGGAAGACATCGACCGGCTGCGGGAGGCCGCCGCTCTGTTCTGCGAAGTCAATCTCGGCGCAACCGCGATCGGCACCGGGATCACCGCCGATCCGCGTTACGCTTCGCTGGCGGTCGAGGAGCTGGCGCATCTCTCGGCCGAACCGATGGTGCTCGCCGCCAATTTGATCGAGGCGACCTCCGACATGGGCGCCTTCGTTTTGTTCTCGGGCGTGCTGAAGCGGATCGCCGTAAAACTTTCGAAGATTTGCAACGATCTTCGTCTGCTCTCCTCCGGCCCGCGCGCGGGGTTTGGCGAAATCCGCTTGCCCGCCGTTCAAGCTGGCTCGTCGATCATGCCGGGCAAGGTCAACCCGGTCATCCCCGAGGTGGTGAGCCAGGTCGCCTATCTCGTCATCGGCCATGATCTCACGGTGACGCTGTGCGCCGAGGGTGGCCAACTCCAGCTCAATGCCTTCGAGCCGACGATCGGCTTTTCCATCCTGAAATCGCTGCGGATGCTACGCGCGGCCATCGACACGCTTACAAGCCGTTGCGTCAACGGCATCGAGGCGGATCGCGAGCGCTGCCTCGACCTCGCCGAAAATTCAATCGGCCTCGTGACCGCGCTCGGGCCGGTGCTCGGCTACGAGGCCTGCTCACGCATCGCCCGGCGGGCGCTCGACGAGGGCCGCGCCATTGCCGAAATCGTCCTCGATGAAGGATTGTTGACCGAGGCAAAGCTCAACGAGGTGCTGCGGCTCGAAGCCATGATAAGGCCCTCGCGGATCGTGATGGCCGCCGTTACCAAGCCAAAGAGATAGAGCTGTCTACATCGCACGTCTTCTTGATCATTTTCCCGGCGCCTTGTCGCGATTGCTTTATGTGAACGCTTACGACAGCAGGCAGCCGGCCTTCGCGCGCTTTCGATGGGCAAGATGCAATATTTGACCTTCCGGGGGGCGGCAAAGGGCGCTATCTTTAATGACGGCTTGGAAACAAATCCCCGGAGGCGGCAATGGCGGACGTTGAATGGCATCTCAAAGGCCGGAATTTTGCCCAGTGCAATTGCGCCTACGGTTGCCCTTGCCAGTTCAACGCTCTTCCTACCCACGGCAATTGTACGGCAGTTGTCGGGATCGTGATCGATGAAGGAAACCATGGCAGCACCAAGCTCGACGGCCTGATGTTTGCCGGGGTGTTTTCATTTCCGGGCCCGATTCATGAGGGGCACGGTCAAGCCGTCCCGATCGTCGATGAACGCGCGACCCCCGCGCAGCGCGATGCCATTCTCCGCATCATGAGTGGGCAAGACACGGAACCTGGCGCGACATTCTTTCAGGTCTTTTCATCGATGCTGGAAAAAGTTCATGATCCGGTCTTCGCCAGGATTGACCTCGACATCGATGTGAATGCGCGCAATGCGCACCTTAGTGTTCCTGGCGTTGTTAAGGCGCGCGGTGAGCCGATCATCAATCCAGTAACAAAGAAAGAGCACCGCGCGCGGTTCGACATGCCGGAGGGCTTTGAATTTACCTTGGCTGAGGTCGGACGCGGCTGGGCGAAGACAAGCGGCGCCATCGAGCTCAATCTGGCGGACTCGCACGCTCATTTCGCCGAGTTGAATATCACTGGAACCGGGGTCATCCGCTGACGGCCATGGCCGAGCCGATGCTGGAGATCATCCTCCGGCGCGACCGCATCATTGTGGCGGCTACGCTCGCCGCGCTGACCGCGCTCTCATGGGCTTATGTGCTGTGGCTTGCCGCGGGCATGGACATGGGCTCGATGGAGATGACCGGGTTTCGGATGGTTCCCGCCGGCAAGGGGATCATGGCGCCCGCGCCTTCCCCGTGGCAAGCTATCGAGTTCGTTTACGTATTCGCCATGTGGGCGGTGATGATGGTGGGCATGATGACCCCATCCGCCGCGCCGATGATTCTGATCTATGCGCGGGTTGCCAGGCAAGCATCGGCGCAGGGTAAGCCGTTCGCGGCGGCCGGTTGGTTCGCCGCCGGGTATCTTCTGACCTGGACCGGCTTCGCGCTCACCGCAACCGTGGCGCAGTGGGCTCTTGATCGCGCGGCCTTGCTCGACCCGATGATGGCGAGCACTAACCAAGTGTTTGGCGGAATCGTTCTCATCGCGGCCGGCATTTACCAGTGGACGCCGCTCAAGGATAGATGTTTGGCACACTGCCAATCACCGCTACTATTCATACAGCGGCAGGGCGGGTTTCGCCGCGATCCATTGGGCGCATTGCGGCTCGGACTGCATCATGGCGTTTATTGCGTCGGCTGCTGTTGGATATTGATGGCGCTTTTGTTCGTCGGCGGCGTGATGAACGTGCTGTGGATCGCCGCGATCTCCGCCTTCGTGCTCATTGAAAAGCTTGTGCCGGTTGGCCGCTTGATCTCCCGCATAGCGGGAGTAGGCTTTGTCGCGGCCGGGATCTGGCTCGCGGTCGGGTTTCACATATCCGGCGGCTAGACAATGCTCCCGTGCTACGCATCGTTTAAGGTGCTACCGAAGCACATAAAAACTTTCCTTGTCCATTTTCGTCTCCTCGACACCGTCAAGTTCCGGATCATTGGCGACCGATTCTTTCATCTTTGGCGTCAAAACGATAACATCACAATCGCGTGAACTTGACTGGCACGCGTCCGCAGCAGCATTTACAGCCGGACCGATTACCGTGGTGCGCCGCGCTTGAGCGTGGCCCACCTCGGCCATTGTTACCAGACCGCAGGAAAGCCCTATCCGCACAAACAAACTATCGGTTTTAGGGTAGCCCAGAGTTTGCCATATAGCTCGCAGGTTGCGAAAAGCAGTGCGCATCTCTACGGCAGCAGCAAACGCCGTCGACTGGTGCGCATCCTGGCTCCGGAAAACGTTGAAGGTCAGCAGAACACCGTCGCCAACGAACTGGTCGATAAACCCACCGTGCAGCAGCGCGATCGTGCACAATTCCTGAAAATACTCGTTCAGCAAGTCGGTGATGGCGCTGCTATCCAGTTCGTCGAACAATGCACCGTAATTGGTGAGGTCAACTAACATTATCGTTGCCTCAATTTGCTTCCTTCGCGGCGCATGACCCAACTCTATCAATCGCCGTGGATCTGCGAGGAAGTTGGCAACCAGAGGGGCAAGCGCCGTGCATTGGTCTTGCGCCCTGCGCTCGTCCTCACGGTCGAATCTTTGGCCGTTGTGCTTGTTGAGGAACTGGGCGACTCCGAAGCGTTCGGTCTTGTAGCGGAGACAGACGGAGAGCGTTTGGCTCGTGGTGTGATGCGTGACTTTGTCGACGCGGCTCGCAAAGGCGCTGCCTGATGTCGGCGGAGAATCAGTTTTGGTCTCGCCAGACTGGTATACTGAGCCAGATAGGCTTTTCTCAATCGGAACGCGAACGCGCCTTAATTTCACTGCTTGGGCACCGCTGGCATAGAGGAAGACCAACTCGTTTGGTTTGTCCCCAGCTATGGAGGTGGGAGCGGGTACAAGCACCGCGCAGTCGGTCGCCCCTAGTCGCGTCTTAATCTCTTCTGCGACCGCGATAATTTCCTGGCGCTGCGTCTGGATCTCTGTACCGCCACGGAGAATGTCCTGGTAATTTTTATCGAGGTCCTGGTATTTCTTATCGAGTTCGTCGTATTTCTCCTTGGCCTTCACTTGATTATTTTCAATTGTGGCCTCAAGCAGATCGACTTTGCCCTCCAGATTGTCGATCTTTCCCTCGTACCTATTCCGAAGGATGTAACCTGTGATGGCCACAGCTAAGGGAAGTGCTGCTAACGCCAGCGTTACGCCCGTCACCCCCCAAGATGCAAGGATGTGAATGAGTTCGTCTAAGGCGGACGGCGGATGGGGAGTGGCCGGTATCTCGGGGGTGGGTTCCATGTCTGGGTCCTGGTCGATTTTGATAAGGACATCGCCGCTACGAACGGCTATTTTAGGCAGCGCCGGCGGCTTGAACAACTTGCTCCGCTGGAGAATAATGTTTCACGAACGCTTCGTGAAATTTCCGGCGTTTACTTGTGCGCGTTCCCCTCTGCGCCCTTCTTTTCTTCTTCTTTGGCGGTGGGTTGAAAGTGAGGCCGTGACAGAAAGAGTTTGTAAATTACAGTTCGGCTGACGCGCCGCGCTCATGACAATGTCGAGGATCTTTTCGCGGGCGAGCGGCGATATTCTCAAGTTTGTTACAGCCTTGAAATCCTTGACGCATATCTTGAGACTTAGTTTCTGGCCCAACGCGAGCCAATCACTAATCTACCTTAATGCGCGAGCCTCTCCAGCAAATCGCGCACATGAACCTGGTCGGATTTGTAATTGCCCGTGAGCGTGTACATCACCAGATTGACGCCCCCGCGCAGCGCGAGCTCGTGCTGGCGCTCGCCTCCCGGCACCAGCGAATAGAGGCTTTCGCCGTCGGAGTCACTCGCCCAGCCTGCCGCGAGATCGTTGCCGGTGATGATGACCGGCGAGACGCTGTCGCTCGCGCGGGCCGGGCGCGGGCCGCCATCGGCGGGGGCCGGGGGCAGCGCCTCAATCCAAGTCGCGCCCGTCGTGTAGCGGCCAACGAAACCGTCGATGAGATAGAAGGTTTTCGTCACGACATGGTCGGCGGGAATGGGTTCGAGCGCAGGCACATCGACGCCATCGAGCAAGGCCCTGAGCCATTTGGCTTCCGGCGTCGGGGGTCCGCCGGGCCGCGAAGCGAGCGCGTCGCGGGTGTCGAAGATAATTGTGCCGCCCTGTTTCATGAAAAGGGCGGCCTTAGCGATCGCCTCGCGCGGCGGTTGCGGTTTGCCCGCCACGATGGGCCAATAAAGAAGCGGATAAAAACTTAATTCGTCTCGCGCCGGATTGATCGCGGCAGGTTCGCCAGGCGCAAGCGACGTGCGGCGCGCTAGCACAAGCGAAAGGCTCATCAAGCCCCGTCTGCTCACCTCGTCGACTTTGGCATCCCCGCTTGCAACATAGGCTAGCCGCGTCGTCAACGCGGCGTCAACGCGGGGGGACACGCTTTCCGTGGCGGCAGGCTCCGCCGCGGCCCGGGCAGGGACAAGCATCGTGGAGCCAACGGCAATAAGAACGAGGCAAGCGGCGGCGCGCCCCGCGCGCCCGCGCAGGCTGCCCGAGAGCCAAAGCGAGACCAAGGTGTCGGCAGCAAATAAGAAAAACGCAACGGCGAGCAGCCAGGGCTTGAGATCGATCGGCCCGGTTTCGCGCAACGGCTGGTCGATAATACCAAACCCGGAATAATCCGCCACCGCGAGCGTTTCCTTCGGTCCCAGAGTGTTGACCGCAATCAGGCCATCGGCAGGGCCATAAAAACCCGGCGGATGATCGGGCTCCGCGATGCCATCGAACCCGGCCGGAATCGGCGCCGCGTTTGCGGGTGGCGATCCAAGAACGCCGAAACCGTCGAGGCTTCGGCTTGGCGCAAAGGTCGCGGCTTCAAGGGATTTCGTCCCGGCGCCGGCTTGCGCGTCTACATCCTTCGCGGTCTCCCCCGATAGAGCAATGATTTTGCGCAGCATGTCTACAAACAATCCCGAAATCGGCAGGTTTGACCAGGTCGTGTCCGCCGTGACATGGAACAAAACGATCAGTCCTTTGCCTTGCCGCGCGGCGGTCACGAGCGGAGTTCCGTCCGAAAGCCGCGCCCAGGTCTTGGCGGCAAGGCCAGGGTCCGGTTCGGCGAGCACTTGGCGCGAAACGGTTACCTCATCGGGGACAGCCAAGCCAAAAAATGGGCTCTCGCGCTCGAACGGCGCAAGTTTTTTGGGGGTATCCCAGGACATCGCGCCGCCCAGCACGCGACCGCCCCGGCGCAGCCTGACCGGGACAAGATCGCCGGAGGCCGCGGCGAGATGGGTTCCGGCAAAGCGCACGAGGATGCCGCCGTCCTCGACAAAGCGTGCGAGGCCGTCATGCGCCTCACCCGTCACCAAGCCGGCATCGGCAAGGATCATGATCGCCATATGATCGTCGAGAAGCGAGCGTATTGGATCAGCGGCGGCAGGCCTTGCTTCACGGACGTCCGCGAAGGGGGAAAGCGCCTTAGTGAGATAATAGCTTGGCGCGAGCAAAGGTTGCGCGACGTCCGCCGTTTCGCTGCTGACGAGGCCGATCCGGCGGCGGCGCCAGCGCTCGTCGAGAAGATAAACCGCCGCCGCGGAATGTTCGCCAACGATTTCGAGGCGGGCGATCTCGTTGCGCAATTCGACAGGCAACTCGAAACTGGCTTGCGTCTCCTTCGCCGTGCCAAATTCGAACGGTGCTTCACCGAGCGCCAGCCCCTTGCGATCGAGCGCGCGGACGACGCCCTGGTCCGAACCGGAGAGGGCAGCGCGGAGCACCCGCACATCGAGGCGGCCGGTTTGGTTTTCCACGCCTGCGAGCGCGCGAACGGTTGTCGAATCCGTTACAACAGTGAGTTCGCCGGAAACCGCCGCAAGCTTGCCTGCAAACTCCCGCGCATGGCCGCGTTCGAGTCCATCGGCGATCCATACGATCGCGGGCTTTTTTTGCTGCGCAACGGCATATTTTTCGATCGCTGAAACAACTGGCAGCCGGTCGGGAACAAACGGCACGGGCTTTAGCGCCCGCAGGCGATCTTGCGCCTTGGCCGCATCGAGCGGCACAATGTCGCGGCCCGCCTCCGATGTTGCCACGACGGCGGCGAGTTGCGCGTTTTGCTCCGCCGCCGCGATTTGGCGCCCGGCCGCGGCGAGTTTGCGCTCCCAACTGGGCGCTGCCGGCCAGCCGTCGTCCAATACGACGAGCAAGGGCCCCGCGCGCGCGGTTGCCGCGGGCAGTGGATTCAACACCGGCCCGGCCATCGCGAAAATGATCGTGGCCGCGATCGCAAGACGCAAAAGCAGCAGCCACCATGGCGTGTGCGACGCGGTCTCGGTCCTCGGGCGGAGACCCAGAATGAGCCGCAGCGGCGGAAACGGCACAAGCTCCGGGCGGGGCGGCGTAATGCGCAACAGAAAGTACAACAATGGCAGGCCCGCGAGCGCCGCGAGGACAAACGGAAACGTGAAAGCGAGCGGAATCCCAGGCATCAGCGTGCGGCGCCTCGCGGGGCGAAAGGAGCGGGGACAGCAGTGGCATCGAGTTGCATACGCAAGGCAAGCAGGGCCGCGGTGGCGGGCCGGTCGGTCCGGTGCACCGTCAAGGTCCACCCCCGCGCCCGCGCCGAGGCGCCAATGGCATCGCGATGGAGGCCGAGGCGGCGGATATATTCTTCGCGAAAGGTTTCGGCCTGGCCCACGCGCAACCGCGCCTGCGAATCAACATCGGCGAATTCGGTGGTCCCGGAGAACGGAAAGATCTCTTCAACCGGATCCGCGATCATCACGAGGTGTCCAATCGCGCCGCGCGCGGAAACGCTCTCGATCATGGCCGAAATCTGCGCCGGATCGGCGAGAAAGTCGCCGATTAGAATGGCGTGGGCGCCGCGCGGCAGGGCCACGGCCGCTGGCAACTCTTCCGGCACATAGCCCGCGGCGCCTTCCTGGGCCAACAAAACTTGCCCGAACCGTTCGACGATATTTCTGACCGCGAGAGCGGGCGTCAGGCCAAGCAGGCCCGGCCGCTCGCCGCCGCGCACGAGAAGATCGGCGCAAGCGAGGCCGAGCACGAGTGCGCGATCTATTTTCGGCTGCAATGCGAGACTGGAAGTAAACCACATGGATGCGGAGCGGTCGATCCAGATGAAAACCGTATGCGCCGCTTCCCATTCGCGCTCGCGAACATAGAGACGTTCGTCCTTGGCGGAGCGGCGCCAATCGATCCGGCTCGCGGCCTCGCCCGCCGCGAAGGGCCGATATTGCCAAAAATTCTCACCTTCGCCGGCCCGCCTTCGTCCGTGGACGCCATGCAAGACGCTCGATGCAACTTCTTTCGCCGCGGCAACGAGGCTCGGGAGCCGTTGCGCCATTTCGAGCGCATGATCTTTGTGGCGCGCCGCAATGCGGCTGGCATTCTTTTCAAGAAGCCGGACTGCGGGCATCGTTCAGCCGAGCCGCTTGGCCAGCCGGGCAATGAGATCGCCGACCGTCTCGCCCTCGGCCCGCGCGGCAAAGGTGAGCGCCATGCGATGTTTGAGCACCGGGACGGCGAGGGCTACGACATCGTCGAGGGAGGGCGAAAGCCGCCCGCCGAGGAGGGCGCGCGCGCGTGTCGCCAGCATGAGCGCCTGCGCCGCGCGCGGTCCGGGACCCCAGGCAATATGCCGGGTGACCGCCGGATCGCCCTCGCCGGGTCGGGCCAGACGGACGACATCGAGAATGGCTTCCATCACGCTTTCCCCAACCGGAAGCCGGCGTACGAGCCGCTGCGCCGCAATGAGATCCTCAGCGCTCATCGCGATTGTAGGCGCCGCGCTGGCGTCGCCGGTCGTCTCGATGAGGATCTTCCTTTCGGCCGCGCGATCGGGGTATTCCACATCGATTTGCATCAGAAAGCGATCGAGCTGGGCCTCTGGCAGCGGGTAGGTGCCCTCTTGCTCCAGCGGATTTTGGGTGGCCAGCACGTGAAAGGGGCGCGGCAGATCATGCCTCTCGCCCGCGACCGTGACATGATATTCCTGCATTGCCTGGAGCAGTGCCGATTGGGTTCTGGGGCTCGCCCGGTTGATCTCGTCGGCCATCAGCAATTGAGCGAATATGGGTCCGCGCACGAAGCGAAAACTGCGGCGGCCGCCGGACGCTTCTTCAAGGACTTCGGAACCGAGAATATCGGCGGGCATTAAATCGGGCGTGAACTGAACCCGGCGCGTCTGCAAGCCGAGAACAACGCCAAGGGTTTCGACAAGCTTGGTTTTGGCCAGCCCCGGCACGCCGACGAGCAAGCCGTGCCCGCCCGAAAGAAGCGTGATCAAAGCCTGGTCGACAACGTTCGTCTGACCGAAGATGATGGTTTCGATCGAACTCCTCGCCGCGGCGATCCGCTCCAGCGTGGCCTCTGCGGTACGCATCACGGCAGCTTCGAGTGAAGCGGTAATGACTTCCGGCATGGATGGTTTAGCCCTTGGCTTGTTGGACAAACGAATCGCCGCGCCTGCGCGGCTGTCGCCTATGTAACGATAGATAGCTGTATAGCGGGCGATATAAACGATCAAAACTTTTCGATGCTCGCATGGCAATGGGGCAAAGATTATGGCCGAAGATTTTAATGCTAGGCGCGAAACACAGGCCGCGCCCGGTGCCGGCGCCGAGGCGTTGAATATCGAAACCTTAGCTGCAGCTGAGGGCAGTTCGGCGCAAAGGCCGCTGCCCCCGGTGGAACAATGGAATCCGCCATTTTGCGGCGATATCGACCTGCGGATCGCCCGCGACGGTACCTGGTTTTATTGCGGGACGCCGATCGGCCGCCCCGCCCTCGTGCGGCTTTTCTCGACGATTTTGCGCAAGGACCCTTGCGGCTATGTTCTCGTCACACCCGTCGAAAAGGTCGGCATAATGGTCGAGGATGCGCCTTTTCTGGCCGTGGAAATGATGGCTGCGCATCAAGGAGCGGGCCAGGTACTTCGGTTCCGGACCAATGTCGGGGATTGGGTCGAGGCGGGCGCAAGCCATCCGATTCGTTTCGAAAAAGCCGACTTCGACGGCATCAAACCCTATATCCATGTGCGAGGCGGTCTATGGGCGCTTGCCGCCCGCGCCTTGGTTCTTGATCTCGTGGAACTCGGCGAAATGGCCGAGCATGGCGGCGCGCGATGTTTTGGCGTCAGCTCGGCCGGCTCTTTCTTTCCGATGGCGAATGCCGAAGAGGTCGAGAACTGTCGATATTAATCCGCGCATACACATGGGAACATACAAGCGGCGTAGTTGAGTTAGGACACCACAAAACCTTACCGCTTCAGAATCTCGGTCGCGTAAGTAGCATCCAAGGAGAGTCTCGATGACGCATGATAAGTTGACGCATCATAAACTTTCGCAGGGAGCCTGGGTTTTCGTGGGTGACGGTCAGAAGGCCCTGTTTCTGATCAACGAGGGGGACGAGAAATTTCCTAATCTGCGGCGTCTCGCGGTCTGGGAACAAGCGGACCCGCCTACTCATGAACAGGGAAGCGACGCACCAGGGCGCGCTTATTCTAGCGTTGGCGAGAGTCGCAGCGCGATCGAGGAGACGGACTGGCACGAACTCGAAAAAGAACGTTTCGCCAAATCGATCGCTGATCATATCAACAAGGCTGCCCTGTCCAATAATTTCGACCAAATCCTCATCGTGGCCCCGCCGAAAATTCTTGGCGATCTGCGGCGCGAGTTTGCCAAGGCGACCGAAGCTAAGATCATCGCCGAGATCGCCAAGGATCTCACCAATCATACGATCGCGGAAATCGAGCGCTTGTTGACGGCAGAGCGAAGCCAGCGGTAACTGCCATGGAGCGTTGGGTCCGCGCTTGAATTTTCGCCCTTTGAGGAGGCATTGGTACATGGCTCGCAGCATAAAGCACGAACGCCGCCTGCTCGGCGCGGACGAATTGCCTCTCGTGGAAAAAACCCACCATCCGGCACTGGGGCTTCTGCCGGAAACGGATTTGGCGGAACTGCGCAAGCTCCTGCGCGAGCGGCGCGATCGCGCGCAAGACATTGCCGCGCGTCAGCGCCGGGAGCTGCGCGGCAAGGCCGCGCCCAAGGGCGCGCGGGCCGCCTCGGACGATAGTGGCACGCGGGAAAAGCGTGACCTGCTTGCGGCGGCCCTGCAACGTCTGAACAAAGAGGTCTCGCGCCGCGAGGCCAAAGCCGCCCGCCAGGCCTTGATCGACAGCGCCCGGCGCGGGCTTGAACTCCGCCGGGCGAATGAAACCAACTCCGCGCGGCCCTCCGGACGCACGGCCAATGAAGGGATCAATCCAAAAAGCGCACCGGCGTATTCGCTACGCAATCCAGCCAAGGTGGGCGCCATTAGCCAGCACAATAAAAACATGCAGGCCAAGCGCGATTCGCGATAGGCGCGCCCGCACCTTTCGCTCGCTCGATCATGTCACGCCCTCCCCCGGCACACCCATTGAGTCAATCCAATGAGTGAACCATTCGTCGCATAGATCATGCTCTTCAGACGCAGCTTTACTCGGCGAAAGGCGTGATAGGGAGTGCCGCCAATGCTGCCTCGCTGAACTTCCGCCCGCGCACCATAAACCTCAACCCGTCCGGGCTTCGGCCGAAAAGCCGGCGCCCCGGCGAAAAGCAGGAGCTCAGAGCTTCGCCGTTACGGCTTTGATCTCGGTATAATTCGCCAGCACCTCGCCGCCCATCTCCCGGCCCCATCCGGATTGCTTGTAGCCGCCAAAAGGCAAGGATGCGTCGAAGACGTTGTGGCAGTTGATCCATACCGTGCCGGAGCGGATGAGAGCTGCAAGCTTGTGCGCCTTGCTGATGTCCTTTGTCCAGATACTGGCAGCCAGGCCATAGATCGTGTCATTCGCTTTTCTAGCGATCCTTTCCAAATCGGCATCGTCGAACGGTTCCGCGCAGACCACCGGCCCGAAAATCTCCTCGCGGATGACCTTCATCGACGGCTTCGTGTTGGTCAAGACGGTTGGCTCGACAAAATAGCCGCCGTTGCCGCCGGCCTTCTTCCCGCCGGTCACGACCTTGGCGCCCTCCTTGATCCCAGACTCGATGTAGCCTGTGACGCGCTCAAACTGTTCTTCGGAAACGAGTGGCCCCATGTCGGTCGTGGGATCGAGCCCCGGCCCCACCTTTATCTTCTTTGCTTCGGCCGACACGCCCTCGACGACCTGGTCGAAGACGTTTTTGTGCGCATATAGCCGCGATCCGGCGCAGCAGCATTGGCCGTGGTTGAAGAAGATCGCGCTGGCAGCACCGGGAATAGCCGCTGCAATATCCGCGTCGCCAAAAACGATCGTCGGCGACTTCCCGCCGAGTTCGAGTGATACCTTTTTCAGATTGCCGGCCGCGGCCTTGACGATGAGTTTGCCGACTTCCGTGGATCCCGTGAATGCGATCTTGTCGACTTCGTCGTGGGCCGCCAGCGCCGCACCAGCCGTCTCGCCGTAACCGGCGAGGACATTGACGACGCCTTTCGGAAATCCGGCTTCCTGGATCAATTCCCCGAGGCGGAGCGCACTGAGCGGCGTCTGCTCCGCGACTTTCAGCACGATCGTACAGCCGGCGGCCAGCGCCGGGGCAAGCTTCCATGCCGCCATCAGCAGCGGAAAATTCCAGGGAATGATTTGGCCGACGACGCCCACGGGCTCCCGCACCGTGTAGGACAGGAACTCGTTTGGAATCGACCACGGGATGGTCGAGCCCGTTATCTTCGTTGCCCATCCGCCCATGTAGCGGAACATGTCGATAGCGAGCGGTACGTCGGCGACGCGCGCGACCGAAAGCGGCTTGCCGTTGTCGATCGACTCGATCTCCGCGAACTCTTCCAGGTGCTGTTCGATTAACTCGGCGAGCTTCCACATCAGCCGGCCGCGCTCTGATCCCGTCATCTTGCGCCATGGACCTTCGTCGAAGGCGCGCCTTGCCGCTCTCACCGCCCGAGCCACATCTTCCTTGTCGGCCTCGGCAACCTGCGCCATCACAGTGCCCGTCGCCGGGTTGTAGACGGAAAACGTCTTGCCGGACGCTGCCGCCACCCATTCGCCGTCGATCAGCAGCTTGCGTTGATGCGACAAGAATGCCGCCGTTGGCTTGCTCAGTCTGCTGTCAAGTGCAAATGCATCCATCGCTTCCTCCTTCGGCTCCAATGACACGAACCTCAGATTATGCTCAACATTGAGGCTTGCATCTTCGCTTCTCCATAAGTTTCCTTTCTTAGAGCATTTTCAATGATGGAATGGGATGCCTGTTCGCCCTTGGCTTCGAAGGAACTTCTGATGCCGGGCCAAAACGCGTTCATATTTTCACCGGCGTGCCTCCGTTGAAGCCCCCTGTAGTCTGCGCCGTGACAGAGGTCGTGCCGCTGTCCTTGCCGATAGGTCACCGGGTTTGAGGTCCCGGCGATGTACCCCGTCCCAGCTTCGCCGTAACTTTCGTGTTTTACGTCTTGCTAGAATCTAGCACCATATCGGCGCCTGGGAAGGTATTTGTTCTGGTAAAAGTCTTCGAGCTGACGCGTCTGGGGCGTGGCCGCATATTCGGGCGAACCCCGCGGCGGCTTGGTCCAAGGGCTAAGGCGCTGTGCATCGACGCAAGGCACGCCAAGGCGGCGCTCAATACGGCGCCGAATAAGACCGATGCCAGCGACGCCGATGGCCTTGCCCTCCTCGCCGAAGCCGGGTTCTTCCGAGAGGTTCGCGTCAAAAGCTCCTGCGGCGATGCGCGTGCGGCGCTGCTTGGTGGGCGCAGCCAGCTCATCGGAATCTCGACCGAGTTTTCAATCCATATGCGCGGCGTCACGAAGACGTTTGAACTCGTCGCGACCGGGGGCACGGCGGCAGGCCGACCGGGCTTTTGAAAAAAATCGGCATCGATGTGGTGGCTGCCTGTTTCGTGATCGATCTGCCGAACCTCGGCGGCGCCAAAAAAATCAAGGCCCTCGGCGTGCCGGTCCGAAAGCTGATGTCCATTGAGGGACATTAGGGCGGCGGCAGCAGGGGTTGCGGTTTGGTGGCGCCAGAGAGGTGCTGTTGCGGAAGTCAAGAAATCTGCACAACTCGCAAACGCCCGCGATATATGGCGAAAACGCGCTCTTCGTCGCCTCGTCGTCATGCGCGATTTAACGGATTGGACCTTATCCGACGTTGCTTCTAGAATCCTTCGGTTCTCGTGGGTCCGCTTTTATTGCTTTTGACCATCAGGCTTGGGTAACGAAACAGGCGGTTCTGGGCCACGGCGCAAGTTGCCATCGGGGAACTGCTGTTGCAGAATCTCGTAGACGAATTCAATAGGCGTCATACCTGCAACGTCGGCACCAAGAAAGGAAATGGACTGCACGCCGATGAGCATTGGGCGTGTCCCCCCAAGTACAACACCAGAGCCCCCCAAAGGCACATGGAAAACTGGCGAACCGCTATTTCCTGAGACGAGATTTGCCGCGATCAACCAGACTTTTACGCCAAATTCGGCTTGCGCTACGCAATGTGTTTTAATGCTCTCTGACGGAATATTAGAAATGTACCCAAATTTAAATATAGGATAATTCCGCGCATTTCCTACTAGCCCCGGCAGGAGTCCAGCCGACATGACGGGATCACCAATGTTTAGCGCCGCCGTTTCTTCTGGGGTTGGAAACAAGGCGACGGGAACCTCAGCAACGTCGATGTCATCAGTATTAGGAAATGGAGCTATAGCTGCATCCACCTCGTCATCAGTGTGATGAATCCACGTTGGTGTGCCTTCGGCGGTTAGCAGAATTTGAACAAATTTCACGCGGTCATTTGCGGGCTGCGACGGGTCTGATTTCTTGTTCACGCGCGCATAAATTACTGTAGGATTTTGTTGTCCAATGCATTTCGCCCAAACAGGGTCGACCATGTGTCGGGCTGTAACGAGTACGACGTGGCTTTGGCTTGGATCAGATTGCAGTGGAATTGCAACTAAAAAACCGGTTCCAAGAGGTTTGGTCTTATCTACGGCTCCGGTTGCATCAGCCGAATATAAGAACACGACAGTTTTTTCTACGGCTTTGACGTTGATATTGATTGAGGCGCGAAGGGGAGAACACATCTCCATGAAAGCAAGTGCTATAATGGGCAAGACCCAGCTTGTTCGTTTCATAGCTAAGGCTCCTCGGCGAACCACCTGATAATTCGGCGAAGCAACCACGTGACAAAAAAGAGGGTTTTCCGTGTTCTGAATACGGCGGAATCGTAGGCGTGTGCCGTCAATAGAGGGTGCTAAATCAAAAATTCTGCACCAAAATTTGGCTGGTGATATTACAGGGCTTTCCTGGCGCATAACTCCGGTGCAAAAATATCCCGCTGTTTACCATCGGCTGATCGAGCGGATCGTACACTGGGGAGTTTTCCCGGCACTGGGCCCGGCCGTCGAGGCGCGCCGCCGCCTGAACTTCTGCAATTGCACCAAAAAATCGATCGACCTTACAAAATGCAAGAGGGCCCGCTGTTTGATGCCTTGTAAGGTTTTGGGCCCCAAATCGTACCAAATTGTTTCACGTGAAACCTTTTGGTACGATTGAAACCGCGCGGCCCGCGCCCCGGCTTGTGGGTTTGCGCGGGCCATCCGCCAAATGTTTTCACTTCTGCGTCGCGTCAGCGGATCACGACGACTTTCGTGCCCACCTTAACCCGATCGGAAAGATCGACGACATCCTGGTTGGTCATCCGGATGCAGCCAGACGACACGGCGGCGCCGATGGTGTCCGGCTCGTTCGAGCCATGAATGCGATAGAGACTGGAGCCAAGATAAATCGCCCGCGCGCCGAGCGGATTGTCCATTCCGCCAGCCATATGGCGTGGCAGGTCGGGGCGGCGCTTGAGCATTTGCGGCGGCGGCGTCCAATCCGGCCATTCGCGTTTCATCGTGACCGTCTTCGTGCCGGACCAAGTAAAACCTTCCCTGCCAACGCCGACGCCATACCGGATCGCTTCGCCATTCCCGAGGACGTAATAAAGGCGGCGTTCACTCGTTGAGATGACGACCGTGCCCCGCGCCTGGCCGCCGTGCCAAGCGACGACCTGGCGCGGGATGGCCTGTTCCCGGAAAAGGCTAAGAAAATCGGCCAGCGGCCCGCGGTTGAGCGGATTAAAGTTAGCCAGCTGCACGCCCGCGAGCGGGTTATCGAAGGCAAGAGCCGGAGCTCCGTTCAAGAGCGCGAGAAGGATTCCCGTGGGGGCAAATCTACGAGCCATTGTTATCCCTTAGCCCTCGGCGCCGGAGCGATGCGCGAGCCGGAGTGCTATTGGCTTTAGGTTTTGGGGCCAAAGTTGGGCGAAGCCTTGCGAGGATACTGCTTTACGCCGGCAGCGCCCTAATTACGCCGCACACATCGAGGCTCTCATTCGAATGCGCCATAATGTGGTGGCATTTCGCTACGACCTTTCCTGACCAGGAAGAATCAAAGAGCCGACGGAGACAAACATGCGACGCTTTCGCTTCGTGATTTGGCTGACGGCCGTGCTGGCCGCGATAGCCGTGCCGGGGGTATCGATGGCGCAGTTCATCAACATCACAATTGCTCCGCCGGCGTTGCCGGTCTACGTGCAGCCGGAAATTCCAGCGCCTGGCTACCTCTGGACGCCGGGCTACTGGGCCTATGGCCCCCTCGGCTACTATCTGGGTGCCGGGCACCTGGGTCTTGCCGCCCGCCGCCGGTTTGCTGTGGACGCCGGGCTATTGGGGCTGGCGAGACGGCAGTCTATGTGTGGAACGGCGGCTATTGGGGACCGCACGTCGGATTCTACGGCGGCGTCAATTACGGTTTCGGCTATGGGGGTGTTGGCTACGAGGGCGGGTATTGGAACAATGGCGTGTTTAGCTACAACCGGGCCGTCAACAATTTCGGGAGCACGAACATCACCAACGTCTACAACAAAACCGTCGTCAACAACACAAATGTGACAAACGTCAGCTTCAACGGCGGCAGCGGCGGCACCCCGGCCAGGCCAACGCCGCAGGAGCAGGCCGCAGCGCGGGAGCAACACGTGGCGGCGACCGAGGCGCAAGTCCAGCACCATCAAATGGCCAGCACCAACAAGGCGCTGCTAGCGTCCGAGAATCACGGCCGCCCGCCGATTGCGGCGACCTCGCAGCCGGGCGCATTCACCGGCAAAGGCGCCGTGGCTGCCAAGGAGCCTGGCAGCACGCCGCCGCGCGCGCCGCTACCGCCGGCCGGCAATCTCTCCTCCACCCCGGTGGCGCCCCACAAGGCCACCAGCGCCGGCAAGGAAAACGCTCCGATCAATGGTGGAACCCTGCCCAAGCCGCTGAATACCCCGCCGGCACCGCATCCGGTCGCGACAGTGCCGCCTCCGAAGGCTGCAACTCCGAAATCCGCCGCATCCTTCGGCTATCCCGCCGGCGCAGCATCCGGTCGCGGCCGTGCCGCCGCCGAAGGCCGCAACTCCAAATCCGCCGCATCCTTCGGCCACCCCGCCGGCGCCGCATCCCGTCGCGGCGGCACCGCGTCCGGCGCCGCATCCTGCCGCAGCCGCGAGGCGTCCGGAGGCAAAACCGGCGCCGGAGGCCCGTTAAGGAACCCAATTAAAGCTGCCGACGTGAGTGCTGCGTTTCAACCGGCGGACAATGCCCGCAGGATCTCTTTTGCCTGCGCTTCATCGCGTCTCATTTGCGCGACAAGCGCTTCCGCCGAATCGAATTTTGCCTCGGCCCTGATCCAGCCGATGAATAGAACCTCGATCGTCTCGCCATAAAGATTGCCGGAAAAATCGAACAGAAAAGCCTCGAGCAGCGTCCGGCCATTGTCGAACGTCGGGCGGCGGCCGTAGTTCGCCACGCCACCATAGGTTTTTGTCCCAACGACTACGCGGACCGCGTAGACGCCGTGGCATAATCGGCAGCTTGGATCCGGCAAAAGATTGGCCGTCGGAAAACCTAATGTCCGGCCGAGTTCCTGGCCGTGGATAACTCTTCCCATGATGGCAAAGGGGTGACCGAGCAGCCGCGTGGCGCGTTCGGCATCGCCTGTTTCGAGTGCCGCGCGGGCCGCCGTGGAGGAGGCGGCCTCATTATCGTTCGCGGTGCCAGCCAAAACCCGATCCACGATCTCAACGGCAAAGCCATGCCGTTTGCCCGCTTCCTTGAGAAGGGCGGGCGAGCCTGAACGGCCGGCGCCGAAATGGAAATCATAGCCCGCGACGACGGCGCGGACGGCTAAACGGCGGACCAGAATTTCGATGATAAAAGCTTCCGCCGAAAGGCTCGCCAAAATCTTATCGAAGGTGATGACGATCATGCCGTCGATGCCGAGCTGTTCCAGGGCCTTGGCCTTGGCGGCGGACGGCGTGAGGCGAAAGATCGTGTTGGGACCCCTAAAGTAATCGGCTGGATGCGGCTCGAAGGTAAGTACCGCGCAGGGACAATTAAGTTCCTGGGCCAGCGTCATGGCACGCTTTATCACCGCGAGATGACCGCGATGAACGCCATCGAAATTGCCGATCGCGACCACCGCGCCTGCATGTCCGGGCGGCGGTACGGCCGGATCGATGCCGACAACGAATTTTTTAGCGGAGGACGGATCGGCCAAGGGAACCCAAATCGTAAGGCGCCCGGTGGGCGCCGGCGGAGCTCCGGACTCGGCGGAAAACTGCATGGGCGGAGGGGCCGCGTCAAGGCCGCGCCGAGCCTTCCCCGGACTTTCTACCAAACCAGCTCGGGAATCGCCGCTGTTGGCGCGAAATCCGCTGCTTCCATGAATTGGCGAAACGCGGCGGCGTCGAGCCCCGCGCCCGCCGAGCCACCATGCAACTCCTTGCGATGGATGCCGGATGTCACAAAAAGACTGTCGAAGCCCTGGTCATACGCGCCCTTGATGTCGGTTCGCATGGAATCGCCAATCACAAGGACCCGTGCGGGATCGATGAGTTTGGTCCCTGACTCGCGCGCCAATTCGAGTGCGCGCGCGAAAATCGGGGCAAAAGGCTTGCCGGCCTGGATCACCTTGCCGCCCGTCCCGGCGTAGCGTTCAGCGATCGCGCCGGCGCAATAAAACAGCCTGCCGCCATCCTCCACCACAATATCGGGATTGGCGCAAATGAGGTCGAGGTTCCCCGCCCGCATGGCGGCAAGAATCGCGTCATAGTCCGCGGGCGTCTCGTGCCAGGAATCGGCAAGACCGGTGCAGAGGACAACATTCGCTTGTTTCAGCGGTACGCGGCGGGGCGCCTTTCCGGTCAGTGCATAAACCTCCTCAAACAGGGCGGTCTCATTGGCCGGGCCAAGATGAAAGAGGTCCGCGCCGGCGCGCGCGATGAGCAGGCAAACGGTGACGTCGCCGGACGAGACGATCGCATCATAGGCTTTTCGCGTAACCCCAAGCCGGGCGAGCTGCGCCTCGACGATCCGGCTGGGGTTGGGCGAGTTCGTTATGAGCACGACCTTGCCGCCGCCCGCCCGGAAGCGGCCAAGCGCCTCGGTGGCTTTCTCGAAGGCCATGAGTCCATTGTGGACGACGCCCCAGACGTCGCACAAAATGACGTTGTATCCGCTCGCGAGATCGGCCAATCCGCGCACCAGGCGAGTCATGCGCTTATTCGTCCTCTTGGAAGCGATTCAAACGAAGGGGGGTGGGTTGTCTTAGCACAAGAGCGATCCGTTCTCGCTACCGCGTGGCGGCGGCTCGAAAACCAGCGGGCTGCCTCCAAGCGCAGCCAGAAGCAATCCAATGGATATTTAGGGGGTTTAGAGACGCAAAAGCCAAAAGCTCCAGCGGGGAATGCTGTTTGTGACACACGCTATCAGATGAGGCGCGGGCGGCGCAGATCGAGGGTCAGCGGGAATTCGGCACAATGTTCCTCGGGGGGCATATCAAAGGCGCCCGGCGTGTGGCCATGGTCCTGGAAGCGCGCAAGGCGGCGGGCTTCCGCCTCGTAGCTGTTGACTGGAAATGTCTCGTAGTGACGCCCGCCCGGATGCGCGACATGATAGACACAGCCGCCAAGCGCGCGGCCGTTCCAGCCATCCACGATGTCGAAGGTCAAGGGGGCATGGACCGGAATTGTGGGATGCAGTCCATTGGGCGGCCGCCAGGCCTTGAAGCGCACGCCTGCGACCGCTTCGCCAGAAGTCCCGGTCGGCGTCAGAGGGACGCGGCGGCCATTGCAGGCGACGGCGTGGCGGCCTTGCACAAGCCCGCTCGCCTTGATTTGCAAGCGTTCGACTGAGGAATCAACGTAGCGCACGGTTGCGCCCGCAGCGCTCTGCTCGCCCATCACTTGCCAGGGTTCGAGCGCTTGGCGCACTTCGAGCCTCACCCCGCCATGTTCGACCGCGCCGAAGAACGGGAAACGGAACTCATATTGCGCCTCGTACCAGGTGGGCTCGAACGGATAGCCCGCCTGCCCGAGATCGCCGAGGACGCCAAGAAAATCCGTCCAGACGAAATGCGGCAGCATATAGCGATCATGCAGCGTGGTGCCCCAACGCACCAGTTCGCCTTGCTGCGGTTGTTGCCAAAACCAGGCGATGAGCGCCCGCAGCAACAATTGCTGCGCAAAACTCATCCGGGCGTCCGGCGGCATTTCGAAGGACCGGAATTCGACCAGTCCGAGCCGCCCCGTGGTGCTATCGGGCGAATAAAGTTTGTCGATGCAGATTTCGGCGCGATGGGTGTTCCCGGTCACATCGACCATCAAATTGCGGAACAAGCGGTCGGCAAGCCAAGGCGGCGCCGGTTCGCCCGCGCGGGGCGTAGTGGCAAGCGCGATTTCGAGCTCGTAGAGCTGATCGTGCCGCGCTTCGTCGACTCGCGGCGCCTGGCTCGTCGGGCCGATGAAGAGTCCCGAGAAGAAATAGGAAAGCGAGGGATGGCGCTGCCAATAAAGGATCAGGCTTTTGAGCAAGTCGGGCCGCCGGAGCACTGGCGAATCGGCGGGCGAAGGTCCGCCCAGCACGATATGATTGCCGCCGCCGGTGCCGGTGTGGCGTCCATCGGTCATGAATTTGTCGGCACCGAGCCGCACTTGGCGGGCATCCTCATAAAGGCCGCTCGTTGATGCGACGAGCGCCCGCCAACTTTCCGAGGGATGGATGTTGACTTCGATGACCCCAGGATCTGGCGTTACCTTGATCACGTTGATGCGCGGATCGAAGGGCGGCGGATAGCCGTCGATATGCACAGGCATACCCGCGGCCTCAACGCTTGCCTCGACCGCCGCGAGAAGTTCGAGGTAGTCTTCCAGCATCTTGACCGGCGGCATGAAAACGCAAAGGACACCGTCGCGCGGCTCGACAGAGAGCGCCGTGCGCACCGCGCCCTCGATCGACTCCTGCTCGATGCGGGGCTGCCGCACGCCCATCTCCGATGCCGCGTGCTCAAAATGCTGCGCGATCTCGTCAAGATCCGGCAATGGCCCGCGTGGTTCCAATGTGTCGCGCGCCACGATTGTGGGATAGGACGCGCGCGGGACCCATGGCAGCGACTGCAAAGGCAGTCGGAAGCCCAGCGGCGAATCGCCAGGGACAAGAAAAAGCTTGCCGCGCCGCAATGACCATTTTTCGCTTTGCCATCGCTGCGGCGCGGCGGCGGCTGGCGGATCAGCTTGCGCATTCCAGCGCTGCACCGGCAGGACGTAGCCAGTGGGCTTGGTCAGGCCGCGCGCGAATGTCCGGATCATCCGGCTGCGCTCTTCCAGGTCCTCGATTTTCGGATCGAGCGGGCTGGTATTTTCTGGCAGGTCGGCTTCTTTCACGAGCCAAGCCGCGGGGTCTTCATAGGCGGGCAAGATAAACCCGGTCTCAATTCCGAGCCTTTCGGCGATGTTGACCGCTAAAATCTCGGCCCGTGCCGTTTGTTTCTCAACAAGCGCCACACTGGCTTCGGACGCTGTTTCAGGTCCGGCTGGCAAAGTCACGGCCACGTCCGCGATGAGGCCAGAATTGTTCCACATCGGTTTGCCGTCCTTGCGCCAATAGAGCGCAAAATTCCAGCGCGGCAAGCTTTCGCCGGGATACCATTTGCCTTGGCCGTAATGCAGCAAGCCCCCCGGCGCAAATCGCGTATGCAATCGGCGGATCAATTTGTCGGCAAGCGCGCGTTTCGCCGGTCCGACGGCGGCGGTGTTCCATTCCGCCAACTCGAAATCGTCGATCGAGACGAAGGTCGGCTCGCCGCCCATCGTCAGGCGGACGTCGCCGCGGACGAGATCGGCATCGATTTTTTCGCCAAGCGCGTCGAGCCTCGCCCAGGCGGAACTCCGAAAAAGGCAGGGTGATCCGGGGCGCCTCTCCGACGCGGGTAACCCGCATATCGAAATGGAAATCGACATTGGCTGGCTCGACCAGCCCGGAAATCGGCGCGGCGGAGCGGTAATGCGGCGTCGCCGCGACCGGCAAATGCCCCTCGCCACAGAACATTCCCGAGGTCGGATCCATCCCGATCCAGCCGGCGCCGGGCAGATAAACCTCGGCCCAGGCGTGCAAATCGGTAAAATCCTTGTTCGTGCCCTTTGGCCCGTCGACAGGCTCGATGTCGGCGCGCAATTGAATGAGATAGCCCGAGACGAAGCGCGCGGCGAGGCCGAGATTACGCAGGATCTGAACGAGCGCCCAGGCCGAATCGCGGCAGGAGCCGGATCCAAGTTCCAGGGTTTCCTCCGGCGTCTGGACGCCGGGCTCCATCCGGATCAAATAGCGGATCGACTTTTGCAGCGAAGTATTGAGATCGACGAGGAAATCGACAACGCGGACCGGGCCCTTGGGCAAAGCCGCGATATAGGCTGCCAGGCGCGGGCCAAGGGGTTCGGCGTCAAGGTAGGGCGCGAGCTGCGCCTTCAACTCGGGATCGTAAGCGAACGGAAATTGCTCGGCATCGGGCTCGATGAAAAAATCGAATGGATTGACGACCGCAAGTTCGGCGGTCAGATCGATCTCGATCTTGAACTCCGTTACGCGTTCCGGAAACACGAACCGCGCCTGCCAATTGCCATGCGGATCCTGTTGCCAGTTCACGAAATGATCCGAAGGCGTCACCTTGAGCGAATAGGCGGTGATCTTTGTCCGGCAGTGCGGGGCAGGGCGCAACCTGATGGTCTGCGGCTCCAGCACGACCGGCCGGTCGTATTTGTAGTGGGTAATATGATGGATGGCGGCGGAAATGGTCATTGACGCTGATCCGGGTGGCGGTAGCCGGGCCAGTATTAATGGTGCACCGCAAAACTGCAAGCCGTCAATGCGCCGCCGCATTTTATTGCTGTCGATCGCCGCTGGCATGAAACGCGTTTCGACGAATTCCCCAGGGATTTTCAGTTTGCCCGTTAACGCCATATGCCGCTGGCTGGAGCCTTATTGCTCAGTTTTATCAGCCATGCCCTCACACAATATGTGGCCGCCTTACCACACTGCCCAACCTTCGCCGTGTTGGCGCGTTACGATACTTTTCAGAAGCGCACATGCGAGTTAGACGAAGAAACGGTTTTTCGTGAGCGCGCCCCGTTTCGGCCGGGATCCGGACATGAACCTCAAATGCAAAGGCCTGCCGCCTTATCCAGCAACCGCTGAAACGGTTCGTGCCGGAAACCCATTCCGAAAGGCCTCGCGCTCTTTCCTTTGTCTCGCGACGGCCTTTTTCGGCGTTTGGGCAAACCAGGCGCTTGCCGGCCCGGCCCTTGTAATTGAAATGCCGTCCGGCGCGGTTCTTTACGAAGATCATGCGACAGAGCCTTGGTATCCGGCTTCCGTGACAAAACTCATGACGGTTTATGTTGCGCTGAGCGCGGTGCGGGACCATCGCATCGCGCTCGATACGCCGCTTGTTGTCTCGGCGCGTGCGGCATCGATGCCCGCGTCGAAGATGGGTTTCCGGCCGGGCTCGATGGTGACCCTCGACAACGCTTTAAAGATGCTAATGGTGAAATCGGCGAACGACATCGCCGTCGTCATCGCGGAAGGGATTTCTGGCTCGGTCGAAGCATTCGCCGACGATATGAACGGGGCGGCGCGCGAACTTGGCCTCACCCAATCCCATTTCGTCAATCCAAACGGCCTGCCGGACCCGGAGCATGTCTCTTCCGCGCGCGACCTCGCGATCCTCGCGCGCGCCCTCTATCTGACCTTTCCAGAGCAGGCGGCTCTTTTCAATATCGGCGCGATGCGGCTTGGCGGGGAAATCATCCGCAACCACAATGACCTTCTCGGCCGGTATCCGGGCGCCGACGGGATGAAAACCGGATTCACCTGCGCCGCTGGGTTCAATGTGGTTGCAAGCGCGAGCCAAAACGGCCGCCAGCTCATTGCGGTGATTTTAGGCGCGCCCAATCCGCGCAGCCGCGCGATGATGGCTGCAGCCCTGTTCGATCGCGGCTTTGCCGCTATAGATCGGCCGTCGGGTTCGCTTGCGAGCCTCGCGGAGCCCACCCAGGCGGCGGCGCCCGACATGCATCAAATGGTCTGCCACAAACGCGGCAAGGCAGCGGCGCAATTTACTGCGGAACTCGGCCGCGTGATGGCTCCGTTGCTTGCCGTTAAGCCCTTTCCCATGACACCGCGCATTAGCTCGGCGCCGCGTCTAGCGTTCGATCCCGTCCCTGTTTATGCCGGTGTGCCCCAGGGCTATGCGGGGCTCGTCGCGCAAGCGCGGCCGGCCCATTCGCCGGTCGGCACCGGGCAACCGCCGGACACTGTTAGCGCGTATGCCCCGGCCTCGCCGGGGACGGCGCTTGAAGACACGCCGCTTCGCCCCGATGCCGGAGCCCTGCCGATGAAGGATGCGGCCAAACGAGCCAAGGGCGCGACGATGCCGGATGTTCTCCCCCCGCATCGCCTGGCGCGAAGCGAAACCGGCGATGCGGACCCTCCGGTTGCCCGAAAAGGGGCAAAAAAAGGATCCCATAAGGCATCGAAAAAAGCGCACGGCAATGCTCCCGGAAAGAAAGCCAGCGTCGCCAGGGCGAGTGGCCATAAACTTTCGAAAGCCGCGCCGAAATTCACTAAAAAGCTGCATGTCCCGGCGCAAGCCACGGCGCACGCGGGCAAGACAAAGAGCAAGACGCCGGAGAAGCATGCCAAGTGATGACCTCTAGTCATGGCTTGCCAGCCGCGCCGCCGCCGGTGACCCCACAGCAAAAAAGGCCGCCCGCGCCATTCCCGCTGACCGTCATCACCGGCTTTCTTGGGACCGGCAAGACGAGTCTGTTGAACGCCCTGCTGCGCGATCCAGCGCTCGCGGGCACTTTGGTCATCGTCAACGAATTCGGCGAAATCGGCCTCGATCATCTCCTCGTCGAGCGCGTTGACGGCGACATGCTCGTGATGACGTCAGGCTGTTTATGCTGTTCGATTCGCGGCGATCTCATTGCGGCCTTGGAAGATATATTGCGCCGGCGCGACAACATCCGGATCGCACCCTTTCAAAGGGTCGTGATCGAAACGACCGGCCTCGCCGACCCGGCGCCGGTTCTGCACATGGTCATGGCGCACCCCTACCTCAAGCTGCGGTTTCGTCTCGACGGCGTCGTCACCCTGGTCGATACGGTAAATGGAAACGCCACGCTCGACACGCATGAGGAGGCGGTGAAGCAGGTGGCCATGGCTGACCGGCTCGTCCTCACCAAGACCGATCTTTTGACGGCGGGCAGCGGTCCTCTGCGGGATCTTGGCGCGCGCCTGAAAAAACTCAATCCGGGCGCGGCTTTGCTTGACGCCGCGCAAGGCGAAGCCACGGCTGGGGCGCTGCTCGATGCCGGAATCTACGATCCCGATCGAAAAATTCCCCATGTGCGACGCTGGTTGAACGCGGAAGCTTTCGCGGCGAATAGCGGGCATGACCATGAGCATTCCGCCGGCGTCCTGGACGTCAACCGGCACGACGCCCGCATTCGCGCCTTCTGCATGCGCCACGAGGCGCCGCTGCTGCCTTCCGCTCTCGATCTCTTTCTCGAATTGCTGCGCAAGGCGCACGGACCCAAGCTCTTGCGCGTAAAGGGGATCGTGGCGTTGACCGACAATCCCTTGGCGCCAGTTGTCATTCAGGGCGTCCAGCATGTCTTTCATCCGCCGGTGCGGCTGGAAGCCTGGCCTGACGGCGATCACAGCACCCGCATGGTATTTATTTTGCGTGATATGGAACCGTCTTTCGTCGAAAATTTGTGGCAAACGTTAACTGGCCTCGTAGAGCCCTGGGCAAACAGCGCCAATCCCCTGGCTCCTGCCAAAGGCGGCCTGCTCGCTTGAATTCGCGCTAATGGTCGATATTTAGGGGGAAACGGGAACGACGGTAGTAGGTCAAGGCGTGGCGCTCCGCCAGCGACTCGACAAATGGCTGTGGTTTGCGCGGGTGGCAAGAACCCGGAGCCTTGCCGCGCGGCTCGTCACCGGGGGCGGTGTGCGCCTCAATGCCCGGCGGATCGAAACCCCAGCGAAGGGTGTTGGTCCGGGCGATGTTCTGACGATCGCGCTCGAGCGGCGGGTGCGGGTTCTTAAAGTGGTGGCTCCAGGCATAAGCCGGCGCAGCTTTATCGAAGCGTCCAACTTGTTCGAGGAATTACCGGACCCCGGGGTTTGCCTTCCCCCCGGCCCTGCCAATGGTCCAATTTGAAAACTTGCGCATTTTCCGGTCCGCGGCCCGGAAACGGCAGGGGAGTTGCAAAAATTCTGCAAAAATCCTTGGACTTTTTGGACCAATGGCGCTAAAGTAGATTTTCCATATGGAATAGATTTCGTGCCGCACGACGGGCATCGCCAAGATGCCGCGCGGCCGAAAGCGCGTGTCTGGAAAATTTTGGAAGGGCTGTGATACCATGGAGACCCGGTCCATGGCGCCGTTCCCGGCTTCGCCCTAGGGCAAGCGGATAGCAAGCCGGGAGGGAGGGGCGCGCCGGGAGCTTTTCTCGATGCTCCCTGGCCCCTTGCTCTTTGGCATTGGGCCGTTGACTGGCCGCGCTGGCGATGCGGCGCTGGCCCGCGAAGGAAAATGGCCATGACCTATGTCGTCGTCGAAAACTGCATCAAATGCAAATACATGGATTGCGTCGAAGTATGCCCCGTGGATTGCTTCTACGAGGGCGAAAATATGCTGGTGATTCACCCGGATGAATGCATCGACTGCGGCGTTTGCGAGCCTGAGTGCCCAGCCGAGGCAATCAAGGCGGATACCGAACCCGCGCTCGAAAAATGGCTTAAGCTTAACCTTGACATGGCACGGTCCTGGCCAAATATCACAATTAAGCGGGACGCTCCCCCGGACGCCAAGACTTTTGACGGCACGCCCGGCAAGCTAGAGGCCTATTTTTCCCCAAATCCCGGCCAAGGAGACTAGACCGCGTCCCAATTTAACCGAGCTAAAAATCAGTCGATCGAAACGGCAAGATCGAGCAATTTTTTCCGGACTTGGTCTAACGCTACGGTTCAGCCAAGCTGGTTGCCGCGTCACGAAAAAATCCGGCGGATTGGTGGAGAACGGGGTTAAATCTGCGTGCTTGCAGTATATCCTTTGATTTTTGCTTCTTTTTGTGCCACATTGACTCTTGGCGGCCGTCAATAGGGGGAAATTGCGGTTTCCTTGTGTCCGCGTCTTGGAGGCTTTAAGGGCGCCGGGACAAAAGTTCTCTGACGGCTGCGGCCGGAATTGTCTCGTTGCGTCGGTCCGGCCAAGTCACGGACGGACGATGTCCGGTTGGGAGCATCCCGCTCCGCGCCTCTCCAGGGCCGGAATTCAGAGTTTACGAACGGCGGCGCGTTTGCTCGCCGTCAGAAAGCCGTCTCGTCTCCAAAGCGGGACAGGAAAAAGGAGTGCGCTTTTTATGGCGTCTGTCAAGAAGACCATGAAATCGTCCAAAACAAAACAGGCGAACAAAACGGCCCAGGCCAAACAGCCGGGAACCCCCAAGGCAAAAACGTCGAAACAAGCTGTTGCGCTTAAGGCTAAACGAATGGCGGCAGCCCGTGCGCTTGCCGCCAGGAAGCACGCTGCCAGCAGTTCCAGGCAGAAAACGAAAACCAAAACGGCTGCGAGCGGCCACGCGGTGAGCCCGGCTGTTGCAAAGTCGGCGGCCAGGAAAAAGACCTCGACGACACGCGCCACACCGCGCGCGAGTAACCAGATCCGCGCTGCGAAGAAGAGCGCGGCCCGGAGTGCCAAGTCGGCGCTCGCCCGAGTAAATGGCGCTAAACGGAGTGCCTCCGCGCGGGCGCACGCAAAATCAGTTTCGGGAAAGAGCGTAAAGCCTGCTTCCGCCAATAAAGTGGCGGGGGGAAAGGTGGTGGCGAAAAAGACGCCGGGCGTCGAAGTTTCGCGCCGCGTTGTCGCCAAACCGGCGGCGGCGGTGCGCAATGCTGTCGAGTTACCGACCCGCACCGCGGGCAACCCGGCCGCGAGCACGGTAGCCGCGGCGGCGATTCTTGCCATCAAGCAAAACGCTGCGCGGCTTTCCGAGGCGCGCAAGCAAGCGGCCTCGCCGCCTGCCGGCGGGTTGGCTAGAAGCCCTTCAAAGCTGGAATCAGAACTCAAAAGAGCGAGTGGAGGCGAACACGGCGGTCGGCCCATTGGAGGCCGCCGCCAATGGCGCAGGCAAGCCTTTTGCTGGGAAGAGCACCGCGAAGGCGCTGGACTACTCCGAGACGCCGCCGTCCATTGAGAGCAAGCCGGGCGCTGGGGCGTCCGCGCGCTTCGGCGCCGCCCAAACCAACATAACGCAGGCAAAGCCGGGTGAGAGACCGGTCCCCCCGGCGCACGGGGCGCATAAGCCGGCCAAGCCAGCAGCCCCTCAGCGGCAAATGTTCAAGCCGCATGAGTATGTGGTCTATCCGGCCCACGGCGTCGGCCAGATCGTCGCCATCGAGGAACAAGAAGTCGCGGGCTTCAAACTCGAGCTTTTCGTAGTTAAATTCGTGAGGGATAAGATGATCCTGAAGGTGCCGACACCCAAGGCTGCGAGCGTCGGAATGCGCAGGCTCGCCGATGCGCCTGGCGTTAAGGCGGCTTTGGATACTTTGGCGGGCCGGGCCCGCGTCAAACGGACCATGTGGTCGCGCCGGGCGCAAGAATACGAAGCTAAGATCAACTCCGGCGATTTGAAGGCGATCGCCGAAGTGGTGCGCGATCTCTACCGCTCGGATACGCAACCAGAGCAATCCTACTCCGAACGGCAGCTCTACGAGACCGCGCTCGATCGCATGGCGCGCGAAATCATTGTCGTGCAAAAGCTGACCGAGACGGAGTCGTTGAAAGTAATCGAAACGCAATTGCAAAAAGGCCCGCGCCGCGGCAAGACCGAGGAAAGCGACGCCGAAGAAGCCGATATCGGACAAGCGGCCTGAACTTTCTTTCGCCAATGCCAACGGCTCGCATCGCGGCAATACCTTTGCGGGTGTAGTCGCGGCGGCCGTAAGGGCAACCCTATGGGCGTTGAGCGACGCATCGAGCACGGCAGCATCGGGAGCGCATTTCGCATATCCAACGCCTCCATCGCGCGCCGGCCGGCGCGAGGAGCCCGGCTTCAGCCGCCGAGGCGGCGGAAAAAATCCCAAACGAGCTTCGCGCTATTCACATCGCCGTTGGAGAGGCCTTGCCCGGCTTCGCTCGAAAGACCAGGGAGTGCATGACCGCCCCCTTCGATCCGGACCGCTTCGACGGGCACTTTGCAATTGTTCAATTTATCGAGGTAAGCACGTGTGCCGTCATGTGTGTCCTTGTCGGGGAAGATGGTGGTGGACGTGCCCCCGGCGCAGCCGGCGGCCTTGCCAAAGAGACCAAGCGTCGCGTCGACGGAGAGAAGCTCCGTATTGCCATGCGGCAAACTTGCCTTGCCACCATGATAGGGAACGACCGGATCCGCGGTGCCGGCGATCATTATAAGGGGAAGCGGATAGGGCGGTTTGCAGGATGCTTCGAGATCGGCTGGCATGTTAGCGCCGAGTATGGCTACTCCCGCAAACACGTTCGTTTGGTCGCATGCGAGCCGCAGAGCCATCATCCCGCCCGTGGATATGCCAACGAGAAAGACTCTGCTGCGGTCGGCAATTCCGCGGGCGACGAGCTTGGCGATCAGATCATGAATGAAGACCGAATCGTGATTGGCTTCCAAGCCAGGCACGCCGCCCGATAGCCGGATAGAGGTTCCGGATATATCAGGCTCGCACCGGATGATCGCGCCATTTCTTCGAGGCTAAACGTCCGCCGGAGGCGCGCGCCCTTCTCTCTGCCGCCGCGCAGGATGATGACCGCCGGCCGGCGGGCTTGTTTGAGGCGACGGTGCTGGACGAGGATGGCGGTGCGTGGGACCCCGTCCGACACAATGGTGACGCGGCCCGTCGCCGCCAAGGCCGCCGACGGAAACCCCGCGAAGGCAAGCAATAGCCAGCAGGTTCCCGTCAGCCAACCAGCACCAAGCACCAACGCGGTGAATTTGCGGCTGCGCGCCATTGTGTATTCCAAGCCATCGGCCAGTTGTTCTGGCCGGATCGAAATTGTGCCAGGGAGCATCAAGGCATGATAGCCTATACCGGAAAAACACAATAATGAAAAAGCGTGGCCAATGTACGCGTTGCCCTCGCTGGCCAATTGCTTTAGGGGAAGAGAAATCAAATTTAAGAGGGGGTAAACGCCATGACGGAAGCGGAGTCCGGCGCGGCTGGCATCGAGAACCGGCGGCCGCTGTCGCCGCATTTGCAAATCTATCACCCCGCGCTGACCATGGCGATGTCAATCGCGCATCGCATCACCGGGGCTGCGCTCTATTTCGGCACATTGTTGCTCGCGTGGTTCTTGATTGCCGTCGCTGCCGGCGGCAACGTCTATGACTCCGCCGCCTACTTCTTAAATTCGTTCGCCGGGAAACTTATTTTATTCGCTTTCACCTGGGCCCTGTTCCATCACCTTCTCGGCGGCATACGTCACGCCATTTGGGACACAGGCCGTGGTTTCGAGCATCCGCTGCGCGAATGGCTAGCGCAAGCCACGTTAATCGGCGGCATTGTTTTGACATTGCTTGTCTGGGGCATTGCATATCTGGTTGACTAGTGCTGCTCCTGTATGCCCGCCGACCGGCGGATTTGCAAAATCTTGAACATTGCCAAGAAGGATACGAGGAATTGGCAGTTATGGCGAAAAGTCCCAAACCGGTTCGCCCCGCGATGAGCAGAGTGCGCTTCCTCGGTTCCGCCAAATCCGGCACCGCGGACACATGGAACATGCGCGTCACCTCGGTCGCGCTTGTCCCGCTGTCGATCGCCTTCGTGGCGATCGTCTTATCGCTTCCTGGCAAGGATTACGCGGCGGTGCGAGCCGAACTCGGGCATCCCCTTCCCGCGATTTTGATGCTTCTCTTCATCTTGTCCGGGGTCTTCCACATGAAGCTAGGAATGCAGTCGATTATCGACGATTACGTGCATGCCGCGCGGCTGAAGGAATGGGCGTTAATCGGCAATCTTTTTTTCTCGGTTTTCATCGCCTTGGCTTGCATTTATGCGGTCTTGAAACTGAGTTTTACCTGAGAGGAAATTTTGAAAGACGAGGGCATGACATCCGGCGCCCCATCCGGCGGCAACGCCGCTCCGGCTCGTACCGGCGCCGCCTATCCGATTACCGACCATACGTTCGACATTGTCATCGTCGGCGCGGGCGGCGCGGGACTGCGTGCGACCGTCGGCTGTTCGCAGGCGGGCCTACGGACGGCCTGCATCACCAAGGTATTTCCGACCCGCTCGCATACGGTTGCGGCGCAAGGCGGCGTCGCGGCGGCGCTCGGCAATATGGGGCCAGACGATTGGAAATGGCACATGTACGACACCGTCAAGGGTTCGGATTGGCTAGGCGATCAGGATTCGATCGAATACCTTTGCCGCAATGCGCCGGCCGCGGTGTATGAACTCGAGCATTGGGGCGTACCATTCTCGCGCACCGAGGACGGCCGCATCTACCAGCGCCCTTTTGGCGGCATGACCACCAAGTTCGGCAAGGGTCCGGCGGCGCAGCGCACCTGCGCGGCGGCCGACCGGACCGGCCACGCGATGCTGCACACGCTTTACGGCCAGGCGTTGCGTCACAAGACCGAATTCTTCATTGAATTCTTCGCGATCGACCTGATCATGGAGGATGGCCGCTGCCGTGGCGTGGTGTGTCTCAAGCTCGACGACGGTACCATTCACCGGTTCCGGTCGCAGCTTGTTATCCTGGCGACTGGCGGCTACGGCCGCACCTATTTCTCATGCACTTCGGCGCACACTTGCACGGGCGATGGCAACGCCATGGTGCTGCGCGCCGGGCTGCCCCTACAGGACATGGAATTCGTCCAATTTCATCCAACCGGCATCTACGGCGCCGGCTGCCTCATCACCGAAGGCTGCCGAGGGGAAGGCGGTTTTTTGACCAATTCCGAAGGCGAACGTTTCATGGAGCGTTATGCACCCTCGGTGAAGGACCTCGCGCCGCGCGATATGGTGTCGCGCGCAATGACAATCGAAATTCGCGAGGGCCGTGGCGTCGGCAAGCACAAGGATCATATCCATCTGCACCTTGAACACCTCGACCCAAAGATGCTGCACGAACGCCTACCCGGCATTTCCGAAAGCGCCCGGATTTTCGCCGGCGTGGACGTGACCAAGGAGCCGATCCCAGTGCTGCCCACCGCGCATTACAACATGGGCGGCATTCCAACAAATTTTCATGGCGAGGTCATCGTCAAGAAGGACGGCGATCCCGATTCGATCGTTCCCGGCCTCATGGCGCTCGGCGAGGGCGCTTGCGTTTCTGTCCATGGTGCCAATCGGCTCGGCTCGAATTCGCTCATCGACCTTGTCGTCTTCGGCCGTGCCGCCGGCCTGCGCGCCGCGGAACTCCTGACGGCAGGCGCCAAACAGGCAGAGCTTCCGGCGGATTCCGCAGGCCAGGCGCTATCCCGCCTGGACCGCTTCCGTTATGCCAAGGGCGGTCTTCCGACCGCCGCATTGCGCCTCAAGATGCAACAAGTGATGCAAAGCCATTGCTCCGTCTATCGCACCGGCACGGTTTTGGAGGCCGGCTCCAAGTTGATCCGTGATGTCTGGGAGGCCCGCGACCAGATTTCGGTCACGGACCGCTCGATGATTTGGAATTCCGACCTCGTCGAAACCTTGGAATTCGACAATCTCATCGTGCAAGCGGCCGTCACCATGGATGGCGCGGCGCGCCGCACCGAATCCCGCGGTGCCCATGCGCGGGAAGATTTCCCCGCACGCGATGACGTGAACTGGATGAAGCACACGCTGGCTTCGATCGATCCCGATGCCCGCACGGTCGCAATCGATTACCGGCCCGTGCATAATTATACGATGACCAGCGAGATGCATTATATCGAGCCGAAACCGCGGGTCTATTGAGTGAAGAGATAAGAGAACCAGATGGTTGAATTCACCCTTCCCGCCAATTCACGCGTCACGCCCGGCAAAACGTGGCCGAAGCACGGCGACTCCAAGAGCTCTACGGAATTCCGGATCTATCGCTGGAACCCGGATGACACGCAAAACCCGCGCATCGACACTTATTTTGTCGATCGCAGCGATTGCGGTCCGATGGTTCTCGATGCGCTGATTTGGATTAAATCCAACATCGATCCGACGCTCACCTTCCGGCGCTCCTGCCGGGAAGGCATTTGCGGTTCCTGCGCGATGAATATCGATGGCACCAACACGCTCGCCTGCACCAAATACATGGACGAGATCAAGGGCGCCGCGAAAATCTATCCCTTGCCGCATTTGCCTGTCGTCAAGGACCTTGTGCCCGACCTCTCCGTGTTTTTCGCGCAGCACGCCTCGATCGAGCCCTGGCTGCAAACAACCTCTCCAACGCCCGAAAAGGAGTGGCTGCAAACGCCGGACGACCGCGAAAAACTCGACGGACTTTATGAATGTATCCTATGCGCCTGCTGCTCGACCTCTTGTCCGAGCTATTGGTGGAACGGCGACCGCTATCTCGGCCCCGCCGTATTGCTGCAAGCCTACCGCTGGCTCATCGATTCGCGCGACGAGGCGACGGGCGAACGGCTCGACAATGTCGAGGACCCTTTCCGCCTTTACCGCTGCCACACGATCCTGAATTGCGCCAAGGCCTGTCCCAAGGGCCTGAACCCGGCAAAAGCCATCGCCGAAATCAAGAACATGCTTATCGAGCGCCAAATCTGACGCCGCGCGGGCCCGCCTTTCTGCGGCCTCAATCGGCGTTCAGATGCGGAGGATGCAGACCTTAAGCTTGTTGCGCTTTCCGCTGGGTGCCACCGCCGCGTTGCTGACGTGTTCGATGGGATTCGCGCGTCAAGCGGAGCGGCCAACCGCTTACGACCAGATGATCGCCCACGAGGCCGGGATTCATGGCATCCCGGAGGCTTTCGTCCATCGCATCGTGATGCGCGAAAGCCGCTATAATCCGCGCATCGTCCACCACCATTGCTTCGGCCTGATGCAGATCAAATATGCGACGGCGCGTGAGATGGGGTATAGAGGAGACGCGCGCGGGCTGCTCGACCCGCAAACCAACCTGATCTACGCTGTACCTTATCTCGCCAATGCCTATCGGCTCGCGGATGGTGATGAGGACCGCGCCACGGCGCTCTTCAGCGGCGGCTATTATTATGTGGCCAAACGCAAGAAAATGCAGGGCCTTTTGAGGACCGCGTCTTCGCCCGCGCCGGCCCCGGAACCGGCGCCGCCACTTGCCGGAGATAATTGAAGCATTTGGTTTGAAGGAAGCCGCCTGGGCTAACGCCCGCAGGGTGTTCTCTTATAAGGCCGGGCCGTATTGCGTATGGCCGCCAAAATTTCGCGGCCCGAAATCGCTTGATATCACAATCCACTTTATGAGCTTTGGCTGGTGGCGCCGGCGAAGCTGTAAATTTCGCTTGATTTGCCGTGGAAGTGTAAGCATCCCAAAAACCGGAATACCGGGGCGCCAAAAACGAGGTCTTGCTTGGTCCGTTTTGAAAACGTCGGCTTGCGCTATGGGATGGGAGCAGAAATCCTGAAGGATATTAGCTTTTCCATCGAGCCGCAGTCGTTTCAATTCCTGACCGGCCCTTCTGGCGCCGGCAAGACGACGCTTTTGCGGCTCATGCTTTTGTCCCTGCGGCCGACGCGCGGCGCGATTGGCCTATTCGGGAGCGACGCCTTGACGCTCGATAAAGCCGCGATCACGTCGCTTAGACGGCGGATCGGCGTTGTCTTTCAGGATTTCCGTCTTCTCGAGCATTTGACAACATATGAAAACGTCGCGCTTCCGCTCCGCGTGCGCGGCAAGGAAGAAGCGAGCTATCGCGCCGAGGTGATGGAGCTGTTGCACTGGGTCGGCCTTGGCGAGAGAACCCATATTCTGCCGCCGGTGCTTTCCGGCGGCGAGAAGCAGCGCGCCGCGATTGCGCGTGCGCTCATCGTGCGGCCTGAGCTGCTGCTCGCCGACGAGCCAACCGGCAATGTCGATCCAAGTCTCGCACGCAGGCTGTTGCGGCTCTTCACCGAGCTTCACAATACAGGGACGTCGGTGGTAATCGCGACGCACGATCTCGGTTTGATGGACCAGTTCGACGGCGCCCGCCGTCTGGTTCTGGGCGACGGCCGCCTCCATATTTACGATTGAGGCTGGGGCTGGGGCTGGCCTTGCGCATTTTTCCGGACAGGCGCACCTAAGCGGCGGCAGGAAACGGGCGACAGTTGAATTCGCGCGACATCATAGGGTTTGGCCTCAAACGCGGCATGAAGAGCGAGATCGCACTTGTCCCTTCAGCTTCGATCGCTGGGCGCGCGCTTGTCACTGTGGTCGCGATCATGACGTTTCTTGCCTCGCTGACCGCCGGCGCGGCCGTTCTGATAAGCGACGCATCGCGCGGCTGGCAGGATGATGTCGCCCGCGAAATGACCATTCAAATCCGCCCAACGGCGGGCCGCGACCTCGACGCCGAATTCGGCAAAGGCCGTCGAGCTTGCCCGGGCCATGCCGGGGGTTGCGTCGGTGCGCGCCTACACCAAGGCGCAATCCGAGGAGCTGTTGCAGCCTTGGCTCGGATCCGGCCTCGATCTTTCTGAATTGCCTGTGCCGCGCCTCATCGTCGTTGCACTCGACAAAAACGAGCGCTTGGATATTGCCGTTCTGCGCAAGACGCTTTCCGGCGCCATTCCGGGATCGAGCGTCGATGACCATCGCCTCTGGCTGGAGCGCCTCGCGATCATGGCAAAGAGCGTCGTCTTCGCCGCCGCGGTGATCTTCACCCTGGTGCTTGCGGCGATGATCTTGGCGGTCGGCTTCGCGACCCAGGGCGCCATGGCGGGCAACCGCGAAATCATCGAAATCTTGCATTTCGTCGGCGCCGCCGACAGCTATATTTCACGCCAGTTTCAACGCCATTTTTTCCGGCTCGGGCTGCGCGGTGGCGCGATCGGCGGCTTGCTTGCGGTCCTTGTTTTCTTCGCATTTGGAAGTGTGGCGGCGTGGCTAAGAGCGACCCCCGGCGGCGATCAGTTAGAGGCCTTGTTTGGAGACTTTTCGCTGGGAAAGAATATCTATGCTGCCATCGCGCTCATCGCAGCGGGCGTCGCGATCGTTACCGGCTTTGTCTCGCGGGTGATCGTATTTCGCCATTTGCGGGACTTGAGTTGAGCGGAGCCCAGGGTGACTTGGGTTTGACTTGCGTTATTTATTGCCGTCCGGCGATGATTGCGATCCCCATGGCATGATCGGCACGGAACTGACGGAGTTAAATGGCGAACCGCTGATGATCTTCGAGCTTACGGCGAGGTAAACCAGCGTGTTGTGCTTCTTGTCCAGCACTCTATAAATACGCGTGGCTTTGAAAATGATACTCGTCTTCTCGGTGAAGACTTCCTCATTGTCCGGTAACTTCGACATGTCGACGCTGATGGGACCGGTTTGATGGCAAGTAACCGCGAAATTTGACGGGTCTTCATTGAGACCAAGCGGCTGGCCCCATCCGCCTTTCCGGGCCTGCGAGATGTGGCAGGTAACGCCCACGACCTTTGGATCGTCAAAATCCGCGACACATACTTTATCGTTGGGCGAGAGAAAATTAAACGTCGTGCTAACGCAACTCAATTCATCCGCGTGTGCAAATGCCGGCGCCGCAACGAAGAGCACCATCGCCATCAAATACAGTTTCATTTTCGATTTCCCTCTCTATCCGCATCCGCGCGGCTCATTCGCTTTCCAGTGCAGAGGCCTCATCCAATGCCCGCCGCAAAAAGCAACGCCCTGGATCAACCGAAAGTTCCTTTAGGCCGCTGGCAACAGGTTTCTGCGACAGGAAAATCAGGTCCCGCTTGCGGCATATTCCAGTCAATTATACCAACTTGCCTAATTTTTGACTCGGGAGGGGATTCCCAGAATCATCGCAAACTCTATGGCGGCAATCGGTATTACGCGCAAAGACTTTACAGCGAAAGAGTTGCGGGGAGCGTCAGCAAAGGCCCGCGACGCACAGGCAGCACGGCGGATGCTGGCAATCGCCTTGGTGCTTGGGCGGGCCATACGTTTCCACCCGCTGCCGAGCGATGCGCCTTGATGTGCGTGGAGTTCGATCATCTGCATGGCCGTCGATCTCCGTTTCCCGGCCAGCGCCCGGAACAGAGTTTCCCAGATCCCGCGCTCCGCCCAGCGCACGAAACGGTTATAGATCGTTGTCGGCGGTCCGTACTCGGGAAGACAATCGCACCAGCGGCAACCGCTTTTGAGCACGTGCACGATGCCGCTGATCACCCGGCGATCATCCACCCGCGCCTTGCCCCGGACGTCCGCTGGCAGATGCGGTTCGATCCGGCTTTATTGCTGGTCCGTCAGCCAAAACAGCTTGCGGCTCATTATCCCCAGCCCCTTGTTGCGAAAAAATCACTGTCGCATTGTCAGAGCAAAAGAATTAATGAGTTCCAACCCTAGTACACAGATTCCATGAAGCTCCGAGTTTCCGCATTTAAGCATATCGTTTCAAAATAAGGACCGGCTCGGCTTTAATCCAGGAATGAGCAACATTTCGAGTGCATTCGTCTTGCGCAAGATCATTAGTTTCACGGCGACCATAGCGCTGGTCCTCACTACGATCGCAAATCTGCCTCACTCTGCTTCTGCCGCCAACCGGGATGAGTTGTGGGCCGTCGTCCACGACATCTGTGTGCCAGCCTACGAAAGCATCGGCGTAGGGTTTCCTTGTTCCGAGGTCAACATTGCAGATGGTCTGGACCGCGGTTTTGTCGTGCTCCGCGTGCCCTCAAGTGCTACCCACGTTGTCGTTGTCCCAACCACGCGGATTTCGGGCATCGAAAGCCCGGTGTTGTTAAATAAAAATGCCCCAAACTATTGGGAGGCAGCTTGGGATGCTCGCCGTTTCGTCGAGGAGGGCGCGCGCCGGCGGCTGCCGCGTGATGAAATCGGGATGGCCATTAATTCGGCGGCTGGCCGCAGTCAGGACCAGTTGCACATTCATGTTTCGTGCATCGCCCCGAAGGTCGCCGAGTTCCTGCGCCGCCACCAGGCGGAGATTCACAAAAGCTGGTCGATACTTAGGCCCACACTTCTCAGTCACAGATTTGCGGCGATGAAGGTCGACACGGAGAGCTTGGACAATGTGGATCCATTTAAGTTGGCTGCGCGCGGTCTATCCTCAGGCAAGCTTTCGATGGCAAACCAAACACTGGCTGTGATCGGAGCGACGTTCGAAGACGACAGGACCGGTTTTTATCTTTTAACCAACGACCCCAGTGCACAAGGAAACATTGTAGGTGCGGAAGCGCTGCTTGATGATAGGTGCGCCAATTGATCCAGGCCGGATACGAGAACGCGTGGCAGTACGCTTGGGCAACGATTCCCGTTCCATCCAGGGAAATAGCGAGCTATGTTCATCATCCTTGCGTCTCTGCTTGGCCTATTGCGCGGGCCGGCCCCAGCGGAAACGGGCTGGCCGGCTTCTCTTACCCAGTCCTTACTGCCCGGGCGAGTGCAGTCCGGTGTAGCCGACCTTTTGAAAAGGTCATTTTGCGCGGCTTGCCGCAATGGCCGGCGCGCGAGTAGAAACGGGGATGTCCGTTTCTACATCAAACGCCCCGCTCGTTGTCGAAGACCTCTGCAAGATCTTTGGCAAAACCGTCGCCGTCGAGTCGCTGTCTTTCTCGCTTAGCGCGGGTTCGACGACGGCGTTGCTCGGTGGCAATGGCGCCGGCAAGACGACAACAATCGGCATGATCATGGGGCTGATTGAGCCGACGAGCGGCACGATCCACGCGTTCGGTCACGGCATGGCGCATGAGCGCCATCAAGTGCTGGGCCGCATGAATTTCGAGAGCCCGTACGTGGACATGCCGCATCGCCTTACGGTGCGGCAAAATCTGCGCGTCTTTGCGCGGCTCTACGGCGTTACCGACGTAGAAGGGAAAATCGCGCGGCTTGCCGTGGACCTCGCGTTGGTCGAATTTCTCGATCGTGCGAGTGGGACTCTTTCGGCGGGACAGAAAACGCGCGTGGCTCTCGCCAAGGCGCTGATCAACGATCCCGAATTGCTGCTGCTCGACGAGCCAACAGCCTCGCTCGATCCCGACACGGCGGATTGGGTGCGCGCCTATCTCGAGGCGCATCGCCGCGACCGCAACTGCACGATTCTGCTTGCTTCGCATAATATGGCGGAGGTCGAACGCCTGTGCGATCGGGTGGTCATGCTGAAACGAGGCAGACTCATCGATGACGCCTCGCCAGCGGAACTTCTCGCGCGCTACGGGCGCAGCAAATTAGAGGATGTTTTCCTCGACGTGGCGCGCGGACGCATGAATGGCAAAAATCGAGCTGGCTCATGAGCACTTCTGCCGCCGTTTCTTTGGGCCGCGTCGGCGCGATGGTGCTGCGCTATACCTACCTGTTGCGTTCGTCGTGGCCGCGGCTACTGGAGATGATCTATTGGCCCGCGGTGCAAATGTTGACCTGGGGCTTTTTGCAAACTTATCTCGTTCAGGCACAAGGCGGCACCTTGAAGAGCGCAACTATAGCGGCGGGCGCGCTAATCGGCGGCGTTCTCTTGTGGGATATTCTGTTGCGTGGCCAGCAGGGGTTTTCCTTCTCTTTTCTCGAAGAGATGTGGTCGCGCAACTTGCCCAATCTGCTGATAAGCCCGCTGCGGCCGGCCGAATTCGTCCTCGCCTTGATGGTGATGAGCCTCATAAGGCTAGCCGTCGGCATCGTTCCGGTCACGCTCATGGCCATCGCATTTTTTGGCTTCAATCTCTGGGCGCTGGGCATCGCTTTCGCTGCCTTTTTCGTGGTTCTTATTTTCTTCGCTTGGAGCGTCGGCCTGCTGGTTTCGGGCATCCTGCTGCGCTATGGGCTGGGCGCGGAAAACCTTGTTTGGTCGCTGATGTTCATCATTCAGCCTCTCGGCTGCGTCTATTACCCTGTTGCGGCTCTGCCCGGCTGGCTACAACCTATCTGCTGGGTCTTGCCGCCGACCTATGTTTTCGAGGGCCTGCGCGGCGTGCTGCTCAATCACGTTCTGCGGGCCGATCTAATGCTCGCGGGGCTCGCGCTAGATTTGTTGCTTTTCGCGGGAGCCATATTCGGCTTTTCGCGGATGCTCGCCAGCGCCCGGCGCGCGGGAACCTTATTGCAAATGGGGGAATAGAATTTACAAAATGGACTCAAGGGACAAGGCGGAACGACTGGCATCTATGGAAGAACGAACGTCTCGCCGATTTCGCGGACGGCGATGCGTTCTGGTGTCTCATGCAGCGCGGCCTGGAAACGCTCGATCGGTTCATGAAAGTCTTCGGAGCTGAGGCGAAACGTTTGATGATGGACCGGCATGATGAAATGAGCGCCGGCTTTATTGGCCATTTGCACAGCTTGTTCCGGAGTGCAGTGCGCGTGAATCCAGGGATCGTAAGCGCCGATCGGCATGATCGCCAAATCAATGGGACCGAAAGCGCGCAACTCCGCAAATGAATCGCTCAGCGCTGTGTCGCCTGAAAAAATGATGCGACGGTTATTTCTCTCGAGAACATAACCGTTGTAACCGCGATAGGTGTCGCGTCGCGTCCGCGCGCCCCAATGTTTTACGCGGAACGCGGCAATGTCGATCTCGCCGGCGGAAGTCGATACAGACTTCCTTTCATTCCAACGCAATTCGCTCACGTCGCGGAAGCGCGTCCAGCGAAGCAGGTCACTTGTCCGATGCGCCGTGATCACCTTGGTCGAATGAGGAAATCGATGGAGCGTGCGCATGTCGAAATGATCGAAGTGCGCGTGGGAAAGAAGCATGATGTCGATAGTGGGTAGGTCACGAACGGTCAGTGCGGGCGCGGTCAGCCGTTTGAGGCCGAGTGTGAGCCCGGGCAAGCGGACTCCGATCCGGGGAAAAAGAACTGGATCCGTGAGAATCGTTATCCCAAAAAAATTGATCAACACCGTTGCGTGGCCCAGCCATGCCGTGGTTATTTGGCTATCGCTCCACTGTGCCGGGATTTGGCCGGACGAACGCTGGAGCAATTGGACGCCGGCTTTCGACGATCGATTCATGCCATAAATAAGCGTACCAACGGCGAGCGCGTGAACCGCCGAGATTTTGGTTTTTGTTTCTCATCGGCGAAGGTTATCCGAAACGAACGCAAAACCAAAAGATGCCATTGAGGACGCGCCGGTCATCTAAATCCGTCACGCCGCGCGGCTTATCCGTCAGCATTAAGTGTGATTGTCCTCTCAATAATGGTCCGGTCACGCATTCTACACCTTTCGCGTTCCCTGTAGCCTCGTTCTCGGCGGATAGGAGAACGCGCACTGTCTGTCCTTGCTCTTCCTCTGCCCCGCCGTTATTCAGGCCAAGGGACTTAGCTTCTCTATTATGCTCCTAAAATAAGTTACGTCGCCTCACATCCGGGCACGGCGACTTTGCAGCTCGAACGGAGAAACAGACATGGTCAATTTTCATGGCCGTTTCGTCTGGTACGAGCTGATGACGACAGATATAGAAACCGCCAAGCACTTCTACGCGAATGTCGTCGGCTGGGGCACGAAGGATGCCCGATTGGCCTATAGCCTGTTTACCGCCGGAGACGCCTCCGTCACCGGGCTGATGAAACTGCCTGAGGACGCGAGGAGAGCGGGCGCGACGCCGCATTGGATCGGATATGTCGGAGTCGACGACGTGGACGCCGTCGTCGGCCGAATCAAGCAGCTTGGCGGAGCGGTGCATGTTCCACCGACGGACGTCCCTAACATCAGCCGCTTTTCTGTCGTCGCCGACCCACAGATGGCAACGCTTGCGTTGGTCAAGGGGCGGAATACTGAGCAAGCGCGGCCCGCCGAGAAAGACACACTGGGGCACGTCGGCTGGCATGAATTGCTTGCCGCCGACTGGGAGAAAGCCTTCGCTTTTTACCGTGAGCTATTTGGGTGGCAAAAAGCGGACGCCCACACCGGCACAATGGGCACGTATCAGCAGTTCTCCGCCGGAGAGGAGACGGTCGGCGGCATGTTCACCAAGTCGCCGACATTGCCGCTTCCTTTCTGGCTTTACTATTTTAACGTCGGCGACGGCGAGGCGGCGGCGAAGCGCGTGGAGGCTGGCGGCGGCCAAATTCTCTATGGCCCGATCGACGTACCGGGTGGCGCCTGGATCGTCCATTGCATGGACCCCCAGGGCGCCATATTCGCGCTTCTGGATAGGCGCAGACGGAAAGCAGTTGGATATTTCGTGCCGCGCTATCCCTCCGACGCGGGGGACCGGCGATAAACTTGGTAATGCCCGGAACCGCTATTTAACCGCTAATGAGCCGCCGTCTTTGACCATCTCCATTGGGTGGCCGTTACCTGGCCAAGCCGAGGCCATGCGCTTGTCAGTCGGAAGCCCCGCGACCAATGGCAAATTGTCCGACTGGGCCTTCCACGTGGAACTCGATCCCCGTCATCTTCGCGAACAGATCGATATTCGCGATACCAACCGCACACCCGCCAAGCCCCATGTCGGTCGCCATCAGGTAGAACGTTTGCGTCAAGACGCCGACGTCCTTCAGAATGAGCGAATATGCGATCGAGCTGTACTTCCACGAAATCCGGCCAAAGCGCGCAGCGATCGTAATCAAGATCTGGGGCGGAGCTGGCGCGCCCATAGCATATTTGGCTCCCGTCAACTGCGCTTCTAGCTCATGTCTAGGAACGCCGATCGGTACCAACGTGTGAGCGTTGGCGTCGTAATGATAGAAGCCTCGTGCAAGCCCTTCGCATTTGTCGACGGCCAAATAGAGCTCGAGTTCGTAGCTCCCGCCCGCCGACGGATATGGCCTGTCGGCGTGACCTCTGTCATCGAGGTCGAGCTTGCTGTTGGATCTCGACAGGACGCGCACGGTGCTGTCGAGAAATCGCGAAAGCTCGGCACACGTGATCGGCCGCTGGTCATCAAAGCTCCGAGTCGAATGACGTTCACTTAGGAGCTTTACGAGCGGCGAGATTGCCTCCGTGTGCGCCGAGAATTTGTGCAGATTGATTTTCCGTCCGGGCCAGCGGGGTCGCACCGCCGGCAAAGGAGTGACGACACCAGCATGCGGATAAATTCCGCCGAGCGGGTTTGCGTGCCGGCCTTCCGTGCTGCGCGTGTGGAACAGAAGATCATGAAAGTCCCAAAGGATGAGGTTTTGGTCGCCCTCGGCCGGTCGATGGCCATTTTCGACGGCAACATTGGTCCTTAAAATGATTTGGCAATCCACCAGCAAAGCGAGTAACGCGACTCCCGGAAAACTGTCCTGCCGACGGAGCAGTTTGATTTGCTGCGGGGTGGAGAGTGTTGCAATGGCGGTTGCAATCTTCGGATCACAAATTTTGAACAACGCGCTGGCGCGCGGCGATTTCAAAACTATCTCGCTCCCGCGCCGTCGCATATATGCGAACCGCGACAGGACAAGTGCATCTGCATTGCCGAGCTGCGGCGTTCGCGGCCAATAGTCAGAAATCTGCGGTTCAATGACGGCCAGGTCTTCGCCAGTGCGCGGGCGACCGAAGCGGTACTCCAATAGGCCGTGTCTCGCCAATCGCGAGACCAATAGATCGATCTCTTTGTCTATGTTCCGGTTGTTGGACGCAAACGAGGCAAGTGGCAGACCTATGCGCAGGTTCTGCGCGCGATCCGCGGTCTCTGCGCTGAATGTTCCCAAGCCGACCGCATAACCATTGAAGCGGGCGATTATTTCTCCATTCGCCTGCGCTTCGAGCGTGACGCGACTACCTAGCCGGGCGGAAACGGTTGCCGGCGCCCGTCGCACTCTCTTTGGTCCGGGAGCGCGCAATTCAGGATCACCCTCAGGTATGGGGGTGAATTGGATTGAGCTCGTTTTCCTTGAGTGGCCGGTCAAGCAACCCAAACTTTACAGGCACATCGTAAAGCCGGCCACGCGCGAAGCGGCGATAGAAATGGCGCAATCCCGGAACGATCACTCTGACAACCGGGACGTTGATGTCTGGACGTGTCTGATCGAGGACGAGGAAGTCGAGGCCTGCTTGCTTGGCAAGGTGGACGCAGGCCGTCACTTGCTCGCGCGTGTCGAGATGGCCAAACTTCGAGCCGAATTCCGGTTGGACCGGCGGATTTCCGCTCGGCGTCAAATAGGGATGGTCCTGCAGGCGCAATGGAGCGATCCCGTCAAGGCTCGATTTCTCGCCGGTCCCGCCGCCCATGAGACCTAGGGATAGAAATTGGTTTAGCTCCGTCAGCGCACGCAATACGGCGATTCGCGTATCAAAGTGCGCGCCGGAACCGAATTCGATATTTTCCCGCCCGTTTTGCATCCAGTGCATTACCGCGACATAGGTTGGAATCCCGAGATCGCTCGTGACATCGAGCACCCACAGCTGGCGTCCAGTTTCAGCCAGCTGCTTTCGCAGATCGCGGACGTAGCCATCGTCAAACCGGCCAAGATCTAATTCCGGCCGCTGCAATCGATTATACCACCAGATGGCGTATGCATCCCTTTCTACCAGCTCGAGGAAACCTTGGACGATTGCCTCCTCGAGCGTGTTGCCGGCCGCGCAGCCGTTGGAATCCGCTGCGAAGGCGGCAGGACCCCTGTAAAAAAAATACAACATGCTGGTCGGAAGATATTTGAAGCGTTCGTAGCGCAGAGACCAGACCGGCGACCATTCGATCTCGGCCGATCGATCAAATAGCGCCGGGATTGCCTCCCAATCTTGCGAACCGGGCGCCGGTGCCCTGCCCCGCTGCAACTGTGCATCGCTGAACAGCAGGACTTTGTTCGCAGGAATGGCCTCACCTGCCGGGAAATCAGTAAACCGCCGCTTTGCTCTGATCTCGTCACCCTGAAAAATCCCAGAATAGCGCTCGATCGCCTCCATAAGTGCGCTGGCTTCACCTTGTTCGGCCGTACTGCCTTTGCCGAAGCTGCCGCTGCCCAGCCCTACCCTAAGCTCATGGACCGTCTCGGCAAACCCTGAAAAATTGTGCGTGGCAAGGTAGTTGGTGTTCAAGGGCAAATCGGCTTTAATCCGCTCGAGACGCGAAACCACACCGGTCAAGGGGCTCACGTGCCTGCGGAAACGGGCAACCGTGGCCGCCGGCGAAATGCTGCGGTATCCCCCGCTCGTCATGACGACCTTGCCGCCTGCACCAAGCTCGACTGGTACCGGCGCTCGGCGGGGATCGCGAATCTTCTTGCGTCCGCAGATCGGACATTGCGGGCGGGCCGGCACGTAATGCTTCACGATGGTCGAGCCCAACAGGTCGAGGCTGATGATGTGGTCGCTCAATTCTGTACGAAAATCGGTGGCGATCGCTTTCGCGATCTCGACGGCCGCAAGTTGGATGGAACTCTGGCCGAACGTGCGCCGGGCCAGAGGCGAAACAGTGAGGCAGCGGGCCTGCCTGCGATCGAGGAGTGCCTTGACCTCTCGATTCCTTTTCATCCGCTCGGCAAGACACATCCAGCATGCGCTCTTTCCCGGCTTGAATACTGGTCCCACCAGGGGGAAAATGCCGGACGGTTGGACGAGCACCCAGGACGTAAGGTCCGATAAATGCTGCCGGTTCAATTCGGCCAATCGTGTTTCGAGATAATCATTCACCAACGTGACCGTCAGATCTGAGGAACGCTTGACGACACGAACGCCCAGCCCGCTCAAGGCGGCACCGAGCTCCGTTGCCCCCTGCACGTCAATTGTTTGAATGCGCACGCGACTTTTCTGGAGATTTTTCTCAGCAGTCTCGGGCAACAGGCCGAGGCTCGCCCAATAAGCGTCTACAGCGCCATTCGAAGAGCGCGATGCCGGAAGGACATAGCGGCGATCGACCAGCCGCTTCAGGGCTTCGTGGATTTTGTCGGACGGAAAATCCTTCTCCAGCTCGCGTACGAGCTCCCCAAAGTTCTTTCCACCCTTTGCTATCGCAGCGGCGAGCGAACAATAGAGCTCGCCGTGAAGCAAGAACTTCCGGTCCTCGGAATAGAGACACACAACGTCGGGTGGTAGCAGATAGACGGAGAAGTTCGGCGCGAACTGCGGGATGTCTTTGCCGTTATGCTGGGTAAAGCTACTTCCGTGATCGCCTGTCATCGGGTTAGTACGCGCATCCTCGCCACAATTCCGGACGCCACTGCAAGGCGTATTCTTCAGGTGCCACGGTTTCGTTATCCAGCTTGCGCTAGCTTTTCTGACTGTCGCGTTTCTCGATATGGTTGGCGGCCCACTCAGCCACAAACTACACGCCTGACGCGCGCATCCGCGTGCGCAGCGCCACAAATAACATGTCGGCTGGCCGGATCGAACCTGGTCAAACCCGGCACAGTCGATTTGCGTCCGTCAATGTGATTGGAAGGTGCTCCCGTCTAGCACCAGGCGCAACCTCCCCATGACAAGCAGCAGCCGCCCCAGCCCCAGCCCCAGCTGCAGCCGCCGCAGCCTCCCCAACCGACGCCGCAGCCCCTGCAGCCGTGTCCGCAGCCATGTCCGCAGCCTCTGCAGCCGCCGCCGCAGCCATGTCCACACCCGCCGCCGCCACAGCCGTGTCCGCAACCGCCGCCATGCCCGCAACCGCCGCCATGCCCGCAGCCGCAGCCTCCTCTGGCAAGTTGGATCAGGCCTGACTGAGGTGTTCCGAGGCCTTCCTTGTCGAAAAGATGGAACGTCGCCAAGCTGACGTCGGAGATTTCCTCATCGCCGAGAGTGAGGAATTGAAACGGCGACATATTCTGCGACGGTAAATCCACTACCGGCATAACCGCCAGTGATCCGCCGGTCGATGCTGCCAAAGACGCCCCGGCAATTCCCAGCACTGATACAGCTTTACTTGGATGCTTCCCCTTCGAAGCGCGCTTCGCTTGCGACATAGCAGAGTTCCTTTCCATTGAACAAATGCGCGGCGAACCCTGCTACGTTCCTAACACTTTTCGGGCGCTTTGAATAGGACTGTGCGATGGGAATACGAGAAAGTGTCTCATCATAAGCGCGGCTATTTTCAATATTCTGCCGGTACCTGCCAGAATGTTGAGGCCACGGTTCGCAATTTTCCAAGTCGAGAAAAGTCGCAGCACGATACGTCCTTCACGTCGGTCAAAGACTGAGGAGCCACATTGATGCGTTTATTGAAGCCTGCCATCTGCGTAACAACCTGTTCGTCTGCACCAAAGCCGAGGTGTATCAGCGTCGCATCAAAGGTTGCGGTGTCAGCCCGTTGTGAGTCCGCGTTAAAGCGTGGGGCGGCGGAGCAAGCATTGGTCGGATTTGCAGGAACAGCTGCAGGCTGTTATTTCGTTTGCGCTCAATAATTGTGAGATTAGCCGACAAAAGCTCGGCGCCGAGTGTACGTGCCGACACGGATCACGTTCGGCAGCGATCGCAGGCGATGCGGAAAAACTTTGCTCGCCACGAATTATTTTCACCAGGACCCTAATTGGTCGTGGAGGCCCTTGACGATCTTGTGCTGATTGGCAAGTTCCCCTCTGGCCGAATTCGATTGAAGCATAGCAGTGTCCTCCAGATCATGCTTTAATCGCCTCAACAGGGTATAGTTCAATGCATGAGGCGCAGGTAACTCTTCGCGTGTTCCGATCATGTCCACAATAGAACAACGCCGTGATCAAATCTTCCCGATGCTTGGGCCCGAAGAGATCGCGCGTCTCGAGCACTTCGGCAACGTTCGGCGTTATAAAGCGGGTGACCTCTTGTTCGAGACCGGTAAACCGAGCCCGGGCATGTTCGTGCTCACAGCGGGGGCGGTTGCCGTGTGCGCTCGAGATGGAATGGGCCATGTGGTCAAGATCGTCGAACACGAGCCGGGCGAGTTCCTTGCCGAGATTGGACATTTATCGGGCCGACCCGCGCTGGTTGACGCGCGCGCGACCACAGATGTCGAGGCACTTCTCATTTCCCCTGACCGTCTACGTGGCGTGATCATCGCCGAAGCCGAACTTGGCGAGAAAATCATGCGCGCGCTCATTTTGCGCCGGGTTGCCTTGATCGAGAACGGCACCAGCGGCCCGGTATTGATCGGGCCCGCGTTGAACTCTGACATGGTACGCCTGCAAAATTTTCTCGCACGTAACGGCTATCCGCATCAGACGCTCGATCCTGACGAGGATACGGACGCCCAGGTGCTGGTCGAACGCTACGCTATAGAACCCTCGGAGCTGCCTCTTGCCGTTTGCTCGGACGGAACTGTGCTCAAAAATCCCAGCACAACGAAGCTCGCGCATTGCCTCGGCATGGTCACCTGCGACGCCCCGGATCGTACCTACGACGTCGCGATCGTCGGCGCTGGACCCGCTGGACTTGCAACCGCTGTCTATGCTGCATCGGAAGGCCTGTCCGTGATCGTGTTCGATGCCAATGCCTTTGGCGGACAAGCGGGTGCCAGCGCGCGCATCGAGAACTATCTCGGCTTTCCGACCGGCATCTCTGGACAAGCGCTCACCGCACGCGCTTTCGTGCAGGCCCAGAAATTTGGCGTAGAAGCAGCCATTCCCGTGGAAATAACCGGTCTCGATTGCGGCGCCGCGCCGTTTTCGCTGAGCTTGATCAATGGAGGGAGCGTCAAGGCGCAAGCGGTGGTCGTGGCAACCGGAGCCCGCTATCGGCGCCCTGCTATTCCACTTCTGCAAGACTTCGAAGGGCGTGGCATTTGGTATTGGGCATCCCCGATCGAGGCGCGGATGTGCCGGACCCAGGAGATCACGCTTGTGGGAGGCGGTAATTCGGCCGGCCAGGCGGCCAATTTCCTTTCCGGCTTTGCTGCCAAAATTTTTATGCTGATACGGGCAGAAAGCCTGGCCGCGTCGATGTCGCGCTATCTGATCGACCGAATTGAGGCGCGGCCGAACATCGAGATTTTGTGCCAGACCGAAATCGTCGGGCTCACCGGCACTCCAGAAGGCCGGTTGGAGCGGGTACGCTGGCGCCACGCGCTGACCGGGGCTGAAACGGAGCGGGCAATCCGCAATGTTTTTTTGTTCATTGGCGCCGATCCCGCAACCGACTGGCTGCGGGCATGTGGCGTTGGAACTCGACGCTAAGGGATTTGTCCTGACAGGTTCCCAGACCGCCATGAATAACGGCGCAACGACCGGGGTATCTCGCCCGCCGTTGCCGCTCAAATCAAATGTCCCTGGTGTGTTCGCGGTCGGCGATGCAAGGTCGGGCTCAGTAAAGAGGGTCGGTGGCGCCATCGGTGAAGGGGCGGCGGTAGTCGCGCAGCTGCACAGCTATTTTGCTGCAAGTCGTTTAGAACAAGCCACGCAAACCTCCAGATGACGACCGCCATTTGTCTGGCATCTCGTCTCTCGGTGTTTGAGACACGCACGTGAATATCAATCGAAGGTCATCGGTAACACAAACCGGCTCACTGACAAATAAAACTCGCCTACAAAACAACGTCCCGCGGAAGCTTCAGACTTGCAATTCGTGCACGTAACACCAGCGCCAATCCTCACCAGGCTCGAATGATCGGATGATCGGATGCCCGCTTTCGTGGAAATGCATCCGCGCGTGCCGATGCGGCGAGGAGTCACAGCAACCGACATGCCCACAGGTTAAGCACAGACGCAAGTGCATCCACTTCGAGCCAATTCTCAGGCAATCCTCGCAACCTTCCGCACTCGGCGTTACTTCACGAATCATCTTCAGATGCGGGTCAACCATCTCGTCCCATCCCTTCTTGTCAAACGCTCAACGGATAGATTGGCACCACGGTCGGGCGCTACCTCGCACCTATGCAATGCGCAGTTGATCCGTGATCGGGCAGCTCGCAGATTTGCTTCCTGTGTTCGCCAATGGTCCTAACGTCGTCAGACAAAGCGGAAAATGTTATCAGGCGTTGTCAAATCGGCCAAGATTAGGCGATATTCGGTTTCCGACCCATAAGGGCGATTATCGGGGGCCGTGTTGGGGTGCCAGGCTGCGCATCACGGTCCGGAGTTTGTCGGGGAATCCCGGCATTTAGGGATTTTTCCCCTTGTTTGGCGGCAGAGAAATCGACTGTTGAGCGATGGCGGAGGGGGCGTCCCCGCATGAATTCTGTAAATACTGATATTCCTGGATTTGTTTTGTAGCAGTTTCAGCCGGTCCCTATTTCGGCCCCCACTTCTGACAGGGCTTGACGCGAATGGCGGCGGATCGTTATGGACGCTTCGTGCAAAGGAAGAGGTTGGGTCACACAAATTCCAGGATGACAGGCGCGCCATGTTTCTCGCCCATGCGGAGGTGGGCGTCTGCGCATTTGATTTCTAAGGCCTGCTTTTGTGGGGGCTGGCGAAAATCGTGACGCGCGATGCCATCCGCGCGCCAAGCACCGAACCCTTGGTCAAGGAGTATCTGCAAGCGGCGGCCATCGTTGCGTTTCAGCAAAGACTGCGCGCGTGGGGTTGTCGAAATTTGGGAGAAATCGTGATTTTTGCATGAGGAAATAGCTCGCGCAGGATGTCTTGCCGCTGCCGGTCTTCGGAGAAGGAATGAAATGACAAATAACCCGCTTGCTCCGGCCGATCCAGCTGGGCAGTCGAAATCTCAAGTTTCATGTTGGTCGTTCCGCCTGGGATAGCCGTCAGAACCTCATGCCAGAGTCTGAAGTTCAAAGGGGTCAGCAAATAACGGTCTGTATAGATGGTCTCACTGACACCATTACACCGCAAGGCGGTGATGGTCAGCGGGTCGGCAGTTTCCAGCGCCTTCCAGAACCGCGTGCCGAAATCGGCGGCACCCCCATCCAATACATTCTTGAGCCGGATGAGCCGTGCATTTCCTGCCGAGAGTGTCACGAGGCGATCCGCCGCGATGGTTTGGGAGGCAATAGGCGCGCCAGCCGGTCCGTAAACTAGCGGCACGCTCTGACCCAACCCCCAATCAGGGCCAGGAATCGCCTCGGCGGGATCGCCGGCTGCGATTGCGATCCAACCCATTTCGATCTCGGCGATGGCAAGCAATGACGCGCCGTGGATTGTTGGCAAGGTTGACGCGTGGGCGAGGTTTGCTCGCGCGGATAAGCGATAGAGATCGAGTTTTTGCGCCATTTCTAGCCGCTTGTCGGTTAGGGCTCTTGATGAAAGCACCAACGTTATACGGACGCCCGTCTCCGATGCGCGCTCCAGAAGCCTGGTGATGGGCCATGCGGCGAGTTCCCACTCGCCTGGGTTTCCATGGAGCTAGAATGTCACCGCCCTAAGCGTGCCAGTGAGGCGGCGACGATCCAGCCATTCGAGTAGAGGTTGACCGTCGAGCTTAGTTGCCGCGCCAAAACCTGTAATTCTACCGCAAGATCAAGGCGGCGGCACATATCTTGCGCCAGCACATGCGCGCCGGGCCGGTCGGGGAACTCCTCGCCAAAATTGAGGTCGGGACGCAGAATGCATGCTGGGCAACCGTGATCGCAGCTTTCCCGGCAGTCGAGCCAATTGACCGCGCGGAGCAGGCAAGCTTTGAACCAGTCGAATTTGGCGAGGCGCGCCACCAGTCCTGCGCCACCTGCCGCCGTGTCGAAAAGCACGCGGGCGACGGAACAGTTCGCGATAGAGGAACATCTCCGCAAGTTTCGCCGGATTATCGGCCATATCACGGCCACCCCAATTGCGCTCGGTCCAGACCTTAGTCGCGAAGGCTCCGAGTTCCTGTTGCGCGCCAAAACGATTGATGAGGTCACCCCAGGGAATCGGCTTGGCTTCTCCGGAAAGCTGCTGTTCTATATTGGCAATTGCCTCGGCAAATTCGGCCGGATCGGTCTGGAAGAGCTTCAGCATTTTCTCCAGCCTCGCCCTTTCCTCCCCAGACGGCCCTTGTCCCTCCTGTATTGCATGATAGAGGAAGGCGCGGGTCAGCGTGCGTTCAGCATCCTGCTGAAGCTTGGCTGCCAATCGCGCCACACCTTGACGGCTATCGGAGAAGGTAATCGCCCGTCGCCCGCCCATAGGCAAACCGAGTTGGGGCAAAGGAGGTGCGAGGCGCTCCAGAATGTCCGGCAGCACATTCCCTCATACGCCTTAGCGAGCCCTACCGCCGCCTTGCGCAACGCCGCTATGTCTTGCCATTCATCAATCGCCGGACGTTCTTTTCGAAAGGCCAACATCTTTTCGCGGCATTCGCATGCTCGATGAGCTTCTTCAGGCTCGCGACAAGAACGAGCCGGCGCTTACCGATCTTCGCGGTTTCAATCTCTCCTGAGTTCATCAAGTGGTAGACGGATGAACGGCCAAGGCCGCTCACCGTGACCGCTTCGTCGATGCTGATGGCGAGCCGGTTTTCGAAGGGAATTTTGTTTTGCATGGTGCATCCTCGTTGGTTCAGATGCACTGGGACTTAAGCAAAGAATGGCACAGCAACAGAAGACAAGTCATTTGTCCATAGTTTGAGCGCTTATTTGTTCACACTACCCGTCGTCGCCCGGTTTCGAGACACCGTCTTTAAAAGGTCAAAAAGCCCATTCGAAAATACTCAGTGCCACAGTGGTTCGGCTGGAAAGCGTGGACGGCTGGAAACAATAGTCTGGCGGAGAGAGAGGAACTGGATTCCAACCTTCTCTCGCAGAATTGCGAATTCCTTCGCTGCCCTTCGGGCAATTCGCGCGAAGCCGTTTGACGCCTCCGCACTTGAGAGGGTCGCAGGAAACGTTGCGAACAAAAGAGAAACATGTTTCTTTGGTGCAACAGCACCCCGAACAATTCGCAACCAATGTCCGTTGCCTATCTCGAAAAACTCAATCCTGAACAGCGGCAGGCTGTCGAGCATGGCGTCCGGGAGAATGATGCGGTACCGGGCTCGCCTCTCCTTATCATTGCCGGAGCGGGGTCCGGTAAGACCAACACTCTGGCGCACCGGGTGGCCCATTTAATCGTCAATGGCGCCGATCCACGCGAAATCCTGCTGATGACCTTCTCGCGCCGGGCCGCCACCGAGATGGCGCGGCGCGTCGAGCGGATCGCGCGCAGGGTGATTGGCGATAATGCCGGTGTCATGACCGATGCGCTTTGGGCCGGGACCTTCCATGGAATCGGCGCGCGGCTTTTGCGCGAGTATGCAGCCCAGATCGGCCTCGATCCTGCTTTCACTATCCATGATCGCGAAGACTCGGCCGATCTGATGAACCTCATGCGACACGAGCTAGGGTTCTCGAAGACGGCAAACCGTTTTCCGGCCAAGGGCACATGTTTTGCCATCTATTCGCGATGCGTCAACGCCGAGTTGCCGATCGAGGATGTGCTGGCAACGTCCTTCCCATGGTGCGCTGCCTGGTCCGCCGAACTGAAGCAGCTGTTCGCTGTCTACGTCGAGGCGAAGCAACGGCAGAATGTCCTCGATTACGATGATTTGTTGCTCTACTGGGCGCAGATGGTAAGCGATCCGGGCCTTGCTGGCGAGATTGGCGAGCGCTTCAACCATGTGCTCGTCGACGAGTATCAGGACACGAACCGCCTTCAGGCCTCAATCCTGCTGGCGTTGAAACCCGGCGGGCGCGGCCTCACCGTAGTCGGCGACGATGCACAGTCGATTTATTCGTTTCGCGCCGCGACGGTGCGAAACATCCTCGACTTTCCCGGACAGTTTAGCCCGCCGGCTGAAATCATTACACTTGACCGAAACTATCGCTCGACGCAGCCGATCCTCGCCGCCGCCAATGGCATCATTGAGCTCGCACATGAGCGCTTCAGCAAAAATCTCTGGACCGACCGAACCGCCGCCGAGCGGCCGCAACTCGTCGGCGTTCGCGACGAAAACGGCCAGGCAGACTACATCGTCGCGCGCGTGCTGGAGAACCGCGAAGGAGGCGCCATGCTGAAACATCAGGCGGTCCTGTTTCGCGCCTCGCACCATAGTGGACCGCTCGAAGTGGAACTCACCCGCCGCAGCATACCCTTCGTGAAGTTTGGCGGTCTCAAATTCCTCGAGGCGGCTCACATCAAGGACATGCTGGCTCTGCTGCGCTTTGTCGAGAATCCGCGCGACCGCGTCGCTGGATTCCGGGTGATGCAGCTCATGCCCGGGGTCGGCCCGACCTCGGCGCAGCGGGTGCTGGACCATATGATGGAGACAGCCGATCCGATTGGTGCGCTTGCCGGCGCGCCATCGCCGCCACGGGTTGGTGCCGTCTGGGCCAATTTCGTCGAAACAGTTATCGATCTGAACGCGGGCCCAGCGAGGTGGCCGGCGGAACTGGAGCGGGCGCGCTTCTGGTATGAACCGCATCTCGACCGCATCCACGAAGATTCCGGCACCCGTCGCGCCGATCTGATCCAGCTCGAGCAGATCGCGAACGGTTATCCTTCCAGGGAGCGCTTCCTAACCGAACTTACGCTCGATCCGCCGGACGCGACGAGTGACCAAGCGGGCGTGCCGCTGCGCGACGAGGACTATCTGATCCTCTCGACGATCCATTCCGCCAAGGGCCAGGAATGGAAGTCGGTCTTCGTGCTCAACGTCGTCGATGGCTGTATTCCTTCCGACCTCGGCACTGGGTCGTCCGCCGAGATCGAGGAGGAGCGGCGTCTGCTCTATGTCGCGATGACGCGCGCCAAAGACGATCTTCACCTCATTATTCCGCAGCGTTTCTTCACGCATGGCCAGAACTCTCAAGGCGACCGGCATGTCTATGCCTCTCGAACGCGTTTCATTCCCGATGGATTGCTCGGCCTTTTCGAGCGGACGGCATGGCCGATGGCGGCGCCTGGATCGGCCGCACGGCCGGCGAGCGAAGGCGTGCGCGTCGATGTCGGTGCCCGCATGCGCGGCATGTGGCGATAGGGAGGACCGGCCTTTGTGCAATCTCTATTCGGTGACGAAGGGCCAGCAGGCAATTCGCGAATTCACGGGCGCCATGTATGACCGGACGGGTAATTTACCGCCGCTGCCGAGCGTTTTTCCGGATTATTCTGCCCCGATTGTTCGAAACCAGTCCGAGGGCCGCGAGCTGACTATGGCGCGGTGGGGTATGCCCTCGCCCGTCTTTGCGCTGAGGGGCAAGAAATCCGATCCGGGTGTCACCAATATAAGGAATGTCAAATCCCCGCATTGGCGCCGCTGGCTCGGAATCGAGAACCGCTGCGTGGTGCCCTTCACAAGTTTTTCCGAGAATGAGCTGCTTCGGGACGGCTCCCGTCCGACCGTTTGGTTCGCCCTCGACGAGACCCGTCCACTGGCCTTCTTCGCGGGCATCTGGACGTGCTGGACCTCAATCCGGAAAGTGAAGGAAGGTGAAACCACAAATGACATCTTCGCGTTTCTGACGACCGAGCCGAACAAAGAGGTCGCGTTGATCCACTCGAAAGCGATGCCCGTTGTTCTGACTGCACGGGAGGAAATCGACGTCTGGATGACTGCGCCAGCCGAGGAAGCGCTCAAGCTGCAATGCCCGCTTGCCGACAATTCGCTAAAGATTGTCGCGAGAGGGGATAAGAAAGATGAGGGAGGCCTCGCAGCCTGACGTTCATGCTTGCACAGGATAGTCATCGCGATAGGGCGAGGAGCACCACCGAAAACCCAAACGGGCACGTTTCGGACGGGTCTGCGCGGCAGCGCAAGATCCTCCACATCGATATGGATGCTTTCTACGCCTCGGTGGAGCAGCGCGACAATCCAGAGCTATTCGGCAAACCTATTGCCGTCGGCGCATCGCGTGAGCGCGGCGTTGTCGCCGCCGCAAGCTACGAAGCACGGGAATTCGGCGTGCACTCCGCAATGCCGTCGGTCACCGCCAAGCGCAAATGTCCCAATCTGATCTTCGTAAAGCCGCGCTTCGATGTCTACCGGGCGGTGTCACTCCAGATACGTACAATTTTCGCCGAGTACACGCCAATCATCGAGCCGCTCTCGCTCGATGAGGCCTATCTCGATGTTACCATGAATTTGAAGGAGACTGTATCGGCGACGCAGATGGCAGAGACGATCAGGGCGAAGATCCGCACTGATATCGGGCTAACGGCCTCCGCGGGTGTGTCCTACAACAAATTCCTCGCTAAGCTCGCCTCGGATCATTGCAAGCCCGACGGCCTCTTCGTCATTACACCGAAGATGGGACCTGCCTTCGTCGAAAGTTTGCCGGTCGAGAAGTTCCATGGTGTTGGGCCGGCGACGGCAGCGAAGATGAATCGACTCGGGATCAAAACCGGGTCCGACCTCAAAAAGCAGACGCTTGCCTTCCTTCAGCAGCACTTCGGGAAGCCGGGGCTATATTATTACCGGATCGCGCGCGGCGTCGATGAACGGCCTATCCGAGCCGACCGGATCCGCAAGTCGATCGGGGCGGAAAATACTTTTTCAGCCGATATCTTCACATTCGAGGCCGCATGCGAGGTGCTCCAGCCGATCATCGAAAAAGTCTGGCGCACTTGCGAGGGGGCAGAGATTCGCGGGCGCACGGTGACACTGAAAGTGAAATATGCCGATTTCCAGCAGATCACGCGAAGCCGCACCGGGCAGGCGCTCTTTTCGACGCGAGTCGAAATCGAGCAGCTTAGCTACGCGCTGCTTGAGCCACTGTTCCCGGTCGCAAAAGGCATCCGCCTTCTCGGCATGACCTTGTCGTCGCTCGGCGAGAAGCAGCTGGAAAGCGGGCTCCAACTCCGTCTGTCATTTTGGGCTGACTGATTCACCTAGCTAACAACAAATCTACCCGCATGGGACGGTTTGCAGTTACTGCTAAGTGGTCAAGTCCACCAAGGCGGCGCTGCGCTCCCAGAGCAACAACGCGGCCCTATCGTCCCGCGCCGCATGTGACGGTGCAATCGGGCGGGACTTGTAGAAATATACTCCCGTCGTTTCCGCGACGGCGGCCGAAGAGGCCAGATAGATGATTGTTTCCGCGCCCTTTTCTGGAGGAATTGCGAAGAGCTTAGCGAGCCCAACGAAGCGCGAGATTACGCCGCCGCTTTCATCGCCGAAGCGCGTGGCGACGAATCCGGGGTGCAGGCAATTGGCGGTAACTCCCGTGCCATGCAGGCGGCGGGCGAGTTCGCGGGTGAAAAGAATGTTGCAAAGCTTGGAACGGCCATAGGCTTTCATGGGTCCAAAACTTTTGACCAATTGCAGATCGTCGAAATCGAGTCTGGCTCCCTGATGCGCAGCCGAAGCTGTGCTGACGACTTCGCGCCGGCGCGGAGGCCAGGAGCCGTTCGCGCAGCCCCTCGGTGACAACAAAATACGCCATGTGATTCAGCGCGAATGTGCATTCGAGGCCATCTTCGGTGAGCCTGCGGTTGGCAAACATTGCCCCTGCGTTATTGATCAAGACATCGATCCGCGGTTCCTGGCTGGCCATTTCGGCGGCCACGCGCTTCATCTCGGAAATGCGGGTCAGATCGGCGTAATAGACCGCGTGGCCAAGGTCTGGCGCCCTCTCGTGAAGCCGCGCCAGGGTCGCCTCTCCGCGCAACTTGTCCCGCGCGATCAGGACGATCCGGGCGCCCATTTGCGCAAGCCGTTCCGCGGCAATCTCGCCAATCCCCGAGGTGCCGCCGGTAATGACCACCGTCTTGCCCTGCATCGGAATTCTCCCTATCGGGTCAGGCGCCAATCAATCGCAGGACCGAAAAACCAACCGGATTCAGCCATTCACGCAGCTTCGACCAGCGCCGCCGGCCCGAGACGTTCTTGACGGCGATCGCCACCGCTTTCTTCTGCCCGAGCAGGATGACGAGCCGCTTGCCACGGGTGACACCGCTGTAAAGCAGATTGCGTTGCAGCATCATATAATGCTGCATCGTGACGGGAATGACGACAGAAGGAAATTCCGAGCCTTGCGATTTGTGGATGGTCGTTGCGTAAGCGAGTACGATCTGGTCGAGTTCGCCGAAGCCATAGGCAACCGGCTGTCCGTCGAAAGCGATCGTCATCTCGCCGAGTTCGAGATCGATGGTCTCAACAAAGCCGATGTCGCCGTTATAGACCTCTTTCGTCATAGTCATTTTCGATCTGCATGATTTTGTCGCCGATGGCAAAGGTCGTCCCGACTTTCTCGACCTTTGGTTCTCCTCTCGGATTGAGAGCCCGCTGCAATTCGATATTCAGCGAACGGGCTCCGAGCCCGCCGCGGTTCATCCGGCAGAGCACCTGAATGTCGCGCATCGGATCGAAGCCGAAGCGGCGGGGGATGCGTTCCTTGACGAGCTCGATGAGCCGCGTGATGGCAATTTCCGGCCCGGAGGCCTCAACGAAATAAAAATCCGTTGGCTCCCGGTGAGCCGACAGATCGGGCATTTTCCCAGAATTGATTCTGTGGGCGCTCTGAACAATCTGGCTTAGGGACGCCTGCCGGAAGACCTCGGTAAGTGTCACAACTGGCATGGCGCCGCTCGCGATGAAATCGGCAAGGGCTTGGCCGGGGCCGACCGGCGGCAGCTGGTCGATGTCGCCGACGAAAAGCACTGCGGTTTGATCCGCGACGGCCTTCAGGAGCGAGTTCATCAGCACTACGTCGACCATGGAAGTCTCATCGACAACGAGGAGATCACAGTCGAGCGGATTTTCCTCGTTCTTGCGGAATCCTCCCGTCTTGGGGTTGATCTCAAGAAGCCGATGGACTGTCTTTGCATCATGTCCTGTCGTCTCGGTCATGCGTTTGGCCGCCCGTCCGGTCGGCGCACGCAAGAGGAGGCAGACTTTTTTCGCGGCCAGAATGCGCAGGATGGAATTCACCAGGGTGGTCTTGCCGACACCTGGGTCGCCGGTGATCACCATTACTTTCGAGCGTAGCGCAGCGTGGATCGCCGTCTTCTGGCTGTCAGTGCGCGCCTCCACCCACGGGATGGCCTTCTCGGCATCGAAAACGTGTCACGCGCTCGCCAAGCTGACAGCGCCTTGTCGTCTGGAACAGGCCCTTTCGCAAACCCGTGCCCAAGAATCAGCTTGGTTCGCGGACAATCGACTTGTAATTGCATTCCGACAGATTCGCGATACGGTTGTAGAATTGGCGTGGAGGCGAGCATGGTGGCTTACAACATCCTCAATCTGGCTCACGGGTGGTGCATCTCGGGACAGAGCAATGGCGGCGCTTATGCGCTGTTCTATCCTCCCGAGGGCAAACTTTACAACGCATGGACCTTTTCACAAGCGGCCTATGGCCATTGGACCATCGCAAAGGCGGATGACCCTTCCAAGGTCCTGGTCGGCAGCGGCAACTACTGCTACTACCGAACATCCAGCGGGCAAGAAGCGCAGTGGTCGATCGATGCGTTTTCCGATGGGCTGAAGACCGGGGTCCCATTTCAGCTTATTAACGTGAAGAATCCCGACTACGCGGCTGTCGCGCCGGAAAGCGAGGACAGCATTGGCACGGACAGCGGCGTCAACACCTATTTTGAGAAGCCCAATTCGAAGCAGCTATATTGCTGGTGGGCGTTGGTTCTGCCGCTAAACTAGGTTCTGCAACGCTAGCCGAGGACAGGGAATATGCGAAAAGTGTGCATGAGCACAGGGTGGCAGGACTGTGGGTCCAACGACCAAGCGGCGGACGGCGTGTCCTGCGCCTATCTCACGGATAGTGAGGAGGTGGTCTGCCTGCCCAACAATTTCGGGCCGTGCGATCACAAAAACCATCAGATCGACGGCTGGACCACTCTGATCAAAGACAAGTCCCAAAAGGTGGTCTGCTATCACAATGACTTTAAGAGCTTCGGCGGGCCCCAATGCACCTGCGTCCACGATGGCCGAGGGGTCGATGGTCGCACCTATATCAAACTGATCAACCGTCCCTTTTTTGAAATCGCAAGCGGCGCTCCGTGGGACAGCACCGCAGTGGTCATCATGGACATGTGGGACAACCATCCGTGCCGTGGCACCCGCGAGCGAGCGAAGCAACTGGCGCCTTGGATCGAGGATTTCACCGCCGAGCTGCGGCGCAGGGGCGCGTTGATCATTCATTCCGTGAGCACGTCTTTTACCCCGGGCTATGGATGGGTTCTGTGCGGCCGTTATGATCCGATACCAAACCCAATTTCTACGAACTCGCGCCTGCCGCGGCCAACTCCAGTCGAAAGCGACGCGCGCAGGAAAGCAGTCCTGGCGCGATTCCCGAATGGCGTACGTGATGGGACCACTGCGCAGCTATACTCGCAGATCGGCATTCCGATCGATCCGAATCCGACTGCCGCCGAATATTGGGAACGTACGCGCTCCTACTACAACGTCGACGGTGAGGACAATCTCGGTAATGCGGACGACTTCGACGAGATTGTTCCATTCGATTGCGACCTGGACGTGGACCAGGGCCAACAACCGACCGGCCAGACCCCATTGATCGTAATTCAAGCTGGGGATGCGATCGTTGGTGACGGCCTTGACGGCACCGACAGGGGTGACGCGTTGAAGGAGGTGATGGCGCTGACGGCCGACCGGCCCTACATCGTCTTTTGCGGCATCAACACGAACCAATGCATACTTCGACGAACGAACGGCATGCGCACGATGTACAAGGCCGGCAAGTCCCTTTGGATCGTGCGCGATCTCACCGACGCCTATTGTGGAACGAAGGGATTTCTCCCCTGGAAGGGTGGTCACAACCAGGGCACAGACGAAACCGTCGATTGGATCCGCGATAACCTGAACGCGTTGGACGATACCTCGAACAAGGTCATGGGGAGGACGCGGCATCGGTTCATCGGCGACATTCGCGCATCGAGCGAAAAGGCGTATTATATCATCAACATGAAAGATGGTTGGTGCATCTCGGGACTGCATAACGGCGGAGATTATGCGCTTTACTACAGGCCTGAAGGCAGTTCCTACAACTTGTGGCGACTGGTCCCCACAAGTAACGACAGTTGGAAGGTGCTCAACGTCGATCAGCCGTCGAAGGTACTTGCCTGCAAGGACAACAACGACGGTTTTTGCTACATGCTTGATACCGATGGGCCGGAGGGGAATTGGTCGATGGCCGAATTCGCCAACGGGCTGGAGATCGGTATTCCTTTCAACTCAAGAGCGTGAAGAACCCCGTCTTCGCCGCGGTCGGCCCGGATAGCCCCGGCAACGGTCCAGGAGCGAATACGTATTACCAGCAACCGGAAGGGAGGTTGAACTCTTGGTGGGCGTTGGTACAGCCAAGTTAGTTGTCCGACGTCAACGCCTTTGAGAC
>CAVQZL010000024.1:0-26906 GCA_963718265.1 uncultured Alphaproteobacteria bacterium | reverse complement strand
GCGCCGGGCCAACCCGGCCCGTTGCCCGCAAGGCCTTCGCCATTGTTTGCAGCTTACGCCGGGTCGCTTTTCCGAGCCCACCTTGCGCGATTTCCTGGACCCGGTACCCGAGCGCAAGGACAAGTAGATCGCGGCTGATCCGCGGCGGCTCAACGTGGTAGAGCCGCCGCCATTCGCGCCGCAATTCTTCGAGGCCGAGCGAGCGAAGGCGAGCAATCTCACCCTCGATCGCTCCAATGTCGATCGAAGCCATGGCTAGGCGGCCGGTTGCGCGGAGATCTTCGTCTTCGATTTGGCCGGCTGGCCGACAGGCACACGATAGACGCGTTCGAGCTATGGGCAAAAGTTGGTGACGGCGTAATGAGGTGAGGCGGCGTATCGTGGGGTGTTCGAAGCTCCACTTTCCATTAAAGGAAGATACGCCGTGACCCAGGATAATATCGTTAAATTCGCCGAGCCAGGTGCATTTGAGGATCCACTGACTGAAGTTTTGCGCAGTGGGGCGCGGAAGCTTTTGGCTGATGCCGTCGAGGCCGAGGTTTCCGATTTTCTCGACCGGCATTCCCGCTTTTTGACAGAGGAAGGCCAGCAAAGGCTGGTTCGCCACGGGCATTTGCCCGAGCGCGAGATCATGACCGGCATCGGTCCGGTCGGCGTGCGCGCACCGCGGGTTCGCGACCGTGTCGGCCAGGGCGAGGCGCGCATCCGCTTTTCGTCGGCGATTCTGCCGCCCTATGCGCGCCGATCGAAGAGCCTCGAGGTGTTGATCCCGATCCTCTACCTGAAAGGCATATCCACAGGCGACTTCGAGGAGGCGCTGGCCGCCTTGCTCGGCAAGGACGCTGGTGGCCTCTCGGCGTCAACCGTCGCCCGGCTCAAGGACGCTTGGGTCGACGAGCATGTGCGCTGGTCGAAGCGTGATCTTACTGCCAAGCGTTATGTCTACTTTTGGGTTGACGGGATCCACGTTCAGGCTCGGCTAGAAGACGCCGCGCAGTGCCTATTGGTCATTGTCGGCGCGACCCCGGAAGGCAAAAAGGAGTTCGTTGGTCTGGCCGACGGCGTCCGCGAGAGCACGCAATCCTGGAAGGAAATGCTCCTCGATCTGAGACGGCGGGGGCTTACGATCGGTCCCGAGCTCGCGGTTGCCGATGGTGCACTCGGGTTCTGGAAGGCGCTTGAGGAGGTTTGGCCAAAGACCCGCGGTCAACGCTGTTGGGTGCACAAGACCGCCAATGTTTTGAACAAGTTGCCGAAGAGCCAACAGGCAAAGGCCAAGCGCGCATTGGAGAATATCTGGATGGCCGAGACCAAGAAAGATGCTCTCGTCGCATTCGACGCATTCGTCGAAATCTACGCCATCAAATACGAGAAGGCGGTCGAATGCCTGACCAAAGACCGCGATGCTTTGCTCGCCTTCTACGACTTCCCGGCAGAGCACTGGAAGCATCTGCGCACATCGAACCCCATCGAGAGTACATTCGCAACCGTGCGCCACCGGACAATACGCTCGAAGGGATGCCTATCGAACAAAACCGCTCTCGCCATGGTCTTCAAGCTTGCTCAAGCGGCCGAGAAACATTGGCGGCGTCTCGATGGACAAAGCCAATTGCCAAAGGTCATTCACGGAGTAAAATTCACTGACGGAATCGAGGTTACAAAAGAAAAAGTTCAAACTGCCGCCTGACCTCGCTCGTCACCAACATTCGATCATAGCTCGACGCGTTCGGCCCCGGCCTTCTCCGAGATCAGTGTCAAGCCGAGCTTCTTTCGCACCACAGCCGCAAAGAAGCCGCGGACCGAGTGCTGCTGCCAGCCCGTCGCCTTCATGATGGCGGCGATCGTTGTTCCCTTGGGTTGTTTGAGCAAAGCAAGAACGGCCTCCTGCTTGGTCCCGCTGCGGGTTGAGCCCGAGGCAATGTTCCGAGGAATTGCAGGCCTTTTCGTGCGGCTGTTTACGCGTGCAATCTTGGTCTTTGTGGGGCTTTTGCTGTGCGACATTCGAGAATCCTTTTCGGTTGCAACGGCGCCAGGCGCCGTCACCACTGAAGCCCCGCAGTGGCAGCATCGCCAGCGGGGCAGGATCCCAGATGGGGCCACCGGTCCTTATCTCGTCACGGCGACAGTGACGCTCTCTTCGCCGCAGAAGTCCACTCCTTTCTGCGATGAAAATTAAGCGCCAAGCACTCAGTGCTTGCTACGTCTCTCTGAATTCAAAAGTTTGGATCTTGCCGTTCCAGCCCGGCAGACCAGTCTTGGGAGTGTCATTTCCGTTTGGGGGCGAATCGCCGACATTTCCATGGGTTAGGCTGGCGGACGCCAGTCTCTGCTTGCTATTCTCTAATTTCCGCTTCAACAGGGCGGAGATTGGGTCAATTTTTTAACGGAGACCGCTTCTCACGGCGCTCATCGGGGTGCGGGACACGACTTTGGGATCGTATCCGTCTCCTCAATTTATCCTGCGCCGCGCTCCTTTCACCACGGATATTCGCGACCGTCGCAGTTGTAGAACTTGCCCGATTGATTTGAGCCGAGCGTATCGATGAGCCGCCGCATGGCCGTCACACTCTCCTGCGGTCATAACGGTGCCTTGGGGCCACCAACATCGGTCCTGACCCAACCACGGTTGGCCAAAACACAAATGATACCGTGCGGCGCCAAATCGATCGCCGCGCTTCGCATTACCATATTCATGGCCGCCTTGGTGATGCGATTGGCAATGGAGCCGCCAGACGTGTTGTCGGCGAGCGAGCCCACACCACTTGAGATGGTGATCGCCTGTCTTCCGTCACTCCCGGCAATGTGATCGGTAAAGCATTAGAGCACTCGAAGGGGCCCTGTCGTGTTTACGTTGAATACATGGGCCCAGGATTCGTAGTCGACATTGCCAGTCTTCTGCCCCGGCATACTGGCAATTCCCGCGCTGTTGATGAACATGTTTATATGGATATCCTTGAATTGCGTTGCTACCCCGGACGCATTCGGTATTGATCACATCGATTGCAACGATCGTGAACATGCCCTCTGTGTAGTGAAAACTATATTCGGACGTAATACTTGTGAAATTCGCCAAGGATTGTTCTGGATGTGACGATTTCAATTCGCTGAACCATGCGAGAAACCGGAGCGTATCTGTTTAACGACCGATGTGTTCTCATTTCGTTGTAATAATGGACGTAGCACCGGGTGCCGTCGCGGAAGTGGTTGGAATTTGAAGGTGGCGTAATCTCCGCTTGTTCAACCAAACAGAATCGGCGTTAGCACGCCGATGGAGATCACGCCATGACAATGGATAGCACAAAGCCAGCGATCACGCGATTCATCGGACGAGCATTTTCTTTGCGACGACTGGTTTGATCCTCTTGAAGCTGGGGTTCGCACGCGCATTCGCGGTTTTATTGAGGAGCTACTGGAAGCCGAGCTGGACAACGCCCTGGGAAGCAATCGCTATGAACGTCCTGGGCTTGCCGGAAAACCTGGAAGCAAGAGGCCGCCAGGCAAGGCGGGCCATCGGCACGGCCATCGCGAGCGCCAGATTCTTGGAACGTTCAGAGCGACGACGGTTCGGGTTCCTCGCGCGCGGCTCACAGGCCATGACGGTAAGACGGGCGAATGGAAGAATGCGACCATACCAGCTTACCAGCGCCGAACGAAACGGGCCGACGCGCTGATCGCGGGCGCTTATCTATCAGGGACCAACACGCGCCGAGTGCGGCGTGCGCTGGCGGCGGCGTTTGGCGAGGCGGTTGGGAAGGATACGGTCAGCCGGGTCTGGCGCAAGACGAAGGGCGATTGGGACGCCTGGAACGCCCCTCGCTCGCCAACGAGCCGATCATCCGCCTCATACTCGATGGCACGGTTGCGCGCGTGCGTCTCGACAGACGGGCGACCTCGATCTCGCTGCTGGTCGCGCTGGGCGTGCGTAGCGATGGCCACAAGGTGCTTCTGGCGATCAAGAACATGGGCGGGGAAAGCGAAGCGGCCTGGCGGGCATTGCTCGATAATCTCGTCGCGCGCGGCCTGAAGACGCCTGAACTCGTTATTGTCGATGGCGGGTCTGGCCTTGATAAAGCGCTGGCGGCGCTTTGGCCCGGCGCGCCGGTTCAGCGCTGCACAGTGCACAAGCATCGCAACCTCATAGCCCACGCCCCGGAGCGTCTGCACGAGGAAATCTCGGCCGATTACACCGACATGATCTACGCCGCGTCGCGTCAGGAAATCGAGGCAAAGCGCAAGGCCTTCATCCGCAAATGGCGGCTCAAATGCCGCGCCGTCGCCGACAGCCTGGAGGAAGCCGGCGATCGCTTGTTCACCTTCGTGCGCTTTCCCAGCGACCAATGGAAATCGATCAGAACAACCAATGCCATCGAGCGATTGCACGAAGAGTTCAAGCGCCGCGTCAAGACCCAAACCGTCCTGCCCAATGCCGAAACCGCCGCCATGCTCTTCTGGGCCTTGCTCGCTTCAGGACAGATAAAAATGCGAAAAGTCGATGGCTGGAAAAGCCTACCCGAAAAGCCTTCCGATCAAATCATTGACCTCGCCGCATGATCAGATAACTTCAAACCGCTGGAGAACGCCTCACGATAATTCCAACACAAATTGCGACGGCACCTAGCACCGCAGGATTCGACTCAGATGCGCCTCACCAAAGACAGTGAGGTGGTAGTCCACGCATTCACGGCGGATCGAACTGATCTACCTTTCAGCGAAAGCATTCTGCCAAAGTGAGGTGGGTGCAATCGGCTTGTCTCGGATGCCCATGGCGCGCAGCCGACGTGTAATATGATTGTGAGGACCTCGAGGATTGACGGGAACCATTGATACAACTGGACAAAAAACAAGCGATCGGTGTTCGTGAGCCGGGCCCGACCCTTTATCCTCCACCGCAAAACGATCAACTGCTGCCGCAGGGCCACATTCTCCGCCTCAAGGTAGCTCTTGGATTTGAACGGCTCCCTCAGGATGGCGAGCACAAATGAGATCAGCGCAATCATAGCGCCAAGGTAAGCGATTTCGTCGCCGCATCAACGCGGATGAGGTTTTCAACTCACACAAATCTACAATCTCGGCAAATTCCTGTGCGCTTTGGCGACCCCGGAGCCGAGCAAGGATTGGTCGCTGACGAGTGAAAGGAAGAGACGCCCATCAAGATCGGCGCGAAGGCCGTCAGCCATGGGTGGCTATGCCGCGTTCAAAATGGCCGGGGGCGCCATTACGCGAAATCTGTTCGCCCGCATCCCGCAAATGATCGCAAAACTTCGGCCGCTGCCTGATGCTGCGCCCGCGTGAAGTCTTTGGTTTGCCATGCATTCGAGCGAAGCCCATGGGAGGGATGCGCCTCAATGACGGAAAGTACGGAACTATCAACGCTTGGCATGGCGCAGGCTCGTTCCGTTCCCTCGACAGCCGAGCGAACGGCGCAGGATTGCCTAAATCGCGGAAACCGGGCAAATTGGCGAACGGCTCGACGGCTATCTGGTGAATGCCGGTATATAGACCGTCTTCTCCGGTCACGCTGGGGCGCGCGGTTTTGGGTTTTCATCTCGCATGACATCAAAAAAAGTGGCCTTGATCACCGGCGTCACCGGACAGGACGGCGCGCTCCTCGCCGAGCTTCTCCTTTCCAAAGACTACATCGTGCATGGCGTGAAGCGGCGCTCGTCGTTGATCAACACCGATCGTATCGACCATTTGTATCATGACCCGCACGAGCCCGGTGTTCGCTTCTTTTTGCATTATGGCGACCTTACCGATGCAACGAACCTCATACGCATCGTCCAGGAGGTTCAACCGAACGAAATTTACAACCTCGCGGCACAAAGCCACGTTCAGGTCAGTTTCGAAACTCCGGAATACACCGCGAATGCCGATGCGCTCGGCACGCTTCGTCTGCTTGAGGCGATCCGCATCCTGGGGCTTACCCAAAAAACCCGTTTTTATCAGGCTTCGACATCGGAACTTTACGGAAAAGTTCAGGCTACGCCGCAAAACGAAGAGACGCCATTTTATCCGCGCTCGCCTTACGCCGCCGCGAAGCTCTACGCCCATTGGATCACGGTCAATTACCGCGAAGCCTACGGGATCCATGCCTCGAACGGAATCTTATTCAATCATGAGGGGCCTACCAGGGCCGAGACTTTTGTGACGCGCAAAATCACCCGCGCGGTCGCGGCGATCCATTTGGGTTTCCAGGACAAGCTCTTTTTGGGCAACCTCGACGCCAAGCGGGATTGGGGTCACGCGCGCGATTACGTCGATGGCATGTGGCGGATTCTGCAACAGCCGGAGCCCGGCGATTATGTCCTGGCAACCGGGGAGACCCATAGCGTGCGCGAATTCGCCGAACGGGCCTTCGCCGGAGTTGGCATAGAAATTGGCTGGAGGGGAGCCGGAGGTGACGAACAAGGGTTCGATAAAAAGAGTGGCCGGACTCTGATCGCGATCGATCCGCGCTACTGTCGCCCCACCGAAGTCGATCTCCTTCTCGGCGATCCCGGAAAAGCATTCAAGAAACTTGGCTGGAAGCACACGGTGACATTCTCTCAGCTGGTCTCCGAAATGGTCGCGAGCGACTTGATCGCGATGAAGAAACGCGGCCGAGTTTGAGGGGCGGTCTATGGCTCATCCTTTGGCAGGGCGCGGGACCAGGCGGCGAATTTGGGTTGCTGGCCATCGCGGCATGGTCGGCTCGGCGATCCTGCGCCGCCTTGCCAAGGAAGACGTGGAAATCCTCACCGTGGATCGACGGGATATGGATCTGCGCGAGCAGCAGGCCGTCCGGCAATGGGTGGCGCGGACTAGGCCCGACGCAATCGTCCTCGCCGCCGCCAAGGTTGGCGGAATCCTTGCCAACGACACATATCCAGCCGATTTCCTGTTCGACAATCTTTCGATTGAGACAAATGTCATCCAGGCCGCGCATCTGGCGAATGTCGAGCGCCTGGTGTTTCTTGGATCGTCTTGCATTTATCCGAAATTCGCGCCGCAGCCGATCAAGGAAGAAGCGCTGCTGACGGGCCCTCTCGAGCCGACCAACGAATGGTATGCGATTGCGAAAATCGCCGGCATCAAACTGTGTCAGGCGTACCGGCGGCAATATGGCCGGCGCTATATCTCGGTCATGCCCTGCAACCTCTATGGCCCGAACGACAATTTCGACCTTGCGACAAGCCATGTCTTGCCTGCCTTGATCCGGAAATTCCATGCGGCCAAATCCAAGGGCGAAACGGAGGTTACCGTCTGGGGGACCGGGACGCCTTTGCGGGAATTTCTTTATGTCGACGATTTGGCCGATTCCGTCGTGTTTCTGATGGACCGGTACGATGGGGACGACCCAATCAATTGCGGCGCCGGCTCCGACGTCAGCATCGGCGAGCTTGCGAAGATAATTGGCCGCGCCGCGGGGTTTGAAGGGACACTCGTCTTCGATCCGACAAAGCCCGATGGCACGCCGCGAAAACTGATGGATTTCGAGCCGGCTGACCGCGCTCGGCTGGCGGCCCAAAACAAGTCTCGAAGAAGGCATTAACGAGGTCTATCGCTGGTTTGCACGGACCCAAGTCAGGCAAACGGAAACCCTATGAGGCACGCCACGGTGCAAGGCTCAACAAGTATCCAGAACCGGTTTTCATTCACGCCGCCGCTCAGTCCGGAAGGGCACGCACCTTGATTGAAAGCAGCTCTAGCGGATCGGCGCTTTGCCCGGCGAACAACAAAAATTCGCCCGGCTCCAAAACCGGCTGCAGATCGCTCCCCGGAAATGCGAGCGCCGCCGCGTCGAGCTTGAAGAAAACGGTTCCGCCTTCGCCAGGAGCGAGCGCGATCTTGCCTACGCCCTTGAGTTCGCGCACCGGCCGCGCCACGCTCGCTACAACATCGCGCGCGAACAGGAAGACTGTCGCTTCCCCGGCGATCGGTCCTTCATTGAAAACGTCCACCTCGATCGTCAATTCGTCGCCGCGTTTGAACTCGACTGTGCTTGCCCGCAAATTGGTCAAGTTGAAGCGGCTGTAGCTCAAGCCGTGCCCAAAGTAGAACAGCGGCTCGACCGGCATGTCGAGATATTTGCTGGTGTAATGATCGTCTGGATTGGCCGGCCGGCCGGAGGGCCGCGCGGCGAAGAAAATCGGCACTTGGCCGACATCGCGCGGCCAGGTCACGGGAAGCCGTCCGCTGGGATTGAATTTCCCGGTCAGCACATCGGCGATGGCATTTCCGGCCGCCGCGCCGAGGAACCAGGTGGCGACGACGGCCCGCGCCTTCTCGACGATCAAAGGGATCGTCAGCGGCCGCCCCGAGGAAATCAACACGACGACCGGTTTGCCGAGATCGAATATGGCTTCGAAAAGCGCGCCTTGGACGCCGGGCAGGCCGGGGTTGGCCCGGCTCGCCGCTTCACCGCTCATATTGGCGGCCTCGCCAAGGCACATAAGAACGAGATCGGCGCCCTGGCAAATTTCCCGCGCCGCGGCAATGCCGGACATGTCCGCGCCGGCGATCGCCACCCCCGGCGCAAAAGTGATCTCGGTCTCCGGCAAAGCCGCCGCGAGGCCTTCGTGGATCGTGACAGGATCGGCCGCGCTTCCGGCAATTGCCCACGGCCCAAGCATCTCCGCGCGGGCATCGGCGAGCGGACCGATGAGAGCGATGCTCCGCAGGGTCGGCGAGAGCGGCAACACACGGTCATTGGAAATGACGACGATCGCGCGCCGCGCTACGTCGCGCGCTAGCTCAATCCTGGCCTTGGTGTCGCCTGGAGCGGCCGCCCGCGCAGAACCCCGCCGGTAGGGATCGTCGAATAGGCCGAGCTCCTCCTTGAGCTTGAGCACGCGGCGCACGGCAGCATCGACCATGTCTATCGAAACGAGACCCCTCGCGAGTGCCTCAGGCAAACCCCGGCCGTAGGCATCACTCATCATGTCGATATCGACGCCAGCCAGGAGGGCGGCTGCGGCCGCCTGGGCGAGATCGCCGGCGACGCCGTGGCGGAGCAATTCCGCAATCGCGTTGTAGTCGCTGACGATCACGCCGTCGAAGCCAATGTCCCGGCGCAGCCAGCCCCGGAGCAAAGGAACATGGGCGGTCATAGGGACGCCGGCCAAATCGTTGAAAGCCGGCATGATCGCAGCACAGCCGGCCGCCACGGCCGCCGCGAAGGGAGGCAAATAGACTTCGTATAACTCGCGGTCGGAAACATCCGCCGAGGTATAGTCGCACCCAGCCAAGGCGGCGCCATAAGCGCAGAAATGCTTGGCCGTGGCGGCAATGGCGCTGGCGCTGGCCAACCCCTCGGGCAAGCCAGGTCCTTGAAATCCGCGCACCTTGGCTTTGGCAAACTCCGCGCCAACGAACGGGTCTTCGCCAGGCCCTTCGGCGATCCGCCCCCAGCGCGGGTCGCGCGCAATATCGAGCATCGGCGCGAAGGTCATATTGATGCCGCTGGCGGCGGCTTCGATCGCCGCCTCGCGGGCGCTCCGTTCCCACAAAGTTGGATCGAACGAAGCGGCCTCGGCCAGCGGAATCGGGAAAATAGTTTCGTGTCCATGAACGACGTCTAAGCCGATCAGAAGCGGAATGCCGAGCCTGGTCTCTTCCGCCGCAATTTTCTGCAGGGCGTGCACGTACCGCGCTCCCCAGATGTTGAGGAGGCTGCCGATCCGCCCGGCGCGAATGCCTCCGGTCACGTCGCTTGCCAGAACTGGCCCGGTCACGGCACGGTCCACCGCTGCCATGGTGAGTTGGCCGATCTTTTCCGCAAGCGTCATCGCTGCGAGGAGTTTGTCGATTCTATTCATTGGCGAACCCCGGTGCCACGATTGCGGCCGGCAAATGGCCTAGCGCGATCTTCGCTAAAGCTCATGCTTTCATTGCCATATGACCGTACTTATAGGCCGCCGTTCCCCCGCGCCGTCATCAACTTCCGCGCGTAGCTCGTTCAACCTTCAAATTTCCGTCGTTCTCTTGTTTTGCCCTCACGATGGCCGCGTTCAATTCGCCTCCGAAGATGAAAATGGCAGCGATCATATAGAGAAAGACGAGGGCGATCATTACCGACGCGAGACCCGCGTAGGTTGTGACGTAATTGCGCGCAAATTCGGCGAGGTAGGAACCGAAGGCAATCCCCGCCGCGATCCACATTGCGAACGTCAGCAAAATCCCCGGGGCAATTTCGCGCAGCGATCTTCGCCCGGCTGGCAGAAACTTGTGCACGAGGACAAGCGCCAGCAGAAGTACCAAACTCGCCACCGTGAAGCGGCCGAAGGTGATTAGGCGGTGGAGAGGCTCGAGACCAGGCGCGAAGCGCAGCAAGGCCGTCCAGATCAAGGGCGCGAGAACAACCAAAAAAGCGAGGGTCAAAAGCGCGATCGCGCCAACGAAAACATAGGCGATAGATTCAAGCCGCAACAGCCACCACGGCCGGGAGTCGCGGACGTTGTAGGCGCGGTTGAGCCCGATCCGGACTGCTTCGACGCCACTCGACGAAAAGTAGATCGCCAGAATGACGCCTATCGTGAGGAGACCACTCCGTGTTTGCGTCAACACATTGTGGATCTCGTTCGCTATGGGTGCCGCTACCTGCTGCGGCCAGGTCTGCAATAGAATTTGTCCCACTTCATCAGCCAGGCTTTTCGAGCCAACAAAGCCGGCGAGCGCGGTCACAAAAATCAGGAACGGGAACAGCGAAGTCAGGATCGATAGAGCGATGTGACTCCCAATGGCCCAACCGTCGTCTTGAGAAAAGCGCATAATGGAAGCGTAAAGAACTTTAAGGACAAAGCGCATCGGTCTGCGGCCTCATGCCAGGCAAGACTAAACGAACTCCCCGGGCGGGCTTCTTTATGCATTCACACGCCCGTGCCGCAATTACAATTTCAAGGCTGTTCCGGAGTTTTTGTGGCGCCTCATTGGCGTACTTTATTGCCAGCCGACATTCCCTATCCGACAAGTTGCTAAATTTGCGCAACTTTTCCTATTCTGGCACTGCCATCCCCGTTTTGCCGAGCGCAAGCCCGCTTTAGAAGCCGCTTTAGAAGCCAGGTTGCTCCCGGTTCATGTTCCTAAAGCACCATGCTATGGTGACTCGGCTGGAAATGGAACCAGGTGAACATGGACGAGCAGACGAAAAACCCGTCCCCGCCCCAGGGTGACGCGGCGGCGTCAGGCCAGAGTTCTCGCGCCGCAATTGCTAATGATGGCAAAAACCTTTTGGTATTCGCCTAACCGCAACAGACTCCTCTTGCTCGGAAGCGCGGTCTGCGCCGTTGTCGCGCTGACGGCGTTCGGCCAGATTAAGCTCAATGCTTGGAACAAGCCGTTCTACGATGCGCTCTCGCTCAAGGATTTTCGGGAGTTTTTGTACCTGCTCGTGATCTTTGGGGTGATTGCCGGCAGCTTGTTGGTATTGAATGTCGCCCAGGCCTGGCTTCGAGAAATGAGCAAGCTGAAATTGCGCGAAGGATTGACGCGCGATCTCTTCGACCAGTGGCTCGTGCCCAGGCGCGCATTCCGCCTCTCCGGGGCCGGCGAAATCGGCGTCAACCCGGATCAGCGCATCCATGAGGATGCCCGTCATCTTGTGGATCTCTCGACCGACCTCGGCATTGGCTTGCTCCAAGCAACGCTTCTACTCTTATGCTTTATTACCGTCCTTTGGAGCGCCTCCGATAGCGTAACCTTTACCATTGCCAGAATGAGCTTCGCCGCGCCTGGCTACATGGTTTGGTTCGCATTAATCTACGCCGGAATCGCGTCGTTTGGAAGCTGGCGGGTCGGACGTCCGCTGATTGCGCTCAACGCCGAACGCTACGCGCGCGAGGCGGATCTGCGTTTCGGTCTCGTGCGGGTCAACGAGCGCACCGAGGCCATCGCGCTATATGGCGGTGAAACGGATGAAAAGGATTATCTGAACCGCGAGTTTGATCAGGTCCTTTCGATGATGCGGCGGCTCGTCAGCGCGGTCACGCGCCTCACCTGGGTCACCGCAGGTTATGGATGGTTCGGAATCGTGGCCCCGTTCATTGTGGCGGCGCCCGGATATTTCGCTGGCGATATGTCGCTCGGCGGAATGATGATGGCGGTCGGGGCCTTCAATCAAGTGCAGCTGGCGCTGCGCTGGTTCGTTGACAATTTCAGTTTGATCGCTGACTGGCGCGCCACGCTTTTGCGGGTCGCGAGCTTCCGCCTTGCACTCCTGGAGATGGACAGGCTCGGCGGCGAGACAGGCCGGGTCGAGGTCGTTCCCACCGCCGACGACCGGCTCGTGTTCGATCACATTAGTATCGCCTCACCCGCGAGGTGCTCGAGGCTCAGCGAAAAGCATGTTGTGATCAACCCAGCTGAGCGGGTTTTGATCATCGGCAAGCGGCGCGGCGGCAAGACCAGTTTCTTTAGCGCGATAGCGGGCCTTTGGCCTTGGGGGTCCGGCCGAATCTTGCTGCCGCCTGCGCAAACCATGATGTTTATCTCGGTGCAAGATTATATACCGCCAGGCACGTTGCGCGGCGCGCTCGCTTATCCAGCGGAGCCCTCCCAATTCACGAGCGCGGGCTACATGGCCGCATTGGAGCGAATGAAGCTTGGTCAACTGGGGTCGGACCTCGATCGCGATGCCCGCTGGGAACGGGAATTAACCCCAGAGGATCAGCACAAGCTCGCCTTCGCCCGGCTCTTGCTACACAAGCCACGCTGGATAATTCTCGACGAAGCAATCGATCATCTCGACGAGGATTCGCGCGGTCTGGTCCTTGATATTTTTGGCCAAGAACTCGCGGACACGGCGATCGTCAATATCGGTCAGGCTGACACGCGGGGAGGTTTTTTCACGCGTGTCCTCCACCTAATCGAGGACCCGGAGGGTCAGCGCTTGGCCCCCTGTGCTGGGGCCACGGTTCCGGTACAGCCAGCGAAACAAAAGGCCCCCGCGGTTTGACCGCTCAACGGCAGGAATCCGGCTCCAATGCCAGCCCCAGGCAGACAATCAAAAAGCATCAAGCCCAGCGCGGACTTGCCGGATGCGGCACTGATCGATCTCGTCCAGCACCAGACCTTCAAGTATTTTTGGGAGGGCGCGCATCCGATCTGCGGGCTCGCGCGGGACCGTACTGGTCTTGACAAGGATCCAGCGGACGATCTCGTCTGCACCGGCGGCTCCGGCTTTGCGGTCATGGCGATCATTGTCGCGGCGGATCGCGGCTGGATAACACGGGACGAAGCGGCGAACCGGCTCTCTCTCATGCTCGGCTTTCTGGAAGGAGCGCCATGTTTCCATGGTCTCTTCCCGCATTACATGAATGGCCGCACCGGGACGGCGATAAGGTTTGGCCGCAAGGACGATGGTTCCGATATCGTTGAATCGGCGTTTCTGTTTCAGGGACTGTTATGCGCCCGCCAATATTTTAATGCGGACAACCAAGCCGAGAAAAGCCTGCGTGACCAGATAACTTGGTTATGGCTCGATGCCGAATGGAATTGGCACGCGCAGAACAGCCGCCATGTCTTGACCTGGCATTGGAGTCCCAACAATGGCTTCAGCCTCGATCATGACATCCGCGGCTGGAACGAATGCCTCATCACTTACGTGCTCGCGGCCGCCTCACCCCGTTACCCGATCGATCCCGCCGTCTACCATGACGGTTTTGCGCAAAGCCGCACATTCATCAACCGCCGCCGCTACTACGATATCGATCTGCCGCTTGGCCCGGACTTCGGTGGGCCTTTGTTTTTTTGTCATTATTCCTTCTGCGGGCTCGATCCGCGCGGGCTAAGTGACACCTATGCAAATTATTTCGAACAAAATGTTCGGCATACGCTCATCAACATCGAGCACTGCGTCCGCAATCCCAATGGCCATAAGGGTTTCGGTCCTGCGTGCTGGGGCTTGACAGCAAGCGACGATCCGGCAGGCTATGCTGCGCATGCTCCCGACAACGACACTGGCGTCATCACCCCCACGGCGGCGCTGTCGAGCTTTCCCTACGCGCCGGAACAGGCGATGCGCGCGCTTCGCCATTTTTACGATGTGCTGGGAGATAGGATCTGGGGCCGCTTCGGCTTCACCGATGCCTTCAGCGAGACGCATGACTGGTATGCAAAAACCTATCTCGCGATCGATCAGGGGCCCACCGTGATCATGATCGAGAATTACCGGACGGGACTTTTGTGGAAGCTGTTCATGGCCGATCCCGATGTCAGGACCGGCCTGAAGCGGCTCGGCTTTTCCAGCCCGCATATGAGTTAGGGGGTAGCCGATGGCGGTAGCCGTTGTTGCGGGGATTGTTCCGGGACAAACTGAAGAGAATGATTTGCGCGATTGGATGACGCGGCAGAACGATGTTTCGGCGGCGTTGATGCTGCGCGCGATTTCCGCGACGCATCTCGTCAAGGAGCGGGCAGGATTTGGCCAGACGATCCGGCCTTTGCCGGGATCGGTGCTCGCCTCGACCGCGCTTGGCTCGTGGGATCCGGACCCCGACTATTTCTTCCATTGGCTGCGCGATTCGGCGCTCGTTATCGTTGCCTTGCGGCATCTGATCGCCGAAGGAGCCTATGCCGCGGAAGGGATTTCCCGTTTCAAGGAGTTTGTCGCCTTCAACCTCTCTCTCAATCGTCTTGACGGGGCCAGCTTTTTGCGGCTCGCCGGCGATTTCAGGAACAACGTCGATCCTTCTTTTTTGCAATACGTGCGGGACGACAACGAGCTTTGCGCGATTGCCGGCGATCGCGTGCTCGGCGAGCCGCGGTTCAACCCGGACGCAACGCTCGATATCTCCAAATGGTCGCGCCCGCAACACGATGGCCCTGCCCTGCGTGCGCTCGCCTTGATGCGCTTTTGGCCGCTCGATCGTCTCGATGACGCAACCCGCTTGTCCATGCGCGCGCTTATCTTGACCGATCTCGCCTTTATCCTCCGGCATTGGCGCGAGCCATGTTTCGATATTTGGGAGGAAGAGCTCGGCCACCATTATTGCACGCGGCTTATTCAGCACGCGGCGCTCGCCGATGGCGCTCGATGGCTGGCGGAATCCGGCGCGGACAACGCGCTGGCGCAAGCCTGCCTCGCGGCGGCGCAAGAGATCGTAACGTCGCTGGACGAATACTGGTGCCCGGACAAGGGCTTTTATGCGAGCCGCCGCGGCGTCGCGAATGGGGCAGCCGGAAAGGACCTCGATTTTGCGACGATCCTCGCGGTGATCCACGCGCGGCGCAAGGACGGCGCACATAGCGTATTGGATCCAAGGGTCATGGCGACCCTCGCGCGGTTAGAGGAACTGTTCGACGCAAGTTATGCGATCAACCGCGGCCGCGCTGAAGACTCTTGGCCCGGCCATGGGACGCTATGCGGACGACCGTTACTTCAGCGGCGGCGCCTATTATTTTTCGACGCTCGGCGTAGCGGAATTTTACTATGCTCTCGCCGAAGCGGCGGCGCGAACGGAAGTTCCGGTGACTGTGGACAATAGAGAATTCATGCTTCGGCTGGGCGCAGCGGATGAGTCCTTGGCGCTCCCGGCGCCGGTGCCAGAGCATCGAAAACGGCTTTTTGAGGCGTTGCTCCGGCGCGGCGATCAATTCATGGCAACCGTTGCGGCCTACACCCCCGCCAGCGGCGAGCTATCGGAGCAATTCGACCAAGCAACCGGCGTCCAGACCTCGGCCAAGTCGCTTGCCTGGAGCCACGCGGCCTTGATCACGGCGTTCGCCCGACGGAACGCTGCCATGTGCGCCGGCGCCAGCGAACTCTCGCGGTCCGTTTGCTACGCCATGATCGACAAGCTCGAATATTTGATCGCGCTGGCGCGCGAGCGCAATTTTAGCCGCGCCGCGGAAAGCTGCGGCGTGACCCAGCCGACCTTGTCGGCGGGCATCAAACAGCTCGAAGACACATTGGGGGTCCTGCTCGTCAATCGCAGCTCACGCTTTTACGGACTGACGGCGGAAGGCGAGCGCGTGCTCGAATGGGCGCGGCGCATCGTCAGCGACGCGCGCGCCATGCGCCAGGACGTGCATGCGTCGAAGACCGCGCTTGCCGGGCATTTGACCCTCGCCGCCGTGCCGACGGCGCTCCCCATGGCGGCGGAACTCACCACGCCTTTCCGCACCAAGCACCCGAGGGTGCGCTTCACAATTCTTTCGAGCACATCCCGCGACATCCTCTCCATGCTCGACGATTTCCAAATCGACGCGGGCCTCACTTATCTCGACAATGAGCCGCTCGGCAAGCTTCACACGGTGCCGCTCTACCGGGAGCGGTACAGGCTCTTGACCTCCGCCGGATGCCCGCTCGCCGAGCGCAAGGAGGTGACCTGGGCGGATGCCGGGCGCATTCCCCTCTGCCTGCTCACCCCCGACATGCAAAACCGCCGCATTATCGACCGGCTCTTGGCGAATTCCGCCGTGCCGCCGCCGATCGAATCCAATTCGATGGTGGTCTTATTTTCGCATGCCCGGAGTGGCGGCTGCGCGTGCATCGTGCCGGAAAAGCTCGCCAATTTGCTGGGCGTGACCGAGCCGCTGCGTTCGATTCCTATCACCGAGCCACGCGAACTTCATACCATCGGGCTTGTGGTGCCGCACCGGGAACCAATTCCGCCACTAACCCGGGCGCTCGTCGCCGAAGCGGACCGGCTCGCCATGCCGCAAAAAGATCGTGTCACCTGGCGCGGTGTCGCCGGCGCGGGGTGATCGTCGCCTCTGCAAGCCCTGATGGCCGCACAAGCTACTTGTATTTGGTCGCATGCCCCGGAACCGGCTTGCTCCATTTTTCGTTTTCATCAATTGGAATGCCAACGGGTGTTTCGTTGAGGAAAATTCAAATCAAACGGATTTACGAGCCGCCCGCGGCGTCGGACGGCACGCGGATTCTGCGTGGACCTTCTATGGCCGCGCGGGCTGACGCGCGAGGAGGCGCGCATCGATGCCTGGATCAAAGATGTCGCGCCAAGCAATGCGCTGCGCCGCTGGTTTTCCCACGACCCCGAAAAATGGCCCGAGTTCCGGGCGCGCTATATTACCGAGCTCAAGGACAATCCCGCTGTTGTCGAGCTGCAGGACATCGCTGCAAAAAGCAAAACACTAACGTTGTTGTTCGCAACCAAGGACAGCTTGCGCAATAACGCGGCGGTTTTGCGAGAATTCCTGAGCGGCGGCGCGGCTGCGGAGTGAAGATTATTTTCTTTCTCGCAGGGCCGCCCAAAACCGGCGCTGCTCCGAGCGGCGCAGAACGTCAAGCGGGATCGTGCGGTCGATCTTTTCCGCGTCGAGCAGGCGCACGAGATCATCGGCGCCAGTGATGGCAGCGCCGTCGACAGCGAGCACAATATCGCCGGTGAGAAGGCCCGCATGATCGGCCGGGCTTCCCGCTTCGACCGCGCTAACCACGGCACCCATCCTTTGCGCGAGGCCGAGGCGCAGCCCGATCCTGCGCGGCACTGGAACCGTGCCAGCGCCGATGCCGAGATAAGCGCGGCGAACCCTTCCATGCGCGACAAGTTCGCCGAGCACGAAACTCGCCGTATTGGAAGCGACGGCGAAACAAATTCCCTGTGCGCCGCCGATGATCGCGGTGTTGATGCCGATCACTTCGCCGGCCGACGAGACGAGCGGGCCGCCCGAATTGCCAGGATTGAGCGCCGCATCGGTCTGAATCACATCGTCGATCATACGGCCGTTTTTCGACCGCAACGAACGGCCGAGAGCCGATATCACTCCCGCCGTGACGCTGGCATCGAAACCGAAGGGATTGCCGATCGCAATGGCGATCTCGCCCGGCTTCAGTCTCTTCGAATTGCCGAGCTTGGCCGGCGGAAGCGTCGCGTCTTCGTCGATCCGGATAAGGGCAAGATCGGTGTCGGGATCATCGCCAAGGACACGGCCGGACAGACTGCGTCCATCGAGCAACGTCACCCCGGCGCGCTTGGCACCTTGCACGACATGACTATTCGTGAGAACGAGCCCGTCAGGCGATAGGATGACGCCGGAGCCTGATCCGGCTAGGCCACGGCCGCCGTGGCGAATATCGAGCCGCACGACGCTTGGCCCGACCCGCTCCACGACCTTTGTCACGGCGTTCGAATAGGCGTCGAGGAGCGTGGTGTCGCCACGCGGGTGATCTTCGGAAGAGGGATCTTCAGGCGTGTCCGTGCGGGAAATGGCAGACGCGCCCTCGCCCAACTCCGCGTCCGCTCCGTCCAGCCAGGAAAGAAAAGGAGAAACCGCGGGACCCATGAATATTTTCGTCCATGCCCAAAGATAGGGACCGAGGGCCGGGTATTTAAGAGGCCGTGCGACCACGCCGGACTAAGCGGCTTGGCGCGCTGCAGGTCCGAGATCGATATACCCGAGGGCGGAATAAAGTCCCTGACGGCTGGAGTATACTTCGATGCCGGCGAACAGCTGATGCGGAGCAGTGCATATCCTGGCAGGCCATGACGTCAACTCACCGTATCAACATATAGAGAAGAGTTTGCGGCCACACATGGAGTTTGCACATGGCCTATGAATTCTACTACTGGCCCGGCATTCAGGGGCGCGGCGAGTTCGTCCGGCTGGCATTGGAAGAGGCAGGCGCGGATTACATCGACGTCGCCCGCATGCCGGAAAAAGAGGGCAGCGGCGAGGAGGCTCTCATGGCTTATCTGGAGCGAAACGACATCCCCCATCCGCCGTTTGCGCCGCCGTTCCTGAAAGACGGAGATGTCCTGATTGGCCAGACCTCCGCCATCCTGCTTTATCTTGGCGACCGCCATGACCTCGCTCCGAAAGACGCGGCAAAGCGGCTTTGGGTCCACCAGATCCAGCTCACCATCGCCGATCTCGTCGGAGAGGCCCACGACACGCATCATCCATTGAGCGGCGATCTCTATTACGAGGACCAAAAACCGGAAGCGCTGCGCCGGGCAAAGTCATTCCGTGGAGAGCGAATTCCCAAATTCCTGGACTGGTTCGAGCGCATTCTGGCGCGCAATCCAGCAGGCGCGGGCCAACTCGTCGGGAACGCCTTGACTTATGCCGACTTGTCGCTGTTCCAGATCGTCGAAGGCCTCGTCTATGCTTTTCCGCGAAGAATGCGGCGAATTCTCAGAGAGGTTCCTCGGGTGGTGGCTCTGCATCAAGCGATCGCGCAACGTCCGCGCATTCGCGCCTATCTCGAAAGCGATCGCCGCATCGCATTCAACGAGCAAGGGATATTTCGTCACTATCCCGAGCTCGATGGGTAAAGCCCATCTCAGCGTTCAATGAACGCGCGTGTCACATTGACCGTCGGGTTTTCGAAGAACCGGAGAATGCCGTGCAAGCTATGGTGCTAAAAAAGCTTGGGAGCGCCCTTGAATGGACGGATCTCGCCGATCGGCAACCCGGGCCGGGCGAGATTCGCGTAAAGGTGGCCGCCTGCGGCGTCTGCCGCACGGATCTGCATGTTGTCGATGGCGAGCTCCCCCACCCAAAGGTGCCGATCATCCCTGGCCACGAGATCGTTGGCCGGATCGATGCGATCGGGGCCGGCGTCCAAGGGATGACGCTCGGAGAGCGTGTGGGAATCCCCTGGCTCGGCCACACCTGCCGCGTCTGCCCTTATTGCGTGGGCGGCCAGGAAAATCTGTGCGATCAGCCGCTCTTCACCGGCTACACGCGCGACGGTGGCTTCGCGACGGCGGCGATCGCCGATGCGCGCTACGCATTCCCGCTTGGCGAGGCCGGCAGCGACGTGGCGCTCGCACCTCTGCTCTGCGCTGGGCTGATCGGCTGGCGTTCGCTGGTGATCGCAGGCGCGGGCAAGAGGCTCGGACTCTATGGCTTTGGCGCCGCGGCTCACATCGTGGCGCAGGTAGCGATTTGGCAGGGACGAACGGTATTTGCCTTCACGCGGCCGGGCGATACGGGCTCCCAGGCCTTCGCGCGGAGACTCGGGGCGGCATGGGCAGGCGGATCCGATGAAACGCCGCCGGAGCCGCTCGACGCGGCGATCATCTATGCGCCCCTGGGCGAGCTCGTGCCGCTGGCGCTGGAGGCGGTGCGAAAGGGCGGCCGCGTGGTGTGCGCGGGCATCCATATGAGCGACATCCCGCGCTTTCCCTACCGGCTGCTCTGGGAAGAGCGGCAGCTCGTGTCGGTCGCCAATCTCACGCGGGCTGACGGACTCGATTTCCTGCGTCTCGCCCCGGAAATCGGCATCGTCACCAACACCACGCGCTATCCACTGAGGGAAGCCAACCAGGCCCTCGCCGATCTTCGCGCCGGCCGGTTCGAAGGGGCCGCCGTTCTCGTGCCCTGAGCCATTAACTCGAGGTAGCAGATCGGCATACAAAACTGCGTGACGCATTCGAGCAATACACAGAATGGCGCGGATTTCTAACGATAGACGAGGACGGGGATCGTGCTGTGGGTGAGGACTTTGGCTGTCACGCTACCGAGCAAAACTGCGGAGATCCCGTGCCGGCCGTGCGAGGCCATGACGATCAGGTCGCAGTGTTGGTTGTTCGCGGCATCAATAATCGCCTGATGCGGATGTTCGTGCTCCACATACATCACGTTACAGCTCACGTCCTGCGCCAATGCCACTGTCTTCACCTGGTCGAGGCACTTGTTCGCAAAGCGTTCCATTTGCGTCTTATATCCCCATTCCTCCGGTAATTTCGTAAAACTCTCTGGTTCCAGATCGAAGATTTGGGATAACGACAAGACAGTTATGCTTGTGACTCTGGCCTTCAGCGCCTTTGCCAAATGGATACCATGCTCGACGGCCTTCATGGACAACTCCGAGCCATCGGTAGGGATAAGAATGTTTTTGTACATGACACTTCGCTCCGATCCTTGCGATCATTTCGTTTCCAGAATATTCCGCTAGCGGCTGGATGCCAAATGAGGATTTCAAATCGCCGCTGACGAACCGATGCACATTTGTCATGGGCACCGTCATAGCCGTGCCCGTGCAGCTCCGGCAAAGCGTGAGCTGCGGCACGTGGGTAGTCCGACCCCTAGACATTCTTCAAGGAACAACCACAGGTAACAATTCGGCCTCGGTCCGCTCGCCACCCATGAGCTGCCGATCCGAGTACCCGTTATGGGGCTGCGTCGCCATCCGCGTCGACACGAAGAGTGTGATTGTCGCGCGTTCGCACAATAGCCATGCAAGAGATACGTCTTGATGCAAACAAGATCCGCATCCTCCGGCGCGCGACTCGCCGCAGTCACCGGCATGATGTGCTGAAGCGCCCCGGCGATGTTCGGCCTTGCCAATGCCCGTCCGATGAGGCAATCTTGGTCTTGAAATCTGGTCATCGGGGGGATGTCAACTCAGTATTCTATTCGGTGCTTGCCGGATCCCCTCGCGAAGTAAGATCGGAACATCGCCTATGAGCGAACTGGAAGAGGCACAAAATGCGGCGGGCCATGTAGCCCATTCGCCAGTAGCAAAGTTCTGGCTCAAGGAATTGCCCTACCTCGTGGTGCTGGCGCTCACAATATTGGGCGTGGCCTATACCAGCGTGTCGCACCAGCCCCTCATCGGCTATTGGGAGTTTCTTGCCATAGCGACCGGGCTTGTCTGCATAACCACCGGATGGCTTCATATTCACGACCCCAAAGCTCGGTTTCGGATGGTTTGGACGCAAGCCCTCCATTGGCTGGCTTTCTTGGTTGCGATGAACATCGTGCTTTTTCCCGATGTTCAAGCAATGCTTAATGCGCCCGCGACCGGGCTAACGCTTCTGATGCTGCTGGCGCTTGGCACTTTTGTCGCGGGGGTTCATGTATCGTGGCACATCTGCGCACTCGGCATCGCCATGGCACTTTTCGTGCCGGCGATCGCATGGCTCACAGAATTCTTCTCTGTTCTTGGTCTTGGCTGCCGTAGCGCTTATCGGGGTTGGTATGACGTTCTGGTGGCGCCTGAGCGGTGAGCGCACCTCAACGGCGCCAGGCGAAAAATCGTCCGGCTAAAAGTGGTCCTCAAACAATTGCGTGGTCCTGGCGATTAGGGATTCGCAATTGACCCCACGGAAGCCGCAAGCATCGTCTCGACCTCGGAGACCCTGATGCCCGAACCCTTGTCGCCCGATCTCCTCCGGAAAATGCACGCCTATTGGCGCGCGGCGAATTACCTCTCGGTCGGGCAGATCTATCTGCAAGACAATCCGCTGCTCGAATCGCCGCTGAGGCTCGAACACATCAAGCCCCGCTTGCTCGGGCATTGGGGCACGACACCTGGATTGAACTTTCTCTACGTCCACCTTAACCGGCTGATCAAAGAGAACGATCTGAACATGATCTACGTCATTGGTCCGGGTCATGGCGGCCCAGGCCTAGTGGCGCAGGCCTATCTGGAAGGGTCGTACACCGAGCGTTATCCGGCAATTGAGCGCAGCCGGAACGGACTGCACCGGTTGTTTCGCCAGTTCTCCTGGCCTTACGGAATTCCCAGTCACGTATCGCCGGAAACTCCCGGCTCCATTCACGAAGGCGGAGAATTGGGCTATTCATTGGCCCACGCCTATGGCGCCGCGTTCGACAATCCGGATCTGATCGTCGCCTGCGTCATCGGCGACGGCGAGGCGGAAACCGGTGCGCTGGCCGCCAGTTGGCACTCCAACAAATTTCTGAACCCCGCGCGCGACGGCGCGGTGCTTCCGATCCTTCATCTCAACGGTTTCAAGATCGCCAATCCGACGGTGCTGGCGCGCATCAGCCGCCAGGAGTTGACGGAGCTATTGCGCGGCTACGGCTACGATCCGCATTTCGTCGAGGGCGACGATCCAGCGGCTCGTGCATCAATCTCTCGCCGGTACGCTCGACGCGATTCTGGCGCAGATTCGCCAAATTCAGAGCGTCGCGCGCTCACGTGGCGAGACGGAAACCGTCGAGCGTCCGCGCTGGCCGATGATCGTCTTCCGCACGCCCAAGGGTTGGACAGGACCGAAATTCGTCGACGGCAAGCCGGTCGAGGGTACCTGGCGCGCGCATCAAGTCCCGATCGCGGACTTTAAGAACCCCGAACATCTAAAGCAACTCGAAGATTGGATGAAGAGCTACCGGCCGCACGAATTGTTCGACGAACGCGGCAAATTCCGCGAGGAGTTCGCCGAGCTCGCGCCGACGGGCCATCGCCGCATGGGCTCCAATCCGCACGCCAATGGCGGTGAATTGTTGCAGCCTTTATCGATGCCCCACTTCCATGATTACGCCGTGGCCGTGGTGAAGCCCGGCAGCGTCGAGGCGGAAGCGACGCGGGTTCTCGGACAATTTCTGCGCGACGTGATGAAGCTCAATCTCGACAAACATAATTTCCGGCTCTTCGGCCCGGACGAGACCGCGTCGAATAGATTGGAGGCCGTCTACGAAGTCTCCGGCAAGGAATGGATGGCCGACGTCGAAGAGGTCGACGTTAATCTCAGCGTCAACGGCCGCGTCATGGAGGTGCTGAGCGAGCATCTGTGCGAGGGCTGGCTCGAAGGATATTTGCTCACCGGACGCCATGGCCTGTTCTCTTGCTACGAGGCCTTCATCCACATCGTCGATTCGATGCTCAATCAGCATGCAAAATGGCTGAAGGTCAGCAGGAACGATTCCCTGGCGCAAGCCGATCGCGTCGCTGAATTACTTGCTCACGTCGCATGTCTGGCGACAGGACCACAATGGCTTTTCCCACCAGGATCCCGGCTTTATCGATCATGTCGCGAATAAGAAATCCGATATCGTGCGCATCTATCTGCCGCCCGATGCCAACTGCCTCCTGTCGGTAGCGGATCACTGTTTGCGAAGCCGCAACTACATCAACGTGATCATCGCCGGCAAACAACCGGAGTGGCAGTGGCTCGACATCGATTCGGCCGTTCGCCACTGCACGGCCGGCGCGGGTATTTGGCGATGGGCCAGCAACGATGCGGGTGATCCCGACGTGGTCATGGCCTGTGCCGGCGATGTGCCGACGCTTGAGACGCTTGCCGCCGTGACCCTCTTGCGCGCGTATGTCCCCGACATCCGCATCCGCGTCGTCAATGTGGTGGATCTGATGGTGTTGCAGCCTCAGTCCGAGCATCCCCATGGTCTGGAGGATCAGGATTTTGACGAACTGTTCACGGCAGACAAGCCGGTGATTTTCGCCTTCCACGGCTATCCCGCGATCATTCACAAGCTGACCTACCGGCGGCACAATCATGCACAATATTCATGTCCGCGGCTACAAGGAGGAAGGCACCACCACGACCCCCTTCGACATGGTTGTGCTGAACAATCTCGACCGCTATCAACTTGCGCTGGACGCCATCCAGCGAATTCCACGGCTCCGCGATCAAGTGGAGACGGCGACGGCGCGGTACTGGACGACCATGGAGCGTCACAAGCTCTATATCAGCGAGCATGGCGACGACATGCCGGAGGTCCGCGACTGGCGCTGGAACTTGTGAGCGCCTCGATTCCGGGGGATAGAGCATGACGGATGCTGGACCAGGGTCGAATATACTCACGCTGAACAGCGGCTCTTCCTCGCTCAAATTCGGATTGTACCGCGTCGGACCTTCGCGGACCGACATGCTGCTCTCCGGCGAGGCTGAGTCGATCGGCGACGAGAAAGGCAAATTCTTTGCCCACGGTTCGCGTGACAACGTGTTGTTCTCCGAGACGCTATCCATTCCCAGCCAACGGGACGCGATCATCCGCATCGGAAGACTTCTTGCCAGCTCCAAAATGCCGGCACCGGCCGCGATCGGACATCGAATCGTGCATGGCGGACCGAAGCTCCGGCAGCATTGCCTCATCGATGATTCGGTTCTACGTCAACTTGAAGCTGCAACCGCCTTCGCGCCGCTGCATATCCCATCGGCTCTGTCGGTCATCCGCTTCGCCCAAGAGCATTTTCCAGGGCTTCCGCAGGTGGCGTGTTTCGACACCAGTTTTCACGCCGAACTGGCAGAGGTCGCACGTGTCCTTCCGATCTCCAAGGAATTGCAATCTGGAGGGTATCCAACGCTACGGCTTTCACGGCCTTTCGTGCGAATCGATCGTGCACCAACTTGCGAACGATCTGCCGGACCGCCTAGTAATCGCGCATCTCGGCAATGGCGCAAGCGTCACCGCTGTCAAAGGCGGCAAATCGATCGACACCAGCATGGGAATGACCCCAACCGGCGGGGTGATCATGGGCACGCGCAGCGGCGATCTCGATCCAGGTGTTCTGGTCTATCTGATACGCGAAAAGAAGTTCGATGCGGCCATGCTCGAAGAACTGGTCGATCACCGTTCCGGCCTCCTGGGAATTTCGGGCGTTGACAATGACATGCGGCGATTGCGTGAAGTCGTTTCATCAAACGCGAATGCGCGGCTTGCCATTCAAATGTTCTGCTATTCCGTGCGCAAGCAGCTGGCCGCGATGATCGCCGCGCTTGACGGACGTTGACCTGATAGTCTTCACCGGCGGCATTGGAGAAAATGATTGGGAAGCACGCGCCGCGATCTGCGGCGGCTTGTCCTGGATCGGCGTCGGGCTCGACGAAGCCCGGAACCGGTCCGCAAAAAATCCCCATCAGCGATACCGCATCGCGCTGCCCGGTGCTCGTTCTCGCCTCGCAGGAAGACGAACAGATAGCCCGTCATAGCTGGGCGGTGGTCGCACGGGGTCTTTCCTGTTAGGCCGCCCGCAAATGAAGCTGCTCCGCTTCGCGCTCCGCCTGAACCGCGTACTTCAATCGAGAGAGGTTGCGATCGATTGCCCGCTGTGTGCCGCAGCAATTTGCCGCGCGGCATGACCCTTAGCCCTTATCAGCGCCCGTTATCGCATGAGACGCGTCGCACGCCGACTCGGCGCCTGTTTTTGGCCGGAGCAGCCACCTCCATGCTCGCGCGCGCGCGCGCCGACGCAAGGCCTATTGTCGTTGGCTCAAAACTCGATCTCGAAGGTGGCCTCCTCGGCCATATGATGCTGCTCGCGCTTGGCGAGGCAAAAATCGCGACGGAAAACCGGCTGCAGATCGGCCCGACCTCGATCTTGCGGGCGGCGCTTTTGTCCGGTGCGATCGACCTTTGCCCGGAATATACCGGCAATGCCGCTTTTTTCTTTCATGAAGACGGCGATCCCGTCTGGAAGGACGCGGCGGCCGGATATGCGCGCGCGAAAAAACTCGATTACGAAACAAATCGTCTCGTCTGGCTCACACCGGCTCCAGCCGACAACAGCTGGGTGATCGCGGTTCCGGACACGCTGGCGCGGCAGCAAAATCTGCGGACCATGGTGGATTTCGCCCGCTTTGTGCAGGACGGCAATAAAGTCAAACTTGCTGCTTCGGCGGAATTCGTGGAGAGCGCCGCCGGCCTTCCCGCCTTCGAGGCGGTCTATGGCTTCCGGCTTGCCGCCCGCCAGCTCCTCGTTCTCTCTGGCGGCGAAACTGCAGCCACCATGAAAGCGGCAGCGGACGGCATTTCTGGTGTCAATGCCGCGATGGCCTATGCCACCGACGGCGCGCTGAAAGCCCTCGACCTTCATGCTCTCGAAGATACACGCCGTGCCGAGCCGGTCTATGCGCCAGCACCCGTGGTACGGGAAGCAACGCTGGCGAGCTACCCGCAAATTAGCGCTGTTCTTAGCCCCGTTTTCGCGCAACTTGATCTTGCGAGCCTGCGCGATTTGAACGAAAAAGTCGCGGTCGAAGGCGAGGATCCAGGTGCCGTGGCAAGGGAATTTTTCCGCGCCAAAGGGCTCTCTCAATAGGTAGTTCGTCCCGAATTCCGGTTCGAACGCGGAATGGCTGCGATGCCGAAAGTCCATGACCGCGTCCTTCTTGCGCTCTCTACCCTTGGTCTTGCGGGGGTTTTTTTCGGCGGCTTTTTGAATTTCGCGCCGAACCGGCTCGCGACGGGCGTTGCCTACCCTTTGTCACAGGCCCCGTCCCTGCAAGCCGCGGCGGCAATGGCTGGGG
>CAVQZL010000023.1:0-92623 GCA_963718265.1 uncultured Alphaproteobacteria bacterium | reverse complement strand
CAGCAAGCGTCAGGACGACGGCGCTCATTTTCGCTCGTCCATGCGATGCGAACAACATGGGAGCCCCCTTCTTAAGATTTGGCCGATCCTTGAAGGATAGTATCATATGTAATGATATAACGTAGTTGCAGTTTTGTCACGTCCGACCCTAATTTTCCATCGCGGCACCGCCGACGGGGATGGGAAAAGCAGCACCGCGTCCTCACAGGCCTTAGCGGTCGGCCTACGAAGGTCCTGTCCTTGTCGTAAACTTAATCCCACTGGCGCAAAGCCGCGAATCGGGCGATGCTCCGTCTCATGAGGGATTTGCTCAAACTGATCTTGTGGGGGGTCATCGGGCTCTTCAGATCACGAGCCTCTCTTGAGGCGGAGATCATGGCGCTGCGCCACCAGCTCATTGTGCTGCGAAGAAAATCGCCAAAGCGGCTCGCTTTTAGCAATTTCGATCGTCTCATTTTTGCCAGCCTCTATAGGATCGCACCGAATGTTCTGAACGCCCTAGTGATCGTCAAGCCGGAGACTGTTATCGGCTGGCATCGTGCGGGCTTTCGCTTGCTCTGGCGATGGAGGTCGCGATCTCGCGGTGGCAGGCCAAAGGTGCCGCTCGAAATTCGCCAATTGATCCGCGCCATGAGCCTCGCCAATCCGCTGTGGGGTGCTCCTCGAATCCATGGCGAACTCCTCAAGCTCGGCATCGAAGTTGGCCAGACCTCGGTCGCCAAGTACATGGAAAAGTACAGGAAACCCCCATCGCAAGGGTGGAAGACGTTCCTCCGCAATCATGCCGATGGGATCGCCTCGATGGACCTCTTTGTCGTTCCGATACTCTCGTTTCGACTGCTTTATGGCTTGCTCATTCTATCTCACGGCCGGCGTCAAATCTTATGGCTGGGCGTGACGACACATCCGACCGCTGAATGGATGGCCCAGCAACTCATCGAAACCTGCGGCTGGGAATGGACGCCGAACTACATCGTCCGCGATCGCGACTCTGTCTATGGCGAAGTTTTTACCCGGCGGCTTCGCGCCATGGGCATTCGGGACCGGCCAACCGCGCCACGCTCGCCATGGCAGAACGGACATACGGAACGGCTGATCGGCTCGATCCGGCGGGAATGTGTCGACCATGTCGTCGTCTTCGGCGAAAGGCATCTGCGCCACCTACTCCTTTCTTACACGGAATATTACAAATATTACAATGGCGCGAGAACACACCTTTCCCTGAACAAGGATGCGCCAGTCCCTCGGGCTGTTCAGGCCATCGGGCGCATTCTTCCAACTCCAATTCTCGGCGGGTTACACCATCAATATGTTCGGATTTGATTTCCGACATGGACACCCATCTCCATAGCGGATCCGTCGTGGAATCCCTACGGCGGGCAAAGTCCGTCCCCAACCTGCTATCACTGAGCGCTTGGCGCTTAATTTTCCTCGCAGAAAGGAGTGGACTTCCGCGGCGAAGAGAGCGTCACTGTCGCCGTTGCCGGATAAGGGCCGTTTGGCCCATCCGGGATCCTGCCCCGCTGGCGAGCGCGCCACTGCGGGGCTTCGGTGGTGACGGCGCTTGGTGCCGTCGCAACCGAAAAGGATCCTCAAATGTCGCACAGCAAAACCCCCACAAAGACCTCGATTGCACGCCCAAAAAGCCGCACGAAAAGGCCTGCAAATTCTAGGAACATTCCCTCTGGCTCGGCCCGCAGCGGGACCAAGCAGGAGGCCGTTCTTGCTTTGCTCAAACAACCCAAGGGTACAACGATCGCCGCCATCATGAAGGCGACCGGCTGGCAGGAGCACTCGGTCCGCGGCTTCTTTGCCGGCGTGGTGCGCAAGAAGCTCGGCCTGACGCTGATCTCGGAGAAGACCGGGGCTGAACGCATTTATCGTGTGACTGTCGGCCAGCCGAGCCAAATCGAAGACGAAGCTCTCCGCGCAACCGGCCGCCTAGCCATGGCTTCGGTCGACCTTGGAGCGATCGAGGGTGAGATTGCTCGCCTTCGCTCGCTCGGCCTCGAAGAATTGCGGCGCGAATGGCGGCGGCTCTACCACGTTGAGCCGCCGCGGATCAGCCGCGATCTGCTTGCCCTTGCGCTCGGGTACAGACTTCAGGAAGTCGCCCACGGTCGGGCTCAGCAAGGCGACCCGGCGCAAGCTGCAAACGATGGCAAAGGCCTTGCAAACAACGGGACGGGTTGGCCCCATACCGAGCGTCGGCCTGAAGCCCGGCGCGCGTCTCGTTCGCGAATGGCGCGGCCGCACGCACACCGTCACAGTCACGGAAGAAGGGTTCGAATATGCCGGGGCAAACTATTCATCCCTGACCACAATCGCCAAAAAGATCACCGGAGCGCATTGGTCGGGCCCGCGCTTCTTTGGGCTGTTAGCGCCGGGTAGCGAGCGCCCGAGCCATGGAGGGCGCGATGGGTGAATCAGACAAGACGCGGCGACAGTTCGCCAAAAAGGCCCGCTGTGCGATTTACACACGAAAATCCTCGGAAGAAGGCCTCGAGCAGGCCTTCAACTCGCTCGATGCCCAGCGGGAAGCCTGCGCCGCCTATCATTCTCTCGCAAAAGCACGAAGGCTGGACGGTGCTGCCAACGCTCTATGATGATGGCGGGTTTTCCGGCGGCACCATGGAACGCCCTGCCCTGAAACGGCTGATCGCCGATATCGAGGCCGGCCAGATCGATGTGATCGTCGTCTATAAGGTCGACCGGCTGACGCGGGCGCTCTCCGATTTTGCCAAGCTCGTCGAGGTCTTCGACCGCCGCGGCGTCTCGTTTGTGTCGATCACCCAGCAATTCAACACCACCACCAGCATGGGGCGACTGACGTTGAACGTGCTCTTATCTTTCGCCCAGTTCGAGCGAGAAGTCATCAGTGAAAGGGTCCGCGACAAAGTCGCCGCATCGAAGAAAAAAGGCCTGTGGATGGGCGGCATGCCGCCGCTCGGATACGACGTCGAAAACCGCAAGCTCGTCGTCAACGAAGCCGAAGCCAGAATCGTTGTCGACATCTACCAGCGCTATCTCGTGCTGAAATCGGTGCATGCCCTGCGGGACGAGCTTGCGGATGCCGGGATCAGGAGCAAGCGGCGCATGCGGCCCGACGGCACCGAATATGGCGGCCAAAAATTCTCCCGCGGAGCGCTTTATCTGATCCTCCAGAACCGGCTTTACCTCGGCGAGGTCACTCACAAGGAACAGTCCTATCCCGGAGAACACCCGGCGATCATCGACAAGCCGCTGTGGGAAGAGGTCCAGACTGTGCTGGCCGCAAACCGGGTTGAGCGGGCTAATGGAGCGCGCGGTAGGCACCCGAGTCTGCTGACAGGCATGGTTTTTGACGAGACCGGCGAGCGCATGACGCCAACACACGCGGTTAAGAAGGGAACGCGCTACCGCTATTATGTTTCGACCTCCCTCGTCACCGGCACGGGAAAGAAACGTTCAAGCGGCCGACGCATCCCGGCCGGCAATTTGGAAGGCCTGGTGATCAACAAGGTTCGCACGTTTCTGGCCGACCCTGGAGCAATTCTTGATGCGGTCGGCAGCGACTCGCACAGCGGCTCCGGCACAAAGCCAACTCATCGAACGTAGCCGTCAGATCGCCGAGGAACTGGGAGGCCGTGCATCAGGCGAAGTCAAAGCTCTACTCATGGCCCTCCTCTGCCGGGTGGAAATCCGATCCGATCGCGTCGACATCACGCTCTCTCAATCCCGGCTGACCGAGCTGCTCGCCGGGTCGCTCGATCTCAAGATGCCGCATCACGAATTGCCGAATCGATCCGGCGATAGGCTGACGTTGACGGTGCCGGCGGGCTTGAAGCGCGCCGGTCGCGAAATGCGTATGCTGGTCGAGAATGCCGATGACCAGACGGCGGCTGACCCCAGCTTGCTCCGAATCATTGTCCGCGCGCACCACATCCAAGCCCGCCTGAGCCAAAACCCCAAGCTGACGGTGCATGACATCGCGCGCGAAGAGCAAGTCTCAGCAGCCTACCTCTACGCCCTGTTGCGTCTTCCTTGGCTCGCGCCCGACATCACCACGGCCATCATCAATGGCCGCAAACCGCCGCAACTCACCGCCCAGACGTTGATGCGCCTGACGCCACGGCTGCCGGCAAACTGGGCCGAACAGAGAAAGATCCTCGGCTTTCTCTGAAACCAAATCGCCGATCCACCGCCTTGTAAAGTTTCGTGCGCCCGCCTTGGCGCCACGCGCAATCGCTTTGAATTCACCTGGCGTGCTGCTCCGCCGGCAAAAAGAGTCAACCACGAAATGGCCCCGGAGAGATTTTCGTGACGGCGCGGCTGAAATTGCGCGTAAAACCGTCTCTGCCGCAAATCGCACTGGAGCGCGGGACCGGTAACCCCCGTAAATACGGGCAAAAATAGGCTTCCCAAAAAGACAATAACTCTAGCAATATCAAGTACTTAATAACTGGCGGAGAGGGGGGGATTCGAACCCCCGATAGGCTTGCGCCTATGCCGCATTTCGAGTGCGGTGCTTTCAACCGCTCAGCCACCTCTCCACTGCCGGGACCTCGATCGCTTCAAGGCGAATCGCGCATGGTCACCCTAGCCAGGTTTGATCGCACGATCTTACCCAAAAAGTCAGCAACTTTTTGGGATCCTGCTTGGCTTGTGACGTTTCCGTCCGAGTGGTCAGGATGATCTCGCCATTGAGCCGATCCAATCCGGCCACCGCAGCCCTCGCTATGGCGCCGTAGCCGGAGCTGAACAATTACCAAGAAAACCTACTCGGAATATTTCCAAGGTCGTAGCCGTCCCCAGCACTGCGCATCCGCCTTCAGCCTCTGCTTTGGCCAAAATTCGCGCGTCTCCTCGCCACGCCTGCGGCTATGCGGCAAAGGCGTTTCATTGCAGCCGTGCGAGATGGCGGACCGCAACGCCGCGATCAGACCGCGATGCCCGCCCGCGCTTCGAATTGGTATCCGGCGATTTGCCCAGCCGCATAGGCGTCGGCCAACAGGCGTTTCCTGCGGCCATGGCTTTTCACGTGGAATGACAATCCGAGCTTTGCGAGCTCGTCATCGATGACCGAGGTTTTCAACGGCACGAGATCGCGTCCGGACGATTTCCGCATAACAGTATCGCGCTCGGCTTTCATGGCCTTCAACTTCCCGCCAATCCCCTGCAAAAGCCCGATTTGAAAGGAATTCACGGCGTTGCGTCGCTCGCCCGTTTCCAAATCGGCATAGATAGCGCCGGCCTTGAACCGCGCGGTTTCCGTATCGAAAGTCACGCCGATGAGATCATAGAGGAAATGGGCGGCCTCGACATCGGCCGGAAGACCGAAAAACACATGGCGGATCAAACCGTCCCGGGTGGTCTCCGCCCACGCCTTGCAGTCGCAGAAGACGGCAATGCTGGGAACGCATGAGTCGAGGACGCCGCGCCGGCGGCGCCCTGTGTCGATGCCGAAATCCTTCGCAAGCCTGCCGGCGAAGCTCGATTTCGCTCAGCGACAATCCATGGCGGTCGAGGAGTTCCGCCACCTTGTTTGCCGACGCCAGGGCTTCCTGCTCGGTGCAGCCTTGATCAACCGTCTTGGCGCGCAGCGCCCGAATGCGTTGCACGACCCGGGCAAGATTTTCGTCACCAGGTTTGGTACCAGTGTCGGCGGTTGCAAGAAGCAGACTTCTCAGATGCGCGAACAGGGTGCGCACCCCGCTGGGAAGCCAATTGCCTGCGATTCCGCGCTCGATCGTCGCGGCGACGCGATCAAGCGGCGCCGCATCCCCGCCAAAGCCAACAGCGGCGCGCCGCTGCATGGTTTCCATTTGGATCGACGCCAACCGCGAATAGGCGCCGGCAATTGGGCCTTCCCCGCCGCGCCGCGCGGCGAGCGAAGAGGCGAGGGCCTCGATGAGGCAGTCCACGGAAGTGAGATTCCTCGCCGCGTTCACACTGGCGGAAGGTAGCTCGGCATCGCCCGGCAGCTTGGCCCACGCGCGGGCGAGCGAATCGAGTTCGCCGTCTTCGGGTTCGAAGTGCGACGAATCGTCCTCGTCTTCGGGAAAGTGGTTAAGGCCAAGAATTTGCGGCGCCCCGTGCCGCACAACATGCCGGTAGACAGCGGCAGCGCAGCGCGGCGGATTGGCCAATCCTTTGCCCCGCCGCACAAATCCCATCGCGACCGCGAGAGCCGCATCGTCGAGCGGCGTCAACGGACCAGCGGCCGCGAAAATTCCGCCTGGGAGCGGACAAAGCCGTGCGGCCAGCGCGAGCCCCGCGACTGCAGCCGGGATGCCGCGATCGAAAATCGACAATGGTTTGCCTGTCGCCAAATCCTCGGCCGCCAAAACGCCATCGCGAGCGCGAGAGCAGACGCGCAACAGCCGGAAACTCGCTTGGCCCAGCGCCTCCAATGCGGTCTTCTCTTCTCCATTGGAGGGTTTGCTCTGCCGGACCAGCCGGTCAACCGCGGTAGTGCCGCTCAGCGAAGGAGCAAACGTCGCGAGCTCCAAAGCCAGCATCATGGCTTGTACGATAGTACCTTCACTACGCCGGTCGTCAGGATCGAGATTTGCCCGTGCAAGCCATTGATGGGCGATCTCCTCCACTTTTGGTTTGGCGGTGAAGGCCATCGCTTCGACACAAAACCCGGTGATCAATTCCTGCAAGCGCCCGGCAAGGCGCAATTGGTTTGGCACGAAGTCCCGGTCCGCGTATTTTGCAACCATCTTCGCTCCTCCGCGACACCATCCGCTCCGGTGCGTCTAGCACGAGACTTGCTTCCCCTCGATGCGGGCGCTAACTTATCCACCAAAATTCCTGCCCCGAACGCTGCGCGCTTGCCGCGTCATCTTGTCTCGGTAATGCCGGTCCGGCGGCCGTCAAGGATCTTGTCGAATCAATCGAATCTCTTATGATCCGCGCGCGGCGGCGGCGCCCGGCCCGTGGTACGGCGTCGATGTTCATTTTCACTTTTGGGAATTGTGTCTTGGATCACGTCGCGCCCGTTTCACTACCACTGGGCGCCGCGGACGATCCGGTCGAACGAATCGATGGCAGCCTTGCGGCGGGTGTCCTCTTCCTTTGCGACCACGCGGCCAATGCACTGCCAAAGGCCTATGGCACACTCGGCCTGGATAGGGAACATTTCGACCGTCACATCGCCTACGATATTGGCGCGGCCTGGATCGTCCGCCGTCTCGCGCGTGATTTCGGCGCGCCGGCAATTTTGTCGCGATTTTCGCGCCTCCTCATCGATCCCAATCGCGGCATGGACGATCCAACGCTCGTCATGCGGCTTTCGGACGGCAATGTGATCCCCGGAAACGCGAGAATCGGCGCCGAAGAGATCGAATATCGCTGCGTGCATTATTGGAAACCCTACCGCGCCGCGATCGCCACGGCGATCGAAGCCATGCAAAACAACGGACCGCCGCCGGCAATTGTATCGATCCACACATTCACGCCGTTCTGGAAGGCCCGGCCAAGACCGTGGGAAGCCGGAATTTTGTGGGACAGCGATCCGCGTTTTGCCAAGCCCATGATCGCGGCGTTGACTGGCGAGGGACTTTGCGTCGGCGACAATGAACCCTATGATGGCGCGCTCAAGGGCGACACGCTGGACGAAGAAGTCACGCGCCGCGGGCTTGCAGGACTCCTTATCGAGATCCGCCAGGACCTCGTTGCCACCAAGGAAAAAACCGCCGCCTTCGCCGACCGGCTGGCGCGGCTTCTGACCCCGATTCTCGCGCGCCCCGAACTCCATTGCAAGGCGTTTTTCCCAAGCCGGACAGGACGGCATATGTGAGCAGCAGAGCGGCGTGTTGGACCGGGATCACGGGTGGGATTGCGGGGATAATTCCGCCTTTCGTCTTGACGGCACGAGGCGGCGGCGGCATTGCGAAATCCGTATCGAAAAGATCTACAGGCTGAGTCCAACCAAAGGAATGTTTCAGATGACGGCAAATGTCGCCGGAACAGGTGTCGCGGCGCAGGAGCTGACGCAATTCGTCGAAAGGGTGGAGCGGCTGGAGGAAGAAAAGAAAGCCATTTCCGGCGATATTCGCGAAGTCTACGCGGAAATGAAAGGCTCCGGGTTCGATGTGCGGGCGGTGCGCGAGATCGTCAAGATCCGGAAGCAGGACCATTCCGAACGCAAGGAGTTGGAGGCCATTCTCGAACTTTACATGGCCGCCTTGAAAATGACGTAGGCGCCGTCCCCGGACGTTAGACCATGATCGCGTCAAGGTGACTCGCTCCTTGTCTAGCTGTACGGTTCAGAGCGCCGCTGCCCGGATGGCAAAACCGCGCGCGCGGTAATTAGACGGCCCTCAAAAAGCCCTGCATGTTGTTGCCGCTCACCCCGATGCGGCGACTTTGACGCGTTGGGAACCGGGATGGCCGCCGTGCACGCCGCGCCTATTCGCGCGCTCGCAGAAGCATTGAAAGCAATCGGCATAGGATGCGCGATGGTCACGTTGCCGGAAGAGCTTTGGCTAGCCCGCAAACCCACCCGCTCTAGCTCCCGGAACCAAAACCTTGTACCCCCTTTCAACGCGGCTAGTTTCGTGTATAACCGCGCCGTGCACAAAAGTGCGCAGCATACGCCAAAACCCCGCTGGACGACATCCTGGCCGGGGCGGATAGGCTGTTGCTTTTAGTTTTCTCCAGTTTTTCCAAGAGGTTGTTCGATGTCGATTACGGCAGAGCGCAAACAGGCGCTGGTCAAAGACTATGCTTTAAAGCCGGGCGATACCGGCTCGCCGGAGGTCCAAGTTGCGATCTTGACCGAGCGGATCGTGAATCTGACCGAGCATTTCAAGACGCATGTGAAAGACAATCACTCGCGCCGGGGCCTGCTCAAACTTGTGTCGCAACGCCGCCAGCTCCTCGACTACGTCAAGGCGAAGGACGAGCCGCGCTATAAGGCGCTGATCGAACGCCTTGGCATCCGGCGCTAGGGCGTTTCCCTTGCTAATTGATACGCCCATCGGGGCGGAAACAAGCGCGGGGGGCGGCCCATGGGATCGCCGCCGCGAACTGCTGCGCCTATTCCGCACGCAACAAGCGCAGATCCGCGAGCTTTCCATGGTCCTGGATAAGATCATGCAAGAAAACAAAGGGATTGAGACCACAGCGGTTCGCTTGATACGCTCCACAAAGTGCGCCTTTTCGAACAGTTTAGTTCACGGTAAATTGCATATGCATGGACTTCAGGCCGGAAGCGGCGTGATTGTAATACAAGCCTCTCACGGCTCATATATTCGGCAAGGTGGCGGCATGGGGCCGCTGCGTCAAACCATGGTGGGGACCAATGCCCATGGCAGGATCGCCAGGTGCTGTCGGATTAATTCTCGCAGCTTCTCGCCGTCTTGCTTTGGCCTTGGGCTTCGCCGTCACCCAAGAAAGACGCTAAATGTTTGAAATCCATCGTGAAGAACTCGAATGGGCCGGGCGAAAGCTCGTGCTCGAAACCGGCAAGATCGCCCGCCAAGCCGACGGCGCCGTCGTCGCGACCTATGGCGAAACCACAGTTCTTGCCACTGTCGTCGCGGCCAAGGCAGCCAAGCCCGGGGTCGATTTCTTTCCCCTGACGGTCAATTATCAAGAAAAGGCCTTCGCGGCGGGCCGCATTCCAGGCGGCTATTTCAAGCGCGAGGGCCGCCCTTCGGAAAAGGAGACCCTCGTTTCCCGCCTGATCGACCGCCCGGTCCGTCCATTGTTTCCCGACGGTTATCGCAATGAGACGCAAGTCGTCGCGACGGTGCTTTCGCATGACCTCGAGAATGATCCCGATATTGTTGCCATGGTCGCCAGTTCGGCGGCGCTGACCTTGTCGGGCGTCCCGTTCATGGGGCCGGTCGGCGCCGCGCGGGTCGGCTTCATCAATGGCGCGCTAAAGGTCAATCCGGCGCTGGAGGAGTTGAAAGAATTCCTCGCTCGACCTCGTGGTCGCGGGAACCAGCGACGCCGTGCTGATGGTCGAATCCGAAGCCAAGGAACTTTCCGAGGCGACCATGCTGCAGGCCGTCATGGCGGGCCATGCCGGATTTCAGCCGGTGATCGAGGCGATCGTCAAACTCGCCGAAAAAGCCGCCAAGCAGCCGCGTGATCTTACGCTTGCCGACAAAAGCAAAGCCGAGGCGGCGGTGCGCGGGATCGCCGAGGCCGGATTACGCGAGGCCTACAAGATCACCGCTAAGCAGGACCGCTATGACGCGGTCGATGCGGTGAAGGCAAAAGTCTTCGCCGTGCTGTTCCCGGCCGATGCCGAGCCGGAGTTTTCCAAGGAGCTGGCCGCCGAGGTCTTTCACGATCTGCAGGCCAAGGTTGTCCGCTGGAATATTCTCGACACCGGCATTCGCATCGATGGCCGCGATGTCAAGACGGTCCGTCCGATCGTCGCGGAAGCCGGCGTGTTGCCGCGCACCCATGGTTCGGCGCTTTTCACCCGCGGCGAGACGCAGGCGCTGGTCGTCGCGACGCTTGGCACCGGCGAGGACGAGCAATACGTCGATAGTTTGGAGGGCACCTACAAGGAGCGCTTCCTTCTGCATTACAATTTCCCCCCCTATTCGGTCGGCGAGACCGGCCGCATGGGCTCGCCTGGACGCCGTGAAATCGGGCATGGCAAGCTTGCCTGGCGCGCCATCCGTCCGATGCTGCCGACAGTGGCGGAGTTTCCTTATACGGTGCGGCTCGTATCCGAGATCACCGAGTTCGAACGGCTCTTCCTCGATGGCGACGGTCTGCGGCTCTTCGCTTGCCTTGATGGACGCTGGCGTTCCCATGAAGCGGCCAACGGCGGGCATCGCGATGGGCCTCATTCTCGAAGGCGATCGTTTTGCCGTCCTCTCCGACATTCTCGGCGACGAGGACCATCTCGGCGATATGGATTTCAAGGTGGCCGGCACCGAGGAGGGCGTTACCTCGTTGCAAATGGATATCAAGATCACTGGCATCAACGAAGAGATCATGCGGGTCGCGTTGGATCAGGCCAAGGCGGGGCGGCTGCATATTCTTGGTGAAATGGCCAAGGCGCTCACCGGCGCGCGCGCCGAGCTCGGCGAATTCGCGCCGCGCATCGAGACCCTCAAAATTGCCACCGACAAAATCCGCGAAGTGATCGGGACCGGCGGCAAGGTCATTCGCGAGATCGTCGAAAAAACCGGCGCCAAGATCAACATCGACGACGACGGCACGGTGAAAGTCGCTTCCTCCGACGCCAATTCGATCCGCGCCGCGATCAATTGGATCAAGTCCATCGCAAGTGATCCGGAACCCGGCCAGATCTACGACGGCACGGTCGTGAAGGTGGTGGATTTCGGCGCCTTCGTGAATTTCTTCGGCTCGAAGGACGGCCTCGTCCACATCTCCCAGCTTGCCAAGGGCCGTGTCGCCAAGACCACCGATGTTGTCAACGAAGGCGACAAGGTCAAAGTGAAGCTTCTCGGCTTCGACGATCGCGGCAAGGTGCGCCTGTCGATGCGCCTCGTCGATCAGAAAACGGGGGAAGACCTCGAAGCCAAGGAGAAGCTCGAACAACGGGAAGCGGGGGAATAGTTTTTCAGGCCGGGCTATACCAAAAAGGGCGCGCAAGCGCCCTTTGCCATATGGCCCGCGCAAACCCACAAGCCGGCGCGCGTTTCCAGCGATCCCAATCGTACCAAAATGCTTCACGTGAAACATTTTGGTACGATTGGGACCAAAAACTTTACAAGACATCAGACGGTGGCGCCGTTTCGATCACGTAAGATCGATCGATTTTTTGGTGCAATTGCAGAAGCGCGGGGGCGGTGCCTCGATAGTACGGCTCGTTGCCAGAAGGTCGCCCCTGGGTGCACCCGGATTGCCGGCGAAGCGAATATTTTGAACTCTGCTTTCATGGTTTTGGAGGCTCTCGCGACGGCCGCTTTGCAAAGCCGGAATGTCGGGGTGACCGAGCCGGTGCTCCCCGCCGCTCTGGGCGTCCGGAACCTCGGGGCGGCATTTTATGTGCGGAAGTCCGCAGTGCAAGACGCTTCGTGACAGCCTCGCACCGGGGCGCAAACTTCGGTATGGGTGATATTCGGAATGCACACCGTTTTGAAACGGAGCCACCCCTTCGCGCCACTAGTGGATTGTGCTGCGCAGATACGCATGAGTGGCATTATGGAACACGAGCACTTCAAACGTTTTGCGGCTCACCGGAACCGCATTCGGGTGCCACATAAAACGATCATGCTGTTTTATGTTTTGCGCCCTGACTGAAAGGAGGTTTTTGGCCAGAGGGGTCTTAGAGTGCGTTTTGGAACAGATTCTGCGATGACCCCGCAAAGAAACGATTCGTTACTTCTGGCCCAGAATACCCCCTAATCCTTGGGGTGCACTCCGTTCGGCTCTCCTCCACCTCGCGCCACAGTCTCAATTGTCGCATGCGTCTGTTCGTTTCGCAGCAGCGTCGATAGTTTCTCAACAAGCATTCTGCGGTTGGAAAAACTCCGCATCGACCCGCGCGGCACGCGGAAGCGATAGATTGCTATGCGCTCAAGTAATTTACGTGTTGTAGATTCATCATCAATGAGTGTTTGCACCTCGGCTGTAGACATATCTGAAATTTGCCCTTCCGAGCGCTCAGGTTCTTCGGTGTCTTTGTGGATTATCGCAGGCTCCGGGAAAATACGACGCAATTCGTCGGTTGTCGCTGACTTCAGGAATTGAATCAGTGACGTGTATTGAACGAGTATCACTTCATTGCAACCCGCCGTAATCAACACACGGCGTTGATCCGACAACACTTTTACGAGCGCATCGGCTTTAGATTTTGGTGGATTCCTTTTTTCGCCTTCGTCGTTCATAGGTCGATCCTAGACTTCAACTCCTCGCAAATCGAGGTCATCATTCTCTTAATTGCTGGCTTCGCGTTTTGGCCCCAATAGTTCCAAACTGGCCACCCGGCATTCACCGCCTCCGCTATTCCAGTATAGTATTTTCCTTCCGTCGTGAGGACATCTGTTCTCCATTGCTTCCGCAAGGCCGCCAGTTGCTCTGTATGAATATTTGTGTATCCCGATACAGCACGACCAGCGTGTCTGACCAAAAAGGGAGCTATTCCTGCAAGGCGCGTAGTAGGGACATATGCCTTAGGGGTATCTGCATCACTCACACGAGCACTGCTCTTGAGGAAGGCCAGTTTGTCATCAATTTTTGTTTGAACAAGATTGCGGAAATGGGTCACGCCACGGCTGGATATGTCCTCAGGAATTACAGGTATAATGTACGAGTTACTTGCTACTAAGGCGTTCTGGCTGACGATCTTAGTCGCTGGTGGGCAGTCAAAAATAATGTAGTCATACGTATCTTGTGCGTTAATTTTATCAAGCCACACCGCCAGCAACGTTCTTTTTTCCCACTCTGATAACATTGGGTTACCATAATTCGTCGATGCAAGATCAATTTCTGTATCATCCAATTCAAATTGAGCGCTAACAAAATCTAAACATGGATATATATTATTTCTGTTATCCCTTTCGAACAAAACATTAAGAGTTATAACTGATGCATTTGGCATAACTATTTTTCTATTACAGAATGATTCAAATATCCTGTTTACTGTTTTTCCTTTACTTACACAGTCACCCCAAAGCTTGCTTCCAAGCATAACTATAGAAAGACTTGACTGATGATCCACGTCGATCAACAAAACTCGATGAGTCTTTGCCAAAAAACACGACAAATGCAGAGATAACGTCGTCTTACCCACGCCGCCTTTAAAGTTTATCACAGATACTGTTTTCATTGACGTGCCCTCTTTAAAGCGCCAACCGCGAAATTGTTGCAGCGCTTACGTTATAGCTTGCCGCAATCTCGCGGTAGGTTTCCTTGCCAGCGTCGCGGCGCTTAATCGCCTCAAGCTGTTGGTGGCGAGTCAAGGTCGGCTTTCTGCCGAGCTTTACACCATTGGCAATGGCGCGTTCGCGGCCTTCAGTCGTGCAGGTGCGGATCAATTCACGCTCGAACTCGGCAAGCCCGCCCAGCACCGTGAGCATTAGACGCCCGTGGGCGGTCGTCGTGTCCGCCCATGCGTCCTTGAGGGAACGAAACCCGCGCCTTTGGCGGCAATGGCGGCCAGCGTGTTCAACAGGTCGCGCGTGGATCGCGCCAGTCGGTCAAGGCGCGTCACCATCAACACGTCGCCCTTGTCGAGCTGGTCGAGGGCGCGGGCAAGCTGAGCGCGGTCGGTCTTCGCGCCGGATGCCGGTTCCCGAAAGACCTTTTCGGCTCCGGCGGCGCGAAGCTGCTTCACCCGAGCGTCAACGCTCTGGCCGTCGGTCGAGACTCGCGCATAGCCGTAATTCATCAGGTCAATTCGACGCGCAAGGTGCGGCCAACCGCGCTTGCGGCGCGGCGCAAGGTGTCGAGCGTGACGGAAGGGATGGCAGGGTCAAGAAGCCGGTCGAGTTGGCGGCGGCTGGTTTTCATCCGCGCCGCCATGGCGAATTTGGTGATGCCTTGCTCGTCCATCGCGGCGGCAAGCTGCTCGGCGATGATTTCCTTGATAGCGTGATCCTCGCACGCACCCAGCATACCTTGATTGGCAAGGAAGTCGTCAAAGGTCTCTTGGCTCACGCTGCCTTTCCGTTTCTTGGCCATCACGTCACCTCTCGTTTGCGTTTCAGGGCAAGGTCAATGTCCGCCTGTGGTGTCTTCTGCGTCTTCTTGATGAAGCCGTGCAGCAAAATCATGCAGCCGTCGCCCATGCAGAAAATCACCCGCGCGATCCGGTTGCTGTCGATGGCGGAGCGCACCTCCCACAAGCCCTTGCCGAGGGGAGCGCAATGCGGTCGCCCAATCGGCCAGCCGAATTCGACTTTACTGAATGTCCGTGCCGATCGTGTGCCGGTCGGCGGCGGGTAATTCCAGAATCCATTCGCGCACCGGATTGCCCCCCGCCGCGTTCAGGTAGAACCGCGCGGGCAGTTTCTTGGTGCGGTCGATCATTCAAGCAAGAAGTGTGCCACAATTGGCACACTTTTGCAAACCCTTTTTCAGCCCCGAAGCGGCGAACTTTTGCACGTCATTTCTGCACAAAAAAAGGGGTGTTAGATCAACGCGCTAGGTTTTGTGCAGAATTCTTGAATTTGGCAAAAACGACCGGTGCGTTAGGTCCACTCCTGGCGCTACGCCCACCAAACTCGAAATGGCCAGCCCCGGCAAACTCACAGCGTTTCGCGCAAGAAAGTTCCAAACGCGCGCGGGCCGTCGCCGGCGGGCATTTTCGCGGTCACCTTGAGCGTCCCGGCATCGATCGTCCAGACTTCGTTCGAGAACCAATTGACGACGTAAACGCTGTTTCCATCGGCGCTGGTTTCGATTCCCTCGGGGTAGTCTCCGGCGGAAATCCGCTTCACCGGCTGGAGCGTCGCAAGATCGAAGACCGAAATTGTTCCGCCATATTGGTCGGTCGAAAAGCCGCGGCCCTTCGCCAGCGCGACCGCATAGGGCCGCTTGCCAACCGCCACCGTGCCAAGCACCTTTCCGCCCGCGAGATCGACGACGGAAATGTCATTGCTTTCGACATTCGCGGCATAGGCGCGCTGGCCCTGCGGATCGATGGTGACGCCAAACGGATGCGCGCCGACCTTGACGATGCCTTTGCGGGCAAAAGTTTTCGCGTCAATAATCGAAATTTGATTGTCGTCGCGATCGGCGGTCACGATCAGCGCGCCATCGGGCGTCACGGCCACTCCCGATGGCGACGCGCCAACCTCGACGGTCGCGGCGATAGCGCCGGCTATGAGATCAATCTTATAGAGGCGCGGCTGATAGAAACCGGCGACGTAGATAAAGCGGCCGGCCGGATCGGCGGCAATGCCAAGCGGCGTATCGGGAATCGCGATCTTCGCGACGATGTTGCGCGATGCGGTGTCGATCACCGAAACATATTTGCCTTCCGTGCTCGTGACATAGGCGGTCTTCCCATCGCGGGCCATACTGATCCCGGCGGGCTTGCCCAAAACCGGAATCCTCGCCACGATCTGCTTTAATCCGAGATCGAGCACGCTGACCTCATCGCCAGTTTGATCGGTGATGAAGGCTTCGGCCGCGCGCGCCGGGGCACAGCCGAGAAGGGTCGCGTATATGCAGGCCAAGCCGGCGCTCGCACGCACGCCGTTCACTTGGCCGCCTCGACCTTTTTTTTCAGATTTTCGAGCCCGGCGCGATAGACTTTGCCGACGGCCTTCAGCGCCGCCTCGTCGTTCAATTCGGGCGGTGGATCATTGTTGGGATAGCCCCGGTAAAAGGCGCCGCGCCATTCGACGGTGCTTTTGCCGCCCTCGGCCGGAAGGACAGCAATGGTCGAGGAATAATTGTTGACGGGGAAAACTTTCACATCGACGTTGTCGATGCGATAGGAATAGCTCATCTCCGCCGCGTCATATTTGTAGAGGCTTTCGTCGATCGTCGCGCCGCCGTCCAGGGTAAGCTGGCGTTTCGCGGTATCGGGTTCGTTGCCGCCTTCGCCAGTGGTCTTGGCGACGCCGGGGAGCCAGCTCATGTCGTGAAAATCCGCGATTGTTGCCCACACTTTTGCGGGGGGCGCATCGATCTCAATTGTCTCGGTGATTTTTTGACGCGACGGTCCGTGTGCCCATCCAGCACTGGGGAGCATCATTCCGAAGAGGGCGACTGCGAATAAAGCCTTTTCGATAGTTCCGGCCATACCTGTATTTCCTTGCTTTGCTTTGGCACTCGTCATGCGGACCTTCTATCCGGCCAGCTTTTTCGCGCCGACGCCGGCCCGAAAAAATATTCGAAAAAGTAGCGAGAGCGGGCATTCACCTCCGCGGGCATCCCTGTCCGGACACGGCCAGCCGCGCTGGTTTGATCAAGCTGCAGCCGCACCGGCCTGGGCCACATGCTCATTGGCTAGCTTCGCGAGTTCAAGTTCATCCGCGGATTTGTCCTCGTGTTGCCTGCCAAACACGGCCGAACCTATATGCAAACCAAGCCGGCGATAGCTCTCGAATTTCGATTCGGTGAAGAACTGGTCGAGTGTGGACTCGTGCGGAAATTTCTCGTTAGCTAGTGCATAGCTCAAGATATCTTCGGGTTCGTCGCCGTGGATCGCCGCCTTGATATAAATTAACGTTCCTTCGCCAAAGTTCTCTGGGTACCGGATGCGTCCGATAGCACAGTAGGGCGAAGGTTTGGGAGGTGTCGGGCGGGTGATCAACCCGAGGCGCGTAGCGATGCGGTTAGGAGAAGGGGCGAGTGGATAGGAGAAAGAGACCTCAACTCCAAAATCAATCCGGGCTTTGCGGATCGCATTGCCAAGGTCCTCAAATTCGAATTTTGGATCGCAGCCCGCATCCACGGCCACAATAGTGCGACAACGCCGCCGGAGCATTTCATAAATGCCAAGATTCTCAAAATGCCCGCCGTCGCTGAGATAGACGAAATTCTTCTCGTCGTCGGTCAGCCCGAATAGCTCCATGATGAAAGGCCAAAAGGCTAGTCGAGGACCAGATAGCTTCCATGATGCAGCGCGCGGATTACCTAGCCACCATCCCAAACGGACATTGAATAACGTCATAAGCAAAGCTAAAGGCGGCGACGAATGGTAACCCATGCTGGGGCTCGCGGCCGCTCCAGAGATCGCCATGGCCGTACCGAGGGTGATGCCATCGCCGTATTTGCCGGCTCGACGATAACCGAGGTGCGGATTTCCCGCTGCCAAAGGCGAGACCGTGAAAGACGTAGCCTTGCGCTCCTGCCACGCCAAACGTTTTCCATGTACCAAATTGAGGGTAATGTTGATGACATGCAAGAGCTTATGGGGCTCGTCCTTGTGCTGTTCGGCCTTTTTAAGGTTGTCGCGCTGATCAGCCATTTTTAGGTTGTCGCCTTCGTCGAAGCCCGTGAAGGCATTGGGCCAGCGACTTTTATTAGAGGCCCCGAGGTAGCACCGGATCAGCCGATTCCGATTATAGGTGTGAAGCGAGAACTTGTTGACATTGGTGAAAAAGGAGGCAGCAAACAGCCAGGCTACGAGGAAGAGGAACGTTGCGCCGAAACACTTCCACAAGGAGGCAAGCGCGTGAGACTTGGTTAGATTGGCGAACGACTGCGAGTCCGGTAGCACCGCCCAATCAAAGGCCCGCGATAGCTCAAAAATAACGACAACGGAGAAAAGTACCGCCCCAGCGGCCGCCACGCTATTCCAGTTGACGCCCATGCGGCCTGACTTCTGCCCTTCGCTAGCAAGCGTGGACGGACTGTGGCCGAACAGGGCGGAAGCTACGCCGGCGATGGTTCCTCCCGACGCGATGACCAAGTGGACCAGCCGTCCCCTCCAACCTTCGGGAAGTTCCCACAGAACAAGGGATGCGTAGACCGTCCAGATGAGGCCGCTCACCAAAAACCAACCGCCGGCTCGAGCCGTCCATTCACGAACGGCGTCGAAATCCGGGACAAAGGTGCTTAACCCGGCAAACAGGATACCGCCAGCGAGGTGGGCGAGGAAGAAGCCCGAAATGCCGAACACCACGACGTATCGATCATCGTAATGCCCTGCGAGGTACCGCAATAATGCAACAGCAAGAACCATGACGAGACCGAAGCCAGCGCCAGAGAGAGCATGCGCCAACACCAACCAGGGGAAACGCAACCGACGCTTCCAACGCGCGTACCAAGAGATGGCGGAAGGCGATTCCGGCGGCGCTTTGCAACGTGCCCATACACATGCGAGAAAGAAAGGAAATCCCCACAGAAACGCTCCCACAACTGCGAAATGCATCCAGAATTGGCTCACAAACGCCCAGCACTCTTCTTTCGCAGGGAGTGGTTTAACCAGGACAGAGCCAATACAGGCGGCAATATATGCCGGAATCAGCGCAACGAACACGTACCCTTCCTGCCCCGCGCCATAAGTCGGTGGCTTATCGGAATTATCTCGTTGTTCCTTTTTGGGCGGTCGCTCCGTTATGAGCATTTGCCTGCTAATAAACAATTCCGACCAGATATAAAACAGGGCGGCCAGTGCCGTTAACAGTAAAGCCGCTGGACTATCTAGCAACGGCTTGCCATCGCTTCTCGCAACCAGCATCGGCCGGAGCCATTCATAGACCACTACGATCGCATTAGGAATCGCGCCGGCGCCGCCCGCCTCCTGCCAGTTCCGCAACAATTCAAACAACACAACGGTGCCTTTGGGAATCAGCACAAGCAACAGCGCAAGGGGCAGGAACAGCGTCCAATTGAGCGCCAAATTGCGAATGATGGTGGCGACGCCCGCCCATGTGTCGGAGGACATCAGTCCGCGGCGCGGCGTCATGTAGCTGGTGAATTCCCTGAGGGTGGTGATTTCCTTTGGTTCGGGGTATTGGACCAGGCCCTCCTCGACAATTGCAATGTTCTGTTCGGGGCGTGACCGCCACGCGGATAACCAGGAGCCGATGTAGCCGCCGCCGGAAACCGTCGAAAGATAGTCGAACCGAGACAACAGCTTTCGTTGGGCCAGTGCCTGCAATATCCCGAGACAGAAGCTCGCGCTACGGATGCCCCCGCCGGAGAAACAAAGTGCGGTAAGGTTCTGTCCAAAAAGGTCGCGAGCGAGTGCGGGCGACACATCTTCCTTCGTTTGAGGACTGCCGGGTTCGATCGGCGATGGTTTGAAGTCGGGCCGCAATCGAACCAGTTCGTCCTTTAGGACCTGGTCCACGTCCAGGTGCTGTTCGGTGTAGTCAGGACCGGGCGGCAAGACAGGCGCTGGAGTTAGTTGTGCATTTTTCGGTGCATCCGAACCGGGCATAGCTAGGCCTACATAATTGAAAATCATGCTTGGGCAATGCGGCAACTATTTCACCAGTTTCACTTCGTTGGCAAGATGCGATTTCGTCAGGTTGGACGGCCGATTACGTCGCTATCCAGACGTGTCCGCTTTGCGCCCCACGACTCTTGACCTATGATCGCCGCGATTGTCCCCGCGCGCCCCCTGCGAGAGGTTTTGATGCGTACCGATGCCGCCGGACCCGTTCGTCTGAAAGACTATAGGGTTCCCGATTATCTGATCAGCAAGGTCGATCTCGATGTCAAGCTTCACCCGGCGGCAACGCGAGTTAAGGCCCGCCTCGCCATCCACCCTAACCCGTTGGGGCAAGCCAAAGCCGCCCTTGTCCTCGACGGCGACGGACTTTGCGCAGTAAGAATCGTGCTTGATGGCTGCGACCTCGATTTGCAACGGCCGGAGGCATGGAACGGTAGCGTGACGCCGGACCGGTTCGTGTTGAACGGGCCGCCCAACCGCTCGTTCATACTTGACATCGAGACCGAGACCGATCCAACGGCCAACACCTGCTTGATGGGTCTCTATCGCTCCGGCTCCGCCTATTGCACCCAGTGCGAGGCGGAAGGCTTTCGCCGTATCACCTATTTTCTCGACCGTCCCGACGTGTTGAGCGTCTACACGGTGCGGCTGGAGGCGGAGCTTTCCGAGGCGCCGCTTTTGCTCTCGAATGGCAACATGATCGCCTCCGACAAAATCGAGGGAACGGGGCGCCATTTCGCGGTGTGGCACGATCCTTTTCCCAAGCCCAGCTATTTGTTCGCGCTTGTTGGCGGCGATCTCGGGTCGATTTTCGACAATTTCACTACCCGCTCCGGACGTAAGGTCGCGCTTGGAATTCATGTCGAACATGGCAAGGAACCTTTCGCCGCCTATGCAATGGATGCCTTGAAACGGGCGATGGCCTGGGACGAAGAGGTCTATGGACGCGAATACGATCTCGACATTTTCAATATCGTGGCGGTCTCCGATTTCAACATGGGCGCGATGGAGAACAAGGGACTGAATATCTTTAACGACAAATATATTCTTGCTTCGCCTTTGACCGCGACGGATACCGATTATGCCCAGATCGAGGCGGTGATCGCGCATGAATATTTTCACAATTGGACCGGCAACCGCATCACCTGCCGCGATTGGTTTCAGCTCTGCCTCAAGGAGGGCCTGACCGTATTCCGCGACCATGCGTTTTCGGCAGATCAGCGCTCGGCCCCGGTGCGCCGCATAGCCGATGTGCGCACTTTGCGCGCCCAACAATTTCCGGAGGACGCCGGGCCGCTCGCGCATAATGTGAGGCCGGACACTTATTTGGAAATCAACAATTTCTACACCGCCACAATCTATGAAAAAGGCGCCGAAATCATCCGTATGCTGAAGGTGCTCATCGGCGGCGATGCGTTTCGCAAGGGCATGGATCTTTACTTCGAACGCTACGATGGAACGGCGGCGACGATCGAGGATTTTGTGTCCTGTTTCGCTGAAACTTCGGGGCGGGATTTGACCCAATTTTCGCGTTGGTACACGCAAGCCGGCACCCCGCTCGTCGAGGCCACTGCATCCTACGACGAAACGGCGAAAACGTTCACTCTGGATCTCGTGCAATCCTGCAAGCCGACGCCCGGCCAGGAGAAAAAGGAGCCGTTTGTCATTCCAATCGCGCTCGGTCTCGTCGCTCCCGGCCCGGGCGACATCGAGCTGCACACGAGCGGCCGCGATGGGGCAAGCGCGGAGGAGCTCTCGCGCAGAGTGATCGAGCTTTCGACCACGCGGCGGCGGATCGTCTTTCGCGACGTGCCGAGCCGCCCGGTGGCGTCCCTGTTGAGGGAGTTCTCGGCGCCGGTCCGGCTCGATACCGCGGCAAGCGAGGCCGATCTTATTGCGCTTATTTCGCATGACAGCGACGGTTTCAATCGCTGGCAGGCGGCGCAGAGCTATGCCGCCCGCCTGCTCCTGCGCTCGGTCGAACGGATCCGCGCCGGAGAGGTGCCCTATCACGACAATGAGTTTGTTGCCGCGATCGCCTCCGTCATTGAGAAAAGCGCCGACCCGGCGTTCACCGCGCAGGCCATTACCTTGCCGGGCGAGTCCGACATCGCCCGCGAGATCGGCGAGGATGTCGATCCGGACGCGGTCCATTTCGCCCGCGAGGCGCTGCGCAAGGACATCGGTCAAGACCTCAAGGAAATATTGCTCCCGGTCTACGCGCGGCTGGCCCCGGACGAACCCTATTCGCCGGACGCAAGTGCCGCCGGGCGGCGGGCTTTGCGCAACGCCGCGCTCGATCTTTTCGCCGCCGGCGATGAGATCGAAGGCGCGCGGCTCGCCACACGTCAGCTCGAGGGCGCAACCAATATGACGGACGAGATCGCCGCGCTCGGCGTGCTCGCGCGTATCCCTGGAGAGGAACGCGAAACCGCGCTCGATGCCTTCTACCGCGGCCATGCAGACGAGGCGCTCGTCGTCGACAAATGGTTTGCCCTGCAGGCGGCGATCCCCGAAAGAGGCACGCTCGACCGGGTAAAAACTCTCATGCAACATAAGGCTTTCTCGTTTAGCAACCCGAACCGGATGCGCGCCCTCGTCGGCTCCTTCGCCGCCATCAATCCGACCCAGTTCAACGCGGAAGACGGAAGCGGCTACAATTTTATCGCGAACATTGTCCTTGCTCTCGACGCCAAAAACCCGCAGGTCGCGGCGCGCCTTCTTTCGGCATTCAAGAGCTGGCGGACAATGGAACCCAAACGGCGAGCCCTCGCCAAGGCGGCGCTGCGTAACGTCGCAGGTACCGCCGGACTTTCTCCCGATGTCAAGGACATCGCCGAACGCTCGCTCGCTTGACCATCGCCGCCACAAAGCTTGAGGATCATCCATGACCGAGGCGCTTTGGACCGCAGTAGATCACTATATCACGGACAAGCTCGTCCCCTCCGACGAGGCGTTGGACGCGGCTCTTAAAGCTAGCGACGCCGCCGGCCTTCCGGCGATCCAGGTTACGCCTAACCAAGGCAAGCTCTTGCACCTGTTGGCCCGCCTCCAAGGCGCACGGAGAATTCTGGAGATTGGCACGCTCGGCGGCTACAGCACCATCTGGCTCGCCCGCGCGCTCCCCGAAGAGGGCCGCCTTGTGACGATCGAGGCCGAACCCAGATATGCGGAAGTGGCGCGGGCCAATATTGCCCGCGCGGGCTTGACTGCCAGGGTGGATCTGCGGATTGGCCGCGCCCTGGAGACGCTGCCGCTAATCGCCGCCGAGGGCGGCGGCGCGTTCGACCTCACCTTCATCGACGCCGACAAGAAAAGCATCCCCGAGTATTTCCGTTTCGCGCGCAAACTATCCCGGCCGGGCAGCCTCATCATCGTCGATAACGTAGTGCGCGACGGCAGGGTCATCGATGCCGCAAGCCATGATCCCGATATTTTGGGAATCCGCCGCTTCAATGAAATGCTCGCCGCCGAATCTGGTGTCTGTGCCACGGCAATCCAAACCGTCGGAGCCAAGGGCCACGATGGTTTCGCGATCGTGCTCGTGACCGAAAATATTTAGCGCGGGCGCCCGCGGTACCGGTTTGAATTCTGCTTCCGGCCCAAAGCGGAGGTTCGATCTGCCGCTGCTATGTGCCAGTTCCGGACCTTCGGTTCGCTTGCAGGAGCGCCTGTCGGCGCTGCGTGGATGGCCGGGCCAAGCCCGGCCTTTGACCGCGACCGGCAATCGAGTGCGATGCGGCCTCATAACGTTTCTGGCAGCAGGCCCGTGGCATGTTTCTGCGGCGGGCGCGGTGCACTTGCCGACAATTGCTCCAGCGTTGCTATCAAAGGATTTCCGATTGTGCGTCGCAATCGAGTTGGCCCACTGAGTTCGCCCTGGCATTTCGAGCAAATGCGACCGACGACCGGAGTAAAGGCTTGCTCGCCACAGCTGAATTCCATTCCGTCACAACGGCTACATTTCAGGGGAACAACACGCGCTTCGAGATGCGGTAACGAGTTTTGCGCCATCAGTGTACGGACCATGGCGGAGTCCAATCTCACGCCATCTATTTCCACGGCCGAGAATGTGTCGTCAGGGTTGGCAATTTCGCCGTCTGCCTTGTATGCATGCACATGAATACCTTCTTCCTCCGCCTTCTCAGAGGACCAAATGATCGCGGCGTTCGAACCCCAGACTTGTATGCCACCGGGATAATCGCTCTGCCGGAGCGAGAGGACCTTTGCAGCTTGAACAGGCTTCCGCGGGAGCAACCCTAAGGTTTCTTGTGTTGCACGAATAGGATTTCCGATCCCAACAACGGAATCGCGAAAATTCTTGCCACAACCTGCGCACAGATGACGACGATGCGGATGGATGCTGAACCAGTCTTTATCGAGATGCGGATATCCACAATAAGTGCACCGGACGTCACGCATATCGAATCCGAATACGCTGCTGACCATGTAGTACACGGCATCGATTTCAGAAATCAGCAAGCCTTCCGTCGGAAGCTGATGGCCAATCAGCCTGACTGCCCGATAGGTTGCGTCTATGTCTTTGTCCCCATCGGAATCCCTCCGCGCGTGAACATGGATACCAAAATCCAACGGAAGGCGGGTCGTATCATAGACGGGTGGAACAGCACCCCAGAGGCCCACTCCGCCGGCATATTGGTCGAGATCAAGATCGAGAATCTCATGAGGCAAAATCGGTGGAAGATGCGCCGCGCGGCATGCCATCGCGCGCCGACCATACTTGGCGGTGGCATCGGCTTTGTGTGTAAGGCACCAGTATCGCGTGCCACCATCGCGTCGTTTTCCGACCGGCGTAATATTGCAAGCGCCCGCCTGCTTTAGCGCCGCCTTTTTTGGCGGGCTGAACAATTCAAGCTGTCTCATAGCCGCACCTTCGTTCGGAAATCCTAGGCCGCTTTGGTCACTTTCTTCAGCGACAGTAACCATTTACGTAGCTTGATGACCTGGTCTTCAGTCAGCTTTGAGCCGTAGTGGCCGACGATCTCAAACGGTGATCCACCGTTCTTCTTGAAGATTTCCCGAAGCACGTCGAGCGTTTGCTCGCGACCGAGAGCGATCTCCGCTGGATCGACCAAGGAAATGCAATCGGTGCCCACAATGTAATTGGAAATGCGCTTGGCAAACGTCGCCGGATCATGAGTGTCAAGTTCGTGCTGTGCGCCGCTCGCATCGACAACAACGTTTCCAGTCAGTTGACCGTCGTCACGCATACGAAGGCGCTGATCAGGAAACGTCTCGTATGCTTGTTCCGCGTCGATCTTCTGCGCAACTTCGAAGCCACCCATCACGAATTGGCGCACATTCGGAAGCTTACCGGATATCACGAACAAATGGTCGCCTTCTTTGACTTGGCGCCTGATGTCAGGGCGACAAGCTCCGAGGCTCGCATTCGGTCCGAGATACGGGTCTTTTACATGCTTCCCAAGCTGCGGATCATATCCGCTGCTGGTTATGAAAATTTTTCCAATCATCATTGCCTCCAGGTCCGGTCGTCATCCTCACCAAATTGCCAATTTAGCTTTTGCTTGAGGGCATTACCCTGATGACGCGTTAATAGGCGTTCATATTGCAGTCGACCGACAACGATTCCGGGACCAATTCCGATCGCTTCTGCAAAGTCGTGAATATCTTCATTCGTAAAGCTTTCTTCCGCACAAACTCGGCCAGAGACGTGGGCGGGATCAGCGTATCCCCCGCAAACTGATTGGCCTCGCTCTCGTACTGTTGCATTTCAGGATCAACGACCTGATCCGAAAGATTGTCGGCTGCGTTGTCCAGCACGAACGATCGCTTGTTTCTATGAAGGAGAACATGGCCCACTTCGTGAAAAAACGTAAACCACATCTGGTCGTCAGTTTTGTACCGAAGCGTCAGAGCAATAAGAGCCTTCTTGTCGGACAACCATCGTGCACAGCCACTAATCGCCGAGTGCGGCAATTCTGGTACCCAGACCACAGCGACCCCTGCCGCCGCGCAAATGCTTTGGATCGGCTCCATAATCTCATTGGCCCGCTTTCTCGTGAGTCGCCTCAGTTCTACGATAGACGCGCGGAGCAACTGTTCATTGAAATCCGCAGTCTGAAGCTCTGCGGCGATAAGCTCCGTTTCGCGGACCCACGCGGAAACTGATTCGACGCTCGTCGCGAATTGTCGGGTTTGTCGATACGCAACACCAGAGGTGCTCCACACAGCGTTCCAGCTTTCTGGTGAAGAAACACCAAGGAAGCGAAGCAGCGCATCTACTTCTGACTGTCCGGGCTGAAGAAGCGAAGCTTTCGCATCTCCTTCAGAGGGAATTTGCGAGCCCAATCCACCCATTGAGCGGACTTAGCGAGCTCGTAGTGTCTCGCTTCGGCTTCGTCGAATTGACGTTGTAGGTTGAGCCAAAAATGTGCGGGGCGCTGAAGTACCTTCTCCAAGGCAAGCGCCGTCGGCGCCGTAACCGGCGCCTTTCCATTACAAATCTCGCTGATGGTCTTTGGCGTGAGGCCCGTACGCCGCGCCAGATCGCGCTGCGCCCATCCGTGAAATTCAAGATAGTCCGCCACAACCTCGCCAGGATGCGGGACAGCCGTCGGCCGGAGCAGAGTAGCTTGCTGATCGCTATCCATGGGTATCCTCAATTGCGACGATTTCGATCTTCGTTATCGATGCCCACCGCTTTTGCTCATCGGAGCGATCCTTCGGGGCATTCTCTTCGATTGGCACGAATAGCAGTCGATAGGGCTGTTTCAGATCGATCGAAAAGGTGCCCGCAAGTTCTCCTTTCAATTCATGGCATCGTTCGGGCCCAGACATCGGCGGCCAGAAGTCCGCCAGCGACACTGCGGCACGCAGCTCATTCAGGCGCAGCATGATTTTCTTCATCATGTCGCGGCCATATTGCTTCTGACATGCCGCTTCGCTTTCGAGCGCCGCCTTGAGCTTACCTTTGGCTCGAGTCTCCACGTGGTACCTATTTAGTAATTACTACCACAGCAATGTGATTACCTAATAGGTAATATCAAGTAGCCAATACGGAAGGCCGTGTCAAGGGCGTTCCCGTTTCGTGTCGGATGCGTAAAAGCCGTTTAGATTTTGAAACCCGTGACCGGCCCCTCTGGCCCTAGCGACGCCACGGCACCTTTTGGCAGTCTAGCGCCGCGGTTCGTCGATCGCCCTTCCGCTTGTCTCCCCGATCTCGCGCCGACGGGCGCGCGGGACCAGCAAGGCAAATGGCCCTGCGTCAGCTTTGGGTCACTTCCGGTAATCGAGGGGAGCCGGGATGTCCGCTTTCCATCCACTGCGGAAATTCAACCCGATGAGACACTCCCTTGGGACAGCTCAACCCCAAAGCCCGAAAGCATGACTTGAGATACGCGAGATACGCGCGCGCGTTACATTCGCCGCGACCTGCCCGGCGGCGCGCGGTGGCCATATTCCGCGCAATGATCAAATTTGCATTCATTCTTCATTAATCTCTGGACAAAACAAAAAAGTGAGCCTTTGATGAGGTCAATTCGGAGAGATGCGGCACATCACTCCGGGCAGTTTCGAGGGGGCCTTACATGGCGCGCGCGGATTCCGCGCATGCTTCCGCTTGGCTGGAGGCAGTGCGGGGACTTGCCCGTACCGGGGCGCAACCGGGTGTAACAAATTTCGCCCAACGCGAAATTTGGGTGCGGCGCGCGGTTCCCGCCATGGTGGCGGTGTTTGCCTGCGCACTTGTCGCAATCACAGTAATTATGACGCGCGAGGCGTATTATCGCGCCCTCAACGATGCTTTCACCGACATCGAATTGACTGCTGGCATCGTAACCGGCAATCTCAACGGGCCGCTTAGAGAATTCCTTCCAGACCGATCCGGCGGCAACTCTGGCGGGCTCGGCGCCTTCCCGCGGCTTAGCGCGCGGGCAGCAGCTGGCCGTGACCGATGCCGCCGGCACAATTGTCGCGGCCACTCCCGCGCTGTCTGGTTCCAACGCCACACTCTCCGATTATTTGGGGCAAGCGCAGCCGTTGACGATTTTTGCGGAAAAAGCCGGCGTCATGCGGATCACGCTCGCGGACGGCACGGATGCCTTGGCCACGGTGCGCACGCTCGATCCGCCGTTTGGCCAAGCCGCTATTGTGCAGCCGGTGACCGCGATCCTTGCCGAATGGCAAGCGGCGGCGTTTCGCGCCACCATCCTTGCCTGCTGCACGGTGCTTGTGCTGATTGCCCTGGCGCTCGCCTACTTCTGGCAGGCATCGCGCGCCCGCGAAGCCTGCCAATTGTGCGAGAGGATGCAGAACCGGGTCGATACCGCACTTGGCCGGGGACGCTGCGGCCTTTGGGATTGGGATCTTGCACGCGGGCGGATCTACTGGTCGGATTCGATGTATGAGATGCTTGGCATGAAGCCCACCGGCCAATTCATGTCCTTCGGCGACATCACTGCACTGGTTCATCCGCAGGACGGCGCCCTCGCGGCGATGGCGGAACTGCTGACCTCTTCGCAAGCCGATTCGATCGATCACGCTTTCCGGATGCAGTCTGTAAACGGAGAGTGGATCTGGGTGCGTGCGCGGGCCGAGCTGGTACGGGAGCGGGCGGGCGAAACCCCGCATCTTGTTGGCATCGCCGTCGACATCACCGAACAAAAGGCGCTGGCCGAGCGCACCGCCACGGCCGACCTACGCCTTCGCGACGCGATCGAGACCGTATCGGAAGCTTTCGTTCTGTGGGACGCCAGCAACCGGCTCGTCATGTGCAATTCCAAATTCCAGAAATTCCATCATCTGGCGAGCGATGCGGTCGCCGCCGGAACGCCCTATGCGCAGGTGATGGGGAAAGGGACGCCCCCGATCATCCAGACTCAAATCGCGCTTGGCGAACGGCCGCTTGCGGGGGCGCGCACCTACGAAGCGCGACTTGGCGATGGCCGCTGGCTGCAAATCAACGAAAGGCGCACCAAGGACGGCGGCTATGTTTCGGTCGGCACCGACATTACCGCGCTCAAGCGCCACGAGGAACAATTGATGGAACTCGGAACGCCGTCTCTTGGCGACCGTGGCCGACTTGCGCAAATCCCGTCAAACCCTGGAATTGCAGGCCAAGCAGCTCGCCGATCTCGCCGAGAAATATCTGGAACAGAAGGCCGAGGCCGAGACCGCGAACCTGGCGAAATCCGAATTTCTCGCCAATATGAGCCACGAGCTGCGGACGCCGCTCAACGCCATCATCGGCTTTGCCGAGCTCATGCACCAGGAGACATTCGGCACGTTGGGATCGCCGAAATATGTCGAATATTGCAGCGACATTAGGCAAAGCGGCCAATATCTGCTCGGCGTGATCTCGGATGTCCTCGACATGTCGCGCCTCGAATCCGGCAGGGTGCGGCTTCAGAAGACCGATTTCGACGATCGATACCGCGGTCGGCGCGGCGGTTGCGGCGGTCGCAACCATCGCCGCCGAAAAGGAAATCAGCCTTCTCGCCGAAACCTTGCCGGACACCTACCTAAATGCCGACCGCGCCGCGATTGAAAAAATTCTGACGATTCTTTTGCGCAACGCGGTTAAATTCACCCCGAATTGCGGCCGTGTCAACGTCCGCTCGCGGATGGTTCAGGGCGCTTTAAATATCTATGTCGAAGATAACGGAATGGGCATTCCGCCAGTGCCTCTGGCAAGGCTTGGCCGGCCATTCGAACAATTGGACGGAACCCTCGACAACGGCATGAAGGGCTCTGGCCTTGGCCTCGCAATTGCGCGGTCGCTCGTCGATCTGCATGGCGGCTCGATCCGCATCCGGTCGTCGGTTGGCAATGGAACAATCGTCCTCGTCCATTTGCCCCAGTTACGCGATGTGCCGCGCCAACAGCTGCTTTTAGCGGCAGGCACTTTGCGAAGGCCGGCACTACCGCAAATGCTGCGTGCCTCAGCGGGGTGACAAAACATCGTTGAAGACGCGGCGCACGCCGGCGCGCATGTCGGAAAGGCAGCTTTCGAGCGCGCTCATGGTTGGCTGCCCGGCCGCTTTCGCAAGGCGCCGCTTGACAGCTTCGTTCGCCGCGTCAGGATCGGCGCCCTGGTCCACGGTAAGGCGCAGGATCTGCGTAACGTCCGAAAAGATGCGGTACGCGTCCGCCAAAACGCGCGCGCGCTCTGCGTCTAAAAATCCGCAACTCGCCGCACGTTCGATTACGGCCAGCGCCGAAACGCTCACGAGGCTTGGTTCGGCACTGGCGTGACGCAACAAAAGATATTGGGCCAAGAATTCGATGTCGATAAGTCCGCCCGCCGCGAGCTTTAAATCCCAGGGGTCGCGGTCTCCCTTCGCGCCCGCGATGCGGCGGCGCATTTCATAAACGTCCTTACGCAGCGCGGCGCCACGCTGGCGCGTCAGCACGGCGCGGATGGCAACGCTCGGTTTCCGCTCCAAGTTGTGCATTGCCCGCGACCGGCCGCGCGCGCGTCAACGCCATATGCTCCCAGGTTTCCGCCTCCCTGGATTGATATTCGATAAAACTCGTGAATTGGGTCGCAAGCGGTCCCTGGCGGCCGGACGGGCGCAACCGCATGTCGACCTCGTAAAGCCGGCCCCGCCGCGTCGCGACGGTCAAAGCGGAGATCAGACGCTGCGCCAGCCGAGTGTAATATTGCACCGCATGAAGCGGCCGCGAACCATCGGAGTCCGGTCGCGAAGAATCGAAATCATAGATGAGCATGAGATCGAGATCTGAGGCCGCGGTCATTTCGCGCGAGCCAAGCTTGCCAAGCGCCAAAACGATTGATCTGCCGTCCGGCACGCGCCCATGTTCGCCCGCAAAGTCTCGCTCGACTTGGGGGAGGCATGCCTCGACGATGCTCGAAGCCAGCGCCGAATAGGCGAGCGCCGCCGCGGAAGGTTCGATCGTTCCGGACCACAACCGCAGGCCGATCGGAAAAAGTTCCTCGTTCGCGAAATCGCGCAGCGCGTCGAGGAATTCCTCGGTCTCGAGTTTATGCTCCAGGATTTGTCCGGCGCGTTGCCTAAACGCATTTTCATCGAGGGGAGCCTTGAGGACTTCTGGATCGATTGCGGCATCGAGCAGATGCGGACGGCTTATGACGGCGCGCGCGAGCCTTGGCGCGCCGCCAAGAATTTCGCCAAACAATTCGCAGACCGGCGGATTGGATTTCAGCACCGAAAAAAGTTCGGTCGCCGCTGGCATGCCGGTCAGCGCCGCATCTAATCCGGCGAGCGCGGCATCCGGATCGCCTGCATGCGCGAACGCCTGTAAAAGCCACGGTATCAATTCGGTGAGGATCTCCCGCGCGCGAGGGGTGCGCACAGCGGGACGACGGCCGAAATGCCAACCGCGGATCGTTTCGGCGGCGAGCGAGGCGTTCTTGAAGCCGAGCCGCGACAATGTTTCGAGAGTTTCCGGATCGTCGGTTACCCCGGTGAAAACAAGGCTGCCCGCCGCGGCGTCGAGCCGCGGCGAATTTTCGAACAACCGCGCGTAATGATACGAGACCAGCCCCATGTGATGGGTGACATCGCTGCAAAAGCGGCTTGTTCGCGCGTAGCCGCAAAACTTCGCGAAGCGTCCAAGCGCGTCCTGATCGTGCGGCAACCGCTGCGTCTGCTCGTCGGCAATCATCTGCAGCCGGTGTTCGATCTCGCGCAGAAAGAGATAGGACGCGCGCAGGTCGGTCGACCGCCTCGCGCGTCATCCAGCCGTCTGCCCAAGTTCGTCCAGCATCATCGAGCGTGCGCGCGCCGCGCAGGCGTGGCCTCTTGCCACCGAATATCAGCTGCTGGGTCTGCACGAAAAATTCGATTTCGCGAATGCCGCCGCGACCCAATTTCACGTCATGGCCCGCGACCGCGATCTCGGCATGGCCGCGAACCGCGTGTATTTGGCGCTTCATCGCGGCAATGTCCGCGATCGCGGCGTAATCGAAATATTTTCGCCAGATAAAGGGTGTGAGGTTGGCGAGAAAAGCTCGCCGAGCGCCTTGTCGCCCGCAACCGGCCGCGCCTTGATCAAGGCCGCGCGCTCCCAGTTCTGGCCGAGACTTTCGTAATAGACATAGGCGGCCGGCAGCGCGATCGCGACCGCCGTCGAGCCGGGATCAGGACGCAACCGCAAATCGATGCGCAGGACATAACCATCGCGGGTTCGCTCCTGGAGCAGTCGGACAAGTCCCTTCGTCATGCGCGCAAAGAGTCTGCGGACTCCACCGATCCAGAGATCGCAGCACAATTCGGGATCGAAGAAGACCACGATATCGGCGTCGCTCGAATAATTGAGTTCGCGTGCGCCAAGTTTGCCGAGCGCCAAAATGACGAGACCGCAACCTTGTTCGGGATTCGCGGCATCGGAGAGCCGCAGCCGGCCCGCGAGCGCCGTCTCTCGCAGCAGAAAGCGTAGCGCCTCCGATAGAAAGGCATCGGCGGCGCGCGACAGCGCATCCGTCGCAGCGATGACATCGAAGACGCCACCTAGATCGGCGAGCCCAATGAGAAGGGCCGTCTCCTGCTTCGCAAGCCGCAACGCGCACATGATCGCGGCCTCGCTGGAGGCCTGGCCGCAGGCTTCCTCGAGTGCGGCAAGGCACGTCTCAAGACAGGCCGTGGGGGAAGTCTCAAGACATCGCTTGAGCCGGGAGACGTTCGCCGTCGCGAGTTGCCAGAGAAATGGCGAATGATCGGCAAGCGCTAGAAGCAGGCCGCGCACGCCGGGGTCGTTGGCGAGGCTTTGCAATTCCGCGCTGCCCGGCATTGCCAGAAACTCTTCGAGCCGGGACGCGGCGCGGCGCGCATCGCAAAGCCGTGGCGCGGTGCGCAAGCGACGCCAAAGCGGAAGGTCCGCGTTGTCCTGTGGAGGAGCATCGCTCATGCCGCCTTGTCCGGTTGCGGTAGGGCAAGCGGCGTCTGTGGTTCGCGCCGAACAGGAACGACTGGCAGACGGATCACGACACGAAGGCCTGGCTCATTATCCTCGATCCGCAAGCTTCCATTGTGAAGACGCGCCACCGCTGCGGCGAGCGAAAGGCCGAGGCCGGAACCAGGCCGCGAGCGCGCGTTTTCGAGCCGGACGAATCGATCGAGCACGCGCAGGCGATCGTTACCGGCGATGCCCGGACCGCGATCCGCAACGACGAATTCAACACTGCCGCCGCGCCGCCGCGCCGCGAGTTGGACGATGCCCTTGGGATTTTGTGCAGTCACGGAGTTCGGGCTGGGCCCCGCCGTCTCCGGGCATCCATATTTCAACGCATTGTCAACGAGATTGGCGACCGCCTGACCGGCTAGCTCCCGGCTTCCATGCACAGTGAGCCCCGGCTCGGCGGAAATCGCAAGCACGATGCCGCGCTCCTCAGCCACCGGCTCGTAGAGGTCGCCGACGTCGCGAGCGACGGACGCAGCATCGAAATCGCTCATGCCTTCGCGCCCAGCGCCTGCTTCCGCGCGAACGATGCTTAACAGCGCATCGAAGATTTGGATCAATCGGTCGGATTCGTCGAGTGCCTTTTCGAGCGCGCCACGATAATCCTCCGGGCTTTTAGCGGTGCGTAATGCTTGTTCTACGCCGCCCCGCAGACGGGTCAAGGGTGTCTTGAGTTCGTGCGCGATATTGCCGGAAACCTCTTTCAATCCCGCCATCAATGTCGCAATCCGCTCTAGCATGGCGTTGAAATTTTGCACGAGCCGGTCGAGTTCGTCGCCGGTCCCGGTCAACCGCAACCGGCCGGAGAGATCGCCGGCGACGATTGCGCGAGCATTGGCGTTGATTGCATCGACGCGATTGAGCACGCGCCTTGCAACCCAGAGCCCGCCAAGCGTTCCGATCACCACAAGCCAAAGGACCGAAGTAAGCAGAGCTTCGCCGAGAATATGACGCAAGCCTTCGCCTTCCGCGAGATCGTGTCCGACGAGCAGGCGGAAACCGCCCGCCAATTCAAAATTGCGGACGAGCGCCCGGTGTTTTCCATTCGTCTCGCCTGGAGTCTCGGTACGTGGTCTCGACAAGGCCAGGACGGGTCAGAATACCCGGCGGCAGGCTCGCGATATTGCCGGCGATCGGTTCCCCTGCCGCGGTGGTGACGAGGTAAAGACCCGCGCCGGGCCGGCGGGTCCGCCTATGGATGATGTTGACAAGGCGGCGTATGCCGCCTTGCGCATACTGCTCGGAAAGCCCGGTAATATCGGTTTCGATGGTCTGCGCAATCTGCTCGTCGATCAGGTGCTCCATATTCCAGCCTACAGCGCCAAGAACCAGCCCGGCGCCGATCGCCGAAATCGCCAAATAGGCGAGCGATATCTTGAACGCCGTGGTGCGGAAGAGCTTACCTAGAGCCATCGCGTATCATGTATCCGGCACCGCGTATCGTCTGGAGCAGCGGCGGATCGAAGCCTTTGTCGATCTTGGCGCGCAGCCGCGAAATATGAACGTCGATGACATTGGTTTGCGGATCGAAATGGTAGTCCCATACGTTTTCGAGCAGCATCGTCCTCGTGACCACTTGGCCCGCATGTTTCATCAAATATTCGAGCAAGCGGAATTCGCGCGGCTGCAGCGGAATTTCCTTGCCGTCGCGAGTAAGCCTGTGGGCAAGACGGTCAAGTTCCAGGCCATTCACGCGATACACTGTTTCCTCGCCCTGACCTGGCCGGTTTCGCCGGGCGAGCACCTCGACCCGTGCCAGAAGCTCTGAAAATGCGTAAGGCTTGGCGAGATAATCGTCGCCGCCCGCACGCAGCCCCTTGACGCGATCGTCGACCTGCCCAAGCGCGGAAAGGATAAGCACGGGGGTCTGGATTTTCTGCGCGCGCAAATTGCCGATGAGCGAGAGGCCGTCGAGTTTCGGCAGCATGCGATCGACAATCAAGACATCGTAGGTTTCGTCGTGGGCGCGGGCATAGCCCTCAAGGCCGTCGCCAGCCTTATCGGCGACATGACCGGCCTCGCGGAAGGCCTTGATCATGTAATTGGCGGCTTCGGAATTGTCTTCGACGATGAGAATGCGCATATCCGGCATATAGCTCATCCCTCTGCAAAGCAGCAGGCCGGAAGTTGCCTTCCGGCCTGTCGCCTCCTGGGGCCGGTGCCGCAATGGGGGGGCGCGGTACCAGCCGGTCAAGCCTCGGGGACGTGAGGCTCAGGAAGCCGGGTTGACCGCGATCGCGACGAAATGGGTGCCGTCCTGTCCCTTGACCCGCAATAGCACGGCTTTGCGATTGTCCTTTTTGGCCTCGGCCAGCGCGGCGCCGACGTCCGCCGGCTTGTTGACCGCATGACCGCCCGCCTCGAGAATGATGTCGCCGACTTGCAAGCCCTTTTGGGCGGCGACCCCGTCGGGATCGATTTCGGATATGACGACGCCATGGCTTCCCGCGCCTTCGACACTGGAGGCCGGTGCGAGCGCCAGACCCAAGCCGCTCAATGTGTTATTGCCCTGGTTCATGCTAGGCTGTACGCGCGCTTCCTTATCGTCCGGCAGCGAACCTAGCTTTACCTGCGCAGTTTTTTCCGATCCGTCGTGCCAATAGATCAAATCGGTCTTTTTCCCCGGGCCTAGGGAGGCTACCCTCTTGGCGAGGTCGCGTGGACCGTCAATTCGCTCGCCATCGATTCCAACGATCACATCGCCCGATTTGATTCCGGCATCGCTGGCAGGAGAATTCGGCTGGGCCTCGGCAACGAGCGCCCCTTTGTTGGACTTGAGGCCTAGACTATCGGCGATTTCCGCGGTGACTGGCTGAATCTGGACGCCAATCCAGCCCCTCGCGACCACGCCTTTATCTTCCAGAGCGGCAATAACAGTTTTCGCGGTCTCGGCGGGAATGGCAAAACCAATCCCAACGCTTCCGCCTGAGGGGGAGAAAATTGCCGTATTGATGCCGACCACTTGACCTTGGGTATTGAAAGTGGGACCGCCCGAATTGCCCCGGTTGACCGGCGCATCGACTTGCAGGAAGTCATCGTAAGGCCCGGCGCCAATGTCGCGCCCGCGCGCCGAAATGATGCCCGCCGTCACCGTTCCACCCAATCCGAAGGGATTGCCGACCGCGATTACCCAGTCGCCCACCCGCGGCGTGGCGGTGGCGAAGTCGACATGCTGATAAGGGCCACCCTCCTTGATCTTCAAGAGAGCGAGGTCGGTTTTCTTGTCGGTTCCGACGATGGTTGCTGGCACGGTTTTGCCGTCGTCCAAGGTCACGCTGACCTCGGTCGCATTCTCGACGACGTGGTGGTTCGTGACGACATAACCGTCGGCGGAAATAATGAACCCAGAGCCTTGCGCTTGGGTGAGGTGCGGCTTGAGGTGACGACCATGCGGCGCTCCTTCCTCGCCGAAATGTTTGAAGAAGCGCTCGAGCGGATCACCCGGCGTGATGTGCGGAATTTCGAATTCCTCGCTTGCATCGGCCGTTTCGGTGGTCTTCACTTTGACGGATACGACCGCACCGCGCACATGGTCGACCACATCGGCAAATGAGACCGGAGAAACAACCGGCGACACTTGGTTCTGAACCACATCGGCGTACGCTAAACCACCATCGTTCATGCAAGCGAGGGCCAGCGCCGCCACCGTCGCTAGCAGCGTGGCCCGGACCTCGTGGCGCCGGCGCACGATAAAAGGCGGCGAACTCAGGGTACTGGGCCGGGGAGACGAGACATTAGGCATTGACCACTCCATTGGAAAAATAACGACGGCGCACCGTCTCTCGCCTTCGATATAGGAGCCCCCAGCTTACACCGCCATTTCGGCTGCATGAATGTTTAGTAAGGCTGGCTCAAGCTCACCCCACGGGCACTCAAGACGAAAATGGCGCGAACCCGCTCGAAAGCAAGAGGTTTGGAACGATCGCGGCACCCGCGCCGCCGCCCGCGCTTCGCCGGTTCCCTGGCATGAGCTGTCCCTATCGAACGATAAGATGAACGGAAATGTAAGGCGGCTTGAGAACCCTACGGCGCGGATGGAGCGATCTTAACTGTCTGGTATTCGCGCGCAATCCTACCAAAACGCTTCACGTGAATCGTTTTGGTACGATTTTGGCCAAAAACCTTACAAGTGCTCTTACGCCGCGCGGGGTGAACAGTAGGTGGATTGCACGAATAACTGGTGCGACAGCACGGAAAAAGCATGGAAGGGGCGGCACGAAATTCGGCGGCAGCGGTTTGCAAGCGCTCCGGCTTGGCCTTGTCGGCAGAGCGGAATTGAAGTAGAATTAAGCTTAAGATCGGTAGTTTGAAAAATAATCCATGAATAAGTGAGGGAGAATGTTTTACGTTTAGAAATAATAGCAATGGAAGCCACGCGGCATGGACGCGGGGTTTTGTGGCTCTGTTAGCAATTGTGCTGGCGGTGGGGCTGGGCGCACTGGCCTCCCCGGCGGTGGCGGCGCCCTTCGCCTATGTGACGAACGGTGCAGGCAGCACTGTTTCGGTGATCGACACGGCGACCAACAAAGTCGTGGCCACTGTCGCGGTGGGATCTGACCCCAATGGGGTCGCCATCACCCCGGATGGGCAACACGCCTATGTCGCGAATAGCGCCTCCAACACTGTTTCGGTGATCGACACGGCCATCAGCACGGTGGTGGCCACGGTCACGGTGGGGTTTAGCCCCGTTGAAGCCGCCATTACCCCGGATGGGAAACACGTTTATGTCGCAAATTATGGTTCTAATAGCGTTTCGGTGATCAACACAGCCACCAACACGGTGGTGGCCACGGTCACGGTGGGGTTTACCCCCATTGGGGTTGCCATTACCCCGAATGGGAAACAAGCCTATATCGCGAATTATGGCTCTAACAGCGTTTCGGTGATCAACACAGCCACCAACATCGTCGTGCCGGACACGATTCCAGTGGGAATTAACCCCCTTTGGGTCGCCATCACCCCGGATGGGAAACACGCCTATGTCACGAATTTAGGGGACTACACCGTTTCGGTGATCGACACCGCCACCAACACGGTTGAGACCACGGTCTCGGTGGGGGTTGGCGCCTATGGGGTCGCCGTCACCCCGGATGGTAAACACGCCTATGTCGCGAATCAGAACTCCAACACTGTTTCGGTGATTGACACGGCCGCCAACACGGTGGTGGCCACGGTCCCTGTGGGGTTTGAACCCACAGGGGTAGCCATCACCCCGGAAGGGAAACACGCCTATGTCGCGAATCAGAACTCCAACACTGTTTCGGTGATCGCCACGGCCACCAACACGGTCATCGCCACGGTCCCGGTGGGGTCTTCCACCATTATCGTGGGCATTGTGCCGCCGCCGCCGGGGCTGCCCTTCCTCGCCTTCAGCGCCACGCAGCTCGGCGTTGCCTTCGGCGCCGCTCCAAACACAGATGCTTTTGCCCTTGGAACTAGTTTCACCTTGAGCAACACCGCGCCCGTGTTCGATCCCGTTACCCAACGAGTTACCCTCCAGGTGGGCACCCTCACCACTATCATCCCGGCCCACTCATTCACGAAGCAGCCGGATGGGTCATTCAGCTTCGTGGGGGTCATCAAAGGCGTGAGCCTAAACGTGTTGATCAAGCAGGCGGTCACCTTGCGATACTTTTTCAACGCGTCGGCAACGGCCGCGAGCTTGACCGGGACCAAGAACGCCGTGTATGTGACCCTCACCATCGGCCCCAACAGCGGCGCGGCTTCGGTGACGGCCCATATTCAAGGCCACGCTTCGCCGCTATAAATCCGTGCTTCCCGGCGTATGATCGGGTCTTATCTTACCGGATCGCGCGCGGCCCGACATCCCGATATAGCGGCAGTAAAATCCGCGCGGCGATCGATCAGATCGATCGCCGCATAGGCACGCGCCCGCGCGCAGCCACACCTGCGCCGGAGGCCGCGGCGCCGCGGCCCCCGGCGCGTTACGCGGATATTTGCGAACCGCTCGGCGGCGGCCAAAAATGCGCCTTGAATATAATATTGATTATTAACAATCGTTTTTATTATGTCAATAGTTATCTATCAAAACGGCCAGGTGAAAGGGGGGGTTGCGCGTCCCGGGTATTCCCCTCGCGCTCGTTACCGCCGCCGCCGGGCTCGCCTGCGTCGGCATCGAGGCTGCTTGGGGAGGCGCCTGGCTGATGCCTCCCGGCGAAGGGCAGGTCATTGCCGATACGTTCTTTTCGGAATCGACCCGTGCGTTCGATGCGCAGGGGCATCTCATTCCGGTTCCGTCTTTTCGAAAATTCGAACTTGGAACCTACATCGAATATGGGCTGACAAATTGGCTGACCCTGGTCGCCGCGCCTTCCTACGATCGCATTCACAATCCTCCTCCGGGGCAGTCCTACAATGGGTTGGGCGAGAGTGAGGTCGCGGCGAGGGTCGGGCTCTACCGCACGGATACGAGCGTCCTTTCGTTGCAAGCGGGGTTACGCTCGCCCGGCGGCTCGTTTGCCGATTCGCTTGGGCCGTTCGAGGTGCGCCGCGCCGCTTCCCTCGATGTCCGGGGCATGGCCGGACGCAATGTCGTCGTCGCGGGGATGGAGGGTTTCGCCGAGGCGCAGGCGGGCTATCGCTTTTACGCTGCCGGCCAGCCGGGCGAATGGCGGATCGATCTGACCATGGGACTGCGCCCCTTTCCGAAAGTTCTCGTGATGCTGCAGAGCTTCACGTCGATTATAAACGGCTCCCTCCAGTTTGGGCATGTATCTTGGACCAAGCTGCAACCAAGCCTGGTTTACGACGTCGCGCCAAACTGGTCGGTGCAGATTAGCGGCTTTATAACGGTTGCGGGGATCAACGCTGGACGCGAGCTGGGTCCAACCGCCGGAATCTGGTATAGGTTTTAGCGGCATGCGTGATGCTCCCACGCCGCGCGGGGCAGCGCGTGCGAAAAGGCGCAAAATGCGATGCGGACCGGAACGTGTGTTGGCATCCTGCTCGCGGGCGGGCTTGCGCGCCGGATGGGCGGCGGCGACAAGGCGCTGCGAAAAACCGGCGGAATTTCCCTTCTCGCCCATGCGATCGCGGCGTTGCGGCCGCAATGCGAAAGCCTCGTGTTGAGCGCCAATGGCGATCCGGCAAGATTCGCCGGGTTCGATGTGCCTGTCGTCGCCGATGACGTGCCGGGATTTAAGGGTCCGCTTGCGGGCATTCTCGCCGGACTCGATTGGATCGCAGGGCATTGCCCCGATGTCCCCCTGGCGATCAGTGCGCCGGCCGACACGCCGTTTTTGCCAGGCGATCTCGCCGCCCGCTTCATAGAAGCGAGGGCGCAAGACAACGCCGCGATCGCCTGCGCGCGTTCGGGCGGCAAGATGCATCCGGCCGTCGCGCTCTGGCCGGTCTCGATCAGAAACGATCTCCGCCACGCCCTCGTTGTCGAGGATATGCGTAAGGTCGAGACTTTCTCGCAACGCTACCGGCGCGCCTTTGTGGATTGGCCAACCCTGCCCTACGATCCGTTTTTCAACGCCAACAATCCAAGCGATCTCGCGGCGGTCGAAATAATTTTATCCCGGTACGGCAATCATCTTGCGTGAGGGCGCCGCTTTTGCGAAATTGGCGCGCGGGGAGCGCGGGAGGAAACTGGGAGCTTGTTCATGGCCACACCGGAAGTGGAAAATGTCCCGATAGACGAATTGAAAAAAGGATTGGCCGACGGCTCGATCCTGCTCGTCGATGTGCGCGAGCCCAATGAATATGCGGCCGGCCGCATCCCGGGAGCGATCCTCAACCCTCTCCAGCATTTCGACCCCGCGGCCCTTCCCGGCTCGCCGGGCAAGCGGGTGGTGTTGTCGTGCCGTTCCGGCAAACGCTCGCTCACCGCACTGGCGCTGGCGCAAGAAGCCGGGCGCGCCGATGTCCGCGCGCATTACCCCGGCGGCTTTCAGGAATGGGCGAACGCCGGCGAAAAGGTCGAGCTGTAGAAATAGATTCCGGCATGATCATGCCACGCAAGGCGATGGCCGCCGCGATGGCCGCCGCCGTCGCGTTGGGCGGCGCGGTGGCGCTCTACAAATTCGCGCTCCCGGGAATCTCTAGCGCCCGGCAGCAGCCGCCGGAGATGGAAGTTGCGGTGGCCATGTGGCTGCTGCGTCATAGCATGCCGGCCACGGCCTGGCAGCAGCAAAATCCGCTCGGCGCGGACGTAGCCGATGCCTCTGCCGGGCGCGATTTGTTCCGGCAAAATTGCGAGATCTGCCACGGCTATGATGGCGACGGGAAGACGCGGATCGGTGGCGGAGAATATCCGCGTCCGCCCGTTCTCCGGCCGCTCGTCGCGTTGATGACCGATGGCGAGGTTTTCTATCACATCCGCAACGGCATAAGGAACACCGGCATGCCTGCCTGGACCCTGCCGGACCGGCAGGTCTGGCAGCTCGTCCTTTACATGCGGAATCTTCCAAAAACCACGCCGCTGTCCGCGGACCTTGCCGCCGGCCTGCCGGAAGGGCTCGCCGCGGGCTGGCGCTACGCCGGATCCGAGTCCTGCAAGCCGTGCCATTCCAGCATCTACGACCGTTGGAAGAAGACGCCGATGGCCAATGTCGTGCGTGATCCGCGCGAGCATCCGGACGCGATTATTCCGGACCTCTCCGGCCCGCTTGTCGATTTTTCCAAGGACGATATAGCGCTTGTCTACGGCAGCATCTGGAAGCAGCGCTACTTCAAGAAGATGGGCGACGACTATTTCCCATTTCCCGCGCAGTGGGACGTCACCCATAAGATGTGGCGGCCGTACTTCGTCAAGAACGACTGGTGGGCCACGCTTTACCCGCCCAACAATTTCCAGCGCCCGACCGGCCCCCTTTGCGACGGGTGCCACTCTGTCAACTACGACATCAACACCAAGACCGTCACCGAATGGAATGTGGGTTGCGAGCGCTGCCATGGGCCAGGGAGCGAGCACGTCAAGCAGAAGACGCGCGAGACCATCGTCAATCCGGCCCGCCTCGACTACGTCCACGCCAACGACACCTGCATCCAGTGCCATTCCCAAGGGCGGCCGCCCAACAACCCGATTAATGGCAAGTATTACGACTGGCCCGTGGGCTTCCACATGGGCTTGAACCTTGCCGATTTCTGGCGATTGGAGGACTACCGTCTCGGCGAGACCTCCTTCACCCACTTCCCGGACGCGACGGCCCATAAGAACCGCATGCAGGGCAACGATTTCGTCCAAAGCCTCATGTATAATCGCGGTGTCACCTGCTTCAGTTGCCACGACGTGCACGGGACCGAGAACGCGGCGCAACTGCGCGAGCCGCCCGGCGAGATGTGCTTTGCTTGTCACGGGCCGAACACTCAGAATGGGCCGCATGCCGCCTCCATCGAGGAACACACGCATCACAAGGCGGGCAGCGCGGGCAGCCAGTGCGTCGCCTGCCACATGCCAAAGATCGAGGAGACGATTGCGGACGTGAATGTCCGCGCCCACACCTTCCGCTTCATCACGCCGGCGGAGACGGACGCCTACAAGATTCCCAACGCCTGCAACATTTGCCACGGCGACAAATCGACGGGATGGGCGGGCGCGGTTCTGAAATCCTGGCAGGATCGCTCGCCTTGGCGCATGGACAACTAGGGAGCGGCCTCTTGGGGTGCTTCAATTATGGCCGGCTTCCTGAGCTTTAGGGGGTTCTTCGCCGAATTTCGCTTCGAGCCCAATATACCAAGAGAATACGTTCGTCTCCTTGGCGTGCTGGAGACCTCTTCCAGCCGAGAAAAGAAAATGATAGCGATCGGAAAAATCGTAAATTCCGCCGAGGTTGAAACCCGTCGACTGCATGCCGCCGATCGTGTCGGGCGTCTCGTGGAACAATTCCACTCCGAGCGTAAGGTCGTCAGTGATCTTGCGCTCCAGCACCCAACCCATGAACCAGTGGTTCTTATTGCCGGGGCCGGGGTTGATCCAATAGCCGCCGCCGCCAAAGGTCGTCCAGTCGCCGAAGTCCTTTTGAACCCATAGCGGCACGAATGCATGGGTCCTGCCGGTGCCGAGACCGCGCGCGGCATCCCCTGTGGGCGCCTCCAACAAAGGGTAGATGGCCACTGACGGGACCCAGCCCTCCTTGTCCTGCTCGATGAAGCGATACTTTATGCCAAATTCCGTGTCGCCCGGCCCAAACTGGAGGGGAGTGCCGCTCGCGCGGGCTATCGCCATGCCCGGTTGGAAATGCAGTTGAACGTTGGGCAGGCCGCCATAATTGCAGTCGCAGGAGGGCGGCACTACGCCGCTTATCTCCTTCGTCGCACGCATCCCCTGAGAGAAGGTGTACAGTTCCCAGTGGAGATAATCGGTGGGCTCCGGGTCGTCGGTGATGAACGGCGGTCCCGCCATGGCCGAGGACGAAAGAAGAAACAACGCCGCGAGGCTCACCCCGGCAAATGTCGCGCTTCCACTCTTCCAGACATTGCCGACATGCATGGCTCGCGTTAGCCCTCGAGTTGTTGCAGTCCGGAACTTGGACCGGCTCAGGCCCCGCAGGAATGCTACCCCGCCAAGCAGATGATACAAGCGTTGCATGATACGAGAAGAATTGATACACTTGTTGCATGACCCCTTCGGAGCCTTATGACGGACGTTCCCCTGGAGCGCTGGTTGCTCCTGATCCATCAGATTCCCGCGAAGCCCGCTTATTTGCGCGTCAAGATTTGGCGCCGGTTGCAGGCGCTGGGGGCGGTAGCAATCAAGAACGCGGTCTACGCGCTCCCTTCGCTTGAGCAGATGCAAGAGGATTTCGAATGGGTGGCGAAAGAGATCGTCGAAGGCGGCGGGGAGGCGATGATTTGCGAGGCGCGCCTGATCGACGGTCTTTCCGGCGAAGAGATGCGGGCCATGTTCAACGCCGTGCGCGACCAGGACTACGAAGTGCTTGCCAAGGAGGCGCGTGTGCTCGATGAGGCCCTGCGCCAAGATCCGGCTTCGGCGGCGCGGGCGGACGCCAAAATCCAGTTCACGAAACTCAAGGCGCGCGCGGACCACATTCTCGGCATCGATTTTTTCGGCGCCAATGGCCGCGAAACCCTCGACGGGCTGCTTGGGGGGTTGGAAGCGATATTTAAAGAAGGTGACATCGTCACGGCCCACGGCAGCGTACCGGAGCCTCGGGAGACCGGTGATTTGAAAAGTCGCACCTGGGTAACGCGCCAAGGTGTCCACGTCGACCGGATCGCCTCGGCCTGGTTGATCCGGCGCTTCATCGACGAGGCGGCGGCCTTCAAATTCGTGCCCGGGAAAGCCTATGCCCCAGAGGCGGGTGAGCTGCGGTTCGATATGTTCGACGCCGAGTTCACCCATGTGGGCGACCGCTGCACCTTCGAGGTTCTGTTGCTCGCGGCGGGGCTCAACGACCCGGCGCTTCAGGCAATCGCCGAGATCGTCCATGATATCGATCTCAAAGACGCCAAGTTCGGCCGGGAACAAACCCCAGGCATTGCTCAGTTGATCTCGGGTATCTGCATTTCACGCAAGGACGACCTCGCGCGGATCGAGCGGGGCGCCGCTCTCTTTGATGATCTGTACGAGTACTTCCGCGAGAACCGCAGCTGAAGGAGTGCCTTATGACGATGCCGATTCTGCTGCAGTTACATTACGATTGCTCTCCATAAATTGGAAGAGTCTCGCTGATTGCTCGTTGTTGCCTTTGGCTATGCGACAAAATGAAGAGCCCGTTGCATGAATGGATTTTCTCCAGTTAGAATAAAAAACCGCATCGGTTCCCGAATGTTGTTGCAGACTTCTCAGTTCCGGCAGTTTTTTTTGGGTGGACGACCCATCGAAAGCCGCGACCGAAAAGCGTGGCCAAAAATGGAAATCGTCTTCCATCGCAATTTTGTTTCGAAAAAGCCATTTTGGATCCAGGCACTCATTTGTGCGTGCCGCTTGGCTTTCGCCCAAGCTTCGCGGAGCGATGCGTCTGGGCGACAATAAAATCCGCATTTCAGGTGCTTGGCGAGCCGCGGTCACTGGCTTTGGCGCAGGGGACCCCCGTAATCGAGGGTGTGGCATTGCCAAAATTCGCCGGACGTGGCAGTTACAGTTTCAAAAATCTCGTCACCCGCCGGGTCCGTGTAAAAAGGCCACCTGGCCGGGGCGGGCCAACAAATGCTCAAGGGGCAGTCAATGGTTTGGTCTATCGCAATACTTTGTCTCGTTCTTTACACACCGCTCGCCGAGTACGCGGCGCATCGCTGGCTCATGCACTATCCTGGATTGGGAAAGGGTTCGTGGTGGCGAGAACACGCAATTGAGCATCATGGCAAGGGTCGCAACGATGTGAACATCGATATCAACGCATTGAGCGTCGCGGCCTCGGTAACCCCATTGCTCGTATTCGCCATTTTCCTGGGCTGGGCTTGGGTCGTTTTCGTCCTGGTTGCGAGCATCGGCTATGCCGCGCTTTGGTCATCGTTGCATGAGGCCTACCATGGCATTTCCGAGAACTGGATTACCAAATTCCGGTTCTACGGCATTTGGCGTAAACATCACTTGCTTCATCATGAACAGCCGAGAAGGAATTTCGGAACGGTTTTTATCTTCACCGATAGGCTTTTCGGTACCCACGTTTGAAAAAAGATGGTCCAAGAAAGAGCACCGAAAACAGGGGCGCACCTGATCGTGGCGCTGGCGGTGAGTGTCCCTCCATAAAGAGCTTGAATCTGCAAAATCATTAGAATCATGCTTGTGAAGCGGCGAAGCAAAAACTGCGGCGGATCATTGATGTGCTGCGCCCAGGCCGCCGCTGGTGCGGCGATCCCAAGATGAAACGGCGCACTACCTTGCGGTGGCACCTAAAGGGGTGGCATAAAACGCGTCCCCCGATTGCGGCGTCTGTATCGAGTGCACAATTCCGCTTCAAACGGTATTTAGGAATTGTTGGCCTCATAAACCGGCCTCGCGGCACTCGAACCCGCCGGTTATTTGTCGGAAGCGAATATTTTTTGAAATGCCCAAGAGAAGAGAGAGATTGCGTATTTGTTTTGTGGCGGAGCAATTCGTTCCGCCCGTCCTCGACGGATCGGGACTCGTCTATAAGGCCTGGCTCGACACTCTATCGCGGCGCCACGACGTCTACGCCATTCTCTTCACACAGTTCCCCGTGGATACGCGCGAGGCCAATGACTATTTGGCGCAAGTCTGCCGCGACCATTTGATCCTCCCTGAGCAGGCGGATGGAAGGTCATGGAAGACGCTGCGTGCAGTCGCCCGGTATTTCAGCGGAAATCTCTTCGCGCCCCGCGTCATCGAAGAATATCACTGCGCCAATGTCAAGAAACGCATATCGGCCTTCCTGCGGGCGAATCAAATTGATCTCTTCGTCTTCAGCAAGCTCCGCATCGTCCATCTCTTCGGGTGCGAGGCGATCGCGAGGCTTGACCAACCTCGTTTTTTTGACCTCCATGACGACCTCGTCGAAGCAGAGCGGATGCAGCGCGAGGTGACAAAGAGACTGTTACGGACCTATCCTTCATTATACCGCTACAAACCTTACCGGCGACTTCGCATGCGGCACTTCCTGTCGCGTCTTTCGATCGACAGGGCTCGCAGGCAAGAGCGCAGGATATTGGGATTATTCGATTGCATCCTGTCGAGTTCCGTCGAAGAATGGAGCGCATACCGGGAACGGCTCGGCGATAGCATCGGCTGCGAGTTCCTGGCCTGGCCCATCGGCGCTCCCGGTTTCACTCCGGCGGCTTCGAACACCCCGGAATTTCATGCTGGCTTCATCGGCTCGGGTGCGATTTTCAACACTGAGGGCATCATCAATTTCTGCACCCGCATCCTGCCGCTCATTCTGCAGGAAATTCCGACTTTCCGCTGCCTCATCGCCGGGGAAGTCACCGAACCGCTATTGCTCCTGGAACAGAGCTGGCCGGGGGTATCGATGGAACCGCGCGCCGAGGATGTAGGGTACTTCTATGCCCGTATCAGCGCGAGCATTGTTCCGCTGCTTTCGGGGACAGGGGTAAGCGTAAAAACCTTGGAGGCCATTGCTTACGGCAAGCCAGTTGTTGCGACCTCGGCGGGTGCCCGGGGGTTGCGGCGCGAGCTATACCCCGATGTCCTGGTGGCCGACGATCCAGCCTTGTTTGCGCGAATTCTAATCGAGCTATCCCGGGGTGATGTGAGGCCCAAGCCACGAAACCCATATTCCGGGGTCGCGGAAGACTTTCTGGACGCGTTCGAGCGGATTGTGCAGCTGCATGCCGCGTCCGCCGCAGGCGAGCCGCAGTTGCTTCCGTAGTGGCCGGAGGATTCTCCAGTTTGCGCCCATCGTGATCGCGGCGCACCCCTGATCAGGGGATGCGCGTGGTGCATCCGTTCGTTTACAATTCTGCGCGCAACCTGGCACTGCTAGTTGCGCCCTTTCCTCTTTTCGCGGAGTGCGTCATGAAAAAGATTCTCGTCGCCTTGCTGAGCGTGTTTGCCTTAAGTGAGGCCGTCCTTGTGGCTGCCACGAATTTGGCGGCGGCAGTTCCTTCTATCCCAATTCCTCCTCCTTGATGAGCCCGGCATGCGCTCAGGACGAGCGCGCCACTACAACGCTCGGCAATTCAAGTCCGCCGTGGCGCGCCCTAGAAAATTATTCCCGTCTGGGGTGACCAGGGCAAAAAAGTTCTGAACTGGTCAACGGCCGATGCGTGCGGCCGTTGGCGAATGTGAAACTTTCACGCCGCCATGCCCATCGCGGCGGCTTTTTTCAAAAGCGCCTCGGCCATCCTGATGCTGGCGATATCGATCAGCCGGCCGTCGAGCGACACCGCGCCCTTGCCTGCCTTGGCGGCATCGGCCATTGCGCTGACGATGCGGCGGGCCTTGGTGACCTCGGCTTCGGACGGCGTGAACACCGCGTTGGCGAGCTCGATCTGGGAAGGATGGATCGCCCATTTTCCCTCGTAGCCGAGCACCGCGGCGCGTTTCGCCGCGGCGATAAAACCGTCGGCGTCCGAAAAATCCCCGAACGGACCGTCGATCGGACGCAAGCCATAGGCGCGGCAGGCAACCATCATGCGAGTTTGCGCCGCGTGCCACTGGTCGGCCCAGTAATAGTCACGTTTGCCGGAGGCGTCCTTGTCGGTGAGCACGCCGTAATCGGCGTTCACGCCGCCAATCACCGTGGTGCGCGCCCGCGTCGAAGCGGCATAATCCGCAACGCCGAAGGACATCGCCTCGAGGCGTTTGCTCGATTGCGCGATCGCCTCGACATTGGCCATGCCGAGCGCGGTCTCGATCAAGACTTCGAAACCAATCCGCTTTTCGCGCTTCTTGGCGGTTTCGATCTGGGTCACCAGCATATCGACGGCATAGACATCAGCCGCGACGCCGGCCTTGGGGATCAAGATCATGTCGAGGCGCGGGCAGGCCTCGACGATATCGACAACGTCGCGATACATATAATGCGTGTCGAGGCCGTTGATGCGGATCATCATGGTCTTGGTGCCCCAATTGATGTCGTTCAGCCCGGCGATGATATTCTTGCGGGCCTGTTCCTTGTCGTCGGGGGCGACGGCATCCTCGACGTCGAGAAAAATAATGTCGGCCGCCGACTGGGCGGCCTTTTCGAACAATCCCGGATTGGACCCCGGAACCGCGAGTTCGGAGCGATGCAGGCGCGGCGTGGCCTGCTCGATGATCGTGAAACTCATGGCGTTTTTCCTCTCTCTTCGCTATTTATTGGCCACGACCCCGCTTCAGCCGGTGGCGCCAAGGCCGCTGGCGATGCAATTGATCGAAAGCAGCAGGTTCGATTTATAGGCCTCCATGGCCGCCTCGGTTTCGCAAGCCCGGAAGCGGGCCAACAGCTCGACCTGGTCGCGATTGACCTGGTTGATCGTCGGCAGACGATGCGCGAGACGGGCACGGTAGCTTGGGAATCGTTCGCCGATCTCGCGTTCTTGGCTGATCCGCAGCACCATCTCGCAGGTAAGCCTAAACTCTTGTTCGATCAGGTTGAAGATGACATCGCGCTTGGCCGCGTCGGCGAACAGGCCCGCATATTCGCGAGCGATTTCCAGATCGACGAGGCAGAGGGTTTTTTCGACCTCGCCAATGACCAGCCGGAACAACCGGGATTCCGTGAACATCCGCCGCAACAGCGCCTCGCCGCGCTCCTTGCGCACGTCGAGGAAACTGGCGATGCCGCTCCCCGTCCCGTACCAGCCTGTGACCGCATGGCGGTTTTGCGCCCACGCGAACACAAAGGGAATTGCCCTGAGGTCGCCGAGCGTACGGGCGCCAAAACGCCGCGCCGGCCGCGATCCGATATTGAGCAAGGCGATTTCTTCGAGCGGACTTGCCGCCTGAAAATAGGCCAAGAGATCCGGATGCGAGATAAAGCCGGCATAGGCCGCATGGGCTGCACCCGAAAGCGCCTCCATCGCCTCGTCGAACTCGGCCTTCGGCACCAGCGCCTGCTCGCGTTCGGAGATAAGGGCGTGCTTCAGCACCGCGGCCCCCAGCACTTCCATCTGGTAGGCCGCTGTGCCGCGATTGGCGTATTTGAACGAGACCACTTCGCCTTGTTCGGTCACGCGGAAGCGGCCGTTGATCGAGCCCGCGGGCTGCGCCGCGATCGCCTGCGCGGTGGGGGCGCCGCCGCGGCTGACCGAGCCGCCCCGGCCGTGGAAAAACGCGATCGGAATTCCGCTTTCAATGCCGGTCTTGGTGAGCCGCGTCTGCGCCTTCGCCAATTCCCAATTGGCGGCGAAGAATCCACCATCCTTGTTGGAGTCCGAGTAGCCGATCATGACTTCCTGCACCCCGCCCTGGGCGCGGGCGCTGCGCCGGACAACCGGTAGCGACAAAAGTTCGCGCATGATGGCGGGCGCGGCGCGCAAATCGGCGATTGTCTCGAACAGCGGAACGATCGGCAGGGTGCAGGCCTCGACGCCCGTCTCGTCGAGGAACAATCCTGCTTCCTTGGCGAGGAGATAGGCGCCGAGAACATCGGCAGCCGAGCGGGTCATGCTGAGAATGAAACTTCCTAACGCTTCCCGGTCGAACTCCTTGCCTTTGCCGCTGGCGAGCTCGAACATGCCGAGTGTCTCCAGCGCCTCGGGCGGCATTCCTCGCCGCGGACGCGGCGCCGTTAGCGGCTGGGCAAGCTCGGCAAGAAGCCAATTTTTCCATTCCGGCGATGCCGGGTCCGGCGGCGTTTCACCCTTCTGGCCAGCGGCCAATTGCCACAAGGCCTGCAAGGTCTGAGTCATGCGGGTGGTATTGTCGCGGAGATCCAGTCTGACCGTGCGGAAGCGGAATATCTCCACCGCCCTACGAACGGGCCGTACGAGGTCCTCGCCGAGATAGGGAGCGCCGCTTTCAATCAGCGCATTCTCCAGACTCTGGAGATCGGCGATGAGTTCGTCGGCGTTGCCATAGCCGGCGTCAGCCCGGCCGCCCCTTTGTTCGAAGCGGGCGATGGTCAGCTTCAGTCTGCGCAGGATGCAGGAGAGATACTGGCGATAAGGCTCGCCTGGATTGCGCTGGGCTATCAACACCCCTCCATAATCCCGGGAAAGGGCGTGCGCGAGCGCCGCCCGGAATGCTGGGGCTGGGGGAAGCGCCCGCTCGGCAATCGACATGCTCTGCATCAGAGCGGAAATGCGTTGCTCGTAGTAGCGCAGACTCGCCAGGGCGTTTTGGGTGAGGGCGCGGCGGGTGACATCGTTGGTGACGAACGGATTGCCGTCGCGGTCACCGCCAATCCATGAGCCAAATTGAAAAAATGGTGCAAGCGTGAACCGCTCGCCCGGATAATAGTGCGCGAGCACCCGGTCGAGCTTTTTCAAAAGCTCGAGGACTCCATCGAACAATGTCTCATGAAAAAAATGCAATCCCCAGGCGCCTTCCTGGTCGACTGTTGGTTTCTCAAGCCGCAGTTCCCCGGTCATCCACAGAAGAGCGATCTCGTCGCGTAACCTATCGATGATGCCGGCGCGTTCGCGCGCGGTCCATCTTTGCTGCTCCAGTTCGACCAGCAGCCGGTAAATGCGGCGATGCTTTTCGAGGACGGTCACCCGTTTCGCTTCGGTTGGATGCGCGGTGATGACTGGCCGGATCCGCGTCGAAGCCAGGCTGTCGCGCAGCACCTGCGCGTCGATGCCGAGATTTGCCGCCTCGGCGATGAAATTGGCGAATGTGCCTTCCACCGCCGTCTCGCCACGCACGCGCTCGGTTTGGCGGCGCAGCCGCATCGCGGTATGCTGTTCGACGATGGCCAGCAGCTGGAACCAGATTCCGTGCGCCTGGAAGACCCTGGCGAGCAGGTCAGGCGCAAGATTCTTAGCCTTGGATTTCCCCCGCAGTGCCGCCGCGACCTCTGGATGCTGACGGTGCACGACGCCCGCAAGCAATTCGAACAATATGTCCGCGGTTTCTTCGCCGTCGAGCGCCGCTTGAATGCTTCCCGGCGCGTTTCCGGCCTCGAATCCCGGCCTGCCCGCCCTAAACTCCGTCATCGGTAACCCCGCGGCGTTTGGACGAAAGGGCGTCGATATTGCCCAACATGTTGGCGCGGCCGTAAAAAACGACCGTCTGCGTTCGCGGAACTGGAAATTTGCCGAGCGATGCGCCGGAATCCTCAATGCTTCAAAACCTTGGCCATCGTCGTGCCAAGTTCGCTCGGACTGGGCGCCACGGTCAGCCCGTAGGATTTCATGATTTCCGCCTTTTCGGCAGCGCTGTCGCCGCTTGCCGAAATAATCGCGCCGGCATGGCCCATTCGGCGGCCCTTCGGCGCGGTGAGGCCCGCGACATAACCAACCACCGGTTTGGTCATGTGGCTCTTGATCCACGCCGCCGCCTCGGCTTCCTGGGGCCCGCCGATCTCGCCGATCATCATGACCGCCTTGGTTTCCGGATCGCGCTCGAAAAGCACCAGATGATCCAAGAAGGAGCTCCCATTAATCGGGTCGCCGCCAATGCCAACGCTGGTCGAGACGCCGATTCCAAGGGCCTTCATCTGCGCCGCTGCTTCGTAGCCTAGCGTGCCCGAGCGCGACACAATGCCGACCACGCCCTGCATGTAGATATTGCCCGGCATGATGCCGAGCATCGCCTTGCCGGGACTGATAATCCCTGCGCAGTTTGGCCCGACCATCATTGTTCGATGGTCGCGCTGATAGCGCAAAAGATAGCGCTTCACCCGCATCATGTCTTGCGCGGGAATGCCGTCGGTGATCGAGCATACGAGCTTAATTCCCGCGTCTGCCGCCTCCATGATGGCGTCAGCGCAGAAGGCCGGCGCGACGAAGGTAATGCTATGGGTCGCGCCGGTTTCCTTGATAGCTTCCTTCACGGTGTTGAAAACCGGAAGGCCGAGATGCTTGGCGCCCCCCTTGCCGGGGGTGACGCCGCCGACGATTTTGGTGCCGAAGGCGATCATTTCCTTGGCGTGGAAAGTACCCTTGTCGCCAGTGAAGCCCTGAACAAGGACCCGGCTTGTTTCGTCGATTAGAATGCTCATTGGCTTACGTCTTTCCTTGAAGCAATATTTTGGCGGGGGCCCTCGACCTTTTCGCCGATGGAAAATGCGAACAACGCTCGCCCGTGCCTTCACGATTTCGACGGTCGGCAGCGCTCCCGCGTGCCGCCCATCGCGAAGTTAGGCCGTGCGGGCGCTCCGGTCCGGCGCACCCTTGGCCGCGGCGACCGCCGCCTTGCCGGCATCGGCGAGAGTATCGGCGGAAATGATCGGCAGGCCGCTTTTACCAATGATGTCTCGACCAGCATCGACATTGGTTCCCGAAAGACGAACCACCAGCGGGACATCCACGTTCAGTTCATGGCAGGCCTTGACGATGCCCTCGGCCACCCAGTCGCAGCGGTTGATACCCGCGAACACATTGACCAGAATCGCCTTGACGTTGCGGTCGGACAACACCAATCGAAATGCCGCGGCAACGCGGTCCGGTGAGGCACCGCCGCCAAGATCGAGGAAATTCGCGGGATTGCCGCCGGCATGTTTGATCACGTCCATGGTTGCCATCGCGAGACCGGCGCCATTGACAATGCAGCCGATGTTGCCGTCGAGCCCAACGTAGTTGAGGTCATGCTCGGCGGCCTGGACCTCGCGCGGGTCTTCCTGCGAATGGTCGCGCATATCGGCGACCGTGCCGCGCCGGAACAGCGCGTTGTCGTCGAACGACATCTTGGCATCGAGCGCGAGAACCCGGTCGTCCTTGGTGACGACCAGCGGATTGATTTCGACCATGGTAGCGTCGAGATCGCGGAACGCGCGGTAGCAGCCGAGGATGCTCGCGACGGCGCGGCTAACCTGCTTGATATTGAGCCCCAGGCCGAAGGCAAGCTCGCGCGCCTCGAACGGCTGCAACCCCACCGCCGGCTCGACCACCACTTGCAGAATTTCCTCCGGATGGTCCTTGGCGATCTCCTCGATATCCATGCCGCCAAAGCGCGATGCGATGACTCGCACGCGCTCGACCTTCCGGTCGAGAACGAAGCCGAGGTAAATTTCGCGCTCGAAAGGTTCGGCGACCTCGATATAGACCCGCTGCACGATCTTGCCCTCGGGGCCGGTCTGATTGGTGACGAGGGTTTTGCCGAGCAGCTCCGCCGCCGCCGCCCGCACTTCGTTATAGGTTTTGCAGAGCTTGACGCCGCCCGCCTTGCCGCGGCCGCCGGAATGAATCTGAGCTTTCACCGCCCAATGCCAGCCGCCCAACTCGGTGGCGCAATAGACCGCTTGATCGGGACTGTAGGCGACTGCCCCATGCGGCGTTGCCACCCCAAAATTCGCCAAGATCTCCTTGGCCTGATACTCATGGATATCCAAAAAGCCCTCCTTGCAACCTCAATCCGCCCTAACCAGCGCGGATTTCCTTATGTTGCCTACTTGTTGCGTCCCGCCAAAGTTCTGCGGAACGCTTATTGCCAAATTCCGGCCTTAGCAAGCCTTCCGTTGGCATTGCCGCTGCGACAGGCCAGGACATCGGGAAGTAGCGGATGACATGGCGCGGAAAATTTCCCCTTGAGCGCTCCGTACGGGGAGGTAAACGCGGTTTTTCTGATCGGTTATCGCCCTGCAATGGGATGCCCGACGAGAAAATGATTGAAAGCCCAGTATTTACGGTTATGAAACGGCATCGCCAGGGCAAATATAAACGTGTGTTTGGGCATTTGGCGACGGCGAGGGCCATCGTGTTGACGCCCCGGCAACCATCAAGGGCAAGCGGCAACTGCAATGACCGTCGATCCGCGTCAGCTTCTTTGCAATATGTTTGAGGCGGCGGTCGGCGCGGCCTTGCCGGAAAAGTGCTTAGCCCCGCATCTCCCGCCACGGCCTGCGGGCCGAACCATTGTCGTTGGCGCGGGCAAGGCCTCGGGCGCGATGGCCAAGGCGGTCGAGGATCATTGGGCCGGTCCGCTCGAAGGCTTGGTGGTCACCCGTTATGGCCACGGCGCACCCTGCCAACGCATCGAACTGGTGGAAGCCAGCCATCCGGTCCCGGACGCCGCCGGGCAGGAAGCGGCAAGGCGCATTCTCGCCATGGTCAAGGGTCTGACCCCCGAGGATCTCGTGCTTTGTTTGATTTCGGGCGGCGGCTCGGCGCTTCTCGCCCTCCCCGCCGATGGCGTGACGCTCGAAGACAAGCAGGGCATCAACAAAGCGCTCCTCAAAAGCGGCGCGACGATCTCCGAGATGAACTGCGTGCGGCGGCATTTGTCGTCCGTCAAGGGCGGCAGGCTCGCCGCTGCCGCCGCGCCAGCGCGGGTGGTGACCCTCATGATTTCGGACGTGCCAGGTGACGATCCCTGCGTGATCGCCTCGGGGCCGACCGTTGCCGACCCAACCACCTCGGCCGAGGCTCTGGCGATCCTGCAAAAATACGCCATCGCAGTGCCGGCGAACGTCCGCACACATCTTGAGTCACCCGCCGCCGAAACCTTGAAGCCGGGCGACCCGAGGCTGGCCGGAGTAACGAACATCATGATCGCGACACCGCAAATGTCGCTTGAGGCCGCAGCCGGCGTGGCGCGCAAGGCGGGCGTAGCACCCCTCATTCTGGCCGATGCCATCGAAGGCGAGGCGCGCGACGTGGCTTTGGTCCATGCAGCGATCGCAAAGCAAGTTCACGCCTATGCACAGCCAGCGGCCCCGCCTTGCGTTTTGATTTCCGGCGGCGAAACATCGGTAACTCTTCAGGGGACCGGGCTTGGCGGCCGCAATACCGAATTTCTCCTCGCGCTTGGTATCGCCTTGGATGGCCATCCAAACATTTACGCGCTTGCCGCCGATACCGACGGAATCGACGGCTCAGAAGATAACGCTGGCGCGGTGCTTTTGCCCGATAGCCTAGCGCGCGCGGCGAAATTGGGCATATCAGCTAAAGCTATGCTGACCAATAACGACCCCTATAGTTTTTTCGCCGCCATCGGAGATCTGGTGGTCAGCGGGCCAACCCTCACCAATGTGAACGACTTCCGCGCCATCCTGGTCCTTGGTTGAGGCCAAGTCGCTTGGCGCCTTGAATCTCCCTGTCCGCGACCGGTTTCCGCTTTTACGGACAATGGTCTAAAACGCGGTCTAAAGTGAGCAAGTGTCTTGCGCGCAACTTCGGCGGTTGCGCTTGAGCCAAGGGTTTTGCTAATAGGGTAAGCCGGCAACAAATGGAGGATTCATTATGGCGGGCCGCCACTTTCTTTTCGTTCCAGGACCAACCAACGTCCCTGACCGCGTCACCCGCGCGATGATGGTGGCGATGGAAGACCATAGGTCTTCTAAATTTCCCGAACTCACGCTGCCGTTGTTCCAGGATTTGAAGAAAGTCTTCAAGACTACCAGCGGTCAGGCGTTTGTTTTCCCTTCGTCAGGCACCGGTGCCTGGGAGGCATCGCTCTGCAACACGCTTTCCCCAGGCGACAAGGTTCTGGCTTCGCGGTTCGGCCAGTTCAGTCATTTGTGGATCGACATGGCGCAACGTTTAGGCCTCGACGTCCAAGTTTTGGAGGAAGAGTGGGGCACCGGCGTTAAGCCAGACAAGATTGAATCCATTTTGCGCGCCGACAAGAGCCACCAGATCAAGGCCGTTCTGGCCGTCCAGAATGAAACCGCAACCGGTGTAACGAGCGATATCGGAGCGGTGCGAAAGGCGATGGACGCCGCCGGTCATCCAGCGCTGCTCTATGTCGATGGCGTGAGCTCGATCGCAAGCATCGATTTCCGCATGGATGAATGGGGTGTCGATCTCGCGGTCGCCGGTTCCCAGAAAGGATTCATGCTTCCGGCGGGTCTCGGCATCGTCTGTGCGAGCCCCCGTGCGCTCGCCGCCTATAAGAGTGCTGGGCTGAAGCGGGTCTTTTTCGATTTCGGCGACATGATCAAGGCCAATGCGACGGGCTATTTTCCCTACACGCCGTCTTTGCCGATGCTGTACGGCCTGCGCGAATCGCTCAGAATTCTTTTCGAGGAGAAACTCGAACGCGTGTTCGAGCGCCATAACGTTCTCGCAAGCGGTGTGCGCGCCGCGGTTAAAGCCTGGGGCCTGCAACTTTGCGCGAAGGAACCGAAATGGTATTCCGATACGGTCACCGCGATCGTTGTCCCTCCGGGCTTCAACGGCGCCGATGTCATCGATGCCGCTTTCCGCCGCTACAATTTGGCACTTGGCGCCGGTCTTTCGCAGGTCGCTGGCAAGGTGTTCCGGATTGGGCACCTCGGCGATCTCAACGACCTCATGGTCCTCGGCGCTCTTTCGGGGGCTGAAATGGCAATGAAGGATGTCGGCATCAGCATTAAACTCGGCAGTGGGGTTGGCGCCGCCCAAGACTATTTCCGCTCGACCATCATGGCCAAGGAAAAGCGGCCGACGGACCAGGAGCATTTCGCCGCGATGCACCCAGAAGGCGTCCTCAACGACTAAGGCTTAGCGCCGGGTCTCGCCTCCTTGCGTGATCGCGGCGCTGCCGCCCGCCCGGACGGCGAAGCCAGGCGGCGAGCCGGGCAAGACCATGGCTCTAGAGTCGAGGTCGAACGATAGCGCGAAGGCCCGCGCAGCGCCCGGCGAGCGTGCCGCGGAAATGGCTGTTCCTGATACCGGCGGCAAATCGCATCAAAGAAAGATTACCCCGTGCAACACTCGATCGTCTTTCTCGACCGTTCGACGCTGGAAGCCAATTTGCGGACGCCGGCTTTTCCGCACAGCTACGCGGAATATGCGGTGACCTCGGCGGACGAGATCCTCGACCGGCTCAAAACTGCGACCATCGCCATCATCAACAAGGTACCGATGCGCGAAGCTACGCTGGCAAAGCTTCCCAATCTTAAATTGATCGCGGTCGCCGCCACCGGCACGGATGTCGTCGACAAGGCCTACTGCAAGGCGCATGGCATTACCGTCTCGAACATCCGCAATTACGCCTTCAACACGGTGCCGGAACATGTCTTCGCGCTGGCCTTCGCGCTTCGCCGCAACCTCCTCGCTTACCGCGATGATGTGCGCGCCGGGCGCTGGCAGGAATGCGACCAATTCTGTTTCTTCGACCATCCAATCCGCGACATGCGCGGCTCGACGCTCGGTATTGTCGGCTATGGCGCGATCGGCAAGTCGGTGGGCCGCGTCGCCGAGGCCTTTGGCCAGAAGGTGCTGGCCTACGACATCTTCCCGCAGCCTGGCCTGACCAGTTTCGAAACCTTACTGCGCGAGAGCGACATCATTACAATGCATTTGCCGTTGACGCCCGAGACCAAGAACATGATCGGCGCGCCGGAATTGCGCCTGATGAAGAATGACGCCATCCTGATCAATACCGGCCGCGGCGGGCTCGTCGACGAGCATGCCTTGGCCGATGCGCTGGCCAACAAAATCATCGGCGGCGCGGGCTTCGACGTGCTGACCGTCGAGCCCCCGAAACAGGGAAATATTCTGCTCGATTTGCGATTGCCGAATTTCATCATCACCCCGCATGTCGCCTGGGCGAGCCGCGAGGCCATGCAAATCCTCGCCGACCAACTCATCGACAACATTGACGCATTCGCGGCGAGCGAGCCGCAAAATGTGGTGGAAGCCTAAAGTACGCTTCGAGAGGAAGGACCATGCCGTCGGACATCGAAATCGCGCAGCAAGCGACAATGCGTCCCATTAGTGACGTGGCGCGGGAAAAGCTCGGCATTGCAGAGGAGCATCTCGAACCTTACGGCTGGTACAAGGCCAAGATATCGCTGGATTATGTGGATAGTCTCGCGGACCGGCCGGATGGCAAGTTGATTCTTGTCACCGCGATCAGCCCGACCCCGGCTGGGGAAGGCAAGACCACAACTTCCGTCGGTCTTGGCGATGCGCTGAACCGGATCGGCAAAAAGGCTGCCATTTGTCTCCGCGAGCCCTCGCTCGGGCCGGTGTTCGGCATGAAGGGCGGGGCGGCCGGCGGCGGTTATGCGCAGGTTGTTCCGATGGAGGACATCAACCTGCATTTTACCGGCGATTTCGGTGCGATCGGCCTTGCCCACAATCTTCTCTCGGCCATGATCGACAATCATATTCACCACGGCAATGAACTGAATTTCGATGTGCGGCGCATCGCGTGGAAGCGGGTCGTCGATATGAACGACCGCGCGCTGCGGCAGATCACCGTTGGGTTGGGCGGAGTTGGGAATGGATATCCTCGCGAGGACGGATTCGATATCGTGGTCGCCTCCGAGATCATGGCGATCTTCTGTCTTTCCACCTCGATCAAGGATTTGAAGGACCGGCTGGGACGGATCGTGGTTGGCTATACGCGAGACCAAAAGCCCATCCATGCCGCCGATTTGCAAGCGCATGGCGCCATGGCGGTGCTATTGAAAAACGCGCTTAAGCCGAACCTCGTGCAAACGCTCGAAAACAGCCCGGCGTTCATTCATGGCGGGCCTTTCGCCAATATCGCGCATGGCTGCAATTCCGTGCTTGCCACCAAGACCGCGCTGAAACTCGCTGACTATGTGGTGACCGAGGCGGGCTTTGGCGCCGATCTCGGCGCCGAAAAATTCGTCGACATCAAATGCCGCAAATCCGGTCTTCGCCCAAAGGCGGTGGTCATCGTCGCGACGATCCGCGCCCTCAAATATCACGGCGGTATCGAACTCAAGGAACTCAATCAGGAAAATCTTGACGGATTGGCAAAAGGCGTCGCCAATTTGGAGCGTCACGTCAACAACGTCCGCAACCATTTCGGGCTGCCTTGCATTGTCGCGATCAATCATTTTACGTTCGATACGGACGCCGAGATCGCGCTTTTGAAGACCAAAATGGCGCATCACGAAGCCCCGGTCGTGGTGTGCCGGCATTGGGCGGAAGGCGGCAAGGGCGCCGAGGAGCTGGCCCGCACGGTCGTCGACGTCATCGACAAAGTGCCGGGCGACTTCCAATTCGTTTATGAAGACGAAGCCCCGCTCTGGGATAAGGTGACGGCGATTGCCACAAAACTCTATGGCGCGAGCGAGGTTACCGCCGATTCAAAGATACGCGCGCAAATCAAAAAGTTGCAAGACAGCGGTTACGGCCACTATCCGGTTTGCATCGCAAAAACTCAATATTCATTTTCGACCGACGCAAAACTGCGCGGCGCGCCATCCCATCATGAGATCAATATCCGCGAAGTCCGGCTCGCCGCCGGCGCGGAGTTCGTCGTCATGGTGTGCGGCGAGATCATGACCATGCCGGGCTTGCCCAAGGTGCCGGCGGCGACCAAGATCGATCTCGACGACAGCGGCAAGGTCAGTGGGCTGTTTTAGTAGCCGGTCAGTGCGATGGAGATTGCCTAACCGAGGATCATTTCCGCTCAGGGCGAGGGCTCCGGTTCTGTGCAGGCATGCCACGTCGCGGCATGTGCAAAACTCAAACAGACAGTGTGAAAACTCTGTGTCGATTTCGAACCGGGCCTGAATATCGAGGCCTGTGGTTTCGTGGACGGCAAAAATTCGCGAAAAATTTTCCTTCACGCAGTCATACAGAAACACCGATCGAGTTTTCACACGGTCTGCAAAAATTATGCGGCCTTTGTTTGCATTGCTTTCTTCCCCGATAATTTGTATAGTGTATTGAATTTACAAGTTTTTCTTACATGCAGACGAAAGCACCAGCCGATCCGGTCCTTAAACGTTTCCGCGCTGCCGTTGATGAAATCTACGGCGACCGCGTGGCGCGCGTGGTGCTGTTTGGCTCCCGCGCGCGCGGCGATGCGCAACCTGAGTCCGATTACGACGTAGCGGTGTTCTTGCGCGATATGCCCGACCGCTTCGCCGAAATGCACCGCCTTGCCGATGTCAGCACGGCCATTCTTTACGACACCGGCGAAGTTGTTAATGCGCTGCCATATCGGGCGGACACCTACAATGACCCGCGCATGCCGCTCATGCACGAAATTCGCCGTGAAGGCGTTGACCTGTGAAGCCGCAGAGCACCGCATTTCTTGAAAAGGCGCGCGGGCTTCTTGGCGATGCGGAGACGATGCTTGGCGTTGACCTCACGGATGCAGCTGGGCGCACCGCCTATCTTGCCGGGTTTCATGCCGCGCAAGCCCTGATCTTTGAGACTCATAGCCGTGTGTTTAAGACGCATACAGGTGTACGGACGGAGTTTGCGCGCCTTGTGAAAGACGACCCGCGTATTGTTACCGAACTACGGGGATTCCTTGGACTCGCTTATCAACTCAAAGCTATCGCTGATTACGAGTCCGGCCCCGGTTCGAAGGTAAGCCCTGAAGCTGCTCGTTCGGCGCTTAAGACTGCGCGGCGGTTTGTGGAATGCGTGACGACATTAATTCCCGCAAATGGCCGCACACCGCGTCCGCCAGAATCCGAACCCAGACCCTAATTTGTCTTTGCGCACGTACGCAAAAATCGAGAACTCTCTAGCGCGGGTCCGGCAAGCGACGGCGGCCTATCGGAACGCGAAGGATGCTTTGGATCGTTGTCGCTTGGATAGCCATGCGTTCAAGCCGTCAATATCAACATAGTCTCGATCGAAGCGCAGGCCGCCGATTTGGTGGCAGGGATGATATGGCTCGCCAAGATTGGAAAGAATGCTCGTCGCGAGGCTGAAATCATCGCCGCGCAGATAAGCACTTGGCGTCGCTATGACCGGCAAGCCTGCGGCCCTTGCCGCCTTGACGCCATTTTCCGAATCTTCGATCGCGACACAAAGCTGAGGATTGCACTTCAGTTCCTCAAGTACGAGGCGATAGACGTCGTGCGCGGGTTTCTTATGTGCCACCACATCACCCGCGGCGATCACCGCGAACCAAGATAATCCAGCTTCGCCTAAAATCCTGTGCAGGACCGCATCGACGCTCTCCCGCAGCGACGTCGTCGCGATGGCAAGCTGCACGCCCCGTTCATGCGCCTCGGTGATAAGGCGGAGAACACCCGGTCTCGATGGCGCGGCGCCGGACGCTACAAGCGCGGCGTAGCGGGCAGACGCCTCGTCGTAAATTTCGGCGAAACTGGCAAGCGCCTTTTCTCCGCCGCGCGGCTCCCATGCGCCGATATAATACTTAAGCCGCTCTTTGCCGCCGGTTACCTGGAGGAGTTCGCGATAAAGCTCCTTATCCCAGCTCCAGTTGAGCCCAAACGCCGCAAAGGCTTCGTTGAATGACTGTCTATGCGCCTCTTCGGTTTCGGCGAGCGTCCCGTCTACGTCGAATATCAGTGCCTCAAGCAGCATCGCGGCGTCGCTGTCTTTCGGCTGCCGTGCGGATCGCCGCAATATTCGCTGCATAATGCTCCGGGCCTCCCTTGAAAATAGCGGCGCCCGCGACAAGAGTGTCCGCGCCAACTGACGCGACGAGGGCCGCGGTCTCCGGATTGATCCCGCCATCCACCTCGATGCGGATCGCACGCGAGCCAATCATCGCCTTCACTTCCGCGATCTTGTCCACCGCCGGGGCAATGAAAGTCTGCCCGCCAAAGCCAGGGTTGACCGACATGACCAGCACCAAATCGATCATATCGAGGACATGCCTTATGCTTGATGCTGGGGTCGCCGGGTTGAGCACGACGCCGGCTTTTTTGCCGAGTGCCCGGATTGCCTGTAGCGAGCGATGAAGATGCGGCCCGGCCTCGACGTGGACCGACATCGAATCCGCCCCAGCTTCCGCGAAGGCGGCAAGATAGGGGTCGCAAGGGGAAATCATAAGATGAACGTCGAAAGGAATTTTTGCATGCGGCCGCAAAGACCGCACGATGGCTGGGCCAATCGTGATGTTTGGCACGAAATGGCCGTCCATGACGTCGAGATGAATCCAATCGGCACCGGCGCCGATAATCGCCCGGATTTCAGCGCCGAGACTGGCGAAATCGGCGGACAATATCGAGGGCGCAATGACCAGAGGCGTCATTTAGTCCTGCCCGGCATAAGTTAAGTTCACTATAAATCTCCGGTCTATTCCGCGGCGGTGCGCCGTAAGTTTAAAATGGGATCGAGGCTGCCCGAGGCATAGCGCTTGGCCATCGCGGACATCGGCAGAACCTTGATCTTCGACGCATTTCCGGCAGTACCGAATTGCTCGAGCCGCTGCTTGCAGACCGCGCGCATCGCTTCCTTGGCAGGTTTCAAGAAATTGCGCGGATCGAACTCTCCTGGCTTCTCCTTCGCCACGCGGCGAAGCTCGGCGGTGATCGCAATACGGCAATCAGTATCGATGTTCACCTTACGCACGCCATGCTTGATCCCCTGCACGATCTCCTCGACCGGCACGCCCCAGGTCTGGCGCATGGCGCCGCCATAGGCATTGAATTGGTCCTGCAGCTCCTGCGGGACTGACGACGAGCCGTGCATCACGAGATGAATATTGGGGAGCCTCGCGTGGATCGCCTCGACAACCCGCATCGACAAAATATCGCCGTCAGGCTTGCGGGTGAATTTGTAGGCGCCGTGCGAAGTTCCCATCGCGATCGCCAGCGCATCAACCTTTGTCCGCGTCACGAAATCGACCGCCTGATCGGGGTCGGTCAAGAGCTGTTCGCGGCTGAGCTTGCCCTCGGCCCCATGACCGTCTTCCTTATCGCCGGTGCCGGTTTCGAGCGACCCCAAAACTCCAAGTTCGCCTTCTACCGAAGCGCCTACCAGATGTGCCACCTCGACGACTCTGGCCGTGACGCCAACGTTATAATCATAAGAAGAAGGCGTCTTCGCGTCGGCATCGAGCGAGCCGTCCATCATCACCGACGAAAATCCGTATTGAATTGCCGTGTAACAGGTTGCTTCGCTGTTGCCGTGATCCTGATGCATGCAGACGGGAATATCCGGATAGAGCTCGATCAACGCCTCGATCAATTTGGCGAGCACGATGTCGTTGGCATAGGCGCGAGCGCCGCGGCTTGCCTGAATAATGACCGGGGAATCGGTGGCGGCAGCCGCCTCCATGATCGCCAATCCTTGCTCCATATTGTTGATATTAAAAGCTGGGACGCCATAGTCGTGCTCTGCCGCATGGTCGAGTAGCTGGCGAAGTGTGATACGGGCCATGGGTTAATTCCCTCACGGATTGTGAATCGGTGCCTTAAGGATAGCCTAGCGGGAGCCTCCCGGCTATCAGGGACAATTTTTCGCGGGCACCGCAAAATTCAAGCCGGAGACCGCCCTCGTCAAACCATGAGCGGAGCGATCACATAAATTGGTTGCCTCAGAACGCGCGCCGTCGCCGCTCGACAAGTTGTAGGACGAACGGCGTCAAAATCAACTGCATCGCAAGATCGAGCTTGGCGCCTGGAATCACAATTGAGTTAGCTCGCGACATAAAACTGTCATGGATCATTGAATGCAAATAGGGAAAGTCGATACCGCGTGGTTTGGCGAAGCGGATGATCACCATCGACTCGTCGGCGGTTGGGATCCAGCGCGCGGCAAAGGGATTCGAAGTATCGACGGTCGGCACCCGCTGGAAATTGATGTCCGTCTTGGTGAACTGCGGACAAATGTAGTGGACATAATCGGGCATTCGCCGCAACATAATATCCATCACCGCTTCCGTCGAATAGCCGCGCGAGGAACAGTCACGCCGGATTTTTTGAATCCATTCGAGGTTGATGACCGGCACGACGCCGATCTTCAGGTCGGGATATTGCGCAATATTCACCTCGTCCGTTTTGACGGCGCCATGCAGCCCTTCATAGAACAGTAAATCGCTTTGCGGGGGCAAAGCCTCCCAGCCGGTGAAGGTTCCGGCCGGGCAGCCATAGAACGCAGCCTCTTCGTCGTCATGAATATAATGCCGGGTCTTGCCGGCGCCGGAATCATCATAGCTGCGAAACACGGCTTCGAGCTCCGCCAAAAGGTTGGCGCCGGGGCCGAAATGGCTGAAATTGCGGTTGCCCTTCGACTCCTCCAGGGCCATCATGGCGTTCATTTCATCGCGATCGTATCGATGGAAAGCATCGCCCTCGATAAAGGCCGCCGCAATCTGCTCGCGCCGGAAAATCTGTTCGAAGGTGCGCCTGACGGATGTCGTTCCAGACCCTGAAGAACCGGTCACCGAAATGATCGGATATTTCGCGGACACGTCAGCCTCTTCTTTGTCAGCTTTTGCTTTTCATGGACGCATGAGGCCGCGCTTGCCGAATAATGGCGCGCGCACGGAAAATTGCGGATCGCTATGATAGCGGGCGACGAGCCTAACCGGCCCCGCCGAGCCAAAGACGAGCGGCACCCGCGCGTGGATGGCGGAGGGAACGATGTCGAGAATAGGGTGCACACCGTCGGTCGCGATCCCTGCCGCCCGCTCCACGATGAAAGCGATCGGATTGGCCTCGTAAAGGAGCCGCAGCCGCCCATGGTTATAACCGGCCCGCTGATCGCCAGGATAAAGGAAAATGCCGCCGCGCAGCAAAATCCGATAGGTGTCGGCGACGAGCGAGCCCGTCCAACGCATATTGTGGTCGTGCTTCAGAGGTCCTTCAGTGCCCTGCTCGCAATCGTCGATAAAGGCCCGGACCGGAGCCTCCCAATGCCGGTAGTTGGAGGCGTTGATGGCGTATTCGGCGCTTTCCCGCGCGATAACCGGAGCGGATACCGCCTGATAGAACTGGCCATCCCGCCGGTCCAGAGTGAAGATTTCGGTCTGCCCGCTGCCCAAAGCGAAGACGATCGACGTCTGCGGCCCATAAATGACAAAACCGGCGGCAATCTGCATCCGCCCCGGTTGCAGGAAATGGGCCTCAATGCCATTCGCGTCGGCGAGCACGGGAAAAATCGAAAAGATCGTGCCGATCGAAACATTGGCGTCGATATTCGAGGAGCCGTCGAGCGGATCCATCGCAACCGCGAGCGTGCCCGCGGAATCGAGAACCAATGGCTCGCGCATTTCCTCGGAGACGACCGCCGCCACCGGAGCCAGCCGGAACGCGTCCATGAACATATCGTTGGCGCGAACGTCCAATTCCTTCTGAACGTCGCCGTCCGTATTCGTAGTGGCGCGGCTGGCGCCAAACTGGCCGCATAGGCGGCCGAGGCCAATGAGGCCGGACATTTCGACGGCGGCCGCCGCGATGGCGCGAAGTACCCGCGCGGCGGCGTCCAAGCGAGCGTCCAGGGCCACCGCTTGATCAAGATAGGCGTCGAAACTCCCGGCACTCTCCGGCATGGCCAGCCTTATCGTTCTTGATTGACTCGCAATGTGGCGCAAAGCCGCCGGAAATAAAAGCGAATAAATTTGAGTTTGACCGGCAAAGATTTAATGTCAACCGAAGTGCTGACCGGCAGGGCGGCAGTTGGACCCGCAACGGCACTGGGCGGGATCGCGGCTGCAACCCGAAGTGCATTTTGGCGAGGACCCGGCTGAGATTAAGCTCGGCGAGGCAAATACCAGCATCCCGTTGTTCGGCCACGCCGACGAGCGGCTTCGATTGAACCGTGCCGGATGTGGGGCCGAAAGCGCCTCTGGGCTCAAGTGAAACGAGGGACGGGAGTTCATCATGGACCAAAACCAATTCGGAATCGAACAAATCACTCAAGAAGATCGCGCCTATAAAGGATCGCGTTTTTCGGAGGTGCGCGATGCGATCTTCGCCAACCCCTACCAAAAAGTCTGGGGCCGCGATGGCGAGCCTCCGCTGCCTCATCACGAGGTGACGCTCGCAAATATGCTGCGCGGTCTTCTATCTCCTGGCAAGTCTTACCTTTTTTACGAAGCTTCAAAACGCACTGTCGATTCCCGCACTGATCTGCGCTGGGGTCCAGACAAAAAAGGGTTTCGCCGCATTATCCATTCGAACGGCGTCTGCCTGACCGGATTGTGGGAGATCACGGAAACAACCCCATATTCCGGCTATTTTAAAAAAGGTAGCCAAGGCCTGTTGATAGCACGCTATTCCTGTGGCACCAGCGCAGTCCATCGCGGCAATCTTCGCCTTCTGGGGATGGTCGGCAAGCTTTTTCCCACAACTGACCCGAACCATGCCCAGCGTCTTCAGACGGCGAACTTCATCACGATTGAGGACTTCGCCGGTTCGCACACAGGCTATATCAACGACGTCGAGCTTCGCAATGCTCCTGCCGCTACGCTCTGGCGCTCGCCAGGTCTGGCTATCCCGGGTATTGTTTTTACCCTCGCCGACAAGCCAGCGCTCTTGCGTCAGCTCTACCAGATTGCCGAACTCGGTAAGCCATCGGACGAGCCCACACGTGCGCCCGAATTCATGCGCCTGCTTGTCGCAGCCGATCAGCCTAGGATCGAAGGTGAAAAGCTTGATTTACGTGACGAAGTCTTGGGCCAGATTTTTGACAAAGGCGATCCCGTTCCAAAACGCAAGCTCACGTTTTATGTCGAAGTGACGGATGAAGGGACGGCACGGCTCGGCTTGGGCGCCTTAAGGCAGACGTTCAAGAATTGGCGCCGTATCGGCAAACTTACCTTCGACAACGCCGTCGCTTCATACAACGGCGACTTTGTCCTTCATTTCAATCATCCGGCCTGGCGCGCCGACCGCAACAATCCGGCGACAGCCAATCGCGCCCCTCTCTCGTGAGGATAGAAAAATGCAAACGTATCGAGGATTCCCGAAGATACCATCATAGATTGGCGGCCCCGGATATGTCCGGAGCCGCGGTGCCCTAGGATTTAGGCACCTTTCTTGAACTTCGCAGCCTCCTCGGATCCGCCGGTCGCGTTTCCGGCGCTATAGGAGTGCGCTCCGACGCCCGCGAGCTTGCCTTTCTCGACGACCAAATACTCGCTGCGGATCGGCCGGCCCTCGAAATAGCATTCCAGAATTTCGCGGGTACCCGCCGCATAGCGCGTTTGTGCGGAAAGCGACGTTCCGGAAATGTGGGGGGTCATCCCGTGGTGCGGCATGGTGCGCCACGGATGATCCTTCGGCGCCGGCTGCGGAAACCACACGTCGCCCGCATAGCCCGCAAGCTGGCCGCTTTTGAGCGCACGCGCGATGGCATCGCGGTCGCAGATTTTTCCGCGCGCCGTGTTTACGATATAGGCGCCGCGCTTCATCTTGGAAAGCATCTTTTCATCGAAAAGATGCTCAGTCTCTGGATGCAGTGGGCAGTTGATGGTGACGACATCGCAGACCTTGACCATGTCCTCGACGGTCGGATGCCAAGCGAGATTCAGCTCTTTTTCCACGGCTTGCGGCAGACGATGGCGGTCAAAATAGTGCAGATGCATGTCGAATGGCTTCAGGCGGCGCAATACGGCAAGACCGATGCGCCCTGCCGCGACAGTGCCCACATGCATGCCTTCGACATCATAAGAGCGCGTCACACAATCGGCGATATTCCAGCCGCCCTTCACGACCCACTGGTACGATGGAATGTAATTGCGCACGAGCGACAGGATCATCATGACCACGTGCTCGGAAACGCTGATCGAATTGCAAAAGGTGACCTCCGCGACCGTGACTCCGTGGTTCATGGCGGCCTGGAGGTCGGTGTGGTCTGAACCAATCCCCGCGGTGATCACGAGTTTCAGTTTCGGCGCCTTGGCGAACCGTTCCGCGGTCATATAGGCTGGCCAGAACGGCTGCGAGATAACGATTTCGGTGTCGGGCAACTCGCGATCGAGGACAGAATTCGCGCCGTCCTTGTCTGAGGTCACAACTAGCTTGTGGCCGTGGGATTCGAGGTATTTCCGCAAGCCCAGTTCGCCGGACACACTTCCAAGGAGCGCGCCGGGCTCGAAATCAATCGCTTTGGGCGTCGGGAGAGTCTGGCCGTCTGGATAGCGATCGATTTTGGGAAGATCATCCCTGGGATAGGACTTTGGATAACCATCCACCGGATCATCGTAAAGTACGCACACGATCTTTGCCATCAAGTTCTCCTTTTCATTGTATAGATGCTGAATACAGGAAGAAGAGCCATTTACCCAAGCTTAAGCCGAACATTCTTAGAAGACTCGGAGAATGACATGTGGTCCGGAAAACCAGAGCTTCAAGCGTTTCCTCGTTTGCCCGATGGCGAGTCGTATCGAATGTAGTTTTGCTCGCCTCAGCGAGCTTAAGCTCTTACTAAACACCGTTTTTATCCAATGAAATCTTTTGAACGATCGATAGGATAGGCTGATCATTTTTGCCGCGCCGCCGCCGCGAGTCCATCCTCGAAGTCGGCGCCGCGCGTGCAGGCGATGAGCGCGTTTGCCATCGGCGGCAATGGATCGCGATCGGTCAAAACGAGCCCGATGACCTGGCCGTGCATCGGCTCCACAAGATCAATCCCCACCATATCCAGGGACCCGGCAAACACATAGAACAATGTGTGCGGGACAATGCTGGCATACCCTCCGTGCCGGAGGTACGAACAGATGCCAAGGAAGGAATTGCTGACAATCAGCGGTTTTGCTTTGACGCCTAACGACTCAAATACGGCATTGATGATGCGGCGGTTCTGCATGTCTTCGCTAAGCAGGCAGAGCCGCTCACCGGCTGCCTCCCGCCACGAAATTGTCCGGCGTCCTTTGTAGCGGCTTCCGCCGCTGGTCACGAAGACGTAGCGTTCCTTGTAGAGCGGTACCCGGCGAACATGTTCCAAGGGTTCGTTGTCAAGGTAGGTGACCCCGGCGTCAAGCTCGAAGGCTTCGAGCCCTTTCTGGATCGACCGTGACGTCATGGACGTCACCTCGACGGTTGCTGCGGGGTGGGCAGAAGAAAATCGAGCTGTCAGACAGGATACCAACGGGCATCGCGGCCGGGATGACACCAAGCCGGAGCGATCCCGTGAGGCCGCAGCGCAGACCCGAGAGGTCTATCCGCAAGCCATCGTAGTCGTTGAGAATTTGCCGCGCCCAGGCGAGCACCCTTTCGCCTTCGGCGGTAAGGCCCAGAAACCGGTGGCCGCGAACGACAAGCCGGAACTCCAGATCCTCCTCCAGCTTGCGGATCGCAGCCGAAAGCGTCGGCTGGGAAATGTGGCATGCCTCCGCCGCCCGCGCGAAATGCTTCTCACGCGCGAGCGTGACGAAATAGCTAAGATGACGAATGAACATCCGAATTGACCGCAACGCGTCTAGCCGCCGGATAGTTATATTATAAAATTATATAACGGTACCAGTCCGGCGCGGAGCGGGCCCTGCTCTAAACTGGCCGCCCAGTGACGCCACCGCCGCCCGCGAAAACATTGCGCAGAAAATCCCCGCCCAGCGCAATTCCCGCATCATCAATGGCATGGCCGAGGCCAGGTCTCGGTACCGCTGTCACGGGCACGCCCGCTGCTTCGAGCGTAGTCTTTGCGTGTGCCATCGCCAGAAACGGCACAACATCATCCGCCTCGCCATGAACGAGGAGAACCGGCGGTTTGCTCAGGATGTCGCTTCGCCACCCTTCGCCGCCCGGCAGGGCTCCGGAATAAGCAACGATGCCGGCAATTTGCGTTCGCCGCCACAAACCAGCGTAGAGCGCTGTCGCGGCGCCTTGCGAAAATCCGGCCAGCGCCAGGTTTGTGTCGGCGAGCTGGCGGCTGGCCAGCAGTTCATCGAAAAAGGTATCGAGAATTGCGGTGGCTTCCCGCAAGCCGGCGAGCAAAGTTTCCGGCGCGCGGTCAGCCAAGCTGAACCATTGCCTGGCTTCCGGCCCATAATCCCACGGAAACGGCGCATTCGGAGAGATGAACTCCGCGTTGGGCAAAGTCTTTTGCCAAACGCGGGCAAGTGAAATGAGGTCATTGCCGCTGGCGCCGACCCCGTGCAGAAGTACCACCAGATAAGCCGCCTTGCCGCCGTAAAGCGGCGCCAACCTAGGCCCGTCGAGTTGCATCGGTTTCGATCCTTCCCGGCCCCACCGGCTTTGACGCTCGCGCCGTGTCCACGCAGGACAAGTAGCCATAAAAAGATTTGTATATCAATGGAGTAGGTCAAAATTTGGCAGCGTCCAACTGGTCAAATTTTGAGCGAAACACGAACTTGGCATGCCCGACTCAACCCTAACGCGGCGTCCGCCATTCCGAGGGAGGCGCATTTCCTAAAAGCGCACACAAATCGGTCGCAAAACCCGATCATCAAGGTAATAGTCTCAGGGAGCTGCCTCGCGCCATGAAAAAAGACGTGCCTCGCCGTAATCTGCTCGCGCCACCTGTCTCTAAATGGGCTTTTTATCCGCTCCTCTTCGCGGTAGCCTTGCGCGCCGTCCGCCTTAGGGCGGCAACGCCGGACGCGGCCGAATGATCGATGCCTCCCGCAACCGCATTGTGCGGCTTTGCACCGGCATGGTGGCGGCATGGGCCATTTTGCAAGGCGGCGAAATTTGCGCGCATGCGCAGATGGGCTTGGGCTCGCCTCAGCCGGGCAAATCCGCAACGCTATCCACTACGCCGCCGGTGACAGAGTCCTCGCCGGTTCCCGCGCGGCTTGGCGGCGCGCCGGATTTCGCCTTCGCGGCGTATCAGCGCGGCACAAAAGCGTCAGAGCAAGGCAATGACCGCGGAACTCCTCGCTGGCATTTCGCAGCGCCGCCTCATGGCCCTTCACCCCCAGCGCTCGGAGCAGCTTGGCACCGGCATCGTTAGATAGTTGCTCCAGGTCACGACGAAGAGCCGAGGTGCGCTCGTGATCGGCAAGATCCGCAACCGGCAGTCGCGTGGTGATGACGCAAAGGCCCCGGTTGAAGGCCGCGAGTTCGCGCAAAAGCGCCTGGAGGGAAGGTTCACGCAGGCGTCCTTCTTGTGGACCAGGCGGATTTTGGAGCGGCTCCAGGCCGTCTAGGACCAATAAAGTGCGACGAAGGGCGATGAGCTTGGCCAAGCGTTCGCCTTTCTCCCAAGCTGTCCCGGGCCTTGGGTCGGCATCGCCAAACCAGGTGAGGGTGGCGTCTCTAAAACTCCTCGGCCGACGAAGTGTCCCCACTAGCACCCTGCCGGTAAAAGGACCAGCCAAACACGAGCTCCGCCGAACGATAGCGTTGGGCCGCCACGTGCTGGAGCCAATGGTTGACCAGCGTAGACTTGCCCACTCCCGCCCAAGCCACGATGGTCACAATGTTGACCTGCGGGTTGGCCCACGCATCGTCCAGGAAAGTGAGGTCTTCCGCTCGACCAAAAAGCTCGCTTCCGGAAAGGGGCAATCTGGCGATGGAAATTTTCTTCGGTCCTCGTAGTGCGCGCGGCTTGCGGGTGACGACGCCCGAAGCCGCATGGGGAACCTTCTGCAAACCTTGGCGCGTGAGAGGACGTCCTGCGTCGATCGCGGCGGTGACTGTTGGCAGCGCCTTCAGTAGTTCGGCGGGATTCTTAAAACGCCCGCCCGTATTTTTTCCAATAGCACCTTAAGTAGAACAACAACCGGCTGAGGGACACTTTTGAGTTGTTCGAGCGGTAAGGGCGTGTGCTGATGCGAACACATCACCTCCGCTGGAGAACCTCGGAACGGCGTCTGGCCGATCAACATGTTCCACAGGCGTGATTCCCAACGAATACAGATCTGAACGGACGTCTACGCTGGTGCCGGTGAATTGTTCGGGGCTAGAGAAAGCGGGCGTGCCGACGAAACCTCCGTGAGTAAGGTTGGTCTCAACGGCGGCAGTGGCCGCCGCCTTTGCCAACCCGAAGTCAATCACCTTGACCCAGAGCTCTGGCTCCTCGACAAGCATCAAGTTGGCTGGTTTGAGATCGCGGTGCACCAATCCATTTGCTTCGGCCGCAACCAGCGCCCTAGCGACTTGCGCGACTATTTCCAACGCTAGGGGTGCCGACAGTGGTCCAGTTCGTCGCAGGCGTGCCTCCAACGTTTCGCCCTCTACCAGTTCCATCGCATAAAAACATTGCTCGTCGCTTTTGCGCACCCCGTAGTAGAAGACTAAGGCGACGTTTGGATGCCGAAGCCGCGCGGCGGCGCGTGCTTCGCGCAGGAAACGTTCCCGCGCTTCGGGGTGGGCCGCGATGCGGAAATCGATTACCTTGAGAGCCACAACGTGTCCCAAGACTGTATCACAGGCTTTGAAGGTAATGCCCATCGCGCCCCGACCCAATTCTACAGGCATGCCGTCGGGGTGAGTAGCGACTTGGTAATGGTCAAAGCGCTCCGCGCTTGCAGTCGGAATCTCCTCCTCGCCCAATGCCGATTCCAGCAAGCAAACAAAGCACTGGCCGGCTGATTGTCCGCCACGCTGAAGTGGGGTACCACACTTTGGGCAGGTCAGCTGAGATTCGTCGGCGGAAGCGCTCATCGTAATGGCTGCCAGGGTTGCAATCTTAACCCCTCAGCGCGGTCCGAAGATAGCGAAGTTCCTCGTCGACCTCTCCGGGCGCTGCTACCGTGCGCGCCACTTCTTCGCGCAACAACGCCAGTTCGCTGCGCAGTCAACGCGCAAACGCTGATTCGAACCACCAGACTCCACTGGGTGGTGAGAAAATTAGGGCGTCCGCCTGCCGCCGAGTCAAGTATCGGATCCACTAAATGTGATTGTCCCACGAAAGTGCCTCGACTCTCAAGCAAAAGACCTCCATTGCTCACTGGTCAAGAAGCCCACTTTCGACTATATGGAGGAGCTTCTTCCAGCTATGGGATCAAAAAAAAGCGCCGGACGCTAGTGGGGCAGTAAACTTTCCCCTCACTGGTCATCACGAATTCGCATTTGACTTAAACGTTTCCTTCGACGGCAAGTTGTGCCAAAGCCGCTTCCATTTCCAGAGACAATTCCAGCCCCCAGGGTTTGAAGATTGCCGTCCGTTGGGCTTCTTCTTCGGCCGCAACGCCGAAAGCGTAAAGCTGCACTGCCTCGTCCGTGCCGAAACCCTCGCTCATCGCAGCTCCGCGGCAGAGATTGCTCTTAGCTTCGAGAAAAGGCAAAGAGAATCTTTGAAACTTCTTCTGTTTCTTTCCGGGAGAACAAGACGTGCAAGCAAACCTCTGGAAAAGGCGCCGCACTCAGAAAACTGCAGAACCAGACAGTAAACTCAATAACCCCATGAAACTTTTACACACTCCCTTTGTCCTCTTTCTATTTACCAACGGTCTCTTTGCGCTCGATGACACCCCAGAAAATCGAGCGAAGGTGGCCGATCACTATCTTCAAGTCGTACCGGTTCAAGAGAGAATGGCGGAAATTGTCGACAAGGTTGCCTTGTACGTACCCGCGTCTGAACGCGAACTGTTCATATCAGCGATGACCAAACACCTGGATTTAAAAATGGTGATTCAAGCAACGAAGCAGGCACTCATCAAAACGTTTACCGCAGACGAGCTCCAGGCGATGAGCGACTTCAATGGTACGCCGAATGGAAAATCTATTTCGCAGAAATATGCGTCTTATATAAATAACGTCTTGCCAGCGATGCAGTGGGAGGCAACGAAAGCCGCACAAGCTGCCGAGCAGGAAATAACAAAGAGTCCGGCCGACCGTTGAGCCTCATGAATTGCACGGAGAAAGAACATGAGGAACGCCTGTGCGTTAATCATTCCGAACGACCCCCAGCAAACGTTTGTTAAATTAAGCCGCAATCGACGCAGAATTACAGACGGCTCCCTGATGGAATTTTCGGACAAGAGACATCATCAAAGCCTTCCCTCTGGGCATTCCTGCCCTGTTCCTGCGTTGCCTTTCCTGGGGTTTACGTGGCGCGCCGGTGAGATGGGCGCGACCTGGAGTGTTGAGCTCTTTCTTAATCAAATGCACCGAGGGGAACAATGACGCTCATACATCGAGCCGAGGTTGTGGTAGGAATAACGAGACGAGCTCATGCAGCGCGCATACGGCACGGCGTGTTCCGCTACACACCAACACCTCGATCTCCGAAACGGGCGTGCCTGCCGGCAGTCGCAAGCAGGCGGAAAATGTAAACGCCTCGATGACTGTGAGTTCTGAGTGGACGATGTCCTCCTGTGGCACGTGGCCAATCCTCGAACGCAACACATCTAAATTTTTGTAATAGTCGATGCCGTCGATTAGAATCCGGCCGGAGTCGGGAGGTCGCAACCCGCTAAGTGCGTTGAGCAGCGTGGATTTCCCGGCACCGCTCGGCCCAAGGATTCCAATGAATTGGCCAGACTCTGCGACAAAAGACAATTTTTCGAGAATCGGACCGGAAGTTGCGCGTTTCTCAAGGCCCAGCGCGATCAGACGGCCCAGCGAAAGGCGGTGCGAGCGCACTAAATGGCGACCATCGAACAAAAAGTGAAAGGGTCCAATCTGGACTTGGTCGCCGATGATCAGGTCACGCACGAAACGACGAGACCCGTTGACAAACAAACCGGACCGGCTCTCAAGGTCCGTTATGTGGTAACCCGTCGCCCTTTTTTTGATGATGGCGTGCTGACGAGAGACCGCCGGATCGTTCAATTGAACCGTTACCTTGGTATCTCTCCCTAAAACCACTTCTGCTTCCAGCCAGAAAAATTTGTGCACTTGCCAATGCGTTGATGCATAGTCGGGGTGTTAGTACTGCTGAATAATCAGCACATGTTGTTTACGGTGGGTTTGTCGGGGCAGATTGTCGCCGCGTCAATGTCGTCTGCATATCATGTTCTCCCTAACCGAACGGCAAAAGTTTCAAGGAAAGCCGAAAAGCGATGTTCCATGGAACTGGTAAACGCAAAGCTCACTGCGTCAGTAGCGATTAACTTGGGTCAGGCTATGCCCTGTCTCGCGATTGCTCCTGGCATCCCAGTGGAGCTGCCGCATCTATTGAAGGGACTGCGGAAGCCCGCGCCGCCATGGATGAGCTTTATTGCACGCTTTATGGCATCATCCGCCACCGCGGCCGGGCCGCAAGGATGCGCAAGACTAGTAGCGCCTAAGCGCTTTGGTTCTCCCTCAAAGCGACATTCCACTACCCGCCATTGCTCTCCCAGACCCAGAGACCCACGAAGCGCAGCGAGAGAGAGTAATCCGTTTGTGCCGGATTGCTTCTTGAGCGTCGCGAAGCGTTCAGCCGACCTCACCCCACGAGCCGAAAACGATCCTAACCCAGTTATATAATATCAACACGCAAGAGCGAGCAGCCAGCTGCTCTCGCATTCGTCTCCATCGTTCCACGAGAATGAGGCCCCACACCCATGTGAGGCAAACCTGGCAATGGTAAATAAATCACCAGCCGCTGGATTTCCTGTCGGCTTCGTCGCTCCTTAAGGTTTTGCGGAGCGACGACTCGCACACAGATTCCGCACAAAACCAATTCCATATTGGTCTATTCGGTAAGCTACCGATTCCTCTTCCCCTTTGGGAAAATCGTGGTTCCTCCAAGATTGTTATTTGGGGCGCTAGCTAGCTGTAGCGTGGCCATCTTGCTTGGGAGCCCATCGAAGAAAGGAATCTGTGGGCCGTCCCCGCGAATCGGCCCGCCACAGCAAGGCCCCGTGTCTACCATGGGAAGTGTGCCTGCCTAAAAGCGAATTTTGCTTTTCCCCTCTGATATCCTTCGTCGTAGCCTGCGTATTCATCCCTTGTGTTCGCACGATTCTCGTATGCTCGTCCGTTAAACCCGTCATCAAAACCGTGTCGAAACGCAAGGTGATAACCTTCCTGGTAACCACCTTCATAACCGTAGTGATAGGCACTTTTGTGGTGATGGTATTCCTGGCGGAAATCATCCTGAGCGAAGGCGGCACCTCCACCTAACCCTAGTGCGCTGCCAACAAGCATCGCTAACGACATCAAATTTGTTCGTGTAGTTTTCATTATATTTTCTTTCTTCATGTTTCGTTTTGGTATCCATCGCACGCTGTACCTCGTCTGTGCGATGGAAGATATTGTCTGCACGTCTTGTTCTCCCGGAAATTAGATAGGAAGTTTCGAGGACATACGAAAAGGCTGTTCCCCACAGAGGTCAGGACGAAAGCCTCCGTCTCAAGGGGTGCGTTTCGATATCGCTTTTAGTCTTTCTGCACAGCCGTAGCGTTTCTGCCGCGAGTCACCTTACTCTGGGAGGTTTCGTCGGCACGCCCGCTTTCGCTAGCCCCGAACAATTCACCGCCACCAGCGTAGACGTCCGTTCAGATCTGTATTCGTTGGGCATCACGCTGTGGAACATGTTGATCGGCCAGACGCCGTTCCGAGGTTCTCCAGCGGAGGTGATGTATCAGCATCAGCACGCGCCCTTACCGCTCGAACAACTCAAAAGTGTCCCTCAGCCGGTCGTTGTTCTACTTAAGGTGCTAAATGGTCGGGCGCCTGTAGATCGGAAATCAAAGCGTGGATCTCTTCGGTTATGGGCATTTGTTTAAATGCTCCCGGCATCTCGCCTTTGCCTCATCGAGCGAGACCCCCGTTGCTAAGACTTGCACATTGACCGGCTGACTATCGCGGTGCGGCCAACTCGCAGACCAAGAATGACAAACGGCGTACCATCCATCGGGCCGCGGAATCAGTCGATAACGACGATGCTCGCCTTGTCCGATCCAAGAGCCATCAAAAGCGTCTTCTGTCCATTCAAGCTCCATAGACTGCTTAATGATCGAAGGAAACCGTCGCGGCGTATGAGTTTTTGAGTGTAAGCTTTCGTATCTCCACGGCCAAGGAAGAAGCGCAGAGCCTCAATTTTCGTTTCTGATATTCAAATATTGTCGCAGGGGGTGACTTAAAAAAACCGTATCTTTCGGGCCGCGACTTTGCCCGTTGATCACGATTCCCGTAGGTTCAAGGGGCCTTTCATTATTCGACATTCTTATGAATGCATAAATATCCGCCTTGGAGCAATTAAAAGTTTGCGGCGGGCTGTTGTCGTATAGGCGTTTCCGCTTGACGTTTGGACAAATATTTTTCTAGTCTCGTTGTGTTTTGGCTTATCCGAGCGGATTTTGAACGGAAAACATGAGCTGTGGCAATTTCAGCTTTCTTTGCTTCCTAGCCTGTCTCTGGGTACTGCCCCTTGAGCCGCTCAACGCGAACAACCGTGGATCGCAGGCGCGCTTGAACTGAATCGTGGATAACGGGAGCCCACGACAAAGTAGGTTTAACGGAAATTCGCGCCAGAGGCGTCGAACGCATCTTCGCTGGCTCAAACGCTGACGCCGGTTGAGTAAGAATGAGAGGCCTTGCCCGAAACCACCAACGCATGATTCCCAATCCCATGGCCCCCTTGGTGATCAGGTAAATCGCAGCCAAAAAGTGAACTTTCTAGACAGGCTCTTGGGAAGAATAAGACCACTGCTGTCTTGATACGCGCTCCCCCCCCGCTTAAACAGACCATGATGCATTGCCACGCTAAGTTGTCTTGTTCACGAGAGGCTTTGCTAGCCATTAGGAATCAACGATTTCTCGTCTTCTTTTTAGGTCTGGTCGATCTACGTTGCGTCACCCTGACCGCGTTGCTCATCTGCGCTCTTAACGTGCGCGGCGAACAGGGCCCACCAGACGTGGAAAAGCGGGTTGATAGCATTCTCTCCCAAATGACTCTCCAAGAAAAACTGCATTATATCGGTGGCTCCGGATTCTACGATATTAAACCGATACCGCGGCTCGCATTGCCGCAAATATTTATGGCAAATGGGCCGTTGGGTATATTCTCATGTTCTATCTCCTTTTTTCGTTGGATTTTCATTGGTTTTGGGGGGCTTCTTTCGTAGTAAACCTACGTACCAGCGCCGCAATCTCGTCGGCTTTGGTATCAAGCGCGAAGTGTCCCGCGTCGAGTACGTGGACTTCCGCCTTCGGTACGTCCTTGCGGTAGCGTTCCGGTTCGCCGAGATCGAACGAGAGATCGTGCTTGCCCCAGAAAACCAAAAGCTTTTGCTGCGTCTTCTGGAGCCATGCCTGCCACTTTGGATAAGCATCGACGTTCGTGCGGTAGTCATAGAAGAGATCGCTTTGAATCTGCGCCTGCCCTGGCGCATTCAGAAATGCGTACTCATCGGTCCAAAGATCCGGGTCATAGAGCTCGATCTTCGGATCATCTCCGATATGGCGCGTCTTGGTGGTGGCCAGCGACAGCAGGTTTTTGCGCAACGCTTCTTCATGAGCAGGCCGGTCCGCCCAGAATGCCCGCCGTGTGGCCCAGTTCGCCCCAAGGCCTTCGTTGTGAGCGACCGCATCCTGGACGATGAGAGCCTGCACCCGCTCCGGATGTGCCAATGCCATGCGAAAGCCAACCGGCCCGCCATAGTCCTGCATGTAAAGCGTGTAGTGCGACAAACCCAACGCTTGCGTGAAGTCGTCTATCACGGAAGCGATGTGGTCGAAGGTATAATCGAACTGCTTGGGATCGGGCCAGTCGCTGTGTCCGTAACCGGGATAGTCTGGCGCAACCAGATGGTAGCTGTCGGCGAGCCGTGTCAGCAGCGGCTGAAACATCCGCGATGACGACGGAAGACCGTGCAGCAAAAGTATGGTGGGAGCGTCTTTTCGCCCCGCTTCTCTGTAGAAGATGGAAAACCCGTCTATTTGTATTGTGCGATAGAAAGTCGGGTGTTGCATGGAACGTTCCTTTCCGTGGGTTTGAGCCAACAATTGAAATGATGCGAGCATCACAGAGATCACCATTGCCATCCAGAAAACCTGCCAGGATCCGGGCCAACGGGAGAATGTGAAAAGACGCATCATTTAGCTCCCCTTTTACGTCATCGCTGACCAGTACTCGCTGGGTTTCTCGATTGGGCTGTGGTCGAACTTCACATCGTCAGAACTAGTGGCGAGGCGACCGAACACCGCCCGCCGCGCCTTTACCCCGCCACTCGAAAATGATTTCCAGCTCGACTGGGGTGCCGAGCGGAAGGCTTGCGACACCGTACACCAGGCGGCAGGGGCTCTTGTCTTTTCCGAAAACATTGTCTTCATTTATCTCTCTCCGATTGGATTTAAAGCGATGTTGCTGTGGGTCGACGACTGGTTCATTTCAAAAGGCGACCCCGTGCGGTGCACTTGTCTCTCTCCTGGAAACATCCACGCGGGATTAGGGAACGAAAACATTTTAGAGCTCTCACGCCGCACACACATAACCGAGGACTATGGCGGCGCTAGTAAACTTCTTTCACGGTCACTGATTTGCGTTACCAACCAAGATCCGAAGTGTGCGAGATTCTATGGGACCTTGGTCCAAGCAGGCTACGACGTTGGCCGAAGACTCCCCTCGGGACCCCCGGGTTGAGATCTTGCCGAAGTGCCTTATTCCATCATCGCTTTTTCCGCACGTAACCGTAAAGAACTGACCGCCACTGCGAAGATGATCAGAAGGCCGACAATTACATCCTGAATATAAGCGTTAACCCGCATCATGTTCAAAGCGTTCCCAATCACTCCCCAGAGTAAAACACCACAAAACGTGCCTGCAACATTTCCCTTTCCGCCTGACATCGGGGCGCCACCGATCACCACCGAGCCTATCGCTTGCAATTCAATTCCCGTACCTGTGCTCGGCTGAGCTGCCCCAACTCTTGATAAAAGCAGCATAGCCGCGATTCCCACAAAAAGACCATTAAGAGCGAAGAAGAGCATCTTTTTTCGGTTGACCTTAATACCGGCCAAATAGGCCGCTCGCTGATTATTTCCGATTGCGTAGACGCAACGCCCAAGCTGGGTATGTGCGAGTATACAGTAAATGACTCCATAACCAAGAAGTGCGACGATAAAAAGGAGTGGCAGAACATTGAATAGCTTCACTCCTCCGAGCGTTTCAAACTGTCCGTAAATCGTCTGAATGGTGCCTTGGGTAATATACAAGGCCGTTCCTTGAAAGACACCGATTGCCGCCAGTGAGATAATAAACGACGGAGCCTGGAATAAAATCGACGCTGCTCCGACAAGAGAAGCACACAGGATCGAGATTAAAACGCCAACCAAGGCCGCCAAGGGAGGGAATACTCCGGTACGCATCAGCATCGCCATCACCACGGAGGAAAGACCGATATTCGCTCCAACAGATATATCGAAGTTACCCGAAATAATCAGAATGGTCGCCCCGCAGGCGGCCAGACTGAGGACGGAGATCTGGCCTAATAGATTACTCAAATTGCCTACCCACCAATAACGGGGATTAACCGCTCCGGCAATGATCGATAAAATGACAACGACAACAGTAAAAAAGACCATTGGTTGGCAAGCATCTGCTTTTTAATGGTCGCTCCAAACTGAGTCATTCGTTACCTCGTCCGTTCTCGTTTATTCCTAAAAAAGACCCTATTAACTCCTGTTCTGTCACATCCTGCGCAGCGAAGACGGTTACCAGTTCCCCATTGCGCATCACCGCGATTCTGTCACTCATCGACAAAAGTTCCGGGATATCGGAAGAAACCATTAATATGCTCTTGCCCAGTTGTGTGAGTTGAATCATTAGGTCATATATCTGTGCCTTTGCACCGATATCGACGCCTTTGGTGGGCTCATCGAAAATGAAGATTTGGGCCTTACTCAGTAGCCACCTTGCCAATATGACCTTTTGTTGATTCCCTCCGCTTAAATAGCCGACCGGTTGTTGTGCCCCCTGCGGTTACGATATGAAGACGGTCAATCAGGTCGCCGACGGCGACACTTTCATGTCGATGATCCAAGAAGAGAACGCTAGTTTCGTTGTGAACAATCACGATATTTTCTAGAACGGATCGTAAGTCAAATAGCCCCTGCAGCTTGCGGTCTTCTGGAATCATCGCCACGCCATGGGCAATCGCTTCCTGGGGCGACTTAGGCGTAATTGCACGGTCATTTAAAACGATATCGCCCCCGTCGCTGCGGTCGGCTCCAAATAGGACGTTCATCAGCGCAGAGCGACCGGCGCCCACCAGGCCGCCGAACCCGAGGATTTCTCCTCGATAGACGTCAAAGCTTACCTTTTCGAATTGCCCGCGCCTGCTCAGATTGCGAACCCGCAAGGCGATCTCTCCAGTCTGGACGTGGTCTCGTTCGTAAAAAAGTGCGCGGTCCTGGCCTAACATGTTCTTGGTAATCGTTCGCAAATCTGTGCTTCGGACCTTCAGCGTGTCGACAACTTTTCCATCCTTAAGCACCGTTACCCGGTCACCTATTTCGAAAATCTCCGGTAAATAATGTGATATATAAATGATCCCAAGTTTTTGGGCAGTGAGCTTCCTGACGAGGTCCAGCAATGCCCTCGTCTCTTCAACACCGAGCGAGGAGGTGGGCTCATCCATAATCATGATCTTGGCATTGATATGAATGGCTTTGACAATTTGCAGGGTCTGTTGCTGCGCCGGAGAAAGTGACTCAACCAAAGCCGTTTCTGGAATAGCAATGGCCATAGACTCCAATGTCTCCCGAGCTTTACGGTTCTGGGCCGCGTAATTGATGAGGCCCCATTTCGTTTTGATTTCGTGTCCAAGGAAGATATTGTCAGCCACCGTGAGAGAGGTAACTAACTCTATATCCTGGTAAATTGTCGCAATGCCAAGCTCCAGCGATTGAGCGGGAGTGAGTCGGCTGAATTCTTTGCCAAAGGCAACAATCGTTCCTTTATCCGGGCGCTCAGCGCCGGAGAGGATTTTAATTAGCGTCGATTTACCGGCGCCGTTCTCTCCTACCAGACAGTGAACTTCGCCGGAAAATAAGGTAAAATCTACGTTATCAAGAGCAACGGTATCGCCGAATGTTTTTGTCAGATTATGGATCGCGAGAATTTCTGTCTGGTTGTCCTGCTCCATCTGTAGCGGGGGCCTTCCTGACAATTCCGAGAGATAGAGAGCGCCACGATGTGACAATTATAGTGGGCCCTCGCTCCCGGAACGGTGAACGGTAAACGGTGAACGGCGAACGGTAAACGGTGAACGGTGAACGGTAAACTGCGCTTAGAGGCTATCTCCGGGCTAAAAGTCTAATAGTTGCCCGAAGCTTATGTTGATTTTTCCGGCAGATAGGCCCCCAACTTAGGAAAGTATTGTTTAGTCAGCTTAATCCAGACGGGATCGTACTCCCACGGTACGACTTGCGTCTTGTCGAGAGTGGTTCCTTTGGTAACAGGGATAACCGGCAACATGATCTGTTGGTTTACGCTCTTTGAGTCACCGGAGACATGTTGGTACAGGGCAAGTAACGCTACCATTCCCTCCCAGCCCGGTGAGCTGCTGATCGTGTAATTGAGCTCCCCGCTTTGGACCAGCGGAATACCGACTGGGGAGCCATTCTGAGCGATTACGACATATTGATCAAGAATACCTTGATTTTTCAGGTACCGGATTACGGCAGCAGCCATGTCCTCATTCATGATCCAGAGAATGTCGAATTTTAATCCAGATTGGACCAGGTCTTGAGCCTGATTGACAGCCACCGGCGGGTTATATTTGCCATCACGAACTGCGACAATCTCGTTTTTCCCGAGTTCTTTCATGCGATCCTTCATGGCCCCGGTAATCATCTGTACGGGTAGATGTTCAAGCAGGCCGGTGATCAATGCCACCTTCTTGCCGGGATACTGTTGGGCGATATATTCGGCGTAGTTTTTGCCCATTGCTTTCCAATCAAAATCGATCGCCGCTATGATATCACTGCCGGTATTTAAGGCCTGACCACAATTGTCCACCGTGACGAGCGGAATGCCGGCTTCTTTACATTTTTTGGCAGCGGTGATGGCACCCTGCTGATTAAATGAGAAAATGGCCATTCCGTCGACTCCCTGAGTAATCAAGGATTCGATATTGGAGACTTCTTTCTGGACATCATAATCTGAATTCAGGACGACAGTTTTAATGCCTAAGATATTGGCGGCCGTGACGAACCCATCGACATCTCTTTTGTACCATGTGTCAGGACCGGGTGTGATATAACCAAAGGTTAAATCTTTTTTAGCGGCAAAGTTAGCCAGGGGGAAAGAAACGATAGCTGTTAAAAGCAAGACCAGGAGCCGAGAAATTGTTTTCAACGTAGTAGACCTCCAAAACATGTTCAAAACGGAAGATTTTCTTATTGGTTTTAGACTAATCCCTCCTTTGGAAAGAACTCCTGCGTTGCCGCATGCGGAGTTGCGAGCCAAACAGGCGTCTCGCCAAAAAGGCCCACACAGTCTTAGGAAAGAGGCGCGGCGTTTGTCAAAGCAATTGTCTTGTTCAAGGATCGTTTTCCGGCAGCGCTGCTGCGAATTTTGGTTGGGTGAGCGGCGCGAGGAGGGAGATACCGCTGTGGTCTCTGGTCCGACGAACAACAAAGCACCCGGCCAAAATCCGCACAGGCCTTGGGATTGGGGCGCGTCTCGCCGCGTTGCTTGCCTCGTTCAGTAGGACTTCAGCTTTTCGTTGCCATCTGCACGCGCCGAGGGATGAATTGCCGGCGGAGGAATGGTTGCCCATCCAGTCGATCGTCCGCGACCTGGAACTCGAGGAAGGCGATTGGAACACAGGCCTCCTGGCAGGCTACTTCTGCCGGTCCCTGGCTCCTTGAAAAAGATGATGGTTGCGGACCCTACGCGTAAGTAAGCCGTCCGCATGTGTTTAGCGTCATGTCCGAATCCTCCTCGTCGTCGTTCTTCGTCCTCGGCCGTTTTTCGGGTGGTACGAGCGACACTCCCGCCGATCGCTTTCTCTATGCATCCTTCTTCCATCCTGGCAAACCGCCTCGATCCCCAGACCGACCAGGACGAAGGACGACGAGGACGAGGACGAACAAGAGGAGGGTTCGGCGGCCCCCGGCTTACCTTTCCGAGCCGTCGACTCATCCATGTTTTCCCGGGCCGCCTTTGATGAGCTTCCGGACTCCGATCCGCAATGAGATCTGACTTATCCCTCGTTTCGGAACCGGTATTTCATTCAGACTAGGTCTTGTTGACTTGGTCCGATTACCTTGGATATTTCCGGAATGAAACGGATTTTGATTTCCGAGTTCAAGGCTAAATGCATTGAGCTCCTTAAATGCGTTCAGGCTACGCGCCAACCGCTTGTCGTCACGCTGCGGGGCAAACCGGTGGCGAAGGTCGTTCCGTTCGAGGAGACAGGCGAAAGCGGTGTCAAGCTCGGTTCACGAATCGGTCATGCGGTTTTCAAAGGGGACGTTGTTCGTTTCGATTTCAGCGATGAATGGGAGATGAACCGATGACTCTGCTATTGGACACGCATGTCTGGTTGTGGGCAGTTGAGGCTCCGGAGAAGTTGGGGCGGCGGACCAAAGCTCTCCTCTTAAATTCCGGCAATGATCGATTCGTTAGTGCAATTTCAGCTCTGGAAATTGCCCGCCTTTGCCTGGACGAAAGGTTGATTTTTTCAGTCAGCCCTAAGACGTGGATCGAAGATTCAGCCAGAGATCTGCACCTTCAACACGTGGATGTTGCCTATGCAATCGCACTCGAAGCATACACGTTACCGGACCGGTTTCACCGCGATCCAACTGATCGGATTCTGGTAGCCACGGCGCGGTCGTACCAAGCAACCTTATTAACCGCCGACGAGCGGATTTTGGTCTACAGCCATGTGCGGACGCGAGACTGCAGGACGTGACTTTTGGCGTGCAACCTTAGGCGCTCCTAGTCAATGCCCAGCGCACTTGCTCCACCGCACCGAATTTGGAATCATCGCTGCGGCTTTTGACAAAACGTCTCCGCCGGCTTAGTCTACGGATAGCATCAGGAGTGATTCGGGAAAGCGGATCCGGCAACCTGCAGTTGGAGACGGTAAGGTGCCTTGACCATAAGGGTCGATGTGCGGCAGAGCAATCTTCCGAACAAAAGTCTCCACGGGATTCTCCGCCGCCTGATGAAGGCTGGCGGATTTTTTTGTGCTCCTGGTGCGTGATTCATAGCCCGCATACCAATGAGCATCCGTAAAATTTCGACCAAACCCGCCGCACTCCGTTCCTTACAAGACCCAGCAGTAGAGCGGCGCAAAATCTGCTCACTGCTGACCCATCCGCTCGGCTTGCTCGGCTGGGAAACACTGGAACCGGTTCTGCTGGCGGCCCTGACAACCAGGGATCCGCTGCTCCTCATCGGAAAACATGGCACCGGCAAAAGCTTCCTGCTTGAGCGGTTGGCCCAGGCTCTCGGCTTGGTTTACCCGAAGGAGCGGGAACTTCAAGATGTCGCGTGGGATAGCTCTTCTGCGCTGCGCGCCGCGATCCGAGCGCGCTGGCCATCTCCCGGCGATCTTTTCACTCAAATCGGCCATCCCAAAACCCTTCAAATTACGGCCGATTTCCTGATCGGGTGGCGCGTCGGTACCTTGCCCGAGACAAATTCCTGTTACTTTTGCCCGGATCCGCAGCTGGTGGCCGGAGTGCAAGCCCGCTGCTCCGGGGATCTCTACCTCTCGCGCCGTAACCCCGATCTGCGCTGGGAAAGGCTGCTCTCGGCACCGATTGCTTTTGATGAACCGGGCATCAGTGCTCTCCTTTTATGAATAACCTCTTCAATCGTCCATCCGCACCGGATGCCGCGGGGATCCGGGAACGCATCTTCAATGTGTTGCCAGCAGCGAGCTATCAAATGGAGAAGCTCTTCGGACTCTTCGATATCGAATTCAGCACGAAAACGGAAACTGCCGCCGTGGAATGCCGCACCACTCCCTGTTGCTGCTCAACAAGGGGTTCCTGGACAAATACTGCCGAGATGACGGAGATCTTTTCCTGCTCATCTTGCACGAGCTCTACCATGTCATCTTGGGACACACCCGGCTCTTTCCCCGAGTCGCGCCGATCGACAACATTGTCTTTGACGCGGTGATCAACTCAATGCTCAGCCGGACGGTGGGCCGCACCGTCGGCACGAGGCTTTTTACCCAGATCAACGGCTATGATTCGCTGCCCGAGCGGTTGCTTCGTCCGCCTCCGGGCTGGCCGGATGAGTTCGGAAGTTACGTGGGGCAAGGTCGCACCGACCTGATCGCGAGGCTCGATCGCACCCGGGTAGTCGTTGCCCTGACGGATTCCGGGCACGCCGCCGATTCTCCGGCCGTGGGCCCACGAAATGATCCAACTGCCCAAGCCATGAACCATCATGCCGAATACGTTTCTCCGGGACATCCCGACCGGTTGGCCGACGCGATCGCCGAATCGATCGTCACCGCCGCCATACGGCAGAAGCCGGATGCATTGGTCGGAGTCGAAGCGGCCGTCCACACCGATTGTGTCTTCGTCGACGGCAGAATCGCCGGGGAACCGCAACCCATCGATATCGAGAAGATCGTTGGCAATGTCTACCGCGCTGCCGGCTACGGTGGCCCATGGAAGCCGGAGCCAGGAAAAATCCGGGTGACGACCGACGTTTGTCAGGAAAAATTGTCGGCTGAGGAGTCCGACATCCGGCCGTTTTCCGATGACCAGAACATTGTCATCGGCTACGCCTGTGGCGATGAGCGGACCAACTACTTGCCCGTTGCTCACTGGGTTTCCGGTGAGCTGGGCCGCCAGCTTTTCGCACAGATTAGGGGCGACACGGATCTCTCCTCAATCTTCGGACCAGATTTCAAGCTGTTGGCATCGCTGGAGGTGAAACCGGGCGAAACCTTGGTCGAATGGCGTCACCTCGTCCTGAGCGTCCAGCACACCCCAAAACTGCCTTTCGAGCGGCAGCACCGGATCCTCTTGCCCCTACTCGAGCAGATCCTGAGACGGATGGAGGCCGGAGGGCTACAGGGCGTCGCTTCGACCTTCACCTCTGACAAGCTTATCCTGAACGGGGCAGGGGAATTCGCCATCGGCGGACCCGAGGGAGACAATGGGCTTTCAGGGAAAAAGCTCGTGATCGACCATTACGGACCAGGCGTCCCGATCGGCGGTGGAGCGCTTTCGGGCAAGGATCCGCACAAGGTGGACAAGTGCGGCGCGCTGCGAGCCCGCCAGTTGGCGAAGAAACTCGTTCGTCAGGGAGTCGATGAAGCCCAAGTAACCCTCGGCTGGGCGCCGGGCGGTGATGCGCCGTTTCTCATCGAGGCGTTGACAAGCCAGGGAGGCGTGAATCTGCAGGTGCCGAGGGACGAATTGCCGGCGGAGGAATGGTTGACCATCAAGTCGATCGTCCGCGACCTGGAACTCGAGGAACGCGATTGGGCCGCCGACCTGCTGGCAGGTTACTTCTGCCGATCCCTGGCTCCCTGGGAGCGGCGACGGTTGTGCCCGTAGAATTAAGTAAGCCGTCCCGGCTTGCCTCTGGACTAAACAGGCTGAAGAGTAATACCAAAGTGAGAATTACATCGAAGGGTCAAGTGACGATTCCGCAAGAGTTGAGAGAACGGTTCGGCCTTTTGCCGAACACCGAAGTTGAGTTCGTGGCGACGCCTGACGGTAAGGAGCTACGCTTGCTGAAATCTTCAAAACCATCGGGCCGTGGTCGCGCGCTCATCGAGCGCATGCGTGGAGGAGGTACCGGCAAACGTTCCACCGACGAACTGCTGAAATTGATGAGAAGCGAAGTTTAGTTGATGAAGATTTTAGTCGACAGCAGCGTTCTTCTGGACGTCTTCACGCAGTATCGCGCCTATTACCCTTCAGTGCAGTCAATCATTCCTGATCAAGAAGCCTGACCCAGCGAGTCGATGAAGCTCGTGTCACCCTTGGCTGGGCGCCAAGGAGGTGATGTGTCGTTTCTCATCGAGGCATTGACGAGCCAGGGAGGCGTGAATCTGCAGGTGCCGAGGGATGAATCGCCGGCGGAGGAATGGTTGACCTTCCAGTCGATCGTCCGCGACCTGGAACTGAGGAACGCGATTGGAACTGGGAGGTTACTTCTGCCGGTCCCCGGCTCCTTGGGAAAGGTGATGGTTGCTGACCCTACGCGTAAGTAAGCTGTCCGTATCTGTATAGCGAAGTCTTCGACCTCAAACCGACCAGGGGTACTGGGGTATTGGAGTACGTGGAAGTATTAGGAGTGTGGAGTTGGAGTGTTGGTCGACCCCAAAGCGACCATTGGTCTATACTCTGACTCATGAGCACTCTTCCGAAGTCCTGTCGGTCCCCTCGACCGGATCCAATCGAAGGCCATCGCCCAAGTTTGCAGAGAGCTAAAGTCGCCAGTCCTCCGACCCGCGGCCAAGCGTCGGTTGGAGATTTTACAAGCCGGCGGTTTGCCGAGGCCGGCGCAACGAGGGCGAGATGCAACGAATCGAGAACTATCGATCGGCCGGACCTTCGAGCCTCTTACCACCGAGATACGGGCGGTGCGATTTTCCGAATTGAGCAACCGGACAATGACGAGTTCACGCGACACGGATTTAGTCCGTACGTCGGCCCGGTGATGGGCACTTCCGCGTCCTAAACTCGGAGCCCATCGTGCGGGTTCAAAAGCTGTGAGACCTGAAGGCTGGGACGCCATCCCCGGTGGATCACCAATAGGCAAGGTAATCAATATCTCAACGTCGGGACCGGGCCTAAAAATGTCCGAACCCGGGCAAGACGAAAGGAGTTGGGAAGTTTGAAAATCATCTTCGGATTGGATCTTGACGGCTATCAAGATTTGCAGCCGCGAGACAGATTCAACGAATCGATCTGTCGGGCCGCATGGGTTTCTCAGCCTCCTTGAACTTAGGCTTGGCTTGGCCTCGAAACCTGCGTCCGCCGCGGGTCGAATTGTCCAATATCGCGAGTTTTTGCAGAATGCGGCCTCGATAAAACCGCGTTTCTACACTGAATCGTTTGCCAAGGATCCGCTTGCCGTGGCCGAGACCTTATTGCGTTGGCGAGATGAACTGGTGCTCGCCGGTTGGGACGGTTCCCCGGACCCAGCGGCCAGTCACGAATTAGCGACCTGGCCGAAGTGGAAGAGTTGGCTGGGCGCGATCTATTACCTGGTTTTGGCGATCGTATTCGGAAAGTGCTGGCTGAACTCGATCGACGTGATCCTAAGTTTGCCACCATTGAAGTGCTCGAAAATCGAGATAGCCTCCCTCTATTGCTGCGCAGGGTGTTAGTAAAACTAGGAGCCTCCTTTCGATCTGTCGGTGCTGAAACATTGAGGCCCGCGGGTTCCCCTGGAACGGATTTGCACAAAATTCAGGAGGCTTTAGTTAAGCCCTGCGAAAACCGTCCAATCAAACTCGACTACGACGGCTCCATCACCTTCGTAACCGCGTATTCTGAGATCACCCTGGCGCAACTGGCGGCACAGCTTTTCCAAAGGAGTCGGGCCCAAAATCAGTCCACCACCTTGGTCGCGCAGAGCGAATGTTCGCATCTCGATACTGCTTTGCGATCTCTTGACGAACCGGTGCTCGGGCTTTCCGTGCGTTCCACTCAGCGGCCGGTGCTGCAAACGCTGGCGCTTGCTTTGGCCTTGCGTTGGGAACCGCTTGATCCGCGTGACCTGCTCGCGTTCTTAATTCATCCGGTCAGTCCGGTGGATGATGGATTACGAGCTAGACTCGCGCGCGCTGTTGCGGAACGTCCGGGCATCGGTGGAGCGGAATGGAACCGAGCGATCAAAGAACATCGAGAGTTTCTCGCGAAGAAATTCGCCTCCGACGCCAGCGGTTTGCAAAAGGCTCTGAAACAGGTCGAAGAGAGTTTAAGCAAATGGATCGTGGTTCCCCGCTTCGATGCGCAAACCGGGGCCCCGGGCAGCGAATTGGCAGAGACCTGCGCAGCCATGGTGCCTTGGGCGATGGGTCGAGCAGCAAAGTAAAATCTGCCGGACGCGATGAAGGAGCAATATGCGCAATTGGCGTCTCAGGCCGATGAACTGGCGGCGATTTTGCGATCAGTTTCAGCGGTCTCGCGAGCGCAATTGGACCGGCTCGTCGACCAGGTGATCGGTGGCGGCGTTTGCTGCAATCATACCGTGGCTGAGTCCGGCCATGTCCACTGGCTCACCGCGCCAGGAGCTTTCCTGGAACCTGCCGAAACCGTGCTGTGGTGGGATTTTCGAGGAGTGGTCTCCACGCCGGGAACGCCGTGGACAAATACGGAGATCGAGCAGCTCAAACGATCGGGAGTGGAGCTTCTGCTGCCAATCCCAATCCTATTCAACTGGCGCTGTTTATCGGATTGGCTGCCCTGGTCAAGCGCGGCGCGGTCTGGGTAGGCGATGTCAAGCAGGCCATTTACGGTTTTCGCGGTAGTGATCCCGCCTTGATGGATGCAGTGTTAGCCAGTGTCGCCTCCGAACGGATGCCAACACTAGGCATCACCTATCGGGCCAGACCTGAACTGGTCCAAATCTTCAATGACCTGTTTATTCCCGCTTTTGCCCGGGATTTGGGCCTGCCAAGAAAAGATGTAGAACTGCGGGCCAACCGGTCTCTCAACGCGGCGCTTCCCGTGCCGCTGGAGTTTTGGGTGCTGTCGAGCGGCCAAGTCATAAAATGTGGCAAGCCTAGACAGCCTACCAACCCGCAAGCGGCCCAGGCGCTGGCCGAAGGCGTTGTTCAGCTTCTGGCGAATTCCAACCGGATCGAAGATCGTGATTCGGGTCAATTGCGCCCCTTGCAATTGAGAGATATCGCCATCCTCTGCCGGACAAATGAGGGGGCAGCGGCGGTGGCTGACGCGCTCCAAGAGCGAGGTTTGCCGGTGACATTGGGCACCAGCGGTTTGTTATCGACTCCGGAAGCCCGTCTGGCGATGGCCTGTCTTCGGCGGATGGCTGATCCGGACGATACGCTGGCCACGGCTGAAATCATCGCCTTGGAGACCGGGCACCCGCCGGAACAGTGGCTCGAAGATCGCCTGCGGTATCTGGCTGCTCATCCGGAAGATAAGTCCGGCTCTCGCTGGGGTTTGGAACCTCCGCTGGTCAATGGCTCCGTGACCGCTTTGGATCAAGCGCATTCGCACGTGGATCAACTGACGCCCGCAGAGGCACTCGATCTCGCGCTCGGTGCCGGAAATGTCTTGGCTACCATCTCGAGTTGGGGACCGTCGGAAAACCGGTCAGCGCAGCGACGGGCCAATGTGGAAGCACTCCGGGGCTTGGCCCTGCAATATGAACGGAGCTGTGCCGCGACCCACCGTCCCACGACCATCGCGGGCTTTGTCTTTTGGTGTGACGAACTCGCGGCGCAAAAGCTCGATTCGAAGGCGACCGATGAACGCGCCGACTCAATCCACGTCATGACTTATCATACGGCCAAAGGTCTGGAATGGCCGGTCGTCATCTGTGACGACCTGGATCACGAACACAGAACCAATCTGTGGGATCCGACGGTGAGACAAGAACGAGCGTTTGAGGCGCGTGATCCGCTGGCCAACCGGCGAATCGCTTTTTGGCCTTGGCCATTCGGCGGCCAACAAACGGAGATTCCGCTGAAGGAACGAATTGAAAACGCAACAGTCGGTCGGGAGGCGCTGAGCGCCGCCGCCCGAGAGGAATTGAGATTGCTCTATGTTGGGTTCACCCGTGCTCGAGACATGTTGATCTTGGCCACCCGGGAGGGTCAACCGAGTGCGTGGCTCGATTTGCTGGGCGCACCGTGGCTTAGACCGCTCGGGGACGCCGGAATCCCGGTGTCTGGATTGCTCGGACCGGCACAAGTCCCATACTGCACCCGGACAATTCAACCACCTGCAGCGATCGAGAGGCCGGAGGCAGCCACCAGTTATCGCTGGTTTCCTGCACCCGTAATTTCGACGCCAAGGCTACCCGCATTGATCGTGCCCTCCAAGCAACCCTTGATTGTCTCGGCCAAAGTGGTGCAAACGATCGACCTGGGCGATCGCTTACCTATCAGCGGCGCTGTGGACGAGAATATATTAGGGGACGCGCTCCACGCCATCTTTGCCGCTGAATTTATTAATCCGCAGCATCCAGAGCGTATGATCGCGATCAAACGCATCCTGGGCGCCTACAACCTGGACCAGAATATTAAGGCAGAGGACGTCGCTCTGATGCTCGATCGTTTTGCTGCCCAACTAGACAAGCTTTTCCAGCCGAAAACGATCCTGGTCGAGACACCGTTTCTGAGCGTCAACAACCACGGTCAACGGACTTCCGGCTACATTGACCTCCTGCTCGAGACCAGCAAAGGCGCCGTGATTATCGATCATAAATCGTTCCTCGGGAAGAGAGCAGATTGGCCGGCCAAAGCGCTCTCTTATTCCGGCCAGCTAGCGGCTTATCGCGACGCCCGGCGTGCCCCGGCGATCGAGTCCACATGGATCCATTTCGCGGCCGGAGGCGGGCTCGTGCAGGTTGAGTGGTAATACCTTATCGATTGAATCCAAAAAGACAGATCTGCGACATCCGCTGTGGTCCACGGCGCATGTTTCCGCCGGGCCACCGCATCCGGTTGGAGATCTCGAGCAAGAACTTCCCGCGGAGCACCATTTCTCCGAAATGGTTTGTCGTTGACTCATTTGCCGATCATTTGCTATCCACGACCCTGCCTTGAGCGTCCAATTCATGAGAAAGCTTTATTCGAGTCCACCGGATCCTGTGGCCAGGGCGCGCTCCCTCTAAGTACTCAAAAAACTCCCAGGAGGCCCAACTCGCAGATTTCAGTCGAAACCACGGAAGAAAGTCATGCATCTAATCATCCAAATCCAATTCGTGGCCGTTGCGTCGCACAGTTTACAGACTGCTACTGTGCATCCCGGCGCTCTGGGCGATGTCCAGAACCGCCTGCGCCCAGCTGTATATCTCCCCGGACGGTGCGGCAAAGATTAAGCTGCTTCTGCCCAACAAATAGGCCATTTCTCTAACATTAACTGGTGTACTTCACTCTGGAGG